>NZ_CP101505.1:20000-1445000 GCF_024362345.1 Polaribacter dokdonensis | reverse complement strand
GTGGTAGGGGAGCATTGTAATCTGCGTAGAAGGTGTACTGTGAGGTATGCTGGAGTGATTACAAAAGAAAATGTAGGCATAAGTAACGATAATGCGGGCGAGAAACCCGCACACCGAAAGACTAAGGTTTCCTCAGCGATGCTAATCAGCTGAGGGTTAGTCGGGTCCTAAGGCGAATCCGAAGGGAGTAGTCGATGGATAACAGGTTAATATTCCTGTACTTCTTATAATTGCGATGGGGTGACGGAGTATTGAAAGCACCGCGTACTGACGGAATAGTACGTTGAAGACTGTATTTATAGGACTTGTAGGTAAATCCGCAGGTTTTGGAGAAAGTCGATAGTACCACAAATCTTCGGACGAGTGGATAGTGTGCCTAAAGGCTTCCAAGAAAAACCTCTAAGCTTCAGATTATAAGAACCCGTACCGTAAACCGACACAGGTAGTTGGGATGAGAATTCTAAGGTGCTCGAGAGATTCATGGCTAAGGAACTAGGCAAAATAGACGCGTAACTTCGGGAGAAGCGTCGCCCATCTTCGGATGGGCCGCAGTGAAAAGGTCCAGGCGACTGTTTATCAAAAACACAGGGCTTTGCTAAATTGAAAGATGATGTATAAGGCCTGACACCTGCCCGGTGCTGGAAGGTTAAGTGGAGGGTTTAGCTTCGGCGAAGATCTGAAATGAAGCCCCAGTAAACGGCGGCCGTAACTATAACGGTCCTAAGGTAGCGAAATTCCTTGTCGGGTAAGTTCCGACCTGCACGAATGGTGCAACGATCTGGACACTGTCTCAGCCATGAGCTCGGTGAAATTGTAGTATCGGTGAAGATGCCGATTACCCGCAGCGGGACGAAAAGACCCCGTGAACCTTTACTATAGCTTAGTATTGGCTTTGGATAAGTAATGTGTAGGATAGGTGGGAGACATCGAAGCAGCGTCGCTAGGCGTTGTGGAGTCATCCTTGAAATACCACCCTTTGCTTATCTAGAGTCTAACTCAGAGATGAGGACAGTGCTTGGTGGGTAGTTTGACTGGGGTGGTCGCCTCCAAAAGAGTAACGGAGGCTTCTAAAGGTACCCTCAGCACGCTTGGTAACCGTGCGTAGAGTGCAATGGCATAAGGGTGCTTGACTGAGAGACATACAGGTCGATCAGGTTGGAAACAAGAGCATAGTGATCCGGTGGTTCCGCATGGAAGGGCCATCGCTCAAAGGATAAAAGGTACTCCGGGGATAACAGGCTGATCTCCCCCAAGAGCTCATATCGACGGGGGGGTTTGGCACCTCGATGTCGGCTCGTCACATCCTGGGGCTGGAGAAGGTCCCAAGGGTTGGGCTGTTCGCCCATTAAAGTGGCACGCGAGCTGGGTTCAGAACGTCGTGAGACAGTTCGGTCTCTATCTGCTGTGGGCGTTAGAAATTTGCGTGGATCTGACTCTAGTACGAGAGGACCGAGTTGGACTGACCTCTAGTGTATCTGTTGTTCCGCCAGGAGCATAGCAGAGTAGCTACGTCGGGAAGGGATAAGCGCTGAAAGCATATAAGCGCGAAACCCACCACAAGATGAGATTTCTTTAAAGGGTCGTTGGAGATGACAACGTTGATAGGCTATAGGTGTAAAGGCAGTAATGTCATAGCCGAGTAGTACTAATAACCCATAGACTTATGTACGCTTCTTCCCTCGCAAGAGGGAAGAGACACTCTTTTTTTATTTTGAACTTACAATATTATTTTACTATATGTTAACTTATACAGTTAGAGCAATTTAACTGAAAAGCTTAGGGTGGTTATAGCATTGGGGCTCACCTCTTCCCATACCGAACAGAGAAGTTAAGCCCAATAGCGCCGATGGTACTGCATTTATGTGGGAGAGTAGGTCGCTGCCTTTCTTTAAATCTTGATTATATCAAGTAAACAAAACCTCATATCGTTAGATATGAGGTTTTTTTGTTAAATACTTAGAGATATACTTTTAAATGATATAAATAGAAAAGCCCATACTATATAAGTATGGGCTTTTTTTGTATTGGTTTTTTTTACATTGCAACGAGGTCGCCAGCAATATCTTTTGAAGGAAGTTCAGATTTGCCCATAAGGAATAAGTCAACTTGTCTAGCGGCCTCTCTACCTTCTGAAATGGCCCAAACTATCAAGGATTGTCCTCTTCTCATATCTCCAGCAGTAAAAATATGTTTGACATTCGTTTGATATTTGCCATATTCTGCTATATAATTAGACCTATTGTCGGTTGTTATCCCTAGTTTATCAGCTAATGTGCTTTCTGGACCTGTAAAACCTAATGCTAATAGAGCCAAATCACAAGGCCAAGTTTTTTCTGTTCCTGCAATTTCTACTAATTCCGGTCTTTGACCAGGTATCATTTTCCACTCTACATTAACTGTTTTTAAAGCAATTAATTTTCCATTATCATCTTTTACAAATTCTTTTGTATTTATAAGCCAATTACGTTCAACACCTTCTTGGTGTGAAGAGGAAGTTTTTAATTTTAGAGGCCAAAAAGGCCAAGGTGTACTAGGCGATCTGTGTCCAGGTGGTTTTGGCATAATTTCGAAGTTCACTACAGTTTTTGCTCCTTGTCTATTAGAGGTACCAATACAATCTGATCCAGTATCTCCACCTCCAATAACAATAACATTTTTATCTGTAGCTAATATTTGATTCTCTATTGGTTTTTCTAGTACAACTTTTGTTTGTTGAGTTAGAAAAGTCATTGCTTGAACAACTCCATCAGCATCTATTCCAGGAGTAGGTAAACTTCTTGTCTTTGTGGCGCCACCACATAAAACTATAGAATCAAACGAATCTAAATTTTTAATATCATAATCAACCCCAACATTAACATTGGTTTTAAATATTATGCCTTCTGCTTTTAAAATTGCAATTCTTCTATCTATAATATGTTTCTCCATTTTAAAATTTGGAATTCCATATCTTAAAAGTCCGCCAATTTCATCATGTCTTTCAAAAACAGTTACTGTATGACCAGCTCTATTTAGTTGTTGAGCAGCTGCAAGACCAGCTGGCCCTGAACCAATAATAGCAACAGTTTTATCTGTTCTATATTTTGGTATTTGAGGCTTAATCCATCCTTCTTTAAAAGCACGTTCTACAATATTTTTTTCTATATTTTCTATAGAAACTGGATCTTCTATAATACCTAATACACATGCTTGTTCACATGGTGCAGGACATAGTCTTCCTGTAAATTCTGGGAAATTATTTGTTGAATGTAAAATCCAAGATGCTTTTTTCCATTCTCCTTGATGAACCATATGGTTGAAGTCAGGAATTAAATTTCCTAAGGGACATCCACTATGACAAAAAGGGATACCACAATCCATACAACGTGAACCTTGTTTGGTAATTTCTTTATCAGATAATGGAACTGTAAATTCATTATAATGTTTTACACGATCCATTACAGATTTATACGTCTCATCCTGTCTTTCAAATTCTTTAAATCCTGTTACTTTTCCCATGACATTATGCTATTGTTAATTCTTCAAACATTGGTTCTTCTGTTTCTAAACGTTCTAAAGCACGTTTGTACTCAGTTGGCATTACTTTTACAAACTTGGCTAAACTATTTTCCCAATCAGATAATAAATCTTTTGCTTTTTTACTGTTGGTATACAATTGATGTTTTTCAATATTAGATTTTAATTCAGCTGCATCATCTTCTGAAATGCTTTCGAATTCAATGGTTTCAGTATTGCATAATCCGTTTTTGAAATTATCTTCTGGATCAAAAACATATGCTATACCACCACTCATACCAGCTGCGAAATTTCTACCTGTTTTACCTAATACTATTACTTGACCACCTGTCATGTATTCACAACAGTGATCACCTACACCTTCTACAACTGCAGTAGCTCCTGAATTACGTACTGCAAAACGTTCACCTGCAATTCCGTTAATGTAAGCTTGACCATTAACAGCTCCAAATAGACAAACATTACCAACAATAATATTATTTTCGGCAAGGAAATCTGCAGAAGCTGGTTTCTTTACAATTAATTTGGCACCTGATAACCCTTTACCTAAGTAATCATTAGTATTACCCTCCAATGTAAAGGTTAATCCATAAGCACCAAATGCCCCAAAACTTTGGCCAGCAGAACCAGTGAAATTAATATTCAAAGTATCTTCAGGTAAACCTAAATGACCATAAATTTTAGAGATTTCATTACTAACAATGGCACCTACAGTTCTATTTGTATTTTTTATAGGATAATTAAGATTCATTTTTTCCTTTCTATACAGAGCTCTGTGAGAGTCTTTAAGTATGGTAAAATCTAAAACTTCATCTATATTATGATCTTGTTTTTCTGTATTATTCACAGTCATTTTTCTATATGAATCTGGTCTATGTAGAATACTAGAAAGATCTAATCCTTTTGCTTTATAATGTTTAATTGCTTTATTTGCATTTATTTTATGCGTTTGACCTACCATTTCAGATAAAGTTCTGAAACCTAATTGAGCCATAATACTTCTTAACTCTTCTGCAATGTAGAAGAAGAAATTAATAACATGTTCTGGAGTACCTTTAAAGTTTTTTCTTAACTCTTTATCTTGAGTTGCAATTCCTACAGGACAGGTATTTAAATGACACTTGCGCATCATAATACAACCTGAAGCTACTAATGGCGCAGTTGCAAAACCAAATTCTTCAGCTCCTAAAAGTGCAGCTATGGCTACATCTCTACCCGTTTTTAATTGACCATCACATTCTACAACAATTCTACTTCGTAAACTATTCATGACCAAAGTTTGCTGTGCTTCAGCTAAACCAAGTTCCCAAGGTAAACCTGCATGTTTTAAGGATGTTAAAGGAGAGGCTCCTGTTCCACCATCATAACCTGAGATTAAAACAACGTCTGCTTTGGCTTTGGCAACACCTGCAGCAATAGTACCTACACCAACTTCTGAAACTAATTTTACGTTAATTCTTGCTTCCCTATTCGCATTTTTTAAATCGAATATAAGCTGAGCTAAATCTTCAATAGAATAAATATCATGATGTGGAGGAGGAGAAATTAAACCAACAAAAGGTGTTGAATTTCTTGCATTCGCAATCCATGGTAATACTTTATAACCAGGTAATTGACCACCTTCTCCAGGCTTGGCTCCTTGAGCCATTTTTATTTGAATTTCTTTAGCATTCGTTAGATAGTGAGACGTAACTCCAAATCTACCAGAAGCAACTTGTTTGATTGCAGAATTTCTACTATCTCCATTACTGTCTTTTTGAAAACGTTTTCTATCTTCTCCACCTTCTCCTGAATTAGATTTACCACCAATTCTATTCATGGCAATTGCTAAATTCTCATGAGCTTCTCTAGAGATAGACCCATAAGACATTGCACCAGTTTTAAAACGTTTTACAATATCTGTCCAAGGCTCAACTTCTTCTAAAGGTATTGGATCTAAGTTGTCAAACTCAAATAAACCTCTAATTGTCATTAAGTTTTCAGCTTGTTCATTTACAGCTTTTGCGTAAACATCGTAACTTTTTTGATCACTTAAACGTACAGCTTGTTGTAATTTAGAAACGGTTGTAGGGTTAAATAAATGACGTTCTCCATTTCTTCTCCATCTATAATCTCCACCAATGTTTAATCCTAAATTTTTATCAATTTGATTATCTGGATATGCTTGTTTGTAACGTTGATCTATTTCTTTTTCTATTTCATATAGACCAATACCTTCTATTCTAGAAGCTGTGTAAGGAAAATATTTTTCTACAAACTGAGAATTGAAACCAACAATCTCAAAAATTTGAGAACCTCTATATGAGTGTAAAGTTGAGATTCCAATTTTATTCATCACCTTTAATAAACCTTTACCAATAGCTGTATTAAAATTATCTACAGCTTTTTGCTCATCCATATCAGTAATGAAGCCTTCTTTTACTTGCATTCTGATAATTTCGTTAACCATATATGGATTGATGGCACTTGCTCCATAACCAAATAAGGTAGCAAAATGATGTGGTTCACGAGGTTCTGCAGATTCAATTATAATATCAAAATAAGAACGTTTACGTAAACGATTTAATTGATGATTTACAAATGAACATGCTAAAAGTGCAGGTATTGGCGCTAATTCTTGATTAACTCCTCTATCTGAAAGTATGATTATATTTTTCTTAGCCTCAAGTGCTTTTTCTACTTGAATTACAATAGCTTCTAGAGCATTTTCAAGACCATTTAAACCTTCGCTTTTTGGGTATAAAATCTGAATAGTTTCTGCTTTAAAACTTTCGATATTTATACTTCTAATTTTTTCTAAATCAGCATTAGAAATTACTGGGTTTTGTATTCTTAATTTTCTACATTGTCTTTCTGTAATGCTAAATATATTTCTGTCTTTTCCTAAATTTAAACTAATATCAGTAACAATGTTTTCTCTAATACCATCTAAAGGAGGGTTTGTTACTTGAGCAAATAATTGTTTAAAATAATTTGAAATTAATTGAGGTCTGTCTGATAATACAGCTAATGGAGTGTCTATACCCATTGAGCCTAAAGCTTCTTTACCAACTTGAGCCATTGGTGTAATTACTTCTTGAATATCTTCAAATGTGTAGTTAAATAAACGTTGACGCGTTTTAATATCAATAGTTTCTATAGGACAAGTTTCGCTTGTATAAGGAACATCCTTTAGGTGTAAACGTGTTTTGTCTAACCATTCTTGATAAGGTCTTTCTGAAACAATTTTACTTTTAATTTCTTTGTCTTCAATAATTCTACCTTCGTTCATGTCTACCAAGAACATTTTTCCTGGTTCTAAACGTCCATGTTCTTTAACGTCTGAAGGATCAATATCTACTACACCAATTTCTGAAGACATAATAAGTTTTCCACTCTTGGTAACTGTATATCTAGAAGGTCTTAAACCATTTCTATCCAAAAGTGCACCTATGTAATCACCATCTGTAAAAGGTACAGAAGCTGGGCCATCCCAAGGTTCCATAATACAACCATTGTACTCATAAAACGCTTTACGTTCAGGAGACATTGTTGCATGTTTTTCCCAAGCTTCAGGAATCATCATCATCATAATTTCTGGCAATGACCTACCTGTGTGTGTTAATAATTCTACAACCATATCCATAGATGCTGAATCTGACTTTCCTGGTAAAATTATTGGGAATAATTTATCGATTTGTGGGCCAAAGACATCACTTTTCATGATCTCTTCTCTAACTCTCATTCTACTTACATTACCTCTTAATGTATTGATTTCACCATTTTGACACATGTGTCTAAATGGTTGTGCAAGCTCCCAAGTTGGCATTGTGTTTGTAGAAAAACGTTGATGCACTAAGGCTAATCTTGTTACTAGATCTATTTCTTGAAGATCTTTATAATAAGGACCAATATCTTCTGGCATAATAATACCTTTATAGATAATGGTTGTTATAGATAAACTTGGTACATAGAAATAATTACTCTCAGAAATTTTTGAAGTTCTAATAGTATGTTCAGCAATTTTTCTTGCTGCATACAGTTTTGCTTTGAAGGTAGCTTCATCAATGTCATTTGATTTCCCTACAAAAAGTTGTTCTATATTTGGTTCTGATGCTAATGCAATTTCACCTAGTTGTGATGAATCTACAGGAACAACTCTCCATCCAATTACAGATAAACCTTGCTCTGTAATTTCTTTTTCGAAGACAGTTTTACAAAAGTTATATTGATTAGAAACTTTTGGTAAGAAAACCATACCAACAGCATAATCTCTTTGTTTTGGTAGTGCAAAATCACAAACTCTTGTAAAATATTCATGAGGAATATCTATTAATAAACCTGCTCCATCTCCTGTTCTTCCATCAGCACTAACACCACCTCTATGCTCTAGTTTTACTAGAATTTCTAGGGCATCATGTATAATTTGATTTGTTTTATCACCATTCAAATTACATATAAAACCAGCACCACAATTTTCATGTTCAAATTCTGGTAAATACAGTCCTTGTTTCTCCATATCAAATTAAATTATATATACAAATCTATGTATTTTGTTGAATATAATTTAATGATATGTAATTTTAAATGTAATTTTTGTGATGAAAATAAAATATCAATATGAAAAATATATTAATGATAATTTGAGCCAACCTATTTTATCATATTCATAAAAAGAAGAAATGCGCTCCTAAATTGTTGATTAAGAAGCGCATTTTATCAATAAACAATTAATGTTCGTTCAATCTAAAGTCTGGATAAGCATCCATTCCATGCTCGTGAACATCTAAACCTTCTAGTTCTTCTTCTTCACTAACTCTTATACCCATGGTTACTTTTAGTACATATATAATAACAAAGGAAGTTACTAAACAAAATACAGCATAAGACCCAACACCAATAAGTTGACTGATGAATTGATCTACACTTGCCAAGTTTCCAAATATACCAACAGCTAAAGTTCCCCAAATTCCACAGAAAAGGTGAACAGCAATAGCACCTACAGGATCATCTAACTTTAACTTGTCTATTAAGCTAACTGCAAATACAATAATTACACCAGCTATTGCACCAATTGCAATTGCATCTGTTGGCGACATTTGATCTGCACCTGCAGTAATACCTACTAAACCACCTAAAATTCCATTCAAAAACATGGTTAAATCTAAATTTTTATAAAGTATTGTAGAAACTATAGCAGAAAAAACACCACCAGCAGCAGCAGCTAAACAAGTAGTAACTAATGTTAATGACGTTAATGTTGGGTCTGCAGATAAAACAGAACCTCCATTAAAACCAAACCATCCTAACCATAAAATTAAAACTCCTGCTGTTGCTAAAGGGATGTTATGACCAGGAATTGCTTGAATTTTTCCGTTTTTAAATTTACCAATTCTAGGTCCTAAAAGGCAAACAGCAACCAATGCTGCCCAACCACCTACAGAATGTACAAGTGTAGAACCTGCAAAATCATAAAAAGGTGTTGTTAATTGATCCAAAAATCCTCCACCCCATTTCCAAGAACCTGCAATTGGATACACTAAACCTACATATAGTAAGGTAAAAATCATAAAAGGTAAAATTTTCATACGCTCAGCTACTGCTCCAGAAACTATGGTAGCTGCTGTTGCTGCAAACATTCCTTGAAATAAGAAATCTGTCCAATAGGTATATCCTTCATTATACATTAAATCTAAAGTTCCTGCATCTGTAATTGGAGAAGTTAAACCAAAACCTGCGAAACCGAAAATACCTAATGATGATTCAGAGAACCCAGGATACATTAAGTTAAAGCCAACAAAACAATATAGTAGTAGACCTACTGTAATTATAAAAATATTTTTAAAAAGTATGTTGATTGTGTTTTTTTGTCTTGTTAATCCTATTTCTAAAAATGCAAATCCTAAATGCATAAAGAATACTAGGGCTGTACAGATCATCATCCATACATTGTTGATTGTTAATAATTCCATAATCTAATTCTGTAATCTATTTAATTTAATGTTTGTCCTCCTTTTTCGCCAGTTCTAATTCTGTAAGCTTCTTGTATATCACTTACAAATATTTTACCATCACCTACTTTGCCAGTAGCTGCAGCTTTTAAAATTGTTTCAATTGTAATTTGTTCAAAATCATCATTAACAACTATTGCAATATGTCTTCTTTGAATATCGCTGGTACTATAACTTACACCTCTGTAAACATGCCCCTCTTTTTCGTTACCTAAACCTGTAACATCCCAATAAGAGAAAAAGTTTACACCAACTTCGTGCAATGCTTCTTTTACATTTCTAAATTTTGATTTTCTAATGATTGCTTCAATTTTCTTCATTTTATGTATAATTAATTACTAATATTTACTCTAAAAGTATAAAATTCTTTACAGTAGAAAATCACGCAACTCAGAAAGCTGCGTGATTTTTATGTAAAACTGTATGTGATTTATAGACTATTTGTCTTCATCATATTCTCTAACTCTCTTACCTGGGTAAGCAATAGAACCGTGTTCAGAAATATCTAAACCTTCAATTTCTACTTCTTTACTTACTCTAAGACCCATAGTTGCTTTTAAGATTCCAAAAACAATAAAAGATAATACAACAGCCCAAACTGCATATGCTAAAACTCCAATAGCTTGTGCTCCTAATTGAGAAGCTCCTCCACCATTAAAAAGTCCGATTCCAGTATCACCATCTACACCCCAAAGACCTATAACTAAAGTTCCCCAAGCACCAGCAACACCATGTACGGAAGCTGCACCAATTGCATCATCGATTTTTAATTTCTTTTCAATAAATTCAATTGAGAATACAACAATAATACCACCAATTAAACCTGCAAGTACTCCACCTTCAGGAGTCATGTTTCCACAACCAGCAGTAATACTTACTAAACCAGCTAAAGATCCATTTAAGGTTTGTGCTAAGTTTGGTTTCCCATACCAAATCCAAGTTGTGATTAAGGCACCTAATCCACCAGCTGCAGCTGCTAAATTTGTAACTAAAACTACGTTAGAAGCTCCTGTTGCATCAGCACCACCCCAAGCTAATTGAGATCCACCATTAAAACCAAACCAACCAAACCATAAGATGAAAACACCTAAAGTTGCTAATACTTGGTTATGACCAGGTATAGGTAATACTTTACCATCCACAAATTTTCCAATTCTAGGACCTACCATAAATGCAGCTACTAAAGCAGCCCAACCACCTACAGAGTGTACAATTGATGAACCAGCAAAGTCAATAAAACCTAACTCAGTTAACCAACCTTCTCCTTGCCATTGCCAACCACCAGAAATAGGGTAGATAATAGCTGTCATTACAATAGAAAATACAATATAAGTTGTGTACTTTGTTCTACCTGCAATTGCACCAGAAACTATTGTTGCAGCTGTTGCAGCAAACATAGTTTGGAAGAATAAATCAGCTCCTTCACCCTGGAATAAACCACTCCAAAAGAACCATCCATTAGAAGTGTCTCCATACATTAAAGAGTACCCAACTAACCAGAAAGTTAAAGAACCTACACAAATGTCTAGTAAATTTTTCATTGCAATGTTTACAGCATTCTTAGAACGCGTCATTCCAGATTCTACTAATGTAAAACCAGCTTGCATTAAGAAAACTAAGATACCTGCAATAAGCATCCAAAGCATTCCCATATCTCCATTTACTTGTTCTAAAACTGCAGCAGCTTCAGAAGTGTCTTGGAATAATGTTAGTAATAAACTCATAATTTAAAATTTAGTTAATTTAATAGTTGTGTTGTATTAGAAAGAGTAAACAGCAGCTAAAGTTGCACCTGTCATACTAGTTTCTGTAGGAAATCCAGGAATGATTAAATCATCTGAAGAATCATATCTTAATTCTGGAATTATAGTTAAAGCGCTTGTTAAAGCAATGTTTCCACTTAAAGTAAAGGCAGATACATTAGTGTCTCCTGCTCCTGAAGTTGCTGTAAAGAATTCTGGTCTAAAACCTAAAGAAAAAGAATCAGAGAATGTGTTTTGTAAGTATAAAGCAACACCTTGATAACCAGCATCAGCATCACTTGAATTTGCATAAGCAGCATTGATACCTAAGAAGAAAGAATCAGATAAATCGAAACCACCTGTATAATCTAAGTATAATACATCTGTAAATCCAAAACCATCTGAACCATAAGCTAAGTTAAAGTACTGACCTTTGTACCCAGTTTGGAAACCTAATTGGTAATCATTACTTGGGTTTGCACCAGAAGTTAATCCATGAGGATTAGTTACTGCAAACATAAAAGATAAGTCTTCTGAAGCTGCATAGTCTAATTTGAATCCTGTATGAGAGAAAGGACCAGCATTAAATAAGTAAGAAACTGAGTAGTTGAAGTTTCCTGCAGGAGAAATAACTTCATAACCATACCAAGTATTGAACTGACCTAAGGTTAATGTAATTTTTTCTGATGGCTTATAGTAAGCATACAATTGGTTAATTGCACCTTCATAAGCATTAGCTGCATTTGCTCTTGGACCAAAAGCTAAATCTGCAACAACACCTGCTTTTCCTTTTTCATAAGCAAATATTGTATTAGCCATACCTAAACCAAATGCATTAGGTACTGCAGAGCCTCCATAAAGAATACCAACTGATCCTGGAGAACCACTTTTTAAATTACTTGTATGATATACATCTACGCTACCACTTAAAGAAAAAGTTCCTTTGTCATCTTGGGCATTTACTAACAAGCTACTTGCTAAAAATAAAGTGAAAATAATTTTTTTCATAATAATGTCCTTTTAGTTTTTATTGATTTTTTATTATTTGAACGCTGTAAATGTATTGATTAATAATAAAGTAACAAGGGGTCTAAAATTCAAAACAGGGGTTTTTAAGGAGGGTACCCTCAAAAAAAGGGGGGTTAAATTGAGATAAATATATTTTGAGTTATCTGTAGGATAGAAAATATTAGGTTCGTAAAAAAATGCAGTATAATTTTAAGATATTCATAAAAATGCCCCTTTTGTAAAAAAAAATGTAATTATTGTATTTTAGCACCTATGAAATATTCAAAAAGTTACTTAATTTCTTTAGGATTTCTTGGTTTTCGGTTTTCTGGTTGGCAAAAGCAAACAAATGCCAAAACTTTGCATGATATTGTAGATAAAAGCTTGTCTTTTGTGTTAAAAGATGCTGGTTACAAAACAGTTGGTGCAGGTAGAACAGATGCTAAAGTGTCTGCTAATGGTTATATTTTTCAGCTATTTACTAATGAGAAATTAATAGAAGATATCTTTTTGAAAGAGTTGAACTCTAACTTTCCTGCAGATTTTAAAGCAAGCTCTATTTCTGAGGTTGCAACAAGTTTTAATATTATTAATGCTCCAAAAATTAAAGAATACCATTATTACTTTTCTTTTGGAGAGGTAAATCATCCTTTTGCAGCTCCTTTTATAGTTAATGAAGAGAGTGAATTAAATATTGAAATCATGAAAAAAGGAGCTAAGCTTTTTCAGGGTGAGCATTATTTTCATAAATATTGTACAAAACCTTCTGATAATACTATCTTTAAAAGAACCATTGACTTTTGTGAAATTGTAGAGAATGCAATTTTAACGGCTAGTTTTTTTCCTGAGCAGTCTTATATATTAAAAGTAAGAGGGAAGGGATTTTTAAGATATCAAATTCGTTTAATGATGGCTACATTATTTGAATTAGGAAAAGGGAATTTATCAATACAGTATATAGAAGACTCTTTAAAAGTAGATAATGATAAACAATTTATGAGAAACATTTCTCCTGGCTCTGGTTTACAACTCTATAATATTGAATTAGAAAATTAGCTTATAAATTGGCTTGCACAAGGGATTGAAGCAATTGTATGAGCTCTTTTTGTTTTTACAAAAAAGCGAGTGCTGAAAGCCTAACCTGAAAGGTTGTGCCATAAAAAAAAATCCACCTTAATTCATAAGATGGATTTTTGTTTACAATATAAGTGTGTGAATTATCCTTTAATAACTCCTCTAGAAATTACAATTTTCTGAATTTCTGAAGTCCCTTCATAAATCTGAGTAATTTTTGCATCACGCATTAAACGCTCTACATGATACTCTTTTACGAAACCATTTCCTCCATGAATTTGTACAGCTTCTACTGTTTGCTCCATTGCAACTTTAGATGCATATAATTTAGCCATAGCAGAAGCCATGTCGTAATTTTCTTTTCGGTCTTTTTGCCAAGCAGCTTTCATAACTAACATTCTTGCAGCTTCAATTTCTGTGTACATGTCTGCTAATTTAAACGCAATTGCTTGGTGGTTACAGATTTCTGTACCAAAAGCTTTACGTTCTTTAGAGTATTTAAGTGCTAATTCATAAGCTCCAGAAGCAATTCCTAAAGCCTGAGCAGCAATACCAATTCTACCTCCAGAAAGTGTTTTCATAGCGAATTTAAAACCAAAACCATCCTCACCAATTCTATTTTCTTTAGGCACTTTTACATCATTAAACTGTAAGGTATGAGTATCTGAACCACGAATACCTAATTTATCTTCTTTAGGACCAATATCAAAACCTTCCATGCCTTTTTCTACGATAAAAGCATTGATTCCTCTATGACCTTTTTCTCTGTCTGTTTGTGCAATTACTAAATAAACGTCTGAACGTCCTCCATTTGTAATCCAGTTTTTAGTACCATTAATTACATAATGATCTCCTTTGTCTATTGCTGTAGTTGCTTGAGAAGTTGCATCTGAACCTGCTTCTGGTTCAGATAAACAGAAAGCACCAATTTGCTCTCCTGTAGCTAATTTGGTTAAATACTTTTGTTTTTGCTCTTCTGTACCATAAGCTTCTAAACCATAACATACTAATGAATTGTTTACAGAAACCATTACTGAAGCAGAAGCATCAATTTTAGATAATTCTTCCATAACCAAAACGTAAGAAATGGTATCCATTCCACTTCCTCCATATTTAGGATCAACCATAATTCCCATAAAACCTAGATCGCCCATTTTACGAACTAATTCTTGTGGAAATTCTTGCTTGTTATCTCTTTCAATAACACCAGGTAATAATTCAGTCTGTGCAAAATCTCTTGCTGCATCACGAATCATTAAATGTTCTTCTGTTAAACTAAAATCCATTTGTATATCTATTTTATTATATTGATAATTTTCGAGTGCAAAGATATCGATTTCGTAACATATTTTCAACAGACTTTTATTAATTTTACATATATGATGAATAACTATGTTTTTTCAGTAGGAGTAATGTCTGGCACATCATTAGATGGTGTAGATTTAGTGTATGTAAAATTTAATGAGCAAGATTATGCAGATTTTAAGATTTTACAGGCAGAAACTATAGCTTATTCTAAAGAATGGAAGCAGCTTTTACAGAATGCAATTTATAGTTCTAAAAAGGAATTGGAGCACTTAAATACTATGTATGGTAAATTCTTGGGGCAAACAGTTCAGTATTTTATAAGTAATCATAAAATTGAGACTATAGATTTTATTGCTTCTCATGGACATACAATTTTACATCAGCCAGAAAAGGGAGTTACTTTGCAAATTGGTAATGGAAAGGAAATTGCGAAAATTACCAATACCAAAGTTATTTATGATTTTAGAACTCAAGATGTACAATTGGGTGGACAAGGAGCGCCTTTAGTGCCCATAGGTGATGAGTTGCTTTTTTCTAAATACGACTTTTGTTTAAATCTTGGAGGCTTTTCTAATATTTCATTTAAAAAGGACAATCAAAGAATTGCTTTTGATATTTGTCCTGTAAATATTGTTTTGAATCATTATGCAAACAAGCTAGGTTATGCTTATGATGATAAAGGAAAAATTGCTTCTGAAGGCGCTTTAAATCATAAACTATTAGAAAAACTAAATCTATTGGAGTTCTATAAAAAAGAGCCACCAAAATCTTTGGGTTTAGAGTGGGTGCAAGAATTTATTTATCCGTTAATAGATGAAAATGAGCAAGATGTGCCAACTATTCTGAATACTTTTGTAGAGCATATTGCTATTCAAATTAGCAAAGTTATTTTTAATAACGATTCAGTTTTAGTAACTGGTGGAGGAGCATTTAATGCATATTTGTTAGAGAGAATTCAGTTTTATGCGTCAAATCAAATAGATTTAGTAAACCAAGAACTGATTAATTTTAAAGAAGCTTTGGTATTTTCTTTTCTTGGTTTATTAAAGTTGAATGATGAGGTGAATTGCTTACAATCAGTAACTGGGGCTAGTAAAAATCATTCTTCAGGAGTTGTAGTTTTACCATAGATTTTTACAATTCTTTTCGATTAATTATTTTAAGAATAACTTTTTTTACAGTAAGTTTGTCTCTAACATCGTAAGTACTATTAATTCTTAAAATAATTTAAACTATGAATCAACTTTAACTTCGCTAAGCTACTTTTATTTAGTTGAAAATTGCCTTAGAAAATAAACAAGTTGAAAAAATCATAACAAATTTAAAATGAAAGAATTATTAAAAAAATACGAGAATAAAGAACCAGAAATTATCTTTAATTGGAAAGATTCTGAAACTGAAGCAGAAGGTTGGACCGTTATAAACTCACTAAGAGGTGGTGCAGCTGGTGGAGGTACAAGAATGAGAAAAGGATTAGATATGAACGAAGTACTTTCTTTAGCAAAAACTATGGAAGTAAAATTTACAGTTTCTGGGCCTGCAATTGGTGGTGCAAAATCTGGTATCAATTTCGATCCTTTAGATATTAGAAAAAAAGGCGTTTTAGAACGTTGGTACAAAGCAGTAGCTCCTTTATTAAAGAGTTATTATGGTACAGGAGGAGATTTAAATGTAGATGAAATTCATGAAGTAATACCTATTACTGAAGAAAGTGGAGTTTGGCATCCACAAGAAGGTGTTTTTAATGGTCATTTTAAACCTACAGAAGCCGATAAAATTAATAGAATTGGTCAGTTAAGATTAGGTGTAATTAAGGTAATTGAAAGCGAGAGTTTATCTCCAGATATTAGTAAAAAATACACTGTAGCAGATATGATTACTGGTTTTGGTGTGGCAGAAGCTGTACGTCATTACTATGATATTTATGGAGGATCTGTAAAAGGGAAAAGAGCAGTAGTACAAGGTTTTGGTAATGTTGGTTCTGCAGCAGCTTATTATTTAGCTGAAATGGGAGCTAAGGTTGTTGGAATTATAGATAGAGATGGAGGAGTTATTAATGAAGATGGATTTTCTTTTGAAGAAATTAAAGACTATTTCTTGAACAAAGATGGTAACACACTTGTTGCAGACAACATGATTCCTTTTCATGAAATTAATGAGAAAATTTGGAATTTACCTTGCGAAATCTTTGCACCTTGTGCAGCATCAAGATTAATTAAGCAAGAACAAATTAATCAAATGATTGATACTGGGCTAGAAGTAGTTTCTTGTGGTGCAAATGTACCTTTTGCAGATAAAGAAATATTCTTTGGTTCAATTATGGAAAATACAGATAAACAAGTAAGTTTAATTCCAGATTTTATTAGTAATTGTGGAATGGCTAGAGTGTTTGCTTATTTTATGGAAAGAAGAGTAGAAATGACAGACGAAGCTATTTTTAATGATACTTCAGAAACTATTAAAAGTGCCTTAGAAAAAACATTTGAAAAAAGCCCTTATAAAACAAAAATTAGTGAAACAGCGTTTGAAATTGCGCTAGAACAATTGATATAAATTAAATAAATATATGGAATCAATAATTATAATAGTATTTGTATTAGGTTACTTAGCCATTACATTAGAACATAATATTAAATTAGATAAATTAATACCAGCTTTAGTAATGATGGCTGTTTGTTGGGCTATTGTTGCACTTGGTGTAGATAGTTTCTCTAATTGGTTCGATTCTAGTAATCATGCTTTGGTAGATAATTTTGCTTCTTTAGTACATGATGATAAAATGCACTTGGTAGAAGAAACCTTATTACATCATTTAGGTAAAACTGCAGAGATTTTAGTTTTCCTTTTAGGTGCAATGACTATTGTAGAAATTATTGATTATTTTGATGGTTTTTCTACCATTAAAAACTACGTAAATTTTAAGAGTAAAAAGAAGTTATTATGGATGTTCTCTGTTTTGGCCTTTATCTTATCAGCAATAATAGACAACCTTACAGCTACTATTGTATTAATATCAATTCTACAAAAAATTGTAAAAACTAGAGAAGATAGAATTTGGTTTGCAGGTTTAATTATTATTGCTGCAAATGCAGGTGGTGCTTTTTCTCCTATTGGAGATGTAACAACAACTATGCTTTGGATAGGAGATAAAGTAAGTACAGGTATGTTATTCATTTACCTTTTCTTACCATCATTATTATGTATGGTTGTACCTTCTTTTATTGCATCTATGTTACCAGCTTTTAAAGGTGATATTGATTTTGATCCAAATGAGGTTGATAAGCCAAAAAGTAAATACAGTGGTCGAATGTTATTAATAGGTTTAGGAGCAATTGTTTTTGTACCTGTGTTTAAAACAGTAACTCATTTACCACCTTATGTTGGTATGATGTTGTCTTTAGGTATTGTAGCTACTTGTGCCGAAATTTACAGTAGAAGAAAATTCTCTTTATCGAGTATAGAAGGAGATCAGGCAGATGAACATGCAGAGCATGCAGCACATAGTCCTGTTCATTCATCATTATCTAAAATAGAAATGCCAAGTATCTTGTTTTTCTTAGGTATTCTAATGGCTGTAGCAGCTTTAGAATCATTAGGTATTTTATTTAATTTTGCTGATCGCTTAAAGACAAGTATTCCTTTAATGGGTACAGAATTAGAAGGAACTCAAGTTTCAGATTTAGTTGTAATTCTATTAGGTATAGGTTCTGCAGTTATAGATAATGTACCTTTAGTAGCAGCAAGTTTAGGAATGTTTTCTGAACCATTAGATAATCCTTTATGGCACTTTATAGCATTCTCTGCAGGTACAGGTGGTAGTATGTTAATTATAGGTTCTGCAGCTGGTGTTGTTGCAATGGGTATGGAAAAAATAGACTTCTTTTGGTATTTAAAGAAAATATCTTGGTTAGCTTTAGTAGGTTTCCTAGTAGGTTCTGTTTCGTTTGTTATTTTAAGAATGTTTGTTTAAATAACTGAATAATATATAAAAATGTCATTTTGAATTTCAGAATGGCATTTTTTTTGTCTTTTTAATTTGTAAAGCGTTTTTGAAACAATTTTACAAAAGGATAGTCGTTAGTAGTATAGAATTAAAACTTAAGAAGAATGATATCATTTTTTCAAGAAAATGCAGCAGTAATAGAAGATTCAATTTCCGAAGAAAAAACATTATCTATCTATAAATTAATTATGGATGGTGGTTTAGGAGGTCAAATAATAATAGCTATTTTATTTGTGCTTTTAGCAGTAGCATTATACATTTATTTCGAACGTATTTTTGCCATAAAAGCAGCGTCTAAAGTAGATAAAAACTTTATGAATCAAATTAAAGATTACGTTTCTAATGGTAAATTAGAATCTGCAAATGCTTTATGCAATAGTAAAAATACACCTACTGCAAGGTTGATTTCAAAAGGAATTTCTAGAATTGGCAAACCTTTAGAAGATATTAATACTGCAATTGAAACTACAGGTAAATTAGAAATTTACGAATTAGAAAAAAATGTTTCAGTTTTAGCAACAGTTGCAGGTGCTGCACCTATGATTGGTTTTCTAGGTACAGTAATTGGAATGATTGTAGCCATTCATGAAATTGCGAATGCAGGTGGCCAAATAGATATAAAAATGTTATCTGATGGTTTATATACAGCAATGACAACTACAGTTGCAGGTTTAATTGTAGGTATTATTGCATACATCACCTACAATCATTTGGTTGTAAGAACTAATAAAGTAGTATATCAAATGGAAGCAAAATCTGTTGAGTTTTTAGATCTTTTAAATGAACCAGTATAATTTTTTTATTGCATGAATTTAAGAGGAAGAAATAAAATAGATCCAACATTCAATATGTCATCAATGACAGATATTGTGTTTCTGTTGTTAATATTTTTTATGTTAACATCAACTTTGGTAACAGTTAGTGCCATAGATGTATTATTACCAAAGGCTGGAGGAAAAACTGAAAACAGTAAATCTGTTGCAGTCTCTATAACCAACAATTCTCAGTATTATATTGATAAAACAAAAGTTTCATCTTCTAATTTGGAGAATGAAATACTAAAAAGTGTGGGTTCAGACAAAAAGAAAACCATTGTTATTAGAGGAGATAAAGATGTACCTTATAAAAATGTGATGCAAGTAATTGATATTGCAAATAAGAATAAATTAAAAATGATATTAGCTGTAAAAGGCAATTAATTTATATAGGACTTAAGAAAATTAAAAATGCGTTTTTTAAACACAACACATAAACGAAAATCAGCAATTATAACATCAGTAGTATTGGTGTTATTTCTGTTTGCGATTTTTAATTATGGGATGACGTATTTAGATCCACCTCAAGAATATGGTTTAGCCATCAATTTTGGTGACGCTAATGTAGGTAAAGGAAAACCAGTTCAAGAAACTAAGAAGGAACCTACACCTAAAGTAGTTGAGAAAGAAAAGGTAGTAGAAGAAGTAAAAGAAACTCCAAATGAAATTATCAAAGAAGATATAATTACAGATGACACAAAAAAAGAAGTACCTGTTGTAGAAAAAACCAAGGAAATAGAAAAAAAACCAGTCGAAAAAGTAGAAATAAAAGAAGTAGTAAAAGAAAAACCGAAACCAAAACCTTCTAAAGAAACTACAGATGCTTTAAACAGTTTACTAAATGGTAACACAACAAATGGAACACAAAAAGGAGAAGGTGATGATTCTAAAGATGGTGTAAAAGGGGCTGTAAATGGAGATAAAAATTCAAAAAACTATTATGGAAATACCAATGCAGGTTCTGGAGGTAATTATAATTTAGCAGGTAGAACAGCTTTACAGAAACCTAAAAAACAACCAGATTGTCAAGAAGAAGGTATAGTTGTGGTTCGTATTACTGTAAATAAAAACGGAAAAGTAATCCAAGCAGTTCCAGGTGTAAAGGGATCTACAAATACTGCTGCTTGCCTTTTAAAACCAGCAAAAGAGGCAGCTTTGCAAACTACATGGAATTCAGATAATAAAGCTCCATCAAATCAAGTTGGTACAATAATTTATAAGTTTTCATTAACCAAATAACTCTAATTTTATATCTTTATACTTGAAAATTGTTATCATCTATTTTCTTACAACGAACATTAGATATCGTTTATTTGTCGAAAATTAGTAGTAGAATACTTTAATATTTAGATTTTTGAGAACTGTAAACTTAAAATTGAATCATATTTAATAATTTAGAAATGATTTATTTTTTATCAAAACTAAAAAAATGAAAAAAAAAGCAATTATTGTATCAGGTTATTTTAATCCAATTCACAAAGGACATTTAGAGTATTTTAACAATGCAAAAGCATTAGCAGATGAGTTATTTGTGATAGTAAATAGCGATTTGCAGAGAGGATTAAAAGGTTCAAAAGAATTTCAAAAAGAAGACGAACGATTGTTTATTGTTCAAAATATAAAAGCTGTAGACAAAGCAATCATTTCTATAGATCAAGATAGAACAGTATGTGAATCTATTCGATCTTTACAAGAAAAATATGGTGATGAGTATCAGTTAGGTTTCGCAAACGGAGGAGATCAAGATAACAACTCAATTCCTGAAGCTCCAATTTGCAATGAATTAAATATTCAATTAATAGATGGATTGGGAGATAAAATTCAATCTTCTTCTTGGTTGTTAGGGAAAAAATAAATTTAGAAAAAAATCAATTATGAAAATAGGAATTACTTTTAGTGCATTCGATTTGTTACATGCAGGTCATATAACTATGTTAGAGGATGCAAAACGTCAGTGTGATTATTTAATTTGTGGTTTACAGACAGATCCTACTTTAGATCGCCCAGAAAAAAACATGCCAGTACAATCTGTTGTAGAAAGATACATTCAATTAAAAGGATGTAAGTTTGTAGATGAGGTTGTACCTTATGCTACAGAGCAGGACTTAGAAGATGTTTTACGATCTTTTAAAGTTGATGTTAGAATTATTGGAGAAGAATATGCAAGTAAGCAATTTACAGGTAGAAAATACTGTGAAGAAAAAGGTATTGACTTGTATTTTAATAAAAGAGAACACCGTTTTTCAAGCAGTGGGCTTAGAAAAGAAGTGCAAGAAAAAGAAAACTTGAAAGGTAAAACTAAATAGTAGTACATTTTTTTTTGATGACATATCAAGATACCTTAGATTGGATGTTTGCACAACTTCCCATGTATCAAAAGGAAGGTAAAACTGCATTTAAAAAAGATTTAACCAATATAATTTCATTTACAAAGCAGTTAAATCATCCAGAAAAAAAGTTTAAAAGTATACATGTTGGTGGTACCAATGGTAAAGGTTCCACTTCTCATATGTTAGCTTCTATACTACAAGAAGCAGGCTATAAAGTTGGTTTATATACATCACCTCATTTAAAAAATTTTACAGAACGAATTCGAATTAATGGCGAGGAAATTCCTAAAAAAAATGTAACTGAATTTATTTCAAAACACAAACAATTTTTAGAAAGTCAACAACTCTCTTTTTTTGAAATGACAGTAGGTTTGGCTTTTGATTATTTTACAGATCAAAAAGTAGATATTGCAATTATTGAAGTGGGTTTAGGGGGTAGGTTAGATTCTACGAATATTATCAATCCAGAAATTTCTGTCATTACCAATATAGGATTAGATCATATTCAAATTTTAGGAGACACCTTGCCTCAGATAGCGTTTGAAAAAGCAGGTATTATAAAAAACAAAGTACCTGTAGTTATTGGAGAAAAACAGTTGGAAGTTGAACACGTCTTTCTAGACAAAGCGAAAACAATGAATGCTAAATTGTATTTTGCTTCAGATGCAATTTGTAACTATAAAACAGATTTATTGGGCGATTATCAAAGAGCTAATGTAAATACAGCTGTAACTGCAATCAAAAATTTAAAAGGTTTTCATATCTCAAATCAGCATATAAAAAACGGTTTGTTAAATGTGGTTCAACACACCAATTTAAAGGGTAGATGGCAAATTCTTCAAAAAGACCCAAAAGTTATTTGTGATACTGCTCACAATAAAGAAGGTTTATCTATTGTAATGAATCAACTAAAAAAAGAAAGTTATACTAACTTACATATTGTGTTAGGAGTAGTATCTGATAAAGATTTAGACATTGTGTTGCCTTTGTTCCCTAAAAACGCTAGCTATTATTTTTGCAAACCTAATATTCCAAGAGGTCTTTCTGCAGAGGTATTGCAACAAAAAGCAAGTCACTTTGGTTTGAATGGTACTAATTTTCAAAGTGTTTCAACTGCGTATGAAAATGCATTCAGTGCTGCAAATCAAGAAGATGTTGTTTATGTTGGAGGAAGTACTTTTGTAGTGGCAGAAATAATTTAAAATAAATTTCATTTTTGTTTGGTAGATTTAAAATCTGTATTATATTTGCAACCGCTTAGGGCAATTAGCTCAGTTGGTTCAGAGCACCTCGTTTACACCGAGGGGGTCGGGGGTTCGAATCCCTCATTGCCCACATCAAATACAATCCTGTCGAATTTCGACAGGATTTTTTTATTTCATGAAAAAACGGATGCTCGCATAACGTTTTTGTTGAAATAAAAAAAGGCTGCGCACGTAGTGCTCAGGATTGTATTTGCAGGAGAGGTTTCAACCTGGGATATCTAATCCATTTTAATATCAGAGGTTGCGTAATAATCTTTTTAAACCAAAAAATACTTGCACGCAGTGCTTAGGATTGTATTTGCAAGAGAGGTTTTATTCAGGGATGTCTAATCCCTTTACCAATATAACTTTATCTCACATCGAATGAATTCTAAAATTGTAATAAGTGGAATTAATATCGAGATGTATTTTGTTATGATCTAGTTCTCAATACTATTTTCTAATCTCAAAGATACTTGAGCTTAAGTTGGTATAAATTAATGTTGCACTTCACTGTTATCTAAACCTTGAAACGAGACCTTTAGGTTTAGTTTTAAAGCTTTAAAATTTATAGGCGTTAGCTTATACTTATACTAAAAGGTTTGATTAAACTAGTTTGATAAACTTTAACAATTTGTAGAAATCAATTTTTATGAAATGGTAAGTTTTTGTAAAGTATAATAGATTGGACACTATGATGGAGGAAAACGTAAAGTTTGAAAATTTAAAAACAGTCTAGATTTTTTTTGTCAATGGAAAAAAAAGATAATTTTATATATCCAATCTTTTTTTTATTTTTCACAGCTTTTCATATCCAAAATCACTTTTTTAAGTTGGGTTTGAGTAGATTAAACTTTTACTTTCTTTCTTAAAATATTTTAAGTTTAGTGTTTTTGTTTTTAAATAACTGTAAATAATAAATTAAACTGCTCTTTAGACTCTATTATATAAAAAATTTAGCACTACTTAAAGGCTTTCTTTTTTGTATTTTTGAAGTTCAAATATCTTGAAAAGTAAGAATGGATAAAGTAAAAATTGGTGTCATAGGTTTAGGTTATGTAGGATTACCACTAGCACATTTGTTTGCTAAAAAATATGCAGTAGTAGGCTTTGATATCAATGCGAATAGAATTTATTCACTAAAGAGAGGTGTTGATACCACCTTAGAACTAGAGGGTAAAAGTCTTCAGAAAGTAATTAAAAATCAAAATGATGCTCAAATTGGCTTGTTTTTTACAGATGAATTAACTGAGCTGCAAAATTGCAATTATTTTATAATTACAGTACCTACACCTGTTAACACGAATAAGCAAGCAGATTTAACTCCACTTATTAAAGCAAGCGAAACCGTAGGGAAAGTTATAAAAAAAGGGGCTGTGATTATTTATGAATCTACGGTTTATCCTGGAGTTACAGAAGACACTTGTGTTCCTGTTTTGGAAAAATGTTCTGGTTTGCATTTTAATAATGATTTTTACGTAGGATATTCCCCTGAACGTATAAATCCAGGGGATAAAACAAGGTCTATTGAAAATATTTTAAAAATTACTTCAGGTTCAACACCGCAAATTGCCAAACGAGTAGATGATTTGTACAATTCTGTTATTTTAGCAGGTACACATTTGGTATCTAGTATTAAGGTAGCAGAAGCTGCCAAGGTTATTGAAAATTCGCAACGCGATATTAATATAGCTTTCGTTAATGAATTGGCAAAAATATTTGGGTTAATGAATATTAATACGCAAGAAGTTTTAGAGGCAGCTGCAACAAAATGGAACTTTTTACCTTTTAAACCAGGTTTGGTAGGTGGGCATTGTATAGGTGTAGACCCATATTATTTAGCGCAAAGAGCACAAGAGATAGGGTATTATCCAGGTATAATACTTGCAGGTCGTAGAATAAATGATAGTATGGGTGATTACGTAGCCTCTCAAGTAATTAAATTAATGGTTGCGCATAAAGTTTCTATAGATAAAGCAGATGTTTTAATTTTAGGAATAGCCTTCAAAGAAAACTGTCCTGATATTCGGAATTCAAGGGTAATTGATGTGGTAAATTCTTTGAAAGAATATGGCACTAATATTACCATTTATGATCCATGGGCAAATTCGGATGAAGTTCAAGAAGTATATGGATTGCATTCTGTAAGATCTACTCCAAACAAAAAATACGATGCTATTGTATTGGCAGTCGCACACCAAGAGTTTTTAACATTGAATTTGCAAGAATTGAAGAAAGAGAATTCGGTAGTTTATGATGTAAAGAGTATCTTGCCCAAAGAACATGTAGATAAAAGTTTATAATGAAGAACTTCGGATTAATAGGTGCTGCAGGGTATATAGCACCTCGTCATTTAAGAGCAATAAAAGAGACTAATAATCAATTGTTATGCGCTTTAGATAAATTTGATAGTGTTGGGGTACTGGATCAATACTTTTCAGAAGCACATTTTTTTGTAGAGTTTGAGCGATTTGATCGACATATCGAAAAGTTGAAAAGAGATGGGCAGTTTCTAGATTATATTAGTATATGTACTCCTAATTATTTACATGATGCACATATTCGAATGGCCTTAAGAGCTGGTGCTGATGCCATCTGTGAAAAACCATTAGTCTTAAATCCTTGGAATTTTGATGCACTTCAAGAAATTGAGAAACAGTATGAGAAACGAATACATACCATATTACAATTGCGTTTGCATCCTAGCATCATTCAACTTAAAGAACGAATCCTAAAACATAATTCAAAAACAAAACATGAAGTTGACCTTACCTATATCACTTCCCGAGGAAAATGGTACGATATTTCATGGAAAGGTGATGAGCAAAAATCAGGAGGTGTGGCCACTAACATAGGGGTGCATTTTTTTGATATGTTGTCTTGGATTTTTGGTGACGTGCAAGAAATAGAAACTCATTTGCATGAAAAGCACAAAGCATCCGGTTATCTAGAATTCGAGAATGCAAGAGTTCGTTGGTATTTATCGATAGATGCCAATGATTTACCAAAAGAAATACAAGAAAAACAGCAACGAACTTTTCGATCAATTACTGTTGATGGTAATGAGCTAGAATTTAGCAATGGCTTTACCGATTTACATACCTTATCTTATCAAGAAATTTTAAAAGGGAATGGTTTTAATCTTGAAGAAGCTAAACCTTCTATAGAAATTATTCATACTATTCGAAATCAAGAGGCTAATTTTAAATACTCGAAGCACCCTTTTTTATAATAATTCATTATCTCGTCTATTTTATGTAGTTATAAATAATTATTATTGGATATATTATGTAATTGTCAAATCTATAAATTTCATTTTTTTTAGGTTTAAATTCATTTATATTTGCGGAGAAAAGAAAAAGGAGATTTCCCCTAAATAATTATTTTAATCGTTAAAAGATTATTGTTTTTATATCTTCACAAAAAAATAGTTAATTATTATATTTATGAATATAGCTGTTGTAGGCTCTGGTTATGTAGGTTTAGTTTCTGGGACTTGTTTTTCAGAAATGGGAAACAAAGTAACTTGTGTTGATATAGATCAACATAAAATACAAAAATTAGAACAAGGAATTATTCCTATTTTTGAACCAGGTCTGGAGCAAATGGTTTTAAAAAATGTAAAAAATAATAATTTGTTTTTTACAACCCAATTAGGTGAGGCAATTAGTGATGCTGAAATTGTGTTTATTGCGGTGGGTACGCCTATGGGTAATGATGGTTCCGCAGATTTGCAATACGTTTTAGGGGTTGCTAAATCTATTGGTCAAACCATGAAAAAAAAAATAATAGTTGTTGATAAATCTACGGTTCCTATTGGTACAGCAGATAAAGTGAAGGCTACTATTCAATCTGAATTACATAGAAGAGGAGAAAATATTGAGTTTCATGTAGTATCAAATCCAGAATTCTTAAAAGAAGGAGCGGCTATAGATGATTTTATGAAACCAGATAGAGTGGTTATTGGTGCAGATTCCAATTATGCCTTCGACAAAATGAAGCAATTATATTCACCTTTCTTTAGAACTCATGATCGTTTTATTACTATGGATATCCGTTCTGCAGAAATGACCAAATATGCTGCTAATGCTATGTTGGCAACTAAAATATCCTTTATGAATGAAATTGCCAATATTTGTGAAAGAGTTGGTGCAGATGCAAACCAAGTTCGAATTGGAATAGGTTCCGATAAAAGAATTGGGTATAGTTTTATTTATCCGGGTGCAGGTTATGGTGGTTCATGCTTTCCTAAAGACGTTAAAGCTCTTAAGAAGATTGCAGAAGAAAATGGTTATAAAGCAAACTTAATTGAATCTGTAGAGAATGTTAATAATGTTCAAAAATTAGTAATTGCTCATAAAATAGTAAAACGCTTTGGCGAAGATTTAACTGGTTTTACTTTTGGTTTATGGGGATTAGCTTTTAAGCCGGGAACTGATGATATGAGAGAAGCTCCGGCTATTTATATTGTGAAGGAATTAGAGAAAAGAGGAGCGAAAGTAAACGCTTATGATCCTAAAGCAATCGAAGAATCTAAAGAGTTTTACTTAAAAGATGCAAAAAATATAAAATATTGTAATTCTAAATATGAAGTACTACAAAATGCTGATGCTTTAATTTTGCTAACAGAATGGAAAGAGTTTAGGTCCCCTGATTTTGAGGAAATAAAAATACAATTGAAATCTCCAATTATTTTTGATGGTAGAAATCAGTACAATGCATTTAATTTAGAAGACAACGGATTTGAGTATTTTCAAATTGGTAAATAGTTTAGAATGAATAAAAAAGCCAAAATTTATATTGCAGGTCATCGTGGAATGGTAGGTTCTGCTGTCTGGAGAGCTTTAGAGAAAAAAGGGTATACAAATTTAATTGGTAAATCGAGCAAGGAATTAGATTTAAAAAATCAAGTAGAGGTTCTTAAATTTCTTGAAACAGAACAACCTGAGGCTATTATTGATGCAGCAGCAAGGGTTGGTGGAATTTTAGCAAATAATGATTTTCCGTATCAATTTCTAATGGAGAATATGCAAATTCAAAATAATTTAATTGATAGTGCACTCAAATTTGATATCAATAAATTTATATTTTTAGGAAGTTCTTGTATTTATCCAAAGTTGGCTCCACAGCCGCTAAAGGAAGAATATTTATTAACAGATTCGTTAGAGCCAACCAACGAGTGGTATGCAATTGCAAAAATAACAGGTGTAAAAGCGTGTCAGGCTATTAGAAAACAGTTTAATAAAGATTTTTTGAGTTTAATGCCAACTAATCTGTATGGATATTTTGATAATTTTGATTTGGAAACATCTCATGTTCTACCAGCAATGTTACGTAAATTTCATGAAGCTAAATTAAATGATAATGACGATGTAACTTTATGGGGAAGTGGTACGCCAATGAGAGAATTTTTATTTGTAGATGATATGGCAGAAGCAGTGGTTCATGCTTTAGAGAATGAGTTGCCAGAATATTTATATAATGTTGGTTCTGGCAAAGACGTAACCATAAAAGAATTGGCAGAAACCATTCAAAAAGTTACAGGTCACAAAGGAAATATTGTTTGGGATTCTGAAAAACCAGACGGTACACCTAGAAAGTTAATGGATGTTTCCAAAATGAAAAATATCGGTTGGGAATATTCAACAGAATTGTTAGATGGAATTGAAAAGACTTATCAATGGTTTTTAAATAATATAGAAAATATAAAAGAGGTTAAATTAGAAGCCAATTAAATTTTTATGAAGACAGCATTAATTACAGGTATAACAGGTCAAGACGGATCTTATTTAGCAGAGCTATTATTAGAAAAAGGATATATGGTACACGGTATAAAAAGAAGAGCATCTCTTTTTAATACGGATAGAATTGATCATTTGTATCAGGATCCTCACGACCCAAATCAAAGGTTAAAACTACATTATGGAGATTTAACAGATTCTATGAATTTAACTAGAATCATACAAGAGTGTCAGCCCGATGAAATTTATAATTTAGGTGCGATGTCTCATGTAAAAGTTTCATTTGATATGCCAGAATATGTTGGTAATGTAGATGGTTTAGGAACGTTAAGAATTTTAGAAGCCGTAAGAATTTTAGGTCTTGAAAAGAAAACTAGAATATACCAAGCATCAACATCTGAATTGTTTGGTGGTTTACCTGAAAATAAAAATAGCAGCGGTTTTTATGATGAAAACTCTCCTTTATATCCTCGTTCACCATATGGAGTTGCTAAAATTTATGGGTTTTGGATTACAAAAAACTATCGTGAAGCATACAATATGTTTGCATGTAATGGATTGTTGTTCAACCATGAATCACCGAGAAGAGGAGAAACTTTTGTAACAAGAAAAATTACACGCGCTGTTGCTAAAATAGCTTTAGGGTTACAAGATAAATTCTATTTAGGAAATCTAGAGGCTAAGAGAGATTGGGGTCATGCAAAAGATTATGTACGCATGATGTGGATGATTTTACAGGCAGATCAACCAGAAGATTGGGTGATTGCAACTGGTGTAACGACTACTGTTCGTGATTTTGTGAAGATGGCTTTTAATGAAGTAGGAATAGAATTAGAATTTAAAGGTGAAGGGGTAGATGAAAAAGCATATATTAAAACGTGTAACAACAAAGACTTTCAAGTTGAAATTGGTAAAGAAGTTTTATCAATAGACCCTACTTATTTCCGTCCAACAGAGGTTGATTTATTATTAGGTGATCCAAGAAAAGCTAAAGAGAAATTAGGGTGGGTGCCAGAATATGATTTGGCGGACCTAGTAAAAGATATGATGCTAGGTGATATTGCTTTGATGAAAAAAGATGTTGACTTGTTAAAAGCTGGTCATGAAATTTTAAAGCAGATTGAGTAGGTTTTTGAAACAAAGAATAGGAATCAATATAATGCCTATAATTAATTTTTAAAGAATTTAATTTTTTTAAAGGACTTGAAAAGTGAGTAAATTCTATTGACTATAAATTTATAAATTATACCCAACCTTTTCTAAGAATAATAAATAAATAAACTTATAATGTTAAATTTAAATGATTTTATATCAACCTATGTGACTAAAAGAAGTGAAAGTATGTTTGCTGAAGATATCAGAAAAAATATTGAATCTTTAACTAAAGGCATAAAGAATAAAAGCGTATTGGTTATTGGAGGTGCAGGTACTATAGGAAGTTCTTTTATACGATCATTATTAAGGTTTGAACCAAAATCTCTAATAGTAGTAGATATTAATGAAAATGGTTTGACTGAATTGACTAGAGACTTAAGAAGTGCTAAAGAAATAGTTGTACCAGAAGAATATGTTACTTACCCTATGAGTTATTCTGACCCTGTTTTTTATAAGATGTTTAAAGCAAGAAAAGGTTTTGATATTGTAGCTAATTTTTCAGCTCATAAACATGTTCGAAGCGAAAAAGATAAGTTTTCTATAGAAGCATTGATTAATAATAATATAATCAATGCAAAAGGTCTTTTAGATATTTTACAAGAATATCCGCCAAAAAACTTTTTTTGTGTTTCAACAGATAAGGCTGCAAACCCTGTAAATATAATGGGAGGTAGTAAAAAGGTTATGGAGGATATGATTATGACTTATTCTCAAAAATACCCTGTAACAACAGCTCGTTTTGCTAATGTAGCTTTCTCTAATGGTTCTTTACCTGCTGGTTTTTTAGAAAGAATTTCAAAAGGTCAACCAATTTCTGCTCCTAAAGACGTAACTCGTTACTTTGTTTCACCAGAAGAAAGTGGTCAAATTTGTTTGTTAGCATGTATCGTTGGTAAAACAGGAGAGATATATTTTCCAAAGTTAAGAAAAGAACAAGTAATGACTTTTTCAGATATGGCAAATAAGCTTTTAGAAGAATACGGTTTTGATGTTGACGAATGTAAGTCTGAAATTGAAGCAATAAATAAGTCACAAGCAATTAAAATCGAAAAATATCCTGTATATTACTCTGATAGTGATACAACAGGAGAGAAGGCTTATGAAGAATTTTATACAGAGTTAGAAGAAGTAGATTTAGAGAGACATAATTCTTTAGGAGTTGTAATTAATTTAAAGCCAAGGGAAATGTCTGAAATAGACAATCTAATAAAACATTTAAAACAAGCTTTCGATAATTTAGATACTACAAAAGCACATATAGTGCAAATAATGAAAGATTTTCTTGTTAATTTTGAGCACAAAGAGGTAGGGAAGTCATTAGATTCTAAGATGTAATGGAGAAAGAATTAATTAATTTTATTCGAAATAAATTTAGTACGGAAGAGTTTATACCTCTGCATGCACCAACATTTATAGGTAATGAAAAAAAGTATTTAGAAAACTGTATAGATTCTACTTTTGTTTCTAGCGTTGGGGAATACGTTAGTCTTTTTGAAGAAAAATTAAGTGCAATAACTCAAACGAAAAAATCGGTTGCTGTTGTTAATGGTACCTCTGCACTTCAAGTAGGTTTAAGATTAGTAGGTGTTAGAACAGGTGATGAGGTTATAACGCAAGCTTTAACATTTGTAGCTACAGCAAATGCAATTGCTTATAATAATGCACATCCCATTTTTTTAGATGTAGATATTAATACAATGGGTTTGTCACCTGATGCAGTTAGTATTTTCTTAGAAGAATATGGTGATTTAAGAAACGACGGGTTTTGTTATAATAAAAAAACAGGAAGAAGAATTTCTGCTTGTATGCCAATGCATACATTTGGTTTTCCTGTTCACTTAGATGAACTTATCTTTGTTTGTAATAAATGGAGAATTCCTATAGTTGAAGATGCTGCTGAGTCTTTAGGAAGTGAGTATAAAGGTAAACCAACAGGAGGTTTTGGCGAGGTTAGTGCAATTTCTTTTAATGGAAATAAAATTATTACTTGTGGTGGAGGTGGAGCTTTAGTTACAAATAGTGTAACCTTAGGTGAAAAAGCAAAGTTTTTAACAACAACGGCCAAAGTACCTCACCTTTATGAGTATGTCCATAATGAGTTAGGTTATAATTTTAGAATGCCAAATTTAAATGCAGCACTAGCTTGTGCTCAATTAGAAAATTTAAATTATTTTTTAGAGAATAAGAGAGAGTTAGCAAAAAACTATCAAGAATTTTTTCAAAGTAAAGGTATTTTCTTTAGAGCAGAAACAGAAAATACGAAAGCAAATTATTGGCTGATGTGTGTGGAATTAAACGATAAAAAAGAAAGAGATCTATTTCTTAAAAATACAAATAGTTCAGGTGTTATGACAAGGCCTATATGGCAATTAATGTTTAGATTACCAATGTATAAAGATTGTTATAAAGATGAACAAGTAAATGCTTTGTTTTTAGAAGAACGAATTGTTAATGTGCCAAGTAGTGTTAGATAAAGAAATAGTGTTGGTTGGATATTCAGGGCATGGTTATGTAGTAGCAGAAGCTGCTATGTCATGTAATATGAATATAAAATATTATTCTGACATAAATAAATCAAACAATAATCCTTATAAGCTTAAATATCTAGGGTTCGAAAAATCTCCTTCTTTTAAAGGTTGGAATAAAATGTTTTCTTTTGCTCTTGGCTTAGGTGATAATAAATTAAGAATTGACTGCTTTAATTTTATTAAGCTTAAAGGTTTTGAAATTATCAATGTAAAGCACGAGTCTGCTTCTGTTTCAAATGATGTCTGTCTAGGAACTGGTAATTTCATCAGTAGAAATGCATCTATAAACTCCTTGGCAGTAATAAAGGATTGCTGTATCATAAATACAGGAGCTATAATTGAGCATGAATGCATAATTAATAAAGGAGCACATATAGGTCCTGGAGCTGTATTAGCGGGTAACGTGGAAGTTGGAGTTGGTTCTTTTGTTGGTGGGAACGCTTTCATAAAACAAGGAGTTAAAATTGGTAGAAATACTATAGTAGGCGCAGGCTCTGTTGTTTTGAAAGATGTGCCTGATAATGTAGTTGTATATGGAAATCCTGTAAAATAATATTCGAAATGGAACACTTAGATCGACCAGGTCAAAGAAAATCAAATACAGTTGTATTAACAACACTATTTCCATTGTCTGTGAATTTTTTTGATGATTTTTTGAATTCTCTAATTTTACAAACAGATAAAGATTTTGACTTATTAGTTGTTAATGATGGTGTTAAGAATCTTATTGATTTTGTTGAAAGATATAAAAAAATTAATTTTATTGAAATAATTTCTGAATCTTCCATTGTAAAAAACAGAGAATTGGGTATTAAAACAGCTATAGAATTGAATTATGAATATTTAATATTTGGAGATAGTGATGATTATTTTGAAACAAATAGAGTTGAAGTATCAAAGAAGTTTCTAGAAAAATATGATATAGTTGTTAATGATTTAACTCTCTTTGATGACTATGGAATTTATAAAGAATCCTATTATGCTAGTAGACTTAATGATTTAATAGAAATTGATACAAATTTTATTAGAGATAAAAATATTTTTGGATTATCAAATACAGCTATTCAAATAAATACTATAAAAACATTGGATTTTTGCGAAAACCTTATTGCTTTAGATTGGTACTTTTTTTCAACACTTTTATCTGAAAATAGAACAGCTATATATACATCACAGACACAAACTTTTTATAGGCAACATAAGCACAATACTATTGGGTTAGGAAGAACCTCTTTAGATTCAATTAAGAATTCTTTAGAGGTGAAAAAAATACACTACCAATGCTTATCTAAAAGAAACAGAAGTTTTAACAATTATCTTTCTGAAGTAGTTTATCTGCAAGAAAATATTGAAAATATTGATTTTAAGATAGATGTTAATAATAAAACAAATTTATTATGGTGGGAAACACCTAAGTATATAATTAATAATAAAAAGAAAAAAATATGAGAGTACAATTGACAAATACAAAAACTGTATTTAATTATTCAAAACCATATATTATCGCTGAACTTGGTTCCAATCATAATGGAGACATGGAGTTAGCAAAAAAACTAATAGTTGAAGCTAAGGAGGCTGGTGCAGATTGTGTTAAGTTTCAAAGTTGGTCTAAAGACTCTATTTTTTCTAGACAGAAATACGATGATAATTTTTTCATAGCTGATGATTATAGGGATAGAAACGATTTTACTCTAGAAGAAATTGTTGAAGAGTATTCCATTTCAGAGGAGGAGTTACTAGATATGAAAAGGTTTGCTGATGAGATTGGCATTGACTGTTCATCAACGCCCTTTAACGAGCAGGAAGCAGACTTTCTAGTCGATAAATTAAAGTCTCCTTTTATTAAGGTGGCATCGATGGATTTAAATAACTATCCTTTTCTGGAATATTTGGCTAAGAAAAATAAACCAATGATTATTTCTACAGGATTAAGCGAGTTGTATGAAATAGATAAAGCGGTAAAGACTATAGAAAAAACTGGAAATACTAATATTGTGATACTTCACTGTATAGCTACATATCCCCCAGTTGATACTGATGTTAATCTTAATAATATTAAAACTTTAATAACTAGTTATCCACAATATCCTATTGGTTTTTCCGATCATACATTAGGTACTTCCATCCCATTAGCAGCAGTAGCTCTAGGAGCTTGTGTAATTGAAAAACACTTTACATTAGATAAAAATATGGAAGGATGGGATCATAAGGTTTCAGCTACAAAGGAAGAAATGGCTCATATAGTAGAGAACTCAAAAAGAATTGTAGAAGCACTTGGTTCTTTTAGAATAACAGCTAGTGAATCTGAAGAAAAGAAAACTGAATTTAGAAGAAGTCTGGTGTTAACTAAAAACCTTAAAAAAGGAACTGTGTTAACAAAAGATGACATTGATTTCAAGAGACCTGGAGGTGGATTTAGTCCAGAAATGAAAAATTTTATAATTGGCAGAACCTTAAATAGAGATTTGAAATTTGATCATATTTTAAAAACCGAAGATATCGTTTAGTTATGATTGCAATTATTCCAGCAAGATCAGGCTCTAAAGGTTTGCCAGGTAAAAATATAAAATTATTGGAAGGTAAACCTATGATTGCTTATACAATTGAAGCAGCATTAAAAGCTAAAAAAGTTGAGAAAGTAATTGTTTCTACTAACAGTGATGAAATAGCTCAAATATCTCTTAAACATGGAGCTGAAGTTCCGTTCTTAAGACCTGAGCATTTAGCAAGTGATACAGCTTTGGCTATTGATAATTATATTTATACAATTGATAAACTTAATGATGAAAATAATTGTTCTATTGAAAATTTAATTGTACTACAACCAACATCTCCCTTAAGAACATCAGTTGATATAGATTTGGCAATAGAGCTTTTTGATAAAAAAGAAGCAGATTCAGTAGTAAGTTACTGTAAAGAAGCGCACCCGATAAAATGGCATAAGCACATAAATGGTGATGGTTTAATTATTCCAATTTTTGATGAAAAATTATCAAATAGGCAAGAAGAGCTGCCTACGTTTTATCCAAATGGAGCCATTTTTATTTTTAAATATTCTTTTTTAAAATCAAGAAAATATTATTCAGATAAATCATATGCTTATATTATGGATAGAAAAAACTCTATCGATATAGATTTTATGGAAGACTTCGAATATGCTGAATATTTATTAAAAAAAGATAAGAATTAGTACGATATAAAAAAAGATATATAACCAAAGAATTCAATAAATCGACTTTTTGTTCTAGTAATAAAAAATATTGTCAAACAATGGACTACAAAAACTTAACAATTAACGAAAATAAAAGCATCCTAGAAGCTTTAGAAAAACTAAACAAAATAAGAGACGTAAGTCGATTAATTCTTTTTGTAACAAATGAAAATGAACAAGTAGTAGGTTCATTAACTGATGGTGATATAAGAAGATCATTAGCAAAAGATAAAGATTTAAATAAAAAAATTGGAGAAATTTGTTATAGAGATTTTGTTCATAAGAAAAATACAAATGGGTTTATTGAATTAGAAAGCATAAGAAAACAAAAAATTGTTATGCTACCATTATTAAATGAAGATAAATCTCTAAATAGAGTACTGGATTTAGATAAAATAAAATCTGTAATACCTGTTGAATGCGTTATAATGGCAGGAGGAAGAGGAAAAAGATTAAGTCCGTTAACAGATACTATTCCTAAACCTATGTTGCCTCTGGGTGATAAACCAATAATAGAATATAATATAGATAGATTGATATCTTTTGGCATCAATAAAATCTATATTTCAGTTAAATATTTAGGAGAACAAATACAGGAATACTTCGGGGATGGGAGTTCAAAAGGTATTAAAATTGAATATATATGGGAAGATACTCCTCTAGGAACTGCAGGTTCATTATCTTTAGTTGATAAATTCGATTCAGATCAAATTCTTTTGATGAATAGTGATTTATTTACCAATGTAAATATTGAAGAAATGTATTTACAGCTTATTAATGAAAATGCTGACATGGTAATTGCATCTACTGAGTATAAAATTGATGTTCCTTATGCCGTTTTTGAAAGTTCAGATTATGAAGTAAGTACATTTAAAGAAAAGCCTACTTATGTTTATCACTCTAATGCAGGAGTTTATTTATTTCATAAAAACTTAATTTCAAAAATTCCTAAGAATTCATATTACGATATTACTGATTTAATGGATCGATTAATTAAAGAGAATAAAAAGATATTACATAATCCTATTAGAGGTTACTGGATAGATATTGGTAAACCCTCCGATTATGAGAATGCAAAAGAATTTATTAAACACTTAAACTAATTATTTTAGTAACAGTTTTAAAAGAATAAACAAAATAATTAGATGAATAAAACAACGATGGTCTCTGTAATTATACCTTCCTATAATAGAGGGAGTACAATAAAATTAGCAATCCAAAGTGTCTTAGATCAGACATACAAGAATATTGAAGTTATTGTAATCGATGATGGTTCCACAGATAATACTGAAGAAATAATATTAGAATTGAACAGTGATAAAGTTTCATATTATAAAAATGCTAAGAATATTGGAGCCTGTGGGTCAAGAAATAGAGGTATTAACTTAGCAAAAGGTGATTATATTGCCTTTCAAGATAGTGATGACGAGTGGCTTCCAGAAAAGTTAGAAAGGCAATTAGAATTTTTGTCAGAAGAAGATTGTGATATTGTTTCATGTTCTATGCAAAGAATTGAGGGAAAAAAAAATGAAATTTATCCACCCTATGTGCCTGAAAATAATTCAAATTCTTTCAATCAATTATTGTTTGAAAATTTTACTAGTACTCAAACGATTTTAGGTAAAAAAAAGGTTTTTGAAAATTATAATTTTGATGAAAGGATGCCTCGTTTTCAAGATTGGGAACTTATGTTGAGGATTTCTCTTTTTTTTAATCTTAAACATCTAAATAAAGTGTTGGTAAAATCTTATTTACAAGTTAATAGTATTTCTTTGAATGCAAAATCAGCAATTGCAGGGCTAAAGTTAATTTATAATATTCATAAGGAGGCTATAGAGAAAAATAAAAGTATTGAAGCAAGATTTAATTTAAAAATAGCAGAATATATGCTTGCTAATGGAGAAAATCCTAAAAAATATTATAAAAAAACATATGACCTAAGTAAGTCGTCTAAAATACTGTTGTTTTATTTAATGAGTAAATTATCTTTGAATAAACTTTTATTTTATTTTAAAAAACAATATTTTTCATTTAAAAATAATTAATTAAATTTTATGATTAAAGAATTTTTAAAAAGGATTTTATTGAAGTCAAATAAGAATATAATTACTGATAAGCAATCAGTAATTAATTATAACATCTCTATTTTAAATTTTAATAAAAAATACCCTTCTAGGATAACTAATTCAATTTGTTCTATTTCAGAAATTGGTATTGGTTGTAAAATTTCCGATACAAAATGTTTTGGAAATGTTTCAATCGGTAATTTTGTTAGTATTACAGGTCCTGGAACTATTATAAATTCCATAAAAGAAAAAATCAATATAGGTAGTTTTACGTCTATAGGTCAAAATGTTTGTATAGTAGATTTCAACCATGCTTTTAATCGGAGTACTAGTTCATTTATTATTAATAAAATTTTTCAAGGTAATATTGCTGAAGAAATTATTACAAAGGGAAAAACGATAATAGAGGAAGACGTTTGGATTGGTTCAAATTCAGTTATTACAGCTGGAATCAAAATAGGAAGAGGTGCAGTAATTGGAGCTGGAAGTATTGTGACTAAAGATATACCTAAATATAGTATTGCATTTGGAAATCCGGCTAAAATAATTTCAGCTCGATTTTCTGAAAATAAAATTCTTTTTTTAGAAGAAATAGAATGGTGGAAATGGGATACAAATAAGATTTTAAGAAACAGGGAATTTTTTGAAACTGACATAGCTAAACAATCAATAGAGGAAATAAAAAATAAAATTAATGATTAAAGGAAAAAGAATTTTATTAATATGTAAAGAAAGTTTTTCGTTTCCAATGTATTTTTTCGCGAAAAAAAAAATTGAATCTAATAATCAAGTAGGTGCTTTTTTTATTCACCCCTTAGAAAGTTATTATAATAAAAGCAGATATAATGAAAATACATATTATAAGTTTAAAGAGGAACTGCCAACTGTTAAACTTTATGGACTTTCAGATTTTTGTAAAGAATATAATGAAAAAAATAATAGAGATAATTATGATGCCGAATATTTGGATTTAATTGAAAAAAAATACACACATTTTAAGAATTTAAATTTACAAGTTACATCTAGTCAATTATTAAGTAGACACTTTCATACAAGAGATTTTTTTAAACAATCTTCTTATAACCAATGTTTAAATTTTATAGAACTTTCTTACAAGAAAATTGAACAAGTTTTAGAAGATTTTAAACCAGATTTAATTTTAGATATAGAAGATGGAGAATTTTTAAGAACAGCTTTGAATGAAGTTGCCTATAAAAAAAATATACCATATATAAATATTGATTACCCTAGATTCGAAAATTACAAGATACCAACCTATACTTTAGGTCTTGGGGTCAGTGAAATTTTTTATAAAAATTATAGCCTTAAGTTTAGTTTACCGAAAAAAGATTTAAAAGAGGAAATTGAATATATTATAGATTTTAAGAATAAATCTAAAATTATGTCTAATGAATTTAAGGGGACAATTACAAGCCAATATAAACCTAGTAACTTCATTTTTGTATCTAAATTTCTGATGGGTAAATTAATATATTTTTATGATGTTTATATAAGAAATCGAAATCTAGAATTAACCCAAAAAAATAATATTCTTTATGCAAATCCTATAAAACATTTTTGTTATTACATAAATGTAGAAATAAAAAAACAATTTTTGCTTAGGCCTAATAGATATTTCGAGACACCTATAAAAGACGAAGTATACGTATATATGCCTTTACATTTGATTCCAGAATCTACTACATTTGTTAAAGCTCCTTTTTATATTAACGAACTTAATATCATTGAGCAAGTTTCAAAATCTTTACCTCTTAACTGGAAATTATATGTAAAAGAACATCAGGCTATGTTAGGAGAAAGAGAATATTCTTTTTACAAAAAGGTAAAAAAAATACCTAATGTTAGATTAGTACAAATTAATCATTATCAAGACCCTAAACCTTGGATAGAAAATGCAAAGGGCGTTATTACGATTACAGGGACTGCTGCTTTCGAATGTGCATTGCTAGGCCGTAAATCGATAATTTTTGGTGATGTCCCATTTAAATTAATTGATGGTATTACTCGTATTAAATCATTTGAAGAATTACCTGAATTATTAATCTCTTTTGGTACTATAGATAATGAGAAATCTTGTGCAGCATATTTAGCAACTGTAAAGGAAGTTGGCACTAAAATTAATCACAAATACTTAATCTCTGAGGGAGAAAGAATACTTAAAGGCGAAAGTATTATCAATGATAGTTATAAGCAAGAAATTATAGCACTTGAAAGTTTTTTTGACAAAGCCTATACTGCTTTAGATTAGTGAAATTATTTAAATATTATCAATTATTAATTAAAATCATTGAAAAACAAAAAACAAGATAACTTTAATTCTGTAGCAATCAAATCCGGTTCTGGTTATATGATTGCAAATATTTTGATCAGAGCTAGTGCACTTTTGACTGCTCCAATTTTTACTAGAATTTTGAGTACTTCTGATTATGGAATTGCAGCTAACTTTATAGCTTGGATGAATATTTTTTTAATCTTCACAGGTTTAGGTTTGCCTTACTCAATAGGTGTTGCAAAAATGGATTTTCCAAAACAATTAAATAAGTATATAGCATCTATACAAACTTTAGGCAACATATCCGCATTAATATTTCTTATTATAGCTGTATTATTTAAACAAAAATTAGCTGAATGGATGATTTTAGATGGAGATTTGGTTCTAGTTATGTTTATCTATTTACTAGTTTTGCCATCTGTGGTCTTTTCCCAAGAAAAGTATAAATTTCAATTAAAGTATAAAGAGAATATTTATATTGCTTTTGTAAATTCTTTTGGAGCTATATTTTCTTGTTTAATTCTTATATTTTTTGTTTTTAATGTAGATAGATATTATGGTAGAATTATTGGATTAATTTTACCAATGTTTTTAATGGGGATTTTTTTCTTTATTAAAATAATAAGAGAGGGTTGGTTTGCTAATGTTAAGAAATATTGGAAATACGCTTTAAAAATTTCTTTACCAATGATTCCGCATGCTCTAGCTATGGTAGTTTTAAATCAAATTGATAGAATTATGATTATTGATAGCTCTGGAAGTTCTGACGCAGGTTTATATAGCTTTGGTTTCGCGTATGCTATATTACTTATGATTTTCTCAAATGCAATCTTACAAGCGTATAAGCCATGGCTTTATACAAAGTACAAAACAAACGAATTATTACAAATAAAAGATTCTCATCGTATCATAACTTTTATTGTATGTCTATTGACAATAGTCATAATAGCTGTAGGTCCAGAGGTTTTAAAAGTTTTGGGTGCTAAAGAATTTTGGGAAGCAAAATGGGTTATTGTTCCAATAGCATTGAGTGCTTTATTTCAATATATTTATAATTCTTATTCCAGTTTAGAGCTATATCATAAAAAAACAAAAATTATTGCAATTGGCTCTGTAATTACTGCTTTAATAAATTACATGTTAAATAGTAGTTTCATACCGATTTACGGTTATACAGCAGCTGCTTATACTACATTTATTAGTTACCTCATTTTATCAATATTTCATTATTTTGGGTATAAAAATATTTGTAAAAAAGTTGTGTTTGATGATAATTTCATATGGGTTTCTGCATTGCTAACCATAGGTGTCTCATTTATAATGCTTTTTTTCTATAACTCAATTTTATTAAGATATACTTTATTAATATTATTGCTTGGCTTAGTTTTTATATTGAAAAAAAATAAAATAAAAGAAGTATCTAAAACCTTATTTATCACTTATAAAAAATAAATTTTCTTAGGCTCAAGAAATGGTTTAATCAGATGAGTTTTTAGATTTAAATATATATATATTTGTAAAGAATAATGATGAAATTTGAAAAAATAGATCTTTTAAAAAACTACTACTTTATATCTGTATTGATATATTTTAGTGCTATTTATCTAACTTTTATCAGGGTTGGATTATTTATGTCATTTATATTAGTACTTGCTTCAACCGTTTTATATTATAAAAAAAAGTTTTTAATAAGAAAAGGCCTTGATGTTCTTGTTATCTTTTATATTATATATAATATTTTTTCGTTTGTTTTTTTTACTTTTTCAGGTTTGCCTTACAGTGTTTTTTTTAAAGAATTTTCAAACTCAATTTTACCAATTATCCCTTTTTATTTTTTTGGAAGATTAAATTATCAAAATTCTTTCTATAACACCACTTTATATGCATTAGCTGGTTGTTTTCTAGTTGGATTTTATTTTTATTTTACTTTACCGTATAATTATATGTTTTTTATGAATAAAATTGACGGAACAGGAACAAATCCAATAGGTTACACTATCAACTATCATTCAATTTTAGGTATTACAGCAACTGGTTCTCTTGGGGCGATAAGTTTGTTGTTATCATTAGGAAAACTATATAATAGTAAGTTTAAAAAAGGAAAAATTATTTTTTTAATTTGTCTTGTCGCTTTAGTTTTATCGTTTAGAAGAGCTGCTCTTTACACAGGGTTATTTGCTATTCTCTGGTTTAATTATTTAATTATTTTTAAATTTAAATCTCAAAAGTTTAAAATTTTATTTTTTGAGCTTTTTATTGTTTTAATATCTATTTATAAACTTTTGGAATTTAACCCTGAATTTTTAGATGATTTATATGAAAGGTTTAATTCTTTTTCGGATGCAATAGATAGTAGAAGTGGTAGTTGGTTTGCAGGGCTATCACATACTAAAAGTTTTATCACTGGTGATGGTTTAGGTAGATATGGACATAAAGCTGTGGAGTTTTCTAATCTCTATATTCCTGATGGTAATTATTTTAGAATGATTGCGGAATTGGGTTTTGTAGGTTTTTCAATTTTTCTACTAATAATTTTCAATGCTATAAAATTAGGTATATATAATCTAAAAGATAATTATATAAATATTTGTATAATAATTATGGTATGCTTACAAGCAGTTGGATCAGATATGTTTTCATTTCAAATTGTTGCGCCACTATTTTGGTTTGCAATTGGATCTTGCAATAAAATTACTAATTAATTAAATAAATAAAAAGTTATGAAAATAATTGCTTACTATCTTCCTCAATATTATCCTTTTAAAGAAAACAATAAATGGTGGGGTGAAGGCTTTACGGAGTGGACAAATGTAGGGAAAGCAAAAAAACTTTTTAAAAATCATTATCAGCCTAAAATTCCTGCTGATTTAGGATACTATGATTTAAGGGTGCCTCAAGTTAGAGAAAAACAAGCAGAATTAGCTAGACAAGCGGGCATTCATGGTTTTTGTTATTGGCACTATTGGTTTGGTAATGGAAAACAGCTTTTAGATTTGCCAATGAAAGAAATTTTAAACACAAAGAAACCAAACTTTCCATTTTGCTTAGGTTGGGCGAACGAATCCTGGAAAGCCAAAGTTTGGAACCTTAACGATACTAGTAATGACAAAATGTTAATTGAGCAACTCTATCCAGGAGAAGAAGACATTATAAATCATTTTTATTCAATATTACCAGCTTTGAAAGATAAACGTTATATAACAATTGAAAACAAACCTGTTTTTGTTGTGTACAAGCCTTTTTTATTAAAAGATGCAAAAAAATTCATTGAAATTTGGAACAAATTAATTAGTAAAGAAAAATTATCTGAAGGATTTTTTTTCATAGGACATACTGTCAATATTAAAGAAAAAGATGAAATTTTAAATTTAGGTTTTAATTGTGTTAATATAGTTAGGAATGGTGAATATAGATTTAATAAAGAGGTAATAAAAAAAATTTCTTTTCAACTTTTTAAATTTAAAATATTAAAAAAACCACTTAAACTTAAATATTCTTTCATTTCTAGATATTTTATTCAAGATATTGATAAATCTGAAGAAATCATACCGACTATAATCCCAAACTGGGATCATACACCAAGAAGCGGGAATAAAGGAGTTGTATTTCATGAATCTAAACCTCTTTTTTTTCGAAAGCACGTGCAAAAAGCTTTGGATGTTACGAAGCATAAAAAAAGAAAAGTTTTATTTTTAAAATCTTGGAACGAATGGGGAGAGGGTAACTATATGGAGCCTGACTTGAAATTTGGCAAGAAATATATAGAGATATTAGGGGAAGAAGTTAAAGAAATTTAATTTCTTAAGTATATTTTATAAAATTTTAAATGAAAATAAATCACATTGTAAATAGTATAGATAAGAGTGCTGGTGGAACAGCTATATATGTTAGAGATTTATCTAACTCTTTAATAAAATCAAATACATTCTTAAAAGTTTCATATAATAAATCAAATGTGCCTCTTAAATTTAATAATGATGTTATCTTAAAATCTTATAATAAGAAACAAAATTTGTTAAATAAACCATTAGAAGATATATTTCATATTAATGGTATTTGGAGTTTGTTTTTGCATAAAATGGTTTCACGAGCTAAGAAACATAAAATTCCTTACGTAGTATCACCACATGGGATGTTAGAGGATTGGTCATTGAGTCATAACAAATTAATAAAATATTTGGCATTGTTTATATATCAGAGAAAAGATATTGCTAGATCTAGTTGTATACATGTTACAGCCAAATCCGAAATGCAAAGTGTTAAGAAATTAGGTTTTACGAATCCTATTGCTATAATTCCAAACGGAATAGATTTAACTAAATTTCCAATATATTATGAAAAACATAATAAACACGAGAAAATTAAAAAAAAATCATTTCTTTTTCTTTCAAGAATTCATCCTAAGAAAGGACTAGAAATGCTTATAGATGCTTGGTCACAAATAGAACATGATAATAAGGAACAATGGGTTATTAAAATTATTGGTAATGGAGAAACGGAATATATCCAATCTTTGATGAATAGAATTGTAAACAAAAATCTTACAGATTCTATACAAATATTACCACCAATTTTTGATGATAAATTAAAATATGAAGCTTATAAAACTGCTGATGTTTTTGTTCTTCCAACACATAGTGAAAATTTTGGTATAGTAATAATAGAAGCCTTAGCTTGTGAAATTCCTGTAATAACAACCAAAGGAGCTCCTTGGCATGATTTAATAATTGAAAAATGTGGTTGGTGGATTGACGTTGGTACTGAGCCTTTAAAAAGGGCATTACTTGAAGTATTAAATAAAAGTAATTTTGATATTAAAAAGATGGGAGCTAATGGTAGAAATTTAGTAGAGAAAAAATATTCTCTCGAAATCGTCACTAGAAAGACATTAGACATGTATAGTTGGATACTTAATAAAACTGAAAAACCAGATTTCATTCATTAATATTTTAAAATATGTACCAAGATTTAAGCAAATATACTTATCATTTAAAACGAGAGAAGTCTATATATTTTATTCAATTTTATAGAATCTTTTGTTTATTATTCATTAGGACATCACCGAAGTTTTTAAATCGGTGGAGAATATTTATTTATAGAATATTTGGGGCAAAAATTGGAAAAAATGTTAAAATTAGTCCATCAGCAAGAATTTTGTATCCTTGGAATATAAGTATTGGAAATTTCTGTTGGATTGGAGATAATGTTGAGTTATATAGTGTAGATAAGATAAGTATTGGAAATAACGTTGCGTTTGCACATAATATATTTGTAGCTACTGCAGCACATGATGTAAGTTTACAAAATTTCCCGACTATTAAAAAGCCTATATTTATTAGAGATGAAGTTTGGATTTCTAGTAATGTTTTTATAAATATGGGAATAACTATAGGAAAGGGAGCAGTTATAGGTTCAGCATCTGTTGTTACAAAAGATTTAGAAGGAGGTTATATTTACGTTGGTAATCCAGCAAAAGCAATAAAACAGAGAAAAAGTTTATGAGTAAAATATTAATTACCGGAGGTTCAGGTTTTATTGGTACAAATGTTGTTGAACATTTTATTTCAAATAATTATGAAGTAATAAATATAGATATAGTAAAACCAAAAATTAAAAAGCACAAATCATATTGGTTAAAAGGGGATATTAATGATTTATTTTTTTTAAATAAAGCTACAGAAGAATTTAATCCAGAATTTATAATTCATTTAGCCGCTAAAACTGATTTAAATGGAAAAACCTTGGAAGATTATAAAACTAATATTAGAGGAGTTGAGAATTTATTATCGGTTTCAAACAATTTAGGTAATCTTAAAAAAATATTAATTTTTTCTTCTATGTTAGTTTGTAAGCCTGGATTTATACCAGTTGACCAGCTACAGTATAGGCCAAGTACAGTTTATGGAGAAAGTAAGGTTTTAACTGAAAAGATTGTTTGGGAAAATGTGCCAAAATGTGATTGGGCTATTTTGAGACCAACTTCTATTTGGGGTCCTTGGTTTGATGTACCCTACAAAAATTTTTTTGATATTATTATGAAAAATAAATATTTTCATATAGGTAGTTCAGGATGCACAAAAACCTATGGTTTTGTACTTAATACAGTATATCAGATTGATAAAATATTATTAGCTAAAACTACTAATAAAAAAAATAAAGTTTTTTATTTGGGAGACCATCCTCCAACAAATATAGAAACTTGGGCAAATGAGATTGGGACAGAATTAAATATAAAGATTAAAAGAATGCCATTCAGTTTAATTAAGTTTGCTGGCTATTTTGGAGATTTTTTAAACTTAATTGGTTTATCATTTCCGATGACCTCATTTAGATTAAAAAATATGACAACTAATAATATTGTATGCCTAGAAAACACCTCAGAGTTAGCGCCAGTGCTACCTTACACCAGAATTGAAGGTGTGAAAAAAACTCTAATTTGGATTAAAGAGCAATAAAATAAATATTTATGAAAGGAATAATATTGGCAGGAGGAAGCGGAACTAGATTGTATCCGATTACAAAAGGCGTATCAAAACAGTTATTACCTGTTTATGATAAACCCATGATTTATTATCCGTTATCTGTATTAATGTTGTCTGGTATTAAAGAGATTTTAATAATTTCTACTCCAGAGGACTTGCCAAATTTTGAAAAGCTATTAGGTAACGGTAACGATTTAGGGATTAAATTATCTTATAAAGTGCAGCCAAGTCCAGATGGTTTAGCGCAAGCGTTTATTATTGGAGAAGAATTTATTGGAAATGATGACGTATGTTTGGTGTTGGGAGATAATATTTTTTACGGTCATGGGTTAACAGAAATGTTGAAAGCAGCCAAAGAAAATGTAGAAAAAGATAGAAAATCAACTGTTTTTGGTTATTATGTAAATGATCCTGAAAGATATGGAGTTGCAGAATTTGATACCGAAGGAAACGTAACTTCCATTGAAGAAAAACCAGAAAAACCAAAATCTAATTATGCAGTAGTAGGTTTGTATTTTTACACAGATGAAGTTGTAGAAATTGCCAAAAGAATAAAACCTTCGGATAGAGGTGAATTAGAAATCACAACTATTAATCAACAATATTTAGAAAAAAAAGAACTAAAAGTTCAATTAATGGGAAGAGGTTTCGCTTGGTTAGATACAGGGACACACGATTCTTTAATGGAAGCAGGTCAGTTTATAGAAACTATAGAAAAAAGACAGGGATTGAAGGTGGCTTGTTTAGAAGAAATTGCTTATTACATGAAATACATTGATGCCAAACAATTAAAAAGATTGGCAGAACCTTTAAAAAAGAATGGGTATGGACAATATCTATTAAAACTAGCTAAGAAATAATGAAGTTTATAAAAACTAAAATTCAAGATGTTTACATCATTGAACCTAATGTTTTCGGAGATCATAGGGGATATTTTTTAGAATCTTTCAATCTGAAACAATTTGAAGAACATATTTACCCAATAAAATTTGTACAGGATAATGAATCTAAATCTTCAAAAGGAGTTTTAAGAGGATTACACTTTCAAACCCCCCCCTTTAACCAAGCCAAATTAGTAAGGTGTATTGAAGGACGAGTAATGGATGTGGCTGTGGATGTTAGAAAAGGTTCACCAACTTACGGAGAACATGTCGCTGTAGAATTATCAGGTGAAAATAAAAGACAATTGTTTGTGCCAAGAGGTTTTGCGCACGGTTTTTCTGTTTTAAGTGATACAGCTGTTTTTGGATATAAAGTGGACAATACATACGCTCCAGAATATGATTATGGTATTCGTTGGAATGATAATGATCTAGCAATTGATTGGGGTTTAAATGAAGAAGAAGTTTTACTATCTGAAAAAGATAAAAATCTTACTTTTTTTAAGGATTTAGATTCACCTTTTGATTTTTAACATATGAATATTCTTATCACAGGTGCTAATGGTCAGTTAGGATCTGAAATAAACGATATAAAAGATAATTACAAAGCTCATAATCTTATTTTCAAAGGTTCATCAGCATTGGATATTTGTAATTACAATCAGTTAGAAAGTTTTCTCGTAGAAAATAATATTGAGGCTGTTATAAATTGTGCGGCATATACAGCAGTCGATAAAGCTGAAAAAGAGCAAGGTATTGCTAAAGAAGTAAATGCAATAGGTGTTTTAAATATTGTAAATGCATTAAAAAAGACTGAAGGAAAATGTATTCATATTTCCACAGATTATGTTTTCGATGGAAATAGCTTTTTACCATATCAAGAAGAGGACGAAATTAATCCTATTGGAGTGTATGGAAATACGAAAAGAGAAGGAGAATTGGCAATTTTAGATAATGATATTGATGCAATTGTCATTAGAACTTCTTGGTTATATTCTTCTTGTGGAAATAATTTCGTAAAAACTATGATGCGTTTAGGTAATGAACGAGAAGAATTAGGCGTTATTTTTGATCAAGTGGGTACACCAACCTACGCAAAAGATTTGGCAAAAACTTGTTTAGAAATTTTAACGAATAAAGAGAAAGAAAAAATTAGTAGAAATGGTAAGTTATATCATTTTTCTAATGAAGGCGTTGCCTCTTGGTTTGATTTTGCCACAGCAATTATGGATATTTCTAATACAAATTGTAATGTAAAACCAATAGAAACCAAAGATTATCCAACTTTAGCAAAACGACCTCATTTTTCAGTGTTAAATAAATCAAAAATAAAAAAAGATTTTGGCATAGAAATTCCATATTGGAGAGAGGCATTAAAGCAATGTATTTCAAAATTAAATCACAAATAAAAGTAGCATGAAAAATATATTAGTAACTGGTGGCGCAGGTTTTATAGGATCCCATTTAGTAAGACTTTTAGTCAATAAATATCCAAATTATAGCATTATCAATATGGATGTGTTAACTTACGCAGGTAATTTGGCAAATCTAAAAGATATTGAAAATAAGGAAAATTATACATTTGTTAAATGTGATATTTGTGATTTTGAAAGCGTAAAAAATATTTTTAAAAAATATAAAATTGATAATGTAATTCATTTAGCAGCAGAATCTCACGTAGATAGATCGATTAAAGATCCGTTTTCATTTGCACAAACTAATGTAATGGGAACGTTGAGTTTGTTACAAACAGCAAAATTATATTGGAATGAAAACTATGAAAACAAATTGTTTTATCATGTTTCTACAGATGAAGTCTACGGTTCTTTAGGTAAAGAAGGTTTTTTTACAGAAACTACTGCTTATGATCCACATTCGCCTTATTCAGCATCAAAAGCTTCTTCAGATCATTTTGTAAGAGCTTTCCAGGACACGTATAATCTTCCAACTTTAATTTCTAACTGTTCTAATAATTACGGATCCTATCAATTTCCAGAAAAATTAATTCCATTATTCATCAATAATATAAAAAACAACAAACCTTTACCAGTTTACGGAAAAGGAGAAAATGTTAGAGATTGGTTATTTGTTAACGATCACGCAAGAGCAATAGATGTTATTTTTCATAGCGGAAAATTAGGCGAAACTTATAATATAGGAGGTTTTAACGAATGGAAAAATATTGATTTGATAAAAGTAATCATTAAAACAGTAGATAAATATTTAGGAAGACCTGAAGGTACATCAGAAAAACTTATTACTTTTGTTACTGATAGGGCAGGTCATGACTTACGATATGCGATTGATTCAACAAAATTAAAAGATGAATTAGGTTGGGAACCATCCTTACAATTTGAAGAAGGAATTGATAAAACAGTAAAATGGTATTTAGAAAATGAAGATTGGTTACAAAATGTAACTTCTAGAGATTATTCGAAGTATTATGTTGAGATGTATAATACAAAAAAGTCATGAAAATCTCTATAATAACAGTTTGTTACAACAGTGAAAAAACTATAGAAAATACTATAGAATCGGTTATATCTCAAACATATAATAATGTAGAGTATATAGTTATAGATGGTGATTCTATAGATAATACATTAAATATTATAAAAAAACATCAATCGAGAATCGAAAAATGGATTTCAGAACCCGATAAAGGATTGTATGATGCAATGAATAAGGGTATTGCCTTAGCAACTGGAGATATTATAGGTGTTTTAAATTCTGATGATATTTTTCATTCAGAAATAGTGTTAGAGGAAATCGCAAAATTTCATCATGAAAATTCAATTGATGCATCTATTGGAAACATAGTACAAATCAACCAAAATGGAAAAATAGTTAGAAAATATTCTGCTAAAAATTGGAAACCAAATAAACTAAAAATTGGTTTTATGCCTGCCCATCCTGCAATTTTTTTTAAAAGAGAATTGTTTGATAGATTTGGTTTGTATCAATTAGATTACACAATAGGTGCCGATTATGAATTAATTACACGTTTCTTTCTTAAAAATAAAATTACTTGGAAATTTTCTTACATAACCACAACATCTATGTTAATTGGTGGTCTGAGTAGTTCTGGTTTAAGTAGTTATCGATTAATTTCTAAAGAGATAAAAAAAGCTTTAACAAGAAATAATATTCCTTTTAATTATACTAAAGTTAAATTAAGAGGTTTCTGGAAGATTGTTGGATTTTTAAATAAAGTTTAGTTTTGTATAAAAAAATGCAATTTATAACAGGTAATAAAGGTTTTGTAGGTCAAAATCTTTCTAACTATTTAAAAAAGGAAAAGAAAATTACGATTGGTATTTCTAGAAATCCAACCAAAGATGATAAGAGTTATTCAACCTTAACTTTAGAAGACTTTAATAATGCTAAAAGTTTTATTCACCTTGCCGGTAAAGCACATGATTTAAAGAATACATCAGAGGACAAAGAATATTTTGAAGTAAATACAGAATTAACTAAAACTTTGTTTGATCAATTTTTAAAAAGTGAATGTGAAGTTTTTATATATATGAGCTCTGTAAAAGCAGCAGCGGATAATGTAGAAGATCAATTAACAGAAGAAGTAATTCCAAGCCCAATAACTGCATATGGTAAATCTAAGTTAGCAGCGGAAAATTACATATTATCTAAAGAGATTCAAGAAGGTAAAAGGGTATATATATTAAGGCCATGTATGATTCATGGGCCTAATAATAAAGGGAATTTAAACCTTTTGTATAGCTTTGTGTCTAAAGGCATTCCTTATCCTTTTGGTAAATATGAAAATAAAAGATCTTTTGTTTCCGTAGAAAATTTATGTTTTATTATTAATGAGTTGATTGATAATGTTAAAATTTCATCAGGTATTTATAACATTGCTGATGATACACCTTTATCTACTGTAAACTTAGTAGAAATTATAGGTGAAATTGTAGGTAAACCTGCTGAGATTTTGAAAGTCTCTAAATTTTTAGTGAACATTTTAGCCAAAATAGGTGATATCTTACCTTTGCCAATAAATTCTGAAAAGTTACAAAAGTTAACTGAAAACTATACCGTTTCAAATACCAAAATAAAGAAAGCAATTCAAAAAGAATTACCTTTGACCACCCAAAAAGGTTTAGAAAAAACGATAGCATCATTCTAATATTTATGAAAATCTATATTTTTATTACAATCCTTTTGATCGTATTATCTTTTTTATATTTTAAATTAGCGATCAAATTTAAAATAATAGACAAGCCAAATCAAAGAAGTTCGCACACAAAAATCACAGTCAGAGGGGGAGGAATTATTTTCCCAATTTCTATTTTACTATTTTTTATTTCAAACGATTATCAATATTCTTATTTTATTTTAGGAGTTGTTTTAATTTCTATAGTAAGTTTTTTAGACGATATGTATACCTTAAGTTCTAAGGTTAGGTTTCCTTTTCAATTGCTTGCCGTTTTTTTAGTATTAGTGCAGTTGAATACCTTTTCATTACCATTTTATTTGCCAATGATCTTTCTTTTTTTAGGATTGGCTATTATAAATATGTTTAATTTTATGGATGGTGTTAATGGGATTACAGGTTTTTATAGCTTAATTGTAATAAGTTCATTTTATATTTTAAATTTAAGTGAAAATTTAATTTCAGACGATTTGTTTATTTATAGTATAATTTCAATAATAATTTTTTGTTTCTATAATTTTAGAAAAAAAGCGTTGTTCTTTGGGGGTGATATTGGAAGTATTAGTATTGGACTATTACTTTTTTTTATTGGATTATATTATACCATAAACTTTAAGTCACCTCTCTTTTTATTAACGGTAATAGTTTATGGTGCAGATGCTGGTAACACCTTAATTTATCGAAAACTATTCACAGAAGAAAGTATATTTGAACCACATCGTCATCATCTCTATCAGAAATTAGTAGACTTTAAAATTTTCTCACACCTCCAAGTATCTTTAGTTTATGGATTAATACAGCTTATTGTGAATCTGATATTATTACAATTTTATAAAACTACGCTTTTCATTCAGTGGACTTTGTTTTTTGGTTTAATTTTTTGTTTTATTTTATTTTATATTTTTAGTTTTAAAAAATTGAAACTAATAAAATCGAATTTGAGTTAATTTATTATACCTTAAAACCAATTATAAATATTGTAAATTTACCGTAGAAAAAAAAGTATATGTTACGAAGTTTCTTTCTGAAAACCTTAAATAAATATGCCTCTCGCTGGTTGGTACTTTGTATAGATGTTTTTCTAGTTTGTTTTTCTTTTATTCTCGCATATGCGATTCGTTTCAATATTAGTTTTGATTTTAATACGGATTGGTTTTTAATTCAAATCCCTGTAATTGCTTTTATAGCTTTATTAAGTTTTTTAACGGTGGGGTCTTATAAAGGAATTATTCGTCATACCGGTACGAAAGATGCGTTTAATGTATTTCTTGGTGCCACAATTATCTCATTAATCTTAGTTTTTTTTGTAACAATAAATTCTATTTTTAAATTAAGTTCGTTTACTGTACCAATTTCGATAATCGTTATTCATTATTTGGTATCTGTTTTCGTATTGATTATTAGTCGATATATTTTTAAAGCCTTTTATGACGTAATTTCTACAGAAGTAAATACTATAAAAAATGTATTGATTTATGGGGCAGGGGAAGCAGGAATAATCACCTATGGAGCATTAAATCGTGACAAAAAATACAATTATGATATTCTAGGATTTATAGATGATGATCCCAATAAAATTAATAAAAAAATTGATCGAATAAAGATTTTTGACTTTACCAAAATTAATAACAGGTTTGTAGAAACAAATGATTTAAACGAAGTCATTATTTCAACACAAAAAATACGCCCTTCGCGACTATTAGAAATTACAGATAAATTGCTAGATTTAGGAGTGGAGGTGAAAATTGTTCCTGCTCTGGTAACTTGGATAGATGGTGATTTACAAGCAAACCAAATTAAGCAAATAAATATTGATGATTTATTAGGACGTGATAAAATTGAAATCAATAATCCTATTGTTAAGAGAGATGTAGATGATAAAGTAGTTTTAGTAACTGGTGCAGCGGGTTCAATTGGTTCTGAGATTACAAGGCAACTGAGTCGTTATAACTTGCAGCATTTAGTTTTGGTTGACCAAGCAGAATCTGCTTTGTATGATTTACAACAAGAATTGCATTTAACAGGAGCAACAAAATTTTCTGCATTGGTTTCTGATGTTCGAGATAAAAAAAGGATGCGTGATATTTTTCAAAAGTATAAGCCTCAAGTTGTTTTTCATGCAGCAGCCTACAAACATGTCCCTTTAATGGAAGATAGCCCATATGAGGCTATTAAAATTAATGTATTAGGCACTAAGAAAATTGCGGATTTAGCTGTCAATTACAGGGTAGAACGTTTTGTGATGATTTCTACAGATAAAGCTGTGAACCCTACGAATGTAATGGGTGCAACGAAAAGAGTGGCAGAAATGTATATTGCCTGTTTAAGTAAGCAACAAAGTTTTACAAAATTTACAACAACTCGATTTGGAAATGTATTAGGTTCTAACGGCTCAGTAATTCCATTATTTAAAAAACAAATAGAAAATGGCGGGCCATTAACAGTAACTCATAAAGACATTACTCGTTATTTTATGACCATTCCAGAAGCTTGTCGTTTGGTGTTAGAAGCTGGGACCATGGGTAATGGAGGAGAAGTATATATTTTTGATATGGGGAAATCCGTAAAGATTTTTGATATGGCCAAACGTATGATATCATTATCGGGCTTGCGTTTTCCTGAAGATATAGATATTGAAATTACTGGTTTACGTCCTGGAGAAAAATTGTATGAAGAATTGTTAGCTAGTGGTGAAAATACTTTAAAAACGTATCATGAGAAAATAATGATTGCCAAACCACAGCCGTTTAATGATGAAGGCGTTTTAGGAGTGATTAAAAAATTATTGAAAAGTAAAAATACCTTATCAAACACTGAAATTGTGGGGTTAATTAAAACAATCGTACCTGAATACATCTCTAACAATTCTGAATTTGAAAAGTTAGATATTAATTAGTTGTATCTTCAGCAAAATTATTACTTTTGTCCAAAATTTAGAGATGAAAAAAATTACTATTCTTTTTCTATATGTACTTTTAGTAACATCATGTGTATCCAAAAAAGAAATTATCTATTTTCAGAATGATACGATAGATCAGTCTAAGGTATCGAATAGTTATAAAACAATTATTAAACCTGATGATTTATTACAAATTAATATTACCGCACAAGATTTAAATGCAGTTAAGCCTTTTAATTTGGCAGCAGTAACTTATGGAACGGCTACAAATTCAGCTATTGGTCAAGTACAACAACAGACATATTTAGTAGATACAAAAGGTGAGATAAATTTCCCTGTATTAGGAAACCTCAAAATTGGAGGACTAACAAGAGATGAGGTCATTAATTTATTGAGAACAAAACTAGATCCTGATTATATAAAAGATCCCAATATTATTATTAGAATTGCAAATTATAAAATTTCCGTATTGGGTGATGTTAGACGTCCTGGTAGTTATAATATTCCAAACGAAAGAATTACTATTTTAGATGCGGTTGCATTAGCGGGTGATTTAAATATTTCAGGTCAACGTAAGAATGTGACCATAACTCGTGAGGAAAATGGAGAAAAAAAACAATATGAGGTAGATTTGTTGTCTAAAGAAATTTTTACGTCACCTGTTTATTATTTACAACAGAATGATATTGTTTATGTTAAACCAAATTATGCGAGCATACAATCAGCATCATCTAACTCTAATACTTCATTATTCATTTCAATAACTAGCGTTTTAATTACTTTAGTGACTCTTATTACCAGATAACATGCAAGAAAATTTAAATAATGTTTTAAAAAACCAAGAAGTGGATACTATTAATATTCGAGAAGAATTGGAAAAGTACCTATCGTATTGGAGATGGTTTGTTTTAGGGGGTATTCTTGCACTAGTTATTGCTTTTTTATATCTGCGTTATAGTTCATCAACGTATACTGTTTCTTCAACAATTATGATTAAGGACAATCAGAAGTCTGGGATATCTGATGAGTTAAAAGCAGTAGCAGATTTAGGAATTGTGGGAACAGGTTCTACCAATAATACTGATAATGAAATTTTTATCATAAAATCTCGAAAAATTATTGGTAAAGTTGTTGATACTTTAAATCTACAAACTCAATATTTTACAGAAGGTCGTATTAAAAGAACTGAGGTGTATTTAAATGGGCCAATTCGAGTTAATTTTGAGAAATCAAATTCTTTCAATTTAAAAGATACTACTTTAGTGATTCAAATACTTGATGATTCTAAATTTCAATTTTCTAATATTGAAAATACTAATTCGAAAAATTATAATTTTAATCAAATTGTTCAAACTGGATTTGGTAATATTATGGTTGAGCCTAATGAAAATATTTCAGAGTTTAGTCAGGAAAAGATTTATGTTGTTTTATCGAGAAGAGATAAAGTGATTGATAGATATATTAAATATATTAATGTGAGTACTGCTGATAAGAATTCAAGTGTTATTAATCTAAGTCTAACAGATCCAGTTAAGGACAAAGCTAGAGATATCTTGAATGAGTTGGTAATACAATATAATATTGATGCGATAAGAGATAAAAATATTGTATCAGAAAAAACAAAAAACTTTATAGAAGATCGTTTGATAAGCGTGGGTAATGATTTAGCTTTAATACAAGACAATGTAAAAAATTATAAAACAAAATTTGGAATTACAGGTTTGTCTACTGAAGGTGAATTGGCCTTGGAGGAAGTATCTCGGAGCAATCAACAATTAGTGCAGATTAAAAGTCAATTGAGTTTGGCCAATTGGATTCAGAAAAAATTGAATCAACAAGCTAAGGATAATGATGTTTTACCAACAAATCTGGGCTTTAATGATGATGGTATTTCTTCAGCAATTGAAAATTACAACACATTAGTATTACAAAAAAACACTTTATTAGTTACAGCTGGTTTAAAAAACCCTCAATTGATTGAGATTCAAAATCAAATCAATTCATTGCAGCAAAATTTATTAGCGAGCTTATCGAATTTAAAGAAATCATTAGAGATTCAATTAAATCAGTTGAATGTTGAAGCTAAAAAAGTAAAGGCAAAGATTACCAATATTCCCTTGATTGAAAGAGGTATTATCGATATTGAACGACAGAAAGAGATTTACTCAGAATTGTATTCGTATTTGCTTAAGAAAAAAGAAGAAACAGCTATATCGCTTGCAGTGACTGTACCTAATGCAAAAATAATAGATTATGCTTATGGCTCAGATATACCCGTTGCGCCTAAGAAACAGATTATATACTTAGCTGCATTAGTTTTAGGTTTAATTCTACCTTTTATTGTTATTTATTTGAAAAATTTATTAGATACAAAATTGCATACTCGTAAGGATATTGAACAATTAACTACTGTCCCTTTTATTGGGGATGTACCTCATTCTGAAACGGAACAAAAAATTGTAATTGGTAACAATGCAAGAACGAGCACTGCAGAAGCATTTCGTTTGATTCGAACCAATTTAGATTTTATGCTTCCTGAAAGAAACGATGATTTAGGGAAAACTATTTTTATTACATCTACAACAAGTGGAGAAGGTAAATCATTTATATCCATAAATTTATCAGCAGCTTTGTCTCTTTCTAATAAAAAGGTGTTGTTGTTAGGTATGGATTTGCGAGCACCTAAAGTAACTGAGTATTTAGGGATCTCTGAGCGTAAAGGAATTACGAATTATATCATGAATACAGATTTAAATATAGATGATATAAAATTTACAATTCCTGAAATAAAAGGTCTTGATATTATTGCATCTGGTGTTATTCCACCAAACCCTGCTGAATTGTTATTAACAGATCGTGTAAAGCAATTGATGAATGAAGTTAAGAAAGATTATGATTATATTATTGTAGATACTGCACCTGTAAACTTGGTAACAGATACGTTACTAATTTCGAAATATTCTGATATGGTATTATATGTGTCTAGAGCTAATTATTTAGATAAGAGAATGTTAGTGGTACCTCAAAAGTTATATGAAGAAAAGAAATTACCTAATATGGCATTTGTGTTAAATGATACAGATATGAAGCGTGGTTATGGTTATGGCTATGGTTATGGCTATGGGAATGCTTATGTTGAGGAAGTGAAGAAGCCTTGGTATAAAAAGATATTTAGTTCTTAAAATGGTAATAAAAAAGGAAGCAGTTTTGCTTCCTTTTTTTATGTTTGATAATCATTATCTTATATTATGTTTAGTTATTACTTATAAAATTAGGTAAGAATATACTTTGATTGATAATGTCATTTCGATTGGAGCGTAAATGGAACAGAGAAATCTATAGTAATATAAAACTTAATTTATAGATTTCTCCACAAGGTCGAGATGATATTTGGGTAACTAATTTATTTATTGAATTTTTTATAAAAAGAGCTTTTGATATTCTTTTAAATCATCATCCCAAAAATCGTGCATTATTATTTAAAAGATGTTGAATCTTCTTTTGATTCTTTTTTGTACTTATACTTTTTAATAAATGCAGATGATTTTTATGATGTGTGTCTGTGCCTACAAAATCGTATAAATTCTCTTTTAATAAACGATCTGCAGTTTTAGTAACGCTATCTCCATATTGTGGAGTTAATGATAACAAATTCAATTGAAATAAGCAACCTGCTTTTTTTAATTTATAAAAAACTTCAAAGTTATTATGATACGAATTATAGCGTTCTGGATGGGCCAATACTGGCTTAAATCCTTTCAATTGAATTTGAAATAGGATGTCAAATAAATTTATTGGTGGACTGAAGTAAGACATTTCCACTAAAATGTATGTATCTTTTAAAGTTAAAATATCTCCTTTTTCTAAGAGTGCAGAAAATTGTTCGTCCATCATATATTCTGCTGCAGCTTCAATATTAATATCAGTAAAATTGTTGTGATGTAAGGCTTCTTTTACTTCTTGTAATTTAATTTTAATAGTTTCTGAAGAGTTAGGGTAAACATCCCCTAAAACATGAGGAGTTGTTATAAAATTTTTAATTCCATAACTAGCCATTTTTTGAATTAGTTCTATAGATTGTTGTATGTCTTTTGCTCCATCATCTATTCCTGGGAGTAAATGAGAATGAATATCTACAAAATTGGTAGGAAAAAATTCAGATAAAGGAATTAACTTCTTCTTAAAAAAAAACATAATAAATCAATTTTAAAACAAATTTACAACATTACAATGGTTCTATATCTGTTAATTTATAACGAAAACGATTGAAGTTTTTAATTGTATTGTCTACTAAAATAACTTACAATATCTTTGACGAAAATAGAGATATTATGATTTTAATTGCAGATGGTGGTTCTACAAAAGCAGATTGGATTGCTTTAGATTCTGATAAAAATGAAGTTTTTAGAGTGAGAACTTTAGGTTTAAATCCTGCTGTTGTAGAACAAGAAGAATTAAACAACAGAATCGTGAACATGTTTCAGTTAATCAATATTAAAGATGAGGTTTCTGAAATTCACTTTTATGGTGCAGGATGTGGAACACCAAAGCCATCTAAAATTTTGCAAGATGTAATGGAATCTATTTTTATCAATGCTAAAGTACATGTTGCTGAAGATATGTTAGCAGCTGTATATGCTGCATCAGGAAAAGAACCTGCTTTAGTGTGTATATTGGGTACAGGTTCTAATAGTTGTTATTTTGATGGTGAAATTGTGCACATGAAAAACCCATCATTAGGCTATGTTTTAATGGATGAAGCTAGTGGTAACTATTTTGGAAAATTATTATTAAGAGAATACTTCTATAATAAAATGCCAAAACATATGGCAGATCGATTTGAAAATGAATTTAATTTAGACCCAGATTATATTAAAAAGAATATATACAGAATGCCTAACCCTAATATGTATTTGGCTTCTTTTGCAAAGTTTATGTTTGAATTTAAAGAAGAGAAATATATCAAAAAAATAATTAAAAGAGGCTTTCAAGAATTTTTTAAATATCGAGTTTTACCATTCGAAAAAGATGCCTCAACTCCTTTATATTTTATAGGTTCAATAGCTCATTATTTCAGAGAAATTTTAGAAAAAGTTGCAAGTAAAAATAATTTAAAAATAACAGGTGTTATTCAAAGACCCATTGATAATTTGCTAGAATATCACAAAAATAATATTATTTAAAAATTTCTAAAATACGCTCTAAACGCATACCTCTAGATCCTTTTATCAATATAGATGAACTGATTGGTTTATTTCTTTGTAAGAATAATTTAAAATCATCAAAGGTTTTAAATAGTTCAGCATTTGATTTTGTGCTATAGAAATGTTCGCCTACAAAATAACAACTATCAAAATTCATATTTAGCGTCATTTTAATAATATGTTGATGTTCGTGTAAACTATCATCACCTAATTCAAACATATCTCCTAAAATCACAATTTTTTTAGTTGCTTTTAAAGAATTAAAATTTTCGAGAGCAACCTCCATACTAGATGGATTTGCATTATAAGCATCTAGAATGATAAGATTAGAATTTTGTTTTATAATTTGAGATCTATTATTTGTTGATTCGTATTGTTCAATAGCATTCTTTATTTGCTCTTCATCAACTTTAAAATAATCACCTATAGTTATAGCAATTCCAATGTTTGTAAAATTGTAAGATCCAATTAAATTGCTTTGAATAGCATTATTTTTGTAAGCTATTTTTACAAATGGATTACTCTCTATAAATGAAATACTTTCTTCAAATGGAATCCTTTTAATATTTTTAGTTTTTTGAGTCTGAATTGTATCTTCTGGATTTATAAATGCAATTTTATCATTTTGTTCTAAAAAAGTATACAACTCACTTTTACCCTTAATTACACCTTCAATTCCTCCAAAACCCTCTAAATGTGCTTTTCCAAAATTGGTAATATATCCATAATCAGGTTCACAAATACTACTTAAAAATTCAATTTCTTTTTGATGATTAGCACCCATTTCTACTATACCCATTTCAGTTTCTAAAGGCATAGAAAGTAGTGTTAATGGAACACCTATATGATTGTTAAGGTTGCCTTTGGTTGCAGAAGTTTTATATTTTTGAGAAAGTACAGCATAAATTAACTCTTTTGTGGTTGTTTTACCATTGCTACCTGTTAAACCTATAATTTTTGCTTTTAATTGTTTACGATGATAATTAGCTAATTGTTGTAGTGTTTTTAAAACATTATCAACTAAGATGATATTAGCTTTAGTTTGATATACGAACTCATCTACAATTGCATAGTTTGCTCCTAATTTTAGCGCTTCTTCTGCATAAGTATTTCCATTAAAATTATCGCCTTTAAGTGCGAAAAACATTGTATTCTTACGAATATTTCTAGTATCTGTATCTACTAAAAAATGTTCTGCATAAAGGGCGTAAAGCTTTTCTATTTCCATAAATTAAAGATAAAAAAAACCTCATTATTTAAAAACAATGAGGCTTATAATATTTTGCAATTCTCTTAATTATCTACTAGGATTTCTAGCTTTTCTTTTTCCTGTAGAAAGAGGCCCTAATTTATCTGTTACACATCTAAAACCAATATAGTTAGTAGCCATATATTCTGGTAAATATCTTCTTTGTGCAGGATCTAACCAGTATTCTCTATCAGACCATGAACCACCTTTATAAACACGAGTTCTATCACTAATTAAGGTTGTTCTCTTTTTAGCATCATTTACTAAAACCTCTCTTCCTGTAACAGGGTCTATCTCAGTAGCTGGAGATTTTGGAGAGTTGTACATACTTGGTCTTCTTGCAATCTCATCTTCATCATCTTCATAAAAACGAGTTGAATTAGCATCTCCATCACCAATATTAGCATTATCTGCTTTAGAAAAGTTTCTTCTTAAAGAAGCATCATTCTTAGTAATTGGTACATATTTGATTGAACCTGGTAAATATCTTGGTACAATTTTACCATTTGGTAAAGTATCATATTCAATTTCAGCACCACCTTCTTCGCCTGCAAAAACTACATTACCTTTTGCATCAATCATTTTTTTAGTAAATAGATTACCTCTAAAGTAATTAAAGTCATTAGCTTCATTGTCTACAATAGGTCTGTAAACATCTGCAACCCATTCTGCAACATTTCCAGACATATCATATAAACCAAATCCATTTGGAGGATATGATTTAATTTCATTTGGTATATCTGCACCATCAGAACTCCATCCAGAAGGTCCACTATAATCTCCTTTACCTTGTTTAAAGTTGGCTAGTTGATCACCCCTATTTCTTTTATTTTTTGCTCTAGTGTATTTACCATTCCAAGCATATTTCTTTCTACCTCTTATATTGTTGTATTCTCTGTTTTCTACATTTGCTTTGGCTGCAAATTCCCACTCAGCTTCTGTAGGTAAACGAAAACGTTGTGTTAAAACACCATCTGCATTAGTAATTTTTCTACCTTGAAATGCATCTCTAGCAGGTCTTGCTTCACCACGTTTTCTAATGGTTCTTCCAATACCTCTTTTATAAACGGTTGTATCTCCATTAAATAATTTGGAATCGTCTACTAAGAAAACATCTGTATCAAAAAAGTTACTTATGGTATCAATATCAAAAATATTTTTAATATTTCCTTTATCTATTAAGGTTTTTAAGTTTACTGCATTTGTTCTCCATTTACAGTATTCGTTAGCTTGTAACCAACTTACACCAACTACAGGATAATCTGCATAGGCTGGATGACGAAAGTAGTTTTCAGATAAAATATCTGTATTTCCTAAACTCTTTCTCCAAACTAAAGTATCTGGTAAAATCGAGCTATAAATATTTTTATACTTTTCTTCTGATGGAGGAAAAACATCTTTCATATACTGTACATATAAAAAATATTCAGAGTTGGTAACCTCTGCTTCATCCATATAAAAAGAACGTACGTGTATTTTATTTGGAGTAGTATTCCAATCGAACATTACATCATCTTGTACTTGGCCCATAGTAAAAGAACCACCTTCTACACCAACCATTCCTAAAGGAGTTTCTTGGCCATTAAAAGAATTAGCTCTGATATAATTACCGTTTTTTGGGTCGTTAAAAGATAAACCTGTTAACCTAGATTTATTTGATGAAGAACTTTTACAATTCACAAAAAGTAAACTAGCAAAAACTATGAATGTTATTTTAAATATGTTTTTCATTATCTAATTTAAAATTGATAGGGTTTTTATATAATGATGCAATTTACAATAAAAATATACTTTTATACAAGCAAATATACATTTTTAACGCATGCATTTTCTGCATATAATCTTATAAACGATTGCATTTTTACTTTAGTATAAATTATCTTTGTTACTCTTAAAATAACTAAGATTAAATTGCGTTAGTTTTAAACCTAGAATGATCAAAAAAGTATTTCTATTCATCAGTTGCATTTTTTACATGCAAAACTCAACAGCTCAAGTTAGTAACTCTGTACTAGCTAGTGGAGATTGGTATCAATTTTCTGTAGACACTACTGGTGTTTTTAAGATAGATAGAAGCTTGCTACAGCAAATAGGTGTTTCTGCAAACAATTTGAACCCTAGAAAAATCCATGTTTATGGAAATGGAGGTCAGCTATTACCTGTTTTAAACAGCGATTTCAGGTATGATGATTTGCAAGAGAATGCAATCTATATAGAAGGTGAAAATGATGGTTCTTTTGATGGTGATGATTATATTTTATTCTATGCAAAAGGCCCTCATGATTGGGAAGTGGATGCAGCAAATGAAACTGCTAGACACAGACAAAACATTTATTCTGATAAAGCCTATTATTTTATTACAGTGAATGATACAGATGGAAAAAGAATTCAATTACAAACTCCAGTATCATCTTCAGCAACTACTGTTTTAACGACTTATGATGATTTTACTTTTTACGAAAAAGAAGAGCGAAGTATTTTAGCAGTAGGTACACAATGGTTTTTTAATACCGATTTTAATATTGAGAATACACAATCTTTTACCCTTCCTTTTGCAAATGCAGTTTCAGGTGAAAATATTACTGTAAGAACAAGAGGAGTTTCGAACTCAGTTGTAGCTTCTACTATGGATGTTGTTGTAAATGGTCAAGATGCAGTTACTATAAATTATCCAGCAACAAATCCCTCATCGTTAACTAAGGCTTTTGCCTTAGAAAGAAGTGCAGTTGTGGCAAATACCTCAGAAAATATAACTGTTGCAATTACTTATAATAGTAATGGAAATCCGTCAGCAAATGCATTTTTAGACTATATAGAAATCATCGGAAAAAAGAATTTAAATTACTCCAATTTTCAATTTTCTTTTCGAAACTATTTGCAAGCAAATACTGCAGGAACTGTAGAATATCAAATTGCAAATGGAGCAAATGCTTTTCAGGTTTGGGATGTTAGCAATTATATAAATCCAGAAAGAATCTCTAATGCATCAACTGGAAATGATTTTACATTTTTGGCAAATGCAGGTGAACTAAAAGAATATATAGTTTTAGACGAGAACGATTTTTTTACGCCAGAAACTGTTGAAAATTCGAGAATAGCCAATCAAAATTTACATTCTTTAAAAGACATCAACTATTTAGTTATTACTAACTCAGAACTTTCTAGTGAAGCACAAAGGTTGGTAGATTATCATGAAGCCAATTCAAATTTGTCTGGTAAGGTTGTTTTGTTAGACGAAATTTACAATGAGTTTTCTTCAGGATCTAAAGACATTACAGGCATCAGAGATTTTATCAAGCATTTATATAACTCAAATTCTACACCTGCAACTCAATTAAAATACGTTTGCTTTTTTGGTGATTCTTCTTACGATTATAAAGATAGAGTGCCTGCAAATAACAATATTGTTCCTGTTAAGTTATCGACCATCAGTTTTAATTTGGCAAGTTCTTATGTTACAGACGATTTTTTTGTAATGTTAGAGGATAATGAAGGTACAATGTCTACCTCTCATACCATTGATGTGGTTTCTAGTAGAATACCAGTTGCTACAATTGCTGAAGCTTCTGTAGTAGTTGATAAAATTCTGTCTTATTATAGCAAAGAAGCTATTGGAGATTGGCGAAATACAATTACACTTTTAGCAGATGATATAGATGTTGTTGGTGAAGAAGTAATTGAACAAGGGGTAGAGTCTATTGCTGATGAAATTAAGGATAATAAACCTGTTTTTAATGTAAATAAAATTTATGCAGATGCTTTTGTGCAGCAGAATTCTTCTGGTGGAGAACGTTATCCAGAAGTGAATGAGGCAATTACAAATGCCATTGAAAAAGGAACATTGGTTTTCGATTATTTTGGTCATGGAGGAGAAGATGGTTTTGCTGCTGAACGTATTTTAGATGTAGCTCAAATTCAATCTTTTAAGAACAGTAAAACATTACCTTTATTAATTACAGTTACTTGTGATTTTTCTAGATTCGACAATCCAAACAGAATTACAGCAGGAGAAATTACCTTTAAAAAACCAGATGGTGGAGCAGCAAGCATGATTACTACTACCAGAGAAGTTTTTATCTCTACAGGTCAACGTTTTAATGAACAATTGATTCGAGTGCTATTGTCTTTTAATGATGAAGATTATTCTATTGCAGAAGCTCTAGCTGTAACTAAAAATCAGTTTTCTAGTACGCAAAAATTCTTTATTTATTCTTTTGGAGATCCTGCAATGAAGTTGGCTATTCCTAAGTCAAATGTTCGAATTACAAAAATGAATGATGTTGATATCACACGATCTTTAGATACGATTAAAGCCTTATCAAAAGTTAAATTTGAAGGTGTAGTTACTGATGATGCTAATTCAGTTTTAACCAATTATAATGGAACACTTTCTACCACCGTTTTTGATAAAATTATTGATAAAACTACTTTAGATAATGATGGTTTTGGAGTTACAATGGTTTTTGATACACAAGATAGTAAACTCTTTAGAGGAAAAGCAACTGTAGAAAATGGAGTGTTTAGTTTTGATTTTGTAGTGCCTAAAGACATCAAAATCGCCTATGGTAAAAGTAAATTAAGTTTTTATGCAGAAGATGGAGAAGTAGAAAAAGCAGGCGCTAATTTTGATATTACAGTTGGTGGAATAAATGAAAATGCTCCTGAAGATAATATTGGGCCAGAAATAGCATTGTTTATGAACGATGAATCTTTTATAGATGGAGGAAATACCAATGCATCTCCCAATTTAATAGCTGTTTTGTCTGACGCTAATGGAATCAATACTTCCATAACTGCAGTAGATCATGATATTGTGGCCATTTTAGATGGAGATACTGCTAATCCTATCATCTTAAATGATTTTTACCAAACAGAATTAAACGATTTTACCACTGGAAAAGTAAATTATACCTTAAGAGATTTAGAAACAGGCCCACATACTTTAAAAATTAAAGCTTGGGATACCTACAATAACTCATCTGAAACCACGTTAAACTTTGTGGTAGTAAGTGATGCTATCTTAAATTTAGAAAATGTTTTAAACTATCCAAATCCTTTTGTAAATTACACAGAGTTCTGGTTCAATCATAATAAGCCTAACGAACCTTTAGAGGTTCAAGTTCAAATATTTACAGTTTCTGGTAAGTTGGTGAAAACCATTAATAGGAACGTACAAACTACTGGTAATTTATCTAGAAACATTACTTGGAATGGTTTAGATGATTTTGGTAATAAAATTGGTAAAGGGGTATACGTTTACAAACTAACAGTTAAAGCAACAGCAAGTAATTTAGTTTCAGAGAAATATGAAAAATTAGTAATACTTCAATAAAAATTAGATATTTGTAAAACAATCGTCAAAAGAAGAAAATGAAAAAAATAGGTATTTGTATTGCACTTTGTGCTTTAGTAGGTGTAAAAGTAAGTGCACAAACCAACACACAACAAACAGGAGGTATTACAACTGCAACTCCGTTTTTATTAATTGTACCAGATGCAAGAGCAGGTGGTATGGGTGATATGGGTGTTGCAACTTCTGCAGATGCTTGGTCTTTATTTCATAACCCAGCAAAAACAGCTTTTGGAGACAGACAGATAAAAACAGGTTTAACTTATTCTCCTTGGTTACGTAATTTAACCGATGATATTTTTATTGGTGCAGCTTCTTACATCAATAGATTTAGCGAAAATGCAGCTTGGGGTGCAGAATTTAGATATTTTAGTTTAGGACAAATTGATTTAACAGACAATCAAGGAAATCCTAATGGAACTATAAACCCGAATGAATTTGTATTCTCTGGTTCTTATGCTTTAAAATTGAGTGAAACATTCTCTATGGGTGTTGGCTTAAAATATATTAGATCTAATTTGGCATTTAATGGTACAGCAGGTAATACTTTACAACCCGTAAATTCTTTTGCAGTAGATGTATCTGGATATTACCAATCTTATGAAGAAAATTATGGTAATTTTAATGGTAGATATCGATTAGGATTTAACATTGCTAATATTGGACCTAAAGTTTCTTATACACCAGGTGAAGAGGATTTTATACCAACCAATTTAAAATTAGGAGGTGGTTTTGATTTTATTTTAGACGATTATAATATTATTTCTACCAATGTTGAGTTTACTAAATTATTAGTACCAACTCCACAACCTGATGGTTCTGATGAGGAGAAAGGATGGATTCAAGGTATTTTTGGTTCTTTTGGAGATGCTCCAGGAGGATTTAGTGAAGAGTTAAGTGAAATTACCTATGCAGTAGGTGCAGAATATTTATACAATAATGCATTTGCATTAAGAGGTGGTTACTTTCATGAAAGTCAAGATAAAGGTAATAGACAATACTTTACTTTAGGTGCTGGTTTTAAAACCAACGCATTAAATGTAGATTTATCTTACTTAATCAACTCATCTGATGTAAACAATCCATTAGAAAATTCATTACGTTTTACCCTATCTTTTGATTTAGGAGAAATTTACGACAACTACTAAAATTCAATTTTTTTTAGTAGATTTAAAAAATAATAAAGCAGTCTAATTAAGGCTGCTTTTTTTGACTTTAAGCATATGAAAAATATCGAAATAAAATCTTCTGCAACTTTATATAATGATATTTCTGAGTTAAATGAAGAGGATAAATATTTAATGGATAAAGCCATAGAAGCTAGAGGAAAAGCTTATGCACCTTATTCTAAATTTAGTGTTGGTGCAGCATTATTGTTAGATAATGGAGTTGTTGTTTTGGGAAATAATCAAGAAAACGCAGCTTATCCTTCAGGCATGTGTGCAGAAAGGGTTGCTATTTGGAGAGCTGGTTCAGAATATCCAGATATGAAAGTGCTAAAACTGGCAATTTCAGCAAGCTCATCTATTTCTAAAGTAGACAAACCTGTGGGTCCTTGTGGAGCATGTAGACAGTCTTTATCTGAATACGAAATAAAACAGAAACAACCTTTTCCGATTTTATTTATGGGTGAAGTTGGTGAGATTATTAAAACTGACTCTTTAAACGCTTTGCTTCCTTTCTCATTTGACAGTTCTTACTTATAAATGAAACCAGACATCGCCTCAAGAAAAGACATTCACTTTATCATATCCTCTTTTTACGATAAGTTATTAAGTGATGAAAGTATGTTTCCGTTTTTTGAAGAAATCACTAACAATAATGAGTTAAGTGCGCACCTAGAATCGATTGCAGATTTTTGGAATGATGTTCTTTTTGATACTGTTACTTATAAGAAAAATGTGATGCAAAAACATCTTACAGTGCATCGTAATATGAAGTTCAAAAAGTCTCATTTTGATGTTTGGATATCGTATTTTTTTGATGTGATTGATGCAAATTTTAGTGGTGAGAAATCGATTGTAATGAAGAATAGAGCAAGCTCAATTGCAACAGTAATGCAACTTAAGATGAATATCTATAAATAAACACGCTTTATTTTATCATTTTAATTTTTTTGAATTGCTTTTTTGACTTTTCCATTACTATGCATGCATAGTAAATAAGAGTGTCATTTATTTTTTAACTTCGAGCAATAAAGAAAATTAGAATGATTTCATCAAAGATTACTGGAACAGGAACTTTTATTCCCTCATTAAAAAAAGAAAACAACGATTTCTTGGATTTTGATTTTTTGAATAATGATGGTTCAAAATTTGAAACGAGTAACGATGTTATTATTGAAAAATTTAAGGGCATTACTGGAATTGAAGAAAGAAGGTATGCACAACAAAAATACAATACTTCAGATTTGGCATTTTTTGCTGCAGAAAAAGCAATTCATGATGCCAATGTAAATCCAGAAGAATTAGATTACATCATTTTTGCGCATAATTTTGGGGATGTAAAAGAAGGTGCTATACAAGGTGATATGTTACCAAGCTTAGCTACTAGAGTTAAGTCAAAATTACAGATTGCAAATCCTAATTGTGTAGCTTATGATGTTTTGTTTGGTTGTCCTGGTTGGATAGAAGGAGTAATTCAGGCTCAAGCTTTTATAAAAGCAGGTATTGCTAATAAATGTTTGGTTGTAGGTGCAGAAACATTGTCTAGAGTTGTAGACAAACACGATAGAGATTCTATGATTTATAGTGATGGAGCAGGTGCATGTATTGTAGAAAAAACGGAAAATCAAGATTCTGGTATTCTTAGCCATGCTTCACAAACTTTTGCAAAAGATGAAGCCAACTATTTATTTTTTGGAGGTTCTTATAATCAACATGAAGATAAAGATGTACGTTATATAAAAATGTTTGGTCGTAAAATTTATGAATTTGCCATAACACATGTACCAAAGGCGATGAAAATTGCTTTAGATAAAAGTGGTTTAGAAATAGATGATGTTAAAAAAGTATTCATTCATCAAGCCAATGAAAAAATGGATGAAGCCATTATAAAGCGTTTTTATAGATTGTTTAAAAAGCCAATTCCAGAAGGAGTAATGCCTATGAGTATTCATAAATTAGGAAATAGTTCTGTGGCTACTGTGCCTACGTTATTAGATTTAGTTTTAAAAGGGCAAATAGAAAATCAGGAAGTAAATAAAGGCGATGTTGTTATCTTGGCATCTGTAGGAGCAGGAATGAATATCAATGCAATTGTCTACAAATTCTAAATATTAGCTAGCAAATACTAAAACTTTGCAAAATTCTAATATGTATATATGCTAAATCTAATATCAAAATATTATTTTTGCGCATGCAACAACACAACGTACTTATTTTAGATTTCGGTTCGCAATACACTCAATTAATTGCGAGAAGAGTTAGAGAATTAAACATTTATTGTGAAATTCATCCTTACAACCATTTACCAGACAATGTAGAAAATTTTAAAGCTGTAATTTTATCAGGTAGCCCTAATTCAGTTAGAGGAGAATTGGTATTGCATCCAGATTTATCTGCAATTAGAGGTAAAAAACCAATGTTGGCAGTTTGTTATGGTGCACAATATTTAGCGCATTTTTCAGGAGGAAAAGTTGCAGAATCGAATACAAGAGAATATGGTAGAGCAAATTTATCATACATAAAAAGTGAGGAAGCTTTTTTTAGAAATATATTAGAAGGTAGCCAAGTTTGGATGAGTCATTCAGACACCATCAAAGAATTACCTACTAATGCAGTTTTATTAGCTAGTACTGCTGATGTAGAAAATGCAGCTTATAAAATTGAAGGAGAAACTACTTACGGAATTCAGTTTCACCCAGAAGTGTATCATTCTACAGATGGTAAACAATTATTAGCAAACTTTTTAGTTGATATAGCAGGTGTTGAACAAAATTGGACTCCAGATTCTTTTGTAGATAGTACAGTAGCTACAATTAAAGAAAAAGTTGGCAATGACAAAGTGGTTTTGGGGCTTTCAGGAGGTGTAGATTCATCTGTAGCAGCTGTTTTATTACATAAGGCTATAGGCGAAAACCTGTACTGTATTTTTGTAAATAATGGGTTGTTAAGAAAAAATGAGTTCGAAAGTGTACTAAAACAATACGAAGGTATGGGTTTAAACGTTAAAGGTGTAGATGCCTCTGAACGTTTTTTAACCAAATTAGCTGGTTTAAGTGATCCTGAAGCAAAAAGAAAAGCTATAGGAAATACGTTTATTGATGTTTTTGATGATGAAGCTCATCAAATTAAAGACGTTAAATGGTTGGCACAAGGAACAATTTATCCAGATGTTATTGAGTCTGTATCTGTAAATGGAGGACCTTCAGCTACTATTAAAAGTCATCATAATGTAGGTGGTTTGCCAGATTTTATGAAACTTAAAATTGTGGAACCTTTAAGAATGATTTTTAAAGATGAAGTAAGAAGAGTAGGTGCATCTATGGGAATTGATCAACAGTTGTTAGGAAGACATCCTTTTCCAGGACCAGGTTTAGCGATTCGAATATTAGGAGATGTAACTGCAGAAAAAGTTCGTATTTTGCAAGAAGTAGATGCTATCTTTATTAATGGTTTAAGAGAAGATGGTTTGTATGATAAAGTGTGGCAAGCAGGTGCAATGTTGCTGCCTGTAAACTCTGTAGGAGTTATGGGCGATGAAAGAACCTATGAAAAAGTAGTAGCTTTAAGAGCAGTAGAAAGTACAGATGGAATGACTGCAGATTGGGTAGATTTACCTTATAAATTTTTGCAGAAAACATCAAACAAAATAATCAATCAAGTAAAAGGTGTAAATAGAGTAGTTTATGATATTAGCTCTAAACCACCTGCAACTATAGAATGGGAATAACTTATATGAAGCATTTAAAATTTTTTATTTTCTTATGTATTTTAACGTTTACAGTTTCTTGTGGACAGCAAAAAAAATACATACAATACAAGGTTAAAAGTGGTGATACTATGAGCAAAATTGCTCAGAAGTTAAACATGCAAACTAAAGATTTAATCCGTTTAAATCCTGATGTTGTAAACGAACCAAAACCAAATACTTTTATTGTTGTTCCAGAGCAAAAGCTAAATAGTTTTAAGAATAAGGTAGATGTGAATGAAGAAAGTATCAATGAAGTTTCTTTAGATCCAAACATTACCTTAGATAGTTTAAATGTTGAAAATGATTTGACAGATGATTTGAAAAAAATGTTTGTCATTTACGAAGTGCAAAAAGGAGATACTTTTTATAGTTTAACCAATTTATATAATGTTAGTAAAGATCAATTATTAATTTTAAATCCGGAATTAAAAGAAGGCTTAAAAGAAGGAATGAGTTTAAAAATTAAACGAATTTCTAAAGTTGTAGATTCAGATGAGTATTTGTATTTAGATTTTATTAAACCAAGGCAAGAAATTAAAGCAGCATTACTACTCCCTTTTAGAGCAGATAAATTCGAGCCAGATTCTATTGGATTAAAAGAAACATTTGCAAGTAATTCAACATTAGTAAATATTGTTACCGATTTTTATTTAGGTGCAGAGATTGCTGTAGATTCTTTAAGAAGTAGAGGTATAGATATTGAGTTAAACGTCTATGATACAGGTAATAGAAGAAGTAGTAAATTTAATAGTATTATAACTCAAGAGAACTTAAATAAGAACGATGTAATTATTGGGCCTTTGTATTCAGAAGAGGTTCAAACATTATCATCTAATGTTAGAACGCCAATAGTGTATCCTGTATACTCTGCAGATCAAGCCAATTTTTTTGCATCTAATATCATTAAAACATCACCAGACAAAGAAGTATTTAGAAATGAGTTAGCAAGTTACATTAAAGAAAATTTAATTGTAGGTAATGTTATTATTGTTAGTGATGAAAAAGCATCATCAATTCTAACAGCAAATATTATGAAATCTTCTATAGAATCTGGAGCATTTATAGAGAATGTGAATGTATTATCACCTATAGAAGGGTTTATAGAAAAATCTCGTTTTTTAGAATTATTACAGCCAAATACAAACAATTGGGTAGTAATTGCTACAGATAAAAATATTGTGGTTTCAGATGTTATTAATAGCTTAATTAGCTTGCCAGAAGAAACTACTGCAAAGGTTTTTACTTTTGATAAAGGTAGAGTTTACGATAAAGTAGATAATAGAAAATTAGCAAAATTAGGCTTTACTTATGTAAGCGATGATTTTGATGATACCAATTCTTTAGCTTCAAGAGTATTTAATAAACAGTTTTTAAGAAAAAACAACACTTTACCTTCTTATTACGCAACTAAAGGTTTTGATATTACTTTTGATATTTTAATGAGATTGGCTTCTGGTAAAAAATTAAAGAAGACTTTTGATGAAGGAGTTTCTCAAAGAGTAGATACGAGATTTGATTATAGAGATAGTAGTACAGAGAATAGAGGTTTGTTTATTGTGCAATACAATCCTGATTTGACCTTAACAAGACTTAAATAATTACAATATTTCTGATAAAAAAAATCCGCTATTTAGCGGATTTTTTTTTGATTTAATTACTACTTAAATTTTCTTCATTTGTTGCTTCATCATTTGCATTTGCTCTTTCAGCATACCATGTTTGTCTAACTTTTTAGCTTCAGCCATTAAATTAGTCGCTTCACGTTTTCTTCTCTTCGTCATTGCAATACCTGCTAACTGCAATTTTGCCATAGCTAAATCATGATCCATAGCCAAACCTAAACGTACCGCTTTTCTTAAATACTTCTCTGCTTGTGTCATGTTTGTTTGACTAAGCATAATTCCATGCAAATAGTTGTAATAACCTTGCTGTTTAGTAGTTAAGGCAGCTTCAGGATTTTTAATATAACCTAACCATTTTTGAGCTGCAGGAAAATTTTGCTTACGTAACTGTAAGAATGCTAATAAGATGAACTCATTTTTAAAATAGAGCAGTATAAAAATACCTGCTAATAAAAGAATAGAAATTCCGTTTAAAATATTTCCTTCCCAAAATTCATAAACTGCCCAAATTGAAATAAGGACTGCTAAAACTAATTTTATATTTTTATTAAACATTGTCTGTTTTTAGTGATTAAAATTGAAATGCAAAAATACATTTTTATCAGAAATAGACTTACTTCTTATAGTATTTCTTATACTTAAACCAAGAAAGTGTTCCTAAAATAGCTACAAAACCTACAGAATAATAAACAGAGCTAGGTGTTATTACACGATCTCCACTTGCATATGAGTGTAAACCAGATAAATAGAAGTTAACACCAAAGTAAGTCATCATTATAGAAGCATATGCAATAACCGTCCAAAGATTAAAGGTATATCTACCTCGTAAACCAGGAATTAAACGCATATGTAGCACAAATGCATACACCATAATAGAAATCAAGGCCCAAGTTTCTTTAGGGTCCCAACCCCAATAACGACCCCAACTTTCATTGGCCCACATACCACCTAAAAAGTTACCAATAGTTAGCATTACTAAACCAACTGTTACAGCCATTTCATTAATTATGGTAATTTCTTTGATATTAAGATCCATTTTTTGCTTGTTGTTTTTGTTCGTAAACAAAATTAAAAACAAAGAAAAGATACCTAAAATCATACCCAAGGTTAATGGTCCATAACTTGCAACAATAATAGATACATGTACTAATAACCACCATGAATTTAAAACAGGTTGTAGGTTGGCAATTTCTGGATCTAACCAGTTCATACTTGCAGTAAATAGTATAATTGAAGTTATAAATGTAGTTGCTGCAATTGTTAATGCCGATTTTCTACCTAAGTAAAAACCAAAGAGCATCGTTGTCCAAGCTACATAAATTATAGATTCGTAAGCGTTACTCCAAGGTGCATTTCCACTGATATACCATCTAGAAATTAAACCACCTGTATGTAATAAGAATAAAGCAATTGTAAGACCTATTAAAACCTTTACAACATAGTTAATCCATTTTTTAGAGCTAAAAATTTGTGCTACTACAAACCCAATTAACAATAGACTCATAAAACCATAATAGCGAACTAACTTTTTAAAGATGTTGTATTTGTTATAGGCAATTTCTAGTTCTATTTTATCTTCTGAAGGATAAACTGCTGCTCCATAAGTTTTTTGGAATTTCTTAATTCCGTCTAAAACTTGATTCGCTTTAGAGTAATCATTCGTTTTTTTAGCTGTTTGAAGCAATTGAACATATAAAGGCAATGATTTACGCACAAAAATAGTGTCAGCAGCTTTAAAACCTTTTTCCATTAATGTTTCTGGCTGTGAAATCCATTTGTTGTTTTCATCATCTGGAATAGGGTAAATTTTTAAAATTCCTCCACCAATAGCTGAGTATAGTAAACCAACTCTTCTATCAATTTTAATTAAATCTTTTTCGAATTTATTTTGCACATTTTTTTTCTGTGCTTCAGCAACTTGCTCACGAATTAAATATTCTCCTCTATTTGTAAAAAAATCAGATAAACGTGCATAGGTTGCAGTATCTGCAAGGCCTAACTGCTCACGAATTTTCATGTTTTCTTCTTCTAAATAAATAGAAGGTACTTCATACCAAAGTCTAGAATTTTCAATAATAGATAACAATACTTGGCTAGGTTGCATGCCATGTAAAGTTTCTGCTTGGCTTACTTTACGCACCAATTCAGAAGCGAAAGTATGGGCAGGTTTCATTCTACCTCCTGCATCTTGAATTACCAGTTTATTAAACTCTTCAGCATGTGCCAAAGAAATTTTATTTGCTTGTAAAATAGAATCTATCTGTTGATTAGTGATTCTATTTACTTTATGAGGATCTGCTTTTTGAGTTACTACTTCTGTTTTTACAGGCTCATGAACATGATTTGGGTCTGAATGATCATGATCTGCTTCTTGTGCAAAAGCAAATGAAGAAACAAACAATGCAGTAATTAGAGACATTGTTGTTTTTTTAGTCCTTATTTTCTTTAATGATTTTTTTAGTGAATCAAATCGAGTATGTTTTGCAAAGAAGATACAAATCATACCTGTGTATAAAAGAGAATAACCTAAGTAGGTAATGAAAGTTCCCCAAAAATCATGATTTACAGACAAGTGCGTTTGCTCTCTTTCTCCTGATAAATCATAACTAGATTGAAAAAATTTATATCCTTTATGATCTAAAATATGATTCATGAAGATTCGATAATCAAAAGATTCTTCATTGTCAATTACAGTAACTTCACTAGCATAAGAAGCTGCACTTTCTGAACCTGGATATTTTTCTAATTGAAAGTCGTTTAACTTTACGCTAAATGGCGCAGTTAATACCTTAGCACCATACCAAAGTCTAAAATTTAAACCATCTAAAGTAAATTCTTGAGTATTGTCTACGTTAAATTTTCCACCTGTTAATTCTACTCTTTTTGTTTCTTCATTGGCAGTAACATCCACAACAATAACATCTAATTTCTTATCGTCTTTAGGACCACTTAACGTTTGCATGGTTCCTTTTTTAGGTAATTCTGGCACTACAAATGGAAGCTCTGCAACATTGTATAGTGAACGCAAATTAAACTCTTGAACACTATCTTTTTTAACAACTCCATCAGTTAAAGTGGCCATTATTTTGTAATTACCATCAAACTTTGTTTTTATTTTTAAAGAATCGTTTCTTTTAAAAATATTGATAGAGGCATTATCACCCTTAGCATTATAACCTACTAAAATATTATGAATGTTAGATACTGTGCCAGATTTTATATAATGTTCGTGCCTGTTTCCACTAGAAGATTCTACTAGAAATAAATATTCAACTCCATTTTCATCATCTACTAACTTTTGCTCTGCCCAAGGAATGTAGTCTACTAATTCTATTGAGAAATCAGATCCTTTAAAATCACTTGAATAAGACCAAGAATTAGAACCCCAAGCGCTTAATAAAATAGGTTCGTGCACATTTTTTTGAACCTGATTGTTATCAACAATTGCGTTAACGTAAGTGGTTTCTGACAAAAAAGTATTGGTAGTTTCACCTTCATCAATCAACATAATACCTTCATAACCAACATATCTTGTAACTGCTGCACCAATAATAACAAATAAGAAAGCAAGGTGAAACATTAATGTTGCCCATTTTTCTTTTTTATACAATCTGTATCTAAAAATATTACCAAAGAAATTGATAACAAACAAAACCATAATTACTTCAAACCACCAAGCATTATAAACTAAGGCTTTAGAAGTTTGTGTACCATAATCATTTTCAATAAAAGTGGCAACACCCATTGCAACTGCAAATAAGATGAATAAAATGGCCATTAAACGAGTAGAATAAAGGAAGTTTAAAAAGTTTTTCATGAGAAAAAATTAAGCTTTTATAAGAGTTACAAATTTAAGCATAAAAGCACAAAAAACGGATTAGTTAGCCCTATATTTAAGTATTAAAAATGAATTTAAATTATGAATAAAAATCATATAATTCCAAATAAAATTAAAGAGAGAGTAGAGGTTGCTTTGCAATACTATCCTCAATTAAAGGATATACATATAGAGTTTATAATAAAAAAGAATATTAAGAAATCTACAATGCAGGCTAGACCTACTTTTGATAGTTTTTTTAAGCCAAAAGAAAAGCGAAAGTTTTTAATTTTAATAAGTAAAAAGTTTAAAATTTCTGATAAAGAATTTTCTACTTTAGATATTCCTGATGATATTTTTATTGGGTGGATAGGTCATGAGTTAGGACACATTATGGATTATCAAGATCGAAGTAAATTGAACTTAATTTGGTTTGGATTAAAATATTTGTTTTCAGAAAATCATATTGTGGAAGCAGAGAGAGCTGCTGATAGCTTTGCTGTGAAGCATAAAATGGAATCTTATATTTTAAAAACGAAAAACTTTATTTTAAATCACGCAGAAATTTCTGAAGTGTATAAAGAACGTATGCGTAAATATTATCTATCTCCAGAAGAGATTATGTTTTTAGTAGAAGACAGAGATAAGATGGCTGAGAAAATTGAAAAAGCACTATAGATCGTTTAAGTATAGAAAATAAAAAACCTTTGCGAAAGCAAAGGTTTTTTTATGTGTTTTAATCAATCCAAATGGATTTGGTATTTACAAATTCTTTAATTCCAAAGTCAGATAGTTCTCTTCCATAACCACTGTTTTTAATACCACCAAAAGGTAATCTTGGATCTGAAGCTACTAATTTATTTACAAAACTATTTCCAGCTTCTAATTGTAGCGCAATTTTTTCTCCTCTTTTAGAATCGCCAGTTACAACACCAGAACCCAAACCAAAGGTTGAGTTATTAGCTAGCTTTATAGCTTCTTCTTCATTTTTAGCTTTAATTACAGATGCTACTGGTCCAAAAAGTTCTTCGTCAAAAGCAGTCATTCCAGGTTTTAAATCTGCTAATATTGTTGCAGGATAATAGGCTCCTTTTTGATTTGGTATTTTACCACCTAAAATTAACTTTCCTCCTTCTTTAATTGTTTTTTCTACTTGTTCATGAATTTCATCTCGTAAATCTACTCTAGCCATTGGTCCATAATATGCATCTTCATTGGTAGGCTCAGCCATTTTAGCTTCTTTCATCTTTTTGGTGAATAACTCTAAGAAATCATCAAAGATTTCTTCTAAGACTATAAAACGTTTGGCAGCAATGCAAGTTTGCCCATTATTTTGTAATCTACCAAAAGTAGCTAAATCTGTAGCTTTTTCTAAATCTGCATCTTCTAAAATGATATAGGCATCACTACCTCCTAATTCTAAAACTGTTTTCTTTAAATTTTCTCCAGCTATTTTAGCTACAGATCTTCCTGCAGGTTCACTACCTGTTAAGGTTACAGCAATTATGTTTTTATCTTCTATAATGGTTTTGATGTCATCTGATTCAACATTTAAGTTGGTAAAAACGCCTTCTGGAAATCCTGCTTTTTTAAATGCATCCTCTAAAGCAAAAGCACAACCTTGAACGTTAGATGCGTGCTTTAAAACACCTGTATTACCTGTCATTACAGCTGGTGCAGCAAAACGAATTACTTGATAAAAAGGAAAATTCCAAGGCATTACAGCCAATAAAACTCCTAATGGTTGGTAGGTAACATAACTTTTTTTTGCTTCCGTTTTTATAGGTTCATCTGCTAATAACTCATGAATATTATCTGCATAATACCTACAGATTTTAGCACATTTTTCAATTTCACTTCTAGATTGTCCAATCATCTTACCCATTTCTTGGGTAGCTAATTGTGCGTATTCTTCTTTGTGATCATCAAAAATGTCAGCCAATTTACTCATAAGATTTGATCGTTCTTCAAAAGAAGTATTTTTCCAACTCTTATATGTTTCATTAGCTTTAGCAATCTTTTCTAAAGCATTACTGGCAGATAATCTATCATAACTCGCAATTTCTTCTTCTGTTGCTGGATTTATTGTGGTTACTTTTTTCATAGTTTTATTTTTTTGTTTTTTCTTTTAACAAGACATTCAATATTTTGTGATTTAGGGAGTAATCTACAGCCAAATCAATAACATGAACACCTTTTGTTTTTAATGTTTTTTTGTAAATTTCTTTAAAGTTTTCTAAAGAATCTGGTCTGTAGCCATGAGCCCCAAAGCTTTCTGCATATTTTACAAAATCAGGGTTTTGATACTCTAGTCCGTATTTTGGAAATCCTTCTCCTTCTTGTTTCCATTCAATCATTCCATAGGCATTATCATTCAAAATAATAACAACTAGATCTAATTTCATTCGAATTGCGGTTTCTAGTTCTTGAGAATTCATCATAAAACCTCCATCACCATTTACTGAAACTACTTTTTTATTCGGATACAATTCTTTAGCCATAATTGCTGAAGCAAAACCTGCTCCCATAGTTGCTAATGCATTATCTAGTAATAAAGTGTTTTGTGCATAAGCAGGATAATTTCTTGCAAACCATATTTTATAAATTCCATTATCTAAGGTTACAATATCTTCATCACCCAAAAGATCTCTAGTTATTTTTACCAAACGTTGTGGAAGTATAGGAAAACGATTGTCTTCTTCATACTTGGATAAATGGCTGGCTACATTTTCTTTGACACCTAAAAAATAGTCTGTATTCCATTTTCCTGCACAATGTTTTAGTACATTTGTTAATTTTTCTATACTGTAAGCAATATCTCCAATTACATTTAATTGCGGAAAATAGACTTCATTAATTTCGGCTGCAAAAAAGTTGATGTGAATTACTTTTCTATTATCATTAACATCCATTATAAAAGGAGGTTTCTCAATAGTATCATGACCAACATTTATTATTAAATCTGCTTCTTCAATAGCATCATGAATAAAATCATTAGAAGATAATGCTGCTGTACCTAAATATAGTTTATTTCTTTCGTCGATAATACCTTTACCCATTTGAGTGTTAAAAAACGGAATTTTTAAGGTGTCTACAAATGTTGTAAGAGCTTCACTCGCTCTTTTTCTGTTGGCACTTGCACCAATAAGTAACAAGGGTTTTTTAGCAGCTCTTATCATTTTTTCTGCATTAGAAATAGACTCTAAATTTGCAGAAGGAATTTTAGAATTGATAATATTAAAGAAATGCGGTTTTTCAACTTGTTCTTTGCAAACATCTTCAGGTATTTCTATATGCACACCTCCAGGTCTTTCTTCTTGAGATAATCTAAAAGCTTCTCTGATAATAGCTCCAGAATTTTTACCATAGGTAATTTGCTTAGAGAATTTTGTTAAAGGTTGCATCATTTCTAAAATATCAACAATTTGAAACTTTCCTTGTTTGCTCTCTTTAATAGGTTTTTGACCTGTGAGCATAACCATTGGCATTGCACCTAATTGTGCATAGGCTGCTGGTGTCATTAAATTTGTTGCTCCTGGGCCTAATGTAGACATGCAGACTCCAGATTTACCTGTTAATCTTCCATAAGTTGCTGCCATAAAACCTGCACCTTGTTCATGTCTTGTAAGTATTAATTTTATTTGATCTGATTTTCTGATTGATTCTAATAAATCTAAATTTTCTTCTCCTGGCAATCCAAAAATATATTCAACACCCTCGTTTTCTAGAGCTTGAATTATAAAGTCTGATGTTTTCATTTTCATATGTAAATTTTCCTCTAATTTAAGAATTTTTAGGTTGAAAGTTTTGATGTATTCATACAAAAAACTGTTAATTTTAAAGGAATACAGAGGATTTTCTGTTATTTTTAGATGCGTTCAATTAAAACGGAATAGAGATCATATTAGAAAAAATATTCCCATATTTTTGATAAATTTTCTTTAAAATAAATACATGAAAAAGTTAGGAATTGTTGGTTTTGGCCCAAGAGGATTAAATGCTTTAGAAATGCTTTTTTTAGAACTTTCTAAGCAAAAGAACCAATTAATTGCAGTGCACATATTTGAAAGTGAGGAAGAATTAGGAGCTGGACAAGTATGGAACACCAAACAATCTACAGTAAACTGGACCAATATTACTGTTAGAGCACTTAGAAATTTAAAAGGCAGACCTGAAATTATTTTAAATGGAATTGAGATTCCAAGTTATCCATCTTATATAGATTCCTTATCAGCTAAAGATAGAGAGGCTTTAGCGCATTTACCAGATCAATTTCCTCCAAGAAGAGAAATTGGAAAATATTTGAAAAATAGAGCAAAATCTATCTTGGAAGTTTTACAACAACATCATATAGTAAAAGTTCATAAAACGTTTATTGCTGATATAAACTTAAAGGATAATGAATTTCACTTATTAGATTTATCTGGAAACAACAATGTCCTAGATGAGGTTTTACTCACAATAGGTCATCAAACTACAAAATTATCTGAAGATTTAAAAGCCTTTGAAATTGATGGCTTAGAAAGTAAAAAAACGTTTTTCTCAGAAACGTATCCTATTGATAAAATTATAAAAGCTGAAGCTACTAGTACATCTAAAAATATTGCAATTCGAGGTTTTGGTTTGGCCATGATAGATGCAGTTAGAGCATTAACCATAGAAAAAGGAGGGAAGTTTAAGATAATTGATAAGAAAACTTTTGCTTCTAAATTTATTACATCTCAAAATGTAGCCAAAAAAATTATTCCATATTCTTTAGATGGCTTACCTATGGTTCCTAAACCTCTGAATAAAGAAATTGATAATCAATTTAAACCATCAGAAAAACAATTAGCAAAATTTGAAAAAGAAGTTCTAAAATATGCAAAGGGAGATGTAAAAGCTGAAAACGCTGACTTTCTGAAAGCCCTATTTGCTAAAATAGGTGTTGAAATATATAAGAATTTAGAGCAAAAAATTGAAACCTCTGACAGTGATGAGCAATTAGAGAACACTATTTTAATGTGGTTTCAAAATCAACAGCATCAACATGAATGTTTGCTAGATACAGAAATTAGCACCATTAGTTTATTAACAAATTACGTAAGTATGGCAGCTCATGAAATTAATGTTTCTTTAGATTTTTGTGTTGGTCAAGTCATAAGACATTTACAACCTACATTGTACAAATCGTTTTCGCATGCAAATGTAAGTGATGCACTTTTTGCAGATGTAATTCAGTTTGATGAAATGATGAAAAGATATTCTTATGGCCCACCAATTGAAAGCATGCAACAATTAATTGCCCTACATGAAGCCAATATTCTAGATTTTCGATTTGTGGATGATCCTGAAATAATTACAAAAAAGGATTATTGGTTGTTTAAAAAAGGAGAACAAGAGTTGAATTGCGAAGTTGTAATTAATAGTGTATTAAGTGCTCCTAAATTATTAGAAGTCTCAACTCCTATAATTTTAAATTTACTAAAAGATGATTTGCTACAACCTGTACATTCTAAATTGGGTATAGAAACCAATAAAGATGGAACAATTGTTTTAGATGATGATAGCAGAAAAATTCCTTTAGCAGTTTTAGGAAGATTAGCAAAAGGAAGTGTAATAGGTGTAGATGCTATTTTAGAATGTTTTGGACCTAGAATAAAAGATTGGGCCAAAGGAGCTGTAAGCAGATTATAAATTTGGTTGTTTTTCGCTTAAATATTTCCAATAACGTTTTGGAACATGTCTTACATGCAGTTTCATGTTTTTACGTTCTTTAATGTTGGTGCTATCAAAGTAATCTTTCCAAAGTTTTTGAAAATCAAATTCCTGTTCACTAAAAAAATCTGAACTGGTTTTTGAGAAATCAAAATTATCTGGAAAATCGAGATCGATGAAATCTAACTTAAGTAAATCATAAAACAAACCATAATTTCTTCTAATATCATAAATAATCCATTTTTGATCTGCATATCTGCTTTTAAAATGCCTTGCAATTAAAGGTAATACATTAAAATTGGGTTCAATATTTGCAAAATAAATATTGTCTTTGGTAAGTTTAAAACGCACAAATGCTTCCATTCTGTGTTTTTCTCTACTTACATTTTTTGCAATTTGAGAAGTTTTTAAAACACTTGGTTGTGTAAAGTCTGTATCTACTTTTTCTGAGCTTTTAAAAATGTATTGTATATAGTCTAACAATACATTTTCAACTTTAGGTTGCTCACTTAAAAAAGCATAATAAATTTTAGTGGATGTTAGGGTTGATGCTTTTTGTTTTAAACCTTTCCAAACACGATTTGATTTTTGCTTATCAGTTAGAATGGTTTCTGTATCTGCAAATAATTCATTTTGATTTACAAATTCGTTTTGAATTGTTACATCACTTAGTTTGTATTCAAAAACATAAAAAACACAAGAAAGAAAACCTTCAAATGTACCATCGTAAATTAAACTTTTATGCTGCATTTAAGAAAATAAATTTAATTGAGGACTCAACAATTTATCATACTTGCTATTTGAATTGCGTAATATATTTGCTTTAATTTTTTCTGCTGGTAAATCTCTTCGTTCAAATAAATTACTATCGCAAACCAAGAAGTATTGTGCTCTGTTAAATGCAATTCCTATTTTTTTAAGATGATCCCAATTTAATCTTCGATATTTTCTAGCCATTAATATTTTGGTTACAGATTTCATACCAACACCAGGAATTCTAGCCAACATTCTTTTATCAGCTTTATTTACATCAACAGGAAATTCGTGTAGATTACGTAAAGCCCAACTCAACTTAGGATCGATATCTAAATCTAATTGCTGATGATTTAAGTTTACAATTTCATTTGTTTGAAAACCATAAAAGCGCGTTAACCAATCTGATTGATATAATCTGTTTTCACGTAACATAGGCACTTCACTACCTATAGAAGGTAATCTGTCATCATAAGAAATTGGCACATAACCAGAATAATAGACTCTTTTTAAATTATAATTCTTGTAATAATGTTCTGCTGTTTTTAAAATTTGGAAATCATTTTCTCCACTTGCACCAACAATCATCTGTGTACTTTGGCCTGCAGGAGCATATTTAGGAGTGCTTTTTATAATTTTCTTTTCAGATTTGTATTGAATAATTTCATTTTTCACCTTTTCCATAGGTTTTATAAAATCATCAAAATTTTTGTCTGGTGCCAGCAATTTTAATCCGCTTTTTGTAGGGATTTCAATATTTACACTCAACCTGTCTGCATACAAACCTGCTTCACGCATTAACTCATCAGAAGCCCCAGGAATTGACTTTAAATGAATATACCCATTAAAATTTTCTTCTAAACGTAATTTTTTGGCAACAGCTACCAAACGTTCCATGGTATAATCTGCACTTTTAAAAATACCAGAACTTAAAAATAGACCTTCAATATAATTTCTTCTGTAAAAATTGATGGTTAAGTCTACTACTTCTTGCACTTTAAATGCAGCTCTTTTTACATCATTACTTTTACGTGTAACACAATAAGCGCAATCAAAAATACAGTGATTGGTCAGCAAAATTTTAAGTAAAGAAACACATCTACCATCTTCTGTGTAAGAATGGCAAATACCCATTCCTGTAGAATCGCCTAAACCTTTATTGGTATTGGTTCTTTTGCTTCCACTTGATGAACAGGAAACATCGTATTTAGCAGCATCTGCTAAAATTTTAAGTTTTTCTAAAGTGCGCTCAAAAGACATAAACTACTATTTTATAGTGTGTTATTAGTGTTGTTGATTCTCGATAAAAAGGTTTGGTAAGGTTTTTAAAAGTAACAATTTTAAATGATACTATTCTTTAAATCTATAACAAAAACGCATAAAAAAAGCGACTTTATAAGTGGTCCTTTTAACTAAAAAAAAACAGGTTAAAATAGGAATTGTTCAGACTAGAATAGAGTTACTAAAATAATCTTTTGGAGTTAAAATATTATATTTACCTAAAGAGTGCTAATAAAAGAAAAAACTATGCTTAAGAAATTTTTAATTGGATTTGGTGTACTTGCCATAGTTATAACTATATTCCCTTTTATTGCTGTAGATTATTGGTGGATTAGAGTTTTTGATTTTCCACATATACAACTAACTTTATTAACCTTAATAGCTTTCTTAGTTTACTTTATTCGATTCGATTTTAAGAATGTTAAAGATTACCTGTTTATTTCAATTGTAGGCGCTTGTTTGGTATTTCAGTTTTTAAAAATATATCCTTATACATTTTTAAATGATTTGGAAATTAAAGATAGCAGTGCATCTAATACCAACTCTTTAAAAATTTATACGAGTAACGTTTTACAGAAGAATGAAAAGAAAAACTTGTTAATTGCTGACCTGAAAAAGGTGGATCCAGATGTTGTGTTATTAACAGAAACAGATCAAAAATGGATTGATGAGGTAAGCGATTTCTTTGCAAATGATTATCAGAAACAATTAGTGCCAATTGATAATACTTATGGTATGGCATTGTATTCAAAATTAGATTTGGTAGATATTGAAACTAAGTTTTTAGTAAGTGATAGTATACCTTCTATACATGGAAAATTACGATTAAAAGATGGGAATTTAATTCAGTTTTATGCCATTCATCCAACGCCTCCAGTTCCACAAGAAAATGATATGTCTACCAATAGAGATGCAGAAATGATGATGATTGCAAAAATGAGTTTAGAGAGAGAATTACCAACATTAGTTTTGGGTGATTTTAATGATGTTGCTTGGTCAGAAACATCTCAATTATTTAAGAATGTGAGTACTTTACTAGATGCGAGATTGGGTAGAGGTTTCTTTAATACGTATAGTGCTGATAGTAATATCTTAAAATGGCCCTTAGATCACATATTTGTGTCGGAAGAGTTCAGAATTAAAAATATTGAGGTTAGAGGAGATGTTAATTCAGATCATTACCCTTTATATACTGAACTTACTTTTGAACCAGAACTAGCCAAAGAACAAAAACCAGAAAAACCCACTAAAAATGAATTAGAAAGAGCAAATACGCAAATTAAAAAGTTTAGAGAAAGCGAACAAAAAAATTAATCGTTCACAAAATTTTCCCACTCTTTAAATTTATCTTCTTTCATTACACGTGCCATTTTTACTTGGCCACCTTTTTTCTTGTTTTGATCGCTCCAAGCATAAAACTTTTCTACAGGTATTACAGTTACTTTTACGCCTTTTAAAGCTTTGCTTCTTGCAACTCTATAGTTTTTGTTAGCGTCTTTAAGAAATTCATCTAATGAATTTGCAATATCTTTATCATCAGCATTAATATCTGCACCTATATACCAAGAATGATAAAACTCACCATCTTCAAAACGTTTTGCACAAATTGTATATTCTGTAATTTTGGTATTGTATTGCTCTTCTAAATTTTTCATGGCATCATCCATTTTATTTACAGAAAGTTGCGAACCTACTGTATTTAAGAAAAACTTAGTTCTACCTGTAATTTTAATTTCGGCTCTTTCTACATTTGTAAATGCAATTGTATCACCAATTAAATAACGCCAAGCTCCACTAACAGTGCTAATTATTAAAATATAATCCTGGTCTAACTCTACCTCTTTTAGTGTTAGAGAAGGGGCATTTTTCTTTAATGAACCATCTGCCTTTATGTAATCTGGATTCATAGGAACAAATTCAAAATAAATACCATTCTCTGTATTTAGTTGCATTGCATCTGTTTCTGGTCTTGTTTGTGTAGCTATGTAACCTTCTGAAGCTAAATAAGTGTCTATAACTGTTACAGGTTTTCCTAAAAGTGCTTTAAAACTTTTTTCATAGGGGCTAAATGCAACACCACCTGAAGTATACACTTGCAGATTTGGCCAAATTTCATGAATGTTATTTAGGTTGTGATATTTTATTACCTCTTGCAACATCAATTCTATCCAGGCAGGTATTCCACTTAAAGCACCAATATCCCAACTTTTGGCATTTTGAGCAATATGTAAAACACGATCATCCCAATCATCAATTTTTGCAATATCTTCTCCTGGTTTGTAATATCCTTTAAACCAAAATGGAATGTTGCTTGCGCTAATTCCGCTAATTTCTCCTTCTAAATGATCATCTTTTTCTTTTAGATCTGTAGAGCTACCAAGCATCATAATTTCTTTTTCGAAAAAATCTGAGGGTAAATCAAAATGATTTAAGGACAACACCTGCTTAATTCCCGAGCTTTTTATAGCATCAATCATTTTATCTGTAACAGGAATTCTTTTACTACTTTTTCCTGTAGTACCAGAACTTAATGCAAAATAGGATGGTGATCCTGGCCATGTTACATCAACTTCACCTTCGTGTAATTTGTGCCACCATTCATCATTAATTTTATTATAATCAAAATAGGGTACAGAGTCTGCAAAAGATTCGCAGATATCATCACTTAATAAAATTGTTTCAAAATTATATTTTTTACCAAATTGAGTTTCCTTTGCAGTTTCTAAGAGTGTTCTCAAAATTTTTTCTTGAGCTTCTACATGATTTGCATCAGAGGATAATGTATCTGTTAAGTTAATTACTCCTTTAATAATGTTTCCTAAAATTGCCATAGTTGATGATTTTTAACAAATTTGATAATAATTTATATGTTGAATTAACTTTAAAAGAAATAAAATTAATTCATAAAGGATTTGGCTTATTCAGCGATACTATCTATTAAAATAGTTATTAAATCTATAGCAGCTTGTGCAATTTTGGTTCCTGGGCCAAAAACACCAACAGCACCAGCATCGAATAAATATTGATAATCTTGAGCAGGAATAACTCCACCAACAATTACCATAATATCTTCTCTACCATATTTCTTTAATTCAGCAATAACTTGTGGAACCAAAGTTTTATGGCCTGCAGCCAAAGAGGATATACCTAAGATATGAACATCGTTTTCTACAGCCTGTTTTGTAGCTTCTTGTGGTGTTTGAAATAATGGGCCAATATCTACATCAAAGCCTAAATCTGCATAACCTGTAGCAACAACTTTTGCTCCTCTATCATGCCCATCTTGACCTAATTTTGCAATCATTATTCTTGGACGTCTACCCTCTAATTCTGCAAATTTATCTGCTAATTCAGAAGCTTCTTTAAATAACTTATCGTCTTTTATTTCTTTACTATACACACCAGAAATGGTTTTAGTTACAGCTTTATGTCTGCCAAAAACAACTTCTAGAGCATCAGAAATTTCACCTAAAGTGGCTCTGTTTTTAGCAGCTTTTACAGCCAAATCTAATAAATTACCTTCACTTGATTTTGCAGCTTTTGTTAGGTTTTTTAGACAAGTTGCTACAGAATTAGAATCTCTTTTGGCTTTTAAATCATTTAATCTTTCAATTTGAGATTTTCTTACTGCTTCATTATCTACCTCTAAAATATGTAAAGGATCTTCTTGTTTTAATTGATATTTGTTTACACCAACAATTATATCTTGACCACTATCAATTTTGGCTTGCTTTTGAGCAGCAGCCTCCTCAATTCTTAATTTTGGAATTCCTTTTTCTATAGCTTTGGTCATTCCTCCTAATTCTTCTACTTCTTGAATTAGTTCCCAAGCTTTATTTGCAATTTCTTCTGTACGTTTTTCAACATGATAACTACCAGCCCAAGGATCTACGGTTTTTGTTATTTGTGTTTCTTGTTGTAAATAGATTTGTGTATTTCTAGCAATTCTCGCAGAAAAATCTGTTGGTAAAGCAATAGCTTCATCTAGCGCATTTGTATGTAAACTTTGTGTGCCACCAAAAGCAGCAGCCATTGCTTCAATAGTAGTTCTTGCAACATTATTAAAAGGATCTTGTTCAGTTAAAGACCATCCACTGGTTTGACAGTGTGTTCTTAAAGCTAATGATTTTGGATTTTTAGGGTTGAATTGCTTTACAATTTTGGCCCATAACATTCTAGCTGCTCTTAATTTTGCTATTTCTGTAAAATGGTCCATACCAATTGCCCAAAAGAATGATAATCTTGGAGCAAAAGTATCTATGTCCATACCTGTTTCAATACCTTTTTTAATGTACTCTAAACCATCAGCTAAAGTGTAAGCTAATTCAATTTCTGCAGTTGCACCTGCTTCTTGCATGTGATAACCAGAGATGGAAATAGAATTAAATTTTGGCATATTATTACTAGTATACTTAAAAATATCAGCAATGATTTTCATAGATGGAGAAGGAGGGTAGATATAAGTATTTCTAACCATAAACTCCTTTAATATATCATTTTGAATTGTACCTGATAATAATTCTGGAGCTACACCTTGTTCTTCTGCAGCTACAATATAAAAAGCTAGAATAGGCAAAACTGCACCATTCATAGTCATAGACACAGACATTTTGTCTAAAGGAATTTTATCGAATAAAACCTTCATGTCTTCTACAGAATCAATAGCAACACCTGCTTTACCTACATCTCCTTGTACACGTTCATGATCTGAATCATAACCTCTATGAGTAGCTAAATCAAAAGCAACAGATAGCCCTTTTTGTCCTGCTTCTAAATTTCTTCTGTAAAAAGCATTGCTTTCTTCAGCAGTAGAAAAACCTGCATATTGTCTTATTGTCCAAGGTCTACGAACGTACATTGTAGAGTATGGGCCTCTTAAATTAGGGGCAATACCTGCAACAAAATCTTCATGAGAAAAGTCTTTGGAATTTGCATCTTGACTTTGTGCTAGTTTTATGTTGGAAACATTTTTTCTACTCATTTTCTAAACGTTCTTTTTCAACTGTTTCAGCAAGTCGCTTTCGAACAATTGGAGTAATTAATGTTTTTATATTTCTTTGTTTTACAAAAGGATACAATTCTAAATTTTGCTTCATTTTATCAGCAGTATTTATCTGTAGGTTTGTACCTAACAATACTGTTTTATTCGCTTTAAAATTGTCTTCTTCTTTTGCAGCACTTTCGTTAATTTTTCTTTGGATGGTACCTTCTTTCAATTGTTTTAAAAATCCACCAGCTTTTTCTATGTTTTTAAAAAGAGCTAATGCTTTTTCAGCCAATTGATTGGTAATTGATTCTATATAATATGCTCCATTTGCAAAAGTTTGAGCTTCTTGAAAGTAACTTTCTTGTTGTAAAATTAAAAGCTGATTTCTAGAAATGCGTTCTCCAAACTCATTTGATTTATGATAAATTTCATCATAGGCAACATTACAAATGGTATTGGAGCCACCTAAAATTGCACTCATACATTCAGAAGTAGTTCTAAGCATATTTACATTGTAATCATACAGTGTTTTGTTTCGTAAACTAGGTTGTGTAAAAATATGAGCTGTTTGATTTGGTGCATCATACTCGTTTAAAAGTGAGTTCCATAAAATTCTAAATGCTCTTAATTTGGCAATTTCAAAAAAGTAATTACTACCAACAGCAAAATTAAAGCTGATTTTAGAGGCCACATCTTTACCAAAATGATTTAAGTACTCATTGGTATGTGCTAAGGCATAAGATAATTGTTGTGTGCAATTGGCACCTGCATTTTGATATAAATCTGCTGAAATAGTAATGCAATTATTAGCTTTTTCAACAATTTGTTTTAATTGATTGTGGTCTTCTTTTAAATTGATAAACCAATTACCACTTTCAGCCAAATTACCAATAATATCAGTTTGAATGAAAGTGTTATTATCATCACAAAATTCTGAAAGTTCAGTAATAAAATCAGCGTCTAAAAAACTTAGGTTAAAGTACAAAATAGTTTTACCAGGAAAATCTCTTAGAAGTGGTTTTGGATTAAAACTTTTTGAAGCTTTAAACTGTATGGTATTTGCACCTCTTTTTAATGCGTCTAAAGCTAAAGAATTGGCAATTTTTTCATCATCAATAAAAATAGTTTGACAAATATTAAAGCCTTCTTTTGGTAATTGAATAGTTGTATTACTTCTATCTTCTTTGGTGTAAAAAGGCTTTATAGTAATGCCTTCATTTGTTTTAGATAGTAGAGTATCATTGTAATCTGCACCTTTTAAATCTACTTGAATTTTTTGTTTCCAAGTAGCTGCTGATACAGGTTCAAATTCATCAAATAGAAAATTATTCATTAGTCTTTTATGGTATCAAATTCAATAATATAAATATCTTCATTTTCTTTCTTCATCAAATACTTTTCTCTTGCAAAGCGTTCTAGTTCTAAAGAATCTTGGAGCTTTTTTATAGTCTCTTTGTCTTTGGCAATTTTATCTTGATAAAAAGAAATGGTACTTTCTAAATCTTCGATTTCGTTATTAAATTTACGATGAATTAAATAAGAATTTTCATCAAAAAATAACATCCAAATTATAAATGGAATTAAAATAATTACAAAAATATTTGTAAAGATTTTAAAGACGGTGTTATTTTTTAATTTTTGAAAAAAGCTCATTTACAAACGTTCGTTAATTACACTTCTAACAATATCTATGGCTACAGTATTGTATCTGTCATTAGGTATAATGATATCAGCAAAATTCTTAGTAGGCTCTATAAACTGCTGATGCATAGGTTTTAAGGTGTTTTGGTAGCGATTTAAAACTTCATCTATATCTCTACCTCTGTCTGTAATATCTCTACGAACTCTTCTTATCAAACGCTCATCTGTTTCTGCATGTACAAAGATTTTAATATCGAATAAATCTCTTAATTCTTCACTATTAAAAATTAAAATACCCTCTACAATAACCACCTTTCTTGGCTGGGTTTTAAAAATATCTTTAGTTCTATTGTGTGTAACAAAAGAGTATACAGGCTGATTTACAGTTTTACCTTTTTTTAAATCTTTTAAATGTTTTATTAAAAGTTCGAAATCTATAGCTCTTGGATGATCGAAATTTATTTTTGTACGCTCTTCATAAGACAAATTATCTGTAGCCTTGTAGTATGAATCTTGCGAAATTACACAAACTTCATCTGTAGGAAGTTGTTTAACAATCTGATTTACAACCGTAGTTTTTCCACTTCCAGTTCCACCTGCAATTCCTATAATTAGCATAAATTTTATTTGATTTGTTCTTCTTTATTCTACGAAAGTAGTAAAGATTTTACAAATTCATAAAATTATTAATCTTAATATCTTGCGCCTTTAAATCGAACATTAAATTGTACAATCCAAAAAAGGTTCTGTTCATATAAATAAAGTGTTTAGAACCCCTACTTGCATCATAAGATCTTAACTCTACGTTTTTAGAATAACGTTCTCCAAATTCAGAAATTTTACCAAAAAATACTGGGTCAGAAAAATCGAAAACTTCTTCGTGAAATGGTTGTGTAAAAATTGATAGCATTTCATGAAACATAGCATTAAAAAAATCGAACTCTTCTTTACTGTCCTCTTTTCTAAGAATTTCTAACTCAAACATTTTTTCTTCAAACAATTTTCTGTCTGATAAAGTTTCTTTTCTAGCTAAAATAAAATACGGATTATAAAAATCTAAAGGAATGGTTTTCATGCAACCAAAATCTAAAGCAATAAGTTCTCCTTTCTTAGAAACTAAGAAGTTTCCTGGATGTGGATCTGCATGTACTTTTTTAAGATTATGAATTTGAAACATGTAAAAATCCCACAAAGCTTGACCTATAGCATTTGCTTTTTCTTGATCTGTATTTACTGCTGTAAATTCAGACAAGTGAACACCTTTCATCCAATCCATAGTAATAATTTGTTTGGATGATAACTCTGGATAATAAGTAGGAAATGCTAGGTTTGGTATGTGGCTGCAACTGTCTACAATTTCTTGACTTTGTTGCACTTCTAATACATAGTCTGTTTCTTCTAATAGTTTATCTTGTACCTCAAAAAAGTACTCATCTGATGTTTTACCTTTCATGTTAAACATTCGAATAACAAAAGGTTTTAGCATAGCTAAATCTGACTTTATACTGTCTGAAACTCCTGGATATTGAATTTTAACTGCTAATTGTTTGCCATCTTTTTCAGCTTTATGCACTTGACCAATACTTGCAGCATTGTATGCTTTAACATCGAATTTGTCATAAATTTCTGATGGAAATTTACCAAAACTTTTCTTAAAGGTTTTTAGCACCAAAGCCTCAGATAATGGAGGTACAGAAAATTGAGCCAAAGAGAACTTTTCTACGTAAGCTCTAGGCAATATGCTTTTTTCCATACTAAGCATTTGTGCTACTTTTAATGGGCTACCTTTTAAATCTTTTAAACTGTCGTAAATGTCTTCTGCGTTATTTTTATTTAACTGCTCTCTGGCATCTTCTTCAGTTTTGGTAATTTTATCACCATAATATTTTAAATAATTCACGCCCACTTTTGCACCTGTTTTTACAAGTTTAGAAGCACGTTGAATTTTAGTAATCGGAATTTTGCTTGCTTTTTTCATACCTTAATCCGTATTTTTTTGAAACTTTTCTTTGTACACAAACTTTCCTAAATCAAATACATTTTTTAGGAATTTGTTTTCTATTAATTCGAAACTGGTATTGATTGATTTTTCTATAAAAATATCTGTCTTCTCAAAAGAATCAGATGTATCTTCTAACCAAAATTTAATGGTGATTAGTAATTGTATCCAAGCTGAATGGCTTATTACATTATTTTGAATTTTTTCTAAGCCATCTATAGGTAGAATACTATCTGTTAATTCTAAACTATCTATAAAATGAATAAAGCTTTTCTTTAAGCCAGAAAGTGTTTTGTAAGATTGTAGTTTGTTTCTACATCCTTTTAAAACAACCTCTAAATAAGCTCTGTTTAAAGTGAAGTTTTCGAAGAATGTAAAGTATAAACTTATCAGTTTGTTTTTAGCATCAAAAGACAAAAACTCTTCGCTTTCATTTAACACCTCTAAAGAGTTTTTAAATAACTCTTTAAAAATGGTTTTCTCTACTTTATTTAATGATTTAAAATGCGCGTAAAAATTTTCTTCATCTAAGTTGGTTTGTTCACAAAAATCCTCAACACTATCTGGTTTTGCTTGATGCTCAGAAACCAAATCCATATAAAGTGTAAGGATGTCTAATTTTGAACTTTGCTTTTTGTTTTTCATTTTGCTTAAAACTTTAAACAAAAATACGAAACGTTTGCTCGATTAAAGCATAACAATGCCTATAAAAACAAAAAACCAAGTTAAATTTTAACTTGGTTTTATTTAGGAGTATTTTGCAATTAAGCAAATGCTTTTCTCAACTTCTTTTTTCCTTTTAAAAGTTGTTTTTTGTATGCTTCTAAAGTATCGAACATTAGGTTTTGTTTTTTACCTAATAACTCAATTCTACTTTTTAGAGCTTTGTCTGTAACCTGTTGTAATTGGCTAGCAATATCTATAGTTTCAGTTACAACTTTTTCTGTTGTGTTTAAAGCGTAATCATTAGCTTTTGCACTTGTAGTTTTAGCGTTTTTAAATGCTTTTTCCACTTTTTTAGAAATCTTCTTAGTATCTATTTTTTTAGTAATCATGTCTTAATTTTTTTTGGTTATTTTCTTTCCCAGTTTTTCACTGCTTCCATATCTCCTTTTAAAGCTAACTTTGCTTGAGCTTTCCAACCAGATAAATCATAAATTTTAGCATTAATTCCTGCATCTGTTAATAATTTAGTCATGTTCTTAATGGTCATTTTTGCGATTTGCTCATAAGCAGTTACGTCTAAATCATTTAATGATTTTTCTAAAACTGGCCCAATACCTTTAATTACTTTTAAATCATCTTTAACCTCAGTTTTCTTAACAACTATTTTTTCTTCTACAGCTACTTCTTTCTTTACAACTTTTTTCTTAGGTGTAGATTTTTTAGTTTTTACAGGCTTAATATCTTCTAACTTTTCGTTTACATTATTTAAAGCATCTTCTGTATAATCTTCGATTTTACCTTTTACATCATCTATAGTTTCAGAAATGTTTTTCTTTAACTTATCAGACATTTTTTCTGCTTTTTTAACATACTTGTTGTTAGCTACTTCTTTCTCTAGCTTTTCTTTCATCTCTTCAGCTTTTTCTACTAAAGGATTTTCTTTTACCATTTTCTTAGCATCTTCTAACATTTTTGGGTCATAACCTACTAATGTTTTTAAACGATCAGTACTATTTTCTAACTGACCTTTAATAGACTCAGCAGTTTCTACAACCATGTTAATTTGTTGCTTTGTTAAAGGCTCTGCTTTCTTAACTAACTTAGCAGTTAGTTTTTGCCATTTTTCTCCTGTTTTTACAGTAGTTTCAATAGCATTAAATGAAGCATCAATTAAATCGCTATTAATTCTTTTAACGATTGCTTTTGCTTTTCCTAATTTATCTTCTTGTTTTTTAGACTTTTTTGTTGCCATAATATATATTTTTATAATAATTTAAATTTTATGTAACAAACTTACAATATGAGAGTTACAGATGAGTTGCAAAAAAGATTATGAAATTATAGATATAAATCTCATTAGAAACTCATTCTAATTAATTTTCTACAAAAATAAATAATTGGAGTTACAAATGAGTTACAATAAAGTTAATCATTTGATTGTTAGTTGATTTCTTCTATTTTCTTTAGAAGTTTCTTTGTTTCTGGAAGTGGAGAAATTCCATATTCTTCTTCTAAAATAGCCTCACACTTCATATAGGTTTTTATGGCTTGTGGTCTATTACCCTTATTGATGTATGCTTGCATTTGAATTCTGTAAGCATCTTCCCAAGTTGCATCAATAGATAATGCATTTTGTGCTAAACGAATACTTTCTAACGGATTTTCTTTCAATAGTATATCTGCTAGAGTAATATATGCACTTAAAATTAGTAATTGAGATTTTTCTCTTTCTTCTGAAGACCAATCTTCATAAATTCTGTTAGGTAGAAAACTGCCTTTATATAGTGCTATTGCTTTTTGATAAGCTTCTTTTGCGATATTATGATCTGAGCTAAAATTGCTGTTACCAATAATAATAAGTTGCTCTAAAGCTTCTACATCTATCCAAACTTTGTCTAAATCAATTTGATAACTTACACCTTGTCTTACAATAAAAACAGGTTCTGTTCTAGAGGCTCTATCTGGTTCTAAGACTTTATTTATACCATGCAAAGCTACTTTAAAGTCTCTATCATTCCAATCTTCCCAAAGATTGTCCATAATCTTTTCTTTATGCAGTGCATTTCTTTTTCTGTAGGAAACTAGATATTGTAGTAACTGAATCGTTTTATCTCTTCCCCAGCTTTTGTTTTCAACCTTTGCATTATCTCTCCAAACAACAAAATTGCCTAAAGTTTCAATTCGAATAACAGCATTCGTTTGAAAGTTTTCTAGGTCAATAAGTTGTTGTTGAAAATCTGACATTAATCAATTAATTCTTTTTCATTGAATCCATTTTGGTACTCAATTTTTTTATTTCTGATGTGAGTGTGTCAATCTGATTTTGAATTTTATTAAAGTCAGCTCTAGAGGCATTTCTCCATTCATTAATTTGAACTTTTTCTGATAGTTCATCTCCTAAATTTGAAATTTGATCTTGAATTTGATCTTGTATATTTTCAAACTGTTTCTTAGGATCTTTTATGGTATCTCTAATTACTTTTGGGCCAACATCTTTTATGGTTTTCCACATAGAAAGACTTTTGTTTATCAGGTTCTCTCTTTTCTCTGATTGCTCATCTATAGTAGCTTCATGCGTTAAATCTGCTAACGTATTTTGCATAAAATCCAAAGCATCCTTAAAGTCTGAAAACCGTTGTTCAGAACCATCTTGTACGTGTGTTATTTTTCCTCTCCACTGAATTTTAGATTCTCCATTTTCTTCAAAAATTTGCTGTTGAAAACGCACCATAAAAGATGCATTTTGTTCTTGTTTTTTCTTCATATCTAAAATTTTATCCTGGTTCTTTTTCAGACCCTACTTCATATCTTAAAAGCCCTTTAAATGCTTCATTAACAGTGCTACCTTCGTAAAGTACTTTGTAAATTTGTTCAGAAATTGGCATATCTACTTTATATTTCTTGGCAAGTTCCATAACAACTTTAGCTGTTTTTACACCTTCTGCCACTTCATTCATTTCATTTATAATCTGTTCTAGGTTTTTGCCTTTACCAAGTTCAAAACCTACATGATGATTTCTACTTTGAGAAGAAGAACAGGTGGCAACCAAATCACCCATACCTGCTAAACCATAAAATGTTTGTTTTTTACCACCCATAGCAATTCCTAATCTTGTAAGTTCAGCTAAACCTCTTGTAATAATTGCTGCTCTTGTATTGTCTCCTGCATCTGCTCCATCACCCATTCCTGATGCAATTGCTATTATATTTTTTAAGGCTCCACCTAATTCACACCCAATAACATCTGTATTGGTATAAACTCTAAATAAACCAGAGCTAAAAACATCTTGTAATTTAGAAGCTATGGTTTTATCTACCATTGCAATTACAGCAGCAGCTGCATTACCAAAATGAATTTCCTTAGCTAAATTTGGCCCAGTTAAAACACCTGCAGGATGACCAGGCATTATTTCTTCTATAATTTCTGTCATTCTTTTTTTTGTGCTAATCTCCAATCCTTTAGCAAGGTTAATTATTGGTACCCAAGGCCTTATATGTGGTTTTGCTTCTTTTAATACTTCTCTAAAACTTTGTGCAGGTACACCCATTACAATTACATCTGCTTCTTCCACTGTTTCTCTTATAGATGTTGACGCTTGCAGACTGTGTGTCAATTTTGCATCTGGCAAGTACTTTTCATTAGTATGAGAATTATTGATTTCATCTACTGTTTCTTGATTTCTAGCCCAAAGAATAGTTTTGCTGTTTTTAGCAGTTAATGATGCTACAGTAGTTCCCCATGAACCACCACCTAATAAGCCAACTTGTAGTTTCATAATGTTAGTTTAGATGATTAATTTTCTAATTCTTTTACAAATAATTCTCTTACTTCATCAACGTAAGTTTCTATATGCTTTGGTTTCCATTCAGCTGTATCTACAGGATCTAAAACCACAACTTCTATATGTGTAGGACTAAATATGTTGCTTCCTTTGGGCATAGCCATATATGCGTTTTTTATTACTATTGGCACAATAGGCACACCAGCCTTTATAGCCAAATGAAAGGCACCTTTTTTAAATGCTCCTAATTTTTTACTTCCACTTCTTGTGCCTTCTGGAGCAATAGCTACAGAAGTTCCGTTTTTTAAGACATTTGCTGCATTTTTCATTGAAGCTAGTGCTTTTTTCTTATTTGATCTATCAATAAAAATAGCACCCATAGCTTTAAACACTGGCCCAAAAGGAGTAAATTCTAATTCTTTTTTAGCAATTCCTGTAACGTCTTTTTGTAGCAATTTTAAAATCACAAAAAAGTCTGCTGAAGATTGATGGTTAAAGCAAAATACTGCTGGTCTATGATCTTCTAAATTGTGTTTATTTTTAACATTTATATCTAAGCCTGCTAGCTTTGTTCCTAAATCTCCAATACTTGTAATTGTAGCATTTATACCTTCTCTTTGAGACATGGCAAGCGTACCTTTTACAATGCCTTTTAAGGCAGATGGATATAAACTTGCAGCAGCTAAACCTGTTCTTAAACCATTTACTACAGGTTTTTTAGTATTCTTTTTAAATCGTAAAATTTTCCAATTGTTTTCGAAAGCTAATTGCGATAATTTATTATCTGGATTTGTTGCAACAGGCTTCCCAACAATTTCTAAAAGAGGGTAGTCATCTATACTATCTGTATAAAAGAAACTTTTAGATAAATCTATATTATTAGCTTTTGCAAATTTTCTACCTGCTCTTGCTTTGCCTTCTGCCCAACACATTTCAGAAATAAGACCAGTAAATTTGCCTTTTTTAACTTCCATTTCTGTGCAATAAATTTCTGTAATACCTAAGCCGTTTGCAATTGGTGTTACTTGATAACGAGTTGCAGCAGATACAATAACTACTTTATGACCTTTTTCTAGATGAGAGGCTATTAATGTTTTTGATTCTGGATATATAGTAGAAATTAAATGGTCTTTATAAATTTCTTCACCTAGATCTTTAAACTGTTTTTCAGAAATTCCTTTTACGCCTAAAGCAGATATTTTAGTTAGAATTTCAAAATCTCTGTTACCAATTGCATAGGCTGTTAGCGTTGCAAATTGAGAGAGTAATTCTTTAGGGGTTGATTTTCCGCTTAAAAAGCGTGATTTTACAAACTGTTTGGCAGAAAAATCATTTATTAAAGTTCTATCTAGATCAAAGAAAGCTGCAATATGAGGCCCTTCTTCATCTTCTAAAACTTCCTCTGCAATACTAATAATCTCAGCACCAGGTACTTTTTCAATATCGTCTTTTTGCTTTTTAATTTTCTTTAAAGATTCAGACTCTAAGTTTTGTAAATATTGCAAACGCTCAGTAAGTTCCTCTAATTGAGACATCCAAAGGTCTAATCTTTTGAAGTCTAACTTTTTATCTGAAGGAAGTAAATTTTTGTTTTTTGCCAAGCGTAAAGCGCTTATCAAGAAAGGTTTAGATGCACTTTCTAATCTGCTAATTCTATTTTTCCAATGTAATTCCTTTCCTTTAAAGAGGCATAATTCTATAAAATCTTCATCAGAGAAATCATCTTCTAAATCCCAAGATTGTAATGTTTTACAAACTATTTTATTGGCTTCTAAATAGATAAGTAATAAACCTTTAGATACAAAGAGTTCTTGTTTGGCTAATAATTTAGTTATGTCTGCGTTTTCATCACTTATGGTTTTACGCCAATTTTTATCAAATAAATCCAATTCGCTTTCAATTTCTGAACTAAATTGAGGTTTATTTGTATAGAAGAATTCGAATTTGAATAAATCTCTCAGTTGCATTATTTCTTCCCAAAAAGATAAAATTCTATTTGATTTTTCATCCTTTATTTTTACCAATGCAATTTCTATAAAAGCTCTATGATACAAATGAGCAGAAGCCATATTTGCATAATAAGTGGCTGGTAAAAATTCTCTTGTATTTAAAGTGTATTTCGTTTTATAACCAGCTTTGTTCTTCTGAATAATTCCTGAACTTTTTAATAAATTTAATGCTTTTTGAACTGAGGCACTTATGCTTTTTCCACGTTCAATCAATACATCGTTTTTACGTTGTTCTATATAATTCATCAGTTTTAGAACACTGAATTCTATCTCCTTCTTTGTTAGCGCAAAATTATTAAGCAACACATTACAAACTAAAGATACTGTAGTAACTGGAGTAATTCTATTTGCCTTATGAATAAGTTCAAACGCAAAACGAGGCAAGGTATTTTTGTCTGAGTAACTATCTTCTTCTATATCTGGAATAATCGCATTTTGATGTTCACTAGCATCTACAGGCTCTCCAAAACGAATAGCTGCTTTGCCATATTCGTTACCTAATTTTCTAAAATATTTTACAAAGCCTTTAACGTCTTCAGACTGTTTTTCTACTCCTCTTCCTTCTTCAGTCATCTGCTTTACATCAGGAATCAAATCATAAACAATAGAAACTGGAACGTACTTAATATTTCTAGTACTGTCTTGTGCACCTTCCATGATGTATTTTAAAATCCCCATTTGTGGGTAAACAATTTTACCTGTTCTAGATCTTGTACCTTCTATGTTCCAAGTTAGATGATCGCCATTTTCAATGAGGCAAGAAATGTAATGCCTTAAGGAGGCTTTGTAAATTAAATCATCTTTAAAACTTCTTCTAATAAAAATAAGTCCAGATTTTTTACCCAATTGTTTTAAACCAGGAAAAGCTAAATTTATGCCACCAAAAGTAAATGGAATGGGCATACCATATTGAGCTAAGGTTGTCACCAAAACAACAGTATCTAAATAGGTTTTATGCGTTAAAATAAATGCGACAGAGTTTTGACGCATTAATTTCATTAATTTTTTTATTTCTTGAGGATCTACATCAATCTTATTATTATATGCTTTAGACATCATGAACTGAAAGCCTTTGACAGATAATAAATTTGCTATTGGATGTTGTTGTGAATACAATTCTTGAATACATGCTTCACCTTTTTGTTGAACTTCACTAATATCCATTTTTTCGGATTTAGCAATTTCTAACAAACTTGCTTGATAGTTTGGGTGATTCGTAATATTCTTTAAATTGTTTTCCATGTTCAATTAAAAAAGAGATTGGTGAATTTTGAAATGCCTTTTTGTTCCCAAAAGTGAGGAAAGAATAAGGTTTCGATTTTTTCTATAATAGATTTTTTTGACGATTTTTCTATGTTTGCATTCAGCGCATTTGCAACCGTAAGCAAAACTGTAGCATTGGCACCCATTCCACAATGACTTCCAAAAACTTCAACATTCTTAATGTCATCTCTATAGGTTTCTGCTTCAGTACAATTTTTCCAAGGAATTAAACCATCAGTTTTTGTGTAAATGCAGGTGATTGGTACCTGTGGAATTTCTTCTAACTCCTTTATAAACTTATCATTACGTTCTTTTAGTTTTGTTCCTCTAATAAACTCCAAACTTCTAATAATAGGTGTTTTCATATTTTTTACACCCCAAACAGGAGAGCCAATAGTAATTAATTGTTCTACTTTTTCTGGATATCTATTTGCAATAATTTTAGCAAAAATTCCACCTCCACTCCAACCAACAAGGCTTACTTTTTCTTGATGTTTATCGTAAATTTCATCTAACTTTTCAATAAGTTTGGGTAATGATTTGGAGTTAATCATATTTACTCCCAAATCCCATTTATAGGTTTTGAAACCTAATGATTTTAAATATTTTCTAACAAACGTTGTAGAATTATCATTCCCCAAATAAGGAGGCATTAACAACACAGGTTTGTTCTTTTTACTTTTATGTTTTGGTATAAATGGATACAGCCAAAGCATAGATGTCCATTCTGCAACAGCTCTTGTTTCTAGAAGAACATTGTATAATGGAGGAGGAGGTATGTTTGCATTTATTCTCTCAATTTCTGTTTTAAAAGTTTTAATGATATTGGAAATTGTATCTTTTTCTATTTCTTGAAATTCCTCGATTTTATAAATATTTTCTAGTAAAGAAACCAGAGTAATGTAATCTCTATCTGGACCAAAATCTTCACAAATTGAAATACAATTGTTACTAAGAATATTCAGATTTTCTTTTTCCAGTTTTACTTTTTTAACAATTTTAGAAATATCATCTTGAAAAGGATGTCTTTCAAAACTTTTTATGATAAGCTTTTTAGCTTTAGCAAGACTAGCACCTTGCGATACAGCAATAGCTACTGCTAATTTTGCAAATGATTTATATACAATTCTATTGTTTTCCATAATTTAATTTTTGGCTGCTATTTTGCTATTCAGCCAATTTAGTAAATCTTGTTGCACTTCCTTTCGATTTACTTCATTCAACATTTCATGTCTACCACCTTTATAGATCTTTAAAGTAAGATCTTTAATACCAGACTTTTTATAATTTTTTGCAACCTTTTTAACACCTTTACCCATTTCTCCTACAGGATCTTTATCACCTGAAAAAATATAAATAGGGAGCTCTTTTGGTGTATTTATAAAAGTAGCCATTTCATTTATTTCTTTACTGCCTTTAAGAATATCCAAAAAAACACTTAAAGAGAAATCTTCTACTCTTAGAGGATCTGCTTCGAATTTATCTACTTGTTTTTGATCACTACTAATCCAATCTACTTTGGTTCTATTTGGTTTAAATTCTTTATTAAATTGATTAAAAAAGATATTTTTTAAAATTTCATTGCTTCTATGTTTGCCATTTATTTTGGTAAATATTTTAGCGCTAATTAAGCCAAAAGTGCCAATTCCTTTCATAAAACTAGCAGTTCCAGATAGAATTAAGGCATCTAACTCATTACCATATTTGGTAACATAAGCTCTAGATAGCAGTGAGCCCATACTATGACCAAATAAAATAATCTTCTTATTTGGATGCTCTTCTTTTATGATTTCTGTAAGCTTACGCATATCATAAATGGCATCAGAAAAATAATCATTACCATCGTAAAAACCTAAATGAGCATTAGATTTTACAGATTTACCATGTACTCTATGATCATTTGCATAAACTTCATAGCCTTGCTTTTTTAAAGCTTTAGCTATAGATTTATATCTTGCTGCATGCTCTCCAACTCCATGAGAAATTTGAACAATCCCTTTTATGTTTTTTTCTTCTTTTGGTTGCCATCTATAATAGAAAATTTCTTCATCACCCAAAGAGGTAAATGTACTTGTAATTACTGCCATTAATTATTCTCGAAAAAATTAATGAATAGTTTAAAAAGCTTATCTGTATTCTTTTTTGTGCCTTTTAGTTTTAATCTATCTTGAATCATAACTTCATCTAAAAGTAAATTCTTTTTATAAAGTTGAAAAAGAATTTCATCATCAATAAGTATTTTTACCAAAGGTTTAGTAGTGTTCTTTTTTCTTACTGAAAGCTTTTTCTCTGAAACTTCTAATTGATAATTTATTTTTTCAACAGGGGTGTTTAATTCAAAATCATACAAGCCTGCATGCTGTTTTAGCAGTTTGGTATTGCTTTTTAAATACTTTTTAAACGCTGTAAAAAATGCCTTGCTTTTTAGTTTGGGTGATGCAACTTTATCATCTGTACCTTTTTTTTGTTTTGTCAAAATATGTTCTTCCAATTCATTTGCAGATTCTCTAAGATATCTTGCAAATACGTCAGCATCTGGCATTGTTTTAGCATCTGAAGTTGTAGTTAATGATACTAAACCATTATAACTAAATGCAGCTATAATCAAACCAAAACCATCTAATACAGGTGTAAGCCCAAAGATTGATAAAATTTTATGACCTCTTAAATACAAAGGTATTTGTGGACCAGGCACATTAGTTATTGTTACATTAAATGGAGGTCTATGAAACTCTTTTATGTTGTATTTACTATATAAGCCTGCAGCTAAATTTGCCAAACCAAAAGGTACAGCATCTGCCATTTTAGAAAGTGCTTTTGCACCTACAGCTTTGTGTCTAGATTTACCTAAACCAGTTTGTTCTTGTATGTATTCTAATCTTTCTATTGGATCATCAATATGCGTAGCAATTCTAACCAACATGTTAGAAATTTGATTATTCATTTCTTGCTTTTCGCCTTTTACGCGAATAGAAATGGGAACATTAGCTACTAATGGTTGCACAGGGAGTTTTTCTTTTTCTTGTAAATATTTTCGAATTGCGCCTGCACAAATACTTAAAATAACGTCGTTGATGCTAACGTTCATTATTTTTCTAAGCGTATTTATTCTCTCAAAAGATAAAATTGCTGTTCCCCAAGTTCTTTTTGGTGATACAGATTTATTAAAAATAGTATTGGGTGTAAAAATTGAACTTTTTAACGGTTTTTTTAAACCCACTTGTGTTTTGATGTTTCCTTTGATAAATGAAAAAGCAGTTTCTCCTAAAAGCTTTGGTATTTTTAAAGGGTTCTTTAAAAAACCAACAGAGCTTTTAAGTAATAAATTTAGTTCATCTGGTATTGGATTAGGCTCAAAAGGTTTGGGTTTTGGTATCTTTTTGTTTTGATCATCAATATTTTTATCGAATAAAATACCCATAATACCAACACCAGAACTACCATCAATCATTACATGATGTACTTTAGAAACAATAGCTACAGAACCTTTTGGAACTTGTGAAACATTATCTAAACCCTCTATAAAACTCATAGACCACAGAGGTCTTCTTAAGTCTAAAGAACTACTGAATATAGATGAGGTTAATTCTCTAAGTGTACTCCAATCTGCAGGTTCAGGAAGTTTTAATCGATTTACATGTAGATCAATATCAAAATTTGGATCATCTACCCAATAAGGGTAGTCTAAATTCATAGGTACATTTAGTAGGCGTTTTCTAAATTTTGGAATTAAATGCAACTTAGAAGCAACAATATCTTTAAAATCTTGGTATTCTAATGAACCCTCTACAATTGTTAAAGTAGCAATGTGCATTGGGCTTGTTGGAGAATCTGCATATAAGAATGCAGCATCTGAACCAGAAATTTGTTGAACAGAATCGTCTAAAGTATTATCTAAAAAATCTTGAATTACTTTGGTAGGCATATTTTATACTAAATTATAGATTTAAAAAAATACGAATAATTTGTAAAAATTATCAAAATTTTCGCAACTCTGCAATATAATTAATTTTGACTACAAAAAGTAATAACAAACCCAAGAATTTGTTGGTAAATTGTTGATGTTTAGTAACGTAATTTAAATTTAAAAACCTTTAACTTACAGCTTCTTTATATACCTTTAAACAACGTTCTCTTGCTTCTTTATGGTCTACAATTTCTTTTGGATAAGTAGATTTGTTATAATCTTTTACCCACTTTTTAATATATTTTAAATCTTTATCAAACTTCTTAATTTGTGTAGTTGGATTGAATATCCTAAAATAAGGAGAAGCATCTACTCCTGAGCCTGCTACCCATTGCCAGTTTCCTACATTACTGGCCATTTCGTAATCATGTAATTTTTCTGCAAAATAAGCTTCGCCCCATCTCCAATCTATCAATAAATGCTTGCATAAAAAACTACCTACCAACATTCTAATTCTATTGTGCATAAAGCCAGTTTCATTTAATTGACGCATTCCAGCATCTACTAATGGATAACCAGTTTCTCCTTTACACCAATCTTTGAATTCTTTTTCGTTATTTCTCCATTCAATTCTATCGTATTTGCTTTTGAAAGCTTCATCTTTTGTATGTGGGAAATGCCAAAGAATTTGCATGAAAAACTCTCTCCAAATGAGTTCTTGCCAAAAAACTTCATTGGATTCTGCTATGGCTTTTTTAACTATTTTTCTTACACTAACAGTACCAAATCTTAAATGTGGTCCTAAACGTGAAGTGGCATCTTGTGCAGGGTAATTACGAGTGTCTTCGTATTCTTTGATGAGAGTAGGAGTAACATCATAAGGTGTTATTTCTTGAGAAGATTTTGTGAAACCAATGTCTGACAAGCTTAAATTTGGTAATCTAGAATTTTGAATTAGATTGTCTAGAAGATCATTGGTGTAATGAATTTTTAGTTTGTCTTCATTAAATTGTTCTTTCCAAAGTTTCATATATGGAGTGTATACCTTGTAAGGATCTCCATCTTTTTTTACAACTTCATCTTTTTCAAAGATTACTTGATCTTTAAATGTTTTAAACTGAATACAATTTTCCTTTAAAAGATTCTCAATAGCTTCGTCTCTTTCTTTTGCATAAGGTTCATAATCTCTATTTGTAAAAACAGCTTCAATAGTATAATCTTCAATGAGTTCTTTAAAAATTTCTTTTGGATTACCATGAAACATGGCTAAACTGCTACTGTGTTTTTCTTGAAGTACGCTTCGCATTTCTTGAAGCGTGTTAAATATAAAGGTTACTCTTGCATCATCTTTGGGCAATTTTGATAAAATTTTATCATCAAAAATAAATATTGGTAACACTTTATGTTCTGATTTTAAAGCATTGTAAAAACCAATATTATCGTCTAAACGTAAATCTCTTCTAAACCAAAAAATAGTAACTGCTTCTTTCATGCTTATTTATATTCTCCAAAAAGCTCTAATAACTTTGTTTGTCTGTAATTAAAAATTTCTTCTAATTTAGGCTTTACCAAAATTGGGTGCACTAATTGACCTAAAAACCCTAAAGGAACTTTATAGTCTATAATATCTTCCATTTCTACACCACCTTCAATTTCTTTGATAAAGTGTTTGTGATGCCAAAGAGAATAAGGGCCATACATTTGTTCATCTACAAAGTATTTTTTGTCTTCAATATGTGTAATTTCTGAAACCCATTTTGTTTTAATGCCTAATAATGGTGTTACTATATACTGAATGATTTGACCAGTATAAAGAGGTCTGTCTATTTTTGAAACAATATCAAAAGACATATAATCTGGAGTTATAATCTTTAAATTTTTAGGATTGGATAAAAAGTTCCAAGCTTCATCTAACGTTATTGGTAGTTTTTGCGATTTGTGAAGTGTATATATTTTCATAGAATTTCTATTTTACAACATATTTGTTTTTTAGAATCAAGCTATTAATAGCATCCCATAATTCAATTCTTTTGGTTAAAGATTCTTTAGCAATAAACAAGGTTTCATTCCATTTTACCTCATCATTTCCACAAAGTTCTTCAATCATTTTAAGTGATAAAGGGCCATGTTCATCACCATCTAATTCTATGTGTCTTTCTAAATAATATTTTAATTTTGGAGTATGTTCTTGTTGATTTTTAGATTTATCTATAATACTTAAAAACATATCTGGTATTATATCTTCTCTTCCAAACGTAAAAGCAGAAGCAATTAAATGAGGTTTGTTGGTTTCTATGATAGAAAAAGTGAAGTTTATAAAATCTGATATTCTATTGGGTAATTCTGTTTTTTCTAAAGCCAATTTTACAGAGCTGCCATGATTTATGAAAGATAGAAAGTTTTGAATTTTTTCGGTATTTGCACCTAGTTGTTTCATAGCATCTAAGTACATTTGAAAATGACTTTTTGTTTCTCCTAACTCATTAATATCACTTTCTTCACATAGTACAATTTCATTTATAAATTTGGCAAGTAAAGGGTTTTTTGGTGGTGTCCAAGGAACCTGTGTATTTGTTAGGCTGTTTTGTAAACTTTTAAGAAGTGACATAAAGTCCCAAACAGCATACACATGTTGTTCCATGAAAATTTTAATATCTTCTAGTTGTTGAAGATTATTGTATAATTCATGGTGTTTAAGATGATTTCTTAAATCTAGTAATTCGTTTTCTATATGTTGTATTTTCGTCATTAGTTAGGTTAAAATTTTAAACCTTTTGGCGTAAATCAATGATTACAATATTTTAATATAAATATCTGCTTACTGATTAAAAGGGAAACGAAATTAACTTATTATTGCCTGTTTTCTGAGGTTTTACTTAAAAAATAAACCTTACTTTTTTAATGCCTCAATTTCTTTTAGCACAGCATCTGCCTCCAAATATTTCTGATCACTATCACTTCTATTAACCGACTGTAGTTTAAAACCTTCCTCCATTAATTTCTTGTATTTTTCTTGTAATCTTTCTTCTTCTGTTTTCTTTTTAAATAATCCAAACATAGTTATGAGATGTGTTTTGTTATTTTAGAACTCGTAGGTTTTGTAATAGAAAAGTAATAGTCTATTAATTTACCTTCTGGAGAAACTAAATATTTCTGAAAATTCCATTTTATAGAAGAACTTTTTTTACCATTAAAATCTTTCGATGTTAACCATGTGTATAAAGGGTGTTGATTGGCTCCTTTTACATCAATTTTTTCTGTAATTAAAAAAGTAACTCCATAATTTACTTCACAAAATTCTTCAATTTCGTTTGCATTACCTGGTTCTTGACTACCAAACTGATTACAAGGTACTCCAACAACCACAAGATTTTCTTTATATTGTTGATGTAGTTTTTCTAAATCTTTATATTGAGGTGTAAAGCCGCATTTAGAAGCCACATTTACAAATAGAATATGTTTGTTTTTAAAGTCTCGAAGATTGATAGGTTTACCTTGTAAACTATCAATTTTAATATCATAGATATTAGTCATAAAATGTAAAATTTATATTTTGAAGCTTACAATACCACAATCTAATTCAAAAATTTGGCCAGAAATAGAGGCTGCTTTTTCTGAAATTAAAAAGTTTGCAAGATCTGCAACTTCACTGGGTTGTAAATATTTTTTTAAAGGATGACGTTCTGTGATATTTTCTATCATTCTGTCATTTCTAAGTAATTTAGAAGCTAAGTCTGTATCTGTAACTGTAGGTGCAATTGCATTTACACGAATATTAGGTGCAAATTCTGCTCCTAAAGATTTTGTGATTCCTTCTACAGCAGATTTAGCTGCTGCAACACTAGCATGAAATGGCATTCCTAATTTTGCAGCAACTGTACTGAATAATAATATGGATGGTTTATTCCCTTTTTTTAATGAAGGTAAATAATGTTGTATTGCTTTAACTGCACCAATTACGTTGATTTCGAAATCATTTCTAAAATCATCTAATTTTAATCTAGAAATTGGTTTTAGATTAATGCTTCCTGGGCAGTAAATTAAAGTGTCTACATTTTCGATACTTGGCAATTCGTCTTGCAAAATATCTAAAGAGTGATGAGTTAAGTTATTGTGGCTAATATCTGGTGCTGTTCTACTGATGTTATAAACCTTGTTTTGATCTAGTAAAGAGGTTAAAATTGCATTTCCTATTCCTTTACTTCCTCCAATAACTATTATATTTTTCATCTTTTATCGTCTTCCTTTCAAGCGCTTTTCAATTTTTTGTTTAACTGCTGTAAGGCGCTTCATTTGATCCATAATTTCTGGATCTTTTTCTAATTTATATACTTCGTTTAATTCTAAAATAAGCGCTTTAACTTCTCTTGAAGCTAAAATTCTATCGCTCGTTGTTTTAAACGAAAATTTTCTGTTTTCGAACTCAGTAGCTCTTTCTAATAATTCCATTATGTAATTTTGGTAATTTTCTAATTTGGCAATATAAATATATTTGTTAGAAAATCAAGCAAAATACAGGTTTATTATGCTGCTGTTAAAGGTTTACCTTTTAAACGCTTTTCAATTTTTTGTTTTATTACAGTTAGGCGTTTCATAATATCCATGATATTACTGTCTTTAGTCTCTTTATAGATTTCATTTAATCCTAAAATTAAAGACTTTGCTTCTCTAGATGCCAAAATACGATCGCTAGTAGTTGGGAATCTTTTCTTTCTGTTTTCGAATTCGATTGCTTTCTGTATTAAATCCATAACTAATAATTTAAAGTGTTTTGTAATTCTGCTATTTTTTCTTGATTATTGAACTTACCTCCAAAGTAAGAAGTAACTGTAGATGAAGTGTCATCTTTAATACCTCTAGAAGATACACATAAGTGTTTGGCATCTATAATAACAGCAACATCTTCTGTGCCTAATATGCCTTTTAAGTCTTCTGCAATTTGGTTGGTTAACCTCTCTTGCACTTGAGGTCTTTTAGCATAATATTGTACAATTCTGTTTAGTTTAGATAAACCAATTACTTTACCAGAAGAGATATATGCTACATGAGCTTTACCAATAATTGGTACAAAATGATGCTCGCAATTAGAGTAAAATGTTATGTTTTTTTCAACCAACATTTGGTTGTATTGATATTTGTTGTCAAATAATGCAACTTTAGGCTTATTTGCAGGGTTTAAGCCAGAGAAAATCTCATCAATATACATTTTTGCAACTCTTTTTGGAGTTCCTTGTAAAGAATCGTCTGTAAGGTCTAAGCCCATTACATCCATAATTTCTTCAAATAGAATAGCTATTTTTTCTTTCTTTTCATTGTCAGAAAGTTTAAAAGCATCCTTTTTCATGGGGGTTTCTAAACCTGTAAATAAATGGTCATCACCTACTTCTTCAAATGAAAATCCATTTAGTTTTTGGTCTGTTTGTTTTTCTTTAAGTATTACATCTGTAATCATAATAGTATCTTTTTTATGTGCTGTCTTTAAGTACCCTACTAAACTTAAAAGCAAAGCACTGTTGGTTATCTTTTGGCAATAGAGTTATTAGATATTGATTTCTGTCTAGAACATTTAAACCTGCCTTTTTCAAATGTTCTTAGCTTTTCGTGTTTTGTTTTTCTTCCTTGAACCCTTTTTCTCCACATTCTAAAGCTGCTAGGCTTCATTTCTTTTCTCATTAAATTGATGACTTCTTGCTCTTTTAAGCCAAACTGAAATTGAATTGCCTCGAAAGTGGTTCTATCTTCCCAAGCCATTTCTATGATTCTATCAATCTGTATGTTGTTTAAAGTAGTCATTGTATATTATTGAACATTTTGGAAATCAAACTGTTCGTCGTTTTTAATTTTTAAATCTATTAGTTTGTCGAGAAACTTTTTATTTTCTTTCAACAATTTATTGTTTTTGAATCGAACAAAGTTTCCTTGAGCATGAATGCTAAAGCCACTTGTTTTGTAAATGTGTAATTGATAAAAAGGAATTGCCCAACTAAAGTTTTTAAGACCTTTGTTAATATGAACTAATAAGCCTTTTTCTCTTAATTCTATATTTCCATAATTAAGGTCAGCAACAGTATTCATCATATTTTTGAAGCCAACACTTACTTCATCAATAATCATTCTTTTTGAACCTGTGCCTTTTAATTTAATCGATTGAAAAAATGAATATGGCTTTCCTAGCAAGTTGTTAATTGCTTTTTCAGTATCCTTATTATTATGTGTTGTATTAAAAATCACATATCAAAGATAATCAAAAAAAATTTTGTTTAAGGTATTATTTAAATGGTTAAACAAAAATTAACAAAATATTTTGATTTGTATATATTTTACAAATTATTGATTTTGAAGTAATTTCTTTCTGTCTAAAAGGGTGTGTGTTTTAAGAATTCTGTAGTTCTCTTTTATTACATCAGGATCTTTTTTCATATCCCAAAGTGTTTGTGTAGCTCTTTTTCTGGCTGATTTAAAATCTACGATTGGTTTTGGGTAATCTATACCTAATTTAAAATTGTTAAACTGCTCATCTAAAGGAGTCATTAGAAAAGGCTGATGTATAAATGCTGTAGGCAATTCTGCTAATTCTGGTACCCATTCTTTTATGAAGTTGGCATCTTCATCATGCTCTAAGCTATTTTTAATAGGGTTATAAACTCTAATTTCATTAATACCAGTTTCTCCTGATTGCATATTTAATTGCGGAAAATGTATGCCAGGTTCAAAATCTAAAAATAATTTTGATAAATGCTGAGAAGAGTCTTGCCAAGGTTGCCATAAAATATGAGTAAAAAATGAAGCTAACATAGAGCGCATTCTAAAATTTAAATACCCAGTTTCTGCCAAACAACGCATAGAAGCGTCTATAATAGGAAAGCCAGTATTGCCTTCTTTCCATGCTTTTTGATATTTTTTAGAAATATTCTTTTTTAATTTATGATATCCTTTATTTATACTCGCTTCTTCCATGGTATGTTCCATTTCGAATTTCTGTATAAAATGAGCTTGCCATCTTAATCTGCTTGCAAAGGCTCCTAATTGTCTTTTGTTATCATCATTTTTAATTAAAATAGCTTTTTGATATACTTGCCTAATGGACAGGTTTCCCCAAGCAATGTAAGGAGATAATCTACTACAGCTTTTTCGAGATAAAGCTGGTTTAGAAATATGATTCATGTAATTTTTATAGCGTTCTTCAAAAAAGCTATTTGCATATCTCCAACCCATTTTAGATCCTCCTTTTTGAAATTTTGCATCTTTAGGAGTTTCTAATTCAGTAACAATAAAATTATTTTCTATTTGTTTAATCAAATCAATTGAAAGAAGTTTTGCATTTTTTAACTCATTCTTCAATTGTGGTTGGTACATAAAGTTTTCCCACTTTTCAATCCAATCGCGTCTGTTTAAAAGGCCTCTTAAAACACCATTATTGTTGTTTTCAACCCAATTAATAGAGTTGTTTCTACAATATCTTGCAAATTCTTTATCTCTGTTATAGGTTTTAAGTAAGCCTGTTTCTTGGTGAGAAAAAACAGTACTTATTCTATAGAAATTTTGTAACTGATTAAAAACAGTAATTACCTCTGATGTTACTGTAAGAATTTTGCTATTAAACTTTGCTAAATCTTCATTTAAATCTCTGATAGATTCTTTAATAAAGTTCCAGTGGCGTAAATCATAATGAGGATCTTCTAATAATGAGTTTTCAAAAACGTAAATAAATAATATTGGTTTTTTAGCTAATAAAGCATTATGTATAGCTTCATTATCTTGCAAACGCAAATCGCGTTTCAACCAAACAATATTTATTTCTTCTCTATTAATACTCATCTAAATTTTCAATAATATGATTTGCCTTCTCTTTAATTTTAGTTCTATCTTCTGTAGACATTTTGTTTAATAAGCTGTACATCATCTTCATTCTAAAGTTAGAAGATAATTGTTCTTGTTTTTCGTCAAGAAAATTCCAGTAAAGACTATTAAAAGGGCATGCATCTTCTCCAAACTTCTTCGTTTTTTTATACACACAAGAGTCGCAATAATTACTCATTTTACTAATATAACTTCCACTAGAAACATAGGGTTTTGTGGCAATTTTTCCACCATCAGCAAACTGACTCATTCCTCTTGTATTTGGTAATTGAACCCACTCTATAGCATCTACATAAATACCCAAATACCAAGCATCAATTTCAGCAGGATCTATTTGAGTTAACAAAGCAAAATTTCCTGTAATCATTAGTCTTTGAATATGGTGAGCATATCCATTGTCTAATGAATTATGAATGGCATTTTTTAGGCAATTCATTTTGGTTTTTCCTGACCAAAAGAAGTCTGGTAACTTGTTTTCATTGTTTAAAAAGTTTTCTTTTTTATAATCTGGCATTAACATCCAATACATACCTCTCATGTATTCTCGCCAACCAATAATTTGCCTTATAAAACCTTCTACTTGAGAAATATCAATTTCATCTTTTCTTTTTCTGTACGTTTGCAAGGTCTCGTCTACAATTTCTTTTGGAGATATCATTTTGGTGTTCATAGCAAATGATATTTTTGAGTGAAAAAGAAAAACTTGATCTGTATGCATAGCATCTTGATAATCTCCAAAATGAACCAGTAAATGTTCGCAGAAATAAGATAATTGATCTAGAGCTTGTTTTCTAGAGATAGGATATTCAAAATATTTTGCATTAATTTTTCCAATAGTTTCAACTCCAGCTGATTTTATTTCATCTACAATTTTAGAAACATTATTATCGAAGTTTTTTGCGGAAGGAATTAAAGTGTCGCCTTTCCATTTTTTTCGATTACTAGCATCATAGTTCCATTTGCCACCTTCAGGTTGTTTGTCAACCATTAATATTTGATGTTTTTTACGCATGTTTCTGTAGAAACTTTCCATCAAAAACTGTTTTTTACCTTTAAAAAAGGTGGCTAACTCATCTCTTTCTGTATAAAAATGTTCCGTAGAAAAAACTTTATTTTCAATATCTAATTTGCTGGAAAACTCCTCTAGTTGATGGTCTAATCTGTATTCATCTGGAGCCTGATACTCAAATTTTTGAAAGTTGTTTTCATCAATTAAACTTGAAATGTTTTCGGTTAGACTTTGAGTATTAGATTCTTCATTTAATTTCCAATAAATTACTTGATGTTGATTTGCTTTTAATTCTTCAGCAAAATTTCTCATTGCAGCAAAAAAGCCAGCTACTTTTTGAATATGATGCTTTACGTAATCTGTTTCTTGACGCATTTCAAACATACAATAGGTAATGTTTTCATTACTACTATCATACCAAGAATGTTGGCTATTTAGTTGATCTCCTAAAATTAAACGTAAAGTTTTCATATTAAAATAAGGTTTTCTCTAACCATAATTTTCTGAATTTATGGTTTGCATCATATCTTTCTGCTTGTAATTGAGTATTGAATTTTCTGTCTCTAGGATCATTACCAACTCCTGCAACATACATCCAATTTCCATAATTACTATGCACATCATAATCTAATAGAAGCGATTCAAAGTAGGCAGCACCTATTCTCCAATCTTGTAGCAATTCTTTAGCAAAATACGAGGCCACATTTTGTCTACCTCTATTACTCATCCAACCAGTTTCTTTTAGCTCAATCATGTTTGCATTTACAAAATCATCTTTTGTATTTCCATTTATCCAATCTTGAATTATATCTTCATCTGCATTCCAATCATAATCTCTATCTAAAATTCCACCTATTTTAAATATTTTAGCATCATATTTTAAGGATATGTATTTGAAATAATCTCTCCAAATTAATTCGAAAATTACCCAATATGTAGACTGATTCGATCCAAACTCAGCTTCGTATTTCTTTACTTGATGATAAATGGTTCTTGCAGATAAACTACCATTGGCAAGCCATGGAGAAAATTTTGTAGAATAATCTAAGCCAACTAAACCATTTCTAGTTTTCTTATAAAAGCCAACTTTTTTACTTTCAAATAAGTAGTAATTCAATCTTTTTAAAGCAGCAGACTCTCCACCTTTAAATGGGAAAGCAGTTTTTGAAGGTTGTGTAAAATCGTTAAAACCTAATTCTTGAAGTGTTGGTATTTTAGTGCTGTTAGAGATTAGATTGCTTTCAGGAAGTTTATCAATTTTAATCTCATCTTGAATACTCACATACTTTTCTAGCTTTTTTCTGAACTGTGTAAAAACATCTGGTATATTACTAAAATTCTTAGATACAGTTTCTGGATGATAAAGAAATTGATCATAGTCTTCTACAATATCAATAGATTTATTTATGATTGATTTCACCAAGTTATTTGTGTCAATTTCTTCTTTTGTCCATTCTTTCTGAGTGTAAATGGTATTGATATTTAATTCATCAACAAGTTTTGAAAGTCTGTTTTCAGGAGTAGCAAAATAGGTGAGTAGTGTTATGTTTAAATTTTTCAATTGCTGTTTTAAATCTGCAATTGTTTCTATTAAAAATTGGGATCTAAACTTTTCTGTTTTGTAGAATCCAAATTTATCTTTTTCAAAATATTTAGGATCGAAAAAATAAATAGCTATTACACTGTCATGATTTTCAATTGCTTTTTGAATTGATCTATTATCTTGTGATCGCAAATTATTACGAAACCATATTAAGCCTGTTGTGTTTTGTTTCTTCTGCATTTTTCGCTACAATATTTTACATTTTCCCAATTTTTCTCCCATTTTTTACGCCAAGTAAAAGGTCTATTACAAACAGGACAATCTTTTGTGGGTAGGTGTTGTTTTTTCAATGAATTAAGATTTTGCGATTTTGTTAATCATACCATTAAAAATAAACCAATGAAAAGGCACAACAGAATACCAATACAACCTGCCTGCAAGACCATGAGGTCTAAAGGTTGCAGTTTGATATAGTAATCCTTCTTTAATTTTAAATTCTAACCAAGCTTCACCAGGCAAAATCATTTCTGCATACAATAAAAGTTTGCCTTTATCTTTATCAGCATAAATAACTCTCCAAAAATCAAGAGCATCACCTGCGTTTAATTCTGTTGGATGTCTTCTTCCTCTTCGTAAACCTGCACCTCCAAAAAATTGATCTAAAAAGCCTCTAATTTTCCATAAAATAGTTCCATAATACCAACCAGTTTCACCACCAATTGCCCAAATTTTATCTAAGGCTTTATCACGATTTTTAATTTTCCTTTTTTTGTAATCTTTAAAACATCCATATTCAGGTACATTTATAAATTCGTGAACATAGTTTTTTAATTTTCCACTGCTGATGTAAGAATCTTTCCAGCTAGAAATGATACTGTTTTGCTCAATCTTTTTAAATGCTAATTCCACTGCCTCTTTGTAAGACATTGGGTTTACATCTAATATTTTATTGATATTACTTTTTTCACCAATAACTTCAACACCCATTGAATTTACTAAAGAGCTTGCTAGTTTATATGAAGTAGAGGTTACAAAATATAACCAATAAGAAGATAATTTAGGTGTCATTACTGGCACTGTAAGTATGCTTCTTTTTAATTTTCTAACTTCTGCAAATTGCAACAACATGGTTTTGTAGGTGAGCACTTCTGGGCCAAAAATATCATAAGAAGTATTGTATAATTCTTCTTTTGCTAATGCTTTGTAAAGAAAAGAAAGTACATCTCTAATTGAGAGTGGCTGTGTTTTGGTATTTAACCATTTTGGAGCAACCATTACAGGTAGTTTTTCAACTAAATCTCTAATAATTTCGAAAGAAGAACTTCCAGAACCAACTATAATTCCTGCTTTAAATGTGGTTAACGCATAATTACCAGAGGCTAAGGTGGTTTCTACATTTTTTCTAGACAATAAATGCTTAGAAAGCTTTGTGTCATTTGTAATTCCACTTAAATAAATAACCTGTTTCAATGAAGTACTTTCTGCGAATGTTTTAAAGTTTGTCGCACATTTTTCTTCTAAAATATGAAATTCTCTAGCTGAATTAGACATAGAGTGAATTAGATAATATGCAGCATCTATATCTTTTGGTAAAGCTTCTAAAGATTGTCTATTTAAAAAATCTGCTTCTATTAATTCAACGTTTGTTTGGTCTTTATAATAATTTTCAGCTCTTACTTTATCACGAACAGGGCATACAATTTTATGACCATCATTTAATAACAAAGGAATTAAACGTTTGCCTATATAACCAGTTGCACCTGTTACAAGTATTTTCATATTTATTTTTTAATTTCTTTTGGTCTTTGATAAGATAATTGCTTCTTGAATTTTGGTATTGCATACGTATCTAATCCATTAATAGTAGCAACATTTCCTTTAGAAAGGTTTATTAAACCATCTTTTTCTAATAGCTCATCTTTTACATAAAGTTCTTGAATTTGAGCTACAATTAGCATTACATCATTAGAGGGTACATATATTTCCTCAATAAACTTCATGCTCATTTGTACAGGTGCTCCCTTTACAAAAGGTGCTTTCTGCTCGCCTTTAAATTCAGGTTCAAGATTGGTCATGTCAAACTCAGAAATCTCATCTGCATATTTGGCAGAGGTGTGATGTGCATCTTCAATAACATCTTCCCAAATATGATTAATTGTAAAATAACCCAAGTCCTTAAGGTTTTTATGTGTGTTTCTAGGTACAGTAGTTGGCCTTAGAATAAAACCTAATGTAGGAGGGCTAGAGCCTAAATGAGTTACAGAACTGAAAACAGCAACGTTTGTGATACCTTTTTCTGATATGGTACCTAATAAATTTGCTGATTTAAAACCAGAACAACTGTTTATTAAGTTGATTCTGTATATTTTATTCAGTTTAAATATATCTTCTTTATTGAATACTTGCATTATTTTGTTTTAGTTGATATAAACAAATATACAAATTGTTTAAGGTATTATAATTTAAGTTAAACAAAAACTTACGTTAATTTTTTGAAGTATAAAAAAAGCCTTTAGATAAAATCTAAAGGCTTAAAAGTCGGGGTGGCAGGATTCGAACCTGCGACCTCCTCGTCCCAAACGAGGCGCGATGACCGGGCTACGCTACACCCCGAAAATAGTCATCAATTTTAGGACTGCAAATATAGAATAATATTTATATATTGTATTTAAAATTCTTGAATTTTCTAAATATGTTTATAAAAAATACTCTTTTAATTTATGTATGCATTTTCTCTTTAAATCTAGTTTCTCAAAATAAAGAATATGAATTAATCGTTCCAGATTTAAAAAATCCTTGGGGATTTGTATTCTTGCCAGATAATTCTATGATTATAAATGAAAAGTCAGGAAAGATTATTCATTTTAAGAATGGTATTCAAACCGAAATAGAAAATGCACCTATAATATATTTAAGGGGGCAAGGAGGATTGTTAGACATAGAATTGCATCCTAATTATAAAAATAATGGATGGATTTATTTTACCTATGCTTCAGATATTGGAGGTGGAAGAGGAGGTAATACAACTTTGATGCGCGCTAAGCTCAAAGAAAGTAGTTTAGTAAATAAGGAGGTGCTTTATAAAGCTACTCCAAATTCTACTAGAGGTCAACATTTTGGTTCTAGAATTGTTTTTGACTCAGATAATCGTGTTTATTTTAGTGTAGGTGATAGAGGAAATCGAGATGTTAACCCTCAAGATATAAATAGAGATGGAGGAAAAATATATCGTTTAAATGACGATGGAACTATTCCAAAAGATAATCCATTTGCATCATCAAACACAGCAAAGAAAGCTATCTATAGTTATGGGCATAGAAATCCTCAAGGGTTGGTTATGAATCCTTTTACTAATGAAATTTGGTCTCATGAACATGGTCCTAAAGGAGGAGATGAGATTAATATTATTAAAAAGGCCAAAAACTATGGATGGCCAAAAGTTAGTTATGGAGTAAATTATAGTGGAACAAAATTTACAGACAAAACCTACATGAAAGGTGTGGAAAGCCCTATTCATTATTGGACACCTTCAATTGCACCAAGTGGAATGGCTTTTATCAACAGCGATATTTATGGAAAATGGAAAGGTAACTTGTTGGTTGGTTCTTTAAAGTTTCAATATTTAAGCAGGTGTATTGTTAAAAATAATAGCGTTTTTAAAGAAGTAAAATTATTAGAGAGTATAGGTAGAGTTAGATCTATAGAGCAAGGTTTGGACGGTTATATTTATGTGGGAGTAGAAAACTTGGGCATTATTAAACTGTTACCTCAATAATTACAAGTGGTAAAAAGAGCTATTTTAAACCTCTATTTTTTCATTATTAAAACTTATAAACAATAATCACATAAGGTGATAAAAATCTATATTTTTACCTTCTAAAAGATAATTCAATTATGTCAGAAACTACTGAGAAGATAAAATGTTTAATTATAGGATCTGGTCCTGCAGGTTACACTGCAGCTATATATGCAGCAAGAGCAGATATGAAACCAGTAATGTATACTGGAATGCAAATGGGAGGTCAGTTAACTACAACAACAGAAGTAGATAATTTTCCTGGTTATCCAGAAGGTACAGATGGAACTGCAATGATGGAAGATTTAAAAAAACAGTCTGAAAGATTTGGAACTGATGTGCGTTTTGGAATGGTTACAGCTGTTAATTTGAGTGATGAAGTTGGGGGGATTCATAAAGTAACAATTGATGAAAACAAAGAAGTAGAGGCAAATACCATAATAATATCTACAGGTGCAACTGCTAAGTATTTAGGTTTAGAAAGCGAGATGAGGTTAATTGGTGGAGGAGTTTCTGCTTGTGCAACATGTGATGGTTTTTTCTATAAAGGTCAAGAGGTAGTAGTTGTTGGAGGAGGAGATACTGCAGCTGAAGAAGCTACTTATTTAGCTAATATTTGTTCTAAAGTTTATTTGTTAGTTCGTAAAGATTATATGAAAGCTTCTAAAGCGATGCAACATAGAGTTGATAAAACTGAAAACATTGAAGTTCTTTATAATACAGAAGTAGAAGAAGTATTAGGAACTAATGTTGTAACAGGAGTAAGGTCAATCAATAATCAAACTAAAGAAACAAAGGAAATTGCAGTAACAGGAGTTTTCATAGCTATTGGTCATACACCTAATTCAGACTTATTTAAAGGTGTTTTAGATATGGATGAAACAGGTTATTTAATTACTAAGGGTAAAACTACAAAAACAAATATGCCAGGTGTTTTTGCAGCTGGTGATATACAAGATAAAGAATATAGACAAGCAGTTACTGCTGCAGGTACAGGTTGTATGGCTGCTTTAGATGCAGAACGTTATTTAGGTGCCTTAGAATAAAAACGTAAATTTTATAAATACAAAGAGCGATTTCTCATTTGAAATCGCTCTTTGTATTTTATAGAATCACTTTAATCTAAACCTAAATCTTTTCTTTCACTTACATTTGCAACGCCGTTTTTAATCCAATAAGCAGATTTAATAGTTTTTATTTTTGTGGCTTTGGTAATTAATTTTTTTCCACGGCTAGAAAAAGTTTCTTCCCAAGATTCAATAGTATAAGGAAAATCTTTAGTTAGTTTTATGGATATTTTTCTATCTAAAGTTGGATAATAAATACTGAAGTTAATAAATTTTCCTTTTTCTATTAAATTTGTTTCAGCTTCGTAAGCCGATACTTTTTGATGATTTAAGGCTAAAAACTCAAAAGATGGAATTATTTTATACCTGCCTTTTTTTATTTGATATGGATTAACACGTAACATATTCCAAAATTCATTTTCTAGTTTATTTTTCTTTAAAGAAATTTTCTTGTCGGCATTACTTTCAAAATAGGAGAAAAACTGAATTTCATAATTTGTTCTATTGTTAAGTTGAACAAAAGTATTTCCACACCATTCTTGGCCAGAAAATGATACTTTAATAGTTTCTTTATTCAGATCAATTGGTGTAAATGTACTCGTCATTAAGGAATAAGGATAAATACCAGTAGTAAATTTCTTGGTACTATTTAACTTAAGTATGGGTACATTCTTCTCATTTTTATAGTCTGCTTTTACTTGTTTATCAGGTAAAAAGTCTTCGGTTACAAAAATGTTAACAGCTGTTCCTTCATGTAGCTCTCCATATCTTGCTTGAGTAAGTTTATAAGACGTAATTTCTGCTTTTCCTTCATACCAATAAGCGTTAAAGTCTTTCTTTTGAACGTTAACGTTGGTTTCGTTTACAGATTTTTTATTTGGAGCTTTAGGATCTGAACAAAACATAAACAAAAAGCTAAAGACAAGAGGTACATAAAAATTCATAAATCGTTTCATTTATAGACTATAATAATTAGTACTAATTTACGAATTTTTAATTTTAATTTTTGTTTACAAAAAAAGAGATTACTTAGCAAAGTAATCTCTTATATAATGTATTTAAGAAAGAGGGTTAAGCCATTGCAGCTGCTTTCTTTGATTTTCTGTATAAAAATTTATTGAAGATATTTCTCTTCCCAAAATTATTGATTGATTTTGCGTTAATGAATTTACCAAACAAAATTTTACTTACACCAAAGTATTCATAAGTATTACCATCTGTAAAAGTAACTTCTAATAGCATACTTTTATGATGCCAATCTGCAACTTGAAATTCAGTAATCGTAGTTTTATATGCCTCTAAATTTGCCTTTTTAGTTTCGGGAGCAATACTTACCAAAAAGTGATAACCATCAATAATTCTTGTACTTACAATTTCTGCTTCTGCTTTTTTATCAGGATCTGTAAATTTATCAGGATGCCATTCTTTTACGAGACTTCTATATGTACTCTTTAATTCTTTCAAGTCAATGCTGCCTTCAACATTAAAAAGCTTTTTATATTCTTTAATACGTTTCATTTAGTGTTTCAAATTTTGCGCAAAAGTATTCATAATAAATGGATTAAAGAGATAAGTTTACTAAACTTTACTTTATTTAATAGTTAACTATCAAGCAAAAAAAAAGATTACAATTAGTAATCTTTTTTATTTTTTAGTGTTCAGCTAATTCTTCGTCAAAGTTTTCAATTGCCTTGATAACAATTTTTACAGCTTCTATATAAAATTCTTCATTTATAGTTCCATAAGTATCTGTATGCCTGTGATAATCTTTATGATCAGGAACACCAAAATAGATGAAAGGAATTTTTTCTCTGTGAAAAACTCTATGGTCAGAAGAGAAAGTCCAGTCTGATTGTTGTTTATTATCAGGATCATCATGTCCAAATAATAAAATAATTTTTTCAGATTCAATATCCTCTAAAGGATCTCTTAAGTCTGGATAATGATGTAATCCACTAGCAAATAATTCTGGATCATAATCACTATGAGCAATCATATCCATATTTATATTTAAACTGATGTTGTCTTTATTTAAATAATCTTTTAAGAAATAGTCTGCTCCAATAGAACCTATTTCTTCACCATCTACAGCAGCAAAAATTAAATTATGTTTTGTTGGTTTATCTTTAAAGTATTTTGCTATTGTAAATAAGGCTGCAGTTCCAGATGCGTTATCATCTGCACCATTGTAAATTCTACCATTTCTTACTCCTAAATGATCATAATGAGCAGTAATTACAAAAGTTTTGTTAGATTGGCCTTTAAGCATACCTACAATATTGGCTCCAGAAACTATTGTGTCTTTAACGTTTGATAAATCTTCTAAAGGTTTTTCTATAGGAAAAACTTCTTGCCTTACTTTGCCAGTAAAGTTATGATTAAATTTATGCAATAAGTTACCACCAATTACTGGTTGTAAACCTATTTTATTAAATTCATCAATAATTATTTTCTGAGTCTTAATATTCCCTTCTTTAGAAAAAGCTCTACCTTCTAAAGCGTCATCTGCAAGAATTTTTAAGTCTGATAATAGCTTATCACTATTAATATCTATTACTCTAGGTTCACTACAACCCATTAATAGAACAATAAGGGTAAAAACAGGAAGTAATTTTGTTTTCATTGTTATTATTTGTCTAATAAAATCGGGGAAAATCAGTGCAAATATACTAAAAAAGACCATTAATAAAAATGGTCTTTTTTGGCAAGTTATTTACTTCAATTTGTTCTAAAAAGTATACTTGTTTTCTGCTTTCATTATGTCTGCAATTTGGTTACGTAAAGCAACTACATTTGGGTAATTTGCGTACTTTGTAAAACGCTTTAATCCCATTAATAGCATACGTTGTTCATCACCTTCTGCAAAAGATATGATACCTTCTCTACCATTTTTAGCAACAATTTCTACAGCATTATATAAGTATAATTTAGCCATGGCTATTTGACCTTTTTGAGCATCTTCACCAAAACGTTTAGCATTTTTCTCTGCACGTAATAAAGTAGATTCTGCCATGTACACTTCGTTTAAAATGTTAGCAGCAGCCATTAAAAGTTGTTGATGTTGCTCTAAATCTGGTCCGTATTTTTGAATTGCAGAACCTGCAACCATTAAAAACACCTTCTTTAATTTAGCAATCATTTCTTTTTCTTCTGCAAACAACTCAGAATAATCTGGTGTGTCAAAAGATGGAATACCCATTAATTCATCTGCTACTGCTGTTGCTGGGCCTAATAAATCTACATGACCTTTCATTGCTTTTTTAATCAACATACCTACAGATAACATTCTGTTAATCTCGTTTGTACCTTCATAAATACGTGCAATTCTTGCATCTCTCCAAGCAGCTTCCATAGGTGTTTCTTCAGAGAATCCCATTCCTCCAAAAATCTGAATTCCTTCATCTGCACACGCTTGTACATCTTCAGATACTGTTACTTTAAGAATAGAACATTCAATTGCATATTCTTCTACACCTTTTAATTCTGCTTCTTGATGAGAATTACCTGCAGCCATTCTCATTTCAATTCTGTCTTCAATATCTTTAGCAGCTCTGTAACTTGCAGATTCACCTGCATAACAGTTAGTAGCCATTTCTGCTAATTTTGCTTTAATAGCACCAAAATCTGCAATAGGAGTTTTAAATTGTTTTCTTTCGTTAGCATATTGTAATGCTGTTGTTAAAACTCTTCTTTGAGAATCGATACAAGCAGCAGCTAATTTAATACGACCAACATTTAATGCGTTTACAGCAATTTTAAATCCACCACCTCTAACAGATAACATGTTTTCTGCAGGTACAACAGTATCATTAAAAAATACTTGTCTTGTAGAACTTGCTCTAATACCTAATTTATGTTCTTCTTCTCCTAAGGTAATTCCATTAGGATTTTCAGCATCATATTCTACTATAAAACCAGTAATGTTTTTATCATTTTCTATACGTGCAAAAACAATCATCAAATTACAAAAACCTGCATTTGAGATCCACATTTTTTGTCCGTTAATTTTATATGATTTACCATCTTCTGTTAATTCTGCAGTAGTTTTACCAGAGTTAGCATCAGAACCAGCACCTGGTTCAGTTAAACAATATGCACCCATCCATTCACCAGAGGCTAATTTTGGCACATATTTTTGTTTCTGCTCTTCTGTACCATATAGTGTAATTGGCATTGTACCAATTCCTGTATGCGCACCAAAAGCTGTACTTAAAGAACCATTTCCACTAGAAATATACTCACAAGTAATCATTGTTGAAACAAAACCCATACCCATTCCTCCATATTCTTCAGGAACAGCTACACCTAAAAAGCCAAGTTCACCAGCTTTCTTCATTACTTCTTCTGTTAAAGCATAATCTTTAGCTTCAAAACGATCTCTATGTGCAACAATTTCTCTATCCGTAAATTCTTTTACAGCTTCTTTCATCATTACTTGCTCTTCAGAAAAATCTTCTGGAGTAAAAATGTCTTCGCACTTTGATTCTTTTACAAGGAATTGTCCTCCTCTTAAAATTTCTTTATTTGTTGTTTCCATAATATTATATTTTTTGGGGAGTTTAGTTTAAAAATTCAAAAATACCAGCAGCACCTTGTCCTGTTCCAACACACATGGTTACCATTCCGTATTTGTTATTCATTTCTCTTTTACGCATTTCATCAAATAATTGAACAGATAATTTAGCACCTGTACAACCTAATGGATGACCTAAAGCAATTGCACCACCATTTACATTGATGATATCTGGATTTAAGCCTAATTCACGAATTACAGCTAAAGATTGAGAAGCAAACGCTTCATTCAGCTCAATTAAACCTACATCGTTTTGATTTAAACCTGCTTGTTTTAATGCTTTTGGAATTGCAGCAACTGGACCAATACCCATTATTCTTGGAGGTACACCAGCAGCAGCATAACTTACCATTCTTGCAATTGGTTCTAGATTTAATTCTTTAACCATATCTTCACTCATTATCATTGCAAATGCAGCTCCATCACTCATTTGAGATGAATTACCAGCAGTTACACTACCATTAGCAGCAAATACAGGACGTAATCTTGCTAAACCTGCAAGATTAGAACCTTTTCTTGGGCCTTCATCTTTATTTACAGTGTACTTTTTAGTAGCTTTTTTACCATTTGCATCAACGTAAGTTTGCTCTACATCAATAGGTACTATTTGGTCTTGGAATCTGTTTTCTTCTAACGCTTTCAAAGCTTTTAAGTGCGAGTTTAAAGCAAACTCATCTTGATCTTCTCTAGATACTTTAAATTCATTGGCAACTGCTTCTGCAGTATTACCCATTCCCCAATAGTATTCTTCATGACCAGCAGCAACTGTATCATAATTTAATTCTGGTTTAAAACCTGTCATTGGCACTGAACTCATGCTTTCTGCACCACCTGCAATAATACAATCTGCCATTCCAGATTGAATTTTTGCAACAGCCATACCAATTGTTTCTAAACCTGATGAACAAAAACGGTTTACAGTGACCCCAGGAACATCAACAATATCTAACCCCATTAAAGAGATTAAACGTGCCATGTTTAAACCTTGAGAACCTTCTGGCATTGCATTACCTACAATAACATCATCAATTCTTTTTTTATCAAAATCAGGCAGTTCATTCATCATATATTGAATGGTTTCTGCAGCTAATTCATCTGCTCTTTTAAATCTAAACAGTCCTTTTGGAGCTTTACCAACTGCTGTTCTATATGCTTTTACTATATATGCTGTTTTCATTTTCTTAGTTTCTTAAAGGTTTACCTGTTTTTAACATGTGCTGAATTCTTTCTAAAGTTTTACGTTCTGTACATAAACTTAAAAATGCTTCACGTTCGATGTCTAATAAATATTGCTCTGATACTTTGGTTGGTTCAGATAAATCTCCACCAGCCATTACATATGCTAATTTGTTAGCTATTTTTTGATCGTGAGCAGATATATAGTTACTAGCTTCCATAGAATCTGTTCCTACTAAAAACATACCTAATGCCTGCTTACCTAATACTAAAACATCTTTACGTTTTACTGGTTGTGTATAACCAGCTTCAGCCATTAAAACTGCGTGTTTTTTAGCTTGTGCTATTTGTCTGTCTTTATTTACAACAACTACGTCTTTCCCTTTTTGTAATAATCCTAAATCGAAAGCTTCATAAGCAGAAGTTGCTACTTTAGCCATACCAATTGTTAAAAAGTGTTCTTGTAAAACATTTAATTGAACATCACCCTTATCAAACTTATCAGAAGCTCTTAAGGCCATTTCTTTAGAACCACCTCCACCAGGAATTACACCAACTCCAAATTCTACAAGACCCATATAAGTTTCTGCTGCTGCAACTACTTTATCTGCGTGTAAAGAAATTTCACATCCACCACCTAAAGCCATTCCATGAGGAGCAGAAATAGTTGGTATTGCAGAGTAACGCATACGCATCATTGTGTCTTGAAAGTATTTAATAGCCATGTTAAGCTCATCATACTCTTGTTCTGCTGCCATCATAAAAATCATACCAATATTGGCACCTACAGAGAAGTTTGCTGCTTGATTACCAACAACTAACCCTTGATAGTTCTTTTCAGCTAAATCTATTGCTTTGTTTACAGCTGCTAAAACATCACCACCTATAGTATTCATTTTAGATTGGAATTCTAAGTTTAAAATTCCATCTCCTAAATCTTCAATTACTGCACCAGAGTTTTTCCAAACTTGATTCGATTTTCTAATATTATCTAAAATGATAAATGAATCTTGACCTGGTTTTTTAGTTTGTGTTTTTGTTACTACATCATAATAATACGTAGCTCCATCTTTTACAGTGTAGAAAGAATCATTGTTATTTAATAACATTTCTTCTACCCAAGATGCAATTTCATGACCTTCTGCCTTCATCATTTCTACACCTTTGGCTACACCAACAGCATCCCAAATTTGGAATGGTCCATGTTCCCAACCAAAACCTGCTCTTAAACCATCATCTATTCTGTATAATTCGTCAGAGATTTCTGGAATTCTATTTTGTACATAAGCAAACATTGCTGCAAATGACTTTCTGTAAAATTCACCTGCTTTGTCTTTACCAGTAACTAAAACTTTAAAACGATCTGCAACATTATCAATAGTTTTTGTTAATTCTAAAGTTGCAAATTTTGCTTTTTTCTTTTCTCTATATTCTAAAGTATTTAAGTCTAATGATAAAATGTTTCTTTTACCATTAGCATCTTTTGTCATTTTATAAAAACCTTGTTTTGTTTTGCTACCTAACATTTTGTTTTCCATCATATGGTTTACAAAATCAGGAATTACAAACTGCTCTCTCATTTCATCTTCAGGACAATTGTCTTTAACTCCATTTGCAGTATGTACTAATGTGTCTAAACCAACAACATCTATAGTTCTAAACGTTGCAGATTTTGGACGACCAATAACTGGCCCAGTTAATTTGTCTACTTCCTCTATAGTTAAGTCCATTTCTTTTACAATATGGAACAAACTCATAATACCGAAAATACCAATTCTATTACCTATAAAGGCTGGTGTGTCTTTTGCTAAAACCGAAGTTTTACCTAAAAATTTATCACCATACATCATTAAAAAGTCTGTTACTTCTTGTTTGCAATTTGGCCCAGGAACAACTTCGAAAAGTTTTAAATATCTTGGTGGATTAAAGAAGTGAGTTACAGCAAAATGTTTCTGGAAATCTTCACTTCTACCCTCGTTCATAAATTTGATAGGAATACCAGATGTATTTGAAGTAATTAAAGTACCAGGTGTTCTGTGTTCTTCAATTTTTTCGAAAACAGATTTTTTAATATCTAATCTTTCTACAACAACTTCCATTACCCAATCTACATCTTTTATAAGGTGCAAATCATCATCAATATTACCAGTAGTAATTCTACTTGCAAATTTTTGACTATAAATAGGTGATGGTTTTGATTTTAAAGAAGCTGCTAAAGCATCATTTACTAAACGATTACGAACTACTTTGTCTTCTAATGTAAGTCCTTTTGCTTTTTCTTTATCAGTTAATTCTCTTGGAACAATATCCAATAAAAGAACTTCTACACCAATATTCGCAAAGTGACATGCAATACCAGATCCCATAATTCCAGATCCAATAATGGCTACTTTTTTAATTCTTCTTGTCATTTGTTTATAGTTTGATTTTATTTATCTTGATTAATAGGTTCAAAAATTTTCTTTTCAGCAATTAGTTTATTGATGGTAACCATCACTTTAAAGAAAGATTCTAATTCGTCTTCTGTAACATATTCTCTCACTACATTATTAAACTGATATACATGGCTTTTAGAAAACTTACGCATTTCTAAACCATAATCTGTAAGTTTAATAATTACACTTCTACCATCATCTGGGTTTTTTTCTCTAGAAATTGCACCTTTTTCTTCCATTGATTTTAAAATTCTAGAAAGACTTGTTGGTTCCATACCCATTAAAGGCCCTAATGCAGTACTTGGTGTACCTTTATCTTTGTCTATAGTAAGTAAAACAAATGCCATAGACATTGTACTACTATAGTTTGTAGCTTGTTCATTATACATTTTTGCAACTGCTTGCCAAGTTGCTCGTAATTGATGATCTATAGATTTATTTTTATCCATGACATCAAAGATATAAAAATTTACTATGCATGCATAGTAAATTTAAAAAAAGTTATGCATGCATAGTAAATTTAACATTTTATTTATTTGTAACATTATCTATGTTTTCTTTACTAATTAAAATATGTAAGTTTGTAAGAAGAGTTTTCTTTTTGAATTCAATTAATTAAAAAGCCAATGAGTAATTTATTAGAAATTAATAATGTTGTAAAGAATTATGGAGATTTTAGGGCATTGAATGATGTGTCTATCCATATACCAAAAGGTAGTGTTTATGGTTTATTAGGACCAAATGGAGCAGGTAAAACTTCTTTAATTAGAATTATCAACCAAATTACGATGGCTGATTCTGGAACCGTTTTTTTAGATGGAGAGCCATTAGCACCAAAACATACAGCAGATATTGGTTATTTACCAGAAGAACGTGGTTTGTATAAATCGATGAAGGTTGGTGAACAAGCTTTGTACTTGGCACAATTAAAAGGTTTAAGTAAAGCAGAAGCTAAGAAAAGACTAAAATATTGGTTTGAGAAGTTTGATATAATGGCTTGGTGGAATAAGAAAATTGAAGAACTCTCTAAAGGAATGGCTCAAAAAGTGCAGTTTATTGTAACTGTAATGCACAATCCTAAATTATTAATTTTTGATGAACCTTTTTCTGGTTTTGATCCTATAAACGCTCAAATTATTGCAAAGGAGATTCTGCAATTAAGAGATGAAGGAGCTACCATTATTTTTTCTACCCATAGAATGGAGTCTGTAGAAGAAATGTGTGATGAAATTGCGCTTATTAATAAATCTAACAAAATTTTAGATGGTAAATTATCTGATATTAAACGTCAGTTTAGAACCAATACCTTTCAAGTTGGTTTACATACATCAAATCCAAAAGAGGTAGAAGCGAGTTTAAAAGAGAGTTTTCAGGTTTTTCCTGCAGACTTTAAATTGTTAGGAAATGAATTGACTATGAATGTGAAATTAGGAGCAAATGATTCTTCTAATGATTTGTTATCTTTTTTAACAAGTAAAGGTCAAGTACAACATTTTGTAGAGTTAATACCAAGTGCAAACGATATTTTTATTCAGGCAGTAAGTAAAAATCAATAAGAAGATGAGTAAATTAAAACTAATTATACAGAGAGAATTTATTGCTAAGGTTCGTAATAAATCGTTTATAGTGATGACTTTTTTGAGTCCGCTAATTATGGTAGGAATGGGTGCTTTGGTTTTTTTCTTAATGAAAAAGAACGATGAGAAAATTAAAGAAATTGTTTATGTAGATAATTCTGGTTTATTTTCTAAAGAAGATTTTAAAGACACTAAATCACTACATTATAAAGACTTTACTTCTTATGGAGTAGAAGAAACAAAGAAGAAAGTAGAGGAAGGTGATTTTTATGGAGCGCTTATAATACCACAACAAGATAGTTTAGAAATCTTAGCAAAATCTATAGAATTTTATTCAAAAGATTCTCCAGGAATGTCTGTAATGAATTCTTTAGAAGGTAAAGTAGAATCTAAAATTCGAAATGAAAAATTAAATAACTTCGGAATTGATATTGATAAAATTAACGCATCTAGAGTGCAGTCTGATATTAAAATGTATAATTTTTCTGGAGAAGAATCATCCAAATTAATAAACGGCTTAAAAATAGGAGTAGGAGCCATAGCAGGTTATTTATTGATGGTTTTTGTTATGGTCTATGGAACATCTGTAATGAGAAGTGTTATTGAAGAAAAGACAAGTAGAATTATAGAAGTTATAGTATCTTCTGTAAAACCGTTTCAATTAATGCTGGGTAAAATTATTGGTAATGCTTCTGCAGGTTTGTTACAATTCTTTATTTGGGGTATTATCATTTTTATAATTACAACAGTGGCATCTTCTGTATTTGGAGTTGATATGGTAGAAATGCAAACCGAAAATATATCTGCAGAACAATTAGAGGCTGCAAAACAAGCAGCAGGTGCAGATAAAATGCAAGTAATTGTTCAGGAAATTTTAAGATTACCAATATTAAAACTTTTCTTATTATTCATCTTTTATTTCTTAGGAGGTTACATGTTATACAGTTCTTTATTTGCTGCAGTTGGAGCTGCTGTAGATAATGAAACAGACACCCAGCAATTTATGTTACCAATTATGTTGCCATTAATTTTGGCAGTTTATGTAGGGTTTGCAACTGTAATTAGTGATCCTCATGGACCAATTTCTGTAGCATTTTCTTACATACCTTTAACAAGCCCTATTGTTATGTTAATGAGAGTTCCTTTTGGAGTTTCTTGGTACGAACTAGCAATTTCTATGACCTTGCTTTTAGTTACTTTTGTTTTTATGGTTTGGTTGGCAGCCAAAATATATAGAGTTGGTATTTTAATGTATGGTAAAAAACCAACGTATAAAGATTTGTACAAATGGTTAAAATATAAAGGATAAATGCAACAAGAAACCTTAGAAAAAGTTAAAGACACTATTGTTGAAGAAACAACTTCTATTTTAGACTTTAAATTTATTTTTAGTGAAGAAATAAGTATTACTGTAAGAGGATTACTTTTTGTAGTTGTTGCTTTAGTAGTAACATCATTTGTTTTAAAACTATTTAGAAAGTTTATTACTAGAAATATGCCAAATAATGACAAACTTAAGTTTGTTACTGTGTTTGGTTATATAAGATGGATTGTCTTTTTAATCATATTCTTAATTGCAATGCATACATCAGGAGTAAATGTAACAGCTGTTTTTGCAGCTTCAGCAGCTCTTTTAATTGGTGTAGGTTTAGCTTTGCAGACTTTGTTTCAAGATATTTTTTCTGGAATTATAATTTTAGTAGATCAATCTGTTCATGTTGGAGATATTATAGAATTAGAAGGTAAAGTAGGGCGTGTTTTAGATATTCGATTAAGAACAACTAGAGCAGTAACTATTGATAACAAAGTATTGGTAATTCCAAATCACTTATATTTAACTAATATTTTATTTAATTGGACCGAAAATGGAACTGAAACTAGAGAAAGTGTAGATGTTGGTGTTGCATATGGTTCAGATGTAGAGTTAGTAAAAAAAATATTGCTAGAGGTTGCAACTGCACAACCTACTGTTTTAGAAAATCCTGCTCCTGTAGTATTATTTACAGATTTTGCAGATAGTAGTTTAAATTTTAAAGTTGCATTTACCTTAAATAACAGTTTCGAGGTTAGATTTACCCAAAGTAATATTCGCTTTGAGATAGATAAAGCTTTTAGAGAAAATAACATAACCATTCCTTTTCCTCAAAGAGATGTGCATATGTTTAGTGAAAAATAATAACTATGAAAAAGAGTCTTTTGGTGCTGCTGTTTCTATTGTCAGTAGGTATTTCGAATGCCCAACTTACAGATTTAGCGAGGCTAGAATATTCTTTTATTCCTAAAAGTAATTCAGAAGATCAATACACAAGAATTAGAGCGTTACTTAATTATCCTATAAAATTAAAAAAGGACAGATATATTTTTGTGGGTGCAGAATACAATAGAATTTTTTTAAATTTAAATGATGCCTATCCTTTTGATAAATCACTTTTAGAAACTCTTACAGTAATCGATATTAATTTAGGATACACCTTTAAGATAAATGAAAGGTGGAGAACTGGATTTAAAATAACACCAAGATTAGCATCTACCTTAACAGAAAAAATTACAGGAGATGATTTGTTTTTAAATGGTGGTGTGTTCTTTGTGAATGATAGAACTAAAGCGACAACCTTAAAAAGGCCTTATAGATTAATTCTAGGTTTAACTTATAATACAACCACAGGTATACCTTTTCCATTACCATTTGTAAGTTATTTTAGACAAGTAAATGAATCTTGGTCTTTTAATGCAGGAGTTCCAAAGTCGAATGTAAAATATTACTTTAAAGAAAAAAATACCATACAAGCATTTGTTAGCATAGATGGTTATTTTGCACATTTACAAAGGCCTACAGCAGTATTAAATCAGCAGGTAGATAATGTTTCATTATCTGTTGTGGTTTCTGGTTTAGGCTATGAATATTTATTAAATAAACATTTGGTTCTATATACATATACAGGTTATACACTTAGAATGAACAATGTTTTAAGAGATAAAGACAGAGAAAATGTTTTTACTTTAGATCGAGTAAATGCATTTTATTTACGAACAGGAATAAAATTTAAAATATAGATGTCAAAAATATTAATTATAGAGGATGAAGCTGCAATTCGTAGGGTATTAAAGAAAATTATTTCTGAAGAAAATGATGCCTATAATGTAGAGGAAGCAGAAGATGGTTTGCAAGGAATGGAAATGATAAAAAATAATGATTATGATTTAGTTCTTTGCGATATTAAAATGCCAAAAATGGATGGGGTTGAGGTTTTAGAAAAAGCCAAGAAAATAAAACCTGAAGTGCCAATTGTTATGATATCTGGTCATGGAGATTTAGATACAGCAGTAAATACAATGCGTTTAGGAGCATTTGATTACATATCTAAACCACCAGATTTAAATAGACTTTTAAATACAGTAAGAAACGCCTTAGACAAAAAGGTTTTAGTTGTAGAAAATAAAAGACTTAAGAAAAAAGTAAGCAAGAATTACGAAATGATAGGTGAGAGTGATGCAATTTCTCATATTAAAGATATTATAGAAAAAGTTGCAGATACAGATGCAAGAGTGTTAATTACAGGCCCCAATGGAACAGGTAAGGAGTTAGTTGCACATTGGCTTCATGAAAAGTCTGCACGTTCTAAAGCACCAATGATCGAGGTAAACTGTGCTGCAATTCCATCAGAGTTAATAGAAAGTGAGCTTTTTGGTCATGTAAAAGGTTCTTTTACAGGAGCTAATAAAGATAGAGCAGGTAAATTTGAAGCTGCAAATGGAGGTACCATTTTTCTTGATGAAATAGGAGACATGAGTTTATCTGCACAAGCAAAAGTACTACGAGCTTTACAAGAAAATAAAATACAAAGAGTTGGTTCTGATAAAGATATTAAGGTTAATGTAAGAATTGTTGCAGCAACCAATAAAAACTTAAAACAGGAAATTGCAGAAGGCAGATTTAGAGAAGATTTGTATCACAGATTAGCTGTAATTTTAATTAAAGTACCTTCCTTAAATGATAGGAGAGAAGATGTACCATTATTAGTAGACTTCTTTGCAGCAAAAATATCTCAAGAGCAAGGTACTCCAAGAAAAATATTTTCTGATGAAGCTATAGTACTTTTACAAAAATACGATTGGACAGGTAATATTAGAGAGTTAAGAAATGTTGTAGAACGCTTAATTATATTAGGTGAAAAAGAGGTTTCTGCAAATGATATTAAGTTATTTGCAAGTAAATAATGGACATATTTAAATTTTTAAACTTATCTAATTACAATAAACGTGCTATAATTGGTGGAGTAATTGCAACTATTTTTACAGGAATAGGTGCATTTGCTTTAGGTAATTTAAGTGGTTATGAAGCAAAAGAATTAATACGTTCATCTTTACCAGGTTTTAATACACTTTGTAATACAATTGTATTAGCATCAGCTACAATTTTAGCGTTGTTATTAACTTTAATAAGCGTTAGCTCTGGGTCTAAATCTAAATTGAATAAAAGTCATTATAAGCACATAATTTTAATTGCAAAAATTGATACAGTTGTTTTCGTTGCAGCTATGATTATATTTCAGTTTTTTAACCTACCAGTTACTGAAGCAGATAATGTGCCAAGTGATTGGTATACTTATATTTACTACGCTACTTTAATTATTTCTTCAATTTTAAGTGGTGGTTTAATTAGTGTTGTTTTGATGCTTTTTAATGCAGTAGTAAGTATTATTAAAGTAGTTGGTTTAGATATAGAAGATCATCCTTTACTGCAAGGTGATGATGAAAATAATGATTAAAAAAAGAGGAAATATGTAATATATTTCCTCTTTTTATTTATATGAAATAATAATCTTATTTTAAATCAAACCTATCTAAGTTCATCACTTTTGTCCAGGCAGCAATAAAATCTTTAACAAATTTTTCTTCAGCATCTGCTGCACCATAAACTTCACAAACTGCTCTTAACTCAGTGTTAGAACCAAAAATTAAATCGGCTCTGGTTCCTGTAAACTTCATTGCATTTGTTTTTCTGTCTCTACCTATAAACTCTTTCTCATCTGAGTTTGTAGCTTTCCAAGTATATGAAAAGTCTAAAATATTTTTAAAGAAATCATTTGTTAAACTTTCTTTTTTATCAGTAAAAACGCCATGATTAGAGCCATCGTAATTCGCGCCTAACATTCGTAAACCACCAACTAAAACTGTCATTTCTGGAATAGATAAAGTTAATAGGTTTGCTTTATCTATCAATAGATCTTCAGCAGCCATTTCTAAATTACCGTTAATGTAATTTCTAAATCCGTCTGCAATTGGTTCTAAATAGCTAAAAGACTTTAAATCGGTTTGTTCTTGAGAGGCATCTCCTCTTCCACCAGAAAAAGAAACATCAAAAGAGTAGCCAGCATTTTTAACAGCTTTCTCAACACCAACAGAACCACCTAATACTATTAAATCTGCGATAGAAATATCTCCATCATATGATTGTTGAATATTTTCATATACTTTTAAGACCCTATCTAATTCTTCAGGATTATTAACTTCCCAATTTTTTTGTGGTTCTAGACGAATTCTACCTCCATTAGCTCCTCCACGTTTATCAGATCCTCTAAAAGTAAATGCAGAAGCCCATGCAGTTTTTACTAATTCAGAAACGGTTAATTCACTTTCTGAAATCAGTGATTTTAAAGTATTAATATTCGCATCTGTTAAAGTGTAATTTACTTTAGGTATTGGGTCTTGCCATAATAATTCTTCACTAGGAACTTCTGGTCCTAAATAACGATCTGTAGGTCCCATATCTCTATGTGTTAATTTGTACCATGCACTAGCAAAAGCATCTTCAAATGCTTTATGATCTTTATGAAAACGTTGAGAAATCTTAAGATATTCAGGATCCATTCTTAAAGCAATATCAGCTGTTGTCATCATAAGCGCTTGCTTTTTATTAGGATCACCAGCTGTAGGTGCCATCCTTGCTTTAGATTCTTCTGTAGGCGTCCATTGATAAGCGCCTGCTGGACTTTTTGTTAATTCCCACTCGTAATTTAACAATACATCAAAGTAATCAGCATCCCATTGAGTAGGGTTTGGTGTCCATGCACCTTCTATACCACTTGTAATAGTATCATCTAAAACTCCTGATTTGTAAGAGTTTTTCCAACCAGTACTCATTTCTTCCAGTTTTCCTCTATGAGGTTCATTACCAACAAATTCATCTGGATCTGCAGCTCCATGAGCTTTACCAAATGTATGTCCACCAGCAACTAAGGCTACAGTTTCTTCATCATTCATAGCCATTCTATCAAAAGTGTCTCTAACATTTTTGGCAGAACCTAAAGGATCTGGATTTCCATTAGGACCTTCTGGGTTTACGTAAATCCAACCCATCATTACTGCTGCTAAAGGAGACTCTAAATCTTCATTTTCGTATCTTTTTTCATTGGCACCCCATTCAGTTTCACTTCCCCAATAAATATCCTGTTCAGGTTCCCATACATCCTCTCTACCACCAGCAAAACCTTTCGTTGGAAAACCCATAGATTCTAATGCACAGTTACCAGCTAAAATCATTAAATCTGCCCAAGAAATTTTATTCCCATATTTCTGTTTTATTGGCCAAAGCAGTAATCTTGCTTTATCTAGATTACCATTATCTGGCCAGCTATTTAAAGGAGCAAACCTTTGCGTACCAGAACCTGCACCACCTCTACCATCTATAACTCTATATGTACCTGCACTATGCCAAGCCATTCTAATCATAAAACCTCCATAATGACCATAATCTGCAGGCCACCAATCTTGTGAATCTGTCATTAAATCTAGTACATCTTGTTTTAGTTCACTAAAGTTTAAACTATTAAACGCAGCTGCATAATCAAAGTCTTCTCCTAAAGGATTAGATTTAGAAGCATGCTGACGTAAAACATTTAGTTTTAATTCATTTGGCCACCAGTCGCGATTCGTAGTGCCTCCTCCTGCAGTTTTTTTAGGAACTCCATTTAAAAAAGGACATTTACTTGCGTCTTTATTAATGTCAAAATTATCTGTATTGCTCATAAAATTTGGTTTTTAAGAATTATTACATCAAAATTACAAAATTTTCGTAAATAATTTTTATCTATAATAATTATTTAATTATAAGTAAAAGTGATTATAAAATTTTGTAATAATTAAGATAATTAAAGCTTATTCTACTATAAATTAAATAGTTTGGGATGTGTCATAGAATGTAAGCATTAAAAATATATTTGCAGCTGAAAATATAATAATCATAAATAATAATTAATATGGCAACAGCAGTTGGTAAAAAATTTCCAGATCTTAACGTAAACGCAATGAACGATTTGGGAGATACATTTAAGTTAAATGTATTAGAAGAAGCAGTAAATAATAACAAGAAGGTGTTGTTATTTTGGTATCCAAAAGATTTTACTTTTGTATGTCCTACAGAATTACATGCTTTTCAAGAAGCATTACCAGAATTCGAAAAAAGAAACACTGTAGTAATTGGTGCTTCTTGTGATACTGCAGAAGTGCATTTTGCTTGGTTAAGTACTTCTAAAGATAATGGAGGTATAGAAGGTGTTACTTACCCAATTTTAGCAGATAGCAACAGAAATTTATCATCTATTTTAGGAATTTTAGATATTTCTAATGAAGTATATGATGAAGAGACTGGAACTGTTCAAGTAGAAGGTGATAATGTAACTTATAGAGCAACTTATTTAATTGACGAAGAAGGTACAGTATTTCATGAAGGTATTAACCATATGCCAGTTGGTAGAAACGTAAATGAGTTTTTACGTTTAATTGATGCTTATTCTCATGTACAGAAAAATGGAGAAGTTTGTCCTGCAAATTGGGAAGAAGGTAAAGAGGCAATGCAAGCAAATGCCAAAGGAACTAAAGAGTATTTAGCTAGTCACTAAATTTAATATAGGTTATGAGTTGTAAACTTTTGTTTACAACTCATAATTCAAAAGAAAATTATTATGGTACAAGATTTAACAGAAGATAATTTACAAGTTATTGTAGAAGGAAATGAGAAAGTAATTGTACAATACTCAGCAACTTGGTGTGGAAATTGTAGAATTATGAAGCCAAAATTTAAAAAATTGGCTAATGAGAATGATGAAATAAAATTTGTAATGGTAGATGCTGAAAAATTTCCTGAAAGCAGAAAGTTGGCAGATGTAAGCAACTTACCAACTTTTGCAACTTTTGTAGGAGGAGAGAAAAAAAATCAAACACAAACTAATAAGTTTGATGTTTTAAAAGACTTAGTGTCAGAAATTCAATAAATTATGAAATTACCAGTAATTAAACATTTAACCAGTTTTATTGAAGAAAACGATCAAGATTACGTTTTAGAAACTATAGAAACTTTAGAGGCTTTAACAGAAGTTCCTTCTTTAAAAGATGAAGAATTAGATGTTATTGGTGAGTTAATTTCTAATATGTATGGAGCAATTGAAGTAGATAAAATGATTAAAGATGGTGCTCCAAAAAAAGAGGCATTAAATAATTTTATGAAACGTGTTTTAGGATCTATTGATAAATAGGATTATAGTTTCAAATTTTATAAAAAAAAAGCTCTGAATTTTAAAATTCAGAGCTTTTTTAGTTAATGGTGAGTTAGACTTTTTATAATTGATTTATGCTCAGGAAATTCTTTTGATAATTCTTGGAAAGAAGGTAGTGTAAAATCTCTAAAATCAAAGCCTGGTGAAACTGTACAGCCCACAAAACAAAATGATTTTGGTGCAATAACTTCTGCTGCAAAATACCAATAAGCAGGTACTGTAAATTGAGGAATTTCTCCCAAAGCAAAATTAGTACCAATAAGTTTAAAAGTGTAATCACCTTCAGGTGAAATCATGTGTAGTTTTAAGGTACTTCCTTTGTAAAAATGCCAAACTTCATCTTGCTTAATTTTATGAAAAGCAGAAAATTTTTGAGATGTTAATAAGAATAAGATACCAGTACATAAATTTCTATTTCCATCAAATTTTTGGTCTAAATTCTCTGGTTTTATAGTAATTGAGCTTCTGTAGGTTTCTTTAAAATAACCACCTTCTGGATGTTCTGTAAGTTGAAAATGTTCTATTATTTCTTCTGCAACCATGATTGAAAGCTTTTGGTTTTCATAATAAAATTGGCCATATCTTTTCCCCAAAGTTGATAAGTTAATTTAGAAGGATGAACACCATCACTAAAAAAAGTAGATACATCATCTGATAAATTATATTTCTCTTGCCAACTTTCTAAAGTAATTAGTTCATTATTATAATAAACATTGTTTTTGTTTTTAACTCTTTTGTACAAACGCTTTCCTAAAAGTTCTACCAAATTTCCAATTACAAATTTTATCGATTTAGTAAATGCAGGAAACTCCTTTATAGGGGGCATATTTGTAAAATAAATAGGTGTTTTTGGGTACTTTCTTTTTAAATCTTTAATTAATTTATTAATCTGAATTATCCAAACATCTGGAGAGTTCAGTTTAAAAGCATCATTACCTCCTAAACCAATAACAATTAAATCTGCAGTAGTATCTTCTATTTTTGGTAACAACCTTCTTCTAACCATTTTAGCTGTGTAGCCACTTTTGGCGTAAACTTGCCATAAAACAGAAACTTCAGATTGGCCTGCAATAGTTTTTGCTAAAATACCTGTAAACCCATTTTCATGAAAATCTACACCAACACCTGCAATTGTACTCTCGCCAATTACCAACATTTTTAATGTTTTGGTAGATGTTTTTTTGATGTATCCTTTAGGATTTTTTGCCTCTGGAAGTTTTGGAACATTTGCTCTAATTTTTTTTCCTTGCAAAAATAATATGGGTAAAAGAGGTAGAGATATAATACTACCTAAGTAATATTTTATGCTCATTCTTCTTTCTTTTTTTCTTGATTAACCTTTTGTATTATAGCCTTTAAACGCTCTTTATGAAGTTGTTTTTTTAACTTAACCTTACTGATTTTTTGTTGCATCAGCTTAGAGTGTTTGGCTTTATTGGCAGTATTTTTTTCTTTCCCCTTCTTTGGCATTTTTATTCGATTATTGTAGGGACAAGGTATGTATAAAAATTTCAGTATTACTACTGATGTCTTAAGTTAAAGATAATTATTTTATTTTATTACTAGTAGAATCTCTAAAAATTAATTCAGTTTCAATAATATGTGTTTCGTACAAAATTTCTTCTTCATTGGCTTTTTGTTCGAGCTCTTTAAACAAAATTTCTGCAGCCTTTTTGCCTATTTTATTGGCATTTTGCTCTACTGATGAAATAGAAGGAGTTGTAACGTTTGTCATAAACCAATTGCTAAATCCAAATAATTCAATTTCTTCTGGTACTTTAATGTTATTTCTATTAAAGTAGTTTAAGGTTCCAATAGAAATTAAGTCGTTAACCGTAAAAATAGCATCAACATTATCTTTATGATCTATCATTAATTGTTTTGCCAATTCTGCTCCTTCAACAAAATCATCTCTATTGTTGTTTTTGCATTCGTAGACCAAAGAAGGATCGTATTCAATATTATTATCGGTTAAAGCTTTTTTGTATCCTAAAAATCGATCAATTGAATTTTGCGGATTTAGTGCGCCTCTGAAATGAGCAATTCTTTTATTGCCATTTTTAATAAGATGACACACAGCATTATAAGCTGCTTTTCTATCATCATTTATGATTTTAGAACATTTTATGTTCTTATCAATTTTGTCAAAAAGAATTAAGGGGATTCCTGAATTTATGATTTTTTTTAGGTGAGAAGTGTCTCTTGTTTTATTCGATAAAGAAATTAAAATACCATCTACACCTTTACTTAAAAGTAAATCTACTTGTTTTTTTTCTAGCTCGTAATTTTCATTTGATTGCATGATAATAACCATGTAACCTCTTTCTTCGCAATCTTTTAAAATGCTATCAATGATATTAGAAAAAAAATAATGCACCATTGTTGGTATAATAACACCAATGGTTTTAGATTCTTTGGTTCTTAAATTAACTGCAAATGAGTTAGGTGTATAGTTTAATTCTTCAGCTAAATCTAAGACTAATTTCTTTGTTTTTTCACTAACATCAGAGTAACCATTTAACGCCTTAGAAACTGTTGCTACAGAAAATCCAAGTGTTTTTGCAATCTCTTTTAAATTAGTTTTTTGCATCGTTTAAAACTTTTTAGAAAGGTACCATTTTTATTCTTTATTTAGAAAAATTTAAGGGGTAAACTGTATGCTTTTAGGACAAAAATTTATATATTTATTAAATAATCAAATTAACATATAATGAAACGAATTTTACTAGTAATAATAGGAGCTACCCTCTTTTTAAGTTGTGGAAATGATAAGAAGGAAGAAGCAAAAACTACTGAAAAAAAGGTTAAGAAAACAGCAGTTGTAAAAAAGAAAAAAGAAGAGAAAAAACCTACTGTAATTGTTGATGAAAATGGTGTTGCGAATGTGTTTATTTCAACTAGCGATAAAATGAAATTTAGTACTAGAAAAATAAACGTAAAAGCAAATCAAAAAGTAAAATTGACATTAACTCATACAGGTAAATTAGATAAAAAGATTATGGGACATAATGTAGTAATTTTAAAGCAAGGTGTAAAAATGTCGACATTTGCTTCTGCTGCAGCTGCCTCAAAAGACAATGACTACATTCCTGAAGGATCTAATGATGTTATTGTGCATACAAAAATGATTGGTGGAGGTGAAACTACAACCATAGAGTTTACTGCACCAGCCTCAGGTGAGTATGATTTTATCTGCAGTTTCCCTGCACATTTTGCAATGATGAAAGGTAAGTTTATTGTAGAATAAAAAAAGACATTATTTTAATTCTAGAATTTGAATATTTTTAAATTCAATTGGGTGGCTTTCGCTTTGTAAAGAGATGAAGCCACCTTTTAATTTTTGGCCATCTTTAGCCTGAATCTCTTTTGAAGCAGTTTCTAAAAATTGACCTCCAATAGTTGGGTTGGTATAAGAAATTACCAATTTACTGTTTATGTAATGTTCAATAATACTATCTGTAACTCTAACTTCTGCAGTAATCCATTGATTATCATAATAGGTTTCGCTACTAGAAATTATACAATGATCTGTAATCTTTTTATTTCGCATTTCAACATGAGTGCCAGGTGTGCATAAATTACCTGATGGTCTTTGTATGGTTTTGTCTACTCCACCTAATAATTGAGCTTCTAAAGAAATAGGGAATTCCTGGTTTAAAAGCATTGTTTTCGGGTCTTGGCAATGTAACATAATGCCACTATTTTTAGTAGCCCAAGCTTCACCACCACTAACTTGTTGATCTACAAATCTATATTGAAGTTTCAATTTATATTTCTGGAAAGTATTTTTGTAAAAGATATGACCAAACTGATTTGTAAATGTATCATAATTACTATATGAAACTTTTAAAATTCCATTTTGTACTCTAAATGTATTTTTATAGTTATCACCTAGTTGATAGCCATTAATTTTAGGTGTCCATCCCTCTAAGTTTTTACCATTAAAAATGGAAACCCATTCCTCAGTTTCTGTAGTTTTATTTTCTTGATTTTTACAACTAAAAAAAACAGCAAAAAACAAAACTGTTATTAATAAATAATTACGTTTCATTCCTTACTGTTATTACAATGGTTAGTTGATTTTTTTTACAAAGAGTATGATTTTCCTCCTGTTAACTCTTGCAGATCTCCACAATAATAAGCTGTTGGTACAGGTTCATAAACCAAAATATTTTCTCCAACATATTCAGAGCTTAAGAAAGCGTTGATGGTCATCCATTTTATTTGCCCCAAAAATTCTGAAGTTGTCATCAATTCAGATTCAGGGTTCGCTAATCTTTCAGCATCATCTTGGTCTTTTACTAGTAAATGTTTGTCTAACAGAGCAGTGTATTGTTCTACAGTAACATCATCTATAGAGTCATCACTATTGGTTTTTAGTTTAGCTATGATACTATCAAAACCAGCTCTTGTTATTTCTTGATCTTCTAGCTCCAAAACTTCGTCTATATATTTATCTATGAATTGAGGAACATTCATTTCAGTGGCTGAAGGTGTATTCTCAGTTTTTGGTAAAATAATATCTACAATACTTATAAGTGCTTTTTGTTCTTCTTCTTTTAAAAATTTAGGTGTCCAAAGTTCTTCTGTAGTACAGCTTTGCAACATACTCAAAAAACTTGGAGCAATCACTGCAAATCCAGCTGCAAATCCTATATTTTTTATGGCTTCTCTACGTTTCATATTTATAGTTTTATGAGTTCTTTTTTAATTCATTTGCTGCATGGTTTGCTGCTCTTGCAGTAAATGCCATATAACTTAATGACGGATTTTGACAACCTGAAGAAGTCATAAAAGCACCATCTGTTACGTATACATTTTTACAAGCATGAATTTGATTATTTCCATTTAATACAGATGTTTTTGGATCTCTACCCATTCTTGCAGTACCCATTTCATGAATACCTAATCCCATAGCCATACCTCCATTGTCATAACCTTGCACATCTTTATAACCTGCAGATTCTAACATTTTTTTCGCTTGCTCTTGCATGTCTTTACGCATCGCAAATTCATTTTCTCCAAATTCAGCATCAAAAGTGATTGTAGGTAAACCCCAATCGTCTTTTTTACTTTCATCTAAATACATTCTATTTTTATGATCTGGAAGTGTTTCTCCGAAAGCTAATAAGTTTACTCTCCATTCACCAGGTTTTAATATTTCTTCGGCTAATTTTGGTCCATATTTTAATTCTGCAACCATTTCTGAAGTAGAGGATCTACTTGCTCCTCCTTGATAGCCATAACCTCTCTTAAAAGATTTAACTTCTGTATTTCCTCCTAAATTTCTAAATCTAGGTATGTATACTCCATTTGGTCTTCTACCTTTTACATATTTGTCTTCAAAACCATCAACTTTTGCAGAAGCTCCAACATGAAAATGATGATCCATAAGGTTATGACCTAACTCTCCACTGTCATTTCCTAATCCATTAGGAAAACGTTCTGACTTAGATTGTAATAAAATTGATGCTGATGCTATTGCTGATGCACACAAGAAAATCACTTTAGCTTTATATACATGGCTTTCTTTTGTTTCTGCATCTATTACTCTAACTCCAGTTGCTTTTTTAGTTTCATCATCATAAATAACCTCGTGAACAATAGAGTTTGGTCTAAGTGTCATATTACCTGTTGCGTCTGCTGCAGGAAGTGTAGATGAATTACTGCTAAAATAAGCTCCAAATGGACAGCCTCTCATACATCTGTTTCTATATTGACAAGTACTTCTACCCATACCTTCTTTTGTACCTTCTGTAATATGTGCAGTTCTACCAATAGTTAAAACTCGATCATCATCAAAATTTTCTTCTATTTTAGCTTGCAAATGCTCTTCTACACAATTTAGGTTCATTGGTTTTAGTAGCTTTTGATCTGGCAATTGCTTTAAGCCTAAGTTCTGTCCACTAACTCCAATGTATTCTTCAACTTTGTCATACCAAGGCTCAATATCTTTATAACGAACTGGCCAATCTACAGCTATACCTTCTTTTTTGTTAGCTTCAAAATCGATATCACTTAACCTGTAACTTTGTCTTCCCCACATTAAAGATCTTCCTCCAACATGATAACCTCTTATCCAATCGAATCTTTTATCTTCATTATATGGGTGCTTTATATCATCAACAAAAAAGTGTTCTCTTGCAGCTTGTGTAGTATAACCTGTTCTATGTTGTTTAGGCTTTCTATTTATGATTTCTTGAGTTGCTTTTCCTCCATTTGGTAAATCCCAAGGATCTAAATGTGCAGTAGGATAATCTCCATGCTCTACCATTCTTCCTCTTTCTAGTACTAATGTTTTTAATCCATTTTCACAAAGCTCTTTAGCAGCCCAACCACCAGAAATTCCAGTACCAACTACAATGGCATCAAATTGCTGATCTTCCATATTCTTATTGTTATCATTCATGATATATAGCTTTTTACGTCGATTAATTATGATATTCAAAAATTAAAATTAAGAAATTTTAATAATTCATAATTCAATATTACTTATTTTGCACTTTTATAATGTTCAATATTTTTCAATGAAATTAAATGTACAAAATATAACACCATTTAAGGTGGGTGAAATTGAGTATCATGCAGACACATGCTTGCCTTTAATTGATGCCGTGAATAGAAACAAATTAAAGTTTAAAGCATTAGCGAGATACACATATCCTGGAGATCGATTAACAGATGATACTTTGGGTATAAATAGTATTGGGTATTGGGATGCAAATAAACCTCAAGATTGGGGTTTAGATTGGCATAGAAATGAAGGTATAGAAATACATTTTTTAGAATCAGGAACAATGCCTTATGCACAGCAAGGAGAAGAGATGGAGCTGGTTCCTAATAGTTTAACGATTACTAGGCCTTGGGAAATGCATAAGGTTGGTAGTCCGTCAATAGGTATGGGTAAATTCTATTGGTTAATTTTAGATTTGAATGTGAGAAGGCCACATCAAAATTGGAAATGGCCAGATTGGATTTTTCTAGCACCTAAAGATTTGGAAAAGTTGACAAACATTTTAAGGCATAATGAAAAGATTTGTTGGAAAGCAGATAAGCGAATTCGTGAGTGTTTTCAAAAAATAGGTAAAGCAGTAGATTCTGATAATGAAGGAGATAAAGCTTCTAAAATACGAATTTTAGTAAATAATTTATTGCTGCTTTTATTAGAACTTTTAATTGTAGATGAAGTTTCTTTGAATGAGAATTTAACCAATAGTTCTAGAAGTGTAAAGTTATTTTTAAAAGAGTTAGAACTTAATTTACCAGAAAATTGGACTGTAGAAAAAATGGCAAGATCTTCAGGGGTTGGTTTAACTAGGTTTACGCATCATTGCAAGCAATTAACTAATTTAACACCTATGAAATATTTAATGTTAAAGCGTATTGAAATGGCTAAAAAGGTATTGATAGAACAACCAGATATTAATATAAGTGATGTTGCCTATTTGTGTGGTTTTTCAACCAGTCAGTATTTTGCAACAATGTTTAAAAAGCAAGAAAAATGTACTCCAATAATCTTTCGAAAAAGAGTTTTTGAGAGTGTTTAAAATTTTTCACTGAATAATTATAGACACTAAAATAATTTCAGTTTTATAATTTTAGTTTTCAATCAACCAAAAATACCTTAGAAAATGAACTTTATTTTCAATAAAAAATCAAACTTATTATCATTACTTTTTGTTTTATCGCTACTATTTGTTAGTTGTAAAAATGAGGTAAAAAAGGAATCTCAAAATTCAGAGGATACAGCTTTGGCTGTTAAAGATAATGCAACACCTTTCTTTAAATTGTCATTAGCACAATGGTCTTTGCATAGAACTTTTAATGATGATGGTGTTAGTCCATTTCAATTTGCAGAAATGTCTAAGAACATGGGTTTTGAGGGGTTAGAATATGTAAATCACCTTTACATGAATCAAATTCAAGAGATGGGTTTTGATGCAGTTATAGATTCATTGAATGTTTTAAGTAAAAAACATGGTCTGCAGAATGTTTTAATTATGGTAGATGGAGAAGGAGATTTGGCAGATCCTAGTGAAGATGTTAGAAATGCTGCTGTCGAAAATCATAAAAAATGGATTGATGCTGCTGCAAAACTTGGTTGTCATTCTATACGTGTGAATACTTTTGGAACCAATGATCCAGAAATTTGGAGAACTGCTGTTGTAGATGGTTTAAAGAAATTATCAACTTATGCAGCAACAAAAAATATAAATGTTCTTTGTGAAAATCATGGTTGGTTATCTTCGGATGCAGATCTTTTAATGGCAGCCATTAAAGAAGTGAATATGGAGAATTGTGGAACGCTTCCAGATTTTGGTAATTGGTGTGTGAAGAGAAAAGATGGAGCAAAATGGGGTGATTGTGAAGAAGAGTATAAAGATAAGTATAGAGGTATTGAGTTAATGATGCCAGAAGCAGAAGCTGTAAGTGCAAAAGCTTATGATTTTGATGAAAATGGTAATGAAACAACATTAGATTTTGTTAGAATATTAAAGATTGTCAAAGAAGCAGAATATAATGGATTTATTGGAGTAGAATATGAAGGAGATAGATTGTCTGAAAAAGAAGGAGTAATTGTAATAAGAGATTTACTATTAAAATCTGCAAAGCAGCTATAAAATTAATTAAGCAAAATCAACAATGAAAAAATCAATTCAATACCAATTGTCTTTTATGATGTTTCTCGAATTTTTTATTTGGGGAGGATGGTTTGTAACCATGGGTACTTTTTTAGGAAATAATTTAGGTGCTTCTGGGGCTGAAACAGGTATGGCTTATTCTACACAATCTTGGGGAGCTATTATAGCGCCTTTTATTATTGGCTTAATTGCAGATAGATATATTAACGCAGAAAAGATTCTGGCAATTCTACATTTAATTGGTGCAGGTTTAATGTATTTAATGGCGCAATCAACCGAATTTAATGTGTTTTATCCTTATGTTTTAGGGTATATGATAGCTTACATGCCAACTTTAGCCTTGGTAAATTCAGTTTCTTTTAATCAAATGAAAGACCCTGCTAAACAATTTCCTATGGTTAGAGTTTGGGGAACAATTGGTTGGATTATAGCAGGTTTAGCTATCAGTTTTGTTTTTAAATGGGATTCTGAAGCAAATATTGCTTCAGGTATGTTATCAAATACATTTATTATGGTAGCCATTGCTTCTGTAGTTTTAGGAGTATTCAGTTTCTTTTTACCAAAAACGCCACCTTCTGCGAATAAGGATGAAAAAGCATCCATATCAGATATTTTAGGCTTGGAAGCTTTACAATTATTTAAAGATAAAAACTTCTTTGTTTTCTTTATCTCTTCTTTTTTAATATGTATTCCATTGGCTTTTTATTATCAAAATATTAGTTTGTTTTTAACTGAATATAAAGTTGATAATTCTACAGCTTGGGCTTCATTAGGGCAAATTTCAGAAGTAGCATTTATGCTATTGTTACCTTTTTACTTCAAAAAATATGGATTTAAAAAAACAGTTTTATTTGGAATGCTAGCTTGGGTAATTCGTTACTTGTTATTCGCTTATGGTAATAGTGGCGATTTATTTTTTATGCTGATTATCGGTATTGCTTTACATGGTATTTGTTACGACTTCTTTTTTGTATCAGGTCAAATTTATACGGATTCTAAAGCAGGCGAAAAAATTAAAAGTGCAGCACAAGGTTTAATAACATTAGCAACTTATGGAGTTGGTATGTTGGTTGGTTTTTGGGTTGCAGGTAAAATTGTAGATCAAAATATTGTAGAAGAAGGTTTACATGCTTGGCAAAATATTTGGATGTTTCCAGCAATATTTGCTGTTGTTGTAATGCTGATTTTTGGATTCTTTTTTAAGAATGAAAAAGTAGAATATAAATCTTAAAATTAAAATGGGGAAAATTAAATTTGGCATTTTAGGAGGTGGAGGAGATTCACTAATTGGAATCTTGCACAGAGTTGCATCATCTATGTTCGATAAATATGAATTAGTGGGTGGTGTGTTTAATGTAGATTACCAAGAAAATTTAAAATTTGCAGAACAGTTAGATTTATCAGCAAGTAGAGTTTATGAAAACTTAGATACCTTAATTCAAAAAGAATTAGCATTACCAGAAAGTGAGAGGATGCAAGTAATATCTATTTTGACTCCAAACTTTTTACATTTTCCAATGGCAAAAAGTCTTTTAGAAAATGGTTTTAATGTTATTTGTGAAAAACCAATGACAACCACATTTGCAGAAGCAGAAATTTTGCATCAAACTTTACAGAAAGCAAAAACTGTATTTGCTGTAACATACACCTATACTGGTTATCCTATGATTCGTCAAATGAAACATATGATCAAAAATGGAGATTTAGGAGAAATACAAAAGGTGGATGCACAATATTATCAAGGTTGGATCAATCCAATTATTCACGATATAGAAAAAAGATCTTCAACTTGGAGGTTAAATCCTGAAAAATCAGGAATAAGTTGTTGTATAGGAGATATTGGTACGCACGCTTTTGATATGTTAGAATATGTGTCAGGTTTAAAGGTAGAATCCATCTTAGCAGATTTAAATTATCTGTATTCAGATAATAAAATGGATATTGATGGCACAGTACTTTTAAGGTGTTCAAATAATGTGAAAGGAGTTATCTGTGCAAGTCAAATTGCAACTGGTGAAGAAAATAGTTTTGTAGTAAAGGTTTATGGAAAAAAAGCAGGTTTAAAATGGGAACAAGAAAATCCTAACTATCTGTATTTAATGCAAGATGGTAAACCATTGCAAGTTTTAAAGCCAGGTCATGAATACAATTCAGACTTATCTTTAGATGGCACAAAATTACCTCCAGGTCATCCAGAAGGAATTTTTGATTCTATGGGTAATATTTATAAAGGTGTTGCAAAAGCCATCTTAAAACAACCTTATAATGCTGCAGAGTTTCCTACTATGATAGATGGAGTTAGAGGTATGAGTTTTATAGAAAAAGCTGTAGAATCTCATACAAAAGGAAATGTATGGGTAGATATCCATAATTATTAAAAGAAGATTTTAGAATATGACTACGATAAAAGGGCCAGCAGTTTTCTTAGCTCAGTTTATGGGAGATAAGGAGCCATTTAATACTTTAGAAGGTTTGTGTAAATGGGCATCAAATCTTGGGTATAAAGGTATACAAATACCAACACTAGATAAATCTATAATTGATTTAGATATTGCAGCCGAAAGCCAGACTTATTGTGATGAGTTTAAAGGCAAAATAAATTCTTTCGGATTAGAAATTACAGAGCTCTCAACTCATATTCAAGGTCAGTTGGTTGCAGTTCATTCTGCTCATGATTTAATGTTCGATGTTTTTGCGCCTAAAGAATTACATGGTAAGCCAAAAGAAAGAACTTTATGGGCTGTAGATCAAATGAAAAAAGCAGGTATTGTAAGTAGAAGATTAGGCTTAAATAATCATGCAACTTTTTCAGGCTCTTTATTATGGCCAGTAATGCATCCTTGGCCACAACAACCTAAAGGTTTAGTAGAAACTGGTTTTAAAGAATTAGCAAATAGATGGTTGCCAATATTAGATACCTTTAAAGAGAATGATGTGAATGTTTGTTATGAGGTACATCCTGTAGAAGATATTCATGATGGAGATACATTCGAACGTTTTTTAGCAGCTACAAATAATCACTCAGCAGTTAATATTTTGTATGACCCATCTCATTTTGTGTTACAACAATTAGATTATGTAAAATACATAGATCATTATCATGAATTTATAAAAGCGTTTCATGTTAAGGATTCTGAATTTAATCCTTCAGGTAAAAAAGGAATGTTTGGTGGTTATAATGATTGGAAAGACAGAGCAGGTCGTTACAGATCTCCTGGAGATGGTCAAGTAGACTTTAAAAAAGTATTTTCTAAGCTTACAGAATATGGCTGTGATGTTTGGGCAGTTTTAGAATGGGAATGTATTATTAAAAGTCCAGAACAAGGAGCTAGAGAAGGCGTAAAATTTATACAAGATCATATTATTGAAGTTACCGATAAACGCTTTGATGATTTTGCAGGAAGCAAGGATGATATTGATCAGAATCACATAAATAGAATTTTAGGAATTTAAACTATAATTTATAAATAAATAGAATGAAAAAAATCATAATACTTTTTTCAATAGGACTTTTTGTGCTTGCATGTAACCAAAAAACAGATAAGAAACCAGAGGTTATTGAGACGCAGGAAGCAGAGCCTACAAAGCCCGAAGAAACTGAAGTTTGGGAACCCAAGCCACCAACTGTAACTGTAAATTCAGAAACCAACATACCTTCAGATGCTATTGTCTTATTTGATGGTACAAATTTTAATGAGTGGATTTCCTCTAAAGATTCTACAGAAGTGCAGTGGATTTTAAATGCTGATAAAAGCATGACTGTTAAAAATAAAGCTGGTGATATTCAAACCAAACAAAATTTTGGGTCAGTTCAATTGCATTTAGAATGGAAGTCATCAGAAGAAGTAAGAGCAGATGGTCAAAATAGAAGTAATAGTGGCGTTTTTCTGCAAAACAGGTATGAGGTTCAGGTATTAGATAATAATGATAATGACACGTATGTAAATGGGCAAGTGGGTTCAATTTACAAGCAGTCAATTCCATTAGCAAAAGCAAGTTCAGCAACAGGAAAATGGAATACTTATGATATTATTTATCATCAACCAATTTTTGACGAAAATGGACAAATCAAAGAAAAAGCAACAATTACAGTATTGCATAATGGAGTGTTAGTGCAAGATAATTTTGAATTAGAAGGAACCACTGAATACATTGGTTGGCCTAAGTATAATGCTCATGATGAGCAACCTATCAAATTACAAGATCACCAAGATAACAGTGGGGTTAGCTACAGAAATATCTGGATAAGAAAGCTCTAAAAAAGACAAAGCCGAAAACGTTTTAGATAATTTTTTCGGAGAAATTTTATTAAATTCATAACGTAATCATAAAAATTTGTTAATATTACATTAAATTTAATCACTTTTCATCAATAGCATAATATGTAGTTTTTGAAAAAAATTAACTAAAACCCAATCTTTAAATGAAAAACAAGTTACTTAAAAAATTAATTCTGCCATTCCTCTTTTTGGTTGGTGGTATTATGTATGGTCAAACTATTACTGGTGTTGTTTCAGATGCCACAGGTGGTTTGCCTGGTGTGAGTGTAAATATTAAAGGCACTACTACAGGTACTCAAACAGACTTTGATGGAAAATACTCTATTAAAGCAAATCAAGGAGATGTGTTAGTTTTTAGATCTTTAGGATATAAGACTGAAGAAAGAACTGTAGGTACATCTTCTACGATAAATTTAACTTTATCAGAAGAAAGTAATCAATTAGATGAAATTATCGTTGTTGGTTATGGTAGTACTACTAAAAAAGAAATTACATCTTCAGTTACTAAAGTAGATGAAGAGGCTTTTAACAAGGGTACTGTAAACAGTGCATCAGAATTACTACAAGGTAAGGTATCTGGTTTAAGTATCTACAACAAAGGTGGAGATCCTAATACAGATGCTGTAATTAGATTAAGAGGTATTTCTACTGTAGGTTCTAATTCACAACCATTAATTGTTATTGATGGTGTTATTGGTGCTTCTTTAAACAATATCGATCCAAGTGATATTGCTAGTATGACAGTGTTAAAAGATGGTTCTGCTGCTGCAATCTACGGTTCTCGTGGTTCAAGTGGTGTAATTATTGTAACTACTAAAAGAGGTAGGGCAGGCGAAACACAGGTTTCTTATAATGGATCTGTTGCAATGTCTTCTATACAGAATCAAGTTCAGAACATGACTGGTGATGAGTTTGTTGCTGCAGGTGGTACAGATTTAGGAAGTAGAACAGACTGGTTAGATTTAGTAACAAGAAATGCTGTAACAACAGTAAACAATGTTGCAATTACTGGTGGTTATGATGATACAAGCTTTAGAGTTTCTGCTAACTTTAGAAATGCAGAAGGTATCTTAAAGAATTCTGGTTTCGATCAATTCAATACAAGATTTCAAGCAAGTACTAAATTATTAAATGATAAATTAAAAGTAGATTTTAATGCATCTTATACGCAAAGAGAATCTGATTTCGGATTTAATGAAGCTTTAAGATATGCAGTTTTATATAATCCAACAGCTCCTGTTTTAGGTGCGGATTCACCTTATCCATATAATGGTGATCCTTATGGAGGTTACTTCGAAACTTTAGGTTTATTTGATAGTTTCAATCCAGTATCAATCCAGGATCAAAATCAGAATTATGGAGAGAGAAGTGAATTTACATATTCAGCAAACTTCAAATATACTGTTACAGATAATATTAGCTTAAATGCATTATATTCTCAACAGTCTACGAACTTAACTAATGGTGAGTATTACAAAACTACTTCTTTATTTAGAGGTGGAGCAGATAATCCATTTCGTAAAGGTTTAGCAAGATTATATACAGAAGACAGAGACTTTAAATTATTTGAAGTTTATGGAGACTATAATTTTAAGCCTACAGATAAATTAGACTTTAAACTTACTGCTGGTTATTCTTGGCAACAAGAAAATTTCTTTAACTATTTCTTAGCTGCAGGAGATTTTCCAAATGATGATTTAGCGTATATCAACGCTTTAGAATGGTCTCAAGATCAATTAAATGGTGGTTTTATTGAGGTTAATAGTAACAAATCTCCAGACCAGAAGATTATAGCATTCTTTACAAGATTAAATGTAACTTTCGATGATGCAATTTATTTTAATGCATCTATTAGAAGAGAAGGATCTAGTAAATTAGGAGAAAACAATAAATGGGGTCTTTTTCCAGCATTAGGTATTGGTGCAGATCTTAATAAATATTTACAGTTAGACAACGTAGATTTATTCAAAGTACGTCTAGGTTATGGTGTTACAGGATCTTTACCATCTGATTATGGTTTAGCTTACTCTAAATTTGAGCCAACTTCAAATTTATTAAGTAACCAAAGGTTAACAGATGCTAACCCAGATTTAAAATGGGAAGAGAAAGCAGAAACTAATTTAGGTTTCGAATTTACTTCTGGTAGATTAAATGCTACTTTAGATTTATATACTAGAAAAGTATCTGACTTTATCTTAGAAAGAGCAGTAGATATTGCTGTATATCCTTCAGGAAGAAGAGTTGAAAATGGTGGAGATTTATCTACTAATGGTTTTGAATTAGCAGTAAACTATGACATCATTAAGAAAAATGATTTAACTTATAATTCAGGAATAATTTTATCTAGTTACAAAACTACTTTAGATTCTTATAACCTTCCAGGTTTAAGAGGTAATTTAGGAGCACCAGGACAAAATGATACTAACGTAATCTTAGTTGCAGAAGGTCAGGAAATTGGTCAAATTTATGGAGCTTTATGGGATGGTACAGTTACTAATGGTAGCCAGAACTTTGTAGATGTAAATGGAGATGGTAGTATTGATGTAAACCAAGAATTTGGTAATGCAGTTGATTCTGATGGAGATGGAGTTATTGACGGAGATTTAACTAAATTAGGTAAAGGTATTCCAGATTTCGAATTAGGATGGACACACACTGTTAGATATAAAAATTGGGATTTAAATGCATTCTTTAGAGGTGCCTTCGGTCACAGTTTAGTAAACAACTTTAGAGTATTTTATGAGCCAAGAGTTGGTTCTCAAGGTTCTTATAACTATATCAACACAGAATATGCAGATCCAAACATTACAAACGCTAAGTTTAGTTCTTTATATGTTGAGAAAGCAGATTTCCTTAAATTAGATAACATTTCTTTAGGATACTCATTTGATATCTCTGAAGACAGCAAATACTTTAAAGACATTAGAGTATCTTTAACAGGACAAAATTTATTTACGATCACTAACTATTCAGGTGCAGATCCAGAACCTGCATTTACGGATAGAGGTTCAGTTGATAATGGAGGTTTCTTAACTGCTGGTGCAGACCCATTAACTCCTGGTATTGATAGAAGATATAATTACTTTGCTTCTAGAACAGTTACTTTAGGAATTAACATTAATTTTTAACAAACACATAAAAATGAAAAAAATACTTTTATTATTTACAGTTTCTTGTGTTCTGATTTCTTTCAACGCTTGTACAGATTTAGATGAAGTACTTGTAGGTGAACAAACAGAATCATTTAACGGCTCAGAACCATCTTTTGGTAGTTTTGATGGTGGAGGTGCAGGACCTTCAGATGCAATAAACTCTGCATTCGCTCAATTAAGAGAATCAGGATCAGCAAACCATGGTGGTTATTGGTCAGTTCAATCTGTATCTTCAGATGAAATGGCAATTACGCAAAAAGGTGGTGACTGGTTTGATGGTGGAATTTGGATTGACATGCACAGACATACTTATACTTCTACTAATGGACCAATTAATGGTGCTTGGGGTCAGCAGTATAGTGCAATTGGTGAGTGTAATAACTTATTAGCTGGTAGCTTAGATGCAAATCAAACTGCTCAAGTTAGAGCGTTAAGAGCATTTTTCTACTACAGGTTATTAGACATGTGGGGTAATGTAAAAATTGTTACAACCCCAGGTGTAGATGCTCCTCAGTCAAATAGAGCTCAAGTTTTCAACTTTGTTGAAACTGAATTATTAGCTGCTTTAGGTGTACCTTCTATTACTGCAGGTATGGATTTATCAGCAAGTCCTTTAACAACAGACCAAGAAGTTTACAGAATTAATCAATTCGCAGCTTTAGGTTTATTAGCTAAATTATATTTAAATGCTGAAGTATATACAGGTACTCCAAGATATTCAGAAGCTGCAATGGCTGCAGGGTATGTAATTGACAATGGAGGATATATGTTAGTGGATAGTGGATACCAAGTAGAAAACCCAGGTAAAAGACCTGCAGTAGATACAGATCCAGATATGTTAAGTGGTTATGCAACTATTTTTGCACCTAATAACGGAAACAACCCAGAAATGGTTTGGTCTATTCCTTATGACAATGTTTCAGGACCAAATATGAACTTTGCACGTATGACTTTGCACTATGCAAATCAGTTTTCGTACAACTTATCATCTCAGCCTTGGAATGGATATTCAGCTTTAGAAGAATTTTATAATTCTTATGATGCTGCAGATGATCGTAAAAAAGCGAACTTTATCATTGGTACTCAATTAGATTATCAAGGATCTGTAATTGTAGATTATGCAGAATCATCAGATTTAGAGCTAACTTATACAGCAGCAATAAACGAATTAGAGCCAAATGCTTCTAGAGAAGGTGGTGCACGTTTAGGGAAATTCAGCTTTAGACAAGGTGGACAAGATAATATGGATAATGATTACCCAATTATACGTTTAGGTGATTTATATTTAATAAGAGCAGAAGGTATGGCTAGAGCTGCAGGAGACTGGAACATGGCTTTGTCTGATGTAAATACTATAAGAAATAGAGCAGGTTTAACAACTCCTTTAGGCTCTTTAACTGCTGATGAATTTTTAGCAGAAAGAGGTAGAGAAATGTTTATGGAGGTTACGCGTCGTCAAGATTTAATCCGTTTTGGAAAATGGGGTGATTCTTGGTGGGAGAAAACTAACAGCGATGCTCACAAGACATTGTTCCCAATTCCACAAGAGCAGATTGATGCAAGTGGAGGAACTTTGACTCAAAATCCTGGATATTAATTTACTAAACTTTGTTTAATATCAAGAACGGGTTGCTTAACTATTAGCAACCCGTTTTATTTTTTTATAAGATTTACTAGCGTTTTAAAAGCGCAAAATAATCTCAAATTTAACCTCTTCTTATTTTTATATTTGAAACAAATAATCGATTTTTATATCTTTCATCTATAAATTTATTTTTATCATTTAATGACTATTAATTATAGAATTTGTGTAATACTTCTTATAATTTTTACCTCTTGTAAAGATGTTAAAAATGATAAAACCCTCTTTCTAGAAAAGAACAATTCAGGAATTACTTTTTCAAACGATTTATTGGTAACAGAAGCTTTAAATCCATACACCTATAAGAACTTTTATAATGGTGGAGGTGTGGCTTTGGGTGATATAAATAACGATGGTTTAGATGATATTTTTTTTACAGGAAATTTAGTCGATAATCAATTGTATTTAAACAAAGGTAATTTTCAATTTGAAGATATTACCAAAACAGCTAAGGTTGCTTCTAAAGATAGCTGGTGTTCAGGAGTTAGTTTTGTAGATATAAATAATGATGGTTTTCTAGATATTTATGTATGTAAAGCAGGTCCACCAAGAGAAGAAAACAGACATAATGAATTGTATATTAATAATGGCGATTTAACATTCTCTGAACAATCTGCAAAGTATGGTTTAAATATTACAGGTCTTGCAGTGCAAGCTAACTTTTTTGATTATGATAAAGATGGCGATTTAGATTGTTACCTTTTAAATAACTCCATACGTTCTGTAGGTAATTACGATTTCATTAAGAATCAGAGAGATGTGCCTTCTATAAATGGAAATAAATTATTAAGAAATGACGATGGCTTTTTTACAGACGTTTCTAAAGAAGCAAATATTTATTCTAGTGCAATTGGTTTTGGTTTAGGAATCACAGTTAGTGATTATGACAATGATTCATGGCCAGATATCTTTGTTTCAAATGACTTTTTTGAGCGAGATTATTTATATATCAATCAAAAAGATGGTACTTTTAAAGAAGAGCTAACAAGTCAAATGGAATCTATTTCTATGGGTTCTATGGGTGCAGATGCAGCAGACTTAAATAATGATTCGTTTACAGATATTATGGTTACAGAAATGTTACCTAAAAATTTAGACAGACAACGTACTAAAACAATTTTTGAATCTTGGAATAAGTATGATGCAGCAGTTAAAAACGGTTATCATCATCAATTTAGTAGAAATGCTCTTCACCAAAACTTAGGAAAAAGTAAATTTTTAGAGGTAAGTAGGTTTTCTAATGTTTCTAACTCTGAGTGGAGTTGGTCTTCATTATTATTTGATGCAGATAATGATGGATTGAAAGATGTATTTATCAGTAATGGTATTTATAAAGATTTGTTAGATAGAGACTATCTGAATTATATGGAGGATGGCAAACGTATTAAAGAAATGATTAAAAATGGGAGTGATGTAATTCAAAATTTAATTGAATTAATGCCTTCTAAAGCCCTTCCAAATTCAATGCATAAAAATCTAGGTGATTTTAATTTTGAAGATAAAACTAATGATTGGGGATTGCAAAAACCTAGTTTTAGTAACGGAAGTGCGTATTCAGATTTAGATAATGATGGTGATTTAGATTTGGTAGTTAACAATGTAAATATGCCTGCTTTTATTTATGAAAATCAAACTGATAGTACTCAGAATAAAAGTGTAGCTGTTAAATTATTAGGTGGAGCAAAAAATAAATTTGCAATTGGGGCAAAAGCTGAAATATACTATGATAATAAGTACAGTGTTTTAGAAAATTATCCTTCAAGAGGATTTCAAAGCTCAGTATCAACAAACTTAGTTTTTGGGGTTGGAAATACAGATAAAATTGATAGTCTTAAAATTACTTGGCCAAATTCAAGTATATCATTATTTAAGAGTCTAAAAACGAATAAACAATACACCTACAATCAACCTAATACTAATAATGAATATGACTTTTTAACATCAAATTCAGAAAGAAGCTTTATTTCCAAAAAAACATCTTTATTTGATTTTAAGCATCAAGAAAACAAATTTGTAGATTTTAATAGAGAGCAATTACTACCAGAAATGTTTAGTAATGAAGGCCCTAATGTTGCAAGTGCAGACGTAAATAAAGATGGCAAACTAGATTATTATATTGGTGGTGCAAAAGGTCAATTGGGGCAATTGTTTTTATCTCAGAATTCAGATGAGTTTATATCTGTTTCTCAACCATTTATTACAAATAAATCATCAGAAGACACAGATGCAGTATTTTTTGATAGTGATAATGATGGTGATTTAGATTTATATGTTACAAGTGGAGGAAAATCTTATTCAAAATTTGATTTTTTATTGCATGATCGTCTTTATATAAATGATGGTTTAGGTAACTTTACCAAAGCACAAAATGGTTTACCATTTAAACAACCTATAAGTTCATCTACTGTAAGTACTTATGATTATGATAATGATGGTGATGAAGATATATTTATTGGTGAGCGTTTTAAAGTCGAAGCATATGGCTTGCCAGTAAATGGTTATTTATTAGAAAACAAAGGAAATAATAACTTTGTGATTTCTGAGCAATTGGATTTGCAAAACCTTGGTTTAATTACAGATTCAGAATGGAAAGACATCAATAAAGATGGACTGAAAGATTTAATCATCTCTGGTGAATGGATGCCCATATCTATCTTTTTAAATATTGAGGGTCAATTGGTTAATAAAACCATAGAATATCAACTACAAAACTATTCAGGTTTTTGGAAAACTTTTAAAACTGTAGATATAGATAATGATGGAGATTTAGATATTATTGCAGGTAATAAAGGAGAGAATACATTTTTCAAAAATAATTTACGTATTTATATCTCTGATTTTGATAATAATGGAAAAGTAGAACAGATAATCTGTTATGCTAAAAATGGAAAATATTACCCTATTTTAGATAGAGATGAGTTAATCTCGCAAATTGTAAGTTTAAAAACCAAACTGCGTTATTATAAAGATTATGCCAATGCAAGCATGGCTACAATTTTTACAAAAGAACAATTAGAAAAGGCTATTTTTAGAGATATTACTGTTACTAAATCAGCTTTATTTTTGAATGAAAACAATACTTTTACCATGCATAGTTTGCCAAATGAAATTCAATATTCTAATATAGAAGCTATAGAAACTTTAGATGTGAATAATGATGGTATACTAGATGTTTTGTTTGGAGGAAATCAATATTTAGTGAAACCACAATTTGGACGTCAAGATGCATCTTATGGATGGTTAATGTTAGGTAATGACTATGGTTCTCAATTTGGAGCAGTAACCTCATTAGATATTAAAGGCCAAATTAGAGATTTTCATAAAACAAAAATCAATAATAAAAATTATATTATAACAACAATTAATAACGAAAACTTAGTGTTTTTAAAGGTAAATGATAACAATTAATTCAATGAGAACATTTAAAATTTATAAACTTCTAATTTTTACTTTTAGTTTTTTTCTAATCTATTCATGTCAATCAGACTACACAAAACTGGTGAAAGATGAATTGGCAAGTGGTAATAGATATGACTCTATTTTTCATGGATTAGAGTTTGGGCAAACCAGAAAAGAATTTTATGATATTTGTTGGGAGTTAAACAAAGAAGGTATAGCAACACATGGGCAAAATAATGACTATGTGCAAACTATTTTAGAGCCAAAAGATAGTCTTGAAGCCACTAAAAGAATGGTTATGCTATTTTATGCAAGATTCAATGCTTACAATAAGATTACAGCCATGGATATGAAATTTTCATATTCTGCTTGGGCTCCTTGGAACAAAGATTTACAATCAGATAAATTGTTGCCAGCAGTAAAAGATACTTTGCTAAAATGGTATCCAGGAAACGAATTTATCACCACAAAAAATAATGCTATCGTAAAAGTTGATGGCAACAGACAAATTCAAGTTAAGATAGAGTCAGACAGAGATGTCTCTGTACTTATTGAAAATTTAGAATACAAATACAATTCACTTGTTAAATAAAAGAATGTTTAGAAAACTCCCACTAATTCTGCTGTTAATCATTTTCTCTTGTGATAAAAAACAAGAAGAACTGCCACAATTCCAACTACTCTCCTCAGAAAAGACAGGAATTGATTTTGCAAATAACTTAGAATCTACCAATGATTTTAATGTTTATAAATACCGAAATTTCTATAATGGAGGAGGAGTAGCAATTGGTGATGTTAATAATGATGGTTTGCAAGATGTATACTTAACTTCAAATTTATCAGACAATAAATTATACATAAACAAAGGCGATTTTCAATTCGAAGATATTTCTGAAGATGCTAAAGTTATTGGTACAAAAGCATGGTCTACAGGAGTTTCTATGGTAGATATTAATGCAGATGGTTTTTTAGATATTTATGTTTGTAATTCAGGTGATGTTAAGGGAGATAACAAGCAAAATGAATTATTTATAAATAATGGCGATTTAACTTTTACAGAAAGTGCTGAAGAATATGGTTTAGCAGATTTGGGCTTTTCTACGCATGCTTCTTTTTTTGATTATGATAAAGATGGAGATTTAGATGTTTATTTATTAAACAATTCATATCAAGCAATTGGTAGTTTTAATCTTACCAAAAATGAGCGCCCTAAAAGAGATGTTTTAGGAGGTGATAAACTTTTCGAAAACAGAAATGGTAAATTCATAGATGTTAGTGAACAAGCAGGAATTTATGGAAGTGTAATTGGTTTTGGTTTAGGTATTACAGTAAGTGATTTTAACAACGATGGTTGGGAAGATATGTATATATCTAATGATTTTTTCGAAAGAGATTACTTATACATTAATCAACAAAATGGATCTTTTAAAGAGCAGTTAACAACATCAATTAATTCAATTAGTGGAGCATCTATGGGTGCAGATGCTGCAGATATTAATAATGATGGTTATAACGAAATTTTTGTAACAGAAATGTTGCCTAGTGAATATGAAAGATTAAAAACAGTAACTACTTTCGAAGATTGGAACAAATACCAATACAATCTTAAAAACGATTATTATCATCAGTTTACAAGAAACATGCTACAACTTAATAATACCGATTTAACTTTTAATGAAGTTGGTAGATTTAGTGGAGTAGAAGCATCAGATTGGAGTTGGGGTGCTATCTTTTTTGATATGAATAATGATGGTTTAAAAGACCTATTTATTGCAAATGGTATTTACAAAGATTTAACAGATCAAGATTACTTGAGATATGTGTCTAACCAAGAAATTATACAATCTATAGTTACAAATGATAAGGTAGATTACAAAAAACTTATAGATATAATTCCATCTAATAAAGTAAAGAATCATGCTTACATTAATCAAGGAAACCTAAAATTTGAATTAGAACAAAATGGTTTAGATACTAAAGGATTTTCTAATGGTGCAGCTTATGGAGATTTAGATAATGATGGAGATTTAGACTTGATTGTAAATAATGTAAACATGCCATTATTTGTATATAGAAATAATGTAGAAAATACCCATCATGTAAAAGTCATTCTAAAAGGTGAAGGTGCAAACAAAGATGCTATTGGAGCAAAGTTGCAACTCACAAATGATGATGAAAATTATTTTTTAGAGCAACAACCTGTAAGAGGTTTTCAATCTTCTATGGATAATAGACCTAATTTTGGGTTTCAAAATGTAGGAAATTTATCTTTACACGTAATTTGGCCTTCAGGTAAATCTACTACCATAAATAATGTGCAAGCAGACCAAACTATAACACTTTTTGAAAAAGATGCAGTAATTACAAAGCAATTAGATAAAGCTAATAATCAACTATTTACCAAAGTAAATAAGGTTTTAGACTTTAAACACAAAGAAAACAATTATGTAGATTTTAATGTAGAAAGATTGTTGCCATTTATGAGAAGTACAGAAGGCCCTAAAATGAGTGTTGGAGACATAAATAATGATGGTGAAGAAGATATTTTTATAGGTGGTTCAAAAGGAAAAGCTTCTAGTATATTTTTAAAGAAAGGCAACTCTTTTGTACAAAAAGAATCTGAAGCATTTAATCTACAAAGATCAGCAGAAGATGCAGAAAGTGTTTTGTTTGATGCAGATGCAGATGGAGATTTAGATCTTTACGTTTGTAGTGGAGGTATAGAAACCACAAAATTTAGCGCTAATTACTTAGATAAATTATATATGAATGATGGTAAAGGAAATTTTACTTTATCAAATCAAAAATTACCAACTCAACAAGGGTATCATAGTACAAGCACAGTTACAGTTGCAGATGTAGATAATGATAATGATATAGATCTTTTTGTAGGAGAAAGAGCAATACCTAATTCTTATGGAGTGCCAGGTTCAGGATTTTTATTGCTAAATGATGGTGAAGGAAATTTTTCAAATGCAAATACTTCAGTATTTACTGATTTAGGAATGATTACAGATGCATTATTTATCGACCTTAATAATGATGATTTTGAAGATTTAGTGGTAATTGGTGAGTTTATGGGAGTTCATGTTTTTGAAAACAAAAACGGAGTTTTTTTTAAGTTAGAAAATCATCCTTTATCAAACTTAAAAGGTTGGTGGAATACTTTAGAAAAAGCAGATTTAGATAATGATGGAGATCTAGATTTAGTTTTAGGTAATCATGGTTTAAATAGTAGATTTAAGGCAAGTAAGGAAAGCCCAATTCAATTGTTCGTAAATGATTATGATAAAAATGGTTTCTTAGATCCTATCTTGTCTTTTACTGGTAAAGATGGTAAATTGTATCCATATGCTTTACGTCATAATTTGGTAGATCAATTAAAATACTTAAGCAAGAAATATCCAGATTATCAATCATTTAAAAATGCAACAATTTCAGATATTTTTACAGAAACACAATTGAAAGAGAGTACAAAGTTAGAGGCAAATACATTGAATTCTTTAGCACTAATAAATCAAGGTAATTTTAATTTTGATGTTTTAAATCTGCCTTTAGAAGCACAACTTTCTCCTGTATATGCAATCGCTATTTCAGATTTTGATAAAGATGGAGATCAAGACATAATTCTTGGAGGTAATTTAAATGGAGTAAAACCTGAATTTGGCAGGTATGATGCTTCTTTTGGAACTTATTTAGAAAACAAAGGAAATCTGAATTTTGAATTTCATAAATCAGGAAAAGGTTTAAAAGTAAATGGGCAAATTAGAGACTTACAAGTCATTAAAAATCAATTGTTCATTTCTAGAAATAACGATTCATTAAACGTTTATAAATATTAATTATGATTAAAAAATTAAGTTTCATAACGTTATTAGTAATCATAGGTTGTTCTAAAAATGACACAGAAGAATTATCGGAAAATTTAAATAGAAATCAGTTTCAAGAAGTTAAAGCTAATCTTTCTGGGGTTAGTTTTTCTAATGATTTAACTCCAAAAGGAGATTTAAATATTATTGAATATTTGTATTATTATAATGGAGGTGGAGTTGCTTTAGGTGATATAAATAATGATGGTTTAGATGATATTTACTTTACAGCCAATCAAAAAGCAGATCAGTTATACCTTAATAAAGGTAATCTTCAATTCGAAAATATTTCTTTAAAAAGTAACATTAGTCAACAGGATTCTTGGTCTACAGGAGTAACAATGGTAGATATTAATAATGATGGTTTGCTTGATATTTATGTATGTAAAGTAGGTAAATACAAAAGCTTACAGTCTAAAAATGAATTATACATCAATCAAGGAGATGCTACTTTTAAAGAGCAAGCAGAAGAGTATGGATTAGATTTTTCAGGCTTTTCTACTCAAGCTTCTTTTTTTGATTACGATAAAGATGGAGACATGGATATGTATCTGCTAAATCATTCTGTACATTCTACTTATTCTTATGGTAATAAGGATTTACGAGAAAAAAGTGATGTGTTAGCAGGTGATATTTTATTCGAAAATCAATCAGAAAAAGGAGTTCAAAAATTTATGGATGTCACTAAAAAGGCAGGCATCTACAATAGTGCTCTTGGTTATGGTTTGGCAATAACAACATCAGATGTAAATAAAGACGGTTTTATAGATATTTATGTGGGTAATGATTTTCATGAAAATGATTATTTATACATCAATAATGGCGATAAAACTTTTACAGAATCTAGTGAAAAATATTTTAATCATACCTCTAGATTTACAATGGGTGTAGATTCAGGTGATTTAAATAATGATACGCAACCAGATATTATCACATTAGACATGATGCCTTATAAAGCTGATGTATTCTTAAAATCTGGAGGAGAAGACTCAGACAAAGTAAATGAAATAAAAAAGTCTTTTGGTTTTCAACAACAATATTCTAGAAATCATTTGCAACTAAATCAAGGAAATGAGTTTACAGATGTTGCTTTATATACAAGTACACATGCAACAGATTGGAGCTGGTCTCCTCTAATTTTTGACTATAATAATGATGGTTTCAATGATGTTTACATTACAAACGGAATTTACAAAAGACCCAATGATTTAGACTATATCAACTATATAAGCAATGTAGATTTTGCCAAATACACAGAAACATTGCAAGACACTTTAGAGCAAAAGTTAATAGAGGTGATGCCTACTCTAAAACTTCAAAATGTATTATTTCAAAATAATGGTGATTTAAAATTCGAGAAAACCAATCAAAACTATTCAAAAACATATTCTAATGGAGCTGCATATTCAGATTTAGATTTAGATGGAGATTTGGACATTGTTGTAAATAACATTAATGAAACAGCAAGCATCCTTGAGAATAAAACAAAAAATAAAAACTTTATTACACTCAATATTTTTGATGATAATAAAGGTATAAACACAAATGGAGCTAAAATTTATCTATTTGCGGAAGGTAAAACTTATTATAAAGAGCAAAATACGGTTAAAGGATTTTTATCTAGTTCTACTCGAAAAGTGCATTTTGGTCTAGCAAATGCTTCAATAGTAGATTCGCTTCAAATTATTTGGATTGACAATACAAGCAAGGTTGTAAAAGAGTTAGCAATAAACCAAGAAAATACTATAACTAAAGAGCAAACCTCTCTTTACACTTACACAAATAAGACTAAGAAAGAGCTGAAAGAGTTTAATTATCAACACAAAGAAAATACTTTTTTAGATTATGAAAAAGAAGGTTTAATTCCAGAGAAACTGTCAACAGAAGGTCCATCTTATGTGCAAGCAGATTTTAATGGAGATGGTTTGCAAGATATTTTTATTGGGGGAGCAAGAAATCAAGAACCAGCTTTATTCATGCAAAATAATCAAGGCAAATTTTCAAAGAAAAAATTAGAAATTTTTAAAGAAGATAGCATGTATGAAGATGTAGATGCAATTGCTTTTGATATTGATAATGATAACGACTTAGATATTTATGCTTTAAGTGGTGGTAGTGATTATGAAGAAGGAGATCCTCTATTAGAAGATCGTGTTTATATAAATGATGGTAAAGCTAATTTTACCAAACTAAATGCTACACTTTTAGCTACAAATGGTGGTTCTGTGTCTTGTTATGACTTTAATAATGATGGTATGTTAGATCTTTTTATTGGTAGTAGATCTATTCCAAATGCTTATGGTTTATCACCTTTTAGCTATATTCTTAAAAATACTGGAAACACCAATTTTGAAATTCAGTTTAAGAAAAGATTTGGAATGATTACAGACAGCAAATGGGCTGACTTAAATAATGATGGGCTTGTAGAATTAATCCTTGCAGGAGATTGGATGCCAATTACTATACTTTCAATCAATAAAGAAGGAAATCTTGAAAATAAAACTAAAGAATTTGGGTTGAATAACACAAATGGTATGTGGAATGCAATTGCATTAGAAGATATTAATAATGATGGTAACTTAGATATTTTAGCAGGCAACATTGGGCTTAACTTTAAATGGAAAGCTAGTGTTGAAAAACCTGTTAAGATGTACGTAGATGATTTTGATAAAAACTACAAAATAGACCCTATCATTTTTTACAATTATTTTGGTACAAATGTACCATTTGCAACAAAAGAAAAACTGATTCAACAGCTACCAATAATCAAGAAAAAGTTTTTAAAATATATTACTTTTGCAGAGGTAAATTCTATTGAAGATCTAGATTTAAAAGAAACAAAAGATATTTTAACCACTAAAAATCTATACGAATTACGTTCTATGGCATTTATAAATGATGGTAAATCATTTACTAAAATTCCTTTTCCTAAAGAAGCTCAATTTAGCACCATTGAAGATCTTTACGTAAAAGACAATCAAGTTTTTTATACTGGTAATTTTGATGGTTTTGTAACAGAATTAGGGAAAAGTAGTTCAAATTCAGGAGGACAATTTCTATTTATAGATGGTAATTTTAAAGAAAATAAGTCTTTAAATCTTCCTAGAAATTTCTTTGGTAGAAAAATAATGCCGATTAAAAAAGATAGTTTATTAGTACTGTCAAATAATGGGCAATCCTTCATTACAAATAGTAAATAAGAGTAAATGTTTATGAGCAAGTCATTACAAGTAGTTTTAAAATCGATAAAATTAATATTTTTAATTGCAGTTATATATAGCTGTAATACAAGCAATGAACCTATTGTTATCACTCCAGAAGATTATCATGCTTCAGTAGATAAAGTATCTCAAATTATGATACACGATATTTTTTCTCCTCCAGTTGCAAGTAGAGTTTTTGCTTACCCAAATGTAGCTGCTTACGAAATTTTGGTACAAAAAGATAGTGTATATACAACCTTGTCAAATACTGTTGCAGGTTTAAAAGCTATACCTAAAGCCAGTGAAACTGAACCTGTAAATTTAAAATTGTCTGCTTTAATTGCACATATGGAGGTTAGTAAAATGCTTGTCTTTTCTGAAGATAGAATAGATGTTGTAAAAGACTCGTTATTTGTAAAATGGCAAGACATCAACAATGAGGAATTTGTAGCTTCTAAAAATTATGCGTTAAAAGTAGTAGACCATATCAAATCTTGGATGGATAAAGACAATTACAACCAAACAAGAACTATGGAAAAGTTTACTGTAGATACAGATGATCCTTCTCGTTGGCAACCAACACCTCCTGCTTATATGGAAGGTATAGAGCCTCATTGGAGTAAGATTAGACCTTTTCTTTTAGAAACTGCAGATCAGTTTAAACCAATTCCACCACCAGAATTTTCTTTAGATAAAGATTCTGATTTTTATAAGGAGTTATTAGAAGTGTATACCATTAGTGAAGAAATTACCAAAGAGGGTGATACCTCAGAAGAAATAGCAATTGCACAGTTTTGGGATTGTAATCCTTTTGTGTCTGTAACTAGAGGTCATTTTATGTTTGCTACTAAGAAAATTTCTCCAGGAGCTCATTGGATTGGAATTGTTAAAATAGCAGCTAAAAAAACCGATGCTAATTTTATGGAAACTGTAAATGCATATACTAAAACTTCTTTAGCTATTGCAGATGCTTTTATTAGTTGTTGGGATGAAAAATATAGAAGTAACTTAATTCGTCCAGAAACGTTAATCAATCAAAATATAGATCAAGATTGGGTGCCAATTTTACAGACACCACCTTTTCCAGAATATACAAGTGGTCACTCTGTTGTTTCAGGAGCAGCATCAACGGTTTTAACCTCAATTTTTGGAGATAACTTTGCTTTTGATGATGATACAGAAGTGCCTTTTGGCTTACCTGTTAGAAGTTTTGATTCTTTTTCAGATGCTGCAGATGAAGCCGCAATTAGCAGAATGTATGGAGGTATTCATTACAGAGCAGCAGTAGAAGTGGGTGTGGAACAAGGTAGAAATGTAGGTGCTTTTATTACTCAAAAATTAGCAGCTACAAATTAATTTTTAAGAAATTATAATTTTTAGAAGGTCTTATTCTGTAAAAAGAGTAAGACCTTTTTTAATAAGTATTAATTAAATTTTTTTAGACTTATCTAGGTCCATATATAAATGGCCTAAATCGTTTTCGGTGTTGCAACTTAATTTTATTTTTAAATATTTCTTATTTATAAAAATTATTAAATAGATTGCTAATAGAAAGGGTGTCAATCAATCTTTAAAATTCACTTGTAATTAAAAATAATAAGGTAAATTTAAAAACCTTATCAAACTGTAATTGTCAAGATTAAAAACTAAAACATGAAACTAAGCAAACCGAAATTATCCTTTTGGCAAATTTTTAATATGAATGTTGGATTCTTAGGAATTCAATATAGTTTTGGATTGCAGCAAACCGCAATTAATCCTATATTTTTATATCTAGGAGCTCCTGAAGATATGCTACCAATTTTAAATATTGCAGGTCCTGTAACAGGCTTAATTGTACAACCAATTATTGGTGCAATGTCAGATAAAACATGGTCTAAAAGATGGGGAAGAAGAAAACCTTACTTTTTAATTGGAGCATTGTTAGGTAGTGTCTGTTTATTTGCTTTTCCTCATAGTCCTGTGCTATGGTTTGCTGTTGGTTTATTATGGATTTTAGATGTTGGTAACAACATGGCTATGGAGCCTTATAGAGCTTTTGTAGGTGATAAATTGCCAGAAAAACAATTGAGTTTAGGGTATCAAATGCAAAGTTTATTTGTAGGTGCAGGAATTTTATTAGCAAACGGATCTATTGTTTTATTTCAATATTGGTTTGGAGGTGAATCTGTAGAAGAAACAGGTACCATTCCTCAATGGCTTTACTATTCTTTTTTTATTGGAGCATTTTTATCGTTAACTACCATTTTATATTCAGTTTTTAAAACACCAGAAATTCCTCCAGCAGATGAAGAGTTAGAAGAAATTAATAAAATTAAAAGTTTACCTTTTAGTCAGAGAATTACACAGCCTTTTACAGAAATTATAGATGCTGTAAAAGAGATGCCAAAGTTTATGTGGAAAATTGGTGGAGTATATTTATTTCAATGGTATGCATTATTCATTTATTGGCAATTTACAACACCTTTGTTCAAAAAAACTTTAGGGTACACTACATCAGAGGCAGCTTCTCAAGCAGCAAAAATGAGTTTAACTTACAATACAGTTACAATGTTAGTAGCATTGGCATTGGTGCCTTTAACATTAAAATTTGGAGGTAAAAAAATATATGCTTTAAGCCTATTAGGGACAGCTGTTGCTCTTTTTGCAATTCCATATATTTCAGATCCAACTTTAGTGCTAATTCCTATGGTTTTATTTGGTATTGGTTGGGCTGCAATGATGGGTATTCCTTATACAATGGTTTCCAAAATTGTTCCTCAAGATAGAAGAGGTGTTTATATGGGTATTTTAAATATGATGATTGTAATACCAATGTTTATTCAAACATTAAGTTTTGGACCAATTTATAAATATATTTTAGGAGATAATGCTATAAACGCTATGTTATTTGCAGGTGTTTTCTTTGCAATTTCTGCTTTCTTAGCAAGTCGTTTAAATGTTCCTAAAACAGCTATTGATACTGATGTAGAAGTTGCAAACGATTAATTAAAATTTAATCTATGAAGAACCTTGGAATTAAAATTTCTATCTATTTAAATTATTTTGTCTTTGCAATTCTTTTAAATAGTGTTGGTATTGTAATAGCAAAATCAATTAATGTTTATGGAGTTTCAGAATCTCAGGCTTCCCTTTTAGAGGCTTTTAAAGATTTGCCAATTGCAATTGTCTCTTTTTTTATAGCATCATTTTTACCAAGATTTGGTTATAAAAAAGCAATGTTAACAGCCTTAGCCATTGTTTTCTTTGGATGTTTGGTTATGGTTTTTGGGAATTCTTTTGTGTATACCAAAGTTTTATTCTTATCTATAGGTGTAAGTTTTGCACTCATCAAACTATCTGTGTATTCCTTAATTGGTTTAGTTACAGAATCCAAAGAGGAGCATTCATCTTTAATGAGCTCTATAGAGGGTTTTTTTATGGTAGGTATAGCTTTGGCTTATATTCTATTTCCTTTCTTTTATTCAGACGATCCAAATAGCTGGTTAAACGTTTACTATGTTTTATGTTTTTTGATTTTAATATCTTTTCTATTCCTGTTCTTTTCAAAAGTAGAATATACAGTTGAAGCTACAGGCAATAGTCTAAAAGAAGATTTACAAGCATCTGCTAAGTTGATGATAGTACCACTTGTTTTGGTTTTTATCATTTCTGCATTTTTATTTGTTATGATAGAACAAGGAATCATGACTTGGCTGCCACGTTTTAATGAGAAAATTTTCTTTTTCTCAGAAAAATTAAGTGTACAAATGGCTATTATTTTTGCACTTTCTTTAGCATTAGGACGTTTTGTGGCTGGCTACTTAACCAAAAGAATATCTTGGGTTTTATTGGTAATAATCTGTATAGTAATTTCTGGAGCAATCTTATTATTTGTGTTACCACAATTAAAAGAAAGTGTAGATCTTGTTGAAATTACATCTATAAGTGATGTTCCAACATTAGGTTTTATTTTACCTTTAATAGGTTTGTTTATTGCCCCAATTTACCCGCTTTTAAATTCAACAGTTTTAAGTTCTTTACCAAAAAGACTGCACTCTTCAATGTCTGGATTAATTATCATTTTTTCTGCTTTAGGAGGTACAATTGGTTCTAGAGTTGTGGGTGAATTATTTGAAAGTGTAGGTGGTGCAAATGCATTTTACTTTTTATTAATTCCTATGATTCTTCTCATCATTTTTGTGTTATTAATAGATAAAATGTCTAAAAGAGAAATAGCGGTTTCTGAATGATTTTTAAAATACATATTTTAAATACACTTACTAAATTACTAAGGCAAGAAGATACAGATGGAGATAAAAAAATCACCATAGAAGATCAAGGCCCAAAATCTTTTACCTTAACTACTGAAGAAGATAAAGAGGTGGAAATTAAAGGAACTTACCAGTTATCGAATTTGTTGCAAGAATTAGTAATTCAAAAACAACTAGGTAAAACTATTGCAGAAATAAATTATAACAATATAAATGAGTTGCCTGCCAATAGAATTTCTAGAATGATTAAAGATTTCTATTGGAAAGGGCTTACAAGAAGTATGGATGAACAAGGTATTGAAGCATTAATAGCAGATACCAAGAATGATGAACTTACATCTAAAATATTACCAGTCTACATTCCATACTCAGATAAAATAGCATTTTCTTATTATAAGAATTTAGAAAATAAATTACCCATTAATACAGTAAAATTGCCTGTTAATATTACTCCTGAATTTGTAAAATCTATTAATGATAAACCAGGTATTCTTAGTTTAAAATTAGAGAAAAATAGGAATGATATAAAAGCAGTACCCTTTGTGGTTCCAGGAGGTAGATTTAATGAAATGTATGGTTGGGATAGTTATTTTGAAGCTGTAGGTTTAATTTGCGATGGTAAAGTTAATTTAGCAAAAGCAATGGCCGATAATTTTCAATATCAAATCGAAAATTATGGCAAAATATTAAATGCAAATAGAAGCTATTATTTAACCAGAACTCAGCCTCCTTTTTATACAAGTATTATTCTAGAGGTATTCGAAATTACTCAAGATTTAAATTGGTTAAAAAGCCATTTAAAAACTGCTATTAAAGAATACGAAACGGTTTGGATGGTAGAAGGAAAGCGTTTAACAGAAAATGGCTTAAACAGATATTTTGCAGAAGGAATAGGCATACCTCCAGAAACAGAAAGAGGTCATTTTGATGAAGTTTTAGCCAGTTATGCTAAAAAGCATAAACTTAGTTTAGATGATTTTGTAGCCCAGTATCAATCTAATACAATTAAAGAACCAAAGTTAGATGCGTATTTTACACATGACAGGAGTTTGCGTGAATCAGGGCATGATACTTCTTGGAGGTTAGATGACGTTTGTGCTGATTTAAATACAGTTGCGTTAAATAGTTTATTACACAAATACGAAACAGATTTTGCACAAATCATAAAAGCACACTTCAATAATATATTTGAAGATTACTCTTCTAATCAATGGCAAAACAAAGCCAATCAGAGATTAGAAAAAATGTATTCTTTAATGTGGAATCAAGAAAAAGGACAGTTTTTTGATTATAATTTTAAGACTGAAAAGCAAACTCTTTTCGAAAGTGCTTCTAATTATATTCCTCTTTGGACAGGAATACATAAAAACGATGCAAAAATAATGGTAACTTCTTTAATGAATCAGCTTAAAGAAGAAGGTGGTATTGCAGGTACTTCAAGAAACATGAATGCTAATTTGCCAAAAGATGCCATTCAACGTCAGTGGGATTATCCTAATGGTTGGGCTCCTCATCAAATGATGATTTGGAAAGGCTTAAAATTGCATGGGTTTCAAAATGAATTGCAAGAATTGGTATATAGATGGTTGTATATGATTACAATTAATGCCGTAAATTATAATGGTACAATTCCTGAAAAATATGATGTGGTTGCTGCAACCCATAAAGTATTTGCAGAGTATGGAAATGTAGGTACCGATTTTGAATACATTACTCAAGAAGGTTTTGGGTGGATGAATGCTTCATTTCAGTATGGGTTAACTTTACTTTCTGAAAATAATATTGCATCCTTAAATAATTTGGTGGCACCAAATAAACTTTTTAAAAGCGAATAATTAAATCCTTAAATGACATTATCAAAAGCATATAAATTTTTGAAAAACCTCTTTTTGATGGTTTGTATTTCATTGAGTATATATGCTTGTAGTAATAGTGACATTAGTAATGCAGTAGAAGTTAAAGGATATAATATTATTGATAATAAAATTACGTACAATGCCAATCCAATTCAATTAATAGGAGCAAATACTTTACAAAGTTTTGGAGTAGGTAGTCAAGATTTGATTAATTGGAATTTAGATATTACCAGAGAATTTGTAGGTAATGTAAAAGAAAACCCTGTTTCTGGAACACCCATTTTAGACTCAAACAATCAATGGTTACATTCTTTAGAAGCTATTGTAGCAGAAAATAGAGCAAATAATCTTATCACTATTTTATGTCCTTTTGGATGGGATGGAACAACAGAGAATTTATTTACAGGTAAAAAACCAACAGAAACATTTTTTTATTCTGATTTTATAAATCAATTAGAATTATGGGCAGAAACTTTTAAAGATCAAGATGATGTTTGGATAGAAGTTTGGAACGAGCCATATCGTTTTGACAGAGCAGATGGTTATACAGATGATATTTGGTTGAGTGATATGACAACACTATATCAAATTGTAAGAAATAAAACCTCTAGTATAATTCTAATTCCTTGTGCAGAACAAGGTCAAGATGAAAGTGTATTAATAAATGTAGGTAGCTCCTTTTTAAATGGAAAAACTAATGTTTTGTTTGATATTCATGCCTACGAAAAATGGTTGATAGATTCAGAAGACAATATGTCTCAAAGACTATCTGTCTTAGAAAATAAAAACTTACCTGTATTTTTTGGTGAAATTGCTCCTGTAAATTCAGGTGTTTTAATGAATCCCAATCCTTTGTTAGATTTATTGAGTGATTCTGGCATTTCATTAGCAGCTTGGCTTTGGAAATATGATGAAAATGATCAAGATGCACTTTTAACCAAAGATGGTAATCCAAATAATGTAAACAATAACAATTGGGGCAGTTCATATAGAAGCCTTGCTTTAAAAGAACGAAATCCCAAAAAATAAAATCAATAAATCATGAAACTAAAATTTTACATCCTAAGTATTTTATGTTGTTCTTTTCTACAATCTCAAGATTTAGATAAATCTCCTTGGCACATTGTAGGTAAAAATATTGATGCCAATAATTACTATGGAATTACAGTAGCAAATGGTATGGTTGGTATGGTTTCATCTCCTGAACCATTAAAGGTGAATGAAGTTATATTAAATGGTGTGTATGATTATTATCAAAGAGGTAGAGTAAGTAATATTCTTAAGACTTTTAGTCATATGAATATGCATTTAGAGGTAGATGGTAATCGTATTTCAAAAAATACAATTTCAGACTATAAACAAACCTTAGACATGCAAACAGCTAAATTGATTACTACTTTTAAGGTTGGTGATAAAATTAGCGTTAAACAAGAGATGATGTCTTTAAGAAATTTACCCTTTAATTCTATGGGTATTGTTGAAATTACAGCCAAAAAGGATGTTGAAATAGTGCCAATAAATTTTATTTCAGCTCCAGATCATTTACAAGATGTTAGAAATTTATATGCAGAAATAGATAGACCTCATGTGCTAATTCCTTTAATGTCTTCTGTGGCTTTCAGTCCAGGTAGAAAAAAGGTAGCAACTTCAACTTCTTTTATTTTTCCAGAAAATCATGGTAATGAACCAAAAATTATTCATGAAGATTGGGATTATAATATGCACTTAATGAAGTTTAAGAAAAAATTAAAAGCAGGAGAAACGTATAGATTTGCTTTAGTGGGTAGTAGCATGTCATCTGTGCATAATAATGATCCTCATAATGAAGTAGAAAGGTTAACAATTTTTGCAAGATTAGAAGGAATAAATCGTTTAGAAAAAGCGCATGAAAAAGCTTGGCAAGAATTATGGAAAAGCGATATTGAAATTAGCGGAGATTTAAGATCACAGAAAGCAGTAAGATCTGCATTATATCACTTATATAGCTTTGCTAGAAAAGGTACTGCATATTCTTTATCACCTATGGGTTTATCTGGTTTAGGTTATAATGGTCATGTTTTTTGGGATACAGAATTGTGGATGTTTCCTCCATTATTAGTCTTACAACCAGAAATCGCAAAATCGCTATTAGAATATAGATTTGAAAGATTGCAAGCAGCTAAAGACAATGCATTTGCACATGGTTATGATGGTGCTATGTTTCCTTGGGAATCTGCAGAAGATGGCTCTGAAGATACTCCAGTTTGGGCATTAACAGGTCCGTTTCAACAACATATAACAGCAACTGTAGGTTGGGCTTTTTATAAATATTATCAAGTAACAAAAGATAAAGAATGGTTGGTCTCAAGAGGTTATCCTGTTTTAAAAGAAGTTGCTGATTTTTGGATTAGTAGAGTAGAAAGAACTGCACCTAACAATTATGAAATTAAAAATGTAATTGGCGCAAATGAATGGGAAGAAAATATAGATAATAATGCCTTTACAAATGGAATGGTAAAAACTGTTTTAGAATATGCATCCAAAGCAGCTGAAGCTTTAGGTAAAGAGCCAAATAAAGATTGGAGACATGTAGCTAAAAACATTCCAATTTTAAAATTTGCTGATGGCACAACCAAAGAAAATGCTACTTATGATGGAGTTATTATAAAACAAGCAGATGTAAATTTGCTTTCTTATCCTTTAAAAGTTGTAACTGACAGAGAAAATATCTTAAAAGATTTAGAATATTATGAGCCTAAACTTTCTAAAACAGGCCCAGCAATGGGTAATGCAATTTTATCTGTGTTGTATGCTAGATTAGGTGATATAAAAAAGTCATATAGCTTGTTTGAGAAAAGTTATCAGCCAAATGAGTTAGCTCCTTTTGGTGTTTTAGCAGAAACTGCTGGAGGTACAAATCCTTATTTTGCTACAGGAGCAGGAGGTATGTTACAATCGGTTTTATTTGGTTTAGGAGGTTTAGATATTACAGAAAATGGAGTTGAAGAGTTGAAAGTGAAACTGCCTAAAAATTGGAATTCTCTAACTCTAAAAGGGGTAGGAATAAACGAAAAAACAATTACAATTAATAAATAGACCAATGAATTCTTTAAAACTCATTCTAACCAATAAACGATATTTCTCAGTAGTTTGGGTTTTCTGTTCACTAAATATAATGATTGGTACTTGGGTGCTTTATATACCTAATGTAAAAGCTAATTTAGGCTTAAATGATGCCCAAATAGGATTTGCGTTATTCTGTGTAGCCTTAGGTATTATTAGTTTTTTACCAATAGTACCCTTATTAATAAAAAAAGTAGGACTTGGTAAATTAACTTTTTTAGGAATTGTTATTTTCTCCTTAGCTTTTACTTTACCTGTTTTTGTTAATAGTTATATAACACTATGTTTTTCTCTTTTTATAGTAGGTATATTTTCTGGAGTTACAGATATAGCCATGAATGCTTTAGTTTCTGAAATAGAGAAAAGAGATACAATTAATATTATGTCTTCTGCACATGGTTTTTTCAGTTTAGGTGGTGTAATAGGTGCTTCTATAGGTAGTTTGTTAATAGGAGTAATATCAATTCCTTTTTATCATATGGTTTTAATAGCAGCAGCCATAATTGTAGTTAACTTATTATTATTTAAAAATTATTTTCATATCAACGAATCTATAGAAAAGAAAGAAGGAAATAGCTTTTCATTTAAAGTACTAAAACCTGTTATTCCTGTAGCTTTAATTGCTTTGGTAATTATGAGCAGTGAAGGTGCAATAGAACATTGGAGCAGTATTTATTTGTTAGAAATTGTAAATATTAAGAACACTACTTTATCAGGTATTGGCTTTCTAGTATTTTCTATAATGATGACCATTGGACGATTTTTTGGTGATGGAATAAGCGCAAAAATTGGGTCTATTAAAATAATTTTTTTGGGTAGTGTTTTCGCAATTTTAGGTTATTGTTGTGTATTAACCACAAATTTTATAATTACTTCTATAGGTTTTGGAGTAATTGGTTTAGGCCTCTCAGTAATAATACCAGAAGTTTTTAGAATAGCAGGTAAAATAGAAGGTGTAAAAGCGTCTGTAGGTATTTCTATGGTATCAGGTATTGGTTTTGGTGGCTTTCTTTTAGGGCCAGTAGTTTTGGGTTATATCTCAAACACCTTTAATTTAAAAATAAGTTTTTTAACACTATTACTACTAACAGTAATTGTTGCTTTAATCACAATTAATTTGATGTTTAAAACTAGAACTAAATAACTAATTTCATAGATATTTACGAACCTGAGCTTCCCAAGGATTTAGATATTCGTTAGAATTATCAGCGTAATTTGATAAACAAAGTGTTGTGTTGTTTATATCAAATGTTTGATTATCAATTTTTTGAGTATCGTTACAAAAGTTTAAAAGAATAATATAGGTTTCCTTATCATCATACCTTTTATAGAAGTACAAATGAGGGTCATCTTCATTTAAACACTTATAATTTCCATAAACCATTACTTTATTTGCTTTACGAAAAGCACTCATTTTTCTATAAAAATGTAAAATAGAATCTTCATTTTTTTCTTGTGCTTCTACATTTATGCTTTTGTAATTAGAATTTACTTCTAACCAAGGTTTAGCTTCTGAAAATCCAGCATTTTTTGAAGAATTCCATTGCATAGGTGTTCTTGCATTATCTCTACTTTGCATGTGCACTAGTTTTAGAAAAGCATCCATATCTTTACCTTGTGCTAAAGCTTCCTTATAACTATTTAAAGTTTCTACATCATTGTAATAACTAATATCAGGATAAGCAACATTGGTCATTCCAATTTCATCACCTTGATAAACATAAACTGTACCTCTCATTGTAAATAATAAGAGAGCTAAAAGTTTTGCTGATTTATTATGATATTTTTCTGTGTTTCCAAATCGTGAAACCATTCTAGAAAAATCATGATTTCCTAAAAATATACTTCCCCAACCTTTTGGGTAAATTTTGTCATCCCAATCATTAAAGACTTTTTTAAACATAGGTAAAGAAACCTCAATAGGGTCATATTTACCTCCAATTCCATTATCGATAAACATGTGACCAAAATGGAAAATCATATTTAACTCATCTCTATCTTCATGAACGTAATCTAAACCTGTTTCTAAATCGATTCCTGGGCCTTCACCAACAGTCATAATATCATATTTAGACAATACTTTTTGGTTCAATTCATTCAAATATTGATGAATTTTTGGGCCATTGGCATAATATGTTTTTATAGTTTCTCCATAATCATTTGGTACATGACTGTCAGGAAAATCAGTTTGTTTAGAGATTAATGATATCACATCCATTCTAAAACCATCAACACCTTTTTTACACCAAAACTCTACAATATCGTGAATTTCTTCTCTCACTTTTGGGTTTTCCCAATTTAAGTCAGGCTGTTTTTTTGTAAATAAGTGTAAAAAGTACTCATCAGTAATTTCGTCTTTTTTCCAAACTGAACCACTAAAAAAAGATTTCCAATTGTTAGGTGCTTTACCATTTTTTGCTTCTTGCCAAAAATAATAATCACGATAAGGATTAACTTTAGATTTTCTAGATTCTTTAAACCATTCATGTTCATCTGAACTATGATTTAAAACCAAGTCCATAAGTAATTTTAGGCCTCTTTTATGCATTTCAGATAAGAGTAAATCAAAAGCTGCATTACCACCAAACTCATCAGAAATATTTCTATAATCTGAAATATCATAACCATTATCATCATTAGGAGATTCATAAACAGGACATAGCCAAATAATATCTACACCTAAAGATTTTATATAATCTAATTTTTCTATAATTCCTAGAATATCACCTATACCATTTCCAGTTATATCTTTATAAGATCTTGGGTAAATTTGATAAACGATACCTTCTTTCCACCATGTTTTTTTCATAAATATTAATTTAGAAAATGATGTAGGTTCCTAAAACAAGAATGGCAATTATTATTCCAAAAACTATGGTGTATCTCCAAGGAGTTACATCTAGAGAATCTGTAACCTTTGGAATGTAAGCATCCTTCTTAGGTTTTATTTTACTAGTAATAAACATTACCAATACATTAAACACGAATAAAATACCCATAACATGCAAATAATGAGGGTAAGCTTCTGCTTTAATAATACTTAATTGAGCAGCATCTGTAATATTTTGAGCCATAGCTTCTTCTATAGCAGCATTTCTAAATAAGGGTTCTAATATTAAAAGGCTTACTAAGTATAATCCAACACCCAAAGTTAATACGATTTTTGCACCAATAGCAGGGACTTTTTTAGAGAATACACCAACTACAACCACAGCTAAAATAGGTACGCTTAAACTACCTAAAGACTGTTGTATATAACTGAACAAACCATCTGGAGCATAAATTATAAAAGGCGCAATTGTCATAGATATAGCAGCCACCAAAAGACCAAATCTCTTACCAGCTTTTACTGTTTCTTGTTCTGTAGCATCTTTTTTAAAGTACATTTTGTAAAGATCAAAGCCAAACAAAGTTGCACTACTATTTAATAAACTATTAAAAGAACTTAACACAGCACCAAACAAAACAGCAGCAAAGAAACCAACAAAAGCAGTTGGGAGCACTTTTTTAACTAATGCAGGATAAGCTTGGTCTGGATTACCTAATTCATTTCCAAAAACATGAAAAGCAATAATACCAGGTACTACTACAATAATGGGAATTATAAATTTTATTAAGGCAGCCAACATCATTCCTTTTTGACCCTCTTTTAAACTTTTAGCAGCAAAAACACGTTGCAAAATAGATTGGTTTGTTCCCCAATAATAAATTTGCGCTAACATCATTCCTGTAAAAAGTGTTCCAAAAGGAATTGAAGAATCTACTGCACCTTCCATGTTAAACTTTTCTGGATTTGTGTTCCATAAGGTTTCTAAACCATCAACAATGCTTCCATCACCAATTAATAATAATCCAAAAATGGGTATTAAAAGTCCACCAACTAAAAGTCCTATTGCATTAATTAAATCAGATACAGCAACAGCTTTAAGGCCTCCATAAATAGCATAGATAATTCCGATAATTCCAATACTCCAAACACAAATCCATATTACACTCCACTCAGAAATGCCAAAAACAGTTGGTAAATCAAACATAGTGCTAAAGGCAATAGAACCAGAATATAAAATGGTAGGTAACAATACAATTGCGTAAGCAATTAAAAATAAAAGTGATAATAATCCTTTGGTTTGTTTATCAAATCTTGTCTCTATAAATTCAGGAATAGTTGTAATACCAGATTTCATATACTTAGGTAGCAAAAAGATGGCAGCAAATATTATTGCAATTGCAGCAAGAGTTTCCCAAGCCATAACCATTAAGCCTTCCTTAAAGGCTGCACCATTTAAACCAACAATTTGTTCTGCAGACAAATTAGTAAGTAACAAAGAACCTGCAATTGTTATAGCACCAAGGCTTCTGCCTGCTAAATAATATCCATCAGCAGTAGTTTCGTCTGTTTTTCTTGTAGCATACCAAGCTATAAAAGCAACTAGAGCAGTAAAGCCTATAAAAGTAATAATTGATAACATTAAAAATGGTTTAGTTGATTTAGAATTACAATATAGAAAAAAATAACTTTTGATATCTTTTTACGAATATTACTTGAATTTTGGGTTTACTAAAACCTTTTCGTAACTCTAAATGTCGATTATTTCTATAAGATTATATCTTAAATAATAATGTATTGTAGTTTTAGACCAAACTAAAGATATATTACTTTGTATAAAACCATCGATATTTTGTGTGTTGGTGAAGTGCTTATAGATTTTATTGGGCATCAATCAGAAAAAAAGATTAATGAAACTAAAGACTATCATAGATATTTGGGAGGTTCACCTACTAATGTTGCAATGAATACTGCTAGATTAGGCTTAAATACCTACCTTATTTCTACAGTTGGTAAAGATGGTTTTGGAGAATATATTTTAGATAAATTAAATACAGCTTCTGTTAAAACTGATTACATAGAAACCATTAAATCTAAGCCTACAAGTGTCATTTTTGTGTCTAGAACATCTGGTACTCCAGATTTTATACCTTTTAGAGAAGCAGATTGTGTTATTACAGAATCGCAAATTTCTAAAGAGGTATTAGAGCAGACTAAAATATATCATACCACTTGTTTTGCTCTAAGCAAAAAGCCAGCACAAACAACAATTATAAATAAGGCAAAAGAAGCTTATGATTTAGGATGTAAATTAAGTATCGATTTAAATTTTGCAAATAAGTTATGGGATAACAAAGAAGAAGCAATAGAAATAATTCAGGCTTATTGTAAATACAATCCTCTATTAAAAATTAGTGAAGATGATATGCGTAGATTTTTTGGAGAGGTATTACCTCATGATGAAATCTTTAGTTATTTTCATAAGGCAGGTGTAGATTTAATCTGTTTAACTTTAGGAAGTAAAGGAGTAAAGTTATCTCAAAGAAATAAAGAGTTAATAGAAATGCCAGCAGTTAAGATTGACAAAGTTTTAGATGCAACAGGTGCAGGGGATGCTTTCTGGTCTGGTTTTTTATATGCTTACATAAAAAATATGGAAGTAGAAAAATGTTTAAAAATAGCATTGAATTTGGCTGCATTAAAACTGCAAAATGTGGGTAGGTTACCAGAAGAAATTAATTTAGAAGAATAATAATATCATTTTATGAACAATAATTCAATTTCTAATGGAGTGATGTTTAATGCTTATCCAGATAGTATAGGGTCTAAGTTGAGTGATACAATAGAACTGTTTCAGAGACCTGAATTTAAAAATGCATTTTCTTTATTTTATGTTTTGCCAACTTTTTTTAATAGTGATTTAGATAGAGGGTTCTCTATCATAGATTATAATTTAAATAAAGAGCTTGTCTCAAAATCAGATTTAAAAGCATTAAAAGATTTAAATATTGAGTTGAAATTTGATATTGTTTTGAATCATTTATCAGTGGCTTCTCCTCAGTTTAAAGATTTAATTAAAAATGGAGAACAATCTAAGTACAAAGATTTCTTCATCAACTGGAATAACTTTTGGGAAGGTAATGCAACAATGGGTAATGATGGCATAATGATACCCCATAAAGCTTTTCTAGATAAACTTTTTATGAGAAAGTCTGGTTTGCCAGTTTTGCAAGTGCCTTTTCCTGATGAATCTGTAAAACCATATTGGAACACTTTTTATCAAAAAGTCACTTCAAATAAAATCAATCTAAGCAAACTTGAATCTATTTTAGAGGAAAGTAATGCTGATGTAAGTTCTCTTTGTGCTAGAATTAATAAGGCTATTGATGAGGAAGAAGATTTAGCTACGATTGATTTTGGTACGTATGCAAATCAGAAATTACAAGTTTTGCATCACATTTATATGAATTCTACCTTTTTAGGTCAAATGGATGTTAATGCAAAATCTGATTTGATATGGGAGTTTTACCAAGAAACACTTGAGAAAGTAAGTAGTTATGGAGGTAAAATTTTAAGATTAGATGCTTTTGCATATTTGCATAAACAAGTAGGTGAAACCAACTTTTTTAATACGCCAGGAACTTGGAATTATTTAAGTAAAATAAAAAATATTGCAGATGAACATGATTTAATGTTGTTGCCAGAAATTCATGCTGAATATGGAGTAAAATTACATGAAGAGGTTGCTGAAGAAGGGTATTTTATTTATGATTTCTTTCTGCCAGGTTTAACCATACATACCTTAGAAAGTAAGAATAATTCAGCCTTATTAAAATGGATTCATGAAATTGTAGACAAAAAATATAAGACTGTAAATATGTTAGGTTGTCATGATGGAATACCTGTTTTAGATTTAAAAGGTAAAGAAGTTAATGGTGCATACAATAAAGGATTATTAGAAGATAAGGAGATAGAAAACATTATGACTACTATTTTAAATAGAGGTGGTAGAGTCAAAAATTTATATGATGCAGAAGGAAATAAAATATCTTATTATCAAGTAAATGCCACTTATTTTAGTGCATTAGATGAAAATGAAACTAAATTACTTATGGCAAGAGCTATTCAGATGTTTATGCCAGGAATTCCTCAAATTTGGTACTTAGATTTATTTGCAGGTAAAAATGATTATGAAGCTGCAGATAAAGCAGGTAGTGGAGGTCATAAAGAAATTAACAGAACCAACTTATCTTTAGAACAAATTAATGAAGGTCTTCAAAAAGAAATCGTGTTAAAACAGTTAGCATTAATTCGATTTAGAAATACTTGCAAAGCCTTTTCAGGTAAAATAAAAGTAAATTCTAGTGGTTCAAATAAGATAGATATATCTTGGAGTTTTGAGGATGAAGAAGCAACACTTTTTATCGACTTAATTTCATCTGAATTAAAAGTTCATCATAAGTCTAAAGTAGGTATTAAAAGTTCAATTATTTAATTGTAATTATATACAGTTTTATATTGGGTTTTACTGTTTGCAGTTACTTCAACCTCTAAAGGATAATTTTCTATGCTAAAAGTATAACTATATTCTTTATTAATTGATGATGCATTTTTAGCTATTTCTGCATGAATAAAATTAGTGTTATTGTATGCTGTAATTTGACTGAAATCGCTCATTAAAATATGATGAGGAAAAGCATCTAAAAAAGGTAGTTTTATTTTTTTTAAAAAATCTGGTATTTCAGTATTCCTATAAGCAAATTCTGTATAAACTTCGCCATTTAAAGCTAATGTTTCTAAATTGTTATTCGTATCAAAAGTTGCCTCTTGTAATACTTCTGAGAGCGCATTTATATTAGTTGTAGACAATACTGGACCCTTAGATGATTGCTTGTAAATTTTACCATTATTATCTTTTAAAAGCTCAATTTCATTGTAATATACCAAGCCAAAACTATCGTAAAACTCAACACGTTTATTTATAGCATCATTTGAATACGTAAAAATGTATTTTGTAAGTATATCACCAAAGCTATTTCTATAATTTATCTCTGTAATTTCGTTATTGGCATTGTAATTAAAATCATAACTATTTTCAACTTTAACTGTTGGATTTAAATCAGAGAATCCTTCAGTTTGAATATCAATTAATAATCCAAAAGAGTTATAAGAATAACTATAATTAGTAGTGTAGGTGTAGTTTTTAGAAAGATCTTCATTAAAATAATGAAACACAGTATTGTTAATTGCCATAATTTTATCATCACTTATGGTCAAATTAGAAGTATGTGTTCTTGTAGCTGGCTGATTTTCATATAAATAATTATAAAAGGTGTGGTTTATAGCCTTTAAACTTTTTCCTGCTACACTAATCACTTCTTTTTCTCGAATTTCACTTTCACAAGAAAAAAGAAGAAGTACAACTAAACAAACTAGGTATCTCATTAAAAATTATTTTAATCAATTTAATATCAATGCTGTAAAGTTAGTTATTTTCAGATATAAATAATTAAGAAAATATTAAGACTAATTTCAGTAAAACCTTGTCCTAAAAACGAGGTTAGAAGTACTAATTTCTTTATATTTAAAGAATAATTTATTTACGAATGCAACTAGAAAAATATAAAGTAGAAAATAAGGTTAAACTAGCTCAGTTTGAGACGAAAGAGGTCATTAATGATGCTAAAAAAAGTTTAAAAAAGCTTCGTAAAAAAATAGCTGAATTACAGGATACAATGTATGCAGAAGGTAAATATGGTTTTTTAATCTGTTTACAAGGCATGGATACTTCAGGTAAAGATAGCTTAATAAGAGAGGTCTTTAAAGATGTAAATGCAAGAGGCGTAGAAGTGCATAGCTTTAAAGTACCTACAGAATTAGAGTTGAAACACGATTTTTTGTGGAGACACTATATTGTATTACCAGAAAAAGGCAAAATTGGTGTTTTTAATAGAACGCATTATGAAAACGTTTTGGTAACTAGAGTGCATCCAGAATATATATTTTCAGAAAACATACCAACTGTAAATAGTTTAGAAGATTTAAATGATGATTTCTATTTAAATAGAATGGATAGAATCAATCAGTTTGAAAACCATTTGGTGAAAAACGGAACAAAAGTTTTAAAGTTTTTCTTAAACCTTTCTAAGGACGAGCAAAAAAACCGACTATTAAGAAGACTAAATTTACCAGAAAAGAACTGGAAGTTTTCTCCAAGTGATTTAAAGGAACGCAAGCTTTGGGATGAGTATCAAACCTGTTATGAAGATGTTCTAAATAACACTTCAGAAGAAAATGCACCTTGGTTTGTAATTCCTGCAGATGATAAACCTACAGCTCGTTTAATTTTTGCTGAAATATTGCTAAAAGAATTGGAGAAGTGTAATTTTGAAGCACCTAAATTATCTAGTAAGCTAGTAGAAAAACTAGACGATTTTAAAACAGAATTAAACAAAGAATAAAAAACTTAAAAAAAATATAATTTTTAAATGCAAGTTTAAGAATTAACCAAACCTCAATATGAATTTAAACCTAACAAAACCTATTGTATTTTTCGATTTAGAAACAACAGGTGTTAATATAGCAACAGATAGAATTGTAGAAATTTCAATTCTAAAAGTGTTTCCAAATGGAAATAAAGAAAGTAAAACATGGTTGGTAAATCCAGAAATAGAAATACCTCAAGGAGCTACAGATGTTCATGGAATTACAAACGAGAAGGTTGTTACTGAACCTACCTTTAAAGAATTGGCAGGTAAAGTAAATGAAATGATTGCTGGTTGCGATTTAGCAGGTTTCAATTCAAACAGATTCGATATTCCTTTATTAGCAGAAGAATTAATGCGTGCAGGAATCGATTTTGATATGCAAGACAGAAAAGCAATAGATGTTCAGGTAATCTTTCATAAAAAAGAACAAAGAACATTAGGTGCAGGTTATCAATTTTATTGTGGTAAAGAATTAGAAGGCGCTCATGGTGCTGAAGCAGATACCAATGCTACTTATGAAATATTATTAGCACAAGTAGAAAAATACGATGATATAGGTAACTCAGTAGATGCATTAAGCGAATTTTCTACCCATGGTAAAAGAGCAGATTTTGCTGGTTTTATTTTAATGAATGAAGAAAATCAAGAAATTTTTTCATTCGGAAAATATAAAGGAAGAACTGTAGAAGATGTCCTAACAGAGAACCCTGGCTATCATAATTGGATTCAGAATGCAGACTTTCCTTTATACACTAAAAAGGTTTTAAAGCAAATAAAAGAAAGAATGGCTGCACCAAAAGAAACATTATCTGATGAAGATAAGCTAAAAGCTTTGCAGCAAAAATTTAATTTAAGATAAGGATTAAATATTTTTATCTAAATTCTAACAAACAAAAATTATGTTTACAGAATATAAAAAATTACCCAATAATGCTCGTGTTTGGATTTACCAAGCAAATAGAGAATTTACCAATAAAGAGATCGATTTTATATCGACCAAAACCCAACAGTTCATTAATTCTTGGACAAGGCATGGAGATAATTTAAAAGGCTCTTTTACCATAAAATACAATCAATTCTTAGTATTGGCTGTAGATGAGAGTTTTAACAATGTTTCTGGTTGCTCTATTGATAGTTCAGTGCGTTTTATTCAACAATTACAAAACGATTTAAATATCGATTTAATGGATAAAATGAATGTGACTTTTAAAGATAATGATACAATAAATTTAGTAAAACTCTCTGATTTTCAAAAGTATGCTAAAGAAGATAAAATTACAAAAGACACTATTGTATTTAATAATATGGTAAATACAAAAGAAGATTTTGAGCAAAAATGGGAAATACCAGCCAGAGAAAGCTGGCACAACCGTTTTTTGGTATAAATATTGAAGTTGAAAAAGAATATGAGAAAAAAAATACTGCTATTATTTTTGATTGGTTTTGCTTTCAAAGCACAATCTCAAAGAGTAGATCCTTTACTTGCTAACGATCTTGAAGCTCAAGAAATTTGGGTAGATAGTATCATGAATTCTATGTCCATTGATGAAAAAATAGGTCAATTATTCATGATACAAGCCTATTCTAATTTAGATCAAAAACATGAAGATTTTATTACAGAAATGATAACTAAATATCATGTGGGTAATTTAATATTTATGCAAGGCACACCTCAAAAACAGGCAGTTTTAAATAATAAATACCAATCTATTTCTAAATTACCATTAATGGTTGGTTTTGATGGTGAATGGGGTTTAGATATGCGTTTAGAAGATACTTATAGATTTCCTTGGAACATGACTTTAGGCGCAATAAGAAACGATTCTTTAGTAAAAAAGTTTGGAGAACATTTAGGGCAGCATTGCAAAAGATTAGGAATTCATATTAATTTTGCGCCAGTTTTAGATGTAAATGTAAATCCAGAAAATCCTATTATTGGCAATAGATCTTTTGGAGAAAGTAAAGAGAATGTTACTCAAAAAGCAATTGCTTTTACTCAAGGAATGCAAAAGTATAAAGTAATGGCTAATGGTAAACATTTTCCAGGTCATGGAGATACAGCATCAGATTCACACCATACTTTACCTCTTTTAGATTTTGATAAAGCACGTTTAGATTCTATAGAATTATATCCTTATAAGAAAATTTTTGATGCAGGAATAGGAAGTGTAATGACAGCTCACTTAAACATTCCTAGTTTAGAATCTAACCCAAGTTTGCCTACATCATTATCTAAAAATGTTGTAACTAATTTATTACAACAAGAATTAGGCTTTAATGGTTTAATTATTACAGATGGTTTAAATATGAAAGGAGCTAGTGATTATTCTACTTCTGCAGAAATTGATTTGGCAGCCATTCAAGCAGGTAATGATATGTTGCTAATTCCACAAGATGTGCCAGCTACTGTAAACATCATAAAACAAGGTTTATTACTTAATACATTAACTGAAGAGCGTTTAAATTTTTCTGTTCGAAAAATTCTAAAAGCAAAATATTGGATGGGTTTAAACAATTACAAACCTGTAGTTTTAGAAAATTTACACGAAGACTTAAATAGGGTAGAAGATGATTTGTTGCATAGAGAATTGGTAAAAAACTCACTTACTTTAATTAAGAATGAAAAACAAAGTATTCCTTTCTCCAATTTAGAAAAACAAAAGATTGCTTATGTGAAATTGGGTGATGCAAATGGAGGAGACTTTTTAAAGATGCTTAAAAATTATACTAAAATAGATGTTGTTAACGCTAATAATTTAAGTGATTTAAAAGATAGGTTAGAGCCTTATAATAAAGTTATTATAGGTTTCCATAAATCTAACAATCACCCTTGGAAAAGTTATAAGTTTAAGAGTAAAGAATTGGTTTGGTTGCAAGAAATTGCAAGAGAAAAAGAAGTTATTTTAGATGTTTTTGCAAGTCCTTATAGTATGTTGCAAATCAAAAGTTTTACAAATATTGAAACCATTGTTGTTTCATATCAAAATAGTAAACTAGCTCAAGAACTTTCTGCTCAGTTACTTTTTGGAGCTTTTGCAGCTAATGGTAAATTGCCTGTTTCTATCAAAGAAGATTTTAAAGAAGGTTTTGGTTTACAAACGTACAGTTTAAGTAGAATGGAATACACAATTCCAGAAGCTGTAAATATGTCTTCAGTAAAACTAAAAGAAATAGATAGCTTAGCTAGTGTTATTTTAGAAGAAAAAATGGCTCCAGGTTTTCAGGTGTTAGCAGCCAGAAATGGTAAAGTTTTTTTACAAAAAAGCTATGGCTATCATACAGATAAAAAAGAAAGAGAAGTAAGAAATTCAGATGTTTATGATTTAGCATCATTAACGAAAATTTTAGCCTCTTTGCCTTTAATAATGAAAGCTGAAGAAGAAGAAAAAATACCACTTTCAGCAAGTTTGCAAGATATTTTGCCAAGTTTTAGAAATACGAACAAAGCAGAGGTTTCAGTAAAAGAAATTCTATCGCATTTTGGACGTTTAAAATCTTGGATTCCTTTTTATAAAGCTACTCAAGATAGTATAACAGGCTTAAATTCAGACCAGTTTTACAGCAGAAGAAAATCTAAAACTTACGATGTGAAAGTAGCAGAAAATTTATATTTAAAGCACTCTTATAAAGACAGTATTTATAAATATATCAAAGAGGTTGAACAAAGAGAAAGAGAAGGTTATAAGTATAGTGATTTAGGTTATTATTTATTTAAAGAGGCCTTAGAAGAAAAATATGAAAAACCCCTTAATAAACTGGTAGATGAGGAGTTTTATGCATCTTTAGGTGCAGATAGAATGACTTACTTACCATTAAAAAAGTTCCATAAATCTGTAATAATACCATCAGAGAAAGATGATTATTACAGAAACCAGTTAATTCATGGTAATGTGCATGATATGGGTGCAGCAATGTTAGGTGGAGTTGCAGGTCATGCAGGTTTATTTTCGAATGCTAATGATGTTGCCAAAATTATGCAAATGTATTTGCAAAAGGGTTTTTATGGTGGTAGAAGATATTTAAAACCAGAAACTATAGACAAGTTCAACACTCGTTATTATGAAGATAAGAAAGTAAGAAGAGGTTTAGGTTTCGATAAACCTCAATTAAATCCAAAAGTAGAAGCAACTTGTGGTTGTGTTTCAAATGAAAGTTTTGGTCATTCTGGTTTTACAGGTACTTACACTTGGGCAGATCCTCAAAGTGGAATTGTTTACGTTTTTCTATCAAATAGAACCTATCCAAATATGAGTAATAGAGGTTTAGTGAGGTCTAATATGAGAACAAAAATTCAGCAAGTTATTCAAGATGCAATTATAAATTAGTAGCTATTTCCTGCTTTACGCACTCGCTTTTTTCGTGCCTCAAAAGAGCTCAAACAATTGCTTCAATCAGGGCTAAGCTTATTTATGTTTTTTCAGCTACAACTACTTATTGTTTTCAGTATTTATTGGTGCCAGTTTTGTATGCAAATAAACTGCAATAATAGATAGAATCAAGTAATAGAGAGCCATTTGCCAACCAAAGAAAAAAGACAAAACCATACTTTGTAGTATATAGAACAAAGGAAAAGTAACCACATTTACTCCATATTGCATAGTATCTATAAATTCAATTTCACCAATATTTTTTGAGAATTTTTTCCAGATAAAATAGGGTAGAATACTATTAAGTAAAATCAGGTAAAAAAGAGGTTTTACATAATTTGTTTTCTTTTCTTTTGGTTCAGGAAATTTTTGATTTCGAATCATTGCATTCACCTTATCAACTTCTGTAAAATCTACATTCGCATCATTTAACTTTTTTAAAGTTTTTTGGTATTTTTCATCATCAGGAATATGAACCGTTAATTCTTTTAGTTGATTACTAACTTGTTCCTTTAAAATATTTATGGCCTTTGCTTTTTCATTATTTGTATAAATAGTTTTAGAATCAATAGGTTCTCCAAACTGAACACATACTTTACTTGGGTAAGTAGACGAATTTTGATAGGTAATTCCTGTTGGAATAACACTTATATTTAAGTCTTTATTTTGCTCCAAAGCTCCAAATACAATTCTAGTAAAGCCTTTACTTAATGGTTTAATGTTTCTATCTCTAGAGTGGCCTCCTTGAGGAAAAATAATTAACGTTTCCTTTTTAGCTAAAATGTTAAAACACTTATTAAAAATTTCTTCGTTATTAGACAATTGCTTTCTACCATCTCTAATTCTATAAATAGGCATAAGGTTTAAGGAAGTTAGAGCTTTTTTAACCAATGGCTTTTTAAAAACATCTGCTCTTACTAAAAAATGATTTTCTCTAGGGTTAAATGTGGTAACAAACAAAGGGTCCATCAATGCATTTGGATGGTTTATAGCAAATAGAATGGCTCCTTTTTTGGGTATGTTTTTTCTACCCACAATTTTAATTTCTTTAGCATAGAAATTCAAACTAATTCTTAAAAATAGTTTTACGTAATTATACCAAATCTTCTTTAAAATCATAAGTAAAATTTAAAACATGATTTAAATCATATTTAGTTTCTCTCTTTGTTTGTAAATTTAATTCTTATTAAGAATACCCCAATTCACTATCTTAAGTGAGGAAGGTCCCTATTTTTTCACTTAAGATTTTTTTAGTGACACTTTTTTTTCTGTTCCCCAATAAGTAGCCAATAGCATTCCAGAAAAAACATCCCAAATTCCCCAAAAAGCAGCTAATAAAGCCATTCCTCCTAAACCATCAAAAAAGCCAAAAATCAACAATAACCCAAGGCCTCCATTTTGTATTCCAGTTTCCATAGATATTGTTTTGCAATCTTGTTTATTGAGTTTAAAAGCTTTTGCTGTAAAATAGCCTAAAATGAAAGCGAATATATTATGTAGCACAACCAAGGCTAAAACATGATGAATATGATTTACGAAAACATCTAAGTTTTGTGAAAAAGCTATAAATATAAGCGCTATAAAAACTAGCATTGATAAAGGTTTTAAAACCTTTTCTATTTTGCCAGCCATTTCTGAATGGTAATGTTTTATTAGCATTCCACAAACTAAAGGTATTCCTAAGATTAAGGAAACTAACTTTAATAAATCTACCCAATTAAGTTCTACAGTTTTTAAAATTTCATTTGTAGGTTCATATAAACTCCCCCAAAATTGCAAATTAAAGGGAGTCATGAAAATACAAATCAGGGTTGCAAAGGCAGTTAAACTTACTGATAAAGCTGCATTACCTTTGGCCATTTTACTAAAAAAGTTAGAAACATTTCCTCCTGGACAAGCTGCAATCATCATCATTCCTAAAGCAAAGCTTGGATGAGGTTTTATCAATAAAATTCCTAAAAAAGTAAATAAGGGTAATAATATGAATTGCGATAATACCCCAACAAAAACAATTTTTGGGTTTTTTAATAATCGTTTAAAATCATCTACAGTAATTGCTAAAGCAACTCCAAACATTATAATTGCAATAGCAATATTTAAAACCCATAAACCACTTGAGTCGAAGTTTATTTTAATATCATCAATATTAATATTAGCACTAGTTTGTAAAAGCATATTCTATAATATTTGAACCCATTTTTAAGGCTTTCTCTCTAACTTCTTTTGGGTTATTATGAATTACTTCATCTTCCCAGCCATCACTTAAGTCTGTTTCATAATCATAGAAAACAACTAATCTCCCTTCATAAAACAACCCAAAACCTTGTGCAGATTTTTTATCATGCTCATGAATTTTAGGAATTCCGTTTGGAAATTTAAATGTCTGGTTGTAAATAGGATGATTACTTGGTATTTCTTTAAAATCTAAACTCGGAAAAACCTTTTTTAATTCTCTTCTTATAAATTTATCTAAACCATAATTGTCTGAAATATGTAAAAATCCTCCAGAAATTAAGTAGTTTCTTAAGTTAGAGGACTCTTCATCTGAAAAGTATACATTTCCATGACCTGTTAAAAACAGAATTGGAAAATTGTAAATATCATTACTATTAACAGCAACTGTTTGTGGGTTTTTAGAAATATTTGTTTTTATATTTTGATTAGTAAAAGCTACCAAATTTGGAATAGCTGTTGGATTTGCATACCAATCTCCTCCTCCATTATATTTTAAAATGGCAACATCTTGACAGTAAGAATTTACAGTGAGAGTTAAGGTAATTAAAAATAAGAGTTGCTTCATATTTTATATTGAATAGAAAAGCAAGATAGCAAAAATGATTTTACTCTTGCATTAAAGAAACTGTATTTACAGCAACTAAAGCAGCAGTTTCTGTTCTTAATCTACTTTCTCCTAAAGATATTGGAGTGTAGTTTTTTTCTAAAGCTTTTTTAATTTCACCTAAAGAGAAATCACCTTCAGGACCAATAAGTATTGTAATCTTTTGTTCAGTTTTAATAACGTTCTTTAAAAGGTTTTTTTCATGCTCTTCACAATGAGCAATGCATTTTAAACCTTCAAAATCTTGTTGTATAAAATCATTAAACTTTATTGGGTTGTTTAATTTTGGTAATGTGAATTTTAAAGATTGTTTCATTGCAGATTGAATGATTTTTTCGAATCTTTCTAACTTAACAACCCTTCTTTCTGAGTTACTGCAAATTAGTGGTGTAATTTCATCTATACCAATCTCAGTTGCTTTTTCTAAAAACCATTCTGTTCTGTCGTTATTTTTGGTAGGTGCAATTGCAATGTGCAAATAGTAAGGCCAAGGTTTTGGTTTTTGGGTTGCAGAAATAATCTCTACAATGCATTTTTTATCGCTAGCAATAGTAATTTTTGCATCAAATAAAAAATCTTTTCCATTGGTTATTTTTAGAATATCACCTTCATTCTTTCTAAGAACCTTTACAATATGTCTACTTTCAATCTTATCAAAAACAATTTGTTTTGTAGTTTCGTTAATTTCTGAATTGTAAAAAAGTTGCATTTTAGATTAATTATAAAGTTGGTTAATTCTATTCATAAAATTTTTGGCTACTGAATCTCTTTTCTGTAAGTTCTTCTTCTTTTATGAGTTTCTGGATTAAAGTTTTCCCATATTTTTTTAATAGCTTCATTGTCTTCTAATTCAGGAGTTCTTATACAATTTTCAATACCTAAGTTGTTAAATGTTTTAGTGAATTGATCAAAAATAATAGCATGTACTCCTTTGTTTTGATAAGCTGGATGAACACCAATTAAATAGAATGTTACATCTTTAGAATATTTTCTAGCATGTAATAATCTTAAAATTCCAAAGGGGAACAATTTACCTTTAGATTTCTGCAAAGCTTTAGAAAATGAGGGCATAACAATTGCAAAAGCAACGAGTTTATTATTTTCATCAACCACAAATTTGATATATTCTGGGTTAATGAAAGATATGTACTTCTTTTTAAAAAAGGCTATTTGAGCATCAGAAATAGGTACAAAAGTAGATAGTTTAGAATAGGATGCACTAAAGACTTCGAACATTTCATCTACATAAGGTAAAATATCTTTGGTTTTTGTAAAATCTAATGCTTTAAGCTTAAATCTGCGTTTAATAATGTTGCTGATTCTGTTGTAGTATGTAGCATCAACATTTTTAAATTTAAACTTATTTTCTAAGTATTCTTTTTCTTTTACAAACCCAAGTTGCTCTAAATGATCTTTGTAATAAGGGTGATTATACCAAGTAATCATAGTGCCTATATGATTAAAACCATCTATTAAAACTCCTGTTTTATCTAGATTATTAAAACCTACAGGTCCTTCTATATATGCTAAGTTGTTTTCTTTACCTATTTGGTTTACTTTGTTTAAAAGTGCTTTGGTAACTTCTACATCATCTATAACATCAAACCAACCAAAACGCATTTTTTTAATGTTTTGATTGTTTACCTCATACCAATTTATAATAGCAATTACTCTACCTACTATTTTGTTGTTTCTGTAAGCCAAAAAGAAGCGACCATCTGCATTTTGAAAAACAGGGTTTTCATTAGCGTCAAAATTTGCGATTTCATCTTTTATAATAGGAGGTACCCAAAAATCATTATTCTTATAAATAGAAAAAGGAAATAAAACAAATTGTTTCATTTCACTTTTAGTGTGCACTTCTTTAATAGTAATCATTTAGATGTACTTGATTTTGTTAGTTTCTTTTTCTCTTTACTCTTTTTCTAGTTTTTTTCTTACTCTTGTCTTTGGTAAAAATACTAAAAAGCCTACTAAAAAAGCCATTCTGTTTTTTATTGTATTTAGAAATTGGAGTGTCTTTTATTTCTTTTCCATTTTCATCTAGCTCCTTATAGCTGTCTTTATGCCTGTCTATTCTGTAAGATACTCCAAAACCTGCGTAGAAACCTTGTGCTTTTCCTTCAAATAGAAACCTACCAGAGGCATTTACTTGTAAATTTCTACTGTATAAAAAAGCCAAACCAGTACCCAAATTAGAGTTGGTTTGTTCTTTTTGAAATATGGTTTGATTTTCAAAAAAGGTAGACCATCTATCACTTAAATTAATAGTTCCAGTAATTATATAAGAAAATTCAGCAAAATCAGTACCTATGTAATCATAAAAGACATTGGTTATGATATTAAAGTCGGAGCTTAAATTGTTTTGTAATAATATACCTGCTTTAGGAGACATACTGCCTGTTTTGTATATGTCATTTACCATATCTGTATTTAAACCAGCATAAATGGCTACAGAAGGTATCAACCTTTTTTTATCGAAAGCATTTCTTCTTTTCCAACTTCTAACCTCTTTAGTTTTGTCTTCATATTCTTGCTGAAAAACCAAATATTTTGCACCAATGGTAAATCTGCCAAAACCATTGGTAAAGTAAGATGAAGTGAATATATTTTTAAAAGCAATTTCATCTCTTTGATAACTAATTTGTGTATTCAACTCTAGCTTTTCTGATAAAAAACTGGTTCTAAACAGCAAGTCTAAACCAAAAGATTGTGGTCTAGAGAAAGTAGGTTCTATAGATGTGTTTCTCCAAAATAAATTACTTTCAAACTGATAAACACCTTTTCCTACACTGTAAGGACTTTCTGAAAATCCTGGTTTATTAGAGTTTATAACGTTTGTGTACTGGCTATAGATTGATGAAATACTAATAAGAAATATGAAAATAAAGAATTTCGACTTATGATTTCTCATCATCAAAAAAATAGTTTTAAATTTATAAGATAAACAAACATAGAACAAAATTGCTGTTTTAAAAAGCAATGTATACTTTTTTACAATTGTTAAAGTTTTATACTTTGTTAACGTAACAATTGTTGCCAAATTGTTATTTTTGATTCATATTTAATGCAAGTACTAAATGGGTTTATTAAAAACTATCTTTTTTATATTATTATTTTACTATGCTTTTAAGGTTATAGCTAAATTCTTGGCGCCTTTTTTATTAGCTAAAGTTGCAGATACTATGCAAAAGAAAGCTGAGCAACAATTTGGAGGTCAGCAACCTAAAAGTAATATAAGAGAAGGTGAAACTATTATAGATAAAGCACCTAAAAATCAATCACAAAGTAAAAACTCTGTAGGTGAATATGTAGATTTTGAAGAAATAGACTAACGTTTCTTACTTATAAGTTCATGAATACATCACACTAAATTTTAAGCTTGAAACCAAAAAAGATTTTACCTTACGTTATTGCAATTGTACTTTTTATAATTGCATCTCTTCTATATTTTCATCCTGTTTTAAAAGGACAAAAAATAGCACAGTCAGATATTACACAATTTACTGGGATGGCTAAAGAAATTGTAGATTACAGAGCAGAAAATGATGCAGAACCTTATTGGACAGGTGCTTCTTTTAGTGGAATGCCTGCCTATCAAATAAGTGCCTATTATCCATATGATTTTGTAAGAACAATAGACAGAACTTTACGTTTTTTACCAAGACCAGCTGATTATACCTTTTTGTATTTTTTAAGTTTTTTTGTACTAATGTTGGCATTGAAAGTTAAATGGAGATTGGCAATTTTAGGGGCTTTAGCCTTTGGTTTTTCTACCTATTTGATAATTATTTTTATTCCTGGGCATAATTCTAAAGCACATGCAATAGCTTATATGCCATTGGTGGTTGCTGGGGTTTTACTTGTTTTTCGAAGAAAGTTCGTACTTGGCTTTATAGTTACAGGTTTAGCAATGGCATTAGAAATTTATGCTAATCATATACAAATGACTTATTATTTAGGCTTTTGCTTATTAATTTTAGGAGTTGTAGAATTAATTCACGCTATAAAAGAAGATAATTTATCTCGTTTTATAAAACAAGCAGCAGTAATTATAGCAGCTGTTATTTTAGGTATTGGAGCAAATGCACCAAGACTTATGGCAATGAAAGAATATACAGATTTTAGTACAAGAGGAAAATCTGAATTGACAATAAATGCAGATGGCTCTAAAAAACAAGAAACGCAAGGTTTAGATAAAAGTTATATTACTCAATATAGTTATGCTAAGTTAGAAACTTTCAACTTGTTTATTCCAAGATTTATGGGTGGAGGTACATTAGAAGAATTAGGTGAAGATTCTAACTTCTATAAATTAGTAGAAAAAACTGCTGGTAAAAAAGTAGCAAATGATTATTCTAAACAAGTACTTACTTACTGGGGAGACCAACCTATAATTGAAGCACCTGCTTACATTGGTGCAGTTATATTCTTTTTGTTTTTTTTAGGAATATTTCTTGTGAAAGGCAAACTAAAGCAATGGTTAATTGCAGCTACAGTATTTTCAATATTATTAAGCTGGGGTAGAAATTTTGATGTTTTAACTAACATTTTTATTGATTATGTTCCTCTATACAATAAATTTAGAGCTGTTTCATCCATACAAATTATAGCAGAGCTATGTGTGCCAATATTAGGTGTATTGGCTCTAAAGGAATTCTTCTCATCAGAAATATCAACTAAAAAGAAAAAGAAGGCTTTAGAAAATGCATTTTTCACTTTTTCAGGTTTAATTGTTTTTGGCTATTTATTGGCTCAAAGCTTTTCAACTTTTGAAGGCTTAAGAGATGCTAGTTATAATGATTTACCAGGATTATTAGATGCAGTTATAGCAGATAGAAAATCTATGTTACTTATGGATTCTCTTAGATCATTTGGTTTTGTAATTTTAACAGCTGGTATTTTATGGTTCACTTTAAAAGAAAAATTAAAAAAGCAATATGCAGTAGTAACACTTGTAATTTTTATACTTATAGATTTACTTTCTGTAGACAAACGTTATGTGAATGAGTCTGACTTTAAACCTTCTAGAAGAGTTGAAAAACCCTTCTTGGCTTCAAATGCAGATAAGCAGATATTAAAAGATAAATCTCATTACAGAGTAGCAAATTTTACTGTAGACCCTATGCAAGATGGTTCTACTTCTTATTTTCATCAATCAATAGGAGGTTATCATGCTGCAAAAATGGGTAGATACAAAGAGTTGTTTGATTATCAAATAGCAAAAAATAATATGAGTGTTTTAAATATGTTAAACACCAAATATTTTATAATTGCTGATCAAAATAATCAACCACAAGCTCAATTAAATATAGATGCTTATGGTAATGCTTGGTTTGTAGATAATGTTCTTTTAGTAGATTCTGCAGATAAAGAAATGAAAGCTTTAGACTCTCTAAATACACAAAAAAGTGTTGTTATAGATAAAAGCAAGTTAAAAGATTCAGTTAAATTTAATTTTCAAAAAGATTCTACAGCAACTATTTCTTTAGATAAATATGGAGTTACTGAATTAATTTATAGCTCAAATTCAAATTCAGAGCAGTTTGCAGTATTTTCAGAAATATATTATAAAGATGGTTGGAATGCCTATATTGATGGAGAATTTACTCCACATTATAGAGTGAATTATGTTTTAAGAGGAATGAAAGTACCTGCAGGAAAACATCAAATTGTATTTAAATTTGAACCTAAGGTTATTCAAAAAGGTAGTTTAGTGTCTTTAATTTCTTATGGATTATTAATTGCAATAACTATTGGTTGGTTGTTTTATGATGACAGAAAAAAGAAAAAATCAACTCTAAATGTATAGCAAGTTACCAACAAAAAGATATGACCATACTTTAGAATTTCTGAAGAAAGTTTTACCTGCACCAGCCACAATTTTAGATTTAGGAATAAGAAATCCTTTTTCTGAAATTATGGAACAGAATGGTTATACTGTTATAAATACAAAAGGAGAGGATTTAGATCTTTTACCAGAAATTGTTAAAGAACATAAAGTAGATGCAGTAACAGCTTTTGAAATTTTTGAGCATTTACTGGCCCCTTTTAATGTGTTAAGAACAATTGAAGCAACTACCTTAATTGCAACTATACCTTTAGATTTATGGTTTGCAAAAGCATACAGAAGTAAAACTGATATGTGGGACAGACATTATCATGAATTTGAAGATTGGCAGTTTGATTGGCTGTTAGAAAAATCTGGTTGGTCTATACAAGAAAAAGAAAAATGGACAAGCCCAATTAGTAAAATTGGCTTCAGACCAATTCTAAGGAAATTTACTCCTAGATATTATGCAGTTCATGCAATAAGAAATTAGATGACTAAAAAAATATTGATTGTAGTTGGTACAAGACCCAACTTTGTAAAAATTACGCAGTTTAAAAAAGTTGCTAAAAATTTTCCAGATTTAGAAGTGAAAATAGCACATACAGGTCAGCATTATGATCAAAGAATGTCTGCTGTATTTTTAGAGCAATTCAATATAGAAGTTGATTACTTTTTGGGTGTTTCTGCAACATCTGCAAATAGTTTAATTGGCGAAATTATAATTGCCTTAGAAAGTGTGATTAATAATTATAAACCAGACATTTTGCTTTGTGTAGGTGATGTAAACTCAACTTTAGCAGCTGCAATTTCTGCTAATAAATTAGGTGTAAAACTGGGGCATTTAGAAAGCGGATTACGAAGTTTAGACAGACAAATGCCAGAAGAAGTTAACCGTATTTTAACGGATGAAATTACTGATATCTGCTTTGTTACCGAAAAAAGTGGAATAGAAAATTTGAAGCAAATTGGTAAAAAAGACAATCAAATTGCCTTTGTTGGGAATACAATGATAGATACTTTGGTTCATTTTAATAAGGAAATTGAAGCATCTACCATCATTGAAGAAACTGGTTTGGAGACTCAAGATTATATTTTAGTAACCATGCACAGACCTAGAAATGTAGATACAAAAGAGGCGCTTCTAAAAATTTTAGATTTATTTAAAAACATTACAAAAAATCATACTGTAGTATTTTCAATTCACCCAAGAACAAAAAATAGTTTCGAAAAGTTCAATTTATATGATGATTTAAAAAACATCAACCAATTAAGAATTATAGATCCACAAAATTATTTTGCCTTTCAAAAATTAATAAAATATTCATTTTGTGTAATAACAGATAGTGGAGGTATTCAAGAAGAAACTACGTTTTTAAAAATTCCTTGTATCACGTTAAGAGAAAATACAGAAAGGCCATCAACTTTAGAAGAAGGTACTAATGTTTTAATGACTTTTAATACCAAAGAAATTAGTAACAAAATTTCTAGCATTATTAATGGCACTTTTAAAAATGGAAAAGTACCAAAGTTTTGGGATGGCAATGCAACTAAAAGAGTTTTAGAAACCATACAGAATTTATAAGATGAAGTATATCTGCATGATTGTTGATGGTGCTTATCCTAATGATATTAGAGTAAGAAAAGAAGCAGAATCTTTGGCTGAAAATGGTAAAAATGTTTTAGTTGTTTGCCCTAGAAAAAAGAATGATTCACAATCAGAAATTATAAATAACGTAACTGTTTTTAGAATTGGAAACAATTATACCAATTCAAAAAAAGGCATTTATGATATTATAGAAAGTGTTACCAATATTAATCTTCTTTTTTATAAAGGATTAAAATTGCTTTTTCAGAAATATGAAATAGAATATTTACATGTGCACGATTTACCTCTAGCAGGTACAGGTTATTTGTTTAAAAGTCGTGTTAAGCACATTTACTTAGACTTACATGAAAATTTCCCTGAAGCTTTAAAAACTTGGTTTTTATGGAAACAGAATAAGCTAATTCAGTTAAAAAACTCTCTTTTTATGAATCCTAAATTGTGGTCGAAAAAAGAAGAGAAATATTGTAAGAAATACGATAAGGTTATTTGTGTGGTTGAAGAAATGAAAACCAAATTAATAACTAATTTCTCGATTGATACTAAAAAGTTAATTGTAGTTTCTAATCATGAAAAGAAAGAATTTACTGAAAATTTCAAACATGCTGTTGCTCAAAATATTATCAATAAAAATGATTTTTCAATAACTTATGTTGGTGGTTTTGGGCCTCATAGAGGTTTGCAAACCGCAATTGAAGCAATGCCTAAAATTGTAGAGAAAATACCTGACGCAAAGTTGTTTTTAATTGGTAAAGGAAGTGTAGATGTAGAAAATACCTTAAAGGAATTAGTTGCAAAATACAACTTAACTAAATCTGTTATTTTTGTTGGTTATAGGCCTTTTGAAGAAGTGTCGACAATTATGCAACAGACGAATGTAAACATCATCCCACATTTAGCAAATGCACATACAGATAATACAATTCCTCATAAATTATTTCAAATTATGATGAGTAAAAGCTTACTTTTAGTAAGTTCTTGCAAACCATTACAAAGAATTGTAACTAAGTATGATGCTGGATTGGTTTTTAAAGCTGATGATGCAGAAGATTTTTCAGAAAAAGTGATTGATATTCGTCAAAATTATGATCAATATCAAATAAAAACAGAAAATGCATTTAATGCAGTAATGCATAAAGATGAAAATTGGGAAGCAGAAAGCGCTAAAATATTAAGTTTATACACAGAGTAAGAATCTATTGAAAGTATTAATAATTACATATTATTGGCCACCTGCAGGTGGTTCTGGCGTTCAACGTTGGCTAAAATTTGTAAAATATTTACAAGATTTTGGTATTGAACCAATTGTATATACAGTCGATAATCCAAACTACCCAAAAAATGATACATCATTAGAAAAGCAAGTTCCTAAAGATATTACCATTCTAAAGCAACCAATTTGGGAGCCAACAAATATTCTTTTTTGGAAGAAGAGAAAGGAACAAAAAAAAGGTGTTTCTAACAGTACAAATAGCAAGTTTTTATCATTTATAAGAGGTAATTTTTTTATTCCAGATCCAAAAGTTTTTTGGGTGCAGACTTCAGTTAAATATTTAAAAGGCTATTTAAAGAATCATAAAATTGATACAGTAATTTCTACTGGCCCACCTCATAGCATGCATTTAATTGCACAGCAATTGCAAAAACAGACCAGCATAAAGTGGATTGCAGATTTTAGAGATCCTTGGACAAATTTATATTATAATAAAGAGTTTAAACAGCTGTCATTTGCAAAAAATAAGCATTTAAAATTAGAAAAAAATGTGCTAAAAAGCGCTGATTGTGTAATAACAGTTAGTAATTCTCTTAAAAAGGAATTCGAAAAAAATGCTAATAGAGTAGAGTTGATTACAAATGGTTTTGATGATGAAGTTCTACAAGATTTTAGTACAAAGCTAGATGTAAAATTCTCTATTTCTTATATAGGTTTGTTACCTAAACAAAGTAATCCAAAAGTTTTATTTGAAGTTTTAAAGAATATTTGTTCAGAAAATGAAGATTTTCAAAAAGATTTAGAATTAAATTTTATTGGTGATATTTCTGATGAGGTTCTAAAGGAAATTGATTTAAATCAATTAACTAATAATTCAAATTTTGTTGGTTATGTTTCTCATCAAAAGGCTATTGAATACCAAAAAAAGTCGCAAGTTTTGCTATTATTAATTCCTAATGTAGAAAATGCTGAAGGTATTTTAACTGGTAAACTTTTTGAGTACTTAACTGCAAAAAGACCTATTTTAGCAATTGGGCCTGCTAAAGGTGATTTGTCAGTAATATTGCAAAACACGAAAGCAGGTAGTGTTATTGATTATAATGATAAAGTTAGCTTTAAAGCAGAAATATTGAAGATGTATGAAGATTTTAAGGGTAATGGTTTAGAAGTAGCTTCAAAAAATATTGATCAATTTCATAGAAAACAGCTTACAAAACAATTGGCAGCAGTAATAAAATCTCTTTAAAATGGGAATTGTATTAAAACAATCATTTAAGAATACGTTATTTATTTACTTAGGTTTTGCCTTTGGAGGAATAAATACATTGTTTCTATATACTCGTTTTTTAGAAGACGAGTATTATGGTTTAGTTACATTTTTACTGTCTTCATCAAATCTATTAATGCCTTTAATTGCTTTAGGTATTCATCATACTATTGTAAAGTTTTTTTCTAGTTATTACACCAAAGTAGAAAAAGATAAGTTTTTATCTTCTATTCTTTTCTTACCTCTTTTGGTTGCATTACCAATGGGATTTTTAGGTAATGTTTTTTACGAACAAATAAGTAGTTACTTATCAGAAGAAAATCCTATAATAAAAGATTACACCTTTGTTATTTATCTTATAGCGTTTACCTGTGCTTATTTTGAGGTGTTTTATGCTTGGGCAAAAGTGCAATTTCAATCGGTTTTTGGTAACATTTTAAAAGAGTTATGGAATAGGGCTGTAGTAATGATATTGCTTTTTGCAGTCTATTTTGAGTTTATTACAAAAGCAGAATTCATTTACTATTTAACAGGTGCTTATTTTCTGAGAATGTTTGTAATGATGTTATATGCTTTTAGGTTGTATTTTCCAAAATTTACTTTTTCTAGGCCAGAGAATTTTAATGAAATAATGCGTTATTCTATCTATATTATTCTTGCAGGTAGTGCAGGAGCTATAATTTTAGATATTGATAAATTTATGATTCCAGGTAAGGAGTCTTTAGAAAAAGCAGCTTATTATTCTGTTGCTGTTTTTATTGGTTCTTTTATAGAGGCACCAAGTAGAGCCATGCTAAATATTCTACAACCTTTAACTTCTAAAACCTTAAATGAAGAAAACCATGCAGAAGTTGCTTCTTTGTATAAAAAGAGCTCTATAAACTTACTTTTAATAAGTGGTTTCTTTTTTGTTTTAATTAATACTAATGTGCAACAATTATTCAATTTGTTGCCACAAGAATATGCAGGAGGTGCACTCGTTGTTTTGATGATTTCGTTGCTTAAAATGTACAATGGATTTTTAGGCAATAATGGTGCTATCATCAATAATTCTAAATATTACAGAGTTACTTTACCATTTAGTGTAGGTATGGCCTTATCTGTGTATTTTTTAAATAGATTGTTTTATTACGATTTAGAAATGGGTACAGATGGTTTGGCTTTAGCTACATTAATTGTAATTTTTACAGCGAATACAGGTAAAATTTTGTTTGTAAAAAGTAAATTTTCTATGACTCCTTTTACAAATAAATCATTCATTATGATTTTGATTATAGCCTTAATGTATTTAGGTTTTAACTTTTGGGATTTTAATGTGCCTGAAGTTTATTTGTTCAAGTTTCCTATTCACCCAATTATTAATATCGCTTTAAAAAGTATAATAATTACGCTATTATACTTTTATATCATTATCAAATTCAATATCTCTAATGACATTACAAGGCTTTATAATCGTTTTACAAAAAGCAATCAATAAAGTCAGTTAGCATGTGAAATAGTAATGCTATTGCAAGTATTCTTGTTTTTTTAACGAATAATCCTACAAAGTAAATACCCATGGCATAATAAGTATGTAAAGGATGGAAATTAATACTACATCTGTTTTCAGCAAAGATTGGATTTGCTAATAAATGATCTGCATCTACTAACATAGAAGCCAGAAAAATTAGGTAAGTAATTTTCCATTTTGTATTAAAAAACACGTAAGATATTAGAAGAGGAAATAGAAAGTGTAAAGAATAATGAATGATAAACTTTGTCATGCATATAAAAGTTTATTAAAAATAAACCTTTTTAGTGTAATGCAAATATTTTAATTATAAACATTTATTAAGCAGCTATCTTGCTTTTTTCTAGTTTTAAATATTAGTAGTTTTAAATTCTTAAGGAATTAAAAAGTAGCATTGACATTCCTTTTAGAAATTAGTTCTAAAACAAAAAAAATAAGACTCATTTTTAATAAATCTTATTTTTATAATATAAAATTGGGGGAATATATTACACTATAAATGTAATTATTATTTATGTTTTGGTTCTTAACATATGTTTATAAATGAGATTTCCACAAGAAATTTGAATAATATAATTACTTGTTAACTAGTAAAATAAGGAAATATTTATTGAATATTGGCTCAAAAATACAATGTTGTAAAATGTATTTGATATATATAAATGTGCCTTATTCTTTATTTTGAGTACAGTTTTTTTCTAATTCTACTTAACTGAACAGGTGTGATATTTAGATATGCAGCTATATGATATTGAGTCATAATATTATCAATATCTGGTATTTCTTCTTTTAATTTTAGGTATCTCTCAGAAGCATCTAATACAGCTAAACTAAAAATTTCTGATTCCATTAAGAAGAAAATTCGTTCCAAAAATCTATTGTAAAGGTTTGCAATATGAATATCTTTCTTTGTTAAGTTCATAAACTCGTTAAAGTCTATGGAAAATAGTTTAACTCCTGTTAAGGTTTCGTAAGCTATTTGTGTTGGTTTTTTAGAAATGAGAGAATTTAAAGAACCAACAGCTTTCCCTTTTGTGAAAAATGATCTAGTATATTCTTTACCTTTTAAATCTGAATGATAAGACCTTACTATACCAGATTTTATGATGTAAAATTTCTTAGAAACCTCATTGAAGTTTATCAAAGTTTCATTCTTTTTATACTCTTCTATTGATGTAAGATTTATAAAAGAATCGATACTGCTTTCTGGAATAGAACCAAACTGATTTAAAAATTCTTTTAAATTTTCCACAAATAATTTTTCTTAAATATACTAAATTATAAGTAACTCAATGCATTTGGGCCTTCCATAAAGATTAAATCTAAGATTGATAAATTAGGAAGAAAGCCATGTTTATCATCAAACATTTGTATATATCTATCAACTATTTTTTTGGGTTGATACTTTCTGTCTGCAAGAATTCTAAAATCTTCAGAACCACTTTCAGTTTGGTAAGAAGTTGTAGTTTTAAAGCTTTGTTCTAATTGCAAAGTATCTTTTACAAATAAAAAAGTATCAATATTTACATCTTGTAAATATTTATATTTCTTATTAAAAATTGGTGCTATTTCTTCCTCTAAAAAATCAAAGAAAGGTGAGGTTCTATAAGCAGATTTTAAAGATTTAAAGTGTTGATCTTGCCAAGGAAAATCGTTTTCTACAAGGGTGTCTTTCGTTTTCTTACGACCTTCTTTATTAATGTGTTTTACTGGTATGCTTAGAAGTTGTTTGCCATTAGAATTGTAAATGTAGCATCTATTTCTATAGCTTTGTTTCTGAAAATTATCTTCCATTTCAAACTCAATTTCATCAGCATTCATCATTTCTGAATACTGAGAAATAGGAGAGAAGTAGGTTGGTATGAATAAAGCCATTCTTTGTTATAAGTTTATAACTAAATAATTATTCAGATTTTTTCTTCTTTCCTTTGTAGAAACTGTAACCAATATAAAGTGCAATTAAAGCAAATACTATATACCTGTAAGAAACTGGTTCTCCTTCACCATGAACTGTAGTAAACATTCTATCCCATCTAATAGATTTTAATTTAGCAGAGAATGAAGGTGCATCTGCATCCCAACTAAACCAAATCATAACAGGTTTACCTAAAACATGATCAAAAGGTACATAACCCCAATAACGAGCGTCTAAAGAGTTGTGTCTGTTATCTCCAATTAAATAATAGTAATCTTGTTTAAACGTATATGATGTTGCTTTTTCTCCATTAATAAAAATATCTTCTCCATTAATGGCTAAATCATTGTATTCATAATTTTTTATAATTTGCTCATAGAAAGGAATAGTTTTTGAGTTTAGCTCAACAGTAGCTCCCTTTTTAGGGATGTAAATTGGGCCAAAATTATCTTGACTCCAACCTAATTCTTTCACATGAGGAAATATGGCATTATCAGGTCCATGATTTACTTTTTTAACAGAAACCGTTAGTGGATAATTTTTAAGACGATCTACTTCTTCATCTGTCATATTAATGTTGATTTTGTTTTCAACACTAATCATTTTTAAACGCTGAGCAAATTGTGGATTGATACCACCTGCAACTTCTGTATATAAAGAGTCTTCACCTATTTTAGATAAACTTCCATTCTCTTTAATGGCATTTTGTACCTTTTCATTATTCCAATATTCAGATAAAATTTTATAAACTCCTGTTCTCTCTTTATCTAATAAAAATTTAGGAAACGTACTTTGGTTAATAGGCTCTTTACTTTCAAAAGTATAGTAAAACTGAAGTTTGGCTCTGTAAGGTAAATCGTTCTTTTTACCATTAATATAAATATAACCATCTCTCATTTCCAGAGAATCGCCTGCTATACCCACAGAACGTTTTACATAGTTCGTTTTCTTATCAAAAGGTTTATAAGTGAATTTCCCTGAAGTGTCACCCCACATTGTGGCTAATGAATCTGCAGGCCAGTTGAAACAAACAATATCATTATTCTTAATTTTTTGTAAACCTGGTAATCTTGTATAAGGTAATTGAGGAGTATTTAAGTATGATTTAGTACCAGTAAAAGGTAAAGAATCATGAACCATTGGTGCTGCAATTACAGTAGATGGTACTCTAGCTCCATAATGAAATTTACTTACAAACAAATAATCACCAACTAATAAAGATTTCTCTAAAGAGGAAGTTGGTATTGTAAAAGGTTGCATAAAATAGGTATGCACTAATGTTGCAGCAATAATTGCGAAGGTTATAGAGCTTATCCATTCACCTAGTTCAGAACGAGGTTTTAAACTTCTTTCTGCGTTATAATTTGCATCAGTGGTATAGTTGATATAATAGATGTAGAAACCTAGAGTTACTAATACTAAAAGAGAATCTATTTTTTTATAAAAACCAAAAGTTCTGATAGTTTCTATCCAAATAACAGGAAACATTAACAGGTTAACAATTGGTATAAATAGTAAAATTACCCACCATTTTGGACGATTAATAATCTGCATTAAAATTACTGCATTGTAAACAGGTACTGCAGCTTCCCAAGCTTTTCTTCCAGCTTTAACATACAATTTCCAAGTTCCTAAAAAATGAATTAATTGTACAGCTAAGAAAAATAGAAACCATTGTGTAAATGTCATAACGTATATTTTATTTCTTTTAAGAAGAAAAGAATCTTTAATATTTTATAAGGCGCAAAATAGCAAAAAAGTTACAGTATTTAAGAGATGTTTAACACATCTTTCATAGTAAATACGCCTGTTTTACCCAATAACCATTCTGCAGCAACTACAGCACCTAAAGCAAAACCTTTTCTACTATGTGCAGTATGTTTAATTTCAATACTATCTACTTCAGAATTATACCAAACTGAGTGCGTACCTGGAACTTCGGGTATTCTTTTTGCTACAATTGGAATGTTGTTCTCTGATGAAGCTTCATCTAAATCCCAATTTTCTTTAGAGGTATTTTCTATAATGCCTTCTGCAAGTGTTATAGCAGTTCCACTTGGCGCATCTAATTTTTTTGTATGATGAATTTCTTCCATAGCAATATCGTAATTGTCTATGTTGCTCATCATTTTTGCTAATTGTTTATTTAATTCAAAGAAAATATTTACACCAACACTAAAGTTAGAAGCGTAAATAAAAGCCCCTTTGTTTTCCTCGCAAATATCTAATGCTTTACTGTAGTTATCTAACCAACCTGTTGTTCCTGAAACTACAGGAACTCCATTCCTAAAACAATTTGTTATATTTTCAAAGGCAGAAGTTGGTATGCTAAAATCAATGGCAACATCTGCTTGAGTAATATCTATCTCTGTATCTGCAGCTTTACGAATAACTATTTCATGTCCTCTAGAAATTGCAATTTTCTCAATTTCTTTACCCATTCTTCCATAGCCTAATAATGCAATTTTCATCTAGAAATTATATTTGATTGTTAAACCCACAGTTGGTGCATCAAAAGAAATAGGATCTTGAATTAAAGTAGGTTTAAAAGTTAGATTATCATCAGTATTAAATTGCATTAAGTGAGCATTAACACTAGCCTCTACAATTTGTAAAATATAAATTATTATACCTGATAATATAGAGAAATCTCTATTTTCTCTTAGTTGTTCTTGTGCTGTTTCTAAGGTTTCTGTAGATACTGTTTCCACTCCATTTATAGTGAATTCATCAGTTAATCCATTCTGTCTTAATCTGTAAGCATTTCTAAACCTGCTGTAATCTCTATTATTAATTTGATAATAGTAAACAGGTATGGCTAATGCACCCCAAACAATAGGGGCTTTCCAATATTTTTTGTTGTAAATCTGCCCTAGACCAGGAAAAATAGCAGAATAAAATGCAGCTTTAGAAGGTGCTAATGGATCATAAACACCTTGAGTTGTTTTAATGTTACCTGATATTTTTAAATCTTGAACTTTTTTTACATCTGTAATTGAATCTTTCTGAGCAGATAAACTCAAAGATAAAAATGCAATTACAATAAAAAGTATCGATTTTTTAAGAAACACTTATTCCAATAATTTTTTAATTCTATTAAAATCTTCTTCAGAATGAAATGGAATGGTAATTTTTCCTTTTCCATTAGAACTTACACTTATATCAATTTTATGACCGAAAAAGTCATTAAACGTTTGCTTATTGTTCTTTACAAAAGCAGGTATCGCTTTCTTTTTAGGCTTGGCAATAGAACCTGTTTTTAAACTCTTTACTAGCTCTTCAGTTTGTCTAACAGATAATTTTTCTCTTAAAATTTTCTCGTATATTGCTAATTGGTCTTCTGTATTATCTACATTAATCATTGCACGACCATGACCCATAGAGATAAAACCATCTCTCATACCTGTTTGTAAAATAGGGTCTAATTTTAATAATCTTAGGTAATTGGTAACAGTAGAACGTTTTTTACCAACTCTAGTACTTAATTCCTCTTGAGTTAATTGAATTTCATCAATTAAGCGTTGATAAGAAAGTGCCACTTCTATAGGATCTAAATTTTTACGCTGAATGTTTTCTACCAATGCCATTTCTAGCATTTCCTGGTCATTAGCAATTCTTATATAAGCTGGTACTGTTTTATTGCCAATTAATTTTGATGCTCTAAATCTACGTTCACCAGAAACTAATTGAAACTTATTTCCATCTAATTTTCTAACTGTAATTGGTTGTATAACTCCAAGTTCTTTAATGGAACTCGCTAGTTCTCTAAGAGCTTCTTCATCAAAATAAGTTCTTGGTTGATATGGGTTTACTTCAATAGAACTTAATTCTATTTCAATAATATTACCCACTAATTTATCTGCATTTTTATCTGATGCAGAGTTTATATTTGGACTTTCTTGTAACAAGGCAGATAATCCTCTTCCTAAAGCCTGTTTCTTAGTTGCTTTTGCCATGTTATGAATTCTTTTTTAATAATTCTTGGGCTAAATTTAAGTAATTTACTGCACCTTTACTAGTAGCATCATATGCTATAATACTTTCACCATAACTTGGTGCTTCTCCTAAACGTGTATTTCTTCTAATAATTGTGTTAAAAACCATACTAGAAAAATGTTTGCGAACTTCATCTACAACTTGGTTAGATAAACGTAAACGAGAATCGAACATGGTTAAGAGTAAACCTTCTATATCTAAATCTGCATTGTGAATTTTCTGAACACTTTTGATTGTGTTTAGCAATTTGCCTAAACCCTCTAACGCAAAGTATTCGCATTGTATTGGTATAATTACAGAATCTGCTGCTACTAAAGAATTTAGTGTGATTAAACCTAAAGAAGGTGCACAATCTATGATTATATAGTCATAATCATTTTTAATTTCCTCCACAGATTTTTTAAGCATGTATTCTCTTTCTTGCTTATCTACCAATTCAATTTCAATAGCAACTAAATCAATATGAGCAGGAATTATATCTACATTAGGGGAGCTTGTTGTTACAATAGCTTCTTTTGCAGAAATGGTGTGCTCTAAAACTTGATAAGTGCCAAATTCTACTGCTTCTACATCTACACCTAAGCCAGAAGATGCATTTGCTTGAGGGTCAGCATCTATCAATAAAACTTTTTTTTCTAAAACACCTAAAGAAGCAGCAAGATTAACGCTTGTTGTAGTTTTACCTACACCTCCTTTTTGATTTGCAATAGCTATAATTTTTCCCATGAAAAGTGGTTATTACTGAAGAGTAAAATTACATTTTTTTCTGTTTAAATTAAATGAAAGATGTTAACAAAACTATAAAACACTAGTTCTTTGTGAATTAGTTTGTTATATGTCTTTTATTAAAGTTTTTGAACAATTTTTTTAGTAAACCTAAATTTTGGTGCTTTACTAATAATTTATCCTTCTTTAGGGATGTTTTTTAAGACTTCTAGCAATAATTTCCAGAATTTTTGAGTTGATGAAATTTGGGCTCTCTCATCTGGAGAATGTGCTCCTTTAATATTTGGACCAAAAGAAATCATTTCCATTTCTGGATAGTTTTTTCCTAGAATTCCACATTCTAATCCTGCATGACAAGCTGCTACATTAGGCTGTTCCTTAAACAATTTGATGTAAGTGCTCTCTACAACTTTTAAAATAGAAGAGTTCATATTTGGTAACCAACCAGGATAAGAACCTGAGAAATCTACTATAAAACCAGCCAATTCAAAAGCAGATCTTATTGCATTTGCTAAATCCCATTTATTACTTTCTGATGATGATCTTGTAAGACACAATATTTCAATTTCACCATTTTCTACAGTAATTTTTGCAACATTATTAGATGTTTCTACCAAACCTTCAACATCAGGACTCATTCTATATACCCCATTTAAAGCTGCGTAAGTGGCTTTAACTAAATTCCTTTGGGATAATGTATCTAAAATATTTGCTGGAGTTTCAGTTTCTGTAATTTCTATGTTTAAGTTTTGTTCTAATGAAGCAAATTCATTTTTAATTTTATCAATTAAAATATCACTTTCCTCTAAGAATGATTTTTTTGATGCATTATCTATAACTACAGTTGCAAAACTTTCTCTTGGAATAGCATTTCTTAAGCTACCTCCATTTATGCTTGCAATTCGTAATCCATATTTTTCATAACCATCAAACAATAAACGGTTCATTATTTTATTGGCATTCCCTAATCCTTTGATGATATCCATGCCTGAATGCCCACCATTTAAGCCAGTTACAGCTATCTTAAACGCTTTTGTATTTTCTGGTATTGGCTCTGAAGTATAGCTACCTGTAGCTGTTACATCAACACCACCTGCACAACCAATACCAATTTCATCATCTTCTTCTGTATCTAAATTTAGCAGTATTTCACCAGTTAAAACATTTGCTTCTAAACCCATTGCACCTGTCATACCTGTTTCCTCATCAATAGTAAAAAGTGCTTCTATTGCTGGATGTTGAACGTCTGTAGAAGATAACACAGCCATAATAGCTGCAACACCTAAACCATTATCTGCACCTAAAGTGGTGCCTTTTGCTTTTACCCAATCACCATCAATAAACATATTAATGCCTTCTTTTTCAAAGTCAAAACTGGTATCAGCATTTTTTTGATGCACCATATCTACATGACCTTGCATTACAATAGCTTTTCTATCTTCCATGCCAAAAGTAGCTGGTTTTTTTATTATAATATTACCAACTTTATCTACGGAAGTATCTAGATTTAAGCTTTTACCAAAATCTACCATGAACTGTATAACTCGTTCTTCTTTTTTAGATGGTCTAGGTACCGCATTTAAATCTGCAAAGTGGTTCCAAACTGTTTCTGGTGCTATATTTCTGATATCTTGGTTCATAAGAAAATGATTCTGTTTTAGACATCAAAAATACGATTTTTACAGGGCAAAAAAAAGCCTTCTTTGTAAAGAAGGCTCTGTATTTTTAATTAAATTCTAAAACGACATCCTCTATGTTTTTTCGAACTTTTTTAAGATCTTTCATATAGTCATCATTGGCTCTAAATCCAACAGGTAATACTAGAGTTGATGTTAGGTTTTTTTCTGATAAACCTAAAACTTCATCATATTTTTCGGGTATAAAACCTTCCATTGGGCAAGCATCTATTTTTTCTAAAGCACAAACTGTAAGTAAGTTGCCCAAAGCTAAATACGCCTGATTTTTATTCCAGCTTAACAATTCTTCTTGTGATTTCTTATCAATTTCTGCTGTTAAAAATTCTTTAAACGGTTTTATAATTTCAATTGGTGTATTTCTAATTTTTTGAACTAAATCAAAATAAGCTTCAACTTCGTTTTTTAAATAGGTTTTAGGAATACAAATTACTAATAAGTGAGAGGCTTCTAATACTTGTGGTTGGTTCCAAGAATGAGCCACTAATTCTTTTTGAATTTCTTTATTACTTATTACCAAAAGCTTTAAAGGTTGCAATCCATAAGAGGTTGCTGTTAAGTTAAAGGCTTCTTTAAGAATGTTTATTTGCTCTTTGCTAAGTAATTTATGATTATCGAATTTCTTAACTGCATATCTCCATTTTAAACTTTCTATAGTGTTCATTTTTTCTATTTAGATTGCAAAAATAGCGCATAAAATACAATACCAACTGTTTCACTTATTATTAAAATTTATGAGCTTATAAATTTTTTGTACATTGAAAATAAAAAGCGATGAGAGAAGAATTCTTGTATTACGTTTGGCAATACAAACTTTTTTCTAACCCTAATTTACAAACAGTACAAAACGAATTAATTGAAATAAAGAAAACAGGGGTTCTAAATAAAAACGAAGGGCCAGATTTCTTAAATGCTCAATTATATATTGATGGTCAATTATGGGTTGGAAATATAGAAATGCACGTAAAAGCATCAGATTGGTATTTACATAATCATGAAACAGACCCCAATTATGATGCTGTAATTTTACATGTAGTTTGGGAGAATGATGCTATAATCTACACTAAAAATAATGATCCCTTAATTACATTAGTGCTAAAGGATTATATAGATGAGTCAATTCTTAATAATTATAACAGTCTTTTATTTGCAAATAAGAACTGGATTTCTTGCGAAAATCAAATTGATTCTGTTGATGCATTCTTGATTAAAAATTGGCAAGAACGTTTGTATTTTGAACGATTAGAGCAGAAATCGAAATCGATAGAAATACTATTAAAGGAATCAAAATTAGATTACGAGGCTGTTTTATTTCAATTACTAGCTAAAAACTTTGGACTGAAAATTAATGGAGATGCTTTTTTAAATTTGGCAAAAGCTATTGATTTTTCTATTATTCGTAAAGTGGCTCATGATCAAACGAAGTTGACAGCACTACTTTTTGGAATGGCAGGTTTTTTAGAAGCAGAAATAGAAAGTGAATATTATTTAAATTTAAAAAGAGAGTTTAATTACCTAAAACACAAGTTTAAGTTGGTGTCTAAACCTAAAAATAGTTTTCAATTTTTTAGAATGAGGCCAACTAATTTTCCTACCATTAGAATTGCACAATTGGCTGCATTGTTTGCTAAGCATCAGAATTTATTTTCTAAAATAATTCATTTGAATAAAAAGGATGATTACTATAAGTTATTCTCTGTTAACATAGATGATTTCTGGAAAGAGCATTATACTTTTGAAACAACTTCTAAAAAATCACCTAAGAAACTAACAAAGTCTTTTATTGATTTATTATTAATAAACACCATTGTTCCATTAAAATTTGTCTATTTAAAAAACAGAGGGGAGTTCACTGAAGATACTTTTCTTAGTTTGATTCAAGAAGTTTCATCAGAAAAGAATGGTATAATTTCTAAGTTTTTAGATTTGGGGATTTCTTCTAAAAACGCAATGGAAAGTCAGGCTTTGTTGCAGCTTAAAAACAACTATTGCACAGCAAAAAAATGTTTAGACTGTGCAATAGGTAATAATTTGTTGAGAAATTAATGTTTAATTAGGATTTAAAGCCTCCTTAATTTTAGCGATACAATCTCTGTAATGATATTTTGTCATTCTATTTACTCTTCTGTTTTTCGCAATTGTCAATTGGAAATTTAGTGATTCTAACTCACCTCTAACAATAGAGTTAATATCTGCATGTTGAGCGTTTTTAGAATTCAGTAACGTGCTCATTCTATCAATAAAAGACTTTTGCAAATTACGTCTAAAAACATCTACGTTTCTTGTATAGTTCGCTTCTTGAAAAATTCCATTTCTTAAATCGCGAATCATATCAATTGCTTCATAAGTAGTTGGGTCAATTACGGAAGCATCTATCATTCTTTCTAACTTTGCCTTATTTAATAATCCATTTAATTGTCTGTTTTGTAAACGTAACATTCTATTAGTGTAGCCACTTTCATCAATATTTGCCAAGATTTTATCATCTAATAACCATTCTTGTGTTTTAAACGCGTTTTCTTGCAACCAATTCATAGCTTCTTTTTGCTTTTCTTTGGTTACTGGTTTATAGACAAAACCTTTCTGAGATGGTTTTTTATTGTATTCGTAAATACCACCAATATTTCCTGAAACATGACCTACATATCTGCTCCAAACCCCTAATAATTCTCCATATAATTCTGATAAGTCTACGTAATTATTGGTTTGATTAGAGGTCCAATCAGGTAAATTTGTAGCAACTATTTTTAGATTTTTCATTCCATAAGTAGATGCTTTTACTTGATCATTTCCAATACCTTCTGTTTGTGCAGATGGGTCAAAACGTTGACCTCCAAATCTGTAAATAGGATTGTCTGCTTTGTCTTCAATCCATTTATCTAAAGTAGAAACTTCACTTTCTGGGTTTTTAGCCCAAGACAGTTTACGATAACCCCAATTAATTGCATAATGATCATAAGGCCCTAGTTGACGAATAAATCTTATGTTTTTATCTCCAGGTTGTGCAATGTAATTATATCTAGCATAATCCATAATTGTAGCAGCAATTCCCATTTTCTGAGTGAATTTTCCAGAACGTAAAGAATCTACAGGATAAGCATAACTTGCAGCCATATTATGAGGTAAACCCAATGCATGGCCAACTTCGTGTGAAATTACCATTCGCATCATTTCACCAATTTCTTCAGCAGGTGTGTCTAAAGTTCTAGCTGATGGATTTGCAGCTCCTGTTTCTAATAAGTATCTGTTTCTGTATGAACGTAAATGATTATGATACCAAATAATATCACTCTCTAAAATTTCGCCAGTTCTAGGGTCAGAAACACTTGGTCCTGTCGCATTTCTAGTAGTACTTGCAACATATCTAATAGAAGAATAACGTATATCTTCCATACTGAACTCTGGATCTTCTTCTTTTGTTGGTGCGTATTTTGCCATAATTGCGTTCTTAAAACCAGCAGTTTCAAAAACCTTTTGCCAATCGTCTACACCTTGCTTGATATATTTTTTTAATTTATCTGGAGTTGCAGGATCTAAATAATATACAATAGGTTTAATAGGTTCTACTAATTCTCCACGATTGTAAGCATTAATATCTTTTGGTTCTAACCTCCATCTTCTAATGTATCTTTTATCATCTGCTTTTAAAGCCTCAGAACTGTAATCTACATTTCCAATTGAGAAATAACCAACTCTCTTATCGTAAATTCTTGGCATCATTTTATCTTCTGGTAAAACAATCATAGATTGATTTACTCGAATTGTAATGGTATTTGTTCTAGAATTACTTGGTGGAGCATCTGCATCAAAAGTAAAATCTTGTACAACTTCTATGTTATTTGGATAACTTTTTATTGAGTTGATAAAACTTCTAGAAGGGTCTAATCTTCTTACTTTATAGGTTCGTCTATATCTTGCAGGTAAAGCTGAAATTGCTTTTATATCTGAAGTGAAAAATTTAGTAACATCTACCAAAACTGAAGTTGAATCTTCGTTTTCTGTTTTTACATCGAAAGCATAAATAATTGGTTCTAAGTTGTTTGCTTTTACAGACTTGTAAATAGGTAAAGAATCATTTGCTATGGCATTATAAGATTTTACTTTAAGTAAAATTTTATTTTGAAACTTTTCCCAAACAACAACTTGGGTATTGATTTTAGAACCAGCATTTACATAACCACCTCCTAAACCAGCAGGAATATCTTTAATTCTAGTAACCAATAACATTTCTTTTCCAAAATGAGCCTTTGGAATTTCGTACATGTATTTATTATTGGTGAAATGAACTTTGAATAAACCATCATCTGTTTTAGTATTCGATTTTACAAAATCTGAATATTTTGGTTTCTTACTTTTTTTAGGTTTTGGAGCAACTTGTTCAGTTTGCTTTTTTCTTGATTTCTTTTTTTGAGCGATAACTTCAGTTTGAAAAGTAAAGGCCAAAATCAAAGAAAAGAGTAGTAGTTTTCTCATGTAAGTTTAGTTTGAATTTAAGTCTTCTAAATTAAGAAAATCTATAAAGAAATGAGATATGGAATGTGTTAAAATAAAAAATCCCAATCATTTCTGATTGGGATTTTTTATAGTTTTTGTTTTTAATATAAACTCTTAAATTTTTGTGGATTAAACTCATGCATAATAGCATAAACTTTCTCAAAAATATCTTCTGCAGATGGTTTAGAAAAATAATCACCATCTGTACCATAAGCAGGTCTATGTGCTTTTGCAGATAAAGTTGTTGGCTTACTATCTAGATATTGATAACCATTTTGAGTTTCTAAAATTTCTTGCAGAATATAAGCTGAAGCTCCTCCAGGCACATCTTCATCTACTACTAATAGTTTATTGGTTTTGGCTAAGCTTTTTACACAATCGTGATTTAAATCAAAAGGCAATAAACTTTGAGCATCAATTATTTCGATATCTATACCTACTTGTGCTAAGTCTTTAGCTGCTTCTTCTACAATTCTTAATGTAGAACCGTAAGAAACTACAGTAATATCTTTACCTTCTTTGATTGTTTCTACAACACCAATTTTTGTTTTAAAATCACCTAAATTAGTTGGTAATTCTTCTTTTAAACGATAACCATTTAAACACTCAATAACTAATGCAGGATCATCACCTTCTAATAAAGTATTGTAAAAACCTGCTGCTTTAGTCATGTTTCTTGGCACTAAAACATGTATACCTCTTAAGCTGTTTATAATGGCTCCCATAGGTGAACCTGCATGCCAAATACCTTCTAGTCTGTGACCTCTGGTTCTTATAATTAATGGTGCTTTTTGCTTACCATACGTTCTGTAACGTAAAGTAGCTAAATCATCACTCATAATTTGTAAAGCATATAATAGGTAGTCTAAATACTGAATTTCTGCAATTGGTCTTAAGCCTCTCATGGCTAAACCAATTCCTTGACCTAAAATTGTAGCTTCTCTAATACCAGTATCAGATATTCTAATATCTCCAAATTTTTCTTGTAAGCCTTCTAACCCTTGATTTACGTCACCAATAAAACCTGCATCTTCACCAAATATTAAAACATCTTTATGTTTGGTTAAAATTGCATCAAAATTATCTCTCATAACAATTCTTGCATCTACAAGATTTTGTTCTTGAGCATAGGTTGGTGCTTCTTCTAAAATATTTAAAGCACTTTCTTTAGTTTCACTTAATAAATGAGATGAATATTTATCATGAGCTTGAGTAAATGCATCTTTAATAAAGTTTTGTAATTCAATTTTACCTGCAATATTTTCATCTCTAACATACCATAAACATTTTCTAGCTACAGATAATACATCTTTTCTAGTTGGTTCTGTTATTGCATTTAAATCGTTAATATATTTATTGATAAAGTTTTCATTAACACTTTTTTCAGCTACTCTTTTTAAGATATCTGAAACCTCTAAAAGCTCTGATTTTATTTCATTTAAAAATGCATTCCAAGCATTTCTTTTTGCATTTATTACTTCTTTTTTTGCTTCTTTTTCTAGTAGAATCAATTCTTCTTCACCTTCAACAAAACGTAATGCTTCTCCTGTTTCTGTTTCTAATTCAAAGTCTAAAATCCATTCACGCATTTTAGTTAAACAATCATGATCTTTCTCCCATTTTAAACGATCTTGACCTTTATACCTTTCATGAGACCCAGAAGTTGAATGGCCTTGAGGTTGTGTTAGTTCTTTAACGTGTATTAAAACAGGTACATGCTCTTCTCTTGCTATTTTTGATGCTTTTTGATAAACATCCATTAACTGAACATAATCCCAACCATTTACAACAAAAATCTCATAACCTTTATTTTTTTCATCTCTCTGAAATCCTTTTAAAATTTCAGAAATACTTTCTTTTGTAGTTTGATGTTTTGCGTGTACAGAAATTCCATATTCATCATCCCAAACATTCATAACCATTGGTACCTGTAATACACCAGCAGCATTTATAGTTTCAAAAAATAAACCTTCACTTGTGCTTGCATTACCAATAGTACCCCAAGCAACTTCATTACCTTTGTTAGAGAAATTAGTTTTATGAGCTACACTTTTTTCGTTTCTGTAAACTTTAGATGCTTGTGCTAAGCCTAATAAACGAGGCATTTGACCTGCAGTTGGTGAAATATCTGAACTAGAGTTGTATTGTTGAGTTAAGTTTTTCCAGTTACCATCTTCTTGTAAGCTATGTGTTGCAAAATGCCCACCCATTTGTCTACCTGCAGACATAGGATCTGCTTCAATATCTGTATGAGCGTACAAACCTGCGAAAAATTGTTGAGCTGTTAATTCTCCAATTGCCATCATAAAAGTTTGATCTCTGTAGTAACCAGATCTAAAATCTCCTTTTTGAAAAGCTTTAGCCATGGCTAATTGTGGTACTTCTTTACCATCACCAAAAATACCAAACTTTGCTTTACCTGTAAGGACTTCACGTCTTCCTAATAAACTACATTCTCTACTAATTTTTGCAATTTTATAATCTTGCAATACTTCTTTTTTAAAATCACTGAAAGAAATTTCTTGAGAACTCTGTATAGCAGTTTTAGTTGACATATGTATTTGTTTTTTTACGATTGCAAAGATAGTTTTTTTAGTTGATATTTAAAAATATTTGATTTGGTTAAGAATATGTTAAAAATAATATGGTAAATATAGGTTTTGTTGAGAATTATACAATTAAACCTGTTTTGTTTATTATTATAGGAATCCTCTTCTAAAGAAGTTGTAAATCTGATTTACATCTGCAGATAAGGTAAATCTTATTTTTTGAGGGTAAGCTTCTTGGCCAATTTCCCAACCATTGTTAGAATATACAGGAAAATAGACCTCTAAAATGTTATGTATAAAGTTTAAACGAACACCACTATTGTAACCAAAATATAAAGGATTATTTCTGTTTTTAAGAAAAGCAACATCTGTATAAAATTCAACCCATCTCCAAATACCAAAACTTGAGTTAAAAGCCATCATGTATTGGTTGGCAAATCTTACAGGTAAAACAGATTTAAAACCACCTTCTGCAATAATAAATTGCTGGCTAAAAATACCTGAGTCTTCAGATCGTCCAAAATAATTAAGCTGAAACAAGTAATCATTTGCTCTATCTAAACCAAAACTAAAATAATCTCCAGTAGAATTATTTTTTAAAAATGCACCAACAAATAATCTAAAATCTAATTGTGAATCTGAACTAGACAATGTTCTGTATCTTACATCTGCTGTTAATTTAGAAAATTTTGCTGCAAGCTCTAGGCCAAAGTCATACCTAAATTCTTTAATAATATCTGGATTTATGTAATTGTAACGTAAGCTAAAAACACTATAGTTATCTTCATTTGTTCTAATTTGTCCTTCTGGAATTTCTTTATCAATATGTACTAATTTTGCTCTAATTGATTCTGATGTTGCGTCTCGTAAACTTTTTCTTTTAAAGATTATATTTACAAAAGGTAGTAGAGATTGGTAGCTTAAATTAGGTGCATAATCTAAATTTACACCAGAAATACCATACATTATTTTGTAAATTTTAGTTTTTTCGAAATACTGATTGTAAACTCCAGAAAATGAACCAATAACGCTATTGCTTTTAAAAGCATAAGAAGGCTTAAATGTAAATTCGAAATTTCTTTTTATTAAGGCTTTATTATGCAATTTTACACCAAAAATAACTCCGTTATAAAAATTATAGCCAAAACTAGGTTGATAAAAAACTTGATTATAATAAGAGTCATTAACATCTTTAATAAGACTCATTTTTAATGGTTTATTAAAGATTTTATTCTCTAAACTTTTCCAGTTGTCAAAGGTGTTTAATTCAGGATAAAAGTTTTCATAATTCAAAGCAACTTTATTAATATTAGCTTTTGGAATATTTATAGTGTCTAAATCATCAATATTATTTACCCATTGTTTATATTTAATTTCACGATCATTTAAGCCATATAATAAAACAGGTGTAGTTATGTTTCTTTTATTTTTTATGGATACAGCAACACTATCCTCTTTAATTTTAACTTCTTTAATAGTGTAATCTATCTTTTTATTTGTCTGAATAAAATCTTCAAAAAACCAATTGATGTCTTTATCAGTTTTGGATTTTAATAATTTTTCAAAATCGGTGCTAGCAACAATTGTATTTCTGTTTTCTTGATAAAATTCTTTGATGGTATTGTTTAATAAACTGTCTCCTAAATATCCTTTTAAATATTTAAAGGCCAAGCCAGCTTTATATCTGTTTGCAATTTTTCTGTTAAAATTAGATAATGAATCTGCAGAAGTAGTTAGTGCCTGATCTAAGAATCTTCGAGAACTAAATTGATAAATTAATGGATATTTATCATTAAATTCTAATTTAGATAAGTTAAATGATTTTAAGAACCAATAATCAGAATAACGTCCTAAAAGTTTAGTTTTAGGATAGGTTTGCTCTATATACTCTAACATTAAATAGTTGTGTAAACCATCTAAAAACCAATAGTCTTTTCGTTTATTAAAAAGCAAGGTGTTTTCTATAAACTTTCTACTTAATGCTTTGAATAAAGTAAAATCCCATTTAAAGTTTTCTGGAAAAGGACTTAAAAAATCTGGTAATTGGCTTAATCCATGAACAGGATCTTTACTTTGTGTAATTTTATCTATATAAATCTCTTTGTATGGATATTTTCCTAGAAATTTTTCAATGAAATTTAATTGTTTATTTAAGATTTCTGTAGATACTTTATTAGTAATATCATCATCATTAATATCTGTATAAACATTAATATTATTGGTTTTATAAATACTGTAAATTTTCTTTTTATTGATGCTTAGAATAACATCGGTTTTACTTTTACCAATTAAATAATAATTGTCTTTGCTTTCTTTTTTTGTTTTGTATTGATAAAGTGTGCTTTCTAAAACGTAATCTTTTGGTATATTAACTTCTATATCAAAATCTGTAGCTTTTTCGTATAAATCATCAATATTTAGGTTGCTCATAAGTTTCCAGCCTTGATGATATACTGCAGGAGTTATGTACCAGAATCTTAAATGAAAACCGTTTTCTGTTTTACCATAACCTGTAAATTCAGCACTCGGAATTTTAATAGTATAGGTAATATTTATTTTTGCAGTTTCGTTTTGTTTTAAAGGTTTATATAACTCAATTTTAAGTATATCTGCTCTATCTTCTACTTCTTTAAAAAAGATGTTTTCAAAATCTACAGTTAAATTTTTAATTTTGGTATATCCTAATTTATAAGCAGGAGCAAAATATAAGTTTTTATTATAATCCTTAATAAAACGTTTCGAAAGTGGAGTTTTTCTATCTCTAAAGCTATTTGCCCAGTTGTGCAGATAAATGTTTTCTAAGATAGAATCTGAACTATTATAAAATAGAATTTCTTGTTGCACAAGTAACTCATTCTCTAGTGGATTTAAAGAAGCTTTAATCTTAATTGCATTTTGTTGCGAAAAACATATTGCACAAAATAAAATGCTAAATAAGAGGTTAAAAAAATGCTTCAACTTAAATCTTTATAAATTTTTGAACTCTATAATTGTTTACTTTAATATAATAAACTCCTTTTGTAAAGGTCTCTGTGTTAATTTTTAAAGTTTTCGAATTTACATTTTTTAAATTAAATATTCTTTGACCTAGTTGATTATAAATAAAGATTTTATCTGTTTTTTCAGGTAAGTTTATTTCAATACTGTTTTTAGTAATATTTGAAGTTATAAATTTAATTTTATCTTCTTTGTTGGTAGATAAAACATTTGTTTTAAATTCAAAATCCATTGTAATAGGTAAATGGTCACTAAAAAAATACAGCGCATTTCTTAGTTCTTGGCTAAATTCGCCTGTACAAGTAGTATTACTTACATAAGAATTATAGCAATTACTATTATTACCCACTGTTTTATAAGTATCATTTTTATATGATAAAGTAGTGCTTGTTGTAAAGTTTTTAGACATCATTATAAAATCGAACCTATCATCCATTCCTCCTCCAGAACCATCTCCATTTACTTGTCCATTTCTAGCAGATTGTGAATGCACATCAGCAAAAGATTCATTATTCCAAAAGTAAGTTGAGTCGTAATTATTTTCATTAAAATAATCAACTCCATTTTCTGGAAAAGCAGGACAAAGTCTATCTATTGGATCTATTAATTTAATGGAATTATTTTCATCAATTATTTTTTGAAAACCAGGTTCGTTACTAGTGTAAAAATTAAAATCACCAGCAAATAACACAAAACTATCTTCTGGTAATCTATCTAATTCTCTTGTAAAGTTTTCTACAGAAGCCAATCTTTTTTGCATATTTTCATTACCTCTAGATGCTTTTAAGTGTGTTACAAAAACTTCAATCCTGGTAATTTCATCAGTAGAATTTTCTGATTTTACTATAAAAGTATAATGATTTATATCTCTAATTCCTGTAGGAATAACTTCATTATACTCTAATTCTAATTTATTAGAATTATAGTAAACCATTTGCAACAAACTTGTTGCTGGAGATTCACTAGGTTTAAATTCTGCTTTTTTAAAATTAGTATTAAAAGGTAAAATAGCGTTATCAAACATGAAATCAGAAGCTACTTCATTCTTTAATTCACATATCATAAAAATATCGGGTTGAATTTCATCTAAAATTGTTTTTAGATAAGGCGTTCTCTCCTGACTTTGTGAATCTGAGTTGTAATTTAAAGTATTGTAAAACATTGCTTTAATGTTTGTTTGTGCATTAGTTAAAGTTGCACATAAAACGAATAAAACAAAGAAATGCTTCTTTAGAAACATAGTTTAGAAGTTAGGTTTTAATTTATATTTTGCGTAGAATTTATTAAAATGTTCAACTGCTTCTTCTGCAGTGTCAACAACTCTAAATAAGCTTAAATCTTCTAGACCAATATTTTTTTCTGTAATTAGCGTGTCTTTAATCCAATCTAATAATCCGCTCCAAAATTTAGATCCCACTAAAACAATAGGAAAACGTCCTATTTTCTTAGTTTGAATTAAGGTAATCGCTTCGAAAAGCTCATCCATAGTTCCAAATCCTCCTGGCATTACCACAAAACCTTGAGAGTATTTTACAAACATAACTTTACGTACAAAGAAGTAATCGAAGTCTAAACTTTTACCTGAATCAATCCAAGGATTGTCATGTTGCTCAAAAGGTAGTTCTATATTTAAACCAACAGAAAGACCTTTTCCTCTGTTAGCTCCTTTATTTCCAGCTTCCATAATACCTGGTCCTCCACCAGTAATAACGCCAAAACCAGCTTGTGTTAATTGAAAACCAATTTCCTCTGCTAATTTATAATAAGGATGCTCTGGTTTTGTTCTTGCAGATCCAAAAATAGATACACAAGGCCCAATTTTGCTTAAACGTTCATAACCTTCTACAAACTCTGCCATAATTTTAAAAATGGCCCAAGAGTCGTTTGTTTTAATTTCGTTCCAAGTTTTTTGTTGTAGTTTTTCTCTAATTTTTCTATCGTCGTTTGTCATAATCTATATTTTTTTAGAAAGGCTTGCTAAATTAGTTAATAAATGCTTATCAAAAATTTTAATTTAACTCCTTCTTTAAGAATTTTGCAGTGTAACTTGTTTTATGCTTTGCAACTTGTTCTGGAGTTCCTTTAGTTAATATTTTACCTCCATTTTTTCCACCTTCCATACCTACATCAATTATATAATCTGCCAATTTAATTACATCTAAATTGTGTTCTATGATTAATACAGTATTACCTTTATCAGCTAATTTGTTTAGAACGTCCATTAAAACACGAATGTCTTCAAAATGCAAACCTGTTGTAGGTTCATCAAGAATGTAGAAGGTGTTACCTGTATCTCTTTTAGATAATTCTGATGCCAATTTAATTCGCTGAGCTTCACCACCAGAAAGTGTTGTAGACTGCTGACCAAGTGTGATATAGCCTAAGCCAACGTCTTTTATTGTTTTTAATTTTCTGTGAATTTTAGGTATGTTTTTAAAGAATTCTGTTGCGTCTTCAATGGTCATTTCTAAAACATCAGATATCGATTTTCCTTTATATCTAATTTCTAAAGTTTCTCTGTTAAAACGTTTTCCTTGGCAAGTTTCACATTCTACTTGAACATCAGGCAAAAAATTCATTTCAATGACTCTAACTCCTCCTCCTTGACATGTTTCACATCTACCACCTTTTACATTAAATGAAAAACGACCAGGTTTGTAACCACGAATTGCAGCTTCTGGGGTTTTTGCAAAAAGACTTCTAACTTCGTCAAACGTTTTTGTATAAGTTGCTGGGTTAGATCTTGGTGTTCTTCCAATTGGAGATTGATCTATATCAATCACTTTATCCACATGTTCTAAGCCTTCAATTTTTTTGTATGGCATAGGTTTTTTAACTCCTCTGTAAATATGAGCATTTAAAATAGGGTAGAGGGTTTCATTAATTAAAGTAGATTTTCCACTACCTGAAACACCTGTTACACAGATCATTTTTCCTAAAGGAAATTCGACTGAAACATTTTTTAAATTGTTACCAGAAGCACCTTTAAGGTTTATGGTTTTTCCATTACCTTCTCTACGTTTTTTAGGAACTTCAATCTTTTTTCTGCCAGTTAAGTAATCCGTAGTTAGGGTTTTGTCTTTTATAATTTCATCATAAGTACCAATACTTACAATTTGACCTCCATGTTTGCCTGCACCTGGACCAATGTCTAAAACATAATCTGCTTTTTTCATCATGTCTTCATCATGTTCCACTACCAAAACAGAATTACCAACATCTCTTAATTTTACTAAAGAATCTATTAATTTTTGATTGTCTCTTTGATGTAACCCAATACTTGGTTCATCTAAAATATATAGTACACCAACTAATTGCGAACCAATTTGAGTTGCCAAACGTATTCTTTGTGCTTCGCCTCCAGAAAGTGATTTAGAGGTTCTATCTAACGTTAAATAGTCTAAACCAACATCTAATAAGAATTGAATACGAGTTCTAATTTCTTTTAAGATTTCTGATGCAATTGTGTTTTGTTTTTCAGAAAGATATTGTTCAATATTTTTAAATAATTTAGCCAATTCAGTAACATCCATTTGAGCTAAATCACTAATATTTCTGTCTGTGATTTTAAAATGAAGTGCTTCTTTCTTTAGACGTTTACCATCACAAGTTTTACAAGTAACTTCATCCATAAAACCTTTAGCCCAACGTTTTATAGAAGTGCTTTCTGCGTTGTTATATTGGTTTTCTATAAACGATATGATACCTTCAAAATCAATTTTATAATTTCTTGTTACACCAACTGTTTTAGATTCTATATTAAAAGATTCATTACCACCATTTAAGATGATGTTTAAAGCATCTTCTGGAATGTCTTTAATTGCGTCTGTTAATTTAAATTTATAACGTTCTGCAATATTTTGAATTTGCTTAAAAATCCAGCTGCTTTTTTGTTCACCTAATGGAACAATTCCACCATTTTTGATGGATATACTATCATCAGGTATTACTTTTTTTAAGTTGATTTCTTGAGTGGTGCCTAAACCATTACAGGTTGGGCAAGCACCTTTTGGTGAGTTAAAAGAGAATGTATTTGGCTCTGGATTTGGATAAGCAATTCCTGTTGTTGGACACATTAATTCTCTACTAAAATAACGAGGTTTTTCATTATCAACATCAATAACCATCATTATATTATTACCAGAATATAAAGCTGTTTTAATGGTTTCTTCTAACCTTTTTTCTGATTTTTCATTAACCAAAAGTCGATCTATAACAACCTCAATATCATGCGTTTTGTATCTGTCTAAACGCATGCCTTTTTCTATTTCTCTAATTTCGCCATCAACTCTTACTCTAACAAAGCCTTGTTTAGAAATTTGCTCAAACAATTCTCTATAATGCCCTTTTCTAGATTTAATTAATGGTGCTAAAACTGCAATTTTTTTATTGGCAAAATCTGTAGTTATTAATTGTTTTATCTGCTCATCAGAATAACTCACCATTTTTTCTCCAGTGTTGTAAGAGTAAGCATCTGCAGCTCTCGCAAAAAGAAGTCTTAAAAAATCGTAAATTTCTGTTATAGTACCTACTGTAGATCTTGGACTTTTGTTTGTTGTTTTTTGCTCTATAGAAATTACAGGAGATAATCCATCAATTTTATCAACATCTGGTCTTTCTAAACCTCCTAGAAATTGACGTGCATAAGCAGAAAAGGTTTCAATATAACGTCTTTGGCCTTCTGCATATATTGTATCGAAAGCTAAAGATGATTTTCCACTACCACTTAAACCAGTAATTACTACTAGCTTTTCTCTTGGTATTTTTACATCAATATTTTTTAAGTTATGTGCTCTTGCTCCGTAAACTTCTATGTATTCTTGATCTTTCAAATAAGGTGTTTTTTGCAAAAGAACAAAGTTAAGGATTCCAAAGCATTTTTAATTTAAAACTGAAGAACAAAAATCAATAGAATTGTTATCTTGCATTAAAATGAAAAACAATAGGTTTATACATACAATTCGACATTTTTTTGAAAGACATGGTTTTGGTTTTTTTCAAAGATTGGCAGATAGGTTAGGAATGCGTGCTAAGAATGTTAGAATCTATTTTATCTATGTAACATTTTTTACAGTAGGCTTATCATTTGGCTTTTACCTAACTTTTGCATTTGCAATGAAATTAAAAGATTTAATTTATACTAAAAGAAGTTCGGTTTTCGACTTATAAATATGCGTGTTTTAGACTCAAAAATAAATAGAATTGTATTTCTAATATTATCTGTTTTGGCTACTGGTACTATTGGGTATATGGTATTGTCTAAATACTCTTTTGTAGATGCTTTGTATATGACTGTAATTACAGTTACAACAGTTGGTTTTAGTGAGGTTAAACCATTTACACCACAAGATAAGATTTTTACAATTTTTTTAATTTTAACTAGTATATTTATCTTAGGTTATGCAGTGTCTACCTTTTCAGAATATTTAGTAAGTGGTAAGTTATTTGATTATTTTAAACATAGAACAGTGGAAAAAAAAATAACAAAATTACAAGGGCATTCAATTGTTTGTGGTTATGGAAGAAATGGAAGACAAGCCATTATTAAATTAATGAATTACAATAAAGATTTCGTTGTTGTAGAAAGAGATAAGGAATTGGTTGAAGAGATTGAATCTACAGGACATTTATGTATTCAAGGAGATGCAACTTTAGATGAAACATTAATCGCTGCAGGTATTTTAGAGGCAGATAATTTAATTACTGCTTTGCCTTCAGATGCAAATAATTTATTTGTTGTTTTAAGTGCAAGACAACTAAATGGTAAAATGAAAATAATAAGCAGAGCTTCTAACGAAAGTTCTTACAGTAAATTAAAAATTGCTGGAGCAGATAATGTAATTATGCCAGATAAATTGGGAGGAGATCATATGGCTTCTTTAGTAACCACTCCAGATGTAATAGAATTTGTAGATAGATTAACTGTTGAAGGAGAAACTACAGCTAATCTAGAAGAAATTATTGTTGATGATTTACCGAAAAAATACAGAGGAAAAACAATTTTAGATTTAGATTTAAGAAAGAAAACTGGTTGCACAGTTATTGGTTTTAGAAATCCAGATAAAGATTATATTATAAATCCAGAAGCATCAACAGTTCTAGTTGATAGTGCACACCTTATAGTTTTGGGAAGACCCGAACAAATTATAAAACTTAGAGAATTATTTTAAATGATTAAAGTTGTAATAACAGGTAGTAATGGTTTATTAGGGCAATCACTTTTAAATTTATTGTTGGATGAGAAAAATAAATATGAAGTTTATGGTTTTTCTAAAGGTGAAAATAGAAGTGGTAGAAATGATTTTAAATACTACTCTTTAGATATTACCAATAAAGAACAACTTATAAAAGAAATTAAAAAACTTCAACCAAATTACATTGTAAATACTGCTGCAATGACACAGGTTGATGCTTGTGAGAATAATAAATCTGCTTGCGACACACTTAATGTTGATGTTGTAAAATGGTTAGCAGAAATCTGTAAAAAAATAAATGCACACTTAATTCATATTTCAACAGATTTTATTTTCGATGGTAAAAAAGGATGGTATACAGAAACTGATGAGCCAAATCCATTAAGCTACTATGGTCTATCTAAACTAAAATCAGAACAGGTTTTAGAGAAATTAACTATTAATTATACCATATTAAGAACTATTTTAGTTTACGGAAAAGTTTATGATATGAGTAGAAGCAACATTGTTCTTTGGGTAAAAGAATCTCTAGAAAATAAGAAAGAAATAACCATAGTAGATGATCAATATAGAACTCCAACTTATGTTAAAGATTTAGCTTTAGCATGTAAAATTTCTATAGATAAAAATGCAACAGGAGTCTTTAATATTGCTTCGTCAGAATTATTAAGTATTTATGAGATTGCCAAACAAATTGCAGATGTGTTTAACTTAGACGATTCTTACATAAAACCAATTTCAACATCAACATTAAATCAAACTGCAAATAGACCTATTAAAACTGGTTTTGATTTATCAAAAACAAATAAAGAATTCAACTTTTACCCAAAGACATTTAAAGACGATTTACAGAGATTTAAAGAAACCTTAATGTAAAAATCATATTTAACGTATAAAAGTTGTCAAAACTTCAATTTTTTAAGATATTGCGCCTTACTAATTCAAAATCTAACATAGATATATTATGAAGAAAAAATTTCTTTCATTACTTTTTTTAGCAGTTCCATTTTTTACAATCGCCCAAGAAAAAGGCTTAGATCAGCAAATTGATGAGGCTTTTGGAAGCGCAACAGGATGGTTCGTAGACTTTATTTTTTATCAAATTCCTTTTACAGATACCATAAGTATTTACTGGGTGTTATTCCCTTTAATTTTAGGAGCTGTATATTTTACTTTCTATTTTAACTTTATCAATTTTAGAGGTTTTATTACATCTATAAATATTGTTAGAGGTAAATATGATGGTTTAGAAGGTAAGGGTCATGCAAAAGCAATTGAAGTTGATGGTAGTGTATCTACAACAGATTCTGGAGATAATCCTGATACTGTAAGAGTTGAAGGTCATGATGGAGAGGTTTCTCACTTTCAAGCATTAACAGCAGCCCTTTCTGCAACAGTTGGTTTGGGTAATATTGCAGGTGTAGCAATTGCAGTTTCTATTGGTGGAGCAGGTGCTACTTTCTGGATGATTATAGCAGGATTCTTAGGTATGGCTTCTAAATTTGTAGAATGTACTCTAGGTGTAAAATATAGAGATATTGCTGCAGATGGTACTGTTTATGGTGGGCCAATGTATTACTTAACAAAAGGACTAAAATCTAAAATTTTAGGTAAAGTTTTAGCAGGGGCTTTTGCAATATTCGTTATTGGTGGTTCATTTGGAGGTGGTAACATGTTTCAAGTTAATCAGGCTTTTCAATTAGTTCAAAATATTACAGGTGGTAGCGAATCTGTTTTAGCTGGTAAAGGATGGTTATTTGGTTTAATAATGGCTGTTTTAGTTGGTATTGTAATTATTGGAGGTATTAAGAAAATTGCAAAAGTAACAGACAAAATTGTACCATTTATGGTTGCAATATATGTAGGTGCTGCCTTATTTGTAATTTTTGCAAATTATGATATGATAGGAGCTGCATTTAGTCAAATCTTTAATGGTGCATTTAGCCCAGAAGGAATTGCAGGTGGTGCAGTTGGAGTTTTAATTCAAGGTTTTAGAAGAGCAGCATTTTCTAACGAGGCAGGTATTGGTTCTGCATCTATTGCGCACTCAGCAGTAAAAACAAAATATGCAGCAAGTGAAGGAATGGTTGCTTTATTAGAGCCATTTATAGATACTGTTGTAGTTTGTACAATGACAGCTTTAGTGTTAATTATTACTGGGTTTGTAGATCCATTAAATCCGCCAGCAAATGATGCACAAGCTATCTTGTTAACATCAAGCGCATTTGCATCATCTATATCTTGGTTTCCATATGTATTAACAGTTGCAGTTGTATTATTCGCATTTAGTTCTATGATTTCTTGGTCTTACTATGGTTTTCAAGGATGGGTTTATTTATTTGGTAGATCTAAAAAAATGGAATATACATATAAGGTTATATTTTGTGTATTTGTAGTTATTGGTGCAGCAGCTAGTTTAGGGTCAGTAATTGGTTTCTCTGATGCTATGGTTTTTGCTATGATGGTTCCAAACATGATAGGTCTTATTATCTTAGCTCCTAAGGTAAAAGAAGAATTAAAGAAGTACATGAACGCTATTAAGAGTAGCGAAGCATAAAATTATAATTAATGAAAATATTCAAATCCCATTTCTGGTATAACAAAAGCCAAAGAAATGGGATTTTTTTATTGGTAATTCTAATTGTAATCTTACAAGTTGTAATTATTTTAGAGCCATTTTCGAAAGAAGAAATTTTAGATAAAAATAATACAGAATTAATAGCTTTTCAAAATAAGATAGACAGTTTAAAGCTAGTTGAGATTGAAAATAGAAAGCCAAAAATTTATCCTTTTAATCCAAATTACATTACAGATTTTAAAGGCGAACAATTAGGAATGTCTTTAGAAGAAATTGATAGATTACATGCTTTTCGAAAATCAAATAGATTTGTAAATTCTAAAGAAGATTTTCAAAAAGTTACAAAGATTTCAGATTCTTTACTGATAAGAATTTCACCTTATTTCAAATTTCCAGATTGGGTTGTAAAACGTAATCAACAGCAACAAAACAAGCAATCTAAAATAATAGATAAATTAAGTTCAGCAGATAATGCTGTTGCATCTCATAAAGTGTCAACAATAGATATTAATAAAGCAACTGCAGAAGATTTTAGAACCGTAAATGGAATTGCAGCATCTTTCTCTGAAAGAATTATTAAGTATCGTTCTAAATTACAAGGATTTTCTTACCCTTCTCAGTTGTATGAAGTATGGGGTTTACAAAAGAAAATAGCAGATAAAGTATTAGCTACTTTTAAAATTATTGAGTTGCCAAAAATTCAGAAACAGAATCTAAACACTATTGAGTTCAAGCAATTACTAAAAAATCCTTATATCGATTACGAGTTATGTAAGAAAATTTTTAATTATAGAGATGAAGTAGCTGAGCTTCAAAATATATCAGAATTAAAAAATATCGAGGGTTTTCCTTTAGATAAATATGATAGAATAGTCTTATATTTGGTAGCTGAATAATAATTAAAAATTCACTTCAAATGAGCAGTATGTATTTTACTGAAGAGCATGAAGCTTTTCGTGCTAGTTTCAAAGATTTTTTACAAAAAGAAGTTGTGCCTCATATAGAAAAATGGGAAAAAACAGGTTCTATAGAACGTTTCATCTGGAAGAAGTTTGGTGAAATGGGTTACTTTGGTTTATCTACTCCAGAAGAATTTGGTGGTATGGATTTAGATCTTTTCTATACAGTGATTTTTTTAGAAGAATTACAAAAAATAAATTCGGGAGGTTTTGCTGCTGCAATGTGGGCTCATGAATATTTAGCAATGACTCACCTAAATAAAGAAGGGAATCAACAACAGAAAGAGAAATATTTAGTGCCTAGTGTAGAAGGAGATAAGATTGGTTGTTTATGTATCACAGAGCCATTTGGAGGTTCAGATGTAGCAGGTATGAGATCTACAGCTGTAAAGCAAGGAGACAAGTATATATTAAATGGCTCAAAAACATTTATTACAAATGGTGTTTATTCAGATTACTTAATCGTAGCTGCAAAAACAGATCCATCAGATAAATATAAAGGAATTAGCATTTTTGTAGTTGATAGAGATTCTAAAGGGGTTTCTGCAACCAAGTTAGATAAGTTAGGTTGGAGAGCCTCAGATACAGGAGAAATAGCTTTTGATAATGTAGAAATTCCGGCTGAAAACTTAATGGGAGAAGAAGGCATGGGTTTTCCATACATTATGCAACATTTTGCTTTAGAGCGTTTAATAATGGGTGTTAATGCACATGCAAGAGCAGAATTTGCTGTAGATTATGCAGTGCAGTATATGCATGAAAGAATTGCTTTTGGTAAATCTTTAGATAAATTTCAGGCTTTAAGACATAAAGTGGCTGAAATGGCTAGTAAAGTAGATATGTGTAGAGAGTACAACTATTCTATAACTAAAAGATTAGATATGGGTACTTACGTTGTAAAAGAAGCTAGTATGTCTAAACTGTTATCTACAAAAATTGCAGATGAGGTTATTTATGATGCCTTGCAATTATTAGGTGGTTATGGTTACATGGAAGAATATCCAATGGCTCGTTTGCTAAGAGATAGTAGGTTAGGTCCTATTGGTGGTGGAACTTCTGAAATCTTAAAAGAGATTATAGCAAAAATGGTTATTGATAAAAAAGAATATAAACCAGCTACATAGTATTTTAGTAAACATTTTTGTTAAAATTACTTTTGATTATAGCAAAAATGCTTATCGTTAAAAAGGAATGTATAAGTCAGCTACTGAGTTATATTAAAATAAAATTTAATATCATTTTACGAAAGAAACATAAAGTTTTTGTAAAATGATATTTTTTTTAATCCATTATCTAACACTTAAAAAATAGTAGTTAACTTATTTTCTATTAGTGCGTTCCCTAAAGGTCGGGCTTTACATTATATCTTTTTTGAGAAAACAAAAAAGGATGCCACTTCAATCCCTAACGCAAATTACTAGTCTTAAAATAAAATCACTTTAAAATTTGTATTTCATTTTTTATAAGTACATTTGCAGTCCAAAAATTATAAATCAGCAGTTTAACTGTTATTAAAATATTTAAGATACTTATGAAGGGAGGTGCCAACTTATGTTAATTATACCTGTAAAAGAAGGAGAGAATATAGATAGAGCTTTAAAACGTTATAAGAGAAAATTCGACAGAACAAAGACGATGAAGAACTTACGTAACAGAAAAAACTTTACAAAGCCTTCAGTAGCTAAAAGAGCTCAAAGAATAAAAGCTTCTTACGTTCAAAGATTAAGAACACAAGAAGAGGTAGGTTAGTCAAATAACCTCAAATAGTTTAAACTCGCATCAATTATTTTGATGCGAGTTTTTTTGTGCCACTATTTTTGTAAATTTACTATAAACAAAAAAAAAGAATCAGATTTTGGTAAAACCTTTTTTAGATTATTTATATCTTGAAAAAAAATATTCAGAGCACACCATTATTGCTTATCAAAAAGATTTGAATTCTTTTCAAAGATTTTTGCAAATCACTTTTGATCAAGACAGTCTTTTAACGGTAAATTATTCACAAATAAGAAGTTGGATTGTTGCTTTGGTAGATGACGAGATTTCCAATAGAACAATCAATCGAAAAATTAGCTCTTTAAAATCCTTTTATAAATTTCTTCAAAAATCAAATCAAATAACAGTAAGTCCATTGCAAAAGCATAAAGCTTTAAAAGTTGCAAAAAAGGTACAAGTGCCATTTTCAACCAAAGAAGTTAAATCTGTTTTAGATGCAGTTTCCATTTCAAACGACTTTGTTTCTGTTCGAAATAAATTAATTGTAGAATTGTTTTATTCTACAGGAATTCGAAGAGCTGAGTTAATAAATATTAAGCTAATGGATATTGATTCTAATAAAGGCGTTTTAAAGGTCTTAGGAAAGCGAAATAAAGAAAGGTTGGTGCCAATATTAAAATCCGTTTTAAATACTTTAGAAACTTATCTTATTGAGAGAAGTAAAATTGTAAAAAACTCCGATTTTCTATTCATTACCGAAAAAGGAAATAAAATATATGAAACTCTTGTTTATAGAGTTATTAATTCTTACTTTAGTAAGGTGTCTTCTAAGGTGAAAAAGAGCCCTCACATTCTCAGGCATTCATTTGCAACTCACCTACTAAATGAAGGTGCAGATTTAAATTCAGTTAAAGAATTGTTAGGTCATACTTCTTTAGCTTCCACTCAAGTCTACACACATAATAGCCTTGACGCAATCAAACAAGTGTATAACCATGCTCATCCTAAGAGCAAAAAAAATGAATAGATTATGAAAGTATTTACCCAATCAGTCAATTTTAATGCAGATAGTAAATTAATCAGCTTTGCTGAGAAAAAAGTGGAGACCTTAGTAAAGTTTCATGATAAAATTGTTGACGCAGAAGTTTTCTTAAAAGTTCAAAATACTAGTGATAAAGAAAATAAAATTACAGAAGTTAAAATAAATATTCCAGGCAGTGAATTAATAGTGAAAAGAGAGACAAAAACCTTCGAAGAAGGCATTAATTCTGCAGTTGATAATCTAAAAAGACAATTGAAAAAGTCAAAGGAGAAATTAAGAGATTCTTTAATTTCATAAAAAAAGAAAAAAATAATTATAAAAAGTTTTGGAATTTAAAAAAACTTTATACATTTGCAATCCGTTAGAAATAGCGGGTTGTTTTTTTGCAAGAAAAAGCCGATGTAGCTCAGCTGGCTAGAGCAGCTGATTTGTAATCAGCAGGTCGTGGGTTCGAGTCCCTCCATCGGCTCTAAATAAAGAAACAAAAGTTCATTAAAATAGTAAATTATAGGGGAGATACTCAAGCGGCCAACGAGGACGGACTGTAACTCCGTTGACTATGTCTTCGCAGGTTCGAATCCTGCTCTCCCCACAATTTACATTTTTTGCGAAAGTAGCTCAGTTGGTAGAGCGTCAGCCTTCCAAGCTGAATGTCGCCGGTTCGAACCCGGTCTTTCGCTCTAAAGATCAACAAAGCCGGTGTAGCTCAGTTGGTAGAGCGCATCCTTGGTAGGGATGAGGTCATGGGTTCAAATCCCATCATTGGCTCATTGAAAAAGTATTATTAGACACTAAATATATTTAAACTAAGAATTAAAATCAATAATTATGGCAAAAGGAACTTTTGACCGTTCGAAACCACACTTAAATATTGGTACTATCGGACACGTAGATCACGGTAAAACAACTTTAACTGCGGCTATTACTAAAGTATTAGCTGATGCAGGATTCTCTGAAGCTAGATCTTTTGATCAGATTGATAATGCACCAGAAGAAAAAGAAAGAGGTATTACAATTAACACTTCTCACGTTGAATATCAAACAGCGAATCGTCACTATGCTCACGTTGACTGTCCAGGTCACGCGGATTATGTTAAGAACATGGTAACAGGTGCTGCCCAGATGGATGGTGCTATTTTAGTTGTTGCTGCAACTGATGGACCAATGCCTCAAACTAGAGAGCATATCTTATTAGGTCGTCAGGTAGGTATTCCACGTATCGTTGTTTTCTTAAACAAGGTTGATATGGTTGATGATGAAGAGTTATTAGAGTTAGTTGATATGGAGGTTAGAGAATTATTATCTTTCTATGAATATGATGGAGATAATGGTCCTGTAGTTTCAGGTTCTGCTTTAGGAGCTTTAAATGGTGAGGAAAAATGGGTTAATACTGTTTTAGAATTAATGGCACAAGTTGATGCTTGGATTGAAGAGCCTTTAAGAGAGGTTGATAAAGATTTCTTAATGCCTGTTGAAGATGTATTTTCAATTACTGGTCGTGGAACTGTAGCTACAGGTCGTATTGAAACTGGTATTGCGAATACAGGAGATGTTGTTGATATTATTGGTATGGGAGCTGAGAAGATGTCTTCTACTATTACTGGTATCGAAATGTTCCGTCAAATCTTAGATAGAGGTGAGGCTGGTGATAATGCTGGTATCTTATTAAGAGGTATTGCAAAAGAAGATATTAAAAGAGGTATGGTAATCTGTAAGCCAGGTTCTGTAACTCCTCATGCTAAGTTTAAAGCAGAGGTTTATGTTCTTAAGAAAGAAGAAGGTGGACGTCATACTCCATTCCATAATAACTATCGTCCGCAGTTCTACGTAAGAACAACGGATGTTACAGGTACTATTAATTTACCTTCAGGTGTAGAGATGGTTATGCCAGGAGATAACTTAACAATTACAGTTGATTTGATTCAGCCAATTGCATTAAATGTTGGTTTACGTTTTGCAATCCGTGAAGGAGGTAGAACTGTAGGTGCAGGTCAAGTAACTGAATTATTAGACTAATATTTAATTAGTTTTATTATTTCAAAATTATAAAGGTATTCCGTTTTTTTACGGAATACCTTTATCAATGAATAAGAAACGGGCGTAGTTCAGCGGTAGAGCACTGGTCTCCAAAACCAGCTGTCGGGAGTTCGAATCTCTCCGCCCGTGCAAATAAAAATATAGTAATATGAACTTTATTCAATATATCAAAGACTCTTTTGATGAACTTAGTAACCATATGACATGGATATCTAAGGAAGATGCTCAGAAAACTACAGTTACTGTGGCAGTTTTTACAATTGTATTCGCATTAGCTGTTGCTGGTATTGATTATGTTTTTCAAACAGGATTAGATAACTTTTTTAAATTATTTTAATAATTAACTATGGCTGATTCGGTTATGAAATGGTATGTTGTTAGAGCCATTGGAGGACAAGAGAATAAAGTAAAAAATTATATAGAAACAGAAATTTCTAGGGTAGGTTTATCTGATTATGTAAATCAAGTTATTGTTCCTACCGAAAAAGTTGTTCAAATCAGAAATGGAAAAAAGGTAAACAGAGAAAGGGTTTATTTTCCAGGTTATATTATGGTTGAAGCAAATTTGTCGGGAGAAGTACCTCATGTTATTAAGGCAATTACTGGAGTTATAGGTTTTCTTGGAGAGGTAAAGGGTGGTGAGCCTGTACCTATGAGAAAGTCTGAGGTAAATAGAATGCTTGGTAAAGTTGATGAGCTTTCTGTTCAAGATGAAAATATTGCTATACCATATAATGTTGGAGAGACCGTCAAAGTTGTGGATGGGCCTTTCAATGGATTTGATGGTACAATAGAAAAAGTAAACGAAGAAAAGCGTAAACTTGAAGTAATGGTGAAAATATTCGGAAGAAAAACACCATTAGAATTGAGTTATATGCAAGTAGAAAAGATATAATTGTTACACAGATATATATCGATTTATTTTTTGGCTTCCAACTTAAAATAAATCATTAAACATTTTTAAAAATGGCAAAAGAAGTTAGTAAAGTAGTTAAGTTACAAGTAAGGGGAGGCGCAGCGAATCCATCGCCGCCGGTTGGACCCGCTTTAGGAGCTGCTGGTGTTAACATTATGGAGTTTTGTAAACAGTTCAATGCAAGAACACAAGACAAACAAGGTAAAGTTTTACCTGTTGTTATTACTGTTTTCAAAGACAAATCGTTCGATTTTGTTGTAAAAACTCCTCCTGCAGCAGTTCAGTTACTAGAAGCGGCCAAAATTAAAAAAGGTTCAGGAGAACCAAATAGGAAGAAAGTAGCATCAGTTACTTGGGATCAAATTAAAGTCATTGCAGAAGACAAAATGGTAGATTTAAATGCCTTTGAAGTTACTTCAGCAATGAAAATGATTGCAGGTACAGCACGTTCTATGGGATTAACAGTAAAAGGTAATGCACCAGCATAACTTTATAAAAAGTAGTAAAATGGCAAAATTAACAAAAAAGCAAAAAGAAGCTTACGCTAAGGTTGATAATACTCAATCTTATGATTTAGCAGCTGCTTCAGCTCTAGTCAAAGACATTACTAATGTAAAGTTTGATGCTTCTGTAGATTTGGCAATACGTTTAGGAGTTGATCCACGTAAAGCAAATCAAATGGTTAGAGGTGTAGTTACATTACCTCATGGTACAGGTAAAGATGTAAAAGTTTTAGCATTAGTAACTCCAGATAAAGAGGCAGAAGCAAAAGAAGCTGGTGCTGATTATGTGGGATTAGATGAATACCTTCAGAAGATTAAAGGAGGTTGGACAGATGTAGATGTAATTATTACAATGCCTAGTGTTATGGGTAAATTAGGTCCATTAGGAAGAATTTTAGGTCCTAGAGGTTTAATGCCAAATCCAAAAACAGGTACTGTAACTATGGATGTTGCAAAAGCAGTAACAGATGTAAAAGCTGGTAAAATTGACTTTAAAGTTGATAAAACTGGTATTGTACATGCTGCAATTGGAAAAGTATCTTTTGATGCTAAGAAAATTGAAGAAAATGCTAATGAATTAATCCAAACAATTATTAAATTGAAACCTACAACAGCAAAAGGAACGTATGTAAAAAGCGTTTTTATGTCTAGTACTATGAGTCCTAGTATAGCTGTTGAAGTAAAAACTGTTTAATACGTTAAAACTTATAATTATGACTAGAGAAGAGAAATCACAAGTAATACAAGATTTAACAGCAGTATTAGCAGATACAAATACACTTTATTTAGCAGACATCTCTGGATTAAATGCTCAAACTACTTCTAATTTAAGAAGAGCTTGTTTTAAAGCTGGAGTTCAGTTATCTGTTGTTAAAAATACATTACTTGCAAAAGCAATGGAAGCATCAGACAAAGATTTTGGTGATCTTCCAACAACATTAAAGGGTAATACATCAATGATGATTTCTGAAGCAGCTAATGCTCCAGCAAAATTAATCAAAGAATTTAGAAAGAAATCTAAGAAGCCAATTTTAAAGGGGGCTTTCGCAGAAGAATCGGTTTACATTGGTGATGATCAATTAGATGCTTTAGTAGATATTAAATCTAAAGAAGAATTAATTGGTGAAATCATTGGATTATTACAGTCGCCTGCTAAGAATGTTATTTCAGCATTACAATCAGGAGGACAAACACTTTCAGGTATTATTAAAACTTTATCTGAAAAAGAATAAGCGCACAAATAAACTATAATAAAACAAAATTTTTAAAAACAATTAAAATGGCAGAATTAAAAGATTTCGCAGAACAATTAGTTAACTTAACAGTAAAAGAAGTTAATGAATTAGCTACTATTTTAAAAGATGAGTATGGTATCGAGCCTGCAGCAGCAGCTGTAGCAGTAGCAGGACCAGCAGCAGGTGGTGGAGATGATTCAGCTGATGAGCAAACAGAATTTGATGTTATCTTAACAGCAGCAGGTGCTTCTAAATTAGCAGTTGTAAAATTAGTTAAAGAATTAACTGGTTTAGGTTTAAAAGATGCTAAAGGTATCGTAGATAGCGCACCAGCTCCAATCAAAGAAGGTGTAACTAAAGATGAGGCTGAAGGTCTTAAAAAATCTTTAGAAGAAGCAGGAGCAGAGGTAGAGCTTAAATAAGCTTTTACTTCTCGAGTTTCGAACAATGATATCGAAATCGAGAAAACAAATTTAGGTTTAGGTACTAAGAACTTCGGTTTTTAGGCCTAAACCATTTTGTGTATATATTCGTTCTTTATTTTAATTCATATTTTAATCAAAAAAAATATTCTCTTTTGGCAACGAAAAACACTACTGAAAGAATCAACTTCGCTACTTCTCAAATGATTAAAGAGTATCCAGACTTTTTGGATATTCAGGTAAAATCTTTTCAAGATTTTTTCCAACTTCAAACTAAAGCAGAAGAAAGAGGAGAAGAAGGTTTATATAAAACCTTCATGGATAACTTTCCAATTACAGATACAAGAAATCAATTTGTATTAGAATTTTTAGACTACTTTGTAGACCCACCAAGATATTCAATTCAAGAATGTATAGAAAGAGGTCTTACACACAGTGTTCCTTTAAAAGCACGTCTAAAATTATATTGTACAGACCCAGAACACGAAGATTTTGAAACGATTGTACAGGATGTTTATCTTGGTACAATACCTTATATGACTAACTCTGGAACCTTTGTAATCAATGGTGCAGAGCGTGTTGTAGTTTCTCAGTTACATAGATCTCCAGGTGTATTCTTTGGTCAATCTTTCCATGCAAATGGAACAAAGTTGTATTCAGCAAGAGTAATTCCTTTTAAAGGTTCTTGGATAGAATTCGCAACTGATATCAATCAAGTAATGTATGCTTACATTGATAGAAAGAAAAAATTACCAGTTACTACTTTATTCAGAGCAATAGGATTTGAAAGAGATAAAGATATTTTAGAAATTTTTGACCTTGCAGAAGAAGTTAAAGTTTCGAAAGCAGGTCTTAAAAAAGTATTAGGACGTAAATTGGCTGCTAGAGTTTTAAAAACTTGGCATGAAGATTTCGTTGATGAAGATACTGGAGAAGTTGTATCAATTGAAAGAAATGAAATCATTTTTGATCGTGATACAGTTTTAGAAAAAGAACATATAGATGAAATTATAGAGGCAGGAGCTAAGACTATTTTACTACACAAGGTAGATAATCATATGGCTGATTATGCTATAATTCATAATACTTTACAAAAAGATCCTACAAACTCTGAGAAAGAAGCTGTAGAACATATTTATAGACAATTACGTAATGCAGAACCGCCAGATGAAGAGACTGCAAGAGGTATAATTGATAAGTTATTCTTTTCTGAACAAAGATATAATTTGGGTGAAGTAGGGCGTTTTAGAATGAATACTAAACTTCAATTAAATGAGCCTATAGATCAGAAAGTATTAACTAAATTAGATATTATAACAATTATAAAATATTTAATTGAGTTAATTAATTCTAAGGCTGAAGTAGATGATATTGATCACTTATCTAACAGACGTGTAAGAACTGTTGGAGAGCAATTAGCGGGTCAGTTTGGTGTTGGTTTAGCTCGTATGGCAAGAACAATTCGTGAGCGTATGAATGTACGTGATAACGAAGTGTTTACTCCTATAGATTTAATTAATGCAAAAACATTATCATCTGTTATTAATTCTTTCTTTGGTACAAACCAATTATCTCAGTTTATGGATCAAACAAATCCATTAGCAGAGATCACTCATAAACGTAGATTATCTGCATTAGGACCAGGTGGTTTATCAAGAGAAAGAGCTGGTTTCGAGGTACGTGACGTTCATTATACACACTATGGTCGTTTATGTCCAATTGAAACTCCTGAGGGACCAAATATTGGTCTTATTTCTTCACTTTCTGTATTTGCAAAAGTGAACAATTTAGGATTTATCGAAACTCCTTATAGAAAAGTAAATGATGGTGTGGTTGAAGGCGATGAACCTATTTATTTAAGTGCAGAAGAAGAGGAAGGTAAGAAAATTGCTCAATCTAATTTAGAGCTTAAAGAAGATGGTACTATTGTTTTAGATAGAGTTATTGCACGTGAAGAAGGTGATTTCCCAGTGGTTAATCCTGAAGTGATTGATTATATGGATGTTGCTCCAAATCAAATTGCATCTATCTCAGCATCTTTAATTCCTTTCTTAGAACATGATGATGCCAACAGAGCACTGATGGGATCTAACATGATGCGTCAAGCTGTACCATTATTAAGACCAGAATCTCCAATTGTTGGTACTGGTTTAGAAAGAAGAGTTGCTAAAGATTCTCGTATTTTAATTAATGCAGAAGGAGAAGGAGAAGTAACTTATGTAGATGCTAATAAAATTACAATTAGATATGATAAGACAGATGAAGAAAGACTTGTAAGTTTTGATTCTGATGAAGTTTCTTACGATTTAATTAAATTTAGAAAGACCAACCAAGGTACATCTATCAACCTAAAACCAATTGTAGAAACTGGTGATAGAGTTGCAGAAGGTCAAGTACTGTGTGAAGGTTATGCTACACAAAAAGGAGAATTAGCTTTAGGAAGAAATATGAAAGTAGCCTTTATGCCTTGGAAAGGGTATAACTTTGAGGATGCAATCGTAATTTCGGAAAAAGTTGTTCGTGAAGATATATTTACATCTATTCATATTGATGAGTATTCTTTAGATGTTAGAGATACAAAATTAGGAACTGAAGAGTTAACTAATGATATTCCTAACGTTTCTGAAGAAGCTACAAAAGACTTAGATGAAAATGGAATGATTAGAATTGGAGCAGAAGTTAATCCTGGTGATATCTTAATTGGTAAAATTACACCAAAAGGAGAATCTGATCCAACTCCAGAAGAAAAATTATTACGCGCTATTTTTGGTGATAAAGCAGGTGATGTAAAAGATGCATCATTAAAAGCTTCTCCATCTTTAAGAGGTGTAGTAATTGATAAAAAATTATTTAGAAGAGCTGTAAAAGATAAAAACAAAAGAATTAGAGATAAAGAAGCAGTAGCAACTTTAGAACAGTCTTTCGTTTCTAAATTTGAAGGTTTAAAAGATGAGTTAATAGAGAAATTATTTACTTTAATTAGTGGAAAAACTTCTCAAGGAGTATTTAATGATTTAGGAGAAGAAGTTTTACCAAAAGGTAAAAAGTACACTCTTAAAATGTTAAACTCTGTAGATGACTATGTGCATTTAACAGGTTCTTGGACAACTGATAGTGACTTAAATTCTTTAGTTGGTGAATTAGTTCACAACTATAAAATTAAAGTAAATGATTTACAAGGTTCTTTAAGACGTCAAAAGTTTACAATTTCAGTTGGAGATGAATTACCAGCAGGAATTCTAAAATTAGCCAAAGTTTACATCGCTAAAAAACGTAAGTTAAAAGTAGGTGATAAAATGGCAGGTCGTCATGGAAATAAAGGTATTGTTGCACGTATTGTAAGAGCAGAAGATATGCCGTTCTTAGAAGATGGAACTCCAGTAGATATTGTACTAAATCCATTAGGTGTACCTTCACGTATGAACATTGGTCAGATTTATGAAACTGTTCTTGGTTGGGCAGGTCAGAAATTAAATACTAAATATGCAACTCCAATTTTTGATGGTGCATCTTTAGATCAGATTAATGCAATTACAGATGAAGCTGGAATACCAAGATTTGGACATACATACTTATATGATGGTGGAACAGGAAAACGTTTCGATCAACCAGCAACAGTTGGTATCATTTATATGATTAAGTTAGGGCACATGATTGAAGATAAAATGCATGCTCGTTCAATAGGACCATATTCTTTAATTACACAGCAACCATTAGGTGGTAAAGCACAATTTGGGGGTCAGCGTTTTGGAGAGATGGAAGTTTGGGCACTTGAGGCATATGGTGCATCAAGTATCTTAAGAGAAATCTTAACTGTAAAATCTGATGATGTTATGGGTAGAGCTAAAACATACGAAAGTATTGTTAAAGGTGAAGCTATGCCAGAACCAGGTTTACCAGAATCGTTTAACGTATTAATGCATGAACTTAAAGGTTTAGGATTAGACGTTAGATTAGAAGAATAAATTTTTTCAGTAACCAGTTTTCAGTAGTAATTTGCTACTGAAAACTGAATACTGCCAACTGAATACTTATTAAAAGACATGGCAAGAAAACAAGAAAAGTACACTGTAAAAAAGTTTAACAAAATCTCAATTGGTTTATCATCACCAGAAGCTATTTTAGAAGTTTCTAAAGGTGAAGTTTTAAAGCCAGAAACTATAAATTATCGTACACACAAACCAGAAAGAGATGGTTTGTTTTGTGAGCGTATTTTTGGTCCTGTAAAGGATTATGAATGTGCTTGTGGAAAGTACAAAAGAATACGTTACAAAGGTATCGTTTGTGATAGATGTGGTGTAGAAGTAACAGAAAAGAAAGTACGTAGAGATAGAGTAGGGCATATCAATTTGGTAGTGCCTGTTGCTCATATTTGGTACTTTAGATCATTACCTAACAAAATGGGTTACCTTTTAGGTTTACCATCTAAAAAGTTAGATATGATTATTTACTACGAAAGATACGTAGTAATTCAACCAGGTATTGCAAAAAACGTGGAAGGAGAACCATTACAAAAAATGGATTTCTTAACTGAAGAAGAATATTTAGATATTGCTGATGAGTTACCACAAGAAAATCAATATTTAGATGATTCAGACCCAAACAAGTTTATTGCTAAAATGGGTGCTGAATGTTTAATAGATTTATTAGCTAGAATTGATTTAGATGAATTATCATTTCAATTAAGACACAAAGCAAATACAGAAACTTCTAAGCAGAGAAAAACAGAAGCATTAAAACGTTTAAATGTTGTTGAAGCATTTAGAGATTCTCAGAAGAACAGAGAAAACAATCCAGAATGGATGATTATGAAGGCAATTCCGGTTATACCACCAGAATTAAGACCTTTAGTTCCATTAGATGGTGGTCGTTTTGCAACTTCAGATTTAAATGATTTATATAGAAGAGTTATTATCAGAAACAATCGTTTAAAAAGATTAGTTGAAATAAAAGCTCCAGAAGTTATTTTACGTAATGAAAAACGTATGTTACAAGAATCCGTAGATTCATTATTTGATAACACTCGTAAATCATCTGCAGTAAAAACTGAATCTAACAGACCTTTAAAATCTTTATCAGATTCTTTAAAAGGTAAACAAGGACGTTTCCGTCAAAACTTATTAGGAAAGCGTGTTGATTATTCTGCACGTTCTGTAATTGTTGTTGGACCAGAAATGAAATTGTCTGAATGTGGATTGCCAAAAGATATGGCAGCTGAACTTTACAAGCCTTTTGTAATTAGAAAATTAATTGAAAGAGGAATTGTAAAAACAGTAAAATCTGCAAAGAAAATAATAGATAGAAAAGAACCAGTTGTTTGGGATATTTTAGAAAATGTAATTAAAGGACATCCAGTTTTATTAAACAGAGCTCCTACTTTACACAGACTAGGTATTCAAGCTTTCCAACCAAAATTGATTGAAGGTAAAGCCATACAATTACATCCATTAGCATGTTCTGCATTTAATGCGGATTTTGATGGAGATCAAATGGCTGTTCACTTACCATTAGGTCCAGAAGCTATTTTAGAAGCACAATTATTAATGTTAGCTTCTCACAATATCTTAAATCCTGCAAATGGTGCTCCAGTTACTGTACCTTCTCAAGATATGGTACTTGGATTATATTATATGACAAAAGAAAGAGTCTCTACTCCAGAAGTACCAATTAAAGGAGAAGGTTTAACTTTCTATTCTCCAGAAGAAGTTACTATAGCTTTCAATGAAGAAAAAATAGACTTAAATGCGTCTATTAATGTTAGAACTCAAGATATAGATGAAAATGGAGAACAGGTAACTAAAATTATTAAAACTACTGTAGGTAGAGTTTTATTTAATGAAAAAGTTCCTGCTGCAGCTGGGTATATTAATGAGGTTTTAACTAAGAAAAACTTGCGTGGAATTATTGGTGGTATTTTAAAAGCTACAGATATTCCTACAACAGGAGCATTCTTAGATGAAATTAAAAACATGGGTTATAAGTTTGCCTTTCAAGGTGGATTATCTTTCTCATTAGGTGATATTATTATTCCTAAAGAAAAGCAATCTATGATTGATGAAGCAAACAAAGAAGTAGATGTAATTGTAGGAAACTATAATATGGGTATGTTAACGCAAAAAGAGCGTTATAATCAGGTAATTGATGTTTGGGGTTCTACCAACAACAGATTAACTGAGTTGTCTATGAAAAATTTACGTGAAGACCAACAAGGATTCAACTCAGTATATATGATGCTTGATTCTGGAGCTCGTGGATCTAAAGAACAGATTCGTCAGTTAACTGGTATGCGTGGATTAATGGCAAAGCCTAAAAAATCTACAGCTGGTGGTGGAGAGATTATTGAAAATCCAATTCTTTCTAACTTTAAAGAAGGTTTATCAATTCTTGAATACTTTATTTCAACTCACGGTGCTCGTAAAGGATTAGCAGATACCGCTTTAAAAACTGCAGATGCTGGTTACTTAACACGTAGATTAGTAGATGTTTCTCAAGACGTTATCATTAACGAGGAAGATTGTGGTACATTAAGAGGTTTAGAAGTTACTCCATTAAAGAAAAACGATGAGATTGTTGAATCTTTATCAGATAGAATCGAAGGTCGTATTTCTTTAAATGATGTTTATCATCCAGTAACAGAAGAATTATTATTAGAAGCAAACCAATCAATTACATCTCAATTAGCAGATGCTGTACAAGCATCAGGTATTGATTCTGTAGAAGTAAGATCTGCATTAACATGTGAATCTTCTAGAGGTATTTGTGCAAAATGTTATGGTTTAAGTTTATCAACTCGTAATAAAGTACAAATTGGTGAAGCAGTTGGTGTAATTGCTGCACAATCTATTGGAGAGCCAGGTACACAGTTAACATTACGTACATTCCACGTTGGTGGTGTTGCAGGTAACATATCAGAAGAAAACAAATTAATTGCCAAATTTGATGGTAAAGTTGTAATCGATGATTTAAGAACTGTAGTTGGTAAAGATAATGAAGGTAATGAAGTAGATATCGTAATTTCGAGAACTGCTGAAATTAAAATCATTGATAAGAAAACAGATATTACTCAGAGTACAAATATTTTACCTTATGGTTCTATCATTTTTGATAAAGATAGAAAATCAATTAAAAAAGGAGATGTTATTGTACAATGGGATCCATTTAATGGTGTAATTGTTTCTGAATTTGCTGGTAAAGTGAAGTTCGACAATTTAGAGCAAGGTATGAACTATGCTGTAGAAATTGATGAACAAACAGGTTTCCAAGAAAAAGTAATTACTGATTCTAAGAACAAAAAAATCATTGCTTCTTTAATTATTGAAGATGAAGATGGTAATGCATTACGTTCTTACAGTTTACCAGTAGGTGCTCACTTAATGGTAGATGATGGAGACTCAGTAGAAAGTGGAAAAACATTAGTAAAAATTCCTAGAAAATCTGGTAAAGCAGGGGATATTACAGGAGGTTTACCACGTGTAACAGAATTATTTGAAGCACGTAACCCTTCTAACCCGTCTGTAGTTTCAGAAATTGATGGTGTTGTTTCTTTCGGAAAAATAAAAAGAGGTAATAGAGAAATTATTGTTGAATCTAAAACAGGTGAAATTAGCAAATATTTAGTGAAGCTATCTAACCAAATTTTAGTTCAAGAAAATGACTTTATCAAAGCTGGTATGCCACTATCTGATGGTGCAACTACACCTTCTGATATTTTAAGAATTAAAGGGCCATCTGCAGTACAAGAATACTTAGTAAATGAAATACAAGAAGTATATCGTTTACAGGGTGTAAAAATTAACGACAAGCACTTCGAAGTTGTAGTTCGTCAAATGATGCGTAAAGTTAAAATTATAGATTCAGGAGATACTCTATTCTTAGAGAACCAACTGATTCATAAAAATGACTTTATTACAGAAAACGATGCAATTTACGGTATGAAAGTTGTTGAAGATGCTGGAGATTCTGAGAATTTAAAGCCAGGTCAAATAATTTCTGCACGTCAATTAAGAGATGAAAATTCTTTATTAAGAAGAAATGACAATAACTTAGTTACTGCAAGAGATGCAAGACCAGCAACAGCTGAGCAAGTATTACAAGGTATTACAAGAGCATCTTTACAAACTAAATCATTTATTTCTGCAGCTTCTTTCCAAGAAACTACAAAAGTATTAAATGAGGCAGCTGTAAATGGTAAAATAGATACTTTAGAAGGATTAAAAGAGAATGTAATTGTAGGTAAGAAAATACCAGCAGGTACAGGAATGAGATCTTATGATAAAGTAATTGTTGGACCAAAAGATGAAATAGAACAAAGTTTCTAATACAGAACGTATAAACGTTTCATAAATTAAAGTTGAATTGTTTATTGTAAAATTTTTACAGTATTCAATTCAACTTTTTTATTTTTTGTACTTTTATTTAAATAATTAAAACTAATGGAAGAAAATAATAATAAAGATGGCCAGTTAAATATTGAATTAGGTCAGGATGTAGCTGAAGGAACTTATTCTAATTTAGCAATCATTAATCATTCAATATCAGAATTTATAGTAGATTTTATTAATATTATGCCTGGAGTGCCAAAGGCAAAAGTAAAGTCTAGAATCATTTTAACGCCTCAGCATGCAAAAAGATTATCTAAAGCTTTAGCAGATAATATTAAAAAGTTTGAGCAACAAAATGGAGATATAAAAGATTATGAACAGCCTCCAATTCCTATGAATTTTGGACCAACAGGTCAAGCATAAAAAAAAATCCCAAATTTTTCAATTTGGGATTTTTTTTATTTTAAGATTCGCTTTCTGATTTTGTTTCAGGTTTCTTTTTGCCTTTCTTAATTTTTATAGTAAGCTCATCTTTAGCTTCATCAAAATCCATGGCAATTGTATCTCCTTCAGTCAACTTAGAATTTACAATTTCTTCTGCTAAAGCATCTTCAATATATTTCTGAATTGCTCTTTTTAGAGGTCTTGCTCCATATTTCTTATCAAAACCTTTGTCTGCTATATAATCTTTTGCTTTTTCGCTTAGATTTAAAGTATACCCTAAATCAGAGATTCTATTTAAAAGTTTATCTAATTCAATATCAATAATAGAATGAATGTCTTCTCTCTCTAATGCATTAAAGACAATAACATCATCAATTCTGTTTAAAAATTCAGGAGCAAAAGATTTCTTTAAAGCACTTTCAATAACCGATTTTGCATGAGCATCTGCTTGCTCTTTTTTAGAAGCAGTTCCAAAACCAACTCCACCACCAAAGTCTTTTAATTGACGAGCACCAATATTAGAAGTCATAATAATGATAGTATTTCTAAAATCAATCTTTCTTCCTAAACTATCAGTAATATGCCCATCATCTAAAATTTGTAATAACATATTAAACACATCTGGATGCGCTTTTTCAATTTCATCTAAAAGAATTACAGAATATGGTTTTCGACGAACTTTCTCAGTCAATTGTCCTCCTTCTTCATAACCAACATAACCTGGAGGTGCACCAATTAAACGTGAAATAGCAAATTTTTCCATGTATTCACTCATATCAATTCTAATTAAAGAATCATCAGAATCAAATAATTCACGAGCTAATACTTTTGCCAATTGTGTTTTACCAACACCAGTTTGACCTAAGAAAATGAAAGATCCAATTGGTTTATTTGGGTCTTTTAATCCAACTCTATTTCTCTGAATTGCCTTAACAACCTTTGTAACAGCTTCATCTTGTCCAATTACTTTACCTTTAATTAAAGAAGGTAACTCATGTAGTCTATGACTTTCTGCTTCTGCAACTCTATTTACAGGTATACCTGTCATCATAGAAACTACTTCAGCAACATTGTCTTCAGTAACAATTTCTCTGTTTAATTTAGAATCATCTTCCCATTGTTTTTGAGCAGAATTTAAAGCAGCTTCCATATTCTTTTCATCATCTCTTAACTTGGCAGCTTCCTCATATTTTTGACCATTAACAGCTTTAGTTTTTTTATCACGAATAATTTCTAACTGAGATTCTAATTCTAAAACTTGTTTTGGTACAACAATATTGGTAATATGAATTCTTGAACCTGCCTCATCTAAAGCATCAATGGCTTTGTCTGGCAAATATCTATCAGTCATATATCTATTGGTTAGTTTTACACAGGCCTCAATAGCATCATCTGTAAAGTCTACATTATGATGTTCTTCATATTTACCTTTGATATTCTGTAGAATCTGAATGGTTTCTTCAACAGAAGTTGGGTCTACAATTACCTTTTGAAAACGACGCTCTAAAGCACCATCTTTTTCGATATTTGTTCTAAACTCATCTAAAGTTGTAGCACCTATACATTGTATTTCTCCTCTAGCTAAAGCTGGTTTTAACATGTTTGATGCATCTAAAGAACCAGTTGCACCACCTGCACCTACTATCGTATGAATTTCATCAATAAAAAGAATAATATCATCATTCTTTTCTAATTCATTCATTAAAGCTTTCATTCGTTCTTCAAACTGACCTCTGTACTTTGTACCTGCAACTAAACTTGCTAAATCTAAAGAAACAATTCTTTTATCAAATAATATACGAGATACTTTTCTATCTACTATTCTTAAAGCTAAACCTTCTGCAATAGCAGATTTACCAACACCTGGTTCTCCAATTAGCATTGGATTGTTTTTCTTTCTACGACTTAAAATTTGTGAAACTCTTTCTATTTCTTTTTGACGACCAACAACAGGATCTAATCTTCCTTTTTCTGCTAAATCAGTTAAGTCTCTTCCAAAATTATCTAAAACTGGTGTTTTTGATTTTTTAGCAGTTTTACTTTTCTGTGGTTGATCAAAAGGATTTGATTTTTCTGATGCATACTCATCATCAGAAGGTGTTTCTGCGATTGGGTTTACAGGTAAATCTGCATCTACTTCATCAACATGTAATTGTTTATATAAAGCTTTTGCTTCATCATAATTTACATGATATTTTTGTATCAATTTTGTTGTTGGGTCGTTCTCGTTTCTTAAAACACACAACAACAAGTGTGCTGTATCTATTGCATCACTTTGATATAACTTAGCTTCTAAAAATGTAGTTTTTAAAGCTTTTTCAGCTTGTCTAGTTAAACGTAAGCTAGGTTTATCTGTATTCTCTACAAACGTTGGGTTTGCAGGGTTTAATTGTTCTAATTTTTTTCTTAGTAAAGTTAAGTCAACATCAAACGCTGTTAAAATTTCTATAGCTTTACCTTCGCCTTTTCTTATTAATCCTAGTAAAAGGTGTTCAGTTCCAATAAATTCATGGCCTAATCTTAAAGCCTCTTCTTTACTAAAAGTGATTACATCTCTAACTTTTGGTGAAAAATTATCGTCCATATTTCTTTCTATCTAAAATTGATGTGTTGTAAATTTAGTCCTTTTTTTTTGAGAATATTACAAAAAAGATGCCAATGCTTTAAAACTGACAGTTTGACTACCATTACAAGGTAGAAAACAATTGGAAATCAAACAAGTATAAAACTGTTAAAAATTATCAAAAAATGTTGATAACTATGAGGGTTTACAGGCCTTATAATCTTTGTAAAAACCATTAGAAACAGTATCTTGCCTTGTTTTAAATTTTTGATTAAATAATAATAAAATATATATGGCAGAAGGCGAAAAGTTAATTCCAATTAACATAGAAGAACAGATGAAGTCTGCATACATTGATTATTCAATGTCTGTAATTGTATCTAGAGCATTACCAGATGTAAGAGATGGTTTAAAACCGGTTCATAGAAGAGTCTTGTATGGAATGCACGAATTAGGAATTAAAGCTACTGGAGCTTATAAAAAGTCTGCAAGAATTGTAGGTGAGGTTTTAGGTAAGTATCATCCACATGGAGATACTTCTGTTTATGATTCTATGGTAAGAATGGCTCAAGACTGGAGTGTACGTTACATGATGGTTGATGGGCAAGGAAATTTTGGTTCTGTAGATGGTGATTCTCCTGCAGCAATGCGTTATACTGAGGTAAGAATGCAAAAGATTTCTGAAGAAATGTTAGCAGATATCGAAAAAGATACTGTAGACCATTCTTTAAATTTTGATGATACTTTGCAAGAGCCAGTTGTTTTACCAACGCGTATTCCAAATCTTTTGGTGAATGGAGCTTCAGGTATTGCAGTAGGTATGGCTACAAATATGGCACCACATAACTTAACAGAAGTTATAAATGGTACTGTTGCTTATATAGAAAATAGAGATATTGAGATTGATGAATTAATGCAACATGTAACTGCGCCAGATTTTCCAACAGGTGGTATTATTTATGGTTATGATGGTGTAAGAGATGCTTTTCATACAGGTCGTGGACGTATTGTAATGCGTGCAAAAGCTGTGATTGAAGAAGTTAAAGGACGTGAGTGTATCATTGTTACTGAAATTCCATATCAAGTTAACAAAGCAGATATGATTAAGAAAACTGCTGACTTGGTTAACGAAAAGAAAATATCTGGTATTGCTAATATTAGAGATGAGTCTGATAGAAATGGAATGAGAATCGTTTATATTCTTAAACGTGATGCAATTCCAAATATCGTTTTAAATAAATTATTTAAATATACTCAGCTACAAACATCTTTTAGTGTTAATAATATTGCACTAGTAAATGGTAGACCAGAGCAGTTAAATTTAAAACAACTTATCCATTATTTTGTAGAGCATAGACATGAAGTTGTTGTTAGAAGAACAGAATTTGAATTAAAAAAAGCAGAAGCTAGAGCTCATATTTTAGAAGGGTTAATTATTGCCTCTGATAATATTGATGAAGTAATTAAAATAATTAGAGCATCATCTAATGCAGATGAAGCTAGAGCCAGTTTAATTGAGCGTTTTGAGTTAACAGAAATTCAGGCAAAGGCGATTGTAGAAATGCGTTTACGTCAATTAACAGGTCTAGAACAAGATAAGTTAAGAGCAGAGTATGATGAAATCATGATTACTATTGCTGACTTAAAAGATATTTTAGCAAACGAGCCAAGACGTTACCAGATTATAAAAGACGAGTTATTACACATTAAAGATAAATATGGAGATGAGAGAAGATCTATCATAGAATATGCAGGTGGAGACATGCGTATTGAAGATATGATTCCAGATACAAAAGTTGTGGTGACAATCTCAAATGCAGGCTATTTAAAACGTACAAATCTTGATGAATATAAAGTTCAGAATAGAGGAGGAAGAGGTCAAAAAGGAGCAACTACAAGAAATGAAGATTTCTTAGAACATCTATTTGTAGGAACAAACCATCAATATATGATGTTCTTTACACAAAAAGGTAAAGTGTTCTGGATGAGAGTTTACGAAATTCCTGAAGGTGGTAAAAATACTAAGGGTAGAGCAATGCAGAATTTAATTAACATCGAACAAGATGATTCTGTAAAAGCATTCTTAGTAACTCAAGATTTAAAAAACGAAGAATACATCAACAGTCATTATGTAATTATGGCCACTAAAAAAGGTCAAGTTAAAAAGACTTCTTTAGAGCAATATTCTAGACCTAGAACAAATGGTATTAATGCAATTACTATTAAGGAGGGTGATGAGCTTTTAGAAGCAAAATTAACTACAGGAGATAGCCAAGTAATGTTAGCCTTAGCTTCTGGTAAATCAATTCGATTTGAAGAAGCGAAAACAAGACCAATGGGTAGAACAGCGTCAGGTGTAAGAGGTATTACTTTACAGCACGAAAATGATGAAGTTATTGGTATGGTTGCCGTAAACGATATGGAAAGCAATATTCTAGTGGTTTCAGAAAAAGGTTATGGTAAACGTTCTAGTTTAGAAGATTATAGAATTACAAATAGAGGTGGTAAAGGTGTAAAAACATTAAATATCTCTGAAAAAACAGGAAATTTAGTAGCTATTAAAAACGTAGATGATTCTAACGATTTAATGATTATTAATAAATCTGGATTGGTAATTAGAATGGCAGTAGAAGATTTAAGAGTTATGGGGCGTGCAACACAAGGTGTTCGTCTAATTAATATTAAAGATGATGATAGTATTGCTGCTGTAGCAAAAGTTGTGCATGAAGATGATGCAGATGAAGAATCTGTTGAAGAAACAGAAAATGGCACGGATATTGAAAATAGTACAAGTGATAATCAAGAATAGAAAATAAATTTAATACAGAAACAAAATGAAAAAACAAATATTAGCGCTTTCTTTAGGATTGATGACGATTGGAGTATTAGCGCAAAAGAATGAATTAAAAGTGGCTGAAAAGGCACTTAAAAAGAATGATATAGCAACAGCCAGAACTGCTATTCAGTCTATAGAAAGTATGGAGAGTTCAATGGAAGATAAGTACAAAGCAAAATACTATTTCCTAAAAGGGCAGGTGTATGGTAAAACAGACGTTAATAAGGCTGTTGAAGCTTACAATAGTTTGTTTGATTATGAAAAAGCAACTAAGAAATCTAGATATACTCCATTAGCAAAAACAAAAGTAATGGAGCTTACACAGTTTGTATCTCAAAAAGCAGTTACAGCTTATAATGAAACTAAAGATTACAAAACAGCTACAGAGAACTTTTATTTAACGTATCAATTGAGTCCAACAGATACATCTTTCTTATACAATGCAGCAGTTAGTGCTTCTTTACAGAAAGATTATGATACTTCTTTAAAGTACTATAATAAATTACAAGAGTTAGGATATACAGGTATTACTATGCAGTATATGGCTACTAATAAAGAAACTGGTGCTCAAGAAAATTTAGGAGGAAAAACACAGAGAGATTTAATGGTGAAATCTGGTGATTATGAAGCACCACAAGATGTACCTACTGCATCAAGACAATCTGATATTGTAAAAAATATTGGTTATATCTTAATTGCACAAGGTAAAACTGATGAAGCGATTGTAGCTATCAAAAAAGCTAGAGAAAATGATCCAAAAGATTTAAACCTACTTTTAAATGAAGCGCAATTGTACATTCAATTGAAAGACATGGAAAAGTTTGGAACTTTAATGGAAGAAGCTATTCAGTTAGATCCAGAAAATCCTACTTTATTTTTTAACTTAGGAGTTGTAAATCAAAATGAAGGTAAAAAAGAAGAAGCAATTGGTTATTACAAAAAAGCAATTGAATTAGATCCAGAATATGGTGATGCTTACATGAACTTAGCTGTAGCAATTTTATCTGGTGAGCAAGCAATTGTTGATGAAATGAATGAAAACTTATCAAACTTTAAAAAGTATGATGAATTACAGGGTAAACAAAAAGAATTATACAAAGAAGCTTTACCTTTTTTAGAAAAAGCAGATAGTATTAAGCGTTCTGAAGATACTGTAAAGTCATTACTAAATATTTATGATATTTTAAGAATGGAAGATAAAGCTGATGCTTTAAGACCAATTTATAAAAAAATGAGAGGAATGTAATTTCCTTTAATAGAAAATAAAAAAAACCGAAATCATTTGATTTCGGTTTTTTTTATTTAGATAATCTTTTTAATTACCCTTAGTTTGTGTGTATGCTTTTGTAAATCAGCATTAAAAATTCCACTATGATCTAAGGTATCAATTCTAACTTTTCCATGAGCGTGAATTATATTGTAATTATTTAATATAATTCCTACATGAATAATTTCACCTTCTTCATTATCAAAAAAAGCCAAATCTCCAGGTTCGCTTTCTTCAATAAAACTTAAAACCTCACCTTGTGTTGCTTGTTCATTAGCATTTCTTAAAAGTTTATAGCCACAAAGTTTATAAACCATTTGTGTAAAACCAGAACAATCTATACCAAAAGGAGTTTTACCTCCCCATAAATAAGGCGTGTTTAAATAGACATAAGCTTTCTGTAGAATTTCTTCTTTAGGTAAAGTTTTGTTTAAAATAGAACCTTCAAATTGATAATTCTCATTACCTAAAGTAAACTTTTGTTGATTATAATTAGGTAAGTTTGCTCCTAAAGGAATTGTAAAAAACTCCTTAGTTACGTTCGAAATAAAATCGATTACCTCACCAGAATAAACTTCTTTAGATTCTTTTAGTTTTTGAAATTCAGAATATTCTATTTCTTTAAATTGTTTGTTATCAATAAAACCTTCACAATTATCAAAAGCTAGTTTTATTTTACTCCAGTTTTTGTCTTTTTCGATAATTTCAAAATATTCACCAAACAGCACTTGACTAATCATTTCTGATTGATCTTTTGGTTCTGCTCTTAAAGGAACAATACTTAAATTACAAATTCCGTACAAAAACTAGATTTTAAATTAAATTCTTTCAAGAACTAATGCACTAGCACCTCCACCACCATTACAAATAGCAGCAGCACCAATTTTGGCATCATTTTGTTTTAAAATAGAGGTTAAAGCTATCACAATTCTTGCTCCAGAAACACCTAAAGGATGTCCTAAAGAAACAGCACCTCCATTAACGTTCGTGTTTTCGTCAGAGATTCCTAAAATTTTCATATTTGCCAAACCAACTACAGAAAAAGCTTCATTTAACTCAAAGTAATCTACATCTTCTATGCTTAAATTAGCTTTTGCTAAAGCTTTTGGTAAAGCTTTTGCAGGAGCTGTTGTAAACCATTTTGGCTCATGAGCAGCATCTGCATAACTTTTAATTTTAGCAATAGGAGATAAATTCAATTCCTTTGCCTTATCTGCAGACATTAAAACTAAGGCAGCTCCTCCATCATTTATAGTTGATGCATTTGCAGCAGTTACTGTTCCTTCTTTTGTAAAGGCAGGTCTTAAGGCAGGTATTTTTTCTTTCTTAACATTTTTAAACTCTTCATCCTCAGAAAAAATAATAGGTTCTCCTCTTCTTTGAGGTATAGAAACTGGTACAATTTCATCTTCAAATTTTCCTGCAGCCCATGCATCTGCAGATCTGTTGTAAGATTGAATGGCAAATGCATCTTGATCTTCTCTAGAAAATTCATATTCTGCTGCACATTCATCAGCACATACACCCATGGCTACTTTTTCGTAAGCATCTACTAAACCATCTCTTTGCATACCATCTTCCATAGTAATTGGTCCAAATTTAGAACCAGTTCTTGCATGTTGATAGTGAGGTATAGAACTCATATTTTCCATTCCACCAGCTACAACAATATCAGCATCGCCTAATGCAATTGTTTGTGCAGCTAGCATAATAGATTTCATACCAGAAGCACATACTTTATTTACAGTGGTACAAGGTACAGAATCTGGAATACCTGCATGAATTGCAGCTTGTCTTGCAGGCGCTTGTCCAAGCCCTGCAGAAACAACATTACCCATAAATACTTCTTGTACTAAATTGGCGTCTAAGTTTATTTTATCTAAAGCACCCTTAATGGCAACAGCACCTAGTTTTGTGGCAGGAATAGAAGATAAACTCCCCATAAAACTACCTATAGGTGTTCTTGCTACAGATACAATTACTACTTCTTTCATACTATATATTTTTATGTCTTAATTCGTTTGTTTGTCTTGCGAAAATAACCATTTTAAATCAAAAAGAAATCTTAATTTTTAGGCTTCATTTTTTTACTGTAAGTTTGTTTTTATAACGCTAGTTTTTATGAGTGATTTTATCAATAAAATATACAGAAATAACACTATTATTTACAAGGTAATTCTATTTCTGATAACCACAGTTGCTATCGTTTATTTATTTCCTAAAGGAGGGCAATTCAAGTATGATTTTAATAACGGTCAGCTTTGGAAATATGACAATTTGTATGCTACTTTCGATTTTGCAATTCAAAAAACGGAAGAGGAAATTAATTTAGAAAAAAAACAAATAGAGGTAAATGCGAAACTCTATTTTCAATATGATAATGATATTGTAAGTCAGGTAAAATCTTCTTTCACAGAGAAAATATCTAAATTAAAAATAACAGACTCTTTAACAGAACCAGATAAAATAAATTTAAAGAGAGTAGGAGATAATATTATTAAGAAGGTCTACACTTTTGGGTATTTAGAAGTTGTTAGCGAAGATAGAGTATCTGAAGAAGATGAGATTATAGCGTTAAAAAAGGAGAATGAAGTTGAAGATATCCTTTTTAAAAGTCTTTTAAATTCGAAAGAAGTTTTGGCCTTAATCAACAATAATATTGGTGATAAACCTCTTTCCTATAACCAAAAGTTACTTTTAAATATATTAGCGAGTATTATTAAACCAAATGTATCTTATGACAAAGAGTTTACAGAGAAAATAATTCAGAATGATATTGATCACATTTCTTATACAAAAGGTAAAGTTTCTGAAGGAGAGTTGATTATCTTGAAAGGGGACATTGTAGAGGGCAAAAAACTAGCTATTTTAAACTCGCTAAAAAGTGAGTCAGAATCTAAAATTTGGACAGATTCCAATTACAACTGGATTGTATTAGGATACACCATTTTAGTTTCCTTAGCCTTATTAATGTTGTTGTTGTTTTTACATAAATACAGAACAGAAATTTATGAAAATAACAATAAAGTAACGTTTATATTTTTTAATGTATTCGCAATAATTTTTATTCAGACTCTAGTTATAAAATACAATTCAGATTATTTATATGTAGTTCCTTTAAGTATTCTGCCAATAATTATTAAAGCATTTTTTGATGCAAGGTTAGGCTTGTTTAGTCATGTTTTAACGGTTCTTCTATTAGGATATATTGTACCCAATAGTTTTGAATTCATTTACTTACATATTATTGCTGGTATAGTTACTATTTTAACAGTATCAGAACTTTATAAAAGAGCAAATCTGTTTATTTCTGTAGCGCAGATTACAGGAATATATATGTTAACCTATTTTGCATTTTCTGTAATTAAAGAAGGAAATGCTTCACAAATAAACTGGGATTATTTTGTGTTGTTTGCAATGAACGGTTTACTTTCTTTTTTATCAATAATTTTAATTTATATCTATGAAAAAGTTTTTGGATTAGTATCAGATGTTACTTTGTTAGAGTTATCAAATACAAATACTAAACTTTTGAGACAATTGAATGAAGAAGCACCAGGTACGTTTCAACATTCCATGCAAGTAGCAAATTTAGCTGAAGCTGCTGCCAATGAAATTGGAGCAAATTCGATGTTAGTAAGAACAGGAGCTCTATATCATGATGTTGGTAAAATGCTTAATCCAATGTATTTTATAGAAAACCAATCTACTGGTGTTAATCCTCATAATGATTTATCTCCTAGAGACAGTAGTAAAATAATAACTGACCATGTAATAAAGGGTGTTGAATTAGCTAAGAAAAATAATATTCCAGATCGAATTATAGATTTTATTAGAACACATCATGGAACAAGTTCTACCTATTATTTCTATAAGAAAGAGCAAGAGCTTAATCCAGATACAAATGTCGATATTGAGAAGTTTAAATACAAAGGGCCTATTCCTTTCTCTAAAGAAACTGCTATATTAATGATGTGCGATGCTGCAGAAGCAGCTTCTAAAAGTATTAAAAACCCAACAGCTCAATCTATAAGTGATTTAATTGATAAAATCATTGATAAACAAATGGCCGATAATCAATTTGTGAATTCTGATATCACTTTCAGAGAGATTAAATTGATTAAAAAAGTAATTAAGAAAAAGCTAATGAACATATATCATTTAAGAGTAGAATATCCAGAATAAAAAAACTTAATAAAAAGATTAAAAAATCTTGGTAAATTGTAATTCTAATATTACATTTGCACTCGCAATTTATTTCAACTATTTCATAGTAGGAATTTATGGAGAGGTGGCAGAGTGGTAATGCAGCAGATTGCTAATCTGTCGACCTTTTTGGTCGCCAGGGTTCGAGTCCCTGTCTCTCCGCAAATTGCACTCGGGGTGTAGCGTAGCCCGGTCATCGCGCCTCGTTTGGGACGAGGAGGTCGCAGGTTCGAATCCTGCCACCCCGACTTTGTTTTCGTAGAAACATAAAAACTACGGGCTCTTAGCTCAGCTGGATAGAGCACCTCCCTTCTAAGGAGGCGGTCGAAGGTTCGAATCCTTCAGGGCTCACTTAAACCATCACAGAAATGTGGTGGTTTTTTGTTTTATAAAGGTTTTGTTCATCTTAACAAACATCTCAATTCGACTGCCCTTAAAAGCCATTTGACGAAAATTATTAAACTGGAGCTAATTATGGACTAAATTTGTAGAGAACAAATACCCTAATTATGAAAACGATTAAAAAAATAACTGCTTTATTTGTACTACTAGTTGGAATTTTTTCATTCACCAAAATAGAATCGAATCCTGCTAAAAACTCCGTAAATCTAAATAAAATTGATGTTATAGAAACTCTGAATAACGAATATTTTGAATGTAGGCCTTCTTCTAAAATTATGTTTTATGTAGAGTCAACTATACTAAAAAAGGCTAGAGGATACAATGTAGTAAAGGCAGATGTAAAGCTTTTGGATAGAATATCTGGTAAAAGTAGATTACTAGCTTCTCAAAATGTTTTAATACCATTCAGTAAGGATGCCATTTTGGAAATTTCAGAAATAAACGATTTTCACAATAATATCATTTTAAAAAATGGGGATACTTTATTGAGTGCAGAAAAAACCAATGACTATCATTTTAATGATTTGGTTCAATATAGTTCAATCTATAATAGTTATATTAACTCTACAAATAAACTATTAAATACAACTAGAGCTCAAAACTAATTTCTAATATTCCGTTTTAAATATTAGTAAATTATATATAGTTTTTAAAAATCTATATACTAGTTTAATAAAATTAAAAATAAAAGGGAATAGTGTTATGAAAAAAATCATAACCATAAAAGCGTCTAAAAGACTCTCAACTCCTTCGTTTGAAGCTAAATAAAAACCTGAAAAGTATAATACTACTGCTGTAACTAAAACGACTATCGTTTGCTTAAATATAAGTTTATTCATTATTGTGGGGGAATTACAATTTAAGTAAATGTACAAAAAAATATTTAATCGTAAGAATTAGAAGATTTTGAGACTTAAAACTCTTTTAAAGCATTTGATACTTAATGTAGCAAAATTTCCTAAAAATGGGAAAAATGCTAAAAAGAAAGCTATTACAACTAGACCATCTGATAGGTTTTTTAAGTTTCCAATTGTCATTAAATGTATTCCTGAGAAATAGAGTATAACTGAAGTGAATGCAAGCACACACACTTGTTTTATGGTATGTTTATCCATAATTAAGGGGTTAAGGGGTTAAAAAGTGTTGCAATATACTATTTTTAAGAGAAATATTTAATTTAAGAGGTTAAATGTTAATAACTTGTGTAATCTAGATCTATAAATTATTACCTAAATACATGTTTAACATTAAATAGCTAATTATAGTTGATTAGTTATTACCAATCTAAATTTTCTGGATAATTCTGTTGTATAAATTTTTTAACGATCTGAATATCGTCTTTTGCTGTTAAGTCTGGGACGTGTTCTGAAAGTGGAATTGTTAAAAAACTAATTGGGTTTTCATCAATGGAATTTATAACAACAGTTGGCAATTCTTTTTCATCTCGTTTTGGATTTACAGGACAATTTTTTAGATGTTTATAAATTGTTGGTCCATCCAATTTAAAAATATTCATGCTTACCCTAATTTTACCATCTTTATCTTTGTAGTTTTCTGCTTCTTCATTAGTAGGTTTTTCGATAATATCCTTAAGATAATTGTTATTATCTAAATTCATTATTGCAAAAGAGTAAATTTTATTTTGTGAAAACTTTAAGTGATCTCTATCATAAGAAATAAGTGCATTTTTGTTTAAAGATTTTCTCAATAATCTTAATGCCTTTATGGAATATAAATTATCACTATTACAAACCGTAAATTGTTTTAATTTTAATTTAGGAAATTGTTCTAATGTATGTAAAACAGCATCTGCAGTACCAAAAGGTTTTTCTCTATTCTCAGGAATTGTTTGAATAGGAAAGGAAATATTTAAATCTTTAAAATTATTATTTTCAGTTTTTGATCCATAGAACTTTTTAAAAAGAGCACCGTTTTTATTGATAACAATGTAAACATTTTTATAGCCAGCTTTTTTGGCATTATAGAGTAAATAGTCCATTAAAGGTCTATTGTCTTTACCAACACCAATTAAGCTCTTACTTCTATTGTTAGCTTGTTCTGCATCCTTAATGTTAAGGTTTTTTGAAACTGCTGGTTTCTTCATTCTAGAGGACATGCCACCTGCTAAAATGATTAAATTGTTATGCATATTATTCAATTATTCTTGCACCAGAATCAACATTTGCAAAGTATACACTTTTAGATCCTGCTTTAATTAATGCCTCTGTAATTTTATCTTTATTTTTCTCATCTGTAATAACTGCAATACTTCCTCCACCTCCAGAACCCACAATTTTTGCGCCTAATGCTCCAGCAGATAAAGCAGCATCAATCATTACATCAATTTTTGGAACCGTAATTTTAAGCAGCTCTTTTAAGTAATAATGATGCTTATTCATCAAATTACCAATAGCTACAAGATCTAATTTATCTTTCTTAAATTCTAGAAGAGCATTTTTTGTAACTGTATAATTACCAATAGCAGCTTCTAAATAGGGTTGTAAGTCAATTGGTAATGATTTTAGATATTTATCTAACTCGTTTATGTTTGCTGTTTCTATTTTAAAATCAGGTAGCTCTTTTTGAACTTCTTGAATCGCTTTCCACGAATTTGTTTTTAATCGATGTAATAGGGCAGTGGTTTCCTTTGGAACTCCTGAATCTGCCATAATTAAACCAGGAACTGGATTTTTTAAAACCTGATAGGAAAACTGATCACCTGTTTCCAAATAAATGATATTTCCAAGTCCAATACTGTATTGATCCATTTTACCTCCTGGAGCGTTTAACTCTAAAACTTCAGCTTCATAAGCTAATTGAGATAATTTTTCTGGAGCTAAAAGTGTTTCAGGTCCAAAGGCTTTTATTAGAAATTGAATCCAAGCTACTGTTAAAGCAGAAGAGCTTGAAGTACCAGAATTAATAGGAATGGTACCTGTTATTAAAATAGTATAACCAGAATTAGGAATGCAATTATATCTTCTTAAAACCTGAAGGCTAGATTTTAAAAAATCACCTGGATTAAGATTCTCTTCATTTGCATCTATAGGTATTATTCTTTTTTGATTGATGTCTGGTAAATCAATAACAAAATTATTAGTCGTGTTTATAGTTGCTTTTATGGTAATATGTTTGTCAATAGCGCAAGCAATAATGGGTAAACCCAAATAATCTTGATGATCACCAAATAAACAAGTTCTTCCTGGAGCAATAGAAATTATTTCTTTCAAATTAAATTATTTTTTTTCTACATAATCATCTGGAGCAAAATAAATATCTTTTGCAGACCATCTTTTTTGTAAATTTTTCAGATTTATTTTAAAATCACTAAAATCTTTCTTTTCTAAATTCGTCCAGCCAACTTCTGCATATGCAGCAATTCTAGGAAATACTTTATAATGCATTTCACCATCTGTTGGAATCCATTCTCCCCACATTTGACACCCTAAACCTATTACTTTATCATGATACTCATTACTTAAATCTTTAGGGATAGGATTAAATGCATACGATTTTGATAAGGGTAAGTTTTTATATAGATAATCTAAATAGGTAGATGAATGTAATGAATTTACAATTTCATAGCCATTTTTAGCAGCTGTGGTTGCTAATTCTACATCACCTTTCCAAAAATGAACTATACTTTCTTTTGCTAATTTTTGTGAAGTTTTGGTATCACTTTTATCTTGATATTCGTGTAAATTATGTCCCATAATTTCGTTCCAACCCATCATTCTTCTGCCTTTACTTTGTAAGTACTTAGAAATTGAGTTGGTAAAATATACTTGTAAGTCTGCAGGAGTTTTTAAATTCTTTTTAGACATGTATTGTTTTACAGAAGATGAATTTTTCCAATGATTGTATTTTACTTCATCACCTCCAATGTGAATAACTTTAGATGGGAATAATTCCATTACTTCATCTAAGACATCTTTTAGAAACTGTGTAACTCTTGGGTTTGTAACATCATAAACATCTTTACCTACACCAAACTTTATAGGTACTTCTATTTCTTTTTTGGAGGTACCTAACCAAGAATAAGAAGCAATTGCAGCTGTGGAATGACCAGGCATTTCTATTTCTGGGACTATGGTAATATTCCTTTCTTTTGCATAAGCTACAATTTCTTTTATTTCGTCTTGAGTATAGAAACCTTCATGTGATTCCGCAGATTGAATAGGGCTTTCCCATTGTAAAGGACCAATTTGTGTGCTTTTTCTTTTAGATCCTATCTCAGTTAATTTTGGATATTTTTTAATTTCAATTCGCCAACCTTGATCATCCACCAAATGCCAATGAAATATGTTCATTTTCAAATAAGCCATTTCATTTAAAAGTAACTTTACTTGTTCTTTTCCTTTAAAATATCTAGCTTCATCTAGCATAAATGCTCTCCACTTAAATCTTGGTTTATCAATTATTTTAATTTCTTTAATATCTATTTCTTTTTCATATTTAGAATAGTGAGCGTTATAAGAAAGTAATTGCATTAAAGTTTGAGAACCATAAAACCAACCAGCACTGTTTTTAGCACAAATAGTAATTGTATTTTTTTCTATGGTTAATTCATACGCTTCATTTGCTAAACTATTATCTGTTTGAAATTTGATATAGTTTTTTAATGGTTTGTTTGTAGCTTTATTTTTTAAAGATAATTTGAATTCACTTTTAAAATAGTCTCTCAAATCTTCTGCTAGTTTTACTGTTTTATCAGAAGAAATGATTTTAGTATTTTCATTAATAGTAAATGAATTTGAGCCCTGAATTATAGAATTTGGCTGTGGTATAATTTGAATGTTTTGTGCTTTAATAACTGAAAAATTTAAAACTAAAATTAGAAATAGGATAATATAAAGTGGTTTTTTCATAATTAGATAGAAGTTAATTTTTCATTTTTAAAAATGAAATATGATATTTTAATCCGAAATTAAAAGCAGTACTACTTAAAGAACCTCCTTTAGCTTTTACATACCCAGCAGCACTTCTAAAGCTTAAGTTATCATTTAATTGATAATTAAAACCTAAACTTGGTTTTACAATTAAGCCTTCTCCAGTGCTTATATCTCCACCACCAGCAGCTCCTCCTAAAGCTTGTAAAAAGAAAGACATTTTATTATTTAAAAATGGATTGGTTTGTAATCCTAAACCTACAATTCCTTCAGCATAAGCGCCTGCGTTTCCAAAATTAGCAAAAGAGGTTTGCCCAGTTATATAAACATTTTTATTAAGGTTTAAATTTATTTGAAGCGAGATCTGATGTAAATCTTCAGTAGGATTTGAATCTCTTTCAGCATTAAAATAAATATCATGCTTTGTGATTATTTCTAAACCTTTAAATTTACCTGAACTAAAGTTTTTATTTGATTTTATTCCATTTCGTTCTACATAATATTTTAATCCAACTCCTAAAGATGAGGTATAGAAATGGGAATTAGGAGACATTACAAACCCTTTATTTACAGAAATATAAATGTCATTAAAAATTCTTTGTTCTAGAGATAAATCAGGATAAATTAAAAAACCACCTTGCGAATCTATTCCACCTCCACCACCTGCACCTGCTCCAAATTTAGCAAGTATATTTGTGCTGTTGTTATTAAGTGAAAGATGATATCCACCTCCTAAAAACACGTCCATATAACCAGCTTTTATGCCATCAAAAGCACCATCTACTTTTACAAATGCAAACCAATTCTTAGTAAAATAAGATGCTAATTCAAAACCAGCTAATTTTATGGTTTTATCATTATTTATACCTTGAGTATCTCCCTTAATTTTTAACGTATTTAAATGTAGCATTAAAGAAGTTCTTTTGGAGTTTATATTCCAGTCAGATTGTTTTAATGCATCAATTTTAAATTCATTTTCAGAGGAATTATAAGAAGCATAGTCATAATTTAATGGAATTTCTAAACCTATATTAATTTGATGATTTTTAATTAAACCTCCATCAAAAAAGTTAACATAACTCCAGCCAGAATTTAATGAAAAGTGATTAAAATCATATCCAAGATTAGCATGTGGCAAAATAAATGCACCTCCACCATCAGGAGCTGCAGCACCACCTCCACCTCCAAAATGAAAGCCTGTATCTATATAGAATTTAGAGTTTATATATTTCTTAATTCCTGCATTTACACCAAGTGTGAAAAAACCACCTCTTTCACCAGAAATGGCACCATAAATACCAACACCTGCATAAGCCCAATCGTTTAGCATAAGATTGTAATGTATACCAGAAAATCCCATGTTTTTTTCATTAGGAATACTGGTTTCTGGCATATCAATAGATAAAAAATCTAGTTTAGCAAAAGCCTTCTGTGTTTCTTTTTTGGGAATTACTACAGTTTGAGCATTGCTTAAATAACATGTGAATATTAATAGGAATAAACTTAGAATTTTCTTCATTTTATCTTTTATGAATTGTAATAATTACTGTTTTTGATGTTGGTGTGTTGCTAGTTCTGCCTGTACTTTGTATTGGAACCAAAACATTAGCTTCAGGAAAGTAGGTAGCTGTACATTGTTTTGGAATGTTATAAGGTAATGCTAAAAATCCTTTTGCCTCTCTCACTTTATCATTAAAGTGGCTTCGTAAATCAACTAAATCTAATTTATTTATATTATTCTTTTCCATATCATGAGCATTCATGAAAAGTACTCTTCTTTCATTTAAAACACCTCTGTATCTATCATTTAAGCCATATATAGTTGTGTTGTATTGGTCGTGAGTTCTTATGGTCATCATAATAAATTGCTTTTCTGTTAATTTAATGTCAGAAATTGCATTTACTGTAAAATTAGCTTTACCAGTTGTTGTTGGTTTAAAATCATTGGCTCTAGCATTATTAGGTAAGTAAAACCCTGCATCTTCACGAACTCTTTGATTATAATTTTTAAAACCAGGTATAATAGTTGCTATTTTATCTCTAATGAAATCATAATTAGAAATCATTTTATCCCAATTTACGGATGTCTTTTTTAAAGTTGCTTTAGCAAGACCAGCTACAATTGCAGGTTCACTTAATAAATCTTCAGAACAAGGTTCTAAATGACCTTGAGATTTATGAACAATTCCCATAGAATTTTCTACGGATATAAACTGTTCTCCAGATGTCTGAAAGTCTTTTTCAGATCGACCTAAACAAGGCAAGATTAAGGCTTTTCTACCATGAATTAAATGACTTCTATTTAGTTTTGTAGAAACATGTACTGTTAAATTACAGTTTCGTAAGCCTTCTGCAGTGAATTCAGTATCTGGAGTTGCTGAAACAAAATTACCTCCCATTCCAAAAAACACCTTAGCTCTTTTGTCATGCATAGCTTTAATTGAATTTACAACATCAAAACCATGTTTTCTTGGAGATTCAAAGTTAAATTCAGCATCAATTTTATCTAAGAAAGTATCTGGCATTTTTTCCCAAATCCCCATTGTTCTATCACCTTGAACATTGGAATGACCACGAACTGGACAGGTACCTGCACCTTTTTTACCAATACTGCCTTTTAGTAATAAAATATTTACAATTTCTCTTATATTATCTACTGAGTTCTTATGTTGTGTTAAACCCATAGCCCAGCAAATGATAATTTTTTTATTGCTGATTATTAAGTCTGCTGCAAGTTTTATTTCTTCTAAAGTTAGGCCTGTTTGAGGCAGTAAATAATCTATAGAATAGGTTTCTAAATCATCTAACAAATCTTCAACTCCATGTGTTTTTTCTTTAATAAATTTGTAATCGAATACAGAGCCAGTATCTTCCTCTTCTTTAGCAATCATTAATTTTAGAATGATTTTTAAAAGAGCAACATCACCATTTATTTTTACCTGTAAAAACACATCAGTTAAATCTTGACCTGAACCTACCCATTTTAATGGGTTTTGTGGGTCTTTATAATTCATTAAACCAACTTCTGGTAGTGGATTTACTGTAATAATTTTACTTCCATTTTTCTTAGCATCTCCTAAAGCTGTTAACATTCTTGGATGATTTGTACCTGGGTTTTGACCCATTACAATAATTAAATCTGTATGATTAAAATCATCTAAGGTTACAGAGCCTTTACCAATACCTAAGGTTTCAGAAAGAGCAGCACCACTCGCTTCATGACACATGTTAGAACAATCAGGTAAATTATTAGTTCCAAATTGTCTTACAAAAAGTTGATATAAAAAAGCAGCTTCATTACTTGTCCTTCCTGAGGTATAAAAAATTGCTTCATCAGGAGAATCTAACCCATTTAATTCCTCTGCTATAAGGTTAAAAGCATCCTTCCAAGAAATTTCTTTGTAATGATTTGCACCTTCAGGTAAATAAACAGGATGTGTTATTCTACCTTTTTTTCCTATTTCATAATCAGATAATTTAGCTAAATTACTTACAGAGTAAGTAGCAAAAAATAATGGAGAAACTTTATTTCTTGTAGCTTCTTCAGCTACAGCTTTTGCGCCATTTTCACAATATTCTGCTAAAAAAGCTCTTTTCTCATCTGGATCTGGCCAAGCACATCCAGGACAATCAAAGCCATACGTTTGATTCAAGTTTTTTAATAAACTAATACCTCTAAATAAACCAGCTTCATTTTTTACATGTTTTACAGATGATGCAATAGCTTTAAAACCAACAGCTGAATGAGGAATATCTTTTAATTCTATTCCTGTAAGTTTTTCTGGTGTTTGGGCATTTGTTTTTTTAATCATGTGCTAAAAGATTAATTGAATTTGTGTTGGAGTATATGGTCATTTTATTTTCTCTTGTAAATCCTATTAGGCAAATTCCGAATTCCTTCGCAAAATCTACAGCTAAACTAGAACAAGCAGAAACTGCAACAATTACAGGGATTTTAGCTATAAAAGCCTTAATTACTATTTCGTAAGAAACTCTACCACTTACCAATAAATAATTGGCTTGCATTAGTTTATTTTTGGATAGTAAATCACCAATTGTTTTATCTACTGCATTGTGTCTACCAATATCTTCTTTTAAACTTAATAACTCACTTTTATCTGAAAAAATTGCAGCTGCATGGCTACCTCCAGATTTTTTGTAGGTATTTTGCAGTTTATTCATTGTAGCATACATGTCATGTAACTGACTACCTCTTAGTTGAAGGTTGTTCTCTAAACTGTTTCCTGTTACTTGAATGTCAGATAATTCTTTTTTACCACAAATACCACAAGATGAGATAGATAGTAGTGTTCTTTTGTTTAGGTAACCTTTTCCTAATTCATCGTTTGCAATGTTGATGTTTACAATTGAAGCTATTTTCAGTTCAGATTTTACAATGCTAAAATCGAAATCGGTGTTTTTTTTATAAATATCTTCAGCAAATAACAATCCTCTAACTAGCTCAACATCATCATTAGGAGTTCTCATTACAACTGTATAAGGTTCATTGTTGATGTTAATCTGAAGTGGAGCTTCTACAACAAGGTAATCATTAACTTTTGTGGAGTTAGATTTAGAAACTTTTAGACCTTGATATAGGGTAGATTGCATATGGTTGAAGATATATCTTTCTATACAAACTTAATGAAAAAGTACAAGCAAAAAAAAAGTCTCGATATCGAAATCGAGACTTGGGCTTTAGTGTCTTATACCCCTAAAAATAAAACACATAAAGTGATTACAAATATATATAATTATTTCAATAAAGAACAAAAAAAATAAGGAATGTTAACAAATTGATAAATTATACTTAAGTTTTACTACAAATAATAGTTATTAGCTCGTTTTTATTGTTTTTTGTGAAAAAGACATAAATAGATCCACCATCTTTAATTTTCGTCTCTTTTCTTAGCTGTGACACTGTTTTAGGAAAATTTCTAATAGTAAAGTTCGCTTTGTTATTTGGTAACAATTTCTTTAATTTCTTTTTATCATACTTTAAAACTGAATCTATTTTAAATGTTCTTCCAGGGAAAGTTATTAACAATTCTGATGTAAAAAGATGAGAATGTTTGTGTAATTTAAAGGTTTTTGTATGGTTTGCAATTTGTTGAAATGCGCCAGATTTTAAAATTGCGCTATTGGGTTCATACAAATAATTTAATGGAGATGAATAATCTGCTTGAGCGTTTTCATTATAGATAAAACTAAAGGTTTGTAGTTCTCCTTTTTGATGGTTTACTGTTTTAATTTCAATTGACTTGTTGTATTCTTTTTCCAGTAAAAACAATAACTCTTTTACCTCATTATTAACAGCTACTACATGAACCTCTTTTACATTTTTTAAATCGTTTATTGTGTTTGTAATATCTAAAATGGGAGATACTTTTATTAATATGTTGTTAGCTTTAGTAAAAAAGAAATCAATTTTAGGAGGTACGTAAGGCAAGCAATCTTTTAATAAAAATACTTTGCCTTTAACATCGCTTCTTCTAGATGGATCTATGTAAATAGAATCAAAATTGCTATCAGTGCTTTTTAAAAAATCAAAACCATTTCCAGAAAATGTAGTTACATTATTTATAGCTAACTTTTGGTAATTGTGTGATACAATTTTAGAGAGTTCATCATTAATTTCACAATGTGTTACTTGTTTAAATGATTTAGAAAAATAATAGCAATCTACACCAAAACCACCAGTAATGTCTATGATAGTATCGCCTTTAATAATATTCGATTTGTACTCAGCAGTAATTTCTGATGAGGTTTGTTCTATGCTAATTTTAGGTGGGTAATAAATGTTTTGTGTTGTGAACCAAGTTGGTAGTTTCTTTTCGGACTTTTGTTTTGCTACTATTTGGTTGGCTAGTTCTTGAGAAGAAATATCATCAAAAGGACTCCCTTTTAAAATCAATTTTGTGATTTCTGATTTTAATTTATCATTAATATATTGCTGTACTTTGTCCTTTAAAATATTTAAATTCAAGCGTGATTAAATGTTTTTAGTTAAGGATTTTACAATTTTGTTTTCAGACAAAAACTCTTTTAGAATAACCTTTAAAGCTGTGTAAGAAGGCACAGCAGTAATCATACCAATTACTCCAAATAATAAGCCTCCAATAATAATTACTAAGAAGATTTCTAATGGATGAGATTTTGTAGTTTTTGAGAAAATCATAGGCTGGCTCACAAAATTATCTAACACTTGAGCCAGAAAGTAAAAAATCATAATTTTTAGTGATGTTGGTAAAATAAATGCTTGAAAATCGTTACCAATATTACTAGTCATAGACAATGTAAACATTAATAAGCCTCCAATAATTGGACCAACATAAGGAATCAAATTTAGTAACGCACATAAGAATGCAATTACAACCGCGTTTGAAATCCCAAAAAATAGCAATACAATTGTATAGATGATAAATAGGATTGTGATTTGGAAAATTAAGCCTATAAAGTATCTAGACAATAAATTATTAATAACCTCTAAGGAATTTGAAAATCTATTTTCGCTATTATTTGGAATAAAAGTTAGAATGCCCTTCTTAAAAAGTCTACTATCCTTCATAAAGAAAAAACAGATAAATAATACAGAAAAAAGGCCAACACTTAAATTACCTAACGTACCTAAAATGGAATTGAAAATATTAGGAATGGTTTTAAATTGATTTGCAAAATCTATATTTTGAATTTCTTTTAAAACATCTATGCCTTTAGATGAAAAATAAGCGGTTATCTGATTAAAGATAGATTGTACATTGTACTGCAGTTTTTCTACCTCTAAGAGAGATAAACTTTTACCTTGTTCAATAATAAGAGGAATAAAAAGAACTACAATTCCTGTTAATAAACTTAACATGAAAATCATTGTAGTTACTACAGCTAAAGTATTTGGAAACTTGAGTTTTCTTCTTAAAAATAAAATTATTGGACGCCCAACTAAAGATAAAACTGCTGCAATTATAATGTAGGTAATTACAGACTGAATTTTAAATAAAAAGTAGAGTAGAAGCACTATACCAAGTATAATTCCTAATGCTCTTAAAATTCCGTTTGCAATTACTTTAGATGTCATTAATTATAGCCTTTAACTTCTCCCATACTTAATGTTGCTCCATTAGAGAAGGTATGATTTGTTGGCAATAAGGTACCACTTTCTGTAGTAATCCAATTTTCCCAAGTTGCTGGTGTACCATTCATTCTGCCATTTTTTAAATACATTTTATAGCTTTTTGGTACAAAGTTATCCTCTAATAACCAAACATAACTATCTCCAGGAGTTGTGCCACCAGAAGTATAGGTTACTCTTAAGCCAGTTTCGCCATCTATAGTTTCTAAAGTTCTAATTACTCCATCATCAAATAATTTATGAGGAGCTACCAGCCAAAAAGAATCATTATTAAAAATATCCCAAGCTCTTTTTACAATCTTTTCATCTGTATCTTCTTGTTTTTCACCTTCAAAAAATACAATGCTATTTTCTAAATCTTCTGGATTTAAATTTACTCGAAAATCTTCCCAAGAAACATCTACAATATGTTTTTCTTTATCCCATTTAAAACTTCTTCTACCTCCAAAACTCCATTCTAAAAATTTAGTTTTCGTATAATTTTCATGTTTTATAGCAGACAAAATTTTATTGGCTAGTGCATTGGCTTTTTCATTGTAGGCCTTAACATCACCTAATTCCATACCTAAATCAAATAGTGATAATGTATGACTTTTAGGTAATATAATTCCAGCTTCTGTAGTTTTGTAATTAGACCAAGTTGCAGAAACTCCACCAATTGGAATTATAGATGTCCACATTTTATAAGAAGTTGGTATATAGTTGTCATCTAATATCCATAAGTAAGAATCTCCAGGTGTAGAACCTCCAGAAGTATAGGTAATCATCAATGCATCTTTACCTTCATGTTTTACAATACTTCTTTCTGTGCCAGCATCAAAAATTTTATAAGGTGCAATTAACCAAAAAGAATCGTTGTTAAAATAAGCTTCTGCTGTAGTTATTAATTCTTGGTTATTTGTTTTATTACCATTTACATATACCTCAGATTTAGAGGTGTCTTTTGTGTTTAGAATCACCTTGTTTTCATCCCAAGAAACTTCAACAATATTTTTTTGTTTATGCCATTTGTAAAAATGTGCATTTCTAAAATTCCATTCTATAATCTCAGTATTTTCAAACGCCTCATGATTTATAGCATTGTACATTTTAATAGCAAGGGCTTCTGCTTCTTTACCTTTTTTACCTTCAGGCAATTTCTCGTTATTTATAAAATAGTAAACAATACCAAAAAGAAATAATAAGACTAATATTGAACTTACTATTTTTAAAAACTTCTTCATTTTTAGGAATTTAATTTAATAGCTAAATTATTAATTTTTAAAATAAGAAACTATTGGTTACCCTTATAATAATCTAAAATATGATCTGGTATTTTCATTTTTTCAGGCTTTCCTTTATCGGCTATTGGATATTCTGCAACTTGTTTAATAGGAACTATACCTGCCCAAATATCTAAATCGTAATCTTCTGGTTCATCATTTACACCAACATCTCTAATTTTTGCAGACCCAGTATTTATGGTAAATTCTACAACCAAAGTTCTGTCTAATTCTTTCTTATACATAGGCCTTAAAGAATCCCAATGATTGGGTATCATTTGATCTACAATCCATCTTAAAACTTCAGTTTTCTCTTCATCTTTTTCCACTTTTTTTAACCCCCCAAAAAGTGTAACAGACCTATAATTTACTGAGTGATGTAGCCCTGAACGTGCCAAAACCAAACCATCTAAATGCATTACAGTTATAGAGGTTTCTTTACTTTCTAAAATGGATAAAAGCATTCTATTTCCTGTAGAACCATGAATGTAAATTTTATTGTCTTTTCTGGCATAAGCCATTGGAATGGTTATAGGTTTACCTTCGTATATATAACCTACATAACACAAAAAACCTGCATCTAAAATGTTATTTATTTTTTCTTTTTCGTAAGTAGCTCTTACAGCACCTCTTTTAACTCTGTTGAGTTTAGATTGCGAATATTCTTCGTTTTTCATCTGTTTTCTGGTAAAATGTTTTTCAACTTTTCTGAATTTATTTTAGAAAGAGTTACATCTTTAGGTTGATAAACTCTCTTTTTTGATGCTGGATATTTCTCAATCATTTTTGAGGGTCTAATTGGTCTTTTAGTGAAATTACCACTACAACTTGGGCAAACGTTTTCGAAAATTTCTATAGCACAAGTCTTACAATAGGTACATTCAAAAGAGCAAATCATAGCTTCAGTTGATGTGTTAGGCAAATCTTTGTTGCAATGTTCACAATTAGGTCTAATTTCTAACATTTTAATCTTAAATATTTTATAAAGCTAAAAGAATATTTAAAATATAGTACACATAATGATCGACTTTTACGAATTGTTTAAAAATGTTTAATTTAAAAAATCTTTATATCTGGAAAAATTTTAAGAAATTTTTTAGGGATTTCTTTTGAAACAGAAATTTTTTCTTTTGTAAGAGGATGTAGAAATGAAATTGTAGCTGCGTGTAAATACAAGCCATTTCCTTTTAGTTTTAAGGAATTTATTCCATAGATTTTATCTCCTAATATTTGATGACCAATTTTAGCTAAATGTTTTCTTATTTGATGTTTTCTACCTGTTTTAGGCGATAATTCTACCAAATTCAAAAACTCAAAACGCTCAGATTTTACAGATTGTAAAACTTCAAAATTAGTAGATGCATGTTTATTGTCAATCTTTAAATTGATAACACCTCCAGAACACATTTTTCCTATTGAGATTGCAAAATATGTTTTTTGAATTTCTTTTTTTTGAAACAACTCACTTAGTTTTTGAATGGCAGTGCTTGTTTTTCCTACTAACAATAATCCAGAAGTTGGGTAATCTAACCTATGCACAGGTTGAGGTTTTACAGCATCTATTTGATTGCTTTTTTTTAGATTTTGAGCTAATGCATTTGCAATAGTTACAAACTTGTTGCCACTTACTAAAATGCCTGAAGGTTTGTAAATTATGGCTAAGTAATCATCTTCATACAATACTTCTAAATCTAATTTTAATCTTGTGAATGATTCTATTTCTTCATTTTCTAATAAAGCAATCTTTTCTCCTCCTGAAATATATTTAGAAGTGGTAGCAAGTTCATCATCAATTAAAATTAGTTTTTTTTTAATAGCTTTTTTAATCCCAGATTTAGTAGGTATTGTATTAAAAATACCCACTCCATATTCTTGAAAACGAACTGGTTTTTCTAATTCTAAAGCAATATGACTTTCTATAACTTTCAAGCAAAAATGAGTTTCATTAAAAAACAATTCCCACAAAAGTGGGAATTATTTTCATCATATTAGTTGTCTTTTTGATATCCTTTAGGTCTTTTAGAACGAATTGGAGCTTTTGGTTCTGGTTTTAAAATAAATTCATTGCCTTTTAATAAACGTAAAGCTTCTGCAACTGCTCTTTCTAATTGAGGATCTTTACCAGATAAAACTTCTTTTGGTGTTTGATGTACTTCAATATCTGGAGCTACACCTTCAGCTTCAACAGCCCAATTACCATCAACATCGTAAAAACCACCTCTTGGTGCAATCATTCTTCCTCCATCTATGAATCTTGGAGTGTCCCAAGTACCAACTAAACCACCCCAAGTTCTTGTTCCAACTAGAGTTCCTAAGTTTTTTACTTTAAACATATAAGGTAACAAATCTCCTCCAGAACCAGCTCTTTCATTGATAATCATCACTTTTGGCCCCCAAATTCCAGCCATTGGTGTTGTCCAAGGTTTTCTGCTTTCTGATTTGCTGTTAAAATAACCAACAACTTCTCTAGACATTATGTCTATCATATAATCAGCTGCAGAACCACCACCATTATTTCTTTCATCAATTACAACTCCTTTTTTATCCTGTTGAGAAAAGTAGTATCTATTAAAAGATGTAAAACCAGGGTTGCTAGTATTTGGAACATAAACGTAAGCTAATTTTCCATTTGATAATTCATCAACTTTTCTACGATTACTTTCTACCCAATCAATATTTCTTAAACCTCTCTCACTTGCTGTTGGTGTTATTAAAATTGACTTTGCATCTTTTAGAGATGGTTTATCATTTACTTTAATGTAAATTTCTCTACCAGCAGTTTGTTCTAATAATTGATAAGGATTCATTTCTGAAGTTAAATCTACGCCATTTATAGCTACTAAATAATCACCTTTGTTTACATTGATTCCTGGTAAACCTAATGGAGCAAAAATATTTGGGTTCCAACGTTCGCCTTTATAAATTTTCTTGAATCTATAGTAACCTTTATGCTTTTCTAAATCTGCACCTAATAATCCTACAGCAACTCTATTTACATTTGGTAAATCTCCACCAGAAACATAAGAATGCCCAATAGCAACCTCACCACTCATTATATCTACTACATAATTTAAATCTGTTCTGTGTCTAACATCATTTATCCATGGAGAATACCATTTGTAAATATCATTCCAAGGAGCACCATGAACATTATCTACATAAAGAAAATCTCTCATAAATCGCCATCCTTCTTTAAAGATTTGATGCGCTTCTGCTTTAGGATCTACTTTAATTTTTAAGTTAGTTTTTAAGCTCTCTTTACCTGCTTTTGCAGCAGTAGCTTTGTTTAAACTCCAGCTACTACCTTTAGATAATAAAATAGAACTAGCATCACTAGAGGCTGTCATAGAGGAAACACCTGTAGCAAACACAGTTGCTTTTTCTTTTGCAACATCAAAACTATGTAGGGTTAATCCTCTAGTATTCGGTTTTGATTCAGCAATAAAAACTTTGTTTTTTGGTCCTTTTAATAAACCAACGTAATTGCTGGCAGGTAAATCTAAAGCCACAGCTCTATCAAAAATACCATTTTCATCTATAATCGTTTTTTTGCTATTCTCTTTTTTGTCTTCTTTCTTTTTTGAATCATCAGACTTTGATTTAGGTTTTTCTTCTTCGTCTGTTTTTGGTAGATTAGGAGCTTTATCAGTTGAATTTAGTACAATAGAATATAAAGTTCTAGTTACACTAGGATCGTAAGAAGACATGTCTAGCCAACCAGTTTGTAAGCCATAATCTGTACTTGCTAAAGTATATATATATTTACCTGAAGCATCCCAAACAGGAGAAATAGCATCTGCAATTCTATCTGTGATTTGTACAATTTTTTTAGTACTTAATTGATATGCATAAACAGATTTAAAACTATTATCATTTTGTTTTACATAGACAATCCAATCACTATCAGGAGAAAATTTAGGATTCATTGTTCTGTTTGGATGTGCAAAACCATCAGCATCTGCTTTAACAATGTTTTTAGTGTCTAAATTAATAATCCAAATTACAAAATTGGTGTCTGTGTAAGCAATATGTTTTCCATCTGGAGACCAATCAGGTTGAAAATAAAAAGTAGGATTTGGTAATTTTATAAACTCTTGATTAGCTCCAGTTTGATCTGAGAGCACTAATTCATACTCTCCATTTTTATCAGAAAACCAAGCTACTTTATCTCCTTTTGGAGACCAAATAGGAGAACGATCTGCAACTCCTGATGAATTGGTTAAATTTCTCCAAGTACCATTTTCTTTAGGTATGGTAAAAATTTCTCCTCGATATTCAAAAATGGCTCTTTTACCTTTAGGAGATACATTTGGATTGGTTAAGTTTCTGCCAGAAACATTCATCCATCTTGTTCTAGAGTAATTTAAATCTCCTTTTACATTAATAACAATTTGATTGCTTTTTTTAGTTGTAGGATTTAGCATATGTAAAAAGCCTGCTTGTTCATATACAATTCCATTTTGATTGGCATCAAGATTTTTAACATCAAACTTTTTATGAAAAGTAACTTGTGTTTCTTGCTTTGTTTTAATATTGTAAGACCAAATATTGGCTGTATAATCTCTTTCTGAAATGTAATATACATCACCATTAAACCAAACAGGGTTTACATGTCTTTCACCATCTAATTGTGGTGTTTTAATTAATTCTTTAGTTTTAAGGTTTACAATCCAAATAGGCATTGCTTGTCCTCCTCTATAATTTCTCCATTCAGCATCCCAACTGGTAATAGGAGTGTAGGCAATATATTTATTGTCTTCAGAAATTTCACCAAAGGCTGCTCTTGGAATATCAAAAGCTTCAGGTAAGCCACCTTTTGTTGAAATGGTAAAGAATTTATTGGTTTGTGTAGGTCTGCCTTCTCTGTTAGATCTAAATAAGATTTTACCATCAGGTGTCCAACCTTGTACAATGTCTGAAGCTGAGTGATAGGTTAGTCTTTTAGGTTCACCACCGTTAATTGAAACTACATAGACATCAATATTTCCATCATATTGAGCTGTAAAAGCAATCCATTGCCCATCTTTAGAAAACTTTGGGCTAGATTCATAGCCTTCATCACTTGTAAGTCTTATAGCATTACCACCATTTATTGGTGCTTTCCATAAATCTGCAGCATGCACAAAAACTACTTGATTATTAGATAATGTAGGTTGTCTTAATAATCTTGTTCCTTGAGAAAAACTTGTATAGGTAAGAATTAACGAAAAAAGAAGAATTATTTTTTTCATGATTATAAAGTTTGGTTTAGTCTTTAAAGGTAAAGAAAATCAAACTTAAAAAAATCACAAAAGTTTTAACTATTTAGCAAATAATTGACTTTCATCTTTAAACGCTTTGAACTCTAAAGCATTGTTTTCTGGGTCGTTAAAAAACATGGTAGCTTGTTCACCAACTTTGCCTTCAAAACGAATTCCTGGTTCTATAATGAATTTGGTTTTTAGTTCTTTTAATCTATCAGCTAAAGTATGCCAATCATTCCAAGTTAAAACTACTCCAAAATGAGGGACAGGGACGTCTTTACCATCTACAGGATTAGAAATACGATCGGAGGTAAAACCTTCTTTTTGATGAATTACTAATTGATGGCCAAAGAAATTAAAATCTACCCAATCATCTGAAGATCTGCCTTCTTCACACTGTAAAACATCTCTATAAAAAGTTCTACATTTTTCTAAATTTTGAACGGGTATTGCTAGGTGGAAGGCTTGTGTCATTTTTAATTACTGGTTTTAAGTAAATTTTTTCCATAATCATTCAATAGAATATTTAGATCTGATTTATGAAAAGTAAATGTATAATCTCCTAAATTATCTAGAGCTCTCATTGCATGATTTGAACATCTGTCTGATGCTAAAATTATGGAATCTTTTTTTATTTTAAAGTCTACATATTCTAAAGATTTAAAGGGTAAACTTTTTAAGCAAGTTCTATATAATTCTATTGATTGATTTTCTTTTGATTTTTGCTCTTTCTCTAACCAAGTTATGTAATTATTAATTTCTTTACTTTTTTGATTTGATATATTTTTTAAGAATTTCTTTTTCCCTGTTAACGTAAATAAAGAATCTAGAATTATTTTGTTTCCACTTTTTATATCAAAATTATAACTTTGTTCATATTCTTCGCAATAAGCTCCACAACCTTCAGTATAAAAAGTAACCGAATATAGTTGTTCATTTAAAGCGTTTATTTTATAGTTAAGAAATGATAGATTATTTATAGAACTCTCTTTAGTAGCCCAAGCATTTTGGAAAACCTTTTTGTAATCTGATTTAACGTTTATATCAAAAAGAGATTGGATTAGTTGCCTATTAATATTGTCTGTAATATTCTTTTTACCATTTAAAACTGGAAATTCAAATATTTGTTTTGGAAATTTATGCTTTGATTCTCTTAAGTTTAGTATTGTAAATTCTTCGGTTTTGCAATTGGTAAAAAGAATGATAGCTAAAAGAAGATATAAAATTTTACGCATTATTTATTGATTTAAAATCCTGCTGCTGCATCATCACCTCTTTTATCAGCTCCAGCCTCTAATTTTCCACTTGGCAAGACTAAAATTGCATCAACTCTACCAATGATTAAAGAGTTTCTTTCTAGTAAATCATAGCCTAAATCATTAAGCCTCGTTTTTGTGTTATCATCAAATCCATTAGGTTCCATTCTTATTACATCTGGTAACCATTGATGATGAAAACGTGGTTTATTTACAGATTCTTGCATGCCCATTTTATAATCGACAACATTAAGAATATTTTGCAAAACAGAAGTTATAATTGTAGAACCTCCAGGAGTACCAACAACCATTTTTAATTGACCATCTTTTTCTACGATTGTTGGAGTCATTGAGCTTAACATTCGTTTTTCTGGAGCTATTGCATTTGCTTTAGAACCAACCAAACCATACACATTTGGGACACCAGGTTTGCTGGAAAAATCATCCATTTCATTATTCAGAAAAAAACCAGCACCTTTTACTAATACTTTAGAACCATAACCTGTATTTAAAGTGGTTGTTACTGAAACTGCATTTCCAAATTGATCTACAATAGAATAATGGGTGGTTTCATCACTTTCATATCCTAGAATTTTACCATGCGAAACTGCTGATGAAGGTGTAGCTTTATCCCAAGAAAAAGAGTTCATTCTCTTTTTTAAATATTTGGTATTTGCTAAACTATCTAAAGGAACATCTACAAAATCAATATCACCTAAATAATGAGCCCTATCTGCATAAGCACGTCTTTCTGCCTCTGTTAATAATTGAATATATTTTGTTGAGTTATGCTCTATTTGAGTAAGATTATAAGGTTCTATAGATTTTAAAATCTGGGCCAAACAAATACCACCACTTGCAGGTAAAGTCATAGAAGTAATGTCATGACCTTTGTAAGAAAATTCAATAGGTTTTCTCCATATAGCTTTGTAGTTTTCTAAATCTTTATGAGAAATTATCCCTCCTAATTCAGTGATGTAATTTACCAACAAATCTGCAGTTTTACCTTTGTAGAAACCATCTTTACCAAAATCTCTAATTCGTTCTAAAGTTTGTGCTAATTCATTCTGAATAAGAGTGTCACCTGCTTTCCATTCTTTATCAAAAATAGTTTGATAATTATTTACTTTTCTAAATCTTTCAGTAGCATTGTTTAAATCTTTGGCTTGTTTTTTAGTTATTGTAATTCCGTTTTTTGCTAAATCAATGGCTGGTTGAACCAAATCAGAAAAAGGTAAACTCCCTAATTTTTGATGTACTTCAAAAACACCAGCAACAGAACCAGGAATACCCACTGCATGTGCACCTAAAACACTTTTATTTTTGATAACATTACCTAATGAATCTAAATACATGTCTTTGTGAGCAGTAATAGGTGCTTTCTCTCTAAAATCTAAAGCTCCTTTTGTGCCATCGTTATTTCTATACACCATAAAACCACCTCCTCCAATATTACCAGCAACAGGATATACCACTGCTAATGCAAAATGTGTAGCAACCATTGCATCATAAGCATTACCACCTTTTTTTAGAATTGATGAACCTATTTCTGAAGCCTCAACTCTTGCAGAAACTACCATTGCTTTTTCTGTAATTAAACCAATCTCAGTTTGTTCTTTACAAGAAATTAAAACAATTGTAAAGCATAATAGACTTAGTATATTTCTCATAATTCAGATTGAATTTCTTTTAATTTGATTTTGGTAAAGGCATGCAAATCTTTGAAAAATAAATTAAAATCTTCTTCTAATTCTTCTTGTAATATTTCTAAATCTTCAATTGCTAAATTCATTTGAGATTTGCCTTTGGTTCTGTGATTCATTCCATTTAAAACTTTAGCAATCCCTTCTTTAAATTGATAATTGTATAAAATATCATATTCAATCATATATCTAATAAAGTTCTGAGATTTTACAGGAAGTTCTAAAGATTTCTCCTTAAATAATTTATAAATAGCTTGTGTGTAAAGTTCTAAGGGTATTTCTGAATAGTTACTCCAGTTTTTAGCCAAAAAGTAATCGTAGAAAATATCTATAATTACTCCATCATAATGCCTGTAACGTTTGTGTAAACGTCTTTTGCTTTTTCTTACAATAGGATGTGCATCTGTAAAGGTGTCAATTTCTCTATGCAGAAAAATACCTTGTTGAATTTCATTACTAAAATGCGTGAAATTATTTCCTCTTACATGATCTGCAATAAAATTACCAATCATAATATTGGTGTTATTTTCTGATAAATAGAGATGAGCTAAGAAATTCATGCAAGTAAAAGTAATCAAAAAACCACAATAAATTCTGAGTTTAAAATCAGATTTATTGTGGTTTTAATATTTAAAATGTTTTAAATAAAAACTATCTAAAACTAGTTGTTCAGCATTACTGGCATAACAAGCATAGTTACTTGTTCACCTTCATCTGTGCCATCAATAGGTGTTAAAATACCTGCTCTATTTGGTAAAGACATTTCAATTAAAACTTCGCTAGAACTTAAGTTGTTTAACATTTCACTTAAAAAGCGTGAGTTAAAACCAATTTGCATATCATCACCTTGATAATCGCAACTTAAACGTTCATCTGCTTTGTTAGAGAAATCTAAATCTTCTGCAGAAATGTTTAATTCTGTACCAGCCATTTTTAAACGAATCTGGTGTGTAGTTTTGCTAGAGAAAATAGAAACACGCCTAACAGAGTTTAAAAATGATGCTCTATCTACAGTTAATTTATTCGGATTTTCTTTTGGTATAACAGCTTCGTAATTTGGATATTTACCATCAATTAATCTACAAACCAATACAATATTATCAAAAGTAAATTTTGCGTTTGCATCATTATATTCAATAGTTACATCACTTTCAGAACCACCTAAAATACCTTTTAATAAATTTAAAGGTTTCTTTGGCATAATGAATTCTGCAGTTTGATCTGCAGTAACATCTGTTCTAGAATATTTTACCAATTTATGAGCATCAGTAGCTACAAAAGTTAAACTTTGAGAACTAAATTGAAAAAACACCCCACTCATTACTGGTCTTAAATCATCATTACCAGCAGCAAAAATTGTTTTTGAAATTGCAGTACCTAAAATATTTGCAGGCACAACTGTTTTGCTTGGGCTAGGTAAAGAAACCGCTTTTGGAAATTCATCACCACCAAAATAAGCCATATCATATTTACCTTGATCAGAACTAATTTCTATAGTATTATCACCTTCAGTTTTAAAAGTTAAAGGTTGATCTGGAAATGTTTTTAATGTATCTAATAACAAACGTGCAGAAACTGCAATGGCACCAGAACTATCACTCTCTACATCTACAACAGAACTCATTGTAGTTTCTAAATCTGAAGCAGAAACTTTAAGTTGATTTTCAGATAATTCAAATAAAAAGTTGTCTAAAATTGGTAAGGTGTTGTTGCTATTTATAACGCCTCCTAAAACTTGTAATTGCTTTAAAAGTTGTGAACTCGATACAATAAATTTCATTGATTATTTTTCTTAATTTGATTTACAAATATAATCTTAAAAAGCGACTTTTAAAATTAATTTATTAACAGGTTATGAGCATTTTGTTCATGTTTTTAAAAACGTTATAATTATGTTAATACGCACTTTTTTACTGATTAAAAAAACTACATTTGTGTGTTATCAACTACAAAAAATGAAGAAATTATTCCTTTCAATTTCAGCAGTATTGCTGATGTTTACAACACTTTTTGCTCAGCAACCTAATAAATTAACTTCAAATGAAATTTTTGAAAAGGTTCAAAAATTAAACTTTTTAGGAACTGCTCTTTATATAGCTGCACATCCAGATGATGAAAATACTCGTTTAATTGCATACTTAGCAAATGAAGTTAAGGCAAGAACTGGTTATTTATCTTTAACAAGAGGTGATGGAGGTCAGAATTTAATAGGGCCAGAAATTAGAGAGTTATTGGGCGTTATTAGAACTCAAGAGTTGCTTGCAGCTAGAAGCGTAGATGGAGGAGAACAGTTATTTACAAGAGCAAATGATTTTGGCTATTCTAAACATCCAGATGAAACTTTAGAAATTTGGAATAAAAAAGAAGTATTAAGTGATGTAGTTTGGGCAATTAGAACTTTTAAACCAGATGTAATTATTAATAGATTTAACCATAGAACTCCAGGTACAACTCATGGTCATCATACTAGTTCTGCAATGTTAAGTGTAGAAGCTTTTGATTTAGTAAATGATGAAAAGCAGTTTGCAGATCAATTAAAATTTACAGAAACATGGCAACCTAAAAGATTGTTTTTTAATACATCATCTTGGTTTTACAGAAATAGAGACGAGTTTAAAGAAGCTTCTAAAAACTTCACCCAATTTGATGTAGGAGTTTATTATCCTCTAAAAGGACTTTCTAATAACGAATTAGCATCTATGGCTAGCAGTCAGCACTTGTGCCAAGGTTTTGGAAGACTAACAACAAGAGGTACTCAAACAGAGTACGTAGAGTTTTTAAAAGGTGAAGCACCTAAAGATAAAAATGATATTTTCTCTGGAATTAACACTACTTGGAATCGTGTAAAAAACGGAGGTGAAGTTGGTGATATTTTATACGATGTTGAAGAAAATTTTGATTTTACAAATCCTGCTAAGCACATACCAAAGTTACTAGAAGCTTATTCTTTGATAAATAAGTTAGAAGATGAACATTGGAAAAAAATCAAGACGACTCAAATTAAAGAAATTATAGAAGCATGTTTAGGTTTATATTTAGAAGCATCTGCAGTTAGTTCAACAGCAGTTCCTAATTCAAAAATTGATGTAAATTTTGAAGTAATTAATAGAAGTGATGTTGCAGTAGAGTTAACATCCATTACAGCAAATAACACAGCATCAAAAATCTTTAAAGGGGTAAGTTTGTCAAAAAATGTAAAACAGAATTTTAAAGAGAGTATTTCTTTAAAAGGAGCTAATTTTTCAGATCCTTATTGGTTGAGGAAAGAAGCTTCTCTAGGAATGTATTCTGTACATGATAGAACATTAATTGGTAAACCAGAAACACCTAGAGAAATTACAATAGATTTTAATTTGGTAATAAACTATGTGCCAATTACTATTACCAAAAATGTAATTAGAAGGTATTCAAAACGTGATAAAGGAGAGATTTACGAGCCTTTTGAAATAGTACCAAGTGTTACAACTAAACTAAAAGATAAAGTAATAATTTTTTCTGATAGTATTGCTAAACAAGTAGAAGTTGAGGTTAGAGCAGGAGCGAATTTTGTAACGGGTAATGTACAATTAGAAGTGCCAAAAGACTGGTCTGTTTCACCCAAAGAAATCACTTTTAATATTGCACAAAAAAATGACAAGCAAGTAGTTGTTTTTATGGTTATTCCTCCTAAAAATCAATCTGAAGGAAATTTAAAAGTAATTGCAAAATCTAAAGGAGAAACTTTTACGAAAGAGTTGATAGAAATTAATTACAATCATATTCCAAAACAAACCGTACTTAAAAATTCTGAAGCTAAAATTGTTAGATTAAATATCGAAAAGAAAGGTAATAATATTGGTTATATAAAAGGTGCAGGCGATGCTGTTCCAGAAAGTTTACAACAAATAGGTTATAATGTTATTGAGATAAATCCATCAGAAATAAACGATAAAAATTTACAGCAATTTGATGCCATTGTTCTAGGAATTAGAGCTTATAATGTTGTAAGTGAATTGAAGTTCAAACAAAAACATTTGTTAGAATATGTAAAAAACGGTGGTAATATGATTGTGCAATACAATACAAATAGAGGAGTAGATGTACAAGCACCTTATCAGCTTAAATTATCTAGAGATAGAGTTACAGACGAATTTGCAGAGGTTACTGTATTAGATCCAAATAATTCTTTATTAAATTTTCCGAATAAAATTACTGAGAATGATTTTAAAGGATGGGTTCAAGAAAGAGGTTTGTATTTTCCAATTGCGTGGAGTGATCAATACACACCAATTTTATCAATGAAAGATAAAGGAGAAACACCTAAATTAGGTAGTTTGCTAATTGCCAAATATGGCAAAGGAAATTATATTTATACAGGTTTAAGTTTTTTTAGAGAATTACCTGCAGGTGTTTCTGGAGCCTATAAATTATTTGCAAACATGCTAAGTGTGGGTAAAGAATAAAAAAATATTGCTAATTATATAAAATGAAACGTATGGAAAAACCTAAATACAAGTGGGAAAAAGTTTACACTTTCGTTTTAATAGCGAATCTAATTTATTTGATTTTATTCTATTTAATTACAAACCATTTTACAAATTAATTTATGGAAGTAGCAAGTAAATTACATTACGTAGATTGGATTATTCTATCTGTAACTTTAGTATTCATAGTTGCTTATGGTACTTATGTAACTCGCAAAAACAGCAATGTTACAGACTATATAAAAGGTGGTAGTGATTCTAAATGGTGGACAATTGGTCTTTCTGTTATGGCTACACAAGCAAGTGCAATAACGTTTTTGTCAACTCCAGGTCAGGCTTTTCATAGTGGAATGGGTTTTGTGCAATTTTACTTTGGTTTACCAATAGCTATGGTTGTTATTTGCGCAGTTTTTATCCCAATTTACCATAAGTTAAAAGTATACACTGCTTATGAGTTTTTAGAAGGAAGATTCGATTTAAAAACAAGAAGTTTAGCAGCTATTTTATTTTTGGTACAAAGAGGTTTAGCAGCAGGTATTACCATTTTTGCACCAGCTATTATTTTATCGGCTGTTTTAGGTTGGGATTTATTGGTGTTAAATATTATAATAGGTTTTTTAGTAATTATATACACAGTTTCTGGAGGTACAAAAGCAGTAAATGTTACTCAAAAACAGCAAATGATTATTATATTTTTTGGAATGTTGGTAGCGTTTTTTATGATCATGAGCCAACTTCCTGAAGATATAACTTTTAGTAGAGCTTTAGATATTGCAGGTGCAAGTGGAAAAATGGAAGTCTTAGATTTTTCTTTTGATTTAAATAATAGATATACTGTTTGGACAGGAATTTTAGGTGGAACATTTTTAATGTTGTCCTATTTTGGTACCGATCAAAGTCAGGTTCAACGTTATTTGTCTGGTAAATCTGTTAGAGAAAGTCAACTAGGTCTAATTTTTAATGGCTTACTTAAAGTGCCAATGCAATTTTTTATACTGCTTGTTGGTGTCATGGTTTTCGTTTTTTATCAATTTAATGCATCACCTTTAAATTTTAATCCAAAGGTTAATGATGCAATTGCTAACTCTAAATTTAGCAGTAAATTTCAGCAATTAGAAAGTGAACATGCTAAAATTGAAGACGAAAAAAGAATGCTTTTTATTGATGGTGTTCAAGATAGAGAAAGAGAACAAATAAAAGTTTTAAATGATAAAGATTTCACTTTAAAAGAAGAAGCCAAAGAGTTAGTTGCTATTTTAAATCAACAAAAAGATTTTAAAAAAATAGAATCTAATGATAAAGATTATGTCTTTATCCATTTTATTTTAAATAATCTTCCTAGAGGTTTAATAGGCTTGTTATTGGCAGTTATTTTATCTGCAGCCATGTCATCTACAGCTTCAGAGTTAAATGCATTAGCAAGTACAACTGCCATTGATTTATACAAAAGAAATGTAAAGGATGATAAAAGTGAGGAGCATTATGTAAAAGCCTCCAAATGGTTTACGTTAGCTTGGGGAATTATAGCAATCTCTGTAGCTTGTATTGCTAATTTATTCGATAACTTAATTCAGCTAGTTAACATTATTGGATCTATATTTTACGGAAATGTTCTAGGGATATTTTTGCTTGCATTTTTTATAAAATTTGTAAGAGGAAATGCGGTTTTTATTGCAGCAGTAATTACACAAATTATAATCATCCTGGTTTTTATTTTAGATTGGTTACCTTATTTATGGCTTAATTTATTAGGCTGTGTTTTAGTAATGGGAATTGCAATTTTAATTCAAACACTTTTTAAAAATAAAAATGATTTAAAATTGAATGAAGTATAATGGCTAGTGATAAAGTTATTAATTGGGGAATAATTGGTCTTGGTAAAATTGCAGATAGATTTGCAACAGATTTAGCAAATGTAAGTAACGTAAAATTGGTTGCTGTAGCTTCTAGAAGTCAAGATAGAGCAAATGAATTTGCCAATAAATTTAAGGCAGATAATGCCTATAACTCGTATAAAGCACTTGCTGAAGACCCAAATGTAGATGCAGTATATATTGCAACACCTCACAGTTTTCATAAAGAGCATTCTATTTTGTGTTTAAAATACAAAAAAGCAGTTTTATGTGAAAAGCCTTTTGCAATGAACTCTAATGAAGTACATGAAATGATTGCTGTAGCAAAAGCCAATAATGTACTTTTAATGGAGGCACTTTGGACTTATTTTTTGCCTCATTACCAATTTGTACTAGATCTTTATCAAAAGAAAAAATATGGTAATTTAATTGATTTAAAAGCCGATTTTGGATTTGTAACTGAATATAATACAGATAGTAGAGTATTTAAAAAAGAAGTTGGTGGTGGTTCTTTGTTAGATATTGGTATTTATCCAATCTTTGCAGCTTTAAGCACTTTAGGTAAACCATTAGGTATAAAAGCAAACGCAACATTTTTTGAAAATGGAGCAGATTCTTCTTGTGATATTGTTTTTCAATACAAGAATGCAAAAGCTTATTTAAAAAGTACTTTGATAGAAGAAACACCAACTGAGGCTATTTTTACATTCGAAAAAGCTGAAGTAAAAATAAATACAAGATTTCATGAACCATCAACAGTTAAAGTTATAAAAGACGGTCAATCTGAAACTTTAGATTTTAATTATAAGAGTATTGGTTATAATTTTGAAACTGATCATTTTAGTCAATTGTTAAGAGATGGTAAAAAAGAAAGTCCAATAATGACTTATGATTTTTCTAAAGAATTAATGAAAACTTTAGATGAAGTAAGGGCTAAAATTGGTTTAGAATATTAAACGAAAACATTGTTTATAAAAAAAGGTCACTAGTTATAGTGACCTTTTTTTATTAATAATTGGAAAATTATTTTTCCATAATTTCTCCACAACCAACTCTAGCACCAGCAGCACCTGAAGGTTGAGATTTAAAATCGTCTGTACCTGCATGAACAATAATTGCATGTCCAACAATGTTTTTGGCATCATCTTCACAACCAATACACCAAAAATCACTCTCTTTCTCTATTGTAGCATTTCCATTTTCATCCGCTTCTAAATTACCAATGTCTCCACTATGAAATTCTCCATGTTTCCATTCACCATGGTTATCTTGTGTTGGATTCCAATGACCTCCTGCAGATTTTCCATCATCAGAAGAACAGTCTCCTTTTTCATGGATATGAATAGCATGTGTACCAGGAGTTAATCCTTTTAAATCTGCTTTCATCATAACTTTTCCATCAACTTGTGTAAAGGTTACAATCCCACTTACAGAGCTTCCGCTTTTAGCAGATATTGTTGCTTCTGCAATTTTTTCTTCACTTTTTGTACAAGAGATTGCAATTGCAAAAAGTACTATTAATAGACTTATTTTTTTCATAATTTTATATAGTTTACGTAGTTATTAATTTCTGTTAGGGTACCAATTTAATTGTACAACTTCTATGTTAGCATCACCTTTGTTAACCAATTCTTTAAATTTATTAATATCACTCAAACCATTTGTACCTCTGTAATGATAAGGGTAAACCTGTTTTGGTTTAAATGCTAAAACACCACTTGCAGCATTTTCTACTGGCATAGTGTAAGGTAAGTTCATACAAACAAAAGCCTTGTCTATATTTTCTAAACTTCTCATCTCTGGGATGTCTTCTGTATCTCCAGAGAAATAAATTCTTTCATCGTTAATGGTTAAAACATAACCATTTCCTCTTCCTTTACTATGAAATTTTAGAGCTTCTTCTCTTAAATTGTACATAGGTATTGCCTCAATATCAAAATTAGAAAACGATTTTTCTTCACCATTATTAATTACGATTACTTCTTTAGCTTTTACTGCACTAATTTCTTTGGCAACAGCTTCAGGAGCAATAATTGTAGCGTTTTCTAGAGTTAAAGCATTTAGCGTTTTTAAATTCATATGATCTCCATGAATATCTGTAATTAATACATAATCTGGATTTTCAAAATCTGAGAAAGCTTCAGCACCTCCTGTAGGGTCTAGATAAATAATAGTATCATCGAATTCTAATACTGTTGTAGCATGGCTAATTGGAGTAATTTCTGTTTCAGATTGCTCTTTAATATTTTCTGCAATTTCCATTTTTTTATTAGAAGTTTTTTTAACTTCAGTTTTGCACGAAATTATAAGAACTGCAACTAGTGCTAAACTTATAGATTTAAATTTCATTTTATTTTTTTTAAGTTCTCTCAAAGATAAGAAGAATAAGAAAAAATCAAATCTCGAACTAAGAGTTATTTATAAATATGCTGAGATAAACTACTGTCTTTTATAGATTGATTTGCCTTCTTTAATGGTTTCTAAAACAATTATATCTTTTATTTTACTAGGTTCAACAGTTAATGGGTTTTCATTTAAAATAACTAGATCTGCTAATTTACCAGCAGTTAAAGAACCCTTGCTATCTTCTTCAAAATGTTGATAAGCAGACCAAATTGTAATTGCTTTTAAAGCTTCGTAAGGAGTTAACCTTTCACTTTCTCCAATTATTTTGCCTGTTCTAGATGTTCTTTCTACAGCTGTCCAAACAACTCTCATTAAATTAGGTAAAGCTACTGGTGCATCTGTATGAATAGAGATTTTTAAATCCTTGTTTAGTGCAGTTCTTGTTGGACTAATTTTTTGCCCTAATTCTCCTCCAATAATTTCTTGATGCCAATCACCCCAATAAAATGTATGCAAAGGAAATAATGATGCAATTACGTTTAATTCTTTAAATGAATCCAACTGATCATCTCTAACATATTGCCCATGAATTAAAACATTTCTTCGATTATTATTACCATATTTTTCTGCAGCTTTTGTCATTGTACGAATCATTTGATCCATAGCAGCATCTCCATTTGCATGTGTTAGTATTTGCCAATTATTTTTAAATGCATTTTCATATATGGCTAAAACATCTTCATCTTTTGGAATTGCTGGATAGCCTAAATAATTTGGTACAGCATTATGAGGAGCAAGCAAATATGGTTTTGTTCTCCAAGCAGTTCTTCCTTGAGGAGAACCATCTAAAGTTAATTTCATTCCACCAATTCTGTAATGATTTTCATAGTCTTTTTTATTCCATTTACTATTCATGCTTTCCTGAAAAGCGTAATCTATATAAGATACAACATCAATTTTCCAAAAGCCTTTTTCCGCAAAAGTTGCTAATAAATCATGCTGTTCCATAGCTCTACCTTCTTGAGCTGTAGTGTAACCATATGATAAAGCCATTTCCTGACCAGCATCCATAAATTTTAAAAGTGCTTCTTCTGATGCTGGAGTTAATGCTTTAGCATAAAAAGGAATTGCAGCTAATTCTTCTAATACTCCATTTGGTTCTTGGCTGTTTGGCATTCTTCTTATGATTCCACCATCAGGATTCTTAGTGTCTTTTGTAATGCCTAATAGCTCTAACCCTTTAGAGTTTAATGATGCAAAATGACCAGAAATATGTACAATCATTATTGGGTGTACTGTAGAAACTTTATCTAAATCTTCCTTAGTTGGAAATCTTTTTTCTAATAGAACAGAATCATCAAAACCGCTTCCAAAAATCCAACCAGTTAAGGCTCTGTTTTCTTCTGTGTTCCATTCATTTAAAATGGCAAGTAAAGTAGGTATGTCTTTTGCACCTGCATCTGGTGGAGGTAATATTTGTGCTCCTATTGCTTGTGCTGCAAAATTTGCGAAATGAGCATGACCATCAATAAAACCAGGTAACATCGTTTTACCTTTTAAATTAATCATTTTATGCCCTAAACCAGCAGTTTTCATTGCTTCTTCAGAGTTTCCTGCAAATTCTATTTTTCCATCTCTTACAACTAGAGCTTCTACATATGAAGGTTTTTCACTTTCCATAGTTATAATGTTTCCATTAAAATAAACGGTTGCTTGAGATTTTGGAATTTCTTTACTACAAGATAGTAGTAAAATAATAAAGGATAAAAGTGATAATAATGAAATAGAATAAGATTTCATGTTTTAGTAATTATTTGGTTATGTATTAGTTATAGTTTATTAATATAAAAATAGAACTTTTTTTTAGATACCTTAGTATGAAATCTTCTATTATCTAAAAAAAATTTTATATTCGTTAAACAAAGAAATTTCTATTAAATGAGCAGAAAAATTAGTGACTACATAGTTATAGGTCTTAAAGGAATGGCAATGGGTGCAGCAGATGTTGTACCAGGAGTTTCTGGAGGTACAATTGCTTTTATATCTGGTATTTATGAAGAGCTATTAAGCTCAATAAGTAATATAAATCTAGATTTATTTAAAACCTTAAAGGATGAAGGTTTTAAATCTGCTTGGAAAAAATTAAATGGAAATTTTTTATTGGCCTTATTTACTGGAATATTTATCAGTGTTGTTTCTTTGGCTAAAGCCATTAAATATTTATTAGAAAATGAACCTATTTTGCTTTGGTCTTTTTTCTTTGGATTGGTTTTAGCAAGTATTATTTATATAGCCAAACAAATAAAAAAATGGAATTTTATAACTGTTTTAGTACTAATTATTGGTGCTTTTACAGCATATTACATAACAACTTTAAACCCTTTAGTAAGTGAGAATTCATCACTTTTATTCATGTTTATTGCAGGTGCATTAGCAATCTGTGCAATGATTTTACCTGGTATTTCAGGTGCGTTTATATTGGTGCTTTTAGGCGCCTACAAGCCTATTTTATCTGCTGTTAGTGATAAAGACTTAAAAACCATAGCAGTTGTTGGTTTAGGAGCAATCGTTGGTTTATTATCATTTTCGAAAATTTTGAAATGGTTATTTAATCATTATAAAGAGTACACTCTTGCTGTTCTAACAGGATTTATTATTGGTTCTTTAAATAAAATTTGGCCTTGGAAAGAAACAATTACTTGGAGAACAAATTCGCATGGAGAACAAGTACCTTTTAATCAACAAAGTGTATTGCCTTCTAATTTTGATGGTGATGCTCAATTACTATTGGCTGGTCTATTGGCATTAATTGGTTTTGCCTTAATTTTAGGAATGGAGAGATTAGCAGTACAAAAAAAATAAATGCAACAAGAAAGAACTTTTCTGCAAAAAGCTAAACTATTCTTTAAAGGATTAGCAATGGGTGCTGCCAATAAAGTACCTGGTGTTTCTGGTGGAACAGTTTCTTATGTGCTTGGCTTTTATGAAGATTTAATCTATTCTTTTCAAAAAATTAATTTAAAAGCATTTAAACTTTTAATTGCTGGGAATTTTAAAAGATTCTCTCAATACACCAATGCACAATTTATTATGTTGATAATGGGTGGAAGTATCTTTAGCTATTTTAGTATTTCACTTATTTTAGACTATTTTTTAAAACATTTTGAGCTCTATGTTTGGAGTTGGTTTTTTGGAATGATTATTGGCTCAATTTATTACATTGGTAAAGATTTTGGGAAGTGGAACAGAACCAGTTTTATATCTTTAATTATAGGAATTACATTAGGTTTAGCCATTAGCTTTTTAAAACCAGCTAAAGAAAATGATAACCTATGGTTTGTTTTTCTTTGTGGAATTATAGGTGTTTCTGGTATGACCTTGCCAGGTTTATCAGGGTCTTTCATACTTATTTTATTGGGTAATTATGTGCTATTGTTAGTAGATTCAGTAAACGTACTTTTAAATGTATTAACCAATTTGGCTATTGGTAATTTCGAGGTATTATCTGATTCCATTAAAGTAAAATATTTAAAAATTATTGCGGTTTTTACAGCAGGTTCTGCTTTTGGTTTAGTTTCTATCTCTCACGTTTTGGGTTATGTTTTAAAGAAATATAACAAGATTGTAAATGCTGTTATCATTGGGTTTATAACAGGTTCTTTAGGTATTGTTTGGCCTTGGAAAGAGAAAATATATGTTCAAGAAAATGGACAAGTTTTAATAGATAAAGAAGGTAATAAAGTTGTTGAAAACTTTGAGCGTTTTATGCCAGAGTTATTTAAAACAGAAACATTTGTAGCAATATTATTTATTTTAATTGGTATAGCATTAGTACTTATTATAGATTATTATGGCAAAAGAAGAAAAAAGTAGGTTATTTGGTTTATTAGGTAGAGATATTTCTTACTCGTTTTCAAGAGGATATTTTAGTAAAAAGTTTACACAACTGAATTTAGAAAATCACAATTATGTTAATTTTGATTTGCCTAAAATCGATGATTTTCCGACTATTTTAGAAGATAATGAAGGAGTAAGAGGTATAAATGTAACCATTCCTTATAAAGAAGAGGTAATGCCTTATTTAGATAAGATAGATAAAACCGCTAAAGAAATAGGAGCTGTAAATACCATTAAAATTACTAAAAGAGGAAATTTAAAAGGATACAACTCAGATGTTGTTGGCTTTGAAAAGTCAATTAAACCTTTATTGAAAAAACACCATAAAAAAGCATTAATTTTGGGTACAGGTGGTGCTTCTAAAGCCATTGCTTATGCATTAAAACGTAATGATATTAAATACAAGTTTGTTTCAAGAAATCCTGAAGGCAAAAAACAAATATCATATGCTGATTTATCACAAGAAATTATAGAGGATTATACTGTAATTGTAAACTCAACCCCATTAGGAACTTCACCAGATATAGATAATTGTCCAGCTATACCTTACCAATTTTTAACATCTAAGCATCTGCTTTACGATTTAATTTACAATCCAGAGGTTTCTAAATTTTTGTCAAATGGCAAAGAAAAAGGCGCAGCAATTAAGAACGGATATGAAATGCTAGAGCTACAGGCAGAGGAATCTTGGCGAATTTGGAATTCTTAATTACAGTATAAATTTTTGCTATAATTAAACCTTGTTATTTTTGTAAGTTGTGAGTAATTTTGATGACTATATAATTATATTATTATATAAAGACCTTTAAACATTGTAGATATGTTAGATAATCAAGAGAAAGTTGTTCAAAACGAAACCCCTGTTAATTCAGAAGAAACAAAATTAGAAGCTAAAAATGAGGTAGTTGTATCTTCAGAAGATAATTCTGAGATTGAAGTAGACTCAGTAGACAGTGCTAATGAAGTTGTAAATACTGAATCAAGTGATAACAAAGAAATTCAAGTAGAAAATTATTCAGAGAAAAGCTTAGAAGAGTTATTAGTTAGTTTAAAGTCTGTTTTAAACAATTACCCTGTGCAGACAGTTAAAAATGCTGTAGAGAGTATTAAAAGCGAATTTAACAAGAAGTTTGGAGCTCTTTTAGCAGAGAAAAAAGCACAGTTTTTAGCAGAAGGTGGTAATTCAATCGACTTTAAGTTTTCTAGCCCTTTAAAATCTGAGTATAATGATTTACTTTTTGATTATAAAAAACGTAGAGATGCCTTTTATAAAGAAATAGATATTCAATTAAATCAAAATTTAGATAAAAGGAATGATGTTATTGAGAGCCTAAAAGCTTTAATAGAAAATGCAGAGGCTACAACAATGTATAAAGATTTTAAAGCAATTCAAGAAAAGTGGAGAGCAATAGGCCCTGTTCCAAAATCACATTATAATGATACTTGGAAAACCTATCATCATCATGTAGAGCGTTTTTATGATCTTTTAAATTTAAGCAATGATTTAAGAGATTTAGATTTTAAATATAATTTAGAAGAAAAACTTAAAATTATAGAAAAAGCGAAAGCTTTAGCCAATGAAGCAGATGTAAATTATGCATCTAAAGAATTGCAAGAATTACATAAAAGCTGGAAAGAAGATATTGGACCAGTGGCCAAAGAAATGCGTGAAGAAATTTGGCAAAAATTTAGTGATGCAACAAAGAAAATTCATGACAAAAGACATGAGTATTTTAAAGAAATGCGATCTAAGTTTCAAGAAATTGTTGAAAAGAAATTAGAAGTTATTGCTCTTTTGCACGCCTATGATACTTCTGGTAATAAAACACACAATGATTGGCAGAAGAGTATTAAGGAAGTAGAAAAATTAAGACAACAATATTTTAAAGCAGGTAAATTACCTTTCAATAAAAGCGAGGAAGTTTGGCAAAAGTTTAAGCAAGCAACCAAGAAATTTAATACTGCAAAGAATACGTTTTACAAACAAGAGAAAAACGAGCAGCAAGAAAATTTAAAGAAAAAAATGGCGCTTATAGAAATTGCAGAATCTTTAAAAGATAGTGAAGATTGGCAAATGGCTACAAATGCTATGAAAAAAATTCAGGCAGATTGGAAAAAAATAGGGCATGTTCCTCGTAAATTTTCTGATGATATTTGGAAAAAGTTTAAAAGCGCCTGTAATTATTATTTTGATAGATTAAATAATCAAAAAAATGCAATAAGCAAAGAACAGGAAAAAGTTGTTGTTGCTAAAAAAGAATTTTTAGAAACTTTAAAGGAATCTAAAAAAGAGTCTAAAGAAGCAGTATTAGAAGCGATTGATAAATGGAGAAATCTAGGAAGTTTACCTAAAAATTCTGGAAACTTAAAAGAGGAGTTTAATAAGCACATAGACAAAATGCTAGAAAATTTATCACTAGATAAAGAAGAAGTAGCAATGTTAAAGTTTACGAACTTAATCGATTCTTATTTAGCCGATAACGATACTAGAAAATTAGTTTCAGAACAGCAATTTATTCGCAAAAGACAAGATGAAATAAATAAAGAAATTCAGCAGTTAGAGAATAACTTAGGTTTTTTCTCTAATGCTACAGATGATAATCCTTTAGTTAAAAACGTAAAAAACCAAGTAGAAAAACATAGAAAAGATTTAGCTATTTGGAATTTAAAAATGGATTATTTAAGGAAACTAGATTTTTAATTTAGAAATAAGTCAAATAAAAAACTCGAAGCTTTCGCTTCGAGTTTTTTTATAAATATATTAGACTTAGACTAAGAAAATAATTTATCCATTTTTTCTTTTTCTTCTTCAGCTAAAGCAGCATCAACTAAGATACGTCCACTGTGCTCATCAATTGTAATTTTCTTTCTGTTTGCTATTTCTAACTGCACTTGAGGTGGAATTGTAAAATAAGAACCTCCAGAAGCTCCACGTTCAATAGCAACAACAGCTAAACCATTTTTAACTTTAGTTCTAATTCTATTATATGCAGAGTATAAATGCTTGTCTAAAGACTCTCCAAACTCTTTAGATTTTTCAATTAAAAGAGATTCTTCTTTTTCAGTTTCTTTTAAGATAGCATCTAACTCAGATTTTTTATGACCTAAATGTTGCTCTTGCTTAGCTAACTTTTCTTTTGTAGCATCAATCACTTCTAATTTCTGAGCAATTTTAGCTTTAAATTCGTTAATTCTTTTATCTGCTAATTGAATTTCTAAATCTTGAAACTCAATCTCTTTAGATAAAGAGTCAAACTCTCTGTTATTTCTAACTTTCTGTTGTTGCTCTTCGTATTTTTTCATTAATGACTTAGACTCATCAATGGCTAATTTTTTATTGTTGATATCTGTTTCTAAACTAGAAACATCTTTTTCTAAATTAGAAATACGTGTATTTAAACCAGCAACTTCATCTTCTAAATCTTCAACTTCTAAAGGTAATTCTCCTCTTACGTTTCTAATTTCGTCAATTCTAGAGTCTATTAATTGTAAATCATATAAAGCTCTTAATTTTTCTTCAACCGAAACTTCTTTCTTCTTTGCCATGTTTATATATAATGTATAGGATTTGTACTTTTTTCTGATAAAATGATTGCAAAATTACTAAATTTTTTTGTAAGATAATCAACCAAAAGGTTTTTTGTAAACTGTTCACTCTCATAATGACCAATATCTGCCAAAAGAATCTTTTTTTCTGCCTTAAAAAACTCATGATACTTAAAATCTGCACTTACATAAGCATCTGCACCAGCACTTCTTGCATTGTCTATAGCAAAACTTCCTGAGCCTCCTAAAACAGCTACTTTTTTAATGGTTTTATTCAATAATGCAGAATGTCTTACGCAATCAGTTTGCATTGTTTTTTTAAGATAATGCAAAAACTCAGATTCATCCATTTCAATTTTGAATTCACCAATCATTCCCATTCCTATATTTTCATGTACATTTTCAGTAGAGATTATTTCATAGGCTACTTCTTCATAAGGATGATTTTCTTTTAAAGCATTTATAATTGCTTTTTCATCTTTACTTTCAAAAACTATAGAAATTTTAGTTTCTTTTTCAGTATGTAATTCTCCTTTTTTACCATAAGTAGGGTTTGCATTTTCATTTCCTTGAAAAGTGCCTTCGCCTAAATTACTAAAAGAACAATTATCATAATTACCAATAGTATTTGTGTTTACCTCTAAAAGTGCAGTTCTAAGTTGCTCAGCTTTTTCATCAGGTACATAGGTGTTTAATTGTTTGATTATGCCTTTTTTTGGTATTAGTATTTGAGTGTTTTCTAATCCTAAAACTTCGCACATCTTAGCAGAAACTCCATTTTTAGAATTGTCTAAAGCAGTATGTGTTGCATAAATTGCAATATCATTTTTAATGGCTTTTAAAACCACTCTTTCTACATAAGAATTGCCATTTATCTTTTTTAAACCTCCAAAAATTATTGGATGAAAGCTTACAATTAAATTACAGTTTTTAGCTATAGCTTCATCTACAGTGTCTTCTAAAGTATCTAATGTTACTAAAACTCCTGATACTTTTGTGCTATAGTCTCCTATTAATAATCCTACATTGTCAAAAGATTCAGCATACTTTAAAGGAGCTAGTTCTTCTATGTAATTTGTAACGTCTTTTACTGTCATTTATCAAATTATTGAAAATCAAAGTTAACATTTTTAATGTATTTTTACAGTAATGAAAATTCTACGATTTTTACTCTTTCCATTTGCGATTATATATGATATAATTACAGCGATTCGTAATTTTTTGTTTGAGAAAAACATCTTGAAATCTGTCAAGTTTTCACTGCCTGTAATTGTGGTTGGGAATTTAAGTGTTGGTGGAACAGGTAAAACACCACAAGTTGAATACTTAGTAAGCATCTTACAAGAGAAGTTTAAAGTTGCAATTTTAAGTAGAGGTTATGGTCGTAAAACCAAGGGATATATTTTAGCTAATAATAATCATTCAGCTTCAGATATAGGAGATGAACCTTTGCAATATTATAAAAAGTTTGCTAACCTAAATGTTGCTGTAAATGAGAATAGAGTAGAAGGAATTCAGCAATTAATTCAAAGTAAATCTCCAGATATTATTTTGCTAGATGATGCATATCAACATAGAAAAGTAAAAGGTAGTTGCTATGTTTTACTTACAAAGTATAACGATTTATTTATTGATGATTTTCTTTTACCAACAGGTAATTTAAGAGAAAATAGGGCAGGAGCAGCAAGAGCAGATGTTATTGTTGTAACTAAATGTCCATCAAATTTATCAATATTAGAACAAGACAAAATTAAAAAGAAGCTACAACTATTTAATAAACCAGTTTTTTTTAGCACCATTGCTTATGCTGATAAAATATCTGGTAGTTTAAATCTTACTATTGATGCTTTAAAAAGCAAACACTTATTGCTAGTTACAGGGATTGCAAATCCTAAGCCTTTACTTAGCTTTCTAAGTGATAATGCTATTAATTTTACTCATTTGAATTATCCTGATCATCATCATTTTACCGATAAAAATATACAGGATATTACTTCTAAATTCAGTGAAATTAATTCGAAGGATAAATTAATTCTAACTACAGAGAAAGATTATACACGATTACAAAATAAAATAACAGAACTTTCTTATTTAGAAATTAGAACTGCATTTTTAAATAATGATGCCTCTAATTTTAATAGTCTCATACTTAATTCAATAGGTGTAAATTTATATAATTTGAATAATTGAGGTTGCTTTAGGTGTCTATTGAACTCATTATTTGCAATTTTTAGATTTTTTTTGATACATTTGATAAATTTAAAAACACATTATGATGAAAAAAGTAATGTTTCCCCTACTTTGCATTTTTGCAATTTTATTGACTTACCCACAGGAAACTAAAACAGAGAAATTAGCTATTAACGACATTTCAGATCGTTTGAATTGGGTGTTAACGTACAAAGAGGCCTTAAAAAGGTCTAAAACAGAAAACAAACCAGTTCTTATTTATTTTACAGGTTCAGATTGGTGTGGACCATGCATTCGTTTGGATAAAGAATTATTTCATACAGAAAAGTTCAAAGAATTTTCAGACAAAGAATTAATTTTGTTAGAGGTAGATATTCCAAGACAACAAGATTTATTAACTCAAGATAAGCTGAGTGAGAATTTATATTTAAAAAAGAAATTTAAAGTAAATTCTTTCCCAACCTTAATTTTTGTAAATCACAGAGGTCGAAAAATAGCTGAAAAAAGTGGTTATATAATGACTGAGTATTATTATCCATTTATACAGTCTGTCATTCAGAAATTTTAGAAATAAAAAAACCGAAGTAAAATTTACTTCGGTTTTTTTTATGCTTTGCTTTTAATTTTATTTTTGATTCACTACTCTAAAAGTAGTTCTTCTGTTTACTGCATGTTCAGATTCAGAACAAACAACACCATCAGCACATTTGTTTAATAATCTTGTTTCTCCAAAACCTTTAGCATATAATTGAGTTGCATTGATACCCTTAGAAATTAAGTAATCTGTAACAGCCTTAGCTCTTCTATCAGATAATTCTTGATTATCTCTCTTAGTACCTCTCATATCTGTATGAGACTCAATAAATACAGCTACACCATCTTTAACAATTGGTAATAATCTTGCATCTATAATTTGTTTTGCACCTTCGTTTAAAGTTGCACTAGAAAAATCCCAGTTAATTGGTAAAGGAGTATTATCGATTAAAGAACAATCTACAGCTTTCCAAGAAGATAAACCTCCTTTTTCTACTAACACTTGTTTTGTAATAGATCTAAATACTGCAGGTACAATTACTTCTTCAGTTCTTGCATCTCTAACCAATGTTGTTTTTGTAATTGTTTTATATTCTGGCTCAGTTTTTACAATAGAAGTAGATGGTGGCTTAACCATTACTTTTCTAATGTAAGTTTTTGTAACACCAGGAATACGAATCTTATTTACTTTAGCATCACTTGCTAATTTTTCAACTGGCATAGTTTTAAATTCTGCAGGTACTGGCTTATAACACCAATATCTACAATCATCTGGATTGCTAGATTCACAATCTGGTAATTTTTCACTCATTTCCCATTTTGCAGTAGCTGCTCTAGTTTCTACAGTTTCAAAACCTTGTAAAAAACTAGCTTTTTCTATTTCTATTTTTGTACCATCTTCTTTTTCATAGTAGGTAACTTCTTGAGTTCCCCAAACAGCAGGTACAATTAAAATTTCTTCTCCAGCTTCTCTAACCAAAACTTTTTCTTGAATGGTTTCGTACTCTGCAGGATAAGAAACAATTTTCTTATATTCTGGTGATACAGCTACGTTAATCGTTTCGTTTTTATAAATGTCTGGAGTTTTACAACGTACATAACACTTTCCTGGTTCTGGATTATCGGGTAAATCTTGTCCAAAAGCAACAGTTGCTAACAACATGAAAGCTGCACTAAATAGAATTTTTTTCATTGGGATAAACATTAGTCAAAGTCTTTATTTATAGTAAATACAGTGTGCCAAATGTACTAAAAACATTTATAAATTTTTAGGAAATATTATATTTTATAGTTTGTTGTAATGCAAACTTTTAATAATACCATCAGAAAGTCCAATTTTAGGAACATATATTTTTCTGGCTCCACTCCATTTCATTGCTGATAAGTAGATTTTAGTAGCAGGTATAATTACATCAGCTCTATCAGGGTTTAAGCTAAGTTCTACAATTCTATCTTGATAACTCATTTTTTTCAAGAATTGATACTGAGCATTTAAATAAATGTATGAAATAGGTTTACCCTCTGTTCTGCCAGACATTTTAAAAAGTTTGTTGATATTACCTCCAGAACCAATTAGAGATAGTTTCTTTAAGTCTTTGGTGTTTTTATGAATCCATTTTTCAACATTGGCAAAAATCTCTTTATTTACAGATTTCTTATTGTTTAATAAACGGACAGTACCCATTTTAAAAGATTTAGAGGTGATTATTTTACCTTCAGAAAATACTGTAAATTCGGTACTTCCTCCACCAACATCTACATATAAATATGAGTTATTACCTTGTATTAGTTCATCTAGATCTGTAGAAGAAATAATACTAGCTTCTTCCTTACCTCCAATAATATCGATTTTAATACCTGTTTCTTCCTCAATTTTTTTAGCAACTTCAGCTCCATTTGAGGCTTCTCTCATTGCAGATGTAGCACAAGCTTTATATCGTTCTACTTTATGAACATTCATTAATAATTTAAAAGCATTCATAGCTTCTATCATTCTTGTGGTGTTTTCTTCACTTATAACACCATTTACAAAAGCATCTGCTCCTAAACGAATTGGCACACGAACTAAAGATGATTTTTTAAACTGCGTTTCTTTTTCATCTTTTACAATAACGTTGGCAATTAACAAACGTATTGCGTTAGAACCAATATCTATAGCTCCGTATTTTTTTATGTCTAACAAGGGAATTTATTTATGATTTTTTGGAAATTCAACTAAAAAAGTTTCTCCTCTGCGAATATTTTTCCAATGTTTTTCTTTAAACTTAAGACCAATTATACCACAAGTTGTAACGTGTGCAATTGGTCTGTTTCCAAATTCATTTACAAAGGTATTAATACCATGATCATGACTAAAAATAATAGCAGAATTAAATCCATCATCTAATGCATTAACGGTCTTAACTAGATAGCCATCGCTAAAACTATATAATTGCCTTTTAATTTGAAGATTAAAATGAGGGAAACCAAAGTTTTCGCAGAAAATTACAGCTGTATGCAAAGCTCTGTTTGCACTACTAGAGATAAAAACATCTGGTTTATCAACCATTTTGTTAAGTACTTTAGACATTAAGTGAGCGTCTTTTATACCTCTCTTTTTCAATGGTCTGTCTATGTCATTTATTCCTGAATATTTCCAAGAAGATTTTGCATGACGAACGATATATAATGTTTTCATTTGGCGGATATTGAATTGTAAATATAAATATTTACGGGGCTAATCTTTCTAATTTCCAAGAAAAATCTTCTTGTAAGGTATATCTTATTCTATCATGTAATCTGTTTGGCCTTCCTTGCCAAAATTCTATAGAAATTGGTTTTGTCAAATAACCTCCCCAATGTTTTGGTCTTGGTATTTCTTTGCCTTCGAAATTTCTTTCGAACATATTTAAGTTTTTTTCTAGCTCTTCTCTAGATGATACTACTGTACTTTGGTTTGAAGCCCAAGCTCCAAGTTTACTTCCATCTGGTCTAGATTTAAAATAACCATCAGATAAATTTTCGGCTAAATGCTCGGCTTTACCTTTAATAATTATTTGTTGTTCTAATCCTGGCCAAAAGAACGATAAGCAGATATTATTATTTGCTTCTATAGCTTGCCCTTTTTCAGAAGTGTAGTTTGTATAAAAGATAAAACCTTCCCAAGTTATTTTCTTTAAAAGTACAATTCTATTCTTAGGAAAACCATCTTTGCCTATCGTAGAAATATTCATAGCATTGGTTTCATCTACGGTTTCAGAATCATCAGCATTTTTAAACCATGTCTGAAAAAGTTCCATTGGATTTTCTGGACAATTACTTTCTAGCAGTTCTTGTTTGTCATAAGATTTTCTGTAATTACTTAAGTCTTTAGCCATGTTAAAAATTTATAATGTAAAAATACGAAGGTTTTTATTGAAATCGAAAACATAATTTCCATAAAAAAAGAGCTGACTTACGTCAGCTCTTGGGATCAATAGTCTTAAATTAATACCCCTAAAAATTATTTCGACTATTGATGTCTTGCTTAGGTTTTATCTAAAAATAATTTTAGAAGTACCATAGTTTGTTTCTTTACTAGCTACTTTAAGTAACATAACTCCAGTTTTAACTTTAAAGTTAAAGTCTAGTTCGTTTTTACCAGTATTTAAGTTTACGTTTTCTTTGTAAATAGTCTTACCAGTAATGTCTGTTAAAGTAACAGTTGCTTCAGTATCTACTTGACTAAATAATAACAAGTTTACATTACCTTGAGAAGGGTTTGGATATGCCATAAATTCGTTTTCGAACTTCTCAATTTTATTTACAATTTGATCTTCTACTGCAATTTTGGTAAACTTCACGTCAGAGATTGTTAAATCTAATTCTTTAGTTTGGGCCTCTACAGGTAAGAAGGTAAATAATAATGTTGTTAAATCTTCAGCTGTTAAATTTTCTTGACTAGCACTAGATGTAAAGATGTCAAAAGGAACATAATAAGTTTGCTCTTCTTCAGATAAATCTACCATAACTCTATATTGTGCTTTCCAATCTTCGATAGATTTTTTAATTAAACCTAATTCAATAAGTCCAGAACCTTTAGCAGTGAAAGATAAATAGTTGTATTCAGAATAATCAGCAGCTAAAGTACCAGGTAATAAAGATTTGTATAATGTTAGGTAATCAAAGTCACTTGTTGCTCTAAGTGCTACGTTTCTATTGATTGCATGCTCATCATCTTGATAAGTTCTATCAAAACTATTAGATACAAAGTAATCTTTAATTTTAGTATAGCTAGCATCGAAATCTAATCCCCAGTTACCATCTGCATGATAAAAAGCATCTTCTACTTCACCATCAACTTTTACTAAACCATCATATTCATAACCATCAGCAATATCTACTCTTAATGTTTGCTCTAACTCAGTGTTTACTGGGTTATATCTAAACTTCACATTGTTAGCAGTCTCAGAGTAGATTTCTTCCATAGAAATCTCAGTGTTTAAACCTTTTTGAGTACTTCTTAATAATACTACCAACTCGTTTTTCTCTCTAGAGATTTTAGCAGCATACGTTTTAGGTACTTTCTGCACTTCTGTTTGAGTTACAGGAATAAATGCTTTTAAGTTGTTTAAAATATCTACTACTAATTTTTGAGTATCAGCAGGATTAGTTGTCCAAACTTGGAAGTTATACACATCATTAAATTTGATGTAGTTGTTAACATACCAGTTAGTTTGAATTGTATAATTTGTATCATTATTATTCTTAGCAGTTGCAAAAGAGATTGCGTATTCTACTACACCATTTCTTTGCTTAATACCTTGCATTAAGAAGTTGTAACCTTCTAACTGTACAGTTTGAATGTTTAAAATCTCAGCACCTCTTAATCTATCACAAGAAGCTTTGGTATGGTTATAGATTTTATCAGAAGTTTTTACTCCTAATACTACACCTTTTGTTTTACCATCTAAAGAGAAATCTACAGACAATACTTCATCAGCTACAGTGTAATCTAAGATATCAGTAGGAGAGGTTACATTAGCTACATTACCAGCTACTAACTCAGTAGGGAACATGTCTAACATAGTTTGACCTTTACCTTGGTAAGGCTGCTCAGCTTTCATCTTAGCTTTGTTGTAAAGATTTGCGTCAGATTTTACGAAAGTAGTAGGTACAGAATTCTTTTTTCTACCTACATAAATTTTAGAAATAGCATCACCTAAAGACTCAGACTCAACTCCTCCAGAATTACCTCCTGTTACTTCGCCTGAAGTTACTGTAGCAGGAACATCAATAGTTGTGGTACAATCATTACTTGTAGCAGTTACAGAAATGGTATACATGCCTGGATTTGTAAATTCGTAAGTTATTGGATTTTGGTTTTGTAATAAACCAGGTCCACTTTGGGAGCCATTACCAGGAAGTGTCCATGAGAAATCTGTAAATGAACTTGCATTATCTATAGTATATTGTTTTATAATTTTACCTGTTGGCGATGGTAAATTTACAACGCTTACAATTGGTTCTAAAACAGGTAAAACAGTTACTTGTTCTGTGTATGTACTTGTACCATAAATATTAGTTGCTGTTAATGCAACAGTATAAGTGCCTGGATTTGAGTATACTTTACTACTAACATCCATTGAAGTGCTTGTAGTTCCATCTCCAAAATCCCAAGAGTAGGTAATAGGTGCTTCTGGTTGTGGAACTCCAATTATTTGGGTTGTATTTGTAAAAGAAAAGTCATTTGCCACAAAACATTGTGGGTTAACGTTAATATCAAATCCTGAACTTGGTGCTACACCAACAAAAGTAGGACAAGTACTTGTTGCAGCAAATTTGTTACAATGTATAACACCTCCATCATGTGTGAAAGTTTTACCAATTACTTGACCATAGATATCTTCTTTATTGTTTACTTTTCTAATTTTAGAAGATGGTGCGAAAATAGTACCATAAATAGCTTCTGTACCTCTAATATTTACTTTATCTGAGTTGAAAAAATTATATAATATAAAAGGACTCTCTGCAGATGTAATTCCAATTTGTTCCCAAACATCCCAATTAAAATTACCTGGAGCATTTACATTAACAATTAAAACTTTGTTGGCAGAAGGTGAATTTTTGAAGGTTAAACCATCTACACTATTTAAATCTGAACCAGTTACGTTTAAATAATTTACACCATTATTTAAAATTATTTCTGTTTGACTAGTTAAGGTAGTATTAGTAATTGGGTTTGAATTATCATCTTCTAATGTTGCATTATTAGTATTAGAAGCCATGTTTGTACCATTGGCTCTTAAGCTTTGAAATGCACTCGAAAAGTCTATTAAATTAATTTCATAAACTGGATTATTACCAGAACTTACTCCATAAGTTGGAGAGTTATTATTCATTTGAATTCTTGAAGAAGAATTATAAGTTCCATTTGGAGTTACTCTCATATTTGCAGCTGCATTCTGCTCATCAAAATACCAAGCAACTGAACCACTGCTTTTACCAATTTTAGTATAGTAATTTGGGTTGACAACTGTTAATAATCCATTAGGATTTGAACCTCCTGCAGGACATGTTCCTGTTGTTGTTTTGGTAACTTCAAAATTATCAATCAAATTACCATAAGATAAATTGTTATATGGTTGACTAGATACCGATTCAAAAACGAAATATACAGTGTGTTCACCTGCAGGAACAGTGTAAGAACCAGTATAATTTACCCAAGCATTTTGATCTGTACTCATGGTTTCTTCTATACTAGCTGAGTTTAAAGAAACTCCTATTTTTACATTGGCAACATCAATGCCACGTCTTCCTCTATGCCAAATAGACCAATTTAAAACTGAGCCTGGTTCTGCACAAATAACCTGATATAATGCAGCTCTTTGATTTGCATTAATTTCTGCAATATAATTTCCTGATTGTGCATTTTTACCCTGAAAACCAGATTTCCAAATTTCAATTTTATTATCAGTAGCTGTTGTATACCAACCTGGAATATCTGCTTCGTCTTTTAATGTCCAAGTATTTGTAACTGCTCCAGTTTCAAAACTTCCATTATTTACAATTGTAGGATCTCCACAATTGCAAATATCATCAGCAGTGTTAATCACAGTATTTAGTGGATAGTTTACTTTGTTACCAACTAAAAGGCCTGTTTTTAGTCCATTTGTATCAAAATCTCCACAATCATCTGTAGCAACATTATAGTCTCCTTTAATATTTAAATTTCTACCAACAGCAACACTTCCTTTAGTTTCTGTTGATTTTACATTCATATTTTGCTCTACAAACACATTAAAACCTTGTGCAGGAGCTGTTGGGCTATCATTACAATCTACAACACTGCTTATACTTAAATTAACATTTGCAGTTGAAGTATCTCCATTACTATCAATAATAGTGTAAGTGAAACTATCATTTGCAGCAGAACCAGATGGTGTATATAAAATTTTATCATCTGTAGGATCGTTTGGAGTACCTGCATCATCTACTGTTACAGTGCCTCCATTAGCTGTGCTTCCACTTGGTAATACTATTGTGCCAGTATTAGGCCCATCATTACCAAAAGTATCATTATTTAAAACATCTAAACTATTGTTGTAACTGTTTTCATTTACGCTAAAAGTATCATCAACAGTAGTTGGTGTGTCATTTACAGATAATGTAAAAACAACTTCTTCTGGACAATTGTTATCAACTCCTATAATTTGTAATGTATAATCTCCAATATCTGCTATAGTTGCAGCATTTATATTTAAAGTAGTTGCTGTTGATAAAATTGTACTTGGTGCGCTATTTTTAAACCATTTGTAACTCAAGGTTCCAGATGTATTTGTACCTGGAGGAATTGTGTAATCTGGAGAACCAGCAACAAAAGTTGTAGTAGATATGGAAGATGCTCCAGCAGTAAACGTGGCATTATCAGTTTTATTTACTGTTGTACTCGTAGGAAATATAGTTATGTTAATTTGTTCGGCTGTAACTACATTAGTGCTAGTTGCTTGGCCAAAAGTTTCATTACCACCAATGGTTGTTCCAACAGCAGTCGGAATTCCATTATTATTTATTGTTGGTGGAAAATTTAATAAACTACCACCATTACTACCTCCTGCTAAAGTGTTGTTTACTTCTGATGATGTATATGCTCCTAAACCTTCTATAGCATCTGGACAACCATCATTATCTGAATCTGTGTCCTTACTATCAGGCAAACCATCACCATCTGTATCTCTATAAATACAATCTGATGAAAAATAATTAAATAAAACTAAATCTAAACCACCCAATGATGAGTTTGTATTTGTCGGAAAAGTTGTCCAATCTAATAAATTAGAAGTATTGTAATCTGGAGGAAAAATTGAATAACCATAAATGGTAGTGCCATTGGCAACTCCAAAATCTGCGAATGTAACAGCTCTTATTGCTACATCTTGATTTAGTGCTGTACTTGGTCTAAACTCAGTATCAGAAATTTCTTTTCTTAAAACTGTAGAGGGTAACTTTTCTATGGTTGTCATAGAGGCTGTAGTTACTCTGTAAACAGAACTGTAAGAAGTTGGTGTTCCATTACTGTCTATACTTGTAATAATTGCAATATCAATAAAATTGTTTTTTCCTCTTTCACCAACAGTTACATATTGGTTGTTGTTTGAGTTGATGAAATATCCATCATCAAAAACTACATCTACTCTTTCTATATTATTGTTGTTTTGAGAAGATGTGCTATTATCAAAAACATTATCACTTCCAACATTATAAAATCCGTGAGAAAAAGTTTCAGCCATATTACTTACTTCTGTAGTATGTAATTGGGTTGCGTTCGTTGTGTTTGTATGACCATCGTTTTCGATCCAAATAATTTGATTGGTAGGAGCAGAGCCACTTGTAGCTCTTCTAAATGTAATATTACCTACAGATGCATCTTCATCTACCTTAATGATATTACCAGAGCTCAACTCAAAACCTTCTAAACGTTTTCCTAAGCTTGTTCCGTAAGAAAGTGTGTAAGATGTATTTTGAGAAAAAGGTGATGCTGAGTTAGAAAAAGAATTTACAGTTTTACTAGAAGTAGTTTGTGGCTTACTGTCAATTATAAAAGATACAATTGAACCAGATGCTACTGTAGGACAGCTAAATTCATCTGTATCTAAAATACCATCATTGTCATCATCTAAATCGATACTATTTGATATTCCATCTCCATCACAATCTGTAGCATTTACACATTGTGCATTAATGTTTAAAGTCGAAAAGAAAATTAAAAGGAAAACTACCCCAATTTTGAGTATAGAAGTGTTCTTTTTATTAACCGTTATTCCATGTACGTAATCCATTAGGGATGTGTCATTTTAGTAGATTATAAATATAATCTAGTGTTGAAATAGGGTATTAATAAATTTTGGGGTAATGCAAATATACATTTTTTATTATTGATGCCATGTAATTTACGTGAAAATCAATTATTTAAATTTAAGAAGAGTGTAAAGATTATTAGTTTAAAGCTTATTTTTTAGGTTTTAACCATAAAAAAAGAGCTGACTTACGTCAGCTCTTGGGATCAATAGTCTTAAATTAATACCCCTAAAAATTATTTCGACTATTGATATTTTGCTTAGGTTTTATCTAAAAATAATTTTAGAAGTACCATAGTTTGTTTCTTTACTAGCTACTTTAAGTAACATAACTCCAGTTTTAACTCTAAAGTTAAAGTCTAGTTCGTTTTTACCAGTATTTAAGTTTACGTTTTCTTTGTAAATAGTCTTACCAGTGATGTCTGTTAAAGTAACAGTTGCTTCAGTATCTACTTGACTAAATAATAACAAGTTTACATTACCTTGAGAAGGGTTTGGATATGCCATAAATTCGTTTTCGAACTTCTCAATTTTATTTACAATTTGATCTTCTACTGCAATTTTGGTAAACTTCACGTCAGAGATTGTTAAATCTAATTCTTTAGTTTGGGCCTCTACAGGTAAGAAGGTAAATAATAATGTTGTTAAATCTTCAGCTGTTAAATTTTCTTGACTAGCACTAGATGTAAAGATGTCAAAAGGAACATAATAAGTTTGCTCTTCTTCAGATAAATCTACCATAACTCTATATTGTGCTTTCCAATCTTCGATAGATTTTTTAATTAAACCTAATTCAATAAGTCCAGAACCTTTAGCAGTGAAAGATAAATAGTTGTATTCAGAATAATCAGCAGCTAAAGTACCAGGTAATAAAGATTTGTATAATGTTAGGTAATCAAAGTCACTTGTTGCTCTAAGTGCTACGTTTCTATTGATTGCATGCTCATCATCTTGATAAGTTCTATCAAAACTATTAGATACAAAGTAATCTTTAATTTTAGTATAGCTAGCATCGAAATCTAATCCCCAGTTACCATCTGCATGATAAAAAGCATCTTCTACTTCACCATCAACTTTTACTAAACCATCATATTCATAACCATCAGCAATATCTACTCTTAATGTTTGCTCTAACTCAGTGTTTACTGGGTTATATCTAAACTTCACATTGTTAGCAGTCTCAGAGTAGATTTCTTCCATAGAAATCTCAGTGTTTAAACCTTTTTGAGTACTTCTTAATAATACTACCAACTCGTTTTTCTCTCTAGAGATTTTAGCAGCATACGTTTTAGGTACTTTCTGCACTTCTGTTTGAGTTACAGGAATAAATGCTTTTAAGTTGTTTAAAATATCTACTACTAATTTTTGAGTATCAGCAGGATTAGTTGTCCAAACTTGGAAGTTATACACATCATTAAATTTGATGTAGTTGTTAACATACCAGTTAGTTTGAATTGTATAATTTGTATCATTATTATTCTTAGCAGTTGCAAAAGAGATTGCGTATTCTACTACACCATTTCTTTGCTTAATACCTTGCATTAAGAAGTTGTAACCTTCTAACTGTACAGTTTGAATGTTTAAAATCTCAGCACCTCTTAATCTATCACAAGAAGCTTTGGTATGGTTATAGATTTTATCAGAAGTTTTTACTCCTAATACTACACCTTTTGTTTTACCATCTAAAGAGAAATCTACAGACAATACTTCATCAGCTACAGTGTAATCTAAGATATCAGTAGGAGAGGTTACATTAGCTACATTACCAGCTACTAACTCAGTAGGGAACATGTCTAACATAGTTTGACCTTTACCTTGGTAAGGCTGCTCAGCTTTCATCTTAGCTTTGTTGTAAAGATTTGCGTCAGATTTTACGAAAGTAGTAGGTACAGAATTCTTTTTTCTACCTACATAAATTTTAGAAATAGCATCACCTAAAGACTCAGACTCAACTCCTCCAGAATTACCTCCTGTTACTTCGCCTGAAGTTACTGTAGCAGGAACATCAATAGTTGTGGTACAATCATTACTTGTAGCAGTTACAGAAATGGTATACATGCCTGGATTTGTAAATTCGTAAGTTATTGGATTTTGGTTTTGTAATAAACCAGGTCCACTTTGGGAGCCATTACCAGGAAGTGTCCATGAGAAATCTGTAAATGAACTTGCATTATCTATAGTATATTGTTTTATAATTTTACCTGTTGGCGATGGTAAATTTACAACGCTTACAATTGGTTCTAAAACAGGTAAAACAGTTACTTGTTCTGTGTATGTACTTGTACCATAAATATTAGTTGCTGTTAATGCAACAGTATAAGTGCCTGGATTTGAGTATACTTTACTACTAACATCCATTGAAGTGCTTGTAGTTCCATCTCCAAAATCCCAAGAGTAGGTAATAGGTGCTTCTGGTTGTGGAACTCCAATTATTTGGGTTGTATTTGTAAAAGAAAAGTCATTTGCCACAAAACATTGTGGGTTAACGTTAATATCAAATCCTGAACTTGGTGCTACACCAACAAAAGTAGGACAAGTACTTGTTGCAGCAAATTTGTTACAATGTATAACACCTCCATCATGTGTGAAAGTTTTACCAATTACTTGACCATAGATATCTTCTTTATTGTTTACTTTTCTAATTTTAGAAGATGGTGCGAAAATAGTACCATAAATAGCTTCTGTACCTCTAATATTTACTTTATCTGAGTTGAAAAAATTATATAATATAAAAGGACTCTCTGCAGATGTAATTCCAATTTGTTCCCAAACATCCCAATTAAAATTACCTGGAGCATTTACATTAACAATTAAAACTTTGTTGGCAGAAGGTGAATTTTTGAAGGTTAAACCATCTACACTATTTAAATCTGAACCAGTTACGTTTAAATAATTTACACCATTATTTAAAATTATTTCTGTTTGACTAGTTAAGGTAGTATTAGTAATTGGGTTTGAATTATCATCTTCTAATGTTGCATTATTAGTATTAGAAGCCATGTTTGTACCATTGGCTCTTAAGCTTTGAAATGCACTCGAAAAGTCTATTAAATTAATTTCATAAACTGGATTATTACCAGAACTTACTCCATAAGTTGGAGAGTTATTATTCATTTGAATTCTTGAAGAAGAATTATAAGTTCCATTTGGAGTTACTCTCATATTTGCAGCTGCATTCTGCTCATCAAAATACCAAGCAACTGAACCACTGCTTTTACCAATTTTAGTATAGTAATTTGGGTTGACAACTGTTAATAATCCATTAGGATTTGAACCTCCTGCAGGACATGTTCCTGTTGTTGTTTTGGTAACTTCAAAATTATCAATCAAATTACCATAAGATAAATTGTTATATGGTTGACTAGATACCGATTCAAAAACGAAATATACAGTGTGTTCACCTGCAGGAACAGTGTAAGAACCAGTATAATTTACCCAAGCATTTTGATCTGTACTCATGGTTTCTTCTATACTAGCTGAGTTTAAAGAAACTCCTATTTTTACATTGGCAACATCAATGCCACGTCTTCCTCTATGCCAAATAGACCAATTTAAAACTGAGCCTGGTTCTGCACAAATAACCTGATATAATGCAGCTCTTTGATTTGCATTAATTTCTGCAATATAATTTCCTGATTGTGCATTTTTACCCTGAAAACCAGATTTCCAAATTTCAATTTTATTATCAGTAGCTGTTGTATACCAACCTGGAATATCTGCTTCGTCTTTTAATGTCCAAGTATTTGTAACTGCTCCAGTTTCAAAACTTCCATTATTTACAATTGTAGGATCTCCACAATTGCAAATATCATCAGCAGTGTTAATCACAGTATTTAGTGGATAGTTTACTTTGTTACCAACTAAAAGGCCTGTTTTTAGTCCATTTGTATCAAAATCTCCACAATCATCTGTAGCAACATTATAGTCTCCTTTAATATTTAAATTTCTACCAACAGCAACACTTCCTTTAGTTTCTGTTGATTTTACATTCATATTTTGCTCTACAAACACATTAAAACCTTGTGCAGGAGCTGTTGGGCTATCATTACAATCTACAACACTGCTTATACTTAAATTAACATTTGCAGTTGAAGTATCTCCATTACTATCAATAATAGTGTAAGTGAAACTATCATTTGCAGCAGAACCAGATGGTGTATATAAAATTTTATCATCTGTAGGATCGTTTGGAGTACCTGCATCATCTACTGTTACAGTGCCTCCATTAGCTGTGCTTCCACTTGGTAATACTATTGTGCCAGTATTAGGCCCATCATTACCAAAAGTATCATTATTTAAAACATCTAAACTATTGTTGTAACTGTTTTCATTTACGCTAAAAGTATCATCAACAGTAGTTGGTGTGTCATTTACAGATAATGTAAAAACAACTTCTTCTGGACAATTGTTATCAACTCCTATAATTTGTAATGTATAATCTCCAATATCTGCTATAGTTGCAGCATTTATATTTAAAGTAGTTGCTGTTGATAAAATTGTACTTGGTGCGCTATTTTTAAACCATTTGTAACTCAAGGTTCCAGATGTATTTGTACCTGGAGGAATTGTGTAATCTGGAGAACCAGCAACAAAAGTTGTAGTAGATATGGAAGATGCTCCAGCAGTAAACGTGGCATTATCAGTTTTATTTACTGTTGTACTCGTAGGAAATATAGTTATGTTAATTTGTTCGGCTGTAACTACATTAGTGCTAGTTGCTTGGCCAAAAGTTTCATTACCACCAATGGTTGTTCCAACAGCAGTCGGAATTCCATTATTATTTATTGTTGGTGGAAAATTTAATAAACTACCACCATTACTACCTCCTGCTAAAGTGTTGTTTACTTCTGATGATGTATATGCTCCTAAACCTTCTATAGCATCTGGACAACCATCATTATCTGAATCTGTGTCCTTACTATCAGGCAAACCATCACCATCTGTATCTCTATAAATACAATCTGATGAAAAATAATTAAATAAAACTAAATCTAAACCACCCAATGATGAGTTTGTATTTGTCGGAAAAGTTGTCCAATCTAATAAATTAGAAGTATTGTAATCTGGAGGAAAAATTGAATAACCATAAATGGTAGTGCCATTGGCAACTCCAAAATCTGCGAATGTAACAGCTCTTATTGCTACATCTTGATTTAGTGCTGTACTTGGTCTAAACTCAGTATCAGAAATTTCTTTTCTTAAAACTGTAGAGGGTAACTTTTCTATGGTTGTCATAGAGGCTGTAGTTACTCTGTAAACAGAACTGTAAGAAGTTGGTGTTCCATTACTGTCTATACTTGTAATAATTGCAATATCAATAAAATTGTTTTTTCCTCTTTCACCAACAGTTACATATTGGTTGTTGTTTGAGTTGATGAAATATCCATCATCAAAAACTACATCTACTCTTTCTATATTATTGTTGTTTTGAGAAGATGTGCTATTATCAAAAACATTATCACTTCCAACATTATAAAATCCGTGAGAAAAAGTTTCAGCCATATTACTTACTTCTGTAGTATGTAATTGGGTTGCGTTCGTTGTGTTTGTATGACCATCGTTTTCGATCCAAATAATTTGATTGGTAGGAGCAGAGCCACTTGTAGCTCTTCTAAATGTAATATTACCTACAGATGCATCTTCATCTACCTTAATGATATTACCAGAGCTCAACTCAAAACCTTCTAAACGTTTTCCTAAGCTTGTTCCGTAAGAAAGTGTGTAAGATGTATTTTGAGAAAAAGGTGATGCTGAGTTAGAAAAAGAATTTACAGTTTTACTAGAAGTAGTTTGTGGCTTACTGTCAATTATAAAAGATACAATTGAACCAGATGCTACTGTAGGACAGCTAAATTCATCTGTATCTAAAATACCATCATTGTCATCATCTAAATCGATACTATTTGATATTCCATCTCCATCACAATCTGTAGCATTTACACATTGTGCATTAATGTTTAAAGTCGAAAAGAAAATTAAAAGGAAAACTACCCCAATTTTGAGTATAGAAGTGTTCTTTTTATTAACCGTTATTCCATGTACGTAATCCATTAGGGATGTGTCATTTTAGTAGATTATAAATATAATCTAGTGTTGAAATAGGGTATTAATAAATTTTGGGGTAATGCAAATATACATTTTTTATTATTGATGCCATGTAATTTACGTGAAAATCAATTATTTAAATTTAAGAAGAGTGTAAAGATTATTAGTTTAAAGCTTATTTTTTAGGTTTTAACCATAAAAAAAGAGCTGACTTACGTCAGCTCTTGGGATCAATAGTCTTAAATTAATACCCCTAAAAATTATTTCGACTATTGATATTTTGCTTAGGTTTTATCTAAAAATAATTTTAGAAGTACCATAGTTTGTTTCTTTACTAGCTACTTTAAGTAACATAACTCCAGTTTTAACTCTAAAGTTAAAGTCTAGTTCGTTTTTACCAGTATTTAAGTTTACGTTTTCTTTGTAAATAGTCTTACCAGTGATGTCTGTTAAAGTAACAGTTGCTTCAGTATCTACTTGACTAAATAATAACAAGTTTACATTACCTTGAGAAGGGTTTGGATATGCCATAAATTCGTTTTCGAACTTCTCAATTTTATTTACAATTTGATCTTCTACTGCAATTTTGGTAAACTTCACGTCAGAGATTGTTAAATCTAATTCTTTAGTTTGGGCCTCTACAGGTAAGAAGGTAAATAATAATGTTGTTAAATCTTCAGCTGTTAAATTTTCTTGACTAGCACTAGATGTAAAGATGTCAAAAGGAACATAATAAGTTTGCTCTTCTTCAGATAAATCTACCATAACTCTATATTGTGCTTTCCAATCTTCGATAGATTTTTTAATTAAACCTAATTCAATAAGTCCAGAACCTTTAGCAGTGAAAGATAAATAGTTGTATTCAGAATAATCAGCAGCTAAAGTACCAGGTAATAAAGATTTGTATAATGTTAGGTAATCAAAGTCACTTGTTGCTCTAAGTGCTACGTTTCTATTGATTGCATGCTCATCATCTTGATAAGTTCTATCAAAACTATTAGATACAAAGTAATCTTTAATTTTAGTATAGCTAGCATCGAAATCTAATCCCCAGTTACCATCTGCATGATAAAAAGCATCTTCTACTTCACCATCAACTTTTACTAAACCATCATATTCATAACCATCAGCAATATCTACTCTTAATGTTTGCTCTAACTCAGTGTTTACTGGGTTATATCTAAACTTCACATTGTTAGCAGTCTCAGAGTAGATTTCTTCCATAGAAATCTCAGTGTTTAAACCTTTTTGAGTACTTCTTAATAATACTACCAACTCGTTTTTCTCTCTAGAGATTTTAGCAGCATACGTTTTAGGTACTTTCTGCACTTCTGTTTGAGTTACAGGAATAAATGCTTTTAAGTTGTTTAAAATATCTACTACTAATTTTTGAGTATCAGCAGGATTAGTTGTCCAAACTTGGAAGTTATACACATCATTAAATTTGATGTAGTTGTTAACATACCAGTTAGTTTGAATTGTATAATTTGTATCATTATTATTCTTAGCAGTTGCAAAAGAGATTGCGTATTCTACTACACCATTTCTTTGCTTAATACCTTGCATTAAGAAGTTGTAACCTTCTAACTGTACAGTTTGAATGTTTAAAATCTCAGCACCTCTTAATCTATCACAAGAAGCTTTGGTATGGTTATAGATTTTATCAGAAGTTTTTACTCCTAATACTACACCTTTTGTTTTACCATCTAAAGAGAAATCTACAGACAATACTTCATCAGCTACAGTGTAATCTAAGATATCAGTAGGAGAGGTTACATTAGCTACATTACCAGCTACTAACTCAGTAGGGAACATGTCTAACATAGTTTGACCTTTACCTTGGTAAGGCTGCTCAGCTTTCATCTTAGCTTTGTTGTAAAGATTTGCGTCAGATTTTACGAAAGTAGTAGGTACAGAATTCTTTTTTCTACCTACATAAATTTTAGAAATAGCATCACCTAAAGACTCAGACTCAACTCCTCCAGAATTACCTCCTGTTACTTCGCCTGAAGTTACTGTAACAGAGAATCTATGAGTTTTAGTACATCCATTAATATCTTCTGCAATAATTTCTACATAGTATAAACCAGCATCAGAAACTGTTGCTGTAGCTGTTGTTACATTTGTACCAATATTAGCTACTAAAGATCCATCAGAGGCTAGTAAAGACCAGTCATAAGATTGAAAATTAGCAGGATTGTCAATTGAGAATGTTTTAGTTACACTTCCATCTCCATTACTAACAGAGCTTGTAGTTAAAGTGATGTCTAAATCTTGTTTTACAATAACTTGAGTTGTTGTAGAATCTGATCCAACACTGTTTGTAGCAGTCATGGTTACAGTATATGTACCTGAATTTGCGTATGATTTAGTAGGACTCATTAAAGTGCTACTAGTTCCATCTCCAAAGTCCCAAGCATAAGTAATAGGATCATTTGGTTGAGATACATTACCAGTATTTGATGTATTTGTAAATTCGAAAGAATTACCATCAAAACATTGGTTGTTGTTATTTACATTAAACTCAGCAGTTGGAGCAATACCTGTGCTAGTTGTACAGCCAGAAATAGCTGGTAAGAAATTAGCAGAGTGTACTTCACCTCCAGAATGATTAAAAGATTTCGCAATTACTTGACCTTCTATATTAGATTGATTTACAGTTTTGTTGATATCTGCAAATGGTGCAAATAAAGAACCCACAACTGTAGAGTTTCCTACAACATTTAATGTAGTTGTATTATAGAAGTTATAAATAATGTATGGTGCATCTTGCTGACCAACTCCTGCTTGATTCCAAACAGACCAGTCAAAAGATCCAGCTGCATCTACATTTATTACTAAAATGTTAGTTGCACTAGGCTTATTATTATAAGTAAATACACTTACATTATTTAAATCTGAACCAGTAACATTTAAATAGTTAACACCAGCTTGTAAATTAATTTTTACTTGATTTGGTAAATTAGTATTAGATATTGGCTGTCCATTAGGATTTGTTAATTGTGCATTATTCGCATATTGAGATAAATTTGTTGAATTACCTCTTAATGTTTGAAAAGCACTTGCAAAATCTATAACATTACTTTCAAATACAGGGTTGTTAGTAGATGAAACATTTAATTGATTTGCATTTGCTTGCAAGTTAATTCTTGGTGAAGAATTATAACTAGAATTTTTAGTAATTCTAATAGGAGAAAATGCATTGTTTTGATCTTTATACCAAACTGTAGATCCATTACTATTTCCAATTTTCACATAAGTGTTTTGGTTAATCTGTAATGAATTACCTGATTGATAATTTACTTTACCACCAACAACTAAGCCAACAGGAACATTATTCACTTGGAAAGATCCAGGATCATTTGTTGTAATTTGGTAGTTTCCAGATAGTGTTAAGTCTCCTCCAGTAGCTACACTACCTTCAGTTTCATTTGTAGATAATTGTAAACCTTCTAAAGTAAATACGTTAAAACCTAATGCAGCTTCAGTAGGAGTTTGTGTACAACTACCTTCAGTTACAGTAAATGTAACATCACTTGTAGAAGCAGCACAAGAACCACTTGCAGCAATTGTATATCTTATAATAACAGTTGTATCTGTAGATACATCAGCAGGAGTATAAATATTACCATTTATAGTACCTCCACCAGAAACTACAGAGAAAGTTCCACCTGTAGGATTACCTGTTAGTGTTTTAGTTTGTCCTTCGTTGATTGTTGTTGCTGTAGTTGTATTATCAGCAACCACATCACATACAGGAGTTACAGTAAAAGTAACGTCATCAGTTGTAGCAGCACAATCACCATCAGCAGCAATCGTATAACGAATAACTACAGTTGTGTTTGTATTGATATCATCTGGAGAGTATGTGTTTCCATTGATAGATCCACCACCAGAAATAATAGCCCAAGTTCCACCAGCAGGAGATCCTACTAATGTTTTTGCTTCACCTTCATTAATTGTAGCATCAGAAGTAGCATTATCTGCAATTACATCACAAACTGGTGTAACAGTAAAAGTAACATCATCTGAAGTTGAAGAACATGTGTCATCAGCTGCAATTGTATAACGAATTACTACAATTGTATTTGTATTAATATCATCAGGAGCATAAGTAGATCCATTAATAGATCCACCACCAGAAACGATAGACCAAGTACCACCAGCAGGAGTTCCTGTTAGTGTTTTAGTTTGACCTTCGGTAATATCGGCATCAGAGGTTGTATTATCAGCTATTTCACAATTTTGATTTACAGTAATGTTGTAGTTATTTGTAATAATAGTACCACAACTATTTCCAGAATCAATAGTAAAGATATCTGTACCATAGAAACCTGTATTAGGTGTATATGTTAATGTACTTAAATAAGAATTAATAGTTCTTACATTACCTGTAATTAACAAGTCGCCTGGACCATTTACTCTTACATCATTTCTAGTTCCACTTACTCTAACAATAACATTTAAAGTTCCATTATTTACTCTTAATCTTACAGTTACTAAATCATCACCTGAAACACTAGTGTTATTAAGGTTTAATTGCGTATTCTCAGTAGTGTTTAAATTTGAAGTAACTGAATTGATTGGATCATTACAAATAGGAGTTACTGTAAAAGCAACGTCATCAGTTGTAGCAGCACAATCACCATCAGCAGGAATTGTATAACGAATAACTACAGTTGTGTTTGTGTTGATATCAGCTGGAGTATAAGTTGTTCCATTGATAGTTCCTCCACCAGAAACGATTGACCAAGTTCCTCCATTTGGAGTACCAGTTAATGTTTTAGTTTGTCCTTCAGTAATTGAAGCAGTAGAAGTTGTATTATCAGCAACCACATCACAAACAGGAGTTACAGTAAAAGTAACATCATCAGATGTAGCAGCACAATCACCATCAGCAGCAATTGTATAACGAATAACTACAGTTGTGTTTGTATTGATATCAGCTGGAGTATAAGTTGTTCCATTGATAGTTCCTCCACCAGAAACGATTGACCAAGTTCCTCCATTTGGAGTACCAGTTAATGTTTTAGTTTGACCTTCAGTAATTGAAGCAGTAGAAGTTGTATTGTCAGCAACTACATCACAAACAGGAGTTACAGTAAAAGTAACGTCATCAGTTGTAGCAGCACAATCACCATCAGCAGCAATCGTATAACGAATTACTACAGTTGTGTTTGTGTTGATATCAGCTGGAGTATAAGTTGTTCCATTGATAGTTCCTCCACCAGAAACGATTGACCAAGTTCCTCCATTTGGAGTACCAGTTAATGTTTTAGTTTGTCCTTCAGTAATTGAAGCAGTTGAAGTTGTATTGTCAGCAACTACATCACAAACAGGAGTTACTGTGAAAGTAACATCATCAGATGTAGCAGCACAATCACCATCAGCAGCAATCGTATAACGAATAACTACAGTTGTGTTTGTGTTGATATCAACTGGAGTATAAGTTGTTCCATTGATAGTTCCTCCACCAGAAACGATTGACCAAGTTCCTCCATTTGGAGCACCAGTTAATGTTTTAGTTTGTCCTTCAGTAATTGAAGCAGTTGAAGTTGTATTGTCAGCAACTACATCACAAACAGGAGTTACTGTGAAAGTAACATCATCAGATGTAGCAGCACAATCACCATCAGCAGCAATCGTATAACGAATAACTACAGTTGTGTTTGTGTTGATATCAGCTGGAGTATAAGTTGTTCCATTGATAGTTCCTCCACCAGAAACGATTGACCAAGTTCCTCCATTAGGAGTACCAGTTAATGTTTTAGTTTGTCCTTCAGTAATTGAAGCAGTAGAAGTTGTGTTATCAGCAACCACATCACATACAGGAGTTACAGTAAAAGTAACATCATCAGTTGTAGCAGCACAATCACCATCAGCAGCAATTGTATAACGAATAACTACAGTTGTGTTTGTGTTGATATCATCTGGAGAATAGGTGTTTCCGTTAATAGTTCCACCACCAGAAACGATAGAGAAGGTTCCTCCAGCAGGAGAGCCACTTAAAGTTTTTGCTTGATTTTCAGTAATAGTTGCTGTTGAAATTGTGTTATCAGCAGTAATACAAACTGGAGTTACAGTAAATGTAACATCATCAGAGATAGCTGCACATGTACCATTAGCAGGTAATGTGTATCTAATTTTTACAGTTGTATTTGTATTAATATTTGCAGGGGTATAAATGTTTCCATTAATAGTTCCACCTCCAGAAACGATAGAGAAAGTTCCACCAGCAGGAGTTGCAGTTAATGTTTTTGTTTGCCCTTCATTAATAGTTGCAGTAGCTGTTGTATTATCTACTACTACTTCAGCAGGTTCAGAAATGGTTAAATCAGAACCTAAATCAATTGGGTAATCATTATCACCCCATTTAGCCCAAACATCGTAAGTTCCAGGTGCTAAGTTAGAGTATGTAACACTTTCAGAAGCATCACTAACTTTAGCTTGATAGTTATTTCCACCATCTAAACTGAATACAATGTTTGTTCTTGAAGTATTGTCTTCGAATGTTATAGTAATAGTACCATCATTTAAACCGTAACAAGTTACATCTGTTTTTACAGCGGTTGCTGTAGGTAAAGCTTCTACAATAAAAGTAACGTCATCAGTTGTAGCAGCACAATCACCATCAGCAGCAATTGTATAACGAATTACTACATTCTCATCAGAAATAAGATTGTTAGGTGTATATAAGTTTCCATTTATAGAACCACTTCCAGAAACAATAGAGAAAGTTCCTCCAGCAGGAGATCCGCTTAAAGTTTTAGTTTCTGTTTCACTGATTCTTGCTGAAGAAGTTGTATTATCAGCAACTACATCACAAACAGGAGTTACAGTAAAAGTAACGTCATCAGTTGTAGAAGCACAATCACCATCAGCAGGAATTGTATAACGAATAACTACAGTTGTGTTTGTGTTGATATCAGCTGGAGTATAAGTTGTTCCATTGATAGTTCCTCCACCAGAAACGATTGACCAAGTTCCTCCATTTGGAGTACCAGTTAATGTTTTAGTTTGTCCTTCAGTAATTGAAGCAGTAGAAGTTGTATTATCAGCAACCACATCACAAACAGGAGTTACAGTAAAAGTAACATCATCAGATGTAGCAGCACAATCACCATCAGCAGCAATTGTATAACGAATAACTACAGTTGTGTTTGTATTGATATCAGCTGGAGTATAAGTTGTTCCATTGATAGTTCCTCCACCAGAAACGATTGACCAAGTTCCTCCATTTGGAGTACCAGTTAATGTTTTAGTTTGACCTTCAGTAATTGAAGCAGTAGAAGTTGTATTGTCAGCAACTACATCACAAACAGGAGTTACAGTAAAAGTAACGTCATCAGTTGTAGCAGCACAATCACCATCAGCAGCAATCGTATAACGAATTACTACAGTTGTGTTTGTGTTGATATCAGCTGGAGTATAAGTTGTTCCATTGATAGTTCCTCCACCAGAAACGATTGACCAAGTTCCTCCATTTGGAGTACCAGTTAATGTTTTAGTTTGCCCTTCAGTAATTGAAGCAGTAGAAGTTGTATTATTAGCAACTACATCACAAACAGGAGTTACAGTAAAAGTAACATCATCAGATGTAGCAGCACAATCACCATCAGCAGCAATCGTATAACGAATAACTACAGTTGTGTTTGTGTTGATATCATCTGGAGAATAGGTGTTTCCGTTAATAGTTCCACCACCAGAAACAATAGAGAAGGTTCCTCCAGCAGGAGAGCCACTTAAAGTTTTTGCTTGATTTTCAGTAATAGTTGCTGTTGAAATTGTGTTATCAGCAGTAATACAAACTGGAGTTACAGTAAATGTAACATCATCAGAGATAGCTGCACATGTACCATTAGCAGGTAATGTGTATCTAATTTTTACAGTTGTATTTGTATTAATATTTGCAGGAGTATAAATGTTTCCATTAATAGTTCCACCTCCAGAAACGATAGAGAAAGTTCCACCAGCAGGAGTTGCAGTTAATGTTTTTGTTTGCCCTTCATTAATAGTTGCAGTAGCTGTTGTATTATCTACTACTACTTCAGCAGGTTCAGAAATGGTTACATCTGCTCCTAGGTCTCTAGGAAGTTCGTCATTACCCCATCTAACCCATACATCATATGTTCCAGGAGCAATATTTGAATATGTTACACTGCCTGAATCATCTGCAACTTGTGCTAGATAATTTGCTCCACCATCTAAACTAAACTCTAAATGAGTCCTAGAGGTAGCATCATCAAAAGTGAAGGTAATTGTACCATCATCTAAACCATAACAAGTAACATTAGTACTAGATACATTTACAGATTGTAAAACTTTTACTGTAAACGTAACATCATCAGTTGTAGCAGCACAATCGCCATCTGCAGCTATAGTATATCTAATAGTTACAGAAGTATCTCCATTAATGTCATCTGGAGTATATGTATTGCCATTAATAGTTCCACCACCAGAAACAATAGAAAAAGTTCCACCTGCAGGAGAACCTGTTAAAGTTTTTGTTTCTGATTCCGTAATTGAAGCAGTTGAAGTTGTATTATCAGCGACTACATCACAAACAGGAGTTACAGTAAAAGTAACATCATCTGTAGAAGCAGCACAAGAACCGTCTGCAGCAATTGAGTAACGAATTACAACGTTAGTATTTGTATTAATATCATCTGGAGTATATGTTGAACCGTTAATAGATCCACCTCCAGAAATGATAGAGAATGTTCCTCCAGCAGGAGAACCACTTAATGTTTTTGTTTGTCCTTCATTGATTGAAGTTGAAGTAGTTGTATTGTCTGCTGCTTCACAAGGAACACAAACTTTAACTTCTACAGCATCTAAATCATAATCTGTATGATTTATATTTCCTTTATCAAAAGCAACATATCTAAAACTTGAATTCGAAACAACTGTAGTGGTAATAAAACTATTTGATGTTGTTTGGGGTGTAGTTGGATGACTCACAAATCCAGAATTAGAAGAAGTAGATTCAGATAAATCTATATAAGCTGTCCCATTTACACCACTCCTTACTCTCCAAGTTATGATGTATTCTGTTCCAGCTGGAAAAGTTTGATTAAAATCTACAATTAATTGTTGGTTACTGCTGTGAATTTCTGCAAAGTTTCCATCAGGAGCACCAGCTACATTGTTTTTGCCGTTAACACTATTTACATCACTTTGATAAGAAGCATATGTGCTTATACAATTAGATCCTGTACTTGCAGGAACAGTTATTTGATAGTCGTAAAAACAGTCATCATAGTTAGTAAAAGCTCTTATGATATAAGTACCACCATTATCAGAAATATTAGAAATTATTGTTGCTGGTAAAGAATTTGGTAATTCTGTAGCAGTTGCAATTGTTGTTGGGCCATCATAACTTACTGCATTTAAACTACTAATTCCGTAAAATTGAGTACGATTTGATGAGTTTATTTTTACTGAACCATTATTATTTGTTGGAGTAACACTACTTAATGTTAATGAAGGTAAAGAAGGACAACAATCTGAAGAAGTGTTATCATTTAATAAAACCTCTGGTTGTCTATCATTATTTTGAGGAACTAACCAAATAGCATCTGCAGCGCTTAAAGTACCATTACTAACCCAAGTTTTTATATTATTAACAGAATAGGTGTTGCCATCTGCACCTGTCCATTGATAGTTGTAATTTGTTGTATCTAAATTGTCTGTATAATGCCATACTGCAACTGCAATTGCTCTATAAAAATTATCTGTTAGACTAGAAGGTGTTGAGCTTGGAGCGTATGAATTATGCTTCATTAAACTCATTACTTTCTGTACTTTGTTAATAATAGAACTATTAGATAAATTACTGTTATTAAAGCTAATATCAGCTAAAGGATTTAAAGTCGTATTAAATATATCATCTTCTTTTGGAGCTGTATCATATAGACTCAAACAAAATGAAGGAATTCCACTATCGTTAATAGTTGACCTAGATATACCCCAAGAACTTGCTTCAGTAATTAACAATGAACTTTCTGGAGAACATACATTTGTTCTGCTATTTGTAGAGTAAGTATCTAAACTAAAAAAATCTTCGTAGTTTGTTTTAGAACCAGATTTGGCAACAGCTCCACTAGCTTGTCTAATGCTTGCTTTACCTGTTGGATTAGAAGTGTTTTGTGAAACTATTCCAGTAGTACTTATAAAAACTAAAACTAAAAAAGTTAATAGGGTTTTAGAGTTCAACTTATTTGCTAATGCAATAATGTCGAATTTCTTCGTTTGTGATTGTGTAATTTTTTTCATGGCGTGAAAAAGGTTATAAAATAGGGTTACAACTTTTATTCTCCTTTTGAACAAGACTTTAGAGGTTTTGAGCTTAGGGTAGAATCGTTAGTTAGACGTCGATTTTAAGCACTCGATTAAAAGGCTTTAAAATCATACTAATTACTTAGTAAAGCATTTAGCCTAGATCTAATTCAGATTTTATCAAATAAATAATTTGTTTTTTGCTTACTGAAGAAATCAGTAAGTTCTGCGGATTAGGGTGTAAATTTTTCTTCATCGAAAAAGTTTTAATTTAGGGTTAATAACTTTACTATCAAGAACAAAATTAAAATATTTTGGTCTTAGGGGTGCTTTTTTTCGTTCAAGGGCAGTATTATTTCGATAACTGAACAATAAACGATTTTTACTCGCTTATGAAAAGTTCAATGAGGGGTAAATTGCTGAGCTGGGGAAATCTCATTAATTTAAAAGTAACTTCTTATAAGAATGCAAATTTAACATTTTAAAGTATTAGTTATTAGCTTAGATGCTAAGAAATTAACAAAAAATCATATTAAATCATATAAACACCTGAAAAACAGGTATTTACGTTTAAAATAATGTTAATAACTTTTCATTAAAGCACTGATAATCAGATAATAATTGCCTTTTTTTTGCTGTTTTTTATAATATAAAGACCTATAAAAGTGACGAGTCCGTTAACTATAAGTAATGCAAATCCGAAGCTAAAATCATAAAATTCTAAGCAAATATAATTTAGTAAATAGGTAATTATTGGCGATAAAATACAGACTAATGGAACCCATTTATCCTTTAATTTCAGCTTTGAAAATAAACCAAAAGCATATAAACCTAAAAGCGGTCCATAAGTGTAATTTGCGAATGTGAAAATCTTAGCAATCACACTTTCATCAGCTATAAAATATTTGAATATTAGAATGGTAACAATTAAGATTACAGAGAATATTATGTGTATTTTTTTTCGAATTTTTTCCTGATTTTCAACAGTTTCTTTCTTGTCAATTTCAAGAATATCAATACTAAATGATGTGGTTAACGAGGTTAATGCAGAGTCTGCACTTGAGTAGGCAGCTGCAATTAAACCTAGAAGGAAAAATATAGCTGTTGCTAAGCCTAAAGTTCCTTTTGTTGCAATAATTGGAAAGAGTTCGTCTTTGTGAGCATCAATTCCGTTTTTTTGAGCATAGTCTGTAAGTAAAACTCCTAAAGCTAAAAAGAAGAAGTTTACTATTACTAAAACAATTGTAAACCAAAACATGTTTTTTTGAGCATCTTTTAAATTTCTACAGGTAAGATTCTTTTGCATCATATCTTGGTCTAAACCCGTCATTACAATAGCTACAAAAGCACCTGCAAGAAATCGCTTCCAAAAATAGTCTCCAGATTTTACATCATCAAAAAAGAAGGTTTTAGATAATTCACTATCGGCTACATAATTAAATAAGTTACCAATTTGCATTTCATCAGATATCGTATATATACAAACTCCTACAGCTATTAGCATAAATAAAGTTTGTAGTGTATCTGTCCAGACAATGGTTTTTATACCTCCTTTGAAAGTATAAAGCCAAATTAAAAGAATAGTAAAAGTAACAGTTATCCAAAATGGGATTCCAAATTCATCAAATAATAATAATTGCAGCACATTAGCAACTAAAAATAATCGAAAAGAAGCTCCTATAATTCTGGAGAGTAAAAAGTAACTAGCACCAGTTTTGTAAGAGTAATTACCAAACCTATCTTGTAGGTAGGTGTAAATAGAGGTCAAATTTAATTTATAGTAAAGAGGTAATAGTACTAAGCCAATTACAGCATAACCTACTATGTAACCAAGAACCATTTGCATGTAGCTCATACTTTGCGCTTCTACCCAGCCAGGAACAGAAATAAAAGTTACTCCAGATAATGAAGCTCCAATCATACCAAAAGCAACTAAATACCAAGGAGATGAATTGTTGGCCTTAAAAAAAGTAGCATTGTTTGCAGATTTACCTGTTAGATAAGAAATTAGAATTAATACAGAAAAATAACCAATAATTAAAAGTAGAATATGAAGTGGTTGCATAGTGAATTACGAATGTTCAATTATCATTTACGAATATAGTCTTTTGTCTTTTTTCTTTCGTCTTTTTTCTACGGAAGTTGTAATTTTGTTCTCTATGGATTTTTCATCGAAAATTTTAGAGAATGCAGTAAATGAAGTTTCACGATTGCCAGGTATTGGTAAACGGACTGCTTTGCGTTTGGTTTTACATTTGTTAAAACAGCCTAAAGAAAATACTAGCTATTTGTCTGAGGCTTTGTTGCACTTGAGGAATGATGTAAAATCTTGTGAAAACTGTCATAATATATCAGATACTGTACTTTGTGATATTTGCAATAACCCCAAACGAAATGAGGAAATTGTTTGTGTGGTAGAAGATATTAGAGATGTTATGGCTATAGAAAGTACTTCTCAATTTAAAGGATTGTATCATGTGTTAGGAGGAAAAATATCGCCAATAGAAGGTATTGGTCCTCAAAACCTGCAAATAGATTCTTTAATTGAAAAGGTAGAAAAAGGAGTTATTAAAGAATTAATTTTTGCCTTGAGTTCTACTATGGAAGGTGATACCACTAACTTTTACATATACAAACAGATCGAAAAGTATAACATAACTACTTCTACAATAGCTCGTGGAATTTCTGTTGGAGACGAACTAGAATATGCAGACGAAGTAACATTAGGTAGATCTATTGTTAATAGAATTCCATTTTCTCAATCAATAAAAAATTAAAGATTAGGCTTTAATCGTCAAAATTGGTTTTAAAGCCTTTTTTGATAATGATTTAGTTACACTTGCAGAAAATAAATGAGATAAACCACTTCTGCCACTTGTGCTAAGTGCAATTAAATCTGCATTCAAATCTCTAGAGAAATTTAAAATTCCTTTTTCTATAGAAGCATCATTATAAATATTGATAGAGAATTTAGGTAAATCAAACTCCTTAATAAAATCTTCAATTTTTTGAGTAGCATCATGAGTGCTTTCAAATTTAGTAGGCGTAGTTACTTTTAATAGGTGAATTTCACTATTAAAGTGATCGGCAAAATCTAAGAATTTTCGAAACACTTCCTTTTTGCTGTTGTTTTTAAAATTAGATGCAAAAACAATATTTTTAATTCTAAACTTTTTAGAATCTTTCTTTACAACAATAACAGGTATGTTTGCTCTTCTAACCACTTTTTCTGTGTTAGAGCCAATTAAGATTTCTTCAAACTCAGAATGCCCTTTAGAACCCATTACTATTAAATCTGCTTTAATTTTATCTGCATATTGTAAAATGCCTTCATAAGGTTTTTGAAAACGAATGGCATGATGAACTTCATAACTTTCATCAAAAAAATCAGTTTTAAATTCTAGAATTCTATCTCTAATTTTACGCAAGTACAACATGCTTTCAGGAATGCTAAATTTGCTTCTAGCACCCATGTCAATAACGCCAGAAGGTAATTCTATCATATGTAATAAGTAAACTGTACTATTAGATTTTTTAGCAATTCTAGATGCCATTTTGCATGCATATTCAGATCTTTTAGAAAAATCGATAGGAACTATTATTTTATTCATAACTGATTTGGTTGATTTTAATTAAATGTATAATTTAAAGTTACGAAAAAATTAGAATATAATTCAGTTTGCTAAATAGTAAACAATTCGTATATTTGCACAGAATTTAGCAGTAATTTGATAAATGAGGGGACTTAAAGTCCCCTCTTTTTATACTCAAAAAGAATATTTTTAAGCTAATATTAAGTTTTCATATGGATTATAAAAAAATTAAAGATTTAGTAGACGAAGCTTTAGCCTTAAACGAAAGTCTATTTTTAATTGATTTAATAATTTCTGAGAATAATAAAATTCAAGTTACAGTAGATGGTGATAATGGTGTTCCTTTAAGTGAATGCATTAGAATTAGTAGAAATGTAGAGCATAATTTAGATAGAGAAGAAGAAGATTTTTCTTTAGTAGTTACAACTCCAGATATTTCTCATCCATTAAAAGAAAAAAGGCAGTACGTAAAAAATATCAATAGAATATTAAAAGTAACAACTGCAGAAGATAAATTAGAAGGAACTCTTGTAGAGGCAGATGATGAAAAGATTGTGCTGAACTGGAAAGCAAGAGAACCGAAACCAATAGGTAAAGGTAAAGTTACCGTGCAAAAATCGGCAACTTTAACTTATAAAGAAATTAAAGAAGCAAAAGTGAAGATTGTATTTTAAGTAAAGATGTAATGGAAAATATAGCGTTAATTGATTCGTTTTCAGAGTTTAAAGATAATAAGAGTATAGACAGAGTAACATTAATGTCTATTTTAGAAGAAGTTTTTAGAGCTGCTTTAAAACGTAAGTTTGGTTCAGATGATAATTTTGATATTATTATAAACCCAGATAAAGGAGATTTAGAAATTTGGAGAAATAGAGTTGTTGTTGCAGATGGTTTTTCTGAAGATGATAATGAAGAGATTGAGCTTTCTGAAGCTAGAAAAATTGAGCCTGATTTTGAGATTGGAGAAGATGTATCTGAAGAGGTTAAATTAATCGACTTAGGAAGAAGAGCAATTTTAGCTTTGCGTCAAAACTTAATTTCTAAGATTTATGAGCATGATAGTACTAACATCTTTAAGCAATTTAAAGATTTAGAAGGCGAATTATTTAGTGCAGAAGTGCATCACATACGTCACAATGCAATTATTTTGTTAGACGATGAAGGTAATGAAATTGTATTACCAAAAAGTGAGCAAATACGTTCTGACTTTTTTAGAAAAGGAGATAATGTTAGAGGTGTTATTAAAACTGTAGAATTAAGAGGTAATAAACCTGCTATAATTTTATCAAGAACATCACCAGCATTTTTAAATAAATTATTCGAACAAGAAATTCCAGAAGTTTTTGACGGTTTAATTACTGTAGAAGGTGTTGCAAGAATTCCAGGTGAAAAAGCAAAAGTAGCTGTAGATTCTTATGATGATAGAATAGATCCTGTTGGAGCTTGTGTAGGTGTAAAAGGTTCAAGAATTCATGGTATTGTTCGTGAATTAGGAAACGAAAACATAGATGTTATCAATTACACTAAAAACGAACAATTATTTATCTCTAGAGCATTAAGCCCTGCTAAGGTAACTTCTATGGAAATTACCATGTATGAAGAAGAAAAAAATGGTAAAAAAGGACGTGTAAGCGTACTTTTAAAACCAGAAGAAGTTTCTAAAGCAATTGGTAGAGGTGGTGTTAATATTAGATTAGCAAGTGAGTTAACTGGTTACGAAATAGACGTTCAAAGAGAAGGTTTAGAAGAAGAAGATGTAGAGTTAACAGAATTTATTGATGAAATTGAAGACTGGGTAATTACAGAGTTCAAGAAAATTGGTTTAGATACTGCAAGAAGCGTACTAGAAACAACTGTTGCAGAATTAGTAAAAAGAACTGATTTAGAGGAAGAAACAATTATAGAAGTTCAAAGAATTCTTAAAGAGGAATTCGAAGACTAATTATAGTATAGAAACAAAGTAAAAATTATATTTTTACAATTATAAAGTTAAAAGAATTATATGTCTGTAGGCAAAACAATGAGGCTTAATAAAGTTTTAAGAGAACTAAACATTTCTCTTGATAGAGCAGTTGAATATTTAGCAAAGAATGGTCATGAAATAGAAGCAAGACCAACTACTAAAATTTCTTCTGATATCTATCAAGTGCTGCAAGATGGCTTCGAAACAGATGCAAACAAGAAAGCTGCATCAAAAGAGGTTGGAGAAGAAAAGCGAAAAGAGAAAGAAGCAATTCGTTTAGAACTTGAAGCTAAGTTAGAGAAGAAAAGAGCAGAAGAAGAGAAGAAAGAAGAAATTCTTAAAGCCAAAGCAGAAAAGTTAGAGCTTAAAACAGTTGGTAAAATCGATATCGATAATGCAGGTAAAAAGCCTACAGAAAAGCCTGAGCCAGCTAAAGAAGAGCCTAAAGAAGAAGCACCAAAAAAGATAGAAGCAGAAACTGAGAAAAAGGTTGAAGCAGAAAAACCTGTTGAACCAAAAGTAGAAGCTCCAAAAGAAACTAAAAAAGTAGAAAAGGCAAAACCTGTTTCTGCAATAGAAAAGGTAGCTTCTAAAATAGAGAGTAAAATAGAAGGTAAATCTGATGCTGAAAAAGCAGATGAAAAAACTGGTGAAGTTACACCAGAAAATGCTGAAGCTATTAAAACTCAATATAAAAAGTTAGATGGTCCAAACTTTACAGGTAAGAAAATTGATTTAAAACAATTTGAAAAACCTAAGAAGAAGAAAACTGAGGTTAAGAAAACAGGTGCAGATGCTAAAAAGAAGCGTAAACGTATTAGCAAACCTGGTGGAGGTGGAGTAGGAAGACCTACAGGAAATAGAGGTGCTAGTAATAGACCAAGAGGAACAGGACCTAGAGGAAGAGCTAATAGTAGAACTCCTGTAAAAAAGGAAGAGCCTACAGAAGCAGAAATCCAAAAACAAGTAAGAGAAACTCTTGAGAAATTACAAGGGAAATCTTCTAAAGGTAAAGGTGCTAAATATCGTAGAAATAAACGTGATGCTAGAAGAGAACAATCTGAAGCAGAATTAGAAGCACAAGAATTAGACAATAAAATCTTAAAAGTAACAGAGTTTGTTACTGTAAGTGAGGTTGCTACAATGATGGATGTTCCTGTAACTAACATTATCTCTGCATGTATGTCTTTAGGAATGATGGTTACAATGAATCAACGTTTAGACGCTGAAACATTAGTAATTGTTGCTGAAGAGTTTAATTACAAAGTAGAATTTGTTGGTGCAGAAGTAGAAGAGTCTATAGAAGAAGTAGAAGATAAACCAGAAGATTTAGAAACTCGTGCTCCAATCATTACTGTAATGGGTCACGTAGATCATGGTAAAACATCTCTTTTAGATTATATTAGAAATGCAAATGTAATTGAAGGTGAAAGTGGAGGAATTACGCAACATATTGGAGCGTATTCTGTAAATGTAGGAGATCAAAAAATTGCATTTTTAGATACTCCTGGTCACGAAGCCTTTACTGCAATGCGTGCAAGAGGTGCTCAGGTAACAGATTTAGTAATTATTGTTGCAGCAGCAGATGATGATGTAATGCCACAAACAAAAGAAGCTATTTCTCATGCTCAAGCAGCTGGTGTGCCAATTATTTTTGCAATTAATAAGATTGATAAGCCAAATGCAAATCCTGATAATGTAAAGACACAATTATCTCAAATGAATTTGTTGATTGAAGAATGGGGTGGAACTATCCAATCTCAAGATATTTCAGCAAAAACAGGTCAAGGAGTTGATGAACTTTTAGAAAAAGTATTATTAGAAGCAGAAGTATTAGAATTAAAAGCTAATCCTAATAAAAATGCAGTTGGTACTGTAGTAGAAGCACAGTTAGATAAAGGTAGAGGTTATGTTACAACAATCTTAGTACAAGCAGGTACTTTAAAAGTTGGTGATTATATTCTTGCTGGTAAACATAGTGGAAAAGTAAAAGCTATGTTTAATGATAAAGGTAAGAAACTGAAAAAAGCAGGGCCTTCTACACCAGTATCGATTCTAGGTTTAGATGGTGCTCCTCAAGCAGGTGATAAGTTCTTAGTATTTGATGATGAAAGAGAAGCAAAACAAATTGCAACAAAACGTTCTCAATTACAACGTGAACAATCTGTAAGAACTCAGAAAACTTTAACATTAGACGAGATTGGAAGACGTATTGCTCTTGGAGATTTCAAGGAATTAAACATTATCTTAAAAGGAGATGTGGATGGTTCTGTAGAAGCGTTAACAAACTCTTTTCAAAAATTATCTACAGAAGAAATTCAAGTTAATATTTTACATAAAGGTGTTGGTGCCATTACAGAAAGTGATGTATTACTAGCAACTGCTTCAGATGCAATTATTGTTGGGTTTAATGTAAGACCTCAAGGAAATGCTAGAGCTGTAGCAGACAGAGAAGAAGTAGATATTAGAACTTATTCTATTATTTACGATGCAATTAATGACCTTAAAGATGCCATGGAAGGAATGTTATCTCCTGAAATGAAAGAAGAGGTTACTGGTAATGTAGAAATTAGAGAAGTTTATAAAATTTCTAAGGTCGGTAACATTGCAGGTTGTATGGTAATGTCTGGTAAAATCTTTAGAGATTCTCAGATTAGAATTATTAGAGATGGAATTGTAGTTCATGATGGTGTTTTAACTTCATTAAAACGTTTTAAAGACGATGTTAAAGAAGTTGCTAAAGGATATGATTGTGGTTTACAAGTTAAGAACTATAATGACATTCAAGAAGGTGATGTTATAGAAGCATACAAAGAAGTAGCAGTTAAAAAGAGATTGAAATAATTGCTGGCTAAATAAAATAAAAACACCAAAACATGAATTTGTTTTGGTGTTTTTTTATGGTTTTATTTTAGTCTCTAATTAAACTAAAATTTCCAGATTCGTTTATTTCATTATCATCTTTATCTACTATTTTGGCTTTAAACCAAAAGTTATTAGAATTAAGGTTTTTACCATTATAAGAACCATTCCAACCAAGAGCATCAAAATTTGTGATGGAATAAATTAGTTTTCCAAACCTATCAAATATTTGTACATCTATCGATTTAAAAGATGTTTTATCTAAACCTTTAACATTCCAAAAATCATTTTCTCCATCTCCATTTGGAGTAAAGTATTTCTTAAACCCAATTACAGATACGTTTATTTGTATAGATTGCTCACAAGTATTAGTGTCTCTCACATAAATGGTTTGTAAACCAGCATCTACGTTCGAAAAAAAATAATTGTTAGCATCTCCAAAAAAATCAACATTGTTTAGAGAAAATTCATAGCTGCTGTTCCCATTTATGTTTACTGTAATCGTGTTGTTTTTTTCATCTTCTGTATTTACGATGATATCACCAAAGCTTGGAATAGGAGGATTTACAACTTCGAAATTTTTAATATTAGAACATAGAATACCATTCTCTAATTTATATACTGTAAGTGAGAATTGACCAACTTGATTTAATTCAAAGTCTTGATCTGTACTAACAATATCTCCATTTGCATTTTTCCATTCAAAACTATCATTAAATGCATTCGCAGATACAATTACAGGTGGTTTTACACTCGGATCAAAACAAATAGTGTAACTATCTTGTAAATTGATAGGAGGAGTCGCATTTACAACAATATTAAAGCCTTGAATTCCTCCACAAGATAAATCAGCTTCTTGTGCTTTTACATAAATAGTACCTGAGGTAGATGTAAAATTAGTATCGAACTCATTTAGGTTTGTCTGAGCATCTAAATAGGTAGGATAAAAAGACAATAAAGTTGATGTTGGAATATTTAATTGATTACGAATTGAAGCTGCTAAAAAATCGCTATCAAAAAGACCTTTAGCATCACCAACAACTCCATCTGAATCTTCACAAACATAAAAATTTTCAATATTAGCTAAGTCTACAAATCTAGCAGTAATAATAAATGATGTACTTTCAAAACAACCATTCTCATTAACAGCTTTCACAAAAATCTCTTGATTTTGTACTGTATTTTGAAAGTTTTCAGGATTTGAGATTGGAATATCATTATCTAAATCACTTTGTGATAAATAGAAAAATAACTCTTCGTTTAAAGCTGGATTTGTGATTTTAGGCGTGATTGAAAACAAATTAAAAATAGAGAGTCCATCTGAGTCTTCATCACATTCAATTAATTCTTGATTTGGAATTAAAACAGGTAAAGCATAAGCTTCTACTACTTTGTAAACTGTTACCTTTTTTGAGCCCACAGTTAAAACTCCTTTTACAGTATACTCTCCAGGAGCATTGTAAGTATGGGTTGTAGAAATTCCTGTTCCAGAATTTCCATCACCAAAATCCCATACAGCATCTGAAATAGTAGCATAAGAAGTGCTAGAAAATGTAAAAGGATCTACAAAACATTGGTTTTCCGTTACAATTTTTGATGCAAAATAAGATTGTATAAAATTAGGTAAACCTTTCTTAGAAGTACCTGGATTTAATTCTGGTGATAAAGGTGTATAGTTGGCAAGTATGCTTTTTTCATTTGGTTCGTTAATTACCCCTAAAATTGTACTATCATCATTCTCAAAGCTTAAGGCAACATAAATTTTTTGATCATTGGCCAGTTGTAAACTCTCTACTACAATATTTGGTCTAAAATATAAGATTGCTCTAGCATCTTCTTGTGCTCCTGGACCATCTATTTCATATTGAAAAATTCCATCATTATTTCCTGCATCAAAACTTATATAAACAAATTGTCCATTAGGTGAAACTTCAATTCCTTTTGGAGGCCAATTTGCACCTGGAGGATCTATTAATAAATTTCTATTAAATGTAATTTCTCCTGTTTCATTATTAAACTCAAAATAATGTACATACCTCGTATTTTGACTTGTAGTTTTACTGGCCACAATCAGTTTCTTACCATCTACAGAAAATTTCATGGCTCCTAATTGCTCAATTCCAAAATCTAAATTGGTTACTCTTGCATTAAAATTAATACCAGCATCTGTTATTGGGTAAGCTTTAAAAATTGTCTTTAATTCTTCTGGATCTGAATTTGCTGCTGTAAGAATTAGTAGCCAAAAAGATTCTCCACTTTTATGATGAACAGCAGTTAATTTTTCTGATGGAGCATTAGAATCTAAAAAACCATTCTTTGTAACTACTTTACCCAAAGGAAATTCATTTGAGAATTCTATTTCAGAATAAAAAGAACCAGCAGTTACTAAAGGATTTGTAGAGTTTTCTGAGCGTGCATAAAACAAATAGTAAACATCATTTGTACCTGGTTTAGGTACAATTATCGCCGATTGAAAATTGTTAGGGTCTCCAGCAAGACCACTTCCATTTTCCATAATTTCATGATTTCTATTCCAAACAGTAGCTCCATCTGAATAGAACATTAAAAGACCATCTTCATTAGCAATAGAAGCAGAGCCAAATGGAGCATCCATAGCACTGTCACCCAAAACCTCTAATTCACCTTTGTCAAAATTTAAAGCTGCTCTGTTACCAAAATACCAATAAATGGTTTCATTCTGAGCTGTAAAGCTTAAACTTAGACAAAGACATAAAAGAGTTAAATAGGTTTTCATAACCTTATTTTCTCAGTAAAGAAAAGTTTCCTTTCTTGTTAATTGTTGGTTTTGTTGTGTCTGCAGGTACTAGTGTTACATTGTACCAATAATCATCAGAAGGTAGTAATTTTCCATTATATGTTCCATCCCAACCATTCCCATCAATAGGCACTTGCGCAACCAGATTACCAAATCTATTAAAGATGTTAATACTAGCATTTGGATAAAAAGTTTGATTGGCTCCTTTTACAACCCAAGTATCGTTATTATTATCTCCATTTGGTGTAAAGAATTTTGGAAATTGAATTACAGATACTAGTAAAGTTGTATCTGGAGAACATCCATTTTTATCATTTACAATAATTTGATAAATACCACCTTCTAAATTCTCGAAAAGAGGTTCATCTTGAAAACCAATAAAAGGAATTCTAGTATTATCATCTGTATTAACCACTGCAAATTGATAGTCTCCAGGACCTAAATCATTATTAATAATATCTATAGAAATAGACAAATTGTTGGTGCTTCCTAAATTATTTGACTCATCTACAATAGTAACAAAGCTCGATTCTAAAGTGGCTATATTAGACTCATTTACTTCTATAGTTTCTTCTCTAGAACACATAGTGCCATCTGTAGTAGTTGCAGTTACTTTGTATCTTCCTCCTTCAGAAATATCTATATTATCTACAGAAGTAGTATTTAATACTGTTCCATTTTCATCTGTCCAAACATAGGTATAATTATCAGCAGGATTTTCTACACCAATGTTATGAGGAATATCATTTAAACATAATATTTGAGGAGTAGTTACTGTAAAATTTGGTAATGGATTTACGATTAACTCAAAACTTGCATCGTCATTTACACACATCGTTTGTTTATTCTGAACTCTAATGTAAATGGTTTCTGTACTACTTGAATTTGTATAAGGTGATGCTAAAGGATTCGCGCCTGAAGTAGCTTCAGCTTGAGAACTATGAAAGGTAACATTAAAGTCGCTAACATTTCTACTTGCCCCTAAAACTTCTGGAATTTTACTATCTAAATCTATTGTTTGAATAATTCCATTTGCATCATCTCCATCATCATCATTATCACATTCAGATAATACACCTACAGGATTTATAGATGGCTCTGGATATACTAATAATTGAAAAGTAGAAAATACTGATGGACACTGTAAACCAGTTTCATCAACTATGATAAAGAAGATGGTTTGAATACCTGGATCATCTGAATTAAAGTCTGCTGGAAATGAAGTTTCTGCAGTTGTATTTTGAAAATTAGATGGGTCTGAAATTGAATTTGTTCTATTTTCTGCATCTGTTTGAGAAATATAATATTCTACAACTAAACCAGTTCTATTATCTAAAATATCTGATTCTCTTTCTGTTAAATCGATATTCTGTGCTATTCTATTTCTAGGATCTGCATCAAAAGGTGTTACTACATCACAAACCATTAAATCTGGTACATTTGCAGGTACTGTAGGTATTGGTTGTATGATTATTTTGAAAGATGTATTCGCATTGTAACACATGCTTCCAGTTCTGTTTTGTACTCTTACATAAATAGTTTGTTCGTTAGTTGTACCAGCAGTAAAACCACTTTGAACTTCATTGGTATAATTCGTGTCATTTGTAATGACATCTGTATTATTCATTGAGCCATTTTCTGTAGTGTGAAAAGTTACACTATAATCAGCTTCAGTTTGTCCTGTACCTAAAATTTCATCAACCTTATCTCTTAAGTTAATAGCTGCATTTCTACCATCTGCTGTATTACCAGATAATGCATCATCACATTCTTCTATGTCAGCAACTGTAGTAGCCTGAGGAACTGCATGGACTTGTAAAAAGAATTCTCCTAAACCTTGACAATCGTTATTAATTGTACTGATGATTTTATAATAAATAGGGAACTGAATTCCTTCTGGTATTGTAGTAATGTCTATTTTATTGATATCATTTCTATAAGCAGTAATATCAATTTCATTTAAAGAATTATTTCTATCAGTAGAGTTTTCAAAGAAAAATACTTCTGTATTTGCAGGCGGATTTATACTATTGATGATTGCATCTCTATCTAAAGAAAAATTGGTGATAAAATCAGTATCATCATTAGAACCTGGAGTATCATTACCATCAGCATCTAAAAGATCGTCACAAACAGGTGGTTGAATATCATTGTAAGGATTATCTGGAGTTTGCCCCACATTAACTCTTAGCTCAACTAAACCATTAGAACAACCTTGATCAGAAATTACACTAACGTAAACCACTTCTACTGTATTTACTGAAACAGGATATGAAGTTGGGTCTGTAATTTGATTAGTTCCATTGATATCTGTAAAATATTCAAAAGTGATGCCAGCAGTTTCAGAAATATTATCTTCTGCAGTTGTTAAATTTACTGTTGGATTTGTATCACTAGCATCTATACATTGATTAATTTCTGATGGATTATTTTTAATAATTGGTAATGGATTAACTGAAAGCGTAACTGTGCTAGATGCTTCTTCAGTACAAGTGTTTCCTGTTCTGCTCAATAATACTCTGTATTGGTTATTATTGAAGGTAAGAGGAGTATTTGTTATCTGTAAGTCTTGAGTAGTTACTCCATTATAAGTGGCATCATCAACTAAGCTAGTCCAAGTAGTGCCATCTGTAGAAACTTGCCATTGAAAACCATCAGCATTAGAATCAATAGTCATAATATCTGTATCCAATTCACAGAAAACAGGATCTACAAAAGAGTTTATTACAATTGGAGCACTAATCGTATAATCTGCATTAGGTGCTGTGTACCCATCTGTATTATTAATTACTAAACCATTTGAATCTACAGCAAAAGGGTTAGCAAATAAAATACCTGAGCCATTTCCAGTAAAACCAGCCTCAATAACATCAAAACAACCATCTCCATCTGATTCTAAATCAGCAAAATCGAAAATAGCATCTTTATTAGCAGTTACTATAGAAGTGGCATCAGAGTTTCTTAAAGGGGTTGCTAAAACACCTGAGTCTGCTGTGCTTTCTAGTGTGTCTAATAATCCATTTATACCAACATTGGCTGCATTTGCATTATCTATAATTCCATCATTGTTTGCATCAGTAACTGTAAAACCAGATTCTACTAAGTCATAAATACCATCATTATCAGAATCTAAGTCTAAGTGATTTGGTACTCCATCTCCATCTGTATCTGTTACTAAAGTTGCAGTGTTAAAAACATCATCTAAACCATCTAAATTGTTATCTGTATTTAAAAGAGTAATACTTTGGTTTGCAGCTTCAAAAAGATCTGGTACCCCATCATTATCTGAATCTAGATCTAAAGCGTCTTCAATTCCATCTCCATCAGAATCTATTCTAATATTGGTGAGTTTTAAGTTACCATTAAAGATAGAATTTGTAACATTTGATGTTGCAGTATGTAAAAATAATACTTTGTCCACATCATTGGCTACAAATTTAAATGGTGTATTTCCATTTGGTGATGGGTTGTATCTAAAACGAATTAGAGAACTAGAATAATTATCTACATCTGCTTCAAATTGCCCGTCAAAATTAGTATCTACTAATAAAATGTTGTCAGGATCGATTAACGTAACATTCTTTGCTGCTGGGCCAATACCAATCTCATATTCTACACCTTCTATTGCAGTGTGTGGCTGATTAGCATCTTGTGTGAATTCAAAATTAAAGCTTTCTGTACTTTCTAACTCATAAATATTAGAAGCGTTTGCACTGCTATTATCGTTAATAGTTGATGTAAAAATACCATTGGTATTCCCTATAAAATTAACATCTCCATCACTTGTAAGGTTACCTGTTAAAAAGTTAGAGATTGGAGTACCACTAGCATCTATACTTGGGTTAGTTAGGTTTGTAAAATTAACAATACCATCTCCTAAAGATTCATCGATATTTAAAATACCATCGTTATCCAAATCTACATCAACGTTGTCAATAATTAAATCATTGTCAAAATCATCAGGACAAATACTCACAGGAATTTCTACTGAATTAAAGGTAGCACCAGTACAATTAATTGTACCAATTAGCCTGTATTTACCTGGTTCACTTTCTATTGGCTTGTAATCTGCTGTTGTACTTCTTTGCTCCCAAGTACTAGTAGTTTCATTAAAAAATTGCCATTCAAAGCTATCAAATAAATCTGTGTTTGCAGCTTGAAGCGTAACATTTGGAATACAGCTACCTAAAGTTGCTACAGTTGTATCAAAACTAATTTCTGGTGCTGATGGGAAACCAGAGTAAAAAGCACCTGAGGCTGCAAATCCATTTGCATTAAAATAAGCACAATACAATTCTTGATCTCCTTCAACTTTTATGTTTCTACTTAAGCCTGATACTTTATAGGTAACATAATTAGGGTTCCCAGTAACATCTGAAGGTCCTTGAGGTGAATAAGTTGAAATGTCTAGACCATTTATTAAAACGTTAGCGCCTTTATTAGTTACAATTGTTACTCCTCCGGGAAAATCAGCTGTACCTATTTTATCTATTCCAGCTATATTATCTACATTTCCTTTGTTTTCACAACTAAGTGGTGGTACAAAGAATAACCCTTGGTTTGCTTCGCTTCCACTTTGACCACCAATTCCTTGGTAAACAAATACTGGTAAAGAAGAATTAATATACATATTACCATTAGTATTGTAACTATTACCTTCAATAACCACAAATTCTCCAGCACTTAAATTAGCAATACTACCTCCATTAACCGAAATTTCAGTATTGTCTTCATGAGCAATAACTAATGCGTTTTCCCAATCATTATTACCAGCTCCTCTTACTAAGATATATTCGCTACCAATTCTATCTGCTCCTACAATTTGATCAAACCCATAATCTCTACCATTATTATTTCCAAAACTTCCAGTGGCAGATCCAGAATTAACTACTATAGGTTTGTCACTAGATATTAAACCACCAATAATGTCTTTCGACTCAAATCCAGCATTTGTTCTAGAAGCTAGTATAAAGCTTTCTCCTTCGTTTAAAATTATATCAGAAGGAATACTTGATCCATTAGGTTGCACAAAACCACTTGGTATATTCGTAATATTTACAATAGTATTATCTTCTGTAGCCATTAAAGAAGCAAAGGTGATGTGCCCATCTACAGGTGTGCTACCTCTTACAAGTCCTCCAATTCTAAACTCATTTCCTAATGCTGAACTACCTTTACTTACCAAAGCTCCAGCATGAAATTTATCGCCTCCACTTAATGCAGATCTCACTCTTATTGATACATAAATAACATCATTAGCTTCAATTATAAAACCTTTATTATTTATAACACTATTAATATTAAATCTATTAATGTGTAGTTGAGTATTGTCATCAAAATCCTCATTTCCATTTTCATCTAAAACAGCCTGAACTACAGGACTACCATTAGAAACTATTCCAGAATACTGAGCTAAATCAGAATTACCAACAGGTGTAATCTTATAAGAAACATTATTTGTTTTTGGTGTTGATATGTAAATATATTGGTCTGTAAAACCATCTGTAGAGGTTAATGGTGGAATAAAGTGTTTTTTGCTTAATTGGCTAAATGCTGAAGTAGCACACATTAAAAATACTAAAAACGATAATAATTTCTTCATTTAATGATTTTTGAATATCAATTGTCAAATATATTTAAAAACTAGCGAAACTAATTTTTTTTAACACTGATAAATGGAGGTGTTTTATAGTGTTTTCGTAACGATTTTTAAGAAAACATAAATTATCTGTAACAACACATCAATTTCTGCTACATATAATTAAACTTATTTTTCTTTTAATTAAAAAAAATAACGAAATTGCTTATCCAAAAATTGTTCAACTAAAAAACTTAATTAAATGGCAGACGAATTTGATTTATTAGAAACTAGCTCAAATGAAAAAACAGAAAAGGTAGATGTTAATTGGGGCAAAGCTGTAGATACTATGAAATCTAAATTGGCGCAAGAAGATGACCCTCAAAAACGTCAAAAAATATTAAATGCTACCTTGGATGATGTAGTACATATGGCAGAAAAAGATAGAACTACACTATTAGATGCCATTAAAGATTTAACAGACTACCAAGATGAAGTTGGTATTATGTTCGAGAAATTTTCAGCCTTAAATCCTACTGAACAAAAAGTTATAGATGATGCTCAAAAAGAATTAGAAAGAGCAAGAATAGAATTAGAAGATGCCCAAAATAAGCCAGATACCTGGTGGAATAATCTTTGGGGTAGAAAATCTAAAATTAAAAAAGAGGAGCAAGAATTTGCTGAAGCAGAAAAAATTAGAGCAGGTGCAGATAATAAAGCAAAAGCAATGTTTCAAGAGCGCATAGAAAGCGCAGATATTCAAACTTTACTAAGTGAGCTTTCTTACAAATCTCAAGCAGCTGTTAGCCGATTAAAAAATAGAGAGGTAGAAATTAAAGAAGTAGAAGAAAAGTTAAAAACAGCTATTGTAGAAGCTTCTAAAAACCATACGAAAGCTCTTGAAAAGAAAAAAGAAACCGAAGAAAAATTAGAAGAGCAGTATGCTTTACTAAAACAAGCACGTCAAGAATTAGATGAAATTGCAGACAAACAGTCTACAGAGTATTCAGAAGCTATTGGAAAAGTAACAACTATAGAACAGAAAGTAGAAGAATTAGAAGGGCTTAAAAATGCCTATACAACTTTGGCTGCCTCAAAAGATAGTTTTGTACACAAACATAATTTAACTATTAAGGTATTAACTTCTTTACGCTCTAATTTACAAACACATAGAGCAAAATTAAAATCAGATACTGAAGAAAGATTAAAGTATTATGATGGTTATGTAGTTGCTTTAAAGGCTAGAACAGATCAAGAATTTGCGGCTATTTTAGAGCATTTAGGAGTTAAAACAGATGAGCATATAGGAGCAACTTTAGCGTCAATGCATTCTGCAAGTGCTAGAGCTCGTCAAGAAATGATGGATAATATTCCTGTTCACGAAAAGGTAATGAATGGTGTTTACAGCACTTATGCAGAGGCTTTACAAGAAATTAGAGAGAAAGATGGAGATATTCAAAAGAATTTTGCTGACAGATATGGAATTGATATGAAAGAAATTTTCGAAGATTTCTATAAGGCAGACAAAGAAACTCCAACAATAGAAGATGCACCAACACCAGAAGCTCCTAAAAAGGACGTTTCTTCTGATGATGATATGTTATCTTAAAATAAGTATTCAGTAGTTTAGTTTGCAGTATACAGTCAGTATTTGACTGTTCACAGCAGACTTACAATTGAAAACTGCCAACTTTCAAATAAAAGATGATATCAACTCCCTTAGACTCTGCAGTTCTAAATTCTAAAGAACAATATGTTTTTTATCATAAAATGGTAGATTTTGTATTAAAAGAAATCATTGTTAGAATTCAGCAGAACCAACTTTGTAATCAACAAGAAATAATTTTCTTTAAGCAGTATTCAGATTTGCTTTTGTACTCAATAGAAGCAATGCGTATTAAATATATGTATGATGAAGAAGATAATATGAAAGTTGATTTAACAGATTCAGGATTCCCTAATTATTTGGAATTTAGGTATTTGTATAATGATTTGGAGCTAAGAAAACAGTATTTAGACAAGCTAGTTGATACTTCTATTTTAAAAGAGCAATTTTTAGATACACTTTTACGAAAGAAAAAACCTATTAAAAAAACAGAATTATTTAAAGCGTCATCAATAATTTATTACACATCAGTAGAAAAACAATACATTTTTAATCGATTTGTACAAGGTAAAATTTTAGATGCTCCAAAAGATGCAAATTACGATTATGTAACCAGCTGGAGTTTTTACGATGTAAGTCATAATAGACCTTTTATCTGTTTTATGTATTTTGATTATGATGGAAATAACGCACTAAAGGATAAAGAAAAAATTTATCAAACGTTAAAAGAAAGCGCAGATAGGGAAATGTCTTTAGATACAATGGCTTATAATATCGACAGAAAATTGGCAGCCATTCAACCTAAACACATCAAACGTATAGATTTAGGACCATTACATAATGTTTTTGCTAAAGATGAAAACCAAATTACACATGCAATTTTAAGCGGAATTTCTAATAAAACAGTAACTCTAGAATCTTATGCAGTTTCTGTTACAATAGATGAGGTTTTTGCAGGAGAAACCTTTACAGAAGGCGGTTTTTTCTCTAAACAAACTATGCAAAAATGGAGTGATGTTTTTCAACAAAAATATTTGTTTGCACCTCACAGAATTATTCAGTTGCTGCACAATCAAATTCCAAGAGCTTTAGATGATTTAGCTCAAGAGCCAATTCAAATGGCTGATTTAAAATTGAAATAATAACGAAAAAGAAAAAGAAAGATTTTTAGTTTAAGACTAAATTTCAATTTGCTTAAAGAGATACAAATGGAACACAATTCAACTTTTCCAATAAAACAAAACGAACTAGATGTACTTCGTGATGAAGCTACAGATTACATAAAATCTGTTCAATGGGAGCAAGGTAACAAAGCCAAAAGCAGAGATAAAGAAGGTAAAGACGATTCTATTTTATTGTATTTATCTAGAGCAAACAATGGTAGTTCTGTAGAAATTACATCAATTTCAAAAACAGTTTTAGCATTAAAAAAACGATTATTGCCAGACTCAATTGCAATTCCTGTAAACTTAAATCAGACTTTATTTGCATTACAAGAAGGCTTAACTTTAGGTGTTTGGATTAAAGATTCTTATTATGATGCCTCAGGTTTATCAGCTTTAAATGAACGTAAATCAGCATTGAATTCATCTCAAAAAAGAGAGTTTGAAAGTAAATTACAAACAGCAACAGCGTTTCAATTATTTGCAACAGCCTATAAAATTTTACATGACTTAAAACCAGCAGCTTCAGATGATTTATCTGTGATGAAACAAAAGTTTGCTGGTATTCCAGAAGTATCATTTTTATCACCTTTAAAAGGTATTGCTTGTGCTTTGTTTTACTTTGATAAATATTTAGGACATCCAGAAATCATAAAATCTGATAAGGATGTTATTGATTTTACTGTGGTGTATTTTGAAGCTTTAATTGATGAAATTCAACTACGTAAAAGTAGCTTAGAATACACTGAAACTATTGTTGATAGAACTTATAAGTTAGAAAACTCAGACTTTGCAGTTTCTGGTTGGGAAAATGTTTTTGCTGGGACTGCAAAAAGTGTTGAGTTTAATAAAATTCAGTTTGAGCAAATTGTAGGTAATAAAGATGCCAAACATTTTGCACGTAGGTTAACAGAAAGAATGTTGAGTTACGATTTTGAAACACAGAAAAATCCGTTTCAAGAATTGGGTGGATTTATGCCTGTTTTTATGGGATATGGAATTCCAGGTACAGGAAAATCGATGCTAATTGCAGCCATTGCAACTCGTTTAAAAGAACATTGTGATAATTTAGATATTCCGTTTTTATTTCATCCAATGCCAGATACATTAATCTCTACGTTTCAAGGAGGTTCTGCAGAAAAAATGGTAGAATGGATGAAGCCAATGCAAGACCCAACAAAAATTATTTTTGCGCCAATTGATGATGCAGAAAATAATTTACAAGAAAGAACTGCACAAGGAGTTTCTGCAGGAGTTAAAGAAGTTATTGGTGTTTTCTTAAGATATACAGAAGGTGCTTATGCTGTAAATTACGGAAATTCTTCAGTAGGTTTATTTACAAACTTACCAGAAATGTTAGACAAGGCTGTAATTTCTAGAATTCAGGGTAGATTTAAAATTGATGGAGCAAGAACAGAACACGATTTTTTAGATCAAGATTATATTTGGTGGAAGAAATTCGAAAAAACAATTCCTGATTTTGTGAATATGCAAAACCCAAAAAACTACGATTTTTTAAAAGATCAAGGGTTAACCAAAAGTATGGGAGAGATTTTAAATTCAATTGAAAAACCTTCAGAAGCAAGAGTTTTAGAGGCTTATGATATTGCAAGTCAAAAACACAATGCAAATGAGCATGAGTTCTTTTCGAGTTTGTATAAAGAGATTCAAAAGATATTTCCTTTCTTTTCATCAAGAGATGTTAGAAACATTCAGTCTGCAATTTCATTACGTTTAACAGATTTTGATTTAGAAAAAGATTGGTTCGAAAATCCTGATTTGTATTTCAAGAAAGATTATGAAACCAAATTCAATATGTTGCAAGAATTAATGAAAGCTAACATGAAAGGTTTAGATTTTTCTGAAATAAGAAGACAAGAAGTAGTACGTTATTTAGATAATGTTGCAACCATTGCAGATACCGATTTTAAACGTAAAGTTGATGCAAGAGTAAATCAATTAAATATAGATTTAGAAGCTAGAAAAAGTTTTGATAATGGAAACTAAACCTAAAATTAGTAATGTCTCAAAAACATTAAAATCTGATAATTGGGGTAAGTTAGAAGACTTAAATTTCGATTATTATTTTAATAATGGCACTTCTAAAAGATTATCTTTTGAAATGTATGGTAAAAGTGATGGAATAGCTGTTTTGCTTTACAACCCAAAAACAAACAAGGTAGTTTTGTCTAAACAATTTAGAGCACCTGTTTATAATCATAGTATTCAAAATGGATTTTTAGTGGAGGTTGTAGGTGGAGCAATAGATAAAAATGAATCACCAGAAAAGGCTGCCATTCGTGAAACTGAAGAAGAAGTTGGTTATAAAATACAAACTGTAGAAAAAGTAAGCACTGTTTTCTTATCACCAGGTATTGTAAATGAGAAAGTTCATCTTTTTGTAGGCGAATATTCTGAAGATCATAAAACAGAAAATGGTGGAGGAGTTGTAGCAGAAGATGAAGAAATAGAAGTTTTAGAGATTGATTTTATTGAAGCTTTGAAAATGATAGATAACCAAGAAATTATAGATGCAAGAACGATTATGTTATTGCAGTATGTGCAACTAAAAAAGTTGATGAAGTAAAATGCAAAAATTAAAACAAGCCAATTTATATAGAAACGAACTAATTCCAATAAGTGGAAAATTAGTAGAACGTTATAATAAATGTTTGGTGAAATTGGGTTTTACAGCAACCAAATTAACTTCTTTTTCTATTGATGGTATTGGTTGGAGCCCTGAAATTGCAGAAGAAAAAAACGAAGTATTTTACTTAAATAATGGTGAAGCAAATTCGCATGCAATTATAATTACACCATTACAAAAAGGTTTGCCAATTTATAACCCTTATCATTCGTATGATATAGAGTTAATGAAACTCGTGTTTAAAAATTACGCTAAAAAGATTCAAAATATTACTAGAGATTCAGCTTTATATTTAGATTTTGATCAACAAATAGATGTGTTTTATGAGCCTTTAGATGTACTAAAATATAAAGATATTACCATTAATTTTCATTTAATAGATGATTTAAAAAAGGCAAAGAAAGAGCAATTAAAACTTGTAGAAACTTTTAATAAAGATCATAATTTTATTGATGAAAATTTACATCAACAATTGATTACATCAGCCAAAAAATATGGAGATTTACGAGAAAGAGATATTGAGTTATTACCTATTATTTACACTTCAGACTCTTTTTATACTAAAGCTTTTGGAGGTGTTTATTTATTGAGGAATTTTATAAAACCAATTCTAATTTTTGAAGAGAAAGAAGCCTATAAAGAAGCAATAAATGATACCACTTACGATGTTTTGATGTTTCATGTTGCTCAACCAGAATTAATGAGCCAATTAAAAGATCATGTAATTATAGAATGCGATTTAGAAACGGAAGTAGGCTCTAAAAGATATGAGCGAATAAAGAAATTTATTTTTGGAGAAGCATTAAAAGAAACACAGCATCCTGTAAATGATATTTTAAAAGATAAAACCTTATTTAAAAGTTACTTAAATAAAATAGATTTAGAAACGCGTAAAAAGGTCATGAGTGCTGAGCGATATTTAGATAAAAAGAAGGTGAACAAAAATATTAGAATTGCAGATGTTGTAGATGAGCGATTGTATTTTGCTTTGCACAAACCACATTCTTCTTTAAGAGCCAATCATCAAGATTTAATCTGGAAGTTGCTCGTAAATATTGCTCCAAAAGACGTATTGTTTTGGTATTGGTATGATAAAGAAGATTTTTATACAAATTTTAAAACGTGGCAAGAATCTAAAAAAGATTGGGTTATAGATACAATTCGTAACAATTTTTAGAAAAATTAGACTAATATTACAAGAAACAGATATTTATTATGACATTAGAACTTATCATTTTTATAGCTTCCATCTTATTTGGTGCCATTATCTATTGGAGAGAATCTCAAGGAAATGGAGTATATCGTTTTTTTAATAAAATGATGAATTCTAAAGAATTGCAAATGAAGGCCTCAGATACAAAAGGCTTTGTCTATCAACAATCATTTTTATTGAGATTGGTTTTTATTGTGGCCTTATTTTTAATCGGAATTTTAGTAACTCGTATTTTAATTCCTATTGATTTAGCTACGATTTCATTATTTGTTTCTATGATTTTTGGAACCATAGTAGGTACTTATTTGGCAGGATTTATTTTTAAATCTTCAGAAATTATTGATGAACAGTCAGATTCTTTTGAAGATAAATTTCAAGATGTAATTGAAAAAGGGAAAGATTTTATAGATGATATTCAAGCTAAAGAACCAGTTGCCATAGAAAAGGCACAAGAAGAAATTGAAGAGCCTAAAGCAGAAAGTAAATCTGCTAGAGAACGTTTGAAAGATAAAGGTTATTTAAAATAATATTATGCAAAAGCTTAGGTACATAATTTTAATAACATCAATCATTTGTCTAATAGCCTTAATTCCTTACACAGGTTTTGACCCTTTTTTTACTTGGAAAAATTTAACACCACATTTAATATTACTGTGTTTGATTATATCAAATGCTGGTAGTATTATTTATGTAAACAAGAATAAAAAAACTAAAAATACAGTTGAGTAAAAAGCTATTGTATTCATAGTCTTAACTTATAATATACAAACATGATTAAAACATATTGGAACAAAGGTGCAAAGCAAAAAAGAATTACTCTTCTTTTAGTATTGGTAATTATTGCTTTATTGTTTTTTCTAAGAGATGATTATCAACCAGCATTACTGTTTTTCAGAAAATTTATATTCGTAATTACACTATGTGCAACAGTTTTGTTTTTAGGGATAAGAAGATTCAGAAAAACAGCAAGTACAGGTTCAAGATTGGGTATTCTTGGTTTATTGTTTCTCTTTTTTGGAGTTTTATATTATGTAGGGGCATCTTTAGGGATGTACAATTATGTAAAGACTTACAATGTTTTTAATGATTTAAATAGAATAGAAATTGTTGAGTTACCATTAACGCAAAATGAACGAATTCAGCCTTTAAGAAATATTTTTTCTATGGCCAATGAATCTGTAGGTGAAACCAAAGATGTTTCTTTACCACATTTGGTTAGAGTAGATGATTCTAACCAATGGACAATGGCTATACAACCTACAGAAAAGTATTATTGGCAAGGTATTAAAGACAATACAGAAGAGATATTTTCGGTGTCTAGTACAACACCTTTTCCACGTTTTTCGTCAGAAAATAGAATTCCAGTAACCTTTTCAATAGGTGAATCTTTACGATTTAGTAGAAACACTTACAATGCAGTTGTGCAGAGGTTTAATCCTTGGATGTTGTTTAATTACGAACCAAGTGATACCTATTATATGAAAAACGACAAAGGTGCTTGGGTACAAGTAGTAAGTTTAATAAAATGGAAAGGTTTCTTTTTTCCTTATCCTACTTTTGGGGGAGTAATGATTGTAGAAAATGGAGAACATAATTTTACGGATTATTTAGAAAGAATAACCATTGGTAAAGGAACTTTTATAGCTCCTGAAAACATGAAAGATTATCCTTTTTTAACCAAACAAAATACCTTGTCTGAAAAAGTATCACGTTTGCAAGCAGAAAGTTTAAAGTTCTTAGCAGGCTTTTCAGACCCTTTACCTTGGAATATGAAAAGTGCTGTAAAAATTCCTTTGGCTCCTAAAGATCAAAATCAACAACCTTATGTAACAGATTTCGATTTTTCAGATACTAATGTTGGTGCTTATAGTGGTCTGTATCATTGGTTTGGTCTAGAGCCAATAGGTGCAGAAAGAACCAGTTTAAGTTACAGTGTTTTTATTCCTGCAGATGGGTCAAATCAGTTTTATTTTTACGATCATGCATCTAAGAAACAAGGTTATGCAGGTGTTTCTGCAATGCCTTTAAAGGTAAAAGAATCTAAAAAAGAATATGATTGGAACTCGAATGCTCCAGTAGAATTTAGACCTTATATAAAGAATATTGCAGGTAAAAAACGAATGTTTTTCTTAGGTACAGTTTCTACAATTAGTAGTGATAATCCAGAACAATTTGATGGAGCAGCTACTCCAGATTTGGCTTTAGTAGATAGTGAATACAGAGATGTAGTTTGGATTAACGCCAAAAAACCAAGCACTTGGAATGAGGAGTTGTACATGCAACTAAATGAAGCTTGGAGAACTAGCGAAAACGAAAACTTATATTTTGAAAGAGAGAAAACAATCTTAGAGAAAAATCGTCAAATTTTAGATTCCATTCAACTACTTTCTAAGCAACAGAAGAAAATAGAAGAGATTGAACGTTTGCAAAAGCAAATCGATTCTATTAAAATGAATTAAACAAAGAATGTAATACCATAAAGGCATTTGTAATTTAGAAATGCCTTTATTGGTTATTTCAATAATTTTAAATCAAAATATTTCCTTGGATTTATTTTCCTTGGTATATAAAATTTAATTTTTGTACTTTTGTAATGAAAATTTAATCAATCATTATGAAAACAACAAAAATTATTTATTACATTTCTACAGGTTTACTTACGGTTTTAATGCTATTTTCAGTAAGCCAATATTTCTTTAATCACGAAGCTATTTCAGCTGCTTTTACAAGTTTTGGTTATCCTACTTATATTATTTATCCTTATGCTATAATTAAGCTATTGGGGTTATTGGCTATTTGGTTTATCAACAATACATCATTAAAAGAATGGGCTTATTCTGGTTTTTTCTTTGCATTTATATTAGCATTTTTTGCACATTATATGGTTGGTGATGGAGAACAAATGGGAGCCTTAGTTGCAACAATTCTTTTATTAACTTCTTACTTCAGTTGGAAAAAATTAAATACCTAATGAAACAACAAGCAGAAGTAACATTAACAGATAAAAAATATTTTGCTGAGGCTAAGATGAGAAATCATTTTTCTGTAATAGATGAACCTGTAAAAGCTGGTGGAGGAGATACAGGACCAACTCCTGTAGAGTATCTATTAACTGCAATTGGTGGATGTGTATCAATTACCTTAAGAATGTATGCAGATAGAAAAGGTTGGGACTTGGGAGAAATAAAGGTCATAGTATCACAAAAAGAAGAGCTTACAAAAGACGGAATTAAGAAATCTTTATTGGAAGAGATTTCTTTTGAGAAAGAGCCAACAGAAGAACAGAAAGCAAAATTATTAATTATAGCAGGTAAATGTCCTGTTGCTAAAATGGTTAAAGGAGAAACTGATATAGAAACTCAACTAAAATAGTTTAATTTCCTTGTAATTATATTCCTTGGAAAATAAATTTATAAATTGTACCTTTGTAGTGTAATTATTAATATATATCAACATGAAAATTTTAAATATAAATTCAAGTAGCAATAAAACATCATCTACATCTACAACATTTGCAGAAAAGGTGGTTGAGAAATTGGTTTCTGAAAACAAAGGTTCCACTGTAGTTACAAGACATACTACGTATTCAGATTTACCTTTTATAGATGAGTTTATCTTGGGTGCATTATTTCCTCAAGGAGAAAGAACTGCAGATCAGAATAAAGCTTTAGCAATTTCCAATAAACTAGTCCAAGAAGTAAAAGATGCAGATGTACTTGTTATTGGAGCACCAATTTACAATTTCTCAGTTCCTGCTTCTTTAAAAGCTTATTTCGATTTAATTGCGAGAGCAGGTTTAACATTTAAATATGGAGAAACAGGCCCTGTAGGATTATTAGAAAATAAGAAAGCATATATCGTAATTTCTAGTGGAGGTACAGAAGTAGGTAGTGATATCGATTTTGCAGGTAAATATATAGCGCACTTTTTAGGATTTTTAGGTATAACTGATATAGAATTTGTAAAATTAGACCAATTGATGTTTAGTAGCGAAACTAAGTTAGAAAGTGCAAATGAACAAATAGCAACTTTAAGTTAAAAAAAATAAATAGTTATGAAAAAAGTATTAGCGTTTGCAGGTAGCACAAGTTCTACCTCAATAAATAAAAAATTGGCAACATTTGCAGCAGAAAATTTATCAGAAACTGCTTTTGATGTAATTGATCTTAGAGACTTTGATATGCCAATTTACAGTGAAGATGAAGAGAATGAAAATGGTTTTCCAAAGAATGCAGAAAAGTTTTCTAATTTATTAGATAATTATGATGGCTTCATTCTATCTCTAGCAGAACACAATGGTTCTTATGCAGCAGCTTTCAAAAATATTTTTGATTGGAGCTCAAGAATTAACGTAAAAGTATTTAGAAACAAATCATTATTATTAATGGCAACATCTCCAGGAGCTAGAGGTGGTCAATCTGTTTTACAAGATGGTATGAGCAAGTTTCCACATTTAGGAGCAGCAAGTATTTCGTCTTTTTCATTACCTAGTTTTGGAGACAATTTTAAGGAAGGGAAAGTAGTAGATAAAGAATTATTAGAGCAGTTGCAAAATACGGTTAAGGATTTCGAAGAATCATTAAGTTAAATGTTTTGTGCTCCAACAAAAAATAAAGAATATGAAGATAGTATTATATGGTAGGCAAGGACATTCTTATACAGTTGCATTCAAGAATTTTTTAAATTCTACAGATGAAGATTATGTATATAAAGATGTAGCTAAGGATGCAGAAGCAAGAGAGCACAGTAAAAAATTGTATGGAGGTGTTGTAAAATATCCTACATTGTTTGTAGATGATCAGGTTTATTTAACACCAACTACAGAAGAGTTTAATAAAATTATGCAAGACTTAAAATTAAGAGCTTAATTATGGGAGATATTTCTAAAGACATAAAATCTAAATTTGCGAGCAATAAATTAAAGGCTTTAATCAATATTAAATACACATCTAATTGGTTAAATAGTCAAGAGAATGAGTTTTTTAAACCTTATGGAATTTCTCCTCAGCAATACAATATCTTAAGAATTTTAAGAGGGGCAAAAGCTAAAATGAAGGTGCAGATTGTTAAAGATAGAATGATTGAAAGAGCTCCAAACGCAACTCGATTAATGGATAAACTTTGTGATAAAAATCTAATTGAAAGAGAAAGATGTGAGAGTGATAGAAGAGTAGTTTATGTTAAAATTACCAATCAAGGTTTAGAGCTTTTATCGACCATAGATGACAATAAGAATTTATCCTTCTTAGAAAAATTATCAGATGAAGAAGCAGAAACGCTTAGTAATCTGTTAGATAAAATACGATGAAAAAATATAAAAGTATTCAACAGAAAGTAAATAGTCCTTTAGTAAATATGGGGCCTATTAAACTACGACAACCTTTACCAACAGAAGGTATAGAGAATGTAGATCCATTTTTGTTGTTACATCATTATGGACCTTATGCCATTTCTGAGTTTAATAATCCTTTCGATTTAGGTCCTCATCCTCATAGAGGCTTTGAACCTATTACATTGCTTTTTAAAGGAGAGCAATTACATAGAGATTCTCTTGGTAATGAAATGGTTGTAAAAGCTGGTGGAGTTCAATGGACAACTGCTGGTAGAGGAATAATACATGCAGAAGCACCAACTAAAGAATTTGTAAAAAAAGGTGGAGATTTAGAAGGTATTCAGCTTTGGTTGAATTTACCAGCTAAGGATAAAATGATCCCACCAAATTATCAACATTTAGAAGATGAACAAATTCCAAAAGTGTTTTCATCAGATAAAAAGGTACAATTAAATATTGTTGCTGGGCAACAAGCCAATGAACAAGGTTTAATAAAAACACAAACAGCAGTTAATGTTATTACAGCCAACGCAGAAAAAGATGGAGAAATTCAGATTGATCTTCCTGAGAATCATCAATCATTAATTTATCTTTTAGAAGGTGAAGTTTTGATTAATAATCAAGAAGTTCTAAAGAAGGGTGATATTCAAATGGTGGTGTTTAACACAGATGGAAATTCAGTTTTGTTTAAAGCTAATGAAAAGAGTACTCTTTTAGTTCTTTCAGGAGAACCAATAAGTGAAAAAGTTACTCAATATGGACCTTATGTAATGAATACGCAAACCGAAATTTTAGAAGCAATGCGTGATTTTCAACAAGGTAAAATGGGATATTTGTATTAATCAGATTATTAATTGATTAGAACTTATAGGATTTATAAATTTTTTTAATCTAGAATCCAGTAGACTATCAGCTTAATAATCTCAAAAAATAAAATTATGAAAAAAACAATTCACAAAGCAAACACAAGAGGATTTGCCAATCATGGCTGGTTAAAGTCATATCATACATTTAGTTTTTCAAGTTATCAAAATCCTGAACGAATGAACTTTGGCATGCTAAGAGTTTTAAATGATGATGTTGTGCAACCTAAAATGGGTTTTGGTACTCATCCTCATAAAAATATGGAGATTATTTCTATTCCTATTTCAGGAGCATTATCTCATAAAGATAGTATGAACAATCAACGTTCTATAGAAGTAGGAGAGGTACAAGTAATGAGTGCAGGAACAGGTTTAACGCATTCAGAATTTAATGATAGCAAAACAGATGAAACCAATTTCTTACAACTTTGGATTATTCCAGAAAAACAAGAAGTAGAACCTTATTATAATCAGAAATTTTTCGATATTCAAGATCTTAACAATCGTTTTCAGGTTTTGGTATCTCCAAAAGACAAGCAAATAGAAGGTTCTTTACCTATAAATCAGCAAGGTTATATCTATATGATTGATATGGATGAAAATTACACCACTGAATATGGTTTAAAAAATGGTGCTTACTTCTTTTTAATAAATGGTGCAATTGAGGTTGCTGATGAGAAATTAGAAAGTAGAGACGCAGTTGGAATAGAAGGTGTAGATAAGGTGAAAATTAAAGCTTCTAAAGCAAGTAAATTATTGGTGATAGATGTACCTATGAGTTAGGTTTAGATAATCGTAAAAAAAAATCGTCTTGAATTTCAAGACGATTTTTTTTGTTCTAATTTTAATGTTATTCGCTAAATGTTAATGCTTTTACATTTACGAACTCCTTAATACCAAAACCTCCATGTTCTCTACCAAAACCAGAATCTTTAACTCCACCAAAAGGCATTGCTGGATTTGCAATTCCAAAAGAATTGATAAATATCATACCAGTGTCAAAATGATCTTGAGCTAATTTTGTTGCTTTTTCTTCATCCTTAGAAAAGATCCCTCCTCCTAAACCAAATCTACTATCATTGGCAATTCTCATAGCATCTTCTGTGTCTTTTGCTTTTATTAAAGAAGCTACTGGTCCAAAAAGTTCATCATCATAGGCTGGCTGACCTGGTTTTACGTTATTAAGAACAGTTACAGGATAATAATATCCTTTACCTTCTGTAATTTCTCCACCACATAAAATTTCTGCACCTTTTTCTACACTTTCTTCTACTTGTTCATGTAAAGTTTCTCTTAAATCTTCTCTAGCCATTGGTCCCATTTCATAACTATCATCCATAGGATTACCAACTTTTACATCTTTCATAGCTTTTACAAAAGCCTCCTTAAATTGTTCATAAACAGCATCTACAACTACAAAACGTTTTGCAGCAATACAGGTTTCACCATTATTGTAAATTCTACCTCTTACACATTTTTCTACGGCTAACTCTAAATCAGCATCTTCTAAAACAATGTATGCATCATTACTACCCAATTCTAAAACTACTTTTTTCAATTCTACAGTAGCTTTCTGACCTACTTTTCTACCTGCACCAGAACTACCTGTTAAAGTAACTCCTCTTACAGCCTTATGTTTAATTACTTCATCTGATTGATCATGAGTAATCAACAATGTTTTAAATAGGTTTTCAGGTAAACCAGCTTCTACAAAGATTTTTTCTAATAATAAACCTGTACCAGTAACATTCGAGGCATGTTTTAACAATACTCCATTACCTGCCATTAAATTTACAATGGCATATCTAATTACTTGATAAGAAGGATAGTTCCAAGGTTGAATTCCATATACTATTCCAATGGGTGAAAAGGTTACAATTCCTTTACCACCTTTGGGTAATTTTCTATGATCTTCTTTTAATTCTTCTGGGCCATTAGAGGCTGTATATTCGCAAATACCTGCACACAAATCTACTTCATCCTTACTTTGAGACAATGGTTTACCCATTTCTTTAGTCATTAACTCAGCTAATTCATCTTTGTATTCCTTTAATTTTTCTCCTATCGATTTAATTATATCAGCCCTGTCTTTTAATGAAACTAACTTCCAACTTGAAAACTCCTCATGACAATTTTCGATAGCAATGTTCATTTCAGAATCTGTGATATAATTATAAGTTTCTAGTTTTTCTCCTGTTGCAGGATTTGTTGTAATTATTGTTTTTTCTTTAGTCATAGTTTGTTTTTTATTGTTGTTCACTAGGTAAAATGTGAATATTATTAATGTTTGCTCTACTAGGTTGATTTACAGAATAAAAAATTGCATTTGCAATGTCTTCAGCTTGTAGAGCTGTCATTTTTTGCATGTCTTTTAATTCTTCTTTGATATCTTCATCTGTGATAGTTTCAAACAAAGCAGTGTCTACAGCACCTGGTTCTATAGAAGTTACATTAATACCATGTTTAGCAGATATTTCTTTTCTTAAACCTTCAGAAAACATTTGCACTGCTGCTTTAGTTGCACAGTATACAGCTCCTCCAGGAAAATATTTATAAGCTGCAGTAGAGGAAATATTAATAATATGTCCGCCTTTATTTTCTATCAATGTTGGCAAAACAGCTTCTACACCATTTAAAACACCTTTAATGTTTACATCAATCATTGTATTCCATTCGTCTGTTTTAAGTTTTTCTACATAAGATAAAGGCATTAAACCAGCATTATTTACTAAAATATTTACGGTCCCAAATTCTTTTTTGGCTTGTGTAACAACATTTTTAAATTCTTCACTTTTTGTTACATCTGCAGTTACTACTAATGCAGTACCATTTTCCTCTTCAATTTTTTTAGCTAATTTTTTCAGTTTATCTTCACTTCTTGCTGTTAACACCACTTTTGTACCTTCTTTGGCCAATTTTAAAGCTGATGCTTCTCCAATTCCACTTGATGCTCCTGTAATAATTGCTACTTTATCTTTCAAATTCATATTTTATATTTTTTTGTTCTGCACAAATTTCAATCAATTTGAAAGATTTGATTATTGTTATCCATTGAATTTTTAGCTGAAATGAAATAGCAAAGGTTAAACAAAATGAGTTTTAGTAATTATCTTTATTTTCTAATTATTGATTTTAAGAAATAAAACTTATCTTGCAAAGTATTATGCATGCATAATAAAATTAATTTTATAATTATGAAGTACAAACACATATTTGAACCATTAGACTTAGGATTTACCACTTTGAAAAATAGAGTACTAATGGGGTCTATGCATACTGGATTAGAAGAAGAAAAAAACGGAATAGATAAGATTGCAGCTTATTATGCAGAACGTGCAAGAGGAGGAGTAGGTTTGATTGTTACAGGAGGAATTGCACCAAATATTCAAGGTTGGACAGGGCCTTTCTCTGCAAGAATGTCTAGTAAAAAACACGCAAAACATCATCAGAAAATAACAAAAGCTGTACATGCAGAAGGAGGAAAAATATGCATGCAAATTTTACATGCTGGTAGATATGGTTATCATCCATTTAATGTTGCACCATCAGCTAAAAAATCACCAATAACACCATTTACTCCATTTAAATTATGGGAATCTGGAATTAAAAGAACCATAAACGATTTTGTGAACTCAGCTAAACTATCGAAACTAGCAGGTTATGATGGAATAGAAATTATGGGTTCTGAAGGGTATTTAATCAATCAATTTATTGCGAAAAGAACCAATAAGAGAACAGATAATTGGGGAGGTGATTATGAAAACAGAATGCGTTTGCCTATTGAATTAGTAAAGCAAACAAGAGAAGCTGTAGGTAAAGATTTTATTATTATCTATAGACTATCTATGTTAGATTTGGTAGAAGGAGGAAGTTCTTGGGAAGAAATTGTAAAATTAGGAAAAGCTATAGAAGCTGCTGGTGCTACAATTATAAATACAGGTATTGGTTGGCATGAATCTAGAATACCAACTATTGCAACCTCAGTGCCTAGAGCTGCTTTTACTTGGGTTACCAAAAAAATGAAAGAAGAAATTAAAATACCTTTAATCACTTCTAATAGAATTAACATGCCAGAAACTGCTGAAAAGGTTTTAGCAGAAGGTCATGCAGATATGATTTCTATGGCTAGGCCATTCTTAGCAGATCCTGAATGGGTAAATAAAGCCAAAGCAGAAAAGAGCGATGAAATAAATACATGTATTGGTTGTAATCAAGCTTGTTTAGATCATGTTTTTCAGAGAAAAGTGGCTAGTTGTTTGGTAAATCCTAGAGCTTGTCATGAAACAGAATTAAATTATTTACCAACTATTAATAAAAAGAAAATTGCAGTAGTTGGTGCTGGTCCTGCAGGCTTAGCTACTGCTACTATTTCTGCTGAAAGAGGGCATGAAGTTACCTTGTTTGATGCTGCATCAGAAACTGGAGGCCAATTTAATATGGCAAAACAAATTCCTGGTAAGGAAGAGTTTTATGAAACGTTAAGATATTTTAATAAACAAATCGAATTGCATAATGTCAATTTGAAATTAGAAACAAAAGTATCTGCAGATGATTTAGCAAATTCAGATTTTGATGAAATTGTACTAGCTACAGGTATTAAGCCTAGAGAACTTAAGATTGAAGGTAGCAATCATTCTAAAGTACTAAGTTATATAGATGTTTTAAAGCACAAAAAACCAGTAGGAAAACGTGTTGCAGTAATTGGTGCAGGAGGTATTGGTTTTGATGTTTCTGAATACCTTTCACATGAAGGCGAATCTACTGCTGTAAATGTTGATGCTTGGTTAAAAGAATGGGGTATAGATAAAACCTTAGAGGCAAGAAGTGGTATAGAAGGTATTACTCCAGATTTTGAAGAATCTCCAAGAGAAATATTTATGTTTAAAAGAAGTAAAGGTAAATTTGGAGGAAATTTAGGTAAAACAACAGGTTGGATTCATAGGTCTACTTTAAAGAAGAAAAAGGTTCAATTTATAGGAGAAGTTGCTTACAATAAAATAGATGATGTTGGTTTGCATTACACCCAAAATGAAGAACAGAAAGTTTTAAAAGTAGATAATGTTGTTATATGTGCAGGTCAAACTCCATTTAAAGAATTATATCAACCACTTTTAGATTTAGGTAAAAATGTGCATGTTATTGGTGGTGCAGACTTTGCAAGTGAATTGGATGCAAAAAGAGCTATCAATCAAGGAGCAAGATTAGCAGCTAAACTTTAATTCTTTCGATATTTAGCAAGTTTTTAGAAATATTTTCATCTAAATCTATATAAATACAATCTTATTATATGAAAAAAATATTTTTAATTGCAATTCTTTTAATCTCATCCTTAATTTATGCAGAGCCTCAAAGAGGAGGAGGAATGAGAGGTAGGTCTTCTCAAAACAATGATAGACAACCTGAGGCTAGAGAAATTAAGGAATTTAGTGCAGCTGAAGCAGCAGGTATATTTTACTATGATGTGCCAAAAGTTTTAAAGAAATTAAAAATTAAAGACGTCACTATTAAAACTCAAGTTAGAAGGTCTTTAAGAACTTATAATTTTAAAGTAAAGGAAATTGCATTACTCAATAAAGAAAATTTTGAAGATTTAAATGCAATTATAAAAACTGCAAGATCAGCAAATAGGTCAACTTCAAATTATGAAAACAACAATCAGAATAATGGGCCTAATGTTAGACAAAAAGTTGGTGAAGTAATTAGACCAATAAGAACTAAAATTATAACTTTAGAAGAAACTTTAAATGAAAGTTTAATTGCTGTATTAAGTGAAAAACAAAATAAAAAGTGGATTAAATATCAAGAAGATATAAAAGAAGACATGAAACCTAAAAGACCTAATAGAAATCAAAATAATAATTCTCAAAACCAGAGAAGAGGTGGTCAGAGAAGAGGTTTTTAGATATTATTAATTACTAAATAAAGGTAAAGAGCGCTAGTATAGTGCTCTTTTTTATTTATTATAATTCTTTTCTTTTAAACTTTAATAACAAAATGATGAAGCTGTATTTGCCAAATTTTAAAGCAAATTGTTTATATGCAGAAGCTAAAACGTTAAAATAAACGAAATAAATTATCGATATTTGCCAACTAACAAAAAACTTAGAGATTTATGTCGATGAATAAAAACACCGTTCTTGGTTGGGCTACTATTTTAATGATTTTGATGGGCGTTATTTTAATATTGATGGGCGCTTACAGATATGAAGATGTTGCTGGTTGGGGGTTTGCTACAGTTGGTATAGGCTTTTTCTGTATAGCTTGGGTTTTTAACGCGCTAAAAGGAAGGGTTTAATAACTACTTTCATTAAAAAAAATAATAATACACAACTATAAAAATTTATTAAAATGAGTGATGATAAGAAAGTAATCTTTTCCATGAATAAGGTTTCAAAAACCTATCAATCAACAGGAAAACAAGTTTTAAAAGATATTTATTTAAGCTTTTTTTATGGAGCCAAAATTGGTATTCTTGGTTTAAATGGTTCAGGTAAATCTACCCTATTAAAAATAATAGCAGGAGTTGAAAAAAACTTTCAAGGAGATGTAACTTTTTCACCTGGCTATAAAGTTGGTTACTTAGAGCAAGAACCACAATTAGATCCAGAAAAAACAGTATTAGAAGTTGTAAAAGAAGGTGTTGCAGAAACTGTGGCCATATTAGATGAATACAACAAAATAAACGATATGTTTGGTTTAGAAGAAGTGTATTCTGATGCTGATAAAATGGAAAAACTAATGAATCAGCAGGCTGAACTTCAAGATAAAATTGATGCAGCCAATGCTTGGGAATTAGATACCAAATTAGAAATAGCAATGGATGCTTTAAGAACCCCAGATTCTGACAAAAAAATTGGTGTACTTTCAGGTGGAGAAAAAAGACGTGTTGCTTTATGTAGATTGCTATTACAAGAGCCAGAAATATTATTATTAGATGAACCTACCAACCATTTAGATGCAGAATCAGTACATTGGTTAGAGCATCATTTAGCACAATATAAAGGAACTGTAATTGCAGTAACTCACGACAGATATTTCTTAGATAATGTTGCTGGTTGGATTTTAGAATTAGATAGAGGAGAAGGTATTCCTTGGAAAGGAAATTACTCTTCTTGGCTAGACCAGAAATCTAACAGAATGGCTCAAGAAAGCAAAACAGCTTCAAAACGTCAAAAGACATTAGAAAGAGAGTTAGAATGGGTTCGTCAAGGAGCAAAAGGTCGTCAAACAAAGCAAAAAGCACGTTTGAAAAATTATGACAAATTAATGAGTCAAGACCAAAAGCAAGTAGATGCAAAATTAGAAATTTACATTCCTAATGGACCACGTTTAGGAACAAATGTAATTGAAGCAGAAGGCGTTTCTAAAGCTTTTGGAGATAAATTATTATATGAAGATTTAGCTTTTAATTTACCACAAGCAGGTATTGTAGGTATTATTGGGCCAAATGGAGCAGGTAAAACTACCATCTTTAAAATGATTATGGGTGAAGAAAACCCAGATAAAGGAACTTTTAAAGTGGGTGAAACAGCTAAAATCGCTTATGTAGATCAAGCTCATTCAGATATTAATCCTGATAAAACAATTTGGGAGAATTTTTCTGATGGACAAGATTTAGTAATGATGGGAGGTAAACAAGTAAATTCTAGAGCTTACTTAAGTAGATTCAATTTTTCTGGAAGCGAACAAAACAAAAAAGTTTCAACACTTTCTGGAGGAGAGAGAAATAGATTGCATTTAGCAATGACTTTAAAAGAAGAAGGAAACGTTTTACTTTTAGATGAGCCAACCAATGATTTAGATGTAAATACGTTAAGAGCATTGGAAGAAGGTTTAGAAAACTTTGCAGGCTGTGCAGTTGTTATTAGTCATGATAGATGGTTCTTAGACAGAATTTGTACTCATATTTTAGCGTTTGAAGGTGATAGCCAAGTTTATTTCTTTGAAGGTTCTTTCTCTGATTATGAAGAAAACAAGAAGAAACGTTTAGGAGGAGATTTAATGCCAAAACGTATTAAGTATAAGAAATTAATTAGATAAAAAAACCTCATTTAAATTTGATATTAAATGAGGAAATCAATTACGAGTGATTTTTACGAAAGTTGGGGGAATCACAAAGTTAGCGAATAAGATAACTTTCCAAAATAGGAAAAACACCCTTTTGGAAATTTTAACAGCTAATTATAAAAAGATTGTAGGCTTGTAATAGGTAGTTTTTGAAACTTATTCTTAAAAATAAGTTCGAATCAAAAAGAGTTTAGATTGTTTCTACGTAATTGTAAAAAATAAAAAAACCTCATTTAATTTGATATTAAATGAGGTTGTTTGTTAAATGTAATTTAACATTTGTGGGGGACTCTAGTCAAAGATATAGATTATATTAACTTTCCAAATAGGAAAAACACCCATTAAAGAAAACAAAAACCCCATTAGTTCTAATGGGGTTTTTTAATAATAGTAATTTATAATAAACTTTAACTTAACCTAACTTCTTCTTCTTTTAGCATTACTATTACCAGTGCTTTTATTTTTAGAAGTTCTTGTAGACCTTGTTTTTACTACTTTTTTAGTACTTCTAGTGTTAGCTCTTTTATTATTAATACTTTTTGTATTCGTCTTTCTTGAATTTTTAATTACACTATTCTTATTACGATTTACATTAGTACTTCTTCTAGTTTTGCTATTTACTTTAGAAGTGTTTCTATTAACGTTATCTTTTCTGTTACTAATATTAGTATTTCTTCTATTGTTATTTACCTCTCTTGCTTTTCTGTAAGAATTGTTTCTATTTCTGTTAATAGTATTTCGTCTATTTACATTAGCATTAGATTTTCTTCTTTTAATAATAGTACTTCTTTTACCAATTCTTGCATTTGGTCTTGCTTTGTAATAATAGAAGTTTCTGTCTTCTCTAAATTGAGTATAGTTTCTTCTAAAATCATTTCTAAAGAAATATGGATCATTATATACAAAAACATCACCAAAACTCACATTAAATCTAACACCACTATTGTAATAGAAGTCTCTTACATTTCCATAAAAAACAGGATATCCCCATCTGTTATAGTTTACTCTTAAATCTCCAACTCTAACTAATCTGTTTCTGTTGTATCTCATGAAAACATCCCCAATTCTAGTTACATTTCCAAATCTATCATACCTAATAAAAACATTACCAACTGTTCTTATACGTCCGTTAAAATCTCTATTAATTCTAACATTTCTATTTCTTAAACTTGTATCGAAATCAAAATCGCCATTTGTAAAAATGAAGAACTCTATTCCGTTTTCAAAGAAATTAACAGAATTTTCATAAGAGTAGTTAAACACCCTAAATCTGTTTGGTAGGTTTTCGCCAGTTTTGGCTTCAACAGAGGAAACCATCATGAACATTCCTAATAATATAAGTATACCTTTTTTCATAATATATGGTTTAAAGGGTTTTGTCTACTCTAATTGCTTTTCGACTTCCGCATTTGATAAGTATATTTTCAAAGAGCGTGCCAAAATTTAAAATCTGTGTTTATACTCTTATTGTAATGTTTTTAAGTTACTTAAAATCAATCAATTAAATTGTATTAATAAATTAATTTAGATTTATTTAATTTGCTCTTTTATTTTTTATTATTTTACAAATTGATAGGAAAACAACATTAATGATAACAGCAATTGAAAAGAATTTACAAAAGGGTATAAAATTATTACAAACAGTTTCTAATGACGATTACACTAATAGTTCTATACCCCCTTATTATTCTACAATTGGCTGTCATATAAGACATATTTTGGATATTTTTTCTTGTGTTTTTAATGGTTTAGAGTCTAAAACTATAGATTTTACAAAAAGAGAAAGAAATGAAATGGTAGAGTCTTGCATTAGTGAAGGCTTACGTTATTTTGATGATATCATCACAGAATTAAAGCAACTTACAAAAGAGGATTTAAAGACAGAAGTTCTTTTGGTTGATAATTTAGGATTAGGTAATGTTACTTCTAAAACAACATTAAAAGCTGTATTAATGCAGGTACAAAGCCATACAACTCATCATTATGCAAGTATTGGTTACTTAATTTATCAATTAGGTATAGAATTACCTGATTCAGATTTTGGTTTCAACCCAACAACTCCCAAAAAGGTTATTAATTAAGGGTTTTTGGAAAACCTTAACACTTATTATTTAGATATTGGCATTTGTTTTGTATCTTATTTAAGGAGATAAAAAATTGAAATTAAAATGAAATATTTAAAATATAAATTAGGTTTATTAACACTACTAACTTTTTGTTGTATTCTGTCTTTAAAAGCGCAGAATTCAACAGATTTATTAGATGAAACTTATATCTATTTGCAAAAACATTATGGTAATACAAAAGTAGATTTACCAATTACGCTTAATAGAGCCATTAAGCCTATTCATGAAATAGAAGATACAGATTTACAGGTTGCTTTAGAGAAAGAAATAAATAGGAATAAAACCTGGAGACGTTTGGTAAAAGGTAAGCAAATGTCTGTGGCAATTGTAGATTTAAGTGATAGCACAAAGTTTAGATATGCAGGTGTGAATGATAATCATATGATGTATGCAGCAAGTTTGCCAAAAATTGCAATTCTTTTGGCAGTTATCGATGCTATTGATAAAGGTGAGTTAGAATACACAGACGAATTAAAAAGAGATTTACGTTTAATGATTAGTAAATCTAACAATAGAGCATCAACTAGAAATATTGATAGAGTTGGGTATAAAAAAATTGAGCAAGTTTTAAGAGCACCAAAACATAAATTGTATGATGAAGAAGTTGGTGGTGGTTTATGGGTTGGTAAAAGATATGCTTCTGCAGGTAAAAGATATCCAGATCCTATAAAAGGATTGAGTCATGCTGCTACAACAAGACAAGTTTGTAGTTTTTATTATCAGTTGGCATTAGGTAATTTAATTAGTACAGAACGTTCTAAGGAAATGCTTCAAATAATGAAAAAGCCAGCTTTGCACCACAAATTTGTTAATACTTTAGATAAAGTAGCACCTAAAGCAGATGTGTATAGAAAATCAGGTTCATGGAGAAATTATCATTCAGATTCAGCTTTGGTTTGGGGACCAGATAGAAAATATATTATTGTGGCTTTAATCGATTACGATTATGGAGAACAAACTATTAGAGATTTGGTAATTCCGTTAGAAAAAGTACTAAAAAATTCACGTTCTTTATAGTCTTAAAGAACTATAGAAAATTGAAAAAGCTAATTTACAGAACATTTGGATTAAGAGATGGAGAAATTTTCATCTCTTTTTTAATGCAGTTATATATCTTTTTGATTATAACAGTATTACTTATTGTTAAGCCTACTGTAAATGCTTTATTCGTTTCTGAATTAGGTGCAGATAATTTACCTTACGGATATTTGTTAGTAGCTTTAACAGCTGTTATAACTACATATTTCTATAGTAAAGCCATAAGAAAATACTCTTTAGTTAAAATTACTGTATTATCATTAATAGTTTTTAGTGTAGTATTTACAATTCTAGGCTTCCTACTTAATTTAGACTACCTCAATCACTTTATACTGTATTTTTATTACGTGTTTGTATCTCTATTTGCTGTAGTTGCAACATCGCAATTTTGGATTTTTGCAAACATGGTATTTAATGCAAGAGAAGCTAAAAGGATTTTTGGTTTTATTGGTGCAGGAGCAATTGCAGGTGGAATTTTTGGTGGTTATTTAACTAGTTTTATTGCCAGCAGTTTTGGTAAAGAATACACGGTTTTTGTAGCATCGATTTTATTGTTGGTTTGTATACCAATATTAAGAGAGGTTTATAAGCTTAAAATTAGATATCTAAATAGCTTTAAACGAAAGCAAGTAATTGCAAACCAAGATCGTTTGGAAAGTTCATCTTTAAAATTAATTTCGAAATCAAAACACCTTACTTATTTAGCAATAATTACAGGAATAGGAGTAATTGTAGCCAAATTGATCGATTTTCAGTTTAGTGATTTTGCTCATAAAGCTATTCCTAATTCAGATGAATTGGCATCATTTTTTGGGTTTTGGTTTTCTACATTTAACGTGGTTGCATTAACTATTCAGTTATTTTTTACCAATAAAATTTTACACAAATTGGGTGTGTCATCTTCATTATTAGTACTTCCTTTAACTATTGGTTTAGGTGGTTTACTGTTTTTAACTTTTCCAGAATTATGGGTGCTAATTATTATAAAAGGTATAGATGGTAGCTTTAAACAAAGTTTAAATAAAGCAGCTGTAGAGCTTTCAATAATGCCAATTCCATTGCAGATTAAAAACCAAGCTAAGTCTTATATAGATGTTGCTGTAGACAGTATAGCTACTGGTTTGTCTGGCTTTATGCTAATTTTCTTTATCAGAAAGTTAAATTTGAGCACATCATACATTACTGTAATTGTATTGCTTTTTGTGTTTATTTGGATTATACTTATTTATAAACTAAGAGAAGCGTATTTTGAATCTTTCAAGAAAAACATTCAAAAGAATTTATCTTTTATTAATGCTAAAAAAGAAAAGTCTAAGAAAGAGAATAATCTTTTAGACATTAAAAATGTTTTCGAAAAAGGTGATGAAGAAGAGATTTTAAATATGTTCGATCGTTTAAAAGGGTATAAGTTTAAGGTGCTACAGAAACCTGTTATTCAACTTTTACAACATCCATCACCAAAAGTTAAAGTAGCAGCAATAGATTATTTAGATGCTTTTAATGATAATAATATCCTTTCTGAAATTGCTACTTTAATTCATGATACAGACGAAACTTTGGTGTATGTGGCTTTAGATTACTTGTTAGAACATTCTAGACAAAAAGAAAAGACATTTTTTAATACGTACTTAGATCATGAAGAAGAATACATTGCAAATGGAGCATTATTAGCTTTGGCCAAGCAAAGTATGAGTAATATTTCCATTGGTAAATATTATCAATTAGAAAAAAGATTAGAGCAGAAGATAAATGAATACATTGTAAATAGAGAATCTATTCGTAAAGAAATTGTGGCTGGATTGCTATTAAGTATTGCTTATTCTAGAATGACGAATCATTATGATTTTATCATAGAACACTTACATAATCAAAAATCTTATATTACCAAGTTTGCTACAATAGCAGCAGGTATTACTTCTAATGAGATTTTTATAAAAGATTTATTGAATCTTCTAAATAACAAAAGACATAGAAAAAGAGCAGTTAGAGCATTAAAGAGTTATGGACCAAGAATTATAGATGTTTTATTAGAACTAGAAAAACACGATGATTTAAATTCTAATATTAAAAAGCATATTCCTAAAATTGTTGGAGCGTTTGAGAATGAGAAATCTCTTAGTATTTTAGAGAAAATTTTACGAAGTATAAATTCTACAAGTAGGTTAGAGGCAACAAAAGCGCTTAGAAAAATTCGTCGTAAAAATGAGGAACTTACTTTATCTAAAAGAGTAATTCGTAAACAAATTGCTAAAGAAAGCATTTACTACAAAAAGGTTTTAGCTTGTATTATTTCTTTACAACATTTAATAAATAAAGACTTGGTTGATGAAGTAAATACTGAAAATCAAACACTTTATGAAGGTAGAAAGATTTTAAGTGATGCTCTAGAATTGGAGTTAATAAAGTCTTTTTCTATCATCTTTAATTTATTAAGTCTCTTATATACAGAAGAAGATATTCAAATTACGTTTGATGCAATAAAAAGTAAGAATAAAGAAGCCAAAATAAACTCTCTAGAATTACTAGAAAATCTTTTAGATAGTAGTATTAGAACAATGGTTTTTTCAATATTAGAGCATGAAGTTTTAGACGAAGACCATTACAATACAACAACAATGCATATTACTATTTTAACAGAATTAGAACTGTTGAAAACTTTAATGAAAGTAAGTGGTAGTGGAGTAAGACATTCAGCTGTGAATTATATTAAAATCTCAGGAGATAAAGCATTAATACCAGCATTATTACCAATAAAAAAGTATCGTAACAAAATTGTAAAACAACTTGCAAACGATACTTATTTAAGTCTAAAAAGAGGTTAGATTAATTATCTGAAGATTCGTCTTTATCTTCTATATATTTTTCTTCTTTTATTTCTTCTTTATTAATATTGGCTGTTTCGTTAATCACATCATCTATTTTACTTGCCAAATACATATGAGCACCAGCTGAGTTTTTGTTTAAAACATTTGTCATTAAACAAACAATGTATTTAACTCCATTATCGTGTTCTACAATAATAACAGAATTCATGTAGTTGAATACGTTACCTGCATAACTACCACAATTAGGGTCTTTTACTCTATCACATTTATAATAACTACCAGATTTAAAATAAACTGCAGCTTCATCTAATCTAGGTGATTTTGCATAACGAATTCTTCTATCTGTTAAGTATAATAAACGCTTCATTTCTAAACTAGAGGCCTCGTCAATAACTTTACCTTGCTCTAATTTTACCAAAAACTTCATTAATCCTTTTGGTGTACCAATACTACCACCTTTTCTTCCTACATATTTTCCTGGAGGTCTTGTAAATAAGCCTCCCAATCTCCACTCATTTTCTGTAATTCCTAAATCTCTTAAAGGCTGATTAACAACTGTATTTGCCAAATTTGTAAGAGAATCTCTTGGTGTTTCTTTAAAATAGTTTTCTGCTTTTTCTGCATCTAAGAAAAAATAATCTTGTCCAAAAGCAGCCATTAACATTGCTTCTCTGTACATGATACTTGCAGCACCATTATTACTCACAGAAACCATATGATCTAACCATTCAAAAAGGGTAAACTCATCACTGGCAACTACTTTTCTTTTAGTTAACCTATCTTCTTCAATATCGTAAATTGGTATAGTATGATGATCTCCTAACCCCCAATATCTGCTAGTTACTTTTATTTTTTTCAAATACGCAATTCTCTCTGCATGAGAATCAGGACATAGTTTAGCAAGCTGATCAAAAACAGCTAATAAAACTGCAATTTTACCTACACTTCCTGGTTGATAACCTAAATTTTCTCTATGTTCTGCATATCTTAAAGCATCAGGATTACTCATATCCATAATTGCTAAAGAATAAGCTCCTCCAGGTGTAATTCTCCTTATTTTTCTATCAAAATCTTTATCAACAGTAAATAATTCTTCTACACTATCTGTAGTTTTATTGGTTAAGTTTAATTTAATATCAGACCATTTTTTATAAGCTCCTTTAGGAATTCTTGTGTACTTAACACTGTCTTTTTGAAACTGTCTAATTTGGTATAGTCTTTTAATTCCTGTGTATTCATATCCATCAATAGGATAATAGCTTACAAAACCAAATGAAATGGTAATTGCTGCAATTATTAATAGGTATTTCTTTTTCATATTTATATTTTTTCGTTGATGCTAACTTTTGTTGAACTTGATATTTTTGGTGTAATTGAATTTAAGTATTCAGAGCTTTTTGCTTGTTTGTTTTCTACAAATGGTCTTATTTGAAACAACCATAATTTATCATCTTTAAAACCAAATTCAACATCATAAACTTGATTTTTATTTCCTGATTTTGCTCCTATTTTCTTACGAACCTGAGTTGCAAATTCTCTAATTTTATCAATATTATCTTCATTTAAAATCTCATTATTAAACGAAGTATAGTATTTTTTAGTTCCTCCATAATTTGGTAATCTTATGTAATCTGCTTGTCTTGCAGGTGCTAATAAAAAGTTTTCTTTTTTGGTGATTAATCTTGTTTCTGCAGATTGCCCATCTACAGCACCACCTGCACCTCTAGAAAATGCTACAGTTAAATCTTCTTCTGCACCTGCATTGATTCCTTTAGTAATCATAACTCCAGAATAATCTACGTCTACACTAGGTATAATTAAGATTGATGGATACACATTTTCTGGATTCAATAAATATTTTTGTCTCCATTTAAAACTTCTTTCAGTGTAAGCAGAAGCCCAAACACGCTTTATTCCTTGTAGAATTTTATCTTCATCTTTTATATTAAATAAGGTAAGGTTTAAACCAGCACCTGTAAATTCTTTAAGGTCTTCCATATTTGTATCACTTCTTAAAAATACAGGAACATTACCCATATCATTTTTAAAAGCAGACTGAAAATTGGTTTTTAAATCTTGAACGAATGCTTTGTCTAAATCAATATTTAAAATTGAGGTATGTAATTTCTTTAATGAGGTTAGTAAAAATTTTTCAACCATTTCTTCAGATGCTCCGTTTTTCTTCTTTGCATCAGCTTGCTGAAAGGCGTTATTCAAATACTCCCAATAAGTTTTATTTTCATTAGGCATAGGTAAGTTCATGTGCGATTTAAAAACTCCAAAAGGAATTATTAATCCTTCTACAACTTGTTTTGGAAACAGTTGTTTTAGCTCTCCTAAGTTTGCTGCTTTTGGTCCACATAATTTACCAGAATCTGTAGCTTCAACCTCTCTCATATTTATGACTTTAGATACATCTAAGCGAATATCAGCAACAGGCACTTCAATCATATTTTTACTACGTTCTACTTTTTCAAATAGCTTTTCTTCTTCATTATTCATATCACTCTCTGGTTTTAGAATAACATTTCCTTTATTTGAAACTGCATAAAAAACCTTCTTACCATTAAATTTCTTTAAGGCTAATAAGTTTTCATTAGATAATGCAGCATTTGGTATTCCTAAGTTTCTTGCTAATAATTGTACATGAGAAACTAAGTTACCTTCTGAAACTGTCATAATTCCAGCTACTGGTTTTAAATCTGAAGGTGGATTTTGAAAAATATAAATTTTATTGGTGTTTACCTCAATTACATTTGGGTCTCCATCTACAACCACTAATTCTCCAAAAGCATAACCAGGATTTAAACCTCTTATGGCACTTTGATTGTCAATAGACATCACTTTATTATTAATTTGAGATACTTTTGCCACAAAATTACCTAGCTTACTTACAGTTTCTCCTAAGCTTAAAGCAATACTGTTTCTTACCCTATCATCTATAAAACCATAAGCCATAGGCTCAAAATTGGTGTAGTTGATAACGTCTTCATTATAATTTGCTTTTATTAATGAGGCACTCCATTCTACAATGCTTCTAGAAGTATTTAATAAATTATTAAGTTCTAAAATGGTAATGTTTTGATTGTCTAAAGCCGATTTAAAATTCTTCTCAATTCTATCATATTCCCAAAACTCGATTAAACCAGAACCTAAAGAAGCACAGGTTAAAACTTCTATTTTACGAATGGTTTCTGCTAGGCTTTCTGTTTGCCAATTTTGAGTTTCTATCAATAAAATATTCTCTAGTTGTTTGCTAATGTCTAAAAGCTTTAAGCGATCTTTAGATGATTTAAAATCTAAAATATTACCTCTGATATTTGCTAAAATACTAGCAGAATTCTCGACTATTTTTTTTGAAGATTTGTTACTCTTATAATAAGTAGAGAAGTTTTTAATTTCTTCTACAACCATTGTATTTCCATTTAGGCTTGCAACTTCTTTATCTATTTTATTAAAGTCTAAAGGAGCGTAAAATTGCTCCATAGTTACAATTAGATTTTTTAAATCTTTTTTTTCTTGTAATGATAATTTTGAATTATTTTTTTGAATATAGTTCTTTACTAAATCAATATCCGTTTTTTGAGGATTACCATGAATCTTAATTCTAATATCCATAAAACTAGGAATTTCTTCAGCTAGAATTTTAGACTCACTTCTCATTAACTGACCAATATTGGTATCTCCATTATGAGGTATATCTTTTAATGCTTGTCTTATTAAGTAGAAATTTGTTTTTAAGAAATTATCATTTTTTAAGACATCTTCAAAAAAGGATTTTCCCCAAGCTTCTTCATCTTCAGATTGCTTAGCTCCTCTATAATATTGTCCTTTTCTTAAAACCCAACCATTGTCTATACTTGCTAAATATTCACCAATCTGATATTGCTTTAATCTGCTATAATTATGATTAGCATCTAAAAACTCATTGGTTTTTGTAGCAGCTAATATTTCACCAAAAAATAATCGATTCGTTTTTCTTAAATCTAATGCAGACTGCTTAAAACTTGCATGTTGTATACCTTCTAAATCATCAGGACAAGGATCTTTCGCGTCTCTAATACTTCCATCTTCGCAAAACCATTTAATTCTATAATATGGTCCTCTAATGTCATTTTTATAAGACTCTACTAGTTGTTTTATTTGATTTGTACTTTTCTCTTGAGCTATTGAATTTGAGCTGATTAGGAAAATTAATAAGAATGAGGTAAGTATATTTTTAGTCATTTTTGTGATTGATTTACACAAATTTAACTTTTATTATTTAATTAATTGAACTTTAAAATCTATTGAGTTAGTATATTTTCTGAATGAGTTAAAAGTATTTTTTCCCCCACCAAATTTTAGTTTCGAAATAAACAAAATGTGTTATTTTGATAAGTTTTTAATTTTTTTGGTATAGGCTCTTAAGTCTAAAATTTCATTGATAAATTCTTTAGAACTTTTATATGGAATTTTATTTTGTAAGTGATTTATCATAGAAATATTATAAAGATATTTCCAATGGTTTCTAATGGATTTTAAGGCATCAAAGTAATTGGAATTTTGTGCATCATAAATATGAGTTGGCTCTGCAATAATTCCGTTAATTTCTAAAATTTTAAAATCAGTTCCAGTTTCAACCTCTTTAAAGTTGTTGTATTTTAAATCAATTCTGCCATAAAACCATCCTTTTATAGATTTTGATAAATTATCAAAAGTAGTTTCTAACTCTTTTGTAATTAAATGATTACCATTTATAAATTGAGTGCCTTTTGAATGATTACCTATAACAGAGAGAATTAACTCTTCATCTTTTGATAATATTTTTTCTAAATCTAAGTTCTCTTTTTCTTTCAGTAGTTCGACATATAAATTAGCTCTCTCATGTGCAGTAATTAGCTTAAAAAGAGAAGAAGATCCATCACCTGTAATCGTTAAAAATTTCTTTAGAGTGATAGAGCTTATCTTACCTTTCTCCTCATTAGGATGTCTGTGATAAAATATTCCACATTCATTGTTGTAATTTATATATTCTTGAATAATGATGTTAATATCATATTTCTGAATATAGTTTATTAACGCTTTTTGATCTTTAATTTTTTCAACTAATAAACCTCTAAAACCAATGTCTGGTTTTACTATTAAAGGATATGTTATTGCTGAATCTTTAAGTTTTTCTAATGTTTTTTGAATTGAATTATCACTCTTATGAAGAATACTTTTTGGTTTGTATTTTTCAGGTATTAAAGCTAAAGTTTCGTATTTGCTTTCAGTTCCATTTCCTGAACTTTTTATAGAAGGATTTGCAACACTAAAAAATGCAGGATGCTTGGCTTTTGATGCTAAGTAAAATGCGTAGGGTAAGTTTGGTAGATAAAAAAAAGAGGAGGGCCAATATTCCCAATTTAAAATTTTATGTAGTGTATTTTTATTCAGCTTATTTGTTATTAAAAATGGCTTTGCTTAACACTCCAAATGTCTTAAAGGCAAAATACATTGAGTAGAGCAGTAGCAAACAACCCACTGCTAAAAATAGGTAAGCAAAGATATTTTGAGGACTCTCAGTAAATTTATCAATAGCTTTAAAACCCATTGTAATTATAATTGGTGAAGCAATAAAAAGTAAAATTACCACTCCTAATCTAACTAATCCTTTGCTTAACAAATTTAAATCTGTACTCATTTCTTATAATTTTTTACAGCATTTCTAACACTACCAAATTTTTGTAATAATTGGCTAGCTTCAGTTTTACTAATATTTAATTCAGCAACCAACATTCTTTCTCCTCTATCAACTAACTTATCATTAGAAAGCTGCATGTCTACCATTTTGTTTCCTTTGACTTTACCCAGTTGAATCATGGTAGTTGTAGACAACATATTTAAAACTAATTTTTGAGCTGTTCCAGCTTTCATTCTAGAGCTGCCAGTAACAAATTCTGGGCCAACTATAACCTCTACAGGATATTGTGCAGTTAATGCTAAAGGACTATTTGCATTACAAGTAATACAACCAGTTATAATATTGTTTTCATTGCATTTTTCTAAAGCTGCAATTACATAAGGTGTTGTGCCAGAAGCAGCAATACCAACAACAACATCGTTTTTATTAATTTGATGTTTTTGCAAATCTAGCCATCCTTGACTTTTAGAGTCTTCTGCAAATTCTACTGCTTTTCTAATTGCAATATCTCCACCTGCAATTAAACCTACTACCAATTCATGAGGAACACCAAATGTTGGTGGACATTCTGAAGCATCAAGAATACCTAATCTACCAGAAGTACCTGCACCCATATAAAAAAGTCTACCTCCAATTTTTAATTTTTGAATAATTTGATGGGTTAAACTTTCTATTTGAGGCAAAGATTGCTTCACAGCTAAGGCAACTAGCTGATCTTCATTATTAATGTTGGTAAGCAATTCTGAAACTGACATTTTTTCTAAATGATCATATTTCGAATCTTGCTCTGTAGTTTTTGTAAAATTCATCAATCAAAAATAGGTATTTTAAATTTTTGATTAGCTGAAATCTTCATTCAAAATTTAATCTTTTTCAACCAAATCTAACGTAAATGTATCTGTTTCTGAAATTTGAAAATATCCTAAAGGAAAATTATCTTCATTTGTAGTGTTAATTACATTACCCAATAAAGAAGAAGGCACAGATTCAAAAGGGCCACCTGCATTTTGTCCACTTTGATCTATTAAAATATTGAAGTAAGTATAGTACTCTTTAGATACTCCAGACATTTTAATAGTAACTGTTGTTGGTAACTCAATTTCATCTTCTTGATAAAAGCTAGAAAAACTGTAATCTGCTCCATTAAAGAATCTATCTTCTAAGGCTAAAAATAGTGCATTCGAAAAATCGAAAACATAGTAATTATCAATAGAACCATCATCTGTAAAAAAGATTTGAATTTCAGTTTCTTCTCCTGAAAATAAAGTTTCATCTCCCTGAATTACATTGGTTAAAGGAGTAGATTTTACTCTTGCTGCAGTTGCTTTATAAGTTTCATTGTCATAAACTACAGTTAGCTCATAGGTGGTGTTTTCTTCAGGAATAAATGAATTTGTTGGTTCATAATCTCCATCTAAATTTGCATCGTTAAAATTGATGATATTACCATTACTTAAGTTTGTTAAGAAGACTGAAGCGTTAGTAACTGTTGGTATAGATTCATCAAAATAATCTGCAGATAATCTTAGTTTTACAACAGTTTCTGCAGTTACTGGGCTCTCATCAAAAAATATTTGAAAAGAGGCATCAATAATTAATTTGGGTGTTGTAGAAGGCACTTCTACATCGATTACTTTTTCACATTTTGAAAATAAGAAAAGTAATAAAATGGGTAGTAAATATTTATTTTTCATCACTTTACTAAAATTTAAAATTATAGGTTACAGAAGGTACTAAACCAAATATTGAGGTTTGTACTGCTTCATTTCTAAACGTTTCTCTATTTTGACTAAAGTTAATAGAAGCTGCATTTTGTCTTCCATATAAATTATAGATTCCAAAAACCCACTCACTCTGCCAACGTCTATTTTTATTTTTTTCTGGAGTTAAGGTTGCAGAAATATCTAATCTATGATAAGCAGGAAGCCTGTCTGCATTTCTTCTATTATCATCATAAATAGGTACGTTTAAACCAGAAATTTCATACTGACCAACAGGATAATTTGTTGGCTGCCCAGTTTGGAAAAGAAAGTTGGCATTAAATGTCCATTTTTTAGACAACTCATAACTTCCATTTAAAGAAATATCGTGAGTTTTATCAAAAGGAGTGCTATACCATTCACCAGAATTAATTCCTGGTTCATTAGGAGTTCTACCTAAAGTTTGTTGTTCAGATCTAGATAAAGTATAAGCTAACCAACCTTTAAAATCACCTTCGTTCTTTTTTAATAATACTTCTAAACCATAAGCTCTGGCTTGCCCATTTAAAATTACGGTTTCAATTTCATTGTTGGCAACTAAATTAGCCCCATTTATATAGTCTATTCTGTTCTGGATATCTTTATAAAATACCTCTGTTTCTAATGAATAATCTCCATTCTTAATAGACTTAAAATAACCTAAAGCATACTGATCTAGTAATTGAGGCTTGATAAATTGACCACTTGGAGCCCAAACATCTAATGGAGTAGGAGAATTGGTATTGGATAAAAGGTGTAAGTATTGAGCCATTCTATTGTAGCTCATTTTAATAGAAGTGTCATTATTTAGTAAATAAGACAATGATAGTCTTGGTTCAAAATTTTGAAAACTAGCTAAAACATCACTTCTGCTGTAAGATTCAGTACCAATTGCTTCTGCAGATTCATATCTTTTAAATTCTTCGTTATAAATTACAGGATTATTGTCTGCATAAACATTTATTTCATCTTGACCCAGTCTTGTAAAATTGCTAAAACGAACTCCATATTGTACTGTAAGTTTGTCGTTTATTTTTTGCTCAGCAGCAAGATATGCAGCAAACTCGTTAGCATATTTATCTGTTAATTTTTCTGCTTGAATACCAGAATCAGCTCTATTAGGTATAATTTCTCCAGGATTAAATTTAATGTATATATTATTTATTCCATAAGTAAGTGTAAACTTCTCATTCAGATAGTGTTTAAAATCGTATTTAAGATTAAAGTTTGTAATTCCAGAATCCCATTCAAAACCAACAAAATCAAGAGTTAAACCATAAAAGTAATCAGAATAAATAAGTGATAAATTAGAAAATATTTTGTCAGAAAAAAGATGATTCCATCTTAAATTTAAAACTGTATTTCCATAATCATTTACGAAACTATCATTTATACCAAATACATCTTTTCCAAAATAGGTAGATAAAAACACATTGTTCCTGTCATTAAATCTATAATTTATTTTACTGTTTAAATCATAGAAATATGCTTTGTTATCATTGTCAAAAAGAGGTAAGAATAAATGAGCATAAGAAGCTCTACCTGCAACAACAAAAGAACTTTTTTCTTTTTCAATAGGTCCTTCTGCCAGTAATCTCGATGAAACTAATCCAATTCCACCTGTTAAATTAAACTCTTTACTATTACCTTCTTTTTGATAAATGTCTAAAACTGATGATAATCTACCTCCAAATCTTGCAGGAATTCCACCTTTGTACAACTTAACATCTTTAATAACATCTGGATTAAAAACTGAGAAAAAACCAAATAGGTGAGAGGAGTTAAATACTATTGCTTCATCTAGTAAAATTAAATTTTGATCTGCAGCACCACCTCTAACATTAAAGCCAGAAGCGCCTTCACCTGCACTTGTTACACCAGGTAATAAAATCAAAGATTTAATTATATCTGCTTCTCCAAGTACAACAGGTATTTTCTTAATTGTTGAAGACGTTAGTTTGTTTACACTCATTTGTGGAGTTCTAACGTTAAGTTTTTCAATATCAGATTCAATGATAATTTCACCTAAACTCTCTGCTTCTTCATTAAGTTTATAGTTTTTAGTAACATTATCAGTTAAGATTATTTGCTCTGAAATACTAGTGAAACCTAAGTAACTAATTTGGATTTTATACGTTCCTTTTGGTATGGTTAAAGAATAAAAGCCATACTCATTTGTACTTGTACCTGCATTTAATTCTGGGAAATATATTGAGACACCAATTAAAGTTTCATTATTTGCATTATCGTAAACTGTACCACTTACAGTAACTTTTTCTTGACTATATAAAGATATAGTACTCAAGAAAAATATGATGAGGAATTTTTTCAATGACAATATTTTGTTTGATTAATATTCACTAATATTAAACAAAAGTACTATTTAAAGGAATAAATTTGTTAAAGAAAACGTTAAAAGAATCTAATCATAAATAATATCTGCCACTTTTATTTTTTCGTTTTTAATGAAGTCATAAAGTGTTAATCTTCTAAGTGTATAATAATCTGTCCAGAATTTTTCTAAAGAGTTTAAATATTGCAAAACAGATCTGTCTTGTTCTTGTAAAGCAATGTTTAAATCTGTAATTCCTATTTTTCCTAAAACAAAACGTTTTTTAGCTATTTCATAACGTTTTAGTGCAATTTCTTGCGCTTTTTTAGCAGTTTTTAAAAAATTACGTTGATTTTGCCAATTTAAAACATGTAGGTAAATCTCTTGTTCAAACTCTTGTTCTTCAATTTCAATGTTGGTATTTACCAAATCTTGATTCGCCTCTACTAGTTTTCTACGAGATTTAGAAACACCCCAATCTAAGATTGGCACTCCTATAGATAAAACTACATTTTGTTGTTGATTATAATCTTGAAATAAATCATTAAAAACAGCTCCTTGCTGAGAAATACCAAAGTTAGCTCTGAAACTCATTTGTAAGCGATTGTTTCCTTTTACTTCTGCTACATCTTGCTCTGCTTCTAAACGTCTTCTTCTAAACTCAATAACTGCTTTTCTGTTTGCTTTGGCTTCCTCTAAAGCTTTTTCTACACTTACTGTAAATGTAGTTAACTCTTTAGGAGTAGATAAAACAATGTTTTCTGTATCTAAAATTAAGTATCTAGATAAATTTTGAGAAGATCTTTTAAAATTGATTTCGTTAGTAATTACTTCATTTTCAGAATTTAAGACAGATAATTCTATTTGTAATAAGTCATTTTCTGCAATTTTACCCATTTTATATCTTCCTTTCGAAATTTGAAATAAAGTATCTTGATTGGATAAGTTAGATTTTGCAATTCTAGATTGAATTTGTGCTTTTAATAAGGCAAAATATCTTCTACTTGTGTTAGATGATATTTGCTCCATTCTTTCTATAAACTCTCTTTTTGCTTCTTCGTAAATCAATGGCTCAATTCTTTTTTGCCATTTGAAAGGATTGTAAAAAAGTGAATTTTGACTATAGTTTAAAGAGAAAGGAATTACTGAAAACCCTGTAGATGCATTATCACCAAAAACATCTACTCTCTCTAATTGTGAACTTACAGAAATTGTACCACCAGTTAAAGCGATATTTTGGTTTAGAGATAAAGCTCCATCAAAACTAGCTTGGTTAGATCTTACAAAAATATCTTGACCATTATCATTGGTTAATCTATTTACAGAATTAGAATATCTGGGTAAAGTAGCATCTAATCTCAATTGAGGTAGAAAACCTGCTTTATAATTGCGAAACCTCCAGTAACTAGCTTGATTTTGATTTAATAGCGCTTTGTAATCTGGAGAGTTTTTTTGTGCTATAGCAATGGCTTGTTCTAATGTAATTTCTTGCTGACTAAACAATGAGCATGATAGTGCAAAGAGAAATGGTAATAATAGTTTTTTCATAGTTATTCGTGTCTAATAGCTTCAATAGGACTTTTGTTTGCTGCTGATTTTGCAGGTGCAATACCAAAAATTAACCCTATTAATGTTGCAACAAAAAATGATAATAAAATTGAGCTTACAGATAAAATGGTTTCTATTCCTGTACTTATTTCTAAAATATAGGAGGCTAAAACGCCTAAAACAATTCCAATAATTCCACCTCCAATACTCACTAAAACTGACTCTGTTAAAAATTGTAGAATTACATCTTCTTGAGTTGCACCAATGGCTCTAATAATACCAATTTCTTTGGTTCTTTCTAAAACAGATGCAAGCATAATATTCATAATACCAATTCCTCCAATTAATAAAGAAATACCTGCTATAATACTTAAGACTATATTAAAAATTTGTTTTGTTTTTTGTTGTTGTTTCAATAATTGAATAGGTATAGAAATTTCAAAATCTAACATGTCATTATGTCTTCTTTTAAGCATTCTACTTAAAACATCTGCTGTTGAGTTTAATTGAGCTGAATTATCTACTTGAACAACTAATTTATCCAATTGATGATAATTACCTCTAGGAATTCTTTGCTTAGGTCCTTGTTGCTGGCCACTAATAAAAATCATTCCTCCACCAGTTTCTATGGGTTTATCCATTATGGTTTTACGATCTTTATAACGAACCAAAAAGGTTTTAATAGGAATATAAATGTCTAAGTTCATATCTCTAATTCCTAAGTTTTCTTGAGCATTATCAGATATAAATTTTTCTTCAATAACCCCAATTACCTGTAACCAAACATCTTTTACTTTTATTTGCTTACCAATAGCACTTTCTCCAGTAAATAGCTTTTTCTCAATTTTTTTACCAATAATACAAACAGGTAAAGAGTTTTCAACTTGATTGTAAGAGAAGTTTTTACCACTCTCTATGGCAATATTTGAAGTTTCGAAATAATTAGGAGCAACACCAATAAGTTTTACAGGGTTTTGTCTTCCCTTTTTTATTACATAGGTTTCTAAGACTACTTCTGGGCTCACAGACTTTACAGAAGGTATGTTTTTTTTAATGCTATTTACATCTAACATATCTAAACCTTTAGAAAAACGAATAGCTTCTAGAGCATCTCCATCTGAACCTTCTTCGCTTTCATTATCATCCTTTTCATCTGGAATGGGTGTAATTACGATATTGTTTACACCTACTAATTCTAATTGAGCTAATATTTCTTTTTCTGCTCCATTACCAATAGCAAGCATAGTGATTACAGCTGCAACTCCAAATATGATTCCTAAAGAGGTAAGTAATGTTCTAACTTTATTCGCTAAAATTACACGAACAGCCTCACTAAAATTAGATTTTAGTTTCTCAATATATATTTGATCAAACATAAAACCTAGTTTATTTGAGCTATTTGATCATTTTCATAACCTTCAGGTTTGTTAAGATAAACAACATCGTTCTCAGAAAGACCTTCTGTTATAATAACAGAATCGTTATTAGAATCACCAATTTTAACCTCTTTTTTAACTACGGAAAAGCCAGATTTTTTGTAAACGTAAGTAATTGAATCTTTAGAGAATATTGCTTCTAAAGGAATGCTTAAAACATCTTTCTTTTCGAAGGTTAATATTTTGTTTGATGTTGTCATTCCAGGTCTTATATTATCATTAGATTCATTAAGTTTTATCATTACTTGAAAAACTTTAATGTCAGAACCTCTTTTATTTTCTCCTACATTAGCTACATCTGTAACAATACCAGGAATTTCTACATCAGGAAAAGCATCAAAACCAACTTTAACAGGTAAACCTTTTTTAATCTTTCTAATATCTACCTCATTTGCATAAGTTTTAGATTCCATTTTTGTTAAATCTGGTAAACTTGCAACTGTAGGATTCCATGGACTTATAGTAGAACCGACCTTTTTCTTAGAACCATCCCAATTTTTGAAGTAAGTAATCATTCCATTTCCATCAGAATAGATGGTAAATGATTTAAGAAGTTCTAGCAAATCGTTCAATTCTTTTCTAATCTTGGATACTTCTGTGCCAACTTCAACCATTTTTGCGTTGGCTTGTCTTTTTTTAATTCGGTAGTTTTCTTCTTTTTCTCTTAAATCTCTTTCTGATTTTTCTAAATCTATTTCTAACTTTTTAATAGTTGCTGGTGGTTCATAAATAGATTGTTTTAATTCTAATCTAGTTTGTTCCATGCTAAAACTTAAATCTTTAATAGCATTTCTTTCTTGTTTTAAAGATAGAGTAGTGTCTAATTGTTGTTGAGTGTATTTAGATTGTGCTGTTTCTAAGTTTAATCTTGCATCTATAATTTGCTCATTAACACCTGTAGGATCTAATCTTGCAACATAATCTCCTACTTTAACAATAGAACCTTCAGGAACTAAATCTTGAATTTTTATGTCTCGTAATTTAAATTTTCTTAAGTTTTCTGGTCCGTTAATCTTTTTTAAACTTGTAGATTGAGCTTCTCCAGATGTAATTACTTCGCTTACAAAATTTCCTTTTTTCACTTCTGTAGTCAAGTAAACCTCACCATCACTTGAAGGCGAAAAATAACTATAAATAAGATAAATTGAAATTAAGGAAATAACTGAGATAATTGCTATTTTCTTCTTAGACATGTTAATTGATTTGAATTCGTAAATCAAATCTAATTAAAAAAGGAGTGCTTTATAGTACTACTTCTGTTAATGTTTTCTTTAAAAAAATGTTAAAGCTTATTTCAGTTTTGAAATTTAAACCTCTTTTGGTCTTAATTGTTGTTTTATTAAATATTCATTCTGTAAATGGTTAAAATCAATACTTATTTAGATTTGTTAGATATCTCAAAACACAATGTAATATTTATCGAATTGAATAAGTACGTTATTATACATAACAACAATATTTTAAGTTGAAGTTGTCTGTTTGTAGTTGATATTTTTATAAGAATTTACAATATTTTCTTGACTTTCTACCTTAATTAAATACTGTTTAAATTGAGGCATCATAGTCGCTATCGTTATATATTCTTTTTCATCTAGATATTTTTTATTCGTTATAATGTTAGAAAGCTTTAAATAATACTCATAAAAAACTTCATCTAATTTTGCATTGAATTCTTTAAATAAGGTTTTACCCCAAACTTCAAATTTATTGTCATCGTCTTTCTTAGAAGAGTCATTTTCATAAATTAGAAACAGATTTGATTTAAATAAAATTACCTATTTTAAACTTTTACCAGTTATATCACATGATAAATCTAGAGTTTCACCAAGTAAATGTTGTAAATGAGTAGAAGAGAAGTTTATATTGCCTAATTAACTAAAGTCTTTAGCAATATTAGAATTACTTAATTTTAATGCTTGTAAGGTGTCATTCTCATCAAATAAAACTTTTTCTACTTTTTTATTTTACTATTGTAGAGTTTATTTCCATATGCTACAGCAATATAAGCTAAGATTATAATTAAAATACCGGCTATTAATATGTTTTCAGTTAGCATAAAAAACTATTTTATTCCTTAATTATTTAACCCTATCAATTTATTTTCAGAGGTAATAGTTTTAAAATAATTATAGTTTTAAATTTAATTTTAAATAGGAGTATTATTTTGATTAAACTCTTTTTTTTAAAAAAAAGGTGCTTTAAATTATAAGTTATTATTTAAAATTATTTTGTTTAGAAATAATTTATTATTTCTAAACAAAATAATAATTCATTTTAAAATTACTTTTTCAATCAAAGTAAATATTAATAATATTAACTCAAGATTGCATTTAAAACCTCATTTGGTCTCATAGCATCAACAACTAAATCTTCATTTGGTAAGTAATAACCACCAATATTAACAGGCTTTCCTTGAATATCATTCAACTCCTTTACAATTTGCGTCTCATTATTATTTAATGCTTCAGCTATTTTTGTAAATTCTTCTTTTAATTCAGCATTTTTATCTTGATTAGCCAAACCATCTGCCCAATATTTAGCAAGATAAAAATGACTTCCTCTATTGTCTAATTCACCCACTTTTCTAGAAGGAGATCTGTTCTGATCTAAGAAAGTATCTGTTGCTTCATCTAAAGTTTCAGCTAAGATTAACGCTTTTTCGTTATTTGTAGTGGTACCTAAATGCTCTAAAGAAACAGCTAAGGCTAAGAATTCACCTAAAGAATCCCATCTTAAATGATTTTCATCTAAGAATTGCTCTACATGTTTTGGAGCAGAACCTCCTGCACCAGTTTCAAACAATCCTCCACCATTCATTAATGGTACTATAGATAACATTTTAGCAGAAGTACCCACTTCTAAAATTGGAAATAAATCTGTTAAATAATCACGTAATACATTTCCAGAAACAGAAATAGTGTCTTCACCTTTTGCGATTCTCTCTAAAGTGAATTCAGTTGCTTTTATAGGTGATAAAATTCTGATATCCAAACCAGAAGTATTATGGTTTTTAAGGTATGTATTAACCTTTGCTATAATTTCTGCATCATGAGCTCTGCTTTCATCTAACCAGAAAACAGCTGGTGTTTTAGATGCTCTTGCTCTTGAAACTGCTAATTTTACCCAATCTTGAATTGGTAAATCTTTTGTTTGACACATTCTCCAAATATCACCTTCTTCAACAACATGCTCAATTAAAACTTGACCTTCAGCATCAATTACTTGAACCTTACCATCTGAAGCAATTTCGAAAGTTTTATCATGAGAACCATATTCTTCTGCTTTTTGAGCCATTAAACCAACATTAGGTACAGTACCCATGGTTGTAGGATCAAAAGCGCCATTCTTTTTACAGAAAGCGATAGTAGCTTCATAAATACCTGCATAAGAACTATCAGGAATTATGGCCTTAGTGTCTTGTAATTCACCATCTGAATTCCACATTTTACCAGAATTCCTAATCATTGCTGGCATAGATGCATCTATAATGACATCAGAAGGTACATGTAAGTTTGTAATTCCTTTATCAGAATTAACCATTGCTAAAGCAGGACCGTTTTTATAAATTTCTGCAATATCTGCTAAGATTTCGGCTTTCTTTTCTAAAGAAACTTCATCTAAGTTACTAATTACATTTGCGAAACCAACATTTGCATCAACACCAATTTCGTTAAATGTTTCAGCATGCTTATCAAATAATTCTTTGTAAAATATTTTTACTGCATGACCAAAAATAATTGGGTCAGAAACTTTCATCATGGTAGCTTTCATATGTAAAGAAAGTAATAAACCTTTTTCTTTAGCATCAGCTACTTGCTCTTCTAAGAATGATAATAATGCTTTTTTGCTCATGGCAGTTGCATCTATAATTTCACCATCTAAAAGAGATACTTTAGCTTTTAAAACTGTTTCTTCTCCAGAATTTGCAATATGTTTGATTGATACATCTGTTGCATTGGCTACAGTTATAGATTTTTCGCTATTTGCAAAATCTCCACTAGTCATAGATGCTACATGAGTTTTAGAATCTGCACTCCAAGCCCCCATAGAATGTGGGTTTTTACGAGCATAGTTTTTGATAGCTTTAGGTGCTCTTCTGTCTGAGTTTCCTTCACGTAAAACAGGATTTACAGCAGAACCTTTTACTTTATTATATAATGCTAAAATACTTTTTTCTTCTTCTGTATTTGCATTCTCTGGATAATCAGGAATGTTATAACCTAATTTCTGTAATTCTGAGATTGCTTCAGTAAGTTGAGAAACAGAAGCACTAATATTTGGTAGCTTGATAATATTTGCTTCTGGTTGTTTTGCTAAATCACCTAAGATTGATAAAGCATCTTCTACTTTTTGATCTTCTGTTAAGTAGTGAGAAAAATTTGCTAGAATTCTAGCTGCTAAAGAAATGTCTTTAACTTCAATTTCTATATTTGAAGATTTTGTAAAGGCTTTTACTATTGGTAAGAAAGAACGTGTTGCTAAAGCTGGTGCTTCATCCGTTTTTGTATAAATTATTTTAGCCATTTATGAAAAGTTTAAAGTATCTTAAAATTGAATTTATTTTATAAAAAATATGCTCATTATTTGAGCGTGGCAAATTTAAGAATTACAGATGTATTTTTTATTATTAAATACTTAATAGTTGAGTGGTTTTTATAAGAATTCTGTAAAAGGAAATAAAATTGAGGCAATTTATTTAAAGATAAAAGCCATATTAAGCAATTACTTGCAAAATATGGCTTTCTTGAAATAAGCAATTCGATCATTGATAACAATGAGTATAGCAAATTACCATTTCAACGATATTTAAAATAGCATTTAAGTTATACTTAAATATTTTTCTAAATACCTTTTAAATTTTAAAATTAAAATTTAATTATAAAGAACTTTACTCTTTAAAATTTACAATACTAATTTTTCAGTTGTTGAAGACTAATAGTTTAATGATTTGTAAATTCTGTTGTAAAGATAATTTGATTGTATTATTGTAGGAAGTTTTTTCGATAAATTTAGTTAACAATCTATGAACTAGACTTATAAACATTTGTTAACTAAAAAAGCACTGTAAAAATTACAGTGCTTTTTTAAATATATTATAACAAAAAGATTATCTTCTTTTTTCAGTAATTCTAGCTTTTTTACCAGTAAGACCTCTAAAGTAGAAAATACGAGCTCTACGTACTTTACCTTTTTTGTTGATTTCAATTTTTTGAATTGAAGGTAAGTTTACTGGAAAAATTCTTTCTACACCAACAGTACCAGACATTTTTCTGATAGTAAATGTTTCAGAAGAACCAGATCCTCTCTTTTGAATTACAACTCCTCTAAAAAACTGAGTTCTAACTTTTTCACCCTCTTTAATTTCATAGTATACAGTAATTGTATCACCAGCTGCAAATTCTGCAAATTCTTTTTTTGTTACGAATTCGTCTTGAACAAATTTTATTAAAGATTCCATATCTTATAATAGTTTATAGTTTTACTTAAACAACATTCACGTATCTCGTCAGAGGTTATTTTAGCGAGTGCAAATTTAGTAATTATTTTTAATTAAGGAAATTTAATTCATTTATTTTTTGGTCTGATAATTAGTAAGATACCTTCATAATTTAACAGACCTAAAATTAATCATCCAATAAGTCTGGTCTTATTTCTTTTGTTCTTTTGTAGGCTTCATTACTTCTCCAGTCTTCTATTTTTGGAAAATTACCCGATAAAAGTATCTCTGGCACCTTTAATCCATCAAACTCTGCTGGTCTTGTGTAAACAGGGGGTGAAAGTAAATTGTCTTGAAAAGAGTCTGTTAGCGCAGATTGCTCATCACCAATAACCCCTGGAATTAAACGTACAATAGCATCTACCAAAACTGCAGACGCAAGTTCTCCACCAGTTAAAACATAATCACCAATAGAAATTTCTTTGGTAATAAATTTGTCTCTAATTCTTTGATCTACACCTTTGTAATGTCCTGTAAGGATAAGAATGTTTTCTTTTAATGATAAAGTATTGGCTGTAGATTGATTTAATGTTTTAGCATCTGGAGTCATATAAATAATTTCATCATATACTCTTTCTGCTTGCAATTTTTTTATACAATTAGAAATTGGTTCTATCATTAAAACCATTCCTGCACCTCCTCCAAATTGAGTGTCATCAATTTGCTTGTAATTCCCCAAACCATATTTGCGTAAATCATGAATTACAATTTCGGCTAAACCTTTTTCTTTAGCACGTTTTATAATAGAATGATTAAATGGACTTTCTAATAAACCTGGAGCTACTGAAATTATATCTATTCGCATGTTGCAAAATTAATTTTTAAAAATAAAAAAGCGCTATAATTTGGTAGAAATCTTATTCGTTGATGCTCATATGAAATAAGGCATCTCCTTTATTAACAATTGGAGTTTTATTTATACAGAAAACGTAACCATTAAAAGGTGCATATACCTTCTTTTTAAATTCACCAAAAGGATCTTGTATAACTCCAAGAACTTCTTTCTTCTTTACTAAAGCTCCATTTTGAACTCGAACTTTAAACATTCCAGAGTCTGAAGCTCTAATCCATTTTGCTTTTTTTATGAAAATTGGTGTTGCTCTTACATTAATTTCACCTTCTATTAAACCCAAGTGAATCAGTACGTTTCTTGTACCATTAACCCCTTCATTTATAATTGTAGGATTCAATTCTTTAGATTTACCACCTTCAAAAAGTAAAACAGTTTTACCCATTTTATGTAAGGTTTCTCTTAAAGATTTAATAATTGTATTCGAATATACAATCATTGGTGGATTAAATATTTTAGCTAATTCTAAACCTTTTGCATCATCTTTATTACATCTAATTTGAGCAATATTGTCTCTTTCTCCTCCACCAGTATGAAAATCGATAATATAATCTACAAAAGGTGCTATTTTTTCTGAAAACTGATACGCAAATTGGCTGGCTAAAGAACCATTTATGGTTCCTGGAAACATTCTGTTTAAATCTCTACCATCAGGAAATTCTCTAGTCTGAATTAAATATCCGAAAATATTAAATACAGGAATACAGATAATTGTTCCATTGTTAGGTTTGTTAAGTTTAAGATCTATAATTTCTCTAACAATACCAACACCATTGGTTTCATCACCATGAATACCTGCCAATAATAAAACAACAGGTCCAGGATTTTTAGAATGTTCTATAATCACTGGAACATTAACTGTAGTTCTAGTATGTAATTTTGCAATTTTTAAATCGATTACAGTACGTTTTCCTTCAGGAATAACTTTACCTAAAAGCGTAAAAGGTTTATTCGACATGTATTTCTAAATAACGTATAATTTCTTTTGCAATATTTTTACCAGTAGCAATTTCAATACCTTCTAAACCTGGAGAAGAATTTACCTCTAAAACTAAAGGACCCTTAGAAGATTGTAACATATCTACACCTGCAACTCCTAAGCCTAAAGCTTTAGTAGCTTTTAATGCTGTTTTTTCTTCTTCATCTGTAAGTTCAATTACAGTTGCGTTTCCTCCTCTATGTAAATTTGAACGGAATTCACCTTCTTTTCCTTGACGTTTCATGGCACCAATTACTTTACCATCAACTACAAAAGCTCTAATATCTGCACCTCCAGCCTCTTTTATAAATTGTTGTGCAATTACTCTAGCCCCTAAACCATTAAATGCTTCTAATACTGAGGTTGCAGCATTTTTTGTTTCTGCTAAAACTACGCCTAAGCCTTGTGTTCCTTCTAATAATTTTAACACTAAAGGAGCACCACCAACAGATTCAACTACATGTTCTACGTCCTTGGTGTAATTTGTAAAAACCGTTTTTGGTAAACCTACACCAGCTCTAGCTAAAATTTGTAAACTACTTAATTTATCTCTTGATCTAGTTAAAGCAATCGAACTTACAGATGTAAAAACCTTCATCATTTCAAATTGACGAATTACAGCAGTTCCATAAAAAGTAACAGAAGCTCCAATTCTAGGAATAATAGCATCTATATTTTCTATATATTCACCTTTATAATAAATTTTAGGCGATTTTTTTTCTATTACAATATCACACTTTAAATGATCTACAACTATTACTTCGTGCTTTCTTTTAGTAGCAGCTTCAACCAATCTTTTTGTAGAGTACAATTTTGGATTTCTTGATAAAATAACAATTCTCATTTATTTGTTTTTAATTTGTGTGATATATTCTTTTTTGCGGTATCTATGATAAACTTTTTATTCAAAAATTTTCTGCCAATTAAAATAGGGAATTTCATGTCTTTTCGTTCACTTAATGTTAAATAAATTGGAAAAGATTCATTAAAAATAAAAATGGTGGTTTGAATCATGAAGCGTTGTTCGGCTATACCATTAGAACTTTTAACTATTTTAGAAGTATAATTTTTAAATGTAAACTCTTTATTATTGTAAAATTCATGTTCAGGATCTAAAAGCGTAAATTTTAAAAAAGGATTACCATCTAGAGAAGTTTCTTTAATATTAGAACAATGAATAGAAGAGGTGTATGCACCTGAGTCTATTTTAATATCAATGTCTAACAGCGATAATTCTGGAAAATCAGCTTTATCAACTCTTCCAATAGTTAATTTCATATATGAATTTTAGATCAGTAAAATTAGGGATACTTATTGAGTTTCTCTAATTAAATAATTGCTATTATTTAAAATTCGCAATGGCAGCTTCTGCACATCTTTCTCCATCCATAGCAGCAGAAACGATACCACCTGCATAGCCACCACCTTCACCACAAGGGAATAAACCTTCTATTTCTGGATGCTCTAAATTTTCTTTTCTTGGTATATTTATTGGAGAAGATGTTCTAGATTCTACACCAACTATATTGGCTTCGTTTGTAAAATAGCCATGCATTTTACTACCAAAAGCAGGAAATCCTTTACGTAATCTACCTCCTATAATTTTTGGAAGTAAAGAATGAAGAGGAGCAGAGTTTAAACCTGGTTGATAAGAAGTTTCATTTAAATCTGCAGATAATTTGCCATCAACGAAATCTACTAATCTTTGAGCAGGTGCTGTTTGCGATCTTCCACCAGCATAAAAAGCTATTTTTTCTAAATCTTTCTGAAACTGTAAACCTTTTAAAGGCCCTAAGTGATCGTATTTTTTAAAGTCTTTGTCAATATCTAATTCAACTACAATACCTGAATTTGCAAACTTATTGTTTCTTCTACTTGGAGACATTCCATTTACAACAACTTCTCCATCTGCAGTTGCTGCAGGTACAATAAAACCTCCTGGACACATGCAAAAAGAATACACACCTCTGTTGTTTACTTGATGAACCAAACTGTAAGCTGCTGCTGGTAGTAATTCATCTCTTTCTCCTGAACAATTGTATTGTATCTGGTCTATAATTTCTTGAGGATGTTCTACTCGAACTCCCATTGCAAAAGACTTTGCTTTAATCGCAATTTCTTTTTTATGTAATAACTCATAAATGTCTCTAGCTGAATGTCCTGTAGCTAGAATTACTGAATTGACTGGTATTTCTTTGTCATTATTTAATTGTAATGCTTTAATTTTTTGATTTTTAACAACAAAATCAGTAACAACAGAATTAAAATGAATTTCTCCACCAAATTTTATAATGGTTTCACGAATAGTTTGAATGATTTTAGGAAGTTTATTGGTTCCTATATGAGGATGAGCATCAATTAAAATTTGTTCTGTAGCTCCATGAAAAACTAAGTTTTCAAAAATTCTTCTTACATCACCTCTTTTTAAACTTCGCGTATACAATTTACCATCAGAATAAGTACCTGCACCACCTTCACCAAAACAATAGTTAGAATTTTCGTTTACTTTATGATCTTGATTAATGGCTTTTAAATCTCTTCTTCTTTCCTGAACGTTTTTACCTCGTTCTAAAACCACAGGTTTGTATCCTAGTTCAATGCACCTTAAAGCAGCATACATTCCTGCTGGTCCAAATCCTATAATGTGAATTTCTTTTGCATTAGATACATCTTTGTAATCAAAACTATATTCAGATTTTTCGGGAAGCCCTTCATTTATATAAACAGCGACTTTATAATTAAAAATAGTTTCTTTTTTACGTGCATCAATAGATTTTCTCAGAATTTTTACTGCAGTAATTTCTGATTTAGATATTTTTAAAAATTTTGATGCTTTATGAGTGAGAATGTCTTCTTTACGTTCTTCAATTAAATTGATACGTAATTGTATTTCTTTTATCATTTAAACTAATAAATTATAATGCTTTAAGCTGATCTAAAATCCTTTGATACTCAATAATACTTTGATCTAAAACTACAGTGATATGTTTTAGACGCTCTTGAATAATTGGTTCAGGATCTAAATTCTGTGCTTTCTTTTCTAATAGAGTTATCTCTTCTAAACAATTAACGCCCATTAAGCCTAAAGATGATTTTAAAAAATGACAAATAGAACGTACTTCTTCATGGTTTACTGTAATAATACTCTTTTTAAGTAACTCTAGCCTTGGTTGGGTATCAGATAAGTAAACTGTAACTAATTGTATTAGTGAATCTTTATCTGTAGAGAAAAAACTTTTTAACGAAGTTAAATCTACAACATCACTAGTTAATATATTTTCAATTTGCATAGTGGATTCTTTTGGGAGATAATTTAGAAATTGGATGTAAAGATAAGTAAAAACCTGAGTTTATATTTTTATTTCATTATATTAGAACTTCAACCAAAATATAATTTGTAAAAATTACCTACCCTAAAATGAATAAAAAGAAAATTGTAATTGCTGAAGATAATTCTGTTCTGTCTTTGTTGTTGAAGTTTCGTTTAGAGAAAGATGGTTATGAGCTCTTTATGGCTAAAGATGGTAAAGAGGCACTAGAAGTTATTAAAATACAGAAACCTGATTTAATTCTAACAGACGTTATGATGGATTATTATAGTGGTTTAGAGATTATTAGTTATGTTCGTAATCAGCTAAACAGTAATACACCTATTTTAGTTTTTTCTTCTTCTGGACAAGAAGAAATGGTGCTAAATGCCTTTAATTTAGGAGCTAACGATTTTATGAGTAAGCCTTTAAGTCCCAATGAACTTTCAATAAGGGTAAAAAGAATGTTGATGTAGCCTATTAAAAAATGATAATAAGATTCCCCCTTGTAGAAAATGTAATTTGGACGTTGGTAATTGTGCTAATAGTCGTAATTGTTGTTCTAGTAATTTATTTAAAAGTTTTAAGAAATGATATTAGAAATATTGAGGCAAAGAAAATTCAGTATACTGCTAAAATTGAACAGTTACTAGTAAAATATTTATATCTAGAAGAACATCAAGAAAATTATTGTAAAGATCAAAAAGATATTATTGATACATTCAAAATTGGGGTTAAAAACTCAAGAAAACGTAGGATTATAAATTATACCTTTTTAAAATTAAGTCAGCAAATTTCCGGTAATATGATTAATATTATGCGTGAATTATATGATGAGATTGGCTTATTTAAATTTGCTGTTAATAAATTAAAAAGTAGAAATTGGAATATAATCGCACTTGGAATAAGAGATTTAAGACAGTTTGAGGTTAAGAAAGTATCAAATTTAGTCGAGAAGTTTGTTAATCATAATAAAGAGGAGGTTAGGAGAGAAGCACATTTGTATTTTTTAGAATTGTTTGAATTTGAAGGTTTAAATTTCTTAGATAATTTAAAGCTTCCACTTTCTGAATGGGATCAAATTGAACTTCTTTTAGAGATTGAAAAGTTTGATAATCAAAATATTTTAGAAGTAGATAAGTGGTTAAAATCAGACAATATTTATGTAATTCTTTTTATTTTAAACATTGTTAAAATTTTTAATAAACTAGAAACTAAAAATATTCTATTAGAACTAATATTTCATAAAAACGAAGTTGTTAGGTTAAAAACATTAGACGTTGTTATTCACTTTGAAATCATTGAGGCTAAAGATTTATTAATTAATAATTATGACAAGCTTTCATTAAAAGAAAAGGTTTTATTATTTAAACTTTTAGAAAAGGTTGCTACTCAAAATGATGTTCCATTTTTATTGAACTATATAACCGACACTAATTTTGAAATAAAAAGTAAAGCTTTATTTATTTTAAGAAAAATAGATGAAACTGTTTATGAAAATTTAGAGAAAGTATTAGAAGATGTGGATTACAATCGAATAATTAAATTTTTAGATTATCAATATGGAGTTTAATCAGATATTGAGATTTATTTTATTGTTTTTTCACTATTTCTTTTTGGTGTTTACAATGCTCATTGTAGGCTCTTATATTATTTTGGCTATTTTTTCTTCAAAAGAAACTGTAGAATATTTAAAAAAGAACAGTTTCGTTTACCACAAAGGCCTATTAAATTCATCTATTGCACCTTCTATATCTATAATAGCCCCTGCATTTAACGAAAGCTTAAATATAGTAGAAAATGTAAGGTCTTTACTATCCTTACATTATGTAAATTATGATGTAATTATTGTAAATGATGGTAGCACAGATGATAGTTTACAAAGACTAATAATAGCTTACGATTTAGAAAGAATAGAGTATTTAATCAATAAAAAAATACCAACTAAAAGCTTAAGATCTGGAGTTTTCAAATCCAAAAACCCTGCTTTTGAGAAACTAATGGTAGTTGATAAAGAAAATGGAGGAAAAGCAGATGCGTTAAATTTTGGAATCAATATAAGCGAAGGAACCTATTTAGCTTGTATAGATGTAGATTGTTTGTTAATGGCAGATTCTCTACAAAGGATGGTTAAACCTTTTTTAGAATATACAGACAAAAAAGTTATAGCATCTGGAGGTGTAATTAGAATAGCAAATGCTTGTAAAATAGAAGATGGTAAATTGCTAGCAGTAGATTTTCCAAATAAGTGGATAGAAAGAGTTCAAATTTTAGAATATTTAAGATCTTTTTTATTGGGTAGAATGGCTTGGGCTAGATTAAATGGTTTGCTTGTTATCTCTGGCGCATTTGGAATGTTTGATAAAGAAATAGCAATTAAAGTTGGTGGTTATGATACTACTACTGTTGGTGAAGATATGGAAGTTATTGTGAGAATGAGAAAGTATATGGAGGAGGAAAACTTACCATATAAGGTAGCTTATATTCCAGATCCTTTATGCTGGACAGAAGCACCTGATGATAGAAAAATTTTAATCTCACAAAGAAATAGATGGACTAGAGGTACAATAGAAACATTAAAAATGCATAGAAATATTGGGCTTAATTATAAATATAGAGTTTTGGGCCTTTTAAGCTTTCCTTATTGGTTTGTATTTGAAAGGTTGGCACCAATTATAGAAGTTTTAGGAATGTTGTACTTTTTATTTTTGGTTGTATATCAGCCTTTAAATTGGACTTTTGTAGTTGGTCTATTTCTTTTGGCATATCTATTTTCTTTAATCTTTTCATTTGTAGCAGTTTTTACAGAAGAATTTACATATCATCAGTATAAGAAGAAAGGTATTGGTTTAAAGTTAGTACTCACTATATTTTTAGAACCTTTTATACTACATCCATTAGTTTTATATGCTGCTATAAAAGGAAATATAGATTATTATTTTAACAAAAATAAAAAATGGGGAGTTATGGTTAGAAAAGGGCTCTCTAAAGATTAATGTAAAACTTATAAAAACATGAAAATAAAATCAATTAGGCAAAAAAACCGATCTTATGTATTATTATGTTGTGCTTTGCTTTTAACATTTTGGCTAATAAGTCTTTTTGAAATTAGCTCTACAGTTTTTAGTGGAAAAGAAGTGCGAAACATTTTTCAATTAATTGTTTTTAAACTTTTAAACCATTTTTATACAGTCTTATTTATCTTTTTGTTTTTTTTACCTTTTTATCATTTGTTTGCAAGAAAACAACATAGATATGGTACAATTTTTATAAGAATAGCTTTTGTAATTCTAGTTATTATAGAGTTTGCTTTAACAAAATACAGCTTAACTACACTTTTAAATTTAGGTGCAGATTTATTAGGGTATTCCTTAGATGATATTTATTTAACTGTAACAGCATCTGAAAGCACATCAATATTTAACTTTTTACCCTTCATTATTTTTCCTGTTTTATTTCTAGTCATTAGTTTTTTTCTTAAAAAATCACCTTACTATAAACATTCAGGTAAAGTATTTGCAATTATAACATTTGCTATTATTGTGTTAAGAATCTTTTACTCAGATTTTTTACAAGAAAACTTTCAAAATAAAATGTACTATTTTGTTAGTGATGTTATCCATTATAAAATGGAAAAAAGCGAAATTAAAGCTGTACAAATAAATGATGAAAATGAATATCCATTTTTAAAAAAATCAGCTGAAATTAATGATGCTTTAGGGCCTTACTTTACAATAAAAGAAGAAAAGCCAAATATTGTAATTATTGTTGTTGAAGGTTTAGGGTCAGAATTTGTTGGAGATAGATATTACAGTGGTTTTACTCCGTATTTAAATTCTTTGTTGCCAAAATCTCTTTTTTGGGAAAACTTTTTAAGCAACACAGGTAGAACTTTTGGAGCTTTGCCATCATTAACAGCCTCAACTCCCTTTGGTGAAAAAGGGTTTTTAGAAATTGAAGATACTCCAACTCACATTTCTATTTTTAGCATTTTAAAAAGAAACGATTACACAACTTCTTTTTTTTCTGGTGATAATTCTAGTTTTGATAAAAAAATAAATTTTTTAGAATATCATGATTTAGATAATATAATTGATGAAAAAAAATACGATGACTCATATCCAAAATATACAAATGGTCAAACAGGTTTTAGTTGGGGATATTCAGACCGTGAAATTTTTCGAAAAACATTATCATTTTTAGACGATTTAAAAAGGCCAAGATTAGACTTAATAACAACACAGACCATTCATGAGCCTTTCGATTTTCCTGAAAAAGAGACATACATAAAAAAAATAGATAGTGTTATTAATTCAGGCTCAATTTTAAAGGTCTCTAAGAAGGAGATTGCTGCAAATAAAGAAATATTTGCTAGTATATTATATGCAGACAATAGTATAAAAATGTTTATTGATAACTATAAGAAAAGGCCAGAGTTCGAGAATACAATCTTTGTAATTACAGGAGATCATAGGTTAATTCCTATCGCACAAAAAGATCAATTATCTAGATTCAATGTTCCATTTATCATATATAGTCCTCTGCTTAAGCAAACCTCAAGAATGAAATCCGTTTCATCTCACCTCGATTTTGCACCTAGCTTGCTTGCTTTTTTGTCAAACAATTATAATGTTATTGTTCCAGAAGAAGTAGCGTGGTTAGGTTCAGGTATAGATACAGCAGAAGAATTTAGAAACATACATAAAATACCCTTAATGCGTTATAAAGGAAGTTTAAACGATTTTGTTTATAAAGATTTTATGTATTCTGGAGGTACAATTTATAAAATTAAAGAAGACTTTAATACTTATAAAATAGAAGACGAAGCATTAGAAGTTCAAATTAAAAAAGAATTAAATGAATTTAAAAGCTTAAATGCTTATGTTACACAAAATGACAAAATTTATCCTAAAAATAATGACGCGATTATAAGAGAAAATTATGAATTTACAGCAGAAGAGTTAATTAAGTTAGAAAAACTTACGATTAACATGAAAGAGAACGAAATGTTTATGTTAGCAAGAGAAAAAGCCTTCAATGATGAAAGAGAAATAGCTAGATTGATTTGTAATTATATACTTAAAAAAATGCCAAATTATGTAGATGTCAGAATTTTAAAAGGTAGAACATTAGCTTGGGATGCAAATTATGATAAGGCAGAAATAGAATTGTTAAGTGCTTTAAATAGAGCGCCTTATTATGATGATGCATATTTAGCTTTATTAGATATGTATTGGTGGTCTTCTCAAAATGAAAAGTCTAACGAAATAATGCTAAAAGCGATAAAAAATAAAATAAAAAATGATGAAATTGCCTTTAAAATGGCAAGAGCATATAAAACTATGAATAATTTAGAAAAAGCAGAAGTTTTAATAGATAGTATTTTGGATAAACAACCTAAAAATGATGCATTTCTTAAATTTAAAGAATCATTAAAATGATAAATAAAAACACATTAGTACTTATATTTTTTGCAATTTTTATAGCTTGTCCTAATAAGGTTCTAGCACAAGATAAAGTGTTTAACGGTAATCCAGACACTACGTTTAAAACTGCAAGAGAGTTAGCTTTTGATGGTAAAAGAAAACAAGCACAAGATTCACTGAAACTTATTCTTACTAAATATCCAAACTACTTAGATATACGAGCTTTCTTGGCAAGTACTTATTCTTGGGATGGGAATTATAAAGAAGCAAGAAAAGAGTTTCAGTATGTTTTAGAGAAAGATGAGAAAAGAAAAACAGATTGGATAGCATACATTAAAAATGAGCAATATGCAGAGAAATACTTTAAAGCATTAGAATTATCTAATAAGTCATTAGTAATTTTTCCAGATGATCCTGATTTGGTCATATTAAAGGCAAGGTCAGAGGTAAATAGAAACAATGTGGATGAAGCCTTTTTAATTATATCAGAGGCTTTAAAGTTAAACCCTAGTAATAAGGAGTTAAAAGAGTATAAGAACTCGTTAGAAAACTCGCTCATGTTTAATACAGTGGGTATAAATGTTTCAACGGACTATTATGATTTTGACAGTGATAATGGTAGAGCAAATATGTATTATAGCTCTATTTCATATGCAAGACAAACAAAATATGGCAGCATAACAGCAAGAGTAAATTATACAAACCGTTTTGAAACAGATAACTATCAATTAGAAATAGATTTATATCCTAGAATAGCAACAGGTTTATATGCTTATGTTAGTGGAGGTTTTTCAAACAGTCCCTTAAACCCTACTCAACGTTATGGATTTGAGCTTTTTAAATCACTTCCTAAAAGTTTAGAGCTTTCATTAGGTTTCAGATGGTTAAAATTCTCTACAGAAACAACCATTTATACAGGTTCTTTAGGTTGGTACACAGGAAATAGCTATTGGGCGTTTAGAACTTATATAACTCCAGGAGAACCAGGAGCAAGTAAATCTGGTAGATTAATTTACAGAAAATATGCCAGTGACGCAGATAATTATTGGACAATTGAAGCTGGTTTTGGAGCTTCTTTAGCTTTAGACAGGTTTGCACCAGGTTTTTCTGGCAATGAGGTATTTCAATTAGATTCTCAAGCTTTAGTATTAGGTTATTTCTTTTCTACCAAGAACAAGAAAAATTTATGGGGTTTTAATGCAAGTATGTTTAGAGAAGAAAAACCATTTGCAAATGGAGAATACTTTGTTTACCCTTCTTTAGGTGTTTCTTATTCTGTAAGATTTAAATAGTCATAAAATATATTTATATAAATTATAAAAAACATATATAAAAATATATGAATTTTATGTTTGATATTTGTATGCACAAAAACATCAAACATGGAAAATACGCAAGTACAAGAAAAGTCTAAACAAATTAAGTCTACTGCAGTAACAAATGTTGCTGTTGCTTATGGAGATGGAATAGGGCCAGAAATTATGGAAGCTACTCTAAGAATTTTAGAAGCAGCTGGAGCAAACATTAAATCAGAAAAAATAGAAATAGGAGAACAAGTATATTTATCTGGTAACTCTTCAGGTATAGAAAAAAGTGCTTGGAAAACCATCAATAAAAACAAACTAATTTTAAAGGCACCTATTACAACGCCTCAAGGTAAAGGTTATAAAAGTTTAAATGTTACGCTTCGTAAATCTTTAGGCTTATTTGCGAATGTACGTCCTGTAACTGCTTATGCACCTTATGTAGAAACTAATTTTGCAGGAATGGATGTAGTTATTGTTAGAGAGAATGAAGAGGATTTATATGCAGGTATAGAGCACCAACAAACGCAAGATGTTGTGCAATGTTTAAAATTGATTACTAGGCCTGGTTGCGAAAAAATTGTGAGATATGCTTTTGAGTATGCTAAAGCTTATGGACGCAAAAAAGTAACTTGTATGGTTAAAGATAATATTATGAAATTAACAGACGGTTTGTTTCATAATGTGTTTAAAGAAATTGCAATAGAATATCCAGAAATTGAAAGTAATTCACAGATTATAGATATAGGTTCTGCACGTTTAGCAGCAAACCCAACTAATTATGATGTTATTGTGACTTCTAATTTATATGGAGATATTATATCTGATATTGCTGCAGAAATTGCGGGTTCTGTAGGTATGGCTGGCTCTGCAAATATTGGTTTAAATGTCTCAATGTTTGAAGCTATTCATGGTTCTGCACCAGATATTGCTGGTAAAAAAATAGCTAATCCATCAGGTTTATTAAATGCAGCAGTTATGTTATTATCACATGTGGGTAAAACAGAAATTGCTGATACTATTAAAAATGCTTGGTTGGTTACTTTAGAGCAAGGTTATCATACAGCTGATGTTTATCAAGAATCTATAACTAAAGAAATTGTGTCTACTTCTGAGTTTGCAGACAGAATTATAGAAAACCTTGGTAAGAAACCTTTACAATTGCCTAAAAGTAATTTAGCAGCTGGAAAAGGAGAAATTGTAATACCAGAATATAGTAGAAAAAAGCAAGAGCAGGTATTAGTTGGTGTTGATGTTTTTATCAATTGGAAAGGTAAAAATCCTAATGAATTAGGAAATGCTTTAAATAGTATAACTGCTTTTAAAATGAAATTAAAAATGATAACTAATAGAGGTGTAAAAGTTTATCCAGAAGGTTTACAAGAAACTTATTGCACAGATCATTGGAGATGTAGATTTGTAGATATAGACTCTAAAACAAATGGAGAAAAAGTATATAACCCAGTAGACTTTGAAAAGATTATTGCTTTACAATCTATATTACATCACAAGGGTTTCCAAGTTATCAAAACAGAAAATCTGTATGAGTTTGATGGTGTAAGAGCTTTCTCTCTAGGTCAAGGAGAATAAAGAATTATTGCCCTTATTTTTGAATTAATTAAAAACAGCTGTAAGTTAAATTGCAGCTGTTTTTACATATTAATTTCTGTTTGTGCTTGTTGTTTTTTTAAAACACTAAAGTTTAAAAAATTTAAAATTTCTTCTTTGCACTCAAAAATGGGTCTTGAGTTCCAATCATGATTTCCATCTTTAACTGTATATAAAAAATAAGGTTTGTTTAGTATCTTTAATTTATCTGCAATTGCTCTAGAGCCATAAAGTTTTAGAAACCCAACATCTGTAGGTTTGCAATAATGATGTGGAGCTATATTGTAGGGTACTAAGTCATCTTTTGTGCCATGAAATAATTGAGTAGGAACTGCGCTTTCAGAATTTATGTTATTTAAAGTAGATAGTGCACCAGCCATAGCAATTAGGCCTGCAATTTTAGTATCTTGTTCTAAATCAGTGTTTTTGTAAGCATATGCGTAATGTAAAATTGCTTCTGCACCTGCACTTGAACCTACAAGTATTATTTTGCTAGTATCAATTTTAAAACGCCTTTGTCTTTTTACTAAATATTTAATAGCATAACTTAAATCCTTAGAAGCTTCATTGAACGCCTTAATTTTAAGTTCAGCTTTTGTGTTGCAACCAAAGCCAATACCTTTCATTGTTAACCTATAAGAAATTGAAGCTACATTATAGCCGTATTTTGCCATTTCTGAAGAAAATCCTGCAGAAACTTTATCATCTCTCTCTCCACCAGAAAATCCTCCACCATGAACGTAGATAATTAATGGTTTTCTACCTTTACGTTTTTTGGGCCTATACAAATCGAGTTTTAGGTTTTCCTCTAATTTTAATTTATGATAGGTAAATGTTCTTCTTTTTACTTTGTAAGCATCTATTAGGTAATTTTCTTGGCCAATAGTTTTTAATCCAAATAGAATTAGTGCCACTAATAAATACTTTATTTTGGATGATGAAATCATGAGTTTTTAAGTTTTCTTTTATCTATGAATTTTCTTAGTTGAACATATAAAAATGTATTTGTTTTTGCATAATAGAAGGATATAAAGCAAACAACAACTAAAAAAAGAGCTGCACCAAAAATTGCTTCAATTGGATTTAAACTTTTTCCAAAGATATGCTTTAAGCCAAACCCTGTAAAACTTCCATAAATGATTATAAAGTGTATGACATATATTGAAAGTGTTTTTTGACCTATTTTTAAAATAATCGGAATTTTTAAATAATTCTCTAAAGCATAGAAAAAAGCAAAGTATAACAGCACATTACCTAATCTTGTAAACAAATAATTATAGTTTGCGGAATCCATAAATAATTGAATATTGAATGTTTTTGAGAGATAAACTAAAAAGAGAGAAGAGTATTCAATAAGAGAAAATCCTAAAACTGTAAAAACAGTAATGATAATGAGTTTAAAGTACTTTTTATGAAGATTTTTATAAAAAATAGTAGCAATAAAGGCACCAAATGATACAAAACCAAACCAAGGTATGATTGTAAATACAGAACCATTTGCTTTAGATATATAATTATTTAAAAATATAGGAAGACTGTCTATTGAAATGCCCCTATAAAGTGGTTCGCAAACAAAAATTGATAGACCACAAATTAGTGTTAAGAATGAAAATAAATATGTTTTTTTGAACGTAAAAAAATAGATAGATATAATTAGAATTAAACTTAATCCTATAATTTGTAAAACATCAATAACTAAAAAGTAATAATTAAAATGACCTGTAAGCCAAGCAAGGAATGGTATTCTTAATAAATATCCAACTCCAATAAGAAATAAACCTCTGGTTATTCCTTTTCTCATCCTTTTTTTCTCTTCGCCTTTATCTTTTGCTCTTAGAAGTAAATAGGTGAAAATTAAGCCAGAAATCGTAAAAAAGGTAGGGGCTGTAATTCCTCTAAAATAAGACCAAATTCTGTAAGAAGTAAAATTTGTATCTCTATATACAGGATCAATTAATGTATCTATAAAATGTCCTTGAAGCATCATTAAAATGGCAAATGCTCGCACAATATCTATAAAATACAATCTACTAGTTCTCAAAAATAAGATTTTTGGGAAAGATACTTAAAATTGAGAGAATTTAGATTTTTCGGGTTTTATTGAGTAAATAGAAATCTGCTAAAACTAAAGCAGTCATTGCTTCCACAATAGGCACAGCTCTAGGTACTACACAGGGATCATGTCTTCCTTTTCCAGTTATTTCAGTAATTTCATTTTCTGAATTAATGGTTTGTTGAGAGCTCATGATAGTTGCAACAGGTTTAAAGGCAACTCGAAAATAAACATCCATTCCATTAGATATTCCACCTTGAATACCACCTGATAAATTAGATTTAGTGGAACCATCAGCGTTAAAAATATCATTATGTTCAGAGCCTTTCATTTTAGCACCACAGAATCCACTACCAAATTCAAATCCTTTTACTGCATTTATAGATAACATTGCTTTTCCTAATTCTGCATGTAGTTTATTAAAAATAGGTTCACCTATACCAACAGGCATATTTTGTGCAACACATGTTATTGTGCCTCCAATAGTATCTCCAGCTTTTCGGATTTCTTTAATCTTAGTGATCATTTTTTCTGCACTTTCTTCATCAGGACAGCGAACAATGTTATTTTCCGTTTTTGAGAAATCTAAATCTTGATAGGGTTTTTCCATGAAAATTTCTCCTACAGAAGATGTAAATGCATTTATTTGAATAGATGAAATTAATTGTTTAGCTAATGCTCCTGCAACCACCCAATTTGCAGTTTCACGCGCAGAACTTCTTCCACCTCCTCTATAATCTCTTAAGCCATATTTTTGATCATAAGTGTAGTCGGCATGAGAGGGTCTATAGATATTTGTATTATGATTATAATCTTTGCTTTTTTGGTTTGTGTTTTTTATAATAAAACCAATAGAAGTTCCAGTTGATTGGCCTTCAAAAATTCCTGATAAAAATTCTACAGTATCTGGCTCTTTTCTTTGTGTAACAATTTTAGATTGTCCAGGTTTACGTCTGTCTAATTCTTGTTGAATTGCATTTAAATTAATTTCCACGCCTGCTGGGAATCCATCAATTACGCCACCAATAGCAGTACCATGAGACTCTCCAAACGTAGTTAGCTTTAATAAATTTCCAAAAGAATTAAAAGACATTAGCTTTGATTATAGTTCGATAACAAAGATAATAAACAGTATGAGTATTCTCTACAGTTCTTTTATTAAATACGATTTCTAATATTATTGATCAATTATAAATAACTGTAGATTAATATGTTAAAAAAATAAATCTCATATATTCAAAAAAAATAAAAATTATTGGTTTTTTTGTTTCACAAAATGAAAAAGCTTTCTATATTTGCATCCGCATTCAGGAAATACCTGATGAGACGCTTGGAGAAATGGCAGAGTGGTCGAATGCGGCAGTCTTGAAAACTGTTGACTGTAACAGGTCCGGGGGTTCGAATCCCTCTTTCTCCGCTGATAGATTTTCAAAAATCATCAAAACCCTTTAAAACCTATGTTTTAAAGGGTTTTTGCTTTTCCACAAAACCCATAAAATTCATTAAATCGTATATAAAAGGTGTCCAATTCGGTGTCACTTGCAAATCACTAATACAAGTGACACCGAATTTCTCGCTAGCCCTTTGATAGTAAGGGTTTCAAAATTAAAAACAAGGCTAAAACTAGTTCAAAAAACGTACATCTTGCGTAGAATTAGGGGTCAGTTTAAATTTAATATGAATTTTAAAGGTTACCAAAATGAAAACAATCACAGCAATTCTCTTTTATCCAAAGAGAGCAAAAGTAAATGCTAAAGGACAATGTGTTATTTATACACGCATTACAGTCAACGGAAAACGAATTGAATTTAGTACGGGAAGATACATTGATCCAGCTAAATGGTCCTCAGCTGCAGGTAAAATGAAAGGACAATCTGCAGAAGCTCGTTCAATAAATAAACATCTTGATATCTTAAAAACGAAGATCATCGACATTCAAATGGAGTTTATTCATTCGAAAACTCCTATTTCTGCAAAACTATTTAAAAGCAAAGTTTTAGGAGAAGAAGCAAAACGCCGAATGTTAATTCCAATTTTCGAAGATCATAATAAAAGAATTGAAGAACTAGTAGGAAAAGAATATGCTCCAGGAACACTAGAACGTTATAAGACATCATTAAAGCACACCAAAGAATTTTTAGAATGGAAGTTTAAAGAATCGGATATCGATATTCTAAAAATCAATCATGCGTTTATTACAGATTACGAATTCTATTTAAGATCAGTCAGAAACTGCAGTAACAATACAGCAGTAAAATACATTAAGAATTTCGGTAAAATCGTTAAAATATGTTTGGCCAATAATTGGATGGACAGGAACCCGTTTAGCAATTACAAATCTAAAGTAAGAACTGTAGAGCGTGTCTATTTAACAGAAGGTGAAATTCAAAAACTAATGGATAAAGAATTCTCAACAGAACGTTTGTCTTTAGTAAGAGATATTTTCTTATTCAGTTGTTACACAGGGCTGGCTTACATAGATGTAAAAAACCTAACCAAGTCGCACATCAGTATTGGTATTGATGGCGATAAATGGATTTTCACCCACCGTCAAAAAACAGAAGCAGCATCAAAAATCCCAATTTTACCAGTCACTCAAATGATGATTGATAAATATGAAGAGCATCCAAAATGTATAGCCAATAACTCTTTACTACCAATTTTTAGCAATCAAAAAATGAATGCCTATTTAAAAGAAATTGCGATTGTTTGCGAAATCAATAAAGAACTTACCTTTCATATTGCACGACATACATTTGCAACAACTGTAACTTTGTCAAATGGTGTACCCATAGAAAGTGTCAGCAAAATGCTCGGACATAAAAATCTAAGAACAACGCAACACTATGCCAAGGTTTTGGATAAAAAAGTGAGTCATGATATGAATATTTTAAAACAAAAGTTAGCCAATACATACACTTTAGGTAAAAGTCAAGGTATAGGCTAGTTTAGTGTCTGTTAATAACTTTTTAAGGTGTTCATTTCATAGATTTTATACAAAATGATTTAAATTGTAGCTTTCAAAATATATCATTTTAATTGCTATGAATTCGTTTTGCACACCATTCTTTCAAAAATTGGAGCGGGATTTTGTATTACTCAAAAATTCCGAAAGCAATCCTATTGTAGCAAGTCAAAACATAATTTTATTTTTAGAAAAGAAATTAAAAAAGCTCAATAAATGGCTGAAAATATATCGCTTTGAATCTGAAAAAGAAGAGATTTATTTCTTCAAAGAATTAAAGCCTTCCTTAATTTCTAAAATACTGTTTTACAAACATGTTTTAAAAATCGAATCTACATTACCTTCAAGTAAAAAAGGAAAACGAAAGCACTATCTCAAAGCATTAAACAAAGCTGCTCAAATGGCTAGAGAAAATTTTGATTTTTATGAATATTTCAGATCCAGAGCAACGTATAACGATCACCATTATTTTATCAGAAGGCCTTATAAAGATATCATTCGCGATCATCCAATGCAATTGTATTTCGATTCAAAAATATCTACATCTCATGAATATCAAGTCGCAAATTTGATATGTTCAGATATGCTCACAAACTACCTAGAACGTAAAATAGATGAAATCGATCAGAAAAGTGGAACTACAAATTTCAGAGAACCTGTAAATTATTCATGGTCTGGTTCCAAAATAGATTTAGTCGAATTAATTTATGCACTCAAACATGCGAGACTAATCAATAACGGAAATACAGATGTAAAAGAGTTGGCAAAACACATAGGCAAAATTTTTAATATAGAACTAGAAGATAATATTTACAGAATTTACCAAGACATCAAATTACGCAAAACAGTCAGAACAAAATTTATAAATCGTTTAGCAGACAACCTCAATCAAAAATTAAACGAAGAAGATTTGTAAATCCCAACTTGGGTCAGCTGTGGTTTTTGGCTTAAAAAGCAGCTTTTTTTAAAAGCTCTTTTTGGTAAAGAAATCAACAGACTTTCATTTTAAAATATTTTATCAATAGTAAAAGTAGTTTACAAGCTTTTGGTAAAAAATAACACCCACCTTACGTATACCTTGTGAATAGGAAACACACAATTGGTCTTGTTTTGTAGTATAATAATTTAAAACAAATCAATATGTATCTGCACTTAAAAAAACTATTTCCAGAAACCGAAAACCTCGACATCTTAAAACACCAACAAGTAACAAAGTTAGATTTACTAAACGCTCTAAACTTTTTAGTAGATGAGATAAAAACTAGTAAAAAAGAAGAACAACCTAAAAAGTGGCTAAAGTCTTCAGAAGTAAAAAGCTTATTAAGAATTTCTCCTGGAACATTACAAAATTTACGCATCAACGGAACCTTAACCTATACCAAAATAGGAGGAATCATTTTTTACTCTTATGAAGAAATTCTAAAAGTAATGGAACAAAACAAAGTAAAAGCAACATCAAATGAGTAACATGAATTATATAAAACACCTAACTGGTTTCTTTGATAAAGTCATCAACGATCATACGTTAAACCCAACACATATTAGTTTATACATAGCCTTGTTTCAATTTTGGAACTGCAATCGATTCAGAAATCCCATCAGTATTTCAAGAGACGAAGTAATGCGAATTAGTAAAATCAGTTCAAAAGCAACTTATCATAAATGCTTAAAGAATTTACACGCTTTAGGATATTTGAGGTACGAACCCTCATACAATCCCTATAAGGGAAGTATGGTGTATATGTTTAATTTCTCAGAAAACTTAAAGCCAAAAAAGAAATCATTTAATAAACAAGTAAAAGACAAGCAGGAGACAAGTAACTTACCAACTACTGAACAAGCAGAGGTATCTTATATAAACTATACAAACAGTATAAACAATATAAAAAGTTTAAAAGAAGGAGAGCAATCACGGAATTTAGAATTAGAAAATTTAGTAGAGATTTCAAAACAAAAAAAGTTGCGCCAAAAAAACAAAAGGAATGTGCCAATTTTAGAAGAGGTGATGAAATACTTTCAGGAACAAAACTTTCCAGAAATCGAAGCCAATAAATTTTTCAATTACTTTTCAAGCAACGGATGGTTAGTAGGAGGTAAGACCCCAATGAAAAATTGGAAAGCTGCAGCAAAAAATTGGATGCTCAATAGTGTAAAATATAGCAACAATGGTAACAGCTCAAAAGCAGTAATTCAACCACAAAACCTCAACACAGCAATTGATAAAAATTACTCAGAACCACTTTGATGCTAGCGTCATCCTGAACTTGTAAGTGCTGAACTCGTTTCAGTATTTCAGGATCTCATAATTGGGCGCAATCTCTCAAAATCAAGTCACAATCCAAAACCGCCATAGAATCTGGCAGGCGAGTGTCAATAGTTTGAAGTTGTCGTTAAAAAAGAAATGCTGTTTGAGCTTTTGCGAGTTCATTTCTTTTAGACAACAAAAACTTAATTGACCGCCGAAGATTCAGGGCTTGATCTTTTTTTTCGTTTTGCATCAAGGCAAAATGATATGAAGAAAAATATAAAAACCATTTCATCATTCCCAAAAAGAAAAGAAGTAACAACGAATAACGAAAACCGAACATGTACAACTACCAAAAAACCACAAACTGGTTAGAATCCAAAGGAAAGCAATTATTTGGTGATCATTTCAAAATATATGAAGAAGACAAAACCATTATCTACAAATTGATAGCCTACAGTTTACAAGATCAAAAAATGGTAAAAAGATGCAATATCTATTTAGAAAAAGGAGTCCTACTTTCAGGTCCCATTGGTTGTGGTAAAACCACATTAATGTCATTATTAAAATTCTTAGTACCAAAAGATCAGAAATACTATGTAAAATCTTGCAGAGAAGTAAGTTTCGAATTCATAAAAGAAGGTTATGAAGTAATACACAAATACAGCAAACCAAAACTCCATCAAAAAAAAGCAGGAATCATTTGTTTTGATGATTTAGGTACCGAAAGCAATCTAAAATACTTTGGGAATGAATGCAATGTAATGGGAGAAATCTTGCTAAGTCGTTATGATGCTTTTACACATCCAGAGCAAAGTCGAAGAACAAAAACACATCTCACTACCAATCTATCAGCATCAGAAATAGAACAATTTTATGGCAATAGAATCAGAAGTAGATTAAGAGAATCTTTTAATTTAATAGCCTTTAATAATAATACAAAAGACAAACGAAGGTAAATTTTACCTCTGTTTTTTAAACGAGTGTAAAAAATTAAATTATTTATCCTTGTCAACGTCATTGCGTGGAGTGCGCAGCTTGTATCGAGCGAAGTCGAAATGTGGCAATCTCATCAGTTTAAACCGATATCTTATTTGTTTATAAGGTCATATAAAAAGAATAAAATTATTATTTTGATTGTTATTTCAATCAATTAAACTATATTTGATTGAAATAACAATCATTTTGTTGTCATGAATAAAAAAATACAAATACTATTTCCTAAGCATAAGGACATTCTTAAGCAAATGGGAGAAAACATCAAATTAGCAAGAAAGCGACGTAAACTAACAACAACGCAAGTTGCTGAAAGAGCCGATATAGTAAGAAGTACATTATACCTGATTGAAACAGGGAGTCCTAGTGTAACATTGGGTGCCTATTTCAATGTATTAAGAGTATTAGGCTTACAAGACGATTTCTTAAAACTAGCAGCGGATGATGAGTTTGGAAGAAAATTACAAGATTTAGATTTATTATAAAATAACTGTCATTGCGAGAAGGCACGACGAAGCAATCTCATAAATTAGAAGTGTAAAATGGCTACTAAAAAACTAGATATATACGTATACGCACATTGGAAACCAATAATAGAACCCGAATTAATAGGCATTCTTTCAGCACTAAACGCAAAAGGAAAAAAGGCTTTTAGTTTCGAGTATGATAAAAACTGGATCAAATCTAAAAACCAAATGCTATTAGATCCAGATATTCAGTTTTATGGTGGTCCACAATATCCAAATAATAAAGAAAATTTTGGTGTCTTTTTAGACAGTATGCCAGATACTTGGGGACGTACATTAATGAAAAGAAGAGCGGCTCAAGAAGCAGCTGTAATTGGAGAGAAAGCAAAAACATTATATGAAATAGACTTTTTACTCGGTGTGTATGATGAAAGCCGAATGGGGGCATTAAGATTTAAAACAGATGTAGATGGTCCATTTTTAGATAATAACAATCTGTCTCCAACACCACCTTGGTCATCAATACGTGAACTTCAAGATGCTGCTCAAAACTTTGAAAATGATACCGAAAATGATGAAGCAAGACAATGGTTAGCTATTTTAATGGCACCTGGTTCCTCTTTGGGTGGTGCCAGACCCAAAGCAAATATTTTAGATAACGATAAAAATTTGTGGATAGCAAAATTCCCTGCAAAAAATGATACCACAGACAAAGCTGCTTGGGAATATCTAGCATATCAATTGGCATTAAAAGCAGGTATAAAAATGTCTGAATGTAAAATCCAAAAGGTTACCGGAAATTACAATACATTTTTTACAAAACGCTTCGATAGAGAAAATGGCGAAAGAATTCATTTCGCTTCGGCAATGACCATGACTGGTAATAACGAGGTGAAAATCAGAGATCATCAAGCAAGTTATTTGGAATTAGCAGAATTTATTCAAAATCATGGTAGTAATATAGAAAGCAATCTCGAGCAACTTTGGCGACGCATGATTTTTAATATTGCCATTTCCAATACTGATGATCATTTACGCAATCATGGGTTTATAATTACAAACAAGGGTTGGGAGCTCTCTCCAGCTTACGACCTCAATCCGTCTATAGATAAAGAGGGGCTGGCCTTAAATATCGATATGGATGATAATGCCTTAAACTACGATTTAGCCAAAACCGTAGGCATATATTTCCGTTTAGATGAAAACCAAATGAATAGTATTTTAGATGAGGTATTCGCTGCGGTTACTTCCTGGAAACAATTGGCAATAAAAATAGGCATTTCAAATAAAGAAATTCAACTCATGCAAAAAGCATTTAAGGTGTAGTTTTTTATTACCACAAACCACAAAACTAGAACAATTTTATGGCAATAGAATTAGAAGCCGTTTAAGAGAATCTTTTAATCTAATAGCCTTTCCAAATCATACAAAAGACAAACGCAAATAATAAATTTTAATTTCTTTTACTTCTTTTGTTGCTTATAATAAGTTTTCTTTCCCTTCATTTTTAATAAGTGAACTAATGAATAAGTTCTAAACAATAATTTAGTTATTCATGAACTCTCATAAAACACTAGACAAAATCAATTATTCTTTTTGAGATATAAATACTTTAAAATCTATGAAAGCTTTGTTTCCATAGGGTATTAATTTTTTATAATGTTCAATATTAAACAAAATCTGCAAAACTTCTTGGTTGGGAAATTCAACAACTATAATGATATATGGCTTTAATTCTAAAAACAGTCTTTAATATATTTTTTAAAAAATAGAACGAATCACACCTAATTCAATTTTTAAAAAGAATTATTTGGATTCAAAAATTCAAAACAAAAAAGTGCTTATTTTCTATTATATAGTGAATTTATCATAGATGTCATAACCTTGGCGCAAGCGTCAGTCAGGTTTGTATTTAATTTTGTCACATAAACATTAAATACATTATTATGACTCATTTTATTACGCGAATTACTTTACTGATTACCTTTCTTCTTTTAACTTCCATTAGTTTTAGTCAAAGCTATGCATGAAAAATAGACTCTATAGTTTCAATAGATTACGGCACAGAAGATCCTGGAATTTCAATTTTGGTAGCCAAAAATGAAAAAGCTATATATGATAATGCTTTTGGGAAATCAAATTTGGAACTAAATACACCAATGCAGTTGAATACTGTATTTCAAATTGGTTTAATTACAAAACAATTTACAGCAGTTTCTATTTTAATGCTTGCTGAGCAAGGAAAATTGAATATTAAGGATAACATTGAAAAATATTTTCCAGAATATGCTAGTAATTGGAAAGATATAACCATTTACCATTTATTAAATCATACGTTAAGAATAAAAAATAGCACACCTGTTGGCGGCAAAGGGTTTGTATCTAGAACGGATATGACATCTACAGAGCTAATTGCCTATTTTAAAATAAAAAATATTTTTTTGTGGTTTTAACTCTTTTATCCAATTACAAAACTTGAATCTAACAACTATAATCGTACTAAAGAATTTAAAAAATTAAAAATTCCAGTATTTTCTTTAAATCAATCTAACACCAATTTGTTTGTTTAAATGCCGTATTAAAATACCTTAAATAAAATATAATAATTAAAATATCATTTAGAGAATTCTCCATTTAGCCGTTTTATCTGTTCACAAATTTGCTGAAATATGTTTTTTATATTCTTTACAAGAGTTAATTGACTTATATTTATCTTTTATTTTAAGGATCGAAGAGTTTGATTGACCAAAAATCTATAGCAGTACTTCCATTCGTCAATATGAGCAGTAATATTGAAAACGAATATTTCTGCGATGGATTAACCGAAGAAATTATTAACGCATTAGCAAAAATCAAACAACTTTCGGTGACTTCCCGAACCTCTTCATTTTACTTTAAAAACAAAATAGTAACTGCTAAAGAGATAAGAGAGAATTTAAAAGTGGCTACTTTTATTGAAGGCAGTGTAAGAGTGTCAAAACATAAAATGCGTATTACGGTGCAGATGATAGATACTTTAGAGGACTTTCATTTCTGGTCAGAAACCTTTGATAGAAACCCGGAAAATGTTTTTGAAATTCAAGATGAAATCAGTCTGTTTATTGCTGAAAAATTACGCGAGCATATTGGTCATCTCGAAATAAAAGAAAAGCTGGTAGCGCCTGTTGATGTTGCAGTAGATGTATACAGAGAATATCTGAAAGGCAGATATTACATTATGAAGTTGGATTATAAAAACTCCATAAAAGGCATCAATATTTTAAAGGAAGTTATTAATAAGTCACCCAATTTTTCAAACCCTTACCTTGATATTAATTTGGCATATGTTAATATGGGAACCATGGGTATTTTGCCTTCAAATGAAGCATATGAGAAGGCCCAACCATATTTGTTAAAGGCGTTAGAGTTAGACCCAAACTCATCAAGATCACAATTGAATTTGGCTTGGATAGAATGTTGGCAAAACTGGAATCTTAAAAAAGCCTACAACCATGCAAATAAGGCTTTGGAAATTCAACCTGCAGACGATATTTACCTAACGATTTCTAATTTTTTGACCGTAGAAGGAAAATTAGATGCGGCACTTAATTATCTTGACAAAGCCTTACAATTAGATCCTTATGCGGCTATAAATCATCATTACAAGGGTTTTTTATACTACTTAAAAGAAGATTATAAAACTGCTATACCTCATCTAAAAAAGGCATTAGATTTAGACCCTAAATTACTCTTTCCACCAATTTATATAGGAATTTGCCTATTAATGTCAGGTCAGTCAAATGAAGCTTTGACATATTTCAGTTCACTTGAAGGCGTTTCTGTGAAAGACCTCACCAAATTAGGAGGTGAAACCATGTGCTATGCCAAACTCAACGAAACCGAAAAGTGTAATGACGGGTTAAGAGAACTAGAAACCTACTTAAAAACTGAACTTTTAGATAAGGCGTTCATGTTTTTGATATTAGTTAATGCCTTACTGGGTAATAATAAAAAGGTAATTGATTTAATAACCCAAGCATACGATAAACGTTTGCCTTTAATTCTATTACTAAATCCATCACCAATTCTTAAACCTGTAAAAAATCACAAAAGGTTTAAAGACATTATACTGAAAGCTATTCCGGATAACTTGAATTATAAGCAAAAGAAAAGTTACAAACAAATATTATTGGATACTAGTGAAATTAAAAAGTACAGCAAAGAATTGGAGCAAATTATGATAGATTATAAACTATACCTTAACCCAGATTTATCTTTAAAAGATTTAGCCTCTTATATAGAGCTTCCTGCCAATTATGTCTCGCAATTATTAAATCTCGGCTTTCAAAAAAACTTTTCTGAATATATCAATACTTTTAGGATTAATGAATTTAAAGAGCGCGTTCTTTTGGAAGAAAACAAAGGCTTAACTATAATGGCTGTTGCTTATGATAGTGGTTTTAATTCTAAAACAGTGTTCAATACCTTTTTTAAAAAAATAGAGGGGATAACACCAAATACTTACCTTAAGAGTAATAGTTAGTTCTGATTTAAAAAATAGAAACTTCCTTTTATAAGCTACAATTAGTTTTGCTTCATCAAATTAGTAACAATGTTTATTTTAAGTCTACTAATCAGTAATTAAACCTAAATAAATAAATTGAACACCACAATAGTAATGACCTCAAGTGCTTTATTTTTGGCCATTATTGTAATTCTTTTTTACCAAATGAAATAGTAGAATACCTAAATGTCGAGCCAAATACTATTACTACACTCTTTTTGAAAATAATGAGTGCATTATACTTGGGTTTTGGAATTTTAAATTGGATGGTTAAAGGAACGTTAATTGGAGGAATTTATAATAGACCGATTGCAATTGGAAATCTAATACATTTTGGGGTCGGGGCAATTGCACTAGGCAAAATTGCTTCTAAGATTCAAGCACATTCAGAAATTATTATTTCTCTTACAGCTGTGTATGTGATTTTTGCAATACTTTTTGTCTATGTCTTTTGAACTAATCCGACAAAAACACAAAAGTAAAATAACCCTAATAATAAATTGAGAAATTCATAGAATAATTGAATTGGTTCTGTTTTACAAATACGAACCTTTAACAGCACTATTTGTATCAACTTTGTAGTAAAATATTTTAATAATGAGAGCAATAGAATGTCTAAAGTATGGCGATGCAGAAAACTTGGTGCTAAGTACTGTTAAAAAACCAACACCAAAAGATAATGAAGTACTTATAAAAATATGTGCTACTTCTGTAACTGCAAGTGATGTTCTTATTCGTAGAATGAATGAACCTATGATTCCCAAATTTATACTTCAACTTATATTTGGTTTTGGTCGTCCTAGAAATCCTGTATTGGGAATGGTATCAGCTGGAATTGTAATGGCTAAAGGTAAAAATGTAACATTATTTGAAACAGGGGATGAGGTTTTTGGGTATGGATCAATGTCGCCTACCAAACGTCGTTTTGGTTCTTATGCCGAATATATTTGTTTGCCAGAAGATTGGAATCTGGCCCTAAAACCTGATAATCTTAGTTTTGAGGAAGCTGCAGCCATTCCTTATGGAGGCTTGCTAGCTTCTCATTTATTAAAAAAGGCGAGTATAAACAAGGGCGACAAAGTTTTAATTTATGGAGCGTCAGGAAGTATAGGTACAATGGCGATACAATTGGCGAAACATATGGGTGCATATGTTACTAGTGTCTGTAGTCGTAAAAACTTCGATTTAGTAAAATCTTTAGGAAGTGATAAGATGATTGACTACACCTTAAAAAATGCTGAAGCACAATTAGAAACCTATAACTATGTGATTGATGCTGTAGGTAATTCGAAATCATCGACACTTAAAGAGAAGAGCAAAAAAGCATTGACTTCGAATGGTAAATACATATCCATAGATCATGGGACGCCATTAACACCAAAAGAAGCTTTTTTAAATTTAAAAAGTTTAGCAGAACAAGAGAAGATTACACCTGTTATTGATTGTATATATCCTTTAGAAAAAATGGCTGAAGCACATAAGTACGTTGAAATGGGGCATAAAAGAGGAAATGTGATTATTACTATTTAGTTGCGCTATAGAATATTTCAATTTGTAAATTATTAGTAAAAAACCCAATTATATTTTTGTAAAGGGTCGAAAATTAAACAGAGAAACTTTAGATTCTTTTAATGAAAAGGCAAAAAATAGAAAGAACCTAATGGCTACTGCACTTAGATATTTGGAAAACCTAATCGTTGAAAAATAAGCTACGTGTAAAAATGTAAATGGAATCAGAAAAATTAAAATAAGATACGATATAAAGGCCTATTTGCATCATAATTTATATACCTGCGTCATAATTTTCAATCCATCATCAAACTTTATATCTAAGGCTGCATAAGAGTTTAAAGGAATGTTACTTCTTGACGTTTCTTTGTAGAGATAAAAGCAAGGTAAATAAACATATGAAATTTAAATCATATAAATACTTAAAATCACTCCAGTCTAGAATGAAAAAACTCATAATTAAACTCTCAGTATTACTAATAGTAATAGTATTAAGTGCTTGTAAAAATAATAATTCAAAAGCAAAAGAAAATGACTCTTCGATTTTAGAAACCCCATACCTTGGACAAAAACCACCAGGATTAACTCCTATACCATTTGCTCCAGGTCTCGTATCTACAGGTTTGTATGAAGTCAATAGTGCATTTACCCCAGATATGAAGGCGTTTTATTTTATTAGAAGAGGTGAAGAATATAAAAAATCAGCTTTTTACGAATACAAATACAACGAAATTAATGGGGAATGGGAAAAATCAGAAATAGCATCTCCATGGATAGGAAGACCAGTAATAGCTCCAAATGGACAAACAATGCATTTAGGTGACAGCTATCTAAAAAGAACAGAAGCTGGATGGTCAGAATTACAAAAACTAGCAGCTCCTATTGTAAGCAATGATTCTATGTATATTATGCGTCTTTCATCATCTGCAAATGGCACCTATTATTTTGACACCTATAAAGAAAACGATCCAGCTTTTCCAATACGTTATTCACGTTTGATAGATGGAAAGCATGAAGAAGCAATAGCTTTGCCCAAAGCAATAAACACAGGAACTTTTTTAAGCCATCCGTTTATAGCTCCAGATGAATCGTATTTGTTATTTGATGCTAAAAGGGAAGATGGTTTTGGGGACTCTGATATTTATATCAGTTTTAAACAAAATGATGGTACTTGGGGTAATGCCATTAATTTGGGTGATAAAATAAACACCAACGCCTGGGAAGCTTCAGCAAGTATAACACCAAATGGCAAATACCTTTTCTTTAGTAGAAATGTAGGGTCAGATAAATACGAAAATGTAGATATCTTTTGGGTAGATGCAAAAATAGTTTATGATCTCAAAACCAAATAATGATGTATAAAGATTTGTTCTAGTTTCAAAATACGAACTTTTAAACTCCAAACATTAAACAACTTTGCAATAAATAATAGTATTAATAAAAGCAATAAACAATTACAATATCAATCAAAATAAAAACAATCAAAATGAAAACAATCAAAAAACAAATTTTATTAAAAATGGCTTGTGTAGCCTTTGCATTAATATCTAGTATAACATATGCGCAAAACACAAATACAGAAACAACAAACCAAAGAGAAGGATTCATGTTTGAATTTACAGTAGGTGGAGGTATCATCAGTATAGAAGATAGTGCAGGCATTCAAACCTTCGATGAATCTCAAGGAACCTTTGTCTTTCCAGATCTAAAGTTAGGTTATATGTTAAATGATAGATTAGCGATTACTGTTTCTATGCCAGGAAACATTTATGAGTTTCAAGATAATGACAGAAATTTTGGAGGTTTTATCCCATCTGTACAATATTGGGTAAAGGATAAGTGGTGGATTCATGGAGGAATTGGTTTAGCCATAGATTCGCCTGCATTATATGATATTAAAGATGATGTAAATGACGATTGGAATTTTGGAACTGCTGTAATGGTAAGTTCAGGTTACGAAATGTATAAAAAGAAAAACTTTGCACTTAATGTTCAGTCTAAATTAGTTTTAGGTCATGCTTCATTAGATGGAGATGCGCAAAGAGATGCCTTAATCTTTAATGTAGGGTTAGGATTTAGCTGGTTTTAACATTTTATCTATTGCAAATATTCTATTGTTACCAAACATATAAAGCAAACTATGAAAAATTTGACATTTGTAATTATATATATTCTTCTTTCAGGAGTACAAACCACATTTGGACAGAATGAAACAGATGATATTATAGTAGGAAGTAAGTTCGTTATTAAATCTAATATTTTAGATGAAGAAAGAACCTGTTTAATAAGTCTTCCTGATTCATACAATAATTCATCTGAAGTTGATAAAAAATATCCAGTTATCATATTATTGGATGGATATACTCATTTTAAAACAGCATCTGGAATAGTACATTTTATGAGTTCTAATAGGAATCGAAACAATTTAATGCCTGAAAGTATTATTATAGCCATAGAGAATGTTGACCGAGAACGAGATTTTACAGTTACAAAAATTAAGACCAAACGACCGAATAATATGGGAGGTGGAAGGAATTTTTTGAATTTCATTGAAAAAGAACTAGTACCCTATGTTGATGAAAAGTACAAGACAGAACCGTTTAGAACTCTTGTTGGGCACTCTTTAGGAGGTCTACTGACATTAAATTCTTATATGGATAAAAGTAGCGTATTCAATGCTTACATTTCTTTAGACCCAAGTATTTGGTGGAATGAAGAGATGATGAAAAACAAAGTTGATTCTATTTCCTCAATATCATTATATAAAAAATTGTATATCGCTACTGCCAATCAAGGAGAGGCTAATTACAAAAGGAATAAACAAAGACACGACGCTCTCTATACTTTAATAAAAAAGAAATCGGATAAAACTCTAAATATCGAAATAGAATATTTTGAAAAAGAAAACCATCGCTCTGTACCATTAGTAGCTTTATACGAAGGGTTAAAATATATTAATAAAGAGGAATGATTTCGAAGCTGTTAATATCAACAAATACGTTTGGTAACACCTTATAAAATTAATTGCTGGCTTTTTGGCTACTTGCGAAAGTCCTTGCGGACTTTCTTGGTCGGTAATTAGTTGCTTAAAACACGCAACAAACCAAATACAAACACGTTGTGTGCCATTAGGGCAAAACTGTAACAATAATGCTATTACATCGTCAAAATTAGTATAAACATTAAAATTAACTATTCTATGAGTGCAAATACAGAACAAACAAGATTAATTAAGACCGCTAGAATAACTGGCTTATGGTATTTAATGATGGCTATTACAGGAATTCTAGGTTTTATGGTCTTTCATTCTCAAATATTTGTGTCTGGTAATCCTGAACAAACGCTAACAAATTTAGTAGAATTAGAATCTACAGCAAGAATAAGGTTGCTATTAGAATTTGGTATCGTTATTTCTCAGGCACTTACCGCAGTTTGGTTTTACAAATTATTTAAAGACAGTTATGAATGGGAAGCCTGGACGCTAGGTATATGGGGTATGGTAAATGCTTTAGCCATTATGATCAGTGCAATTTCAATGGCCTCAGCAATAGGTATTGCCAATTCTGATATAAGTGCTATGGCAGACAAAGTTTTACTAATTCAGGTTTTTCAACAAATAATTTCTAATGCCTGGGGTATTGGTGGTCTTTTCTTTGGACTTTGGCTGTTTCCTATGGGATACATAGTTATCAAATCTAAAAGAATGCCCATCTGGTTGGGAAGAATAATTGTTTTAGGTGGTATAGGCTATGTATTGAGTACCTTAATCCACTATGCAGGCATTGATTTTAGCTTCAATGAATATCTTACGCTACCGGCAACTATTGGTGAATTTTGGATGATTGGTTATTTATTAATTTTTGGCATAAGACCTAGCTATAAGTAAAATTAAACAAAAAATGTTAAATAAAAGTTTTGAAAAAGCAAAAGAGCAAAGCAAATTATTAGAAAATGATTTGTATAAGAATCCTCATAAGTATCGCGTATTAACGGGAGATAGACCTACAGGTAATTTGCATCTTGGACACTATTTTGGCTCAATTATAAACCGATTAAAATTACAAAGCTTAGGAATTGAGACTTATATTTTAATTGCTGATTATCAAGTGTTGACAGATAGAAATGTTTTTAATGAAATTTTAAAATTCACATATGAACTAACTTTGGACTATTTAGCCTGTGGATTAGACCCTGAAAATTATAAAACTCATATTTTTCCACATAGTCATATTCCTGAATTAAATCAACTAACTATTCCATTTCTGACATTAGTTTCCAGTTCAGAATTAAACAAAAATCCAACTGTTAAAGAAGAAATTACTGCTTCAGGACTGAGTAATATTAATGCAGGAATGTATATCTATCCAGTTCATCAAGCTGCTGATATTTTGTTTTGTAAAAGTAATGTGGTTCCTGTTGGAAAAGATCAATTACCTCATATAGAATTAACTCGGAAAATTGCAAAGCGCTTTAATACCAAATTCAATAAAAATATTTTTACAGAACCAGTTGCACTTTTTACTGATACCCCTACTATTCTTGGGTTAGACGGTATTCAAAAAATGAGTAAAAGTCGCAACAATTCAATTATGATAAAGTCAACAGCTGACGAAACAGCAAAACTAATAAAATCTGCCAAAACTGATTCAAGTCGTTACATATCTTACGACCCCGAAAACAGACCAGAGGTTTCCAACTTACTTAAGTTAGCTTCCTTATGTTCAGATAAAAGTCCAACAGATATTGCTGATAAAATTGGCGACCAAGGTGCAGGAAAACTTAAACAGCTAACAGCAGAAGCTATAAACACATATTTTGAGCCTATTAGAAAAAAAAGAATAGAGCTTGAAAAAAATAAAGATTATGTCAGGGATATTTTGCTTAAAGGTATAAGTAAAGCGAGAGAAACAGCTATTGAAACGCTGAGGGAAGTCACTGAGGCAATGAATATGAAAATATAATCACTTCTCATAACATTGTATAAACGTAATGCGGGCTAAAACATTAAAATTGAACGAATTATTACAACAAACATATCAGTAGATTGATAGTTAAGAGCTTCTAATCCTGCACTACGCTTATACTTGCCGTTAGGCGCAATCTCAACTAAGTCGAAAATAATATTACCTTTCTCAATAGCAATTTTAGAAAGGTGCGTCCCCACAAAATAAATCAACCACGAAAAAGCTAATTTGAATGTGATAAAAAACTCAGATTATCGTCTCTAAAATACAACTTGCATAAGTTCATTTAATAACCAAATTCAAAAATAACAATGAGTAATCTTATAATATCCAATAAAATAATCAATGTTTTAGTATTGTATCTAATTAGCTTAAATTTTTCCTATGGGCAAACTGAAGGCTCAAAAAAACCAAAATTAGTTATTGGTATCGTTGTAGATCAAATGAGGGCTGAACAACTATACAGATATGAAACAAAATACAGCGAAGATGGTTTTAAAAGAATTTTACGAGATGGATTCAATTATAAAAATACGCAATATAATTATACTCCAACGGTTACTGCAGCAGGCCATTCATCAATTTATACAGGTACCACACCAGCCATACATGGTGTAATAGGTAATAGTTGGTACAATCGGTATAATGAGAAACATACTAGTAGTGTGAAAGATACTACCGTAGTTTTAATTGGCAGCAAGAATCAAAATAATATAGGAGCTTCACCCAAGCAACTATTGACGACTACAATTTCTGACCAACTACGAATGAGTACTAATTTCAGATCAAAAGTAATTAGTGTCTCATTAAAAGACAGAGGGGCTGTATTACCTGGAGGTCATCTTGCTAATGCAGCATATTGGTATGATATTGAAACAAGTCCTGGGTATTTTGTTTCCAGCTCTTATTATATGAATGAGTTACCTAAATGGGTAAGTAAGTTTAATAAATTAGAGAAATCGAGTAAGTATTTAGATACCGTTTGGAATACACTTTACCCGATAGAGAGTTATACTGAAAGTTATGGAGATAACAACAAATATGAGGTTGTCCTTGGAGATAACAACCCGACCTTTCCTTATGACTTCAACAAACTTAGAGAAAAATACAGAAAAAGAAATATAGAATATTTGATGTTAGGGTTTTCGCCAGCTGGAAACACATTACTCACTGAATTTGCTATGGATGCAGTTAAAAATGAAAAATTGGGTAGCGATGAAGAAACAGATATGCTTACAATTAGCTATTCTGTCACGGATAAAGCAGGGCATATTTTTGGCCCAAATTCAGTTGAAATAGAAGACATTTATTTAAGATTAGATCTTGAAATAAGTAAACTTCTAAAATTCTTAGATAAAGAAATTGGTAAAGGAGAATATACGTTATTTCTTACGTCTGATCATGGTGCAGTTCCTATCGCCTCTTATTTAAATGATATAAAGGTTCCTACTGGAGTCGCTAGAATAGCAAGATATAAAAACCAATTGAGTAAATATTTAAGCACTAAATATGGAGAAGGTTCATGGATTCAAAATTTTGAAGATGACCAGTTGTATTTGAACAGAACTGCTATCCTTGAAAAAGGATTACAATTAGAAAGTATGCAGCAAGATGCTGTAAATTTTTTAGTAAATCTTAAGGGAATCAGTGGGGCTTTAGCTTCCCATCACTTACAAACCAGTCAATATAATTCTGGTTTAAAGAAGCTCGTTCAAAATGGATATCACCAAAAAAGATCTGGAGATGTTCTTCTTACTTTTGATGCTGGTTTAGTTCAAGATGATGATTCTGAAATTGAGGTGTCTTCAGTAAAAGGGACCATTCATGGTTCAGGCTATAGTTATGACACTCATGTTCCTTTACTTTGGTTTGGAAATGGAATAACACATGGAGAATCGGTAAGAAAAGTTTCGCCTATAGACATTTCATCAACACTAACAATGATTCTGAATCTTCAATTGCCAAGTGGAAATAGTGGGTATCCATTGAAAGAACTATTTAAATAATTTTAGGTTGAATTAAATATGCACTTGCGAATAGGGTATAGTTGCCTTTAATTAAAAATTGTAACAGTTTAATAAATTTATTGTCTCTTAATAATTTTCCAAAATGAATAAAATAAAAATTCTAATTTTTCTAATATCAATAATCTTTTTCACAAGCTGTCAGAATAAAAATAATCCCAAGACAACGGATTTATCTGAAATATCAATAAACCAAATAGACACATTGATGGAGGTGTCCTATGAACGTGGATTGTTCAATGGGAACATTCTTGTGGCACAGAGCAATACTATTATATATCAAAATGAATTTGGATATTCCGATGCCTCTAGATCAAAAAAACTTAGTAAAAACTCAATATTTAACATTGGTTCTATTGCAAAAGAATTCAACGCAGTTGCTATTATGATCTTGAAAGAACGAGGATCACTACATCTTGAAGATAAGCTATCAAAGTTTGATTTACAGCTACCAAATTGGTCCAACAAAGTAACAATAAAACATCTATTACAATATTCCAGTGGGTTACCAAAAGTAAAATGGAATAGTGTAAAAAATGATAAAGATATATATACTGATATAAAGAATATCGACAATTTAATATTTGAGCCTGGGTCTGATTATCTCTATAGTAACAATAATATCTTTCTTCAAAGAAGGATTGTGGAGAAAGTATCTGGGATGTCTTTCAATGATTTTATCCAAGAAAACATTCTAATTCCTAGTAAAATGTCAGATGCTATTATAGATGCAACTTCCAAAAATACTCAGCTAGTAACTTCATTTAATAATGATTTAGTGAATGATAGCTCTGGTGATATTGAATTTTCAGGTTGGGTGTTTCCTAGCATATCTGACATGTTCAATTGGGTTAATAGTTTACATTCAGGTAAGATAATCTCAAAGGAATCCCTAATGCTATTATTCGATTCCTTTTCAAAAAATAGCGAGTCTGCTTTAGGGAAAGGTGTTTTTAAGAATAATGAGTTAATGATATACCAACATCAAGGTTCTTCCTTTAATTACGAGTCTTTAATACATTATAACCTAAAAGAAGATGTAATGGTCATATTAATGACTAATAATAAAAACTTAAAACTTAGGAATATTGCTGAGGCCATAGAAAACATTACAAAAGGAAACTCTTTTAAAATTCCTCAAAAATCAGTTTATCTCTCAATAAGACAAAAATGCTATAATAATGTAGATGATGGTATCGAATATTATAAACAATTAAAGAAAAATTATCCTGATACTTATAATTTTTCTGAAGAGGGAGAATTAAATAGATTAGGATATAAACTAATTGAGAAAAACCAAATTGAAGATGCAATTAAAATCTTCAAATTGTTAGTTTCGGAGTTTCCTAACTCGGCCAACCCTTATGATAGTCTTGGCGAGGCTTACTATCTTAATGGAAATAATAGTATGGCATTACAAAATTATAATAAGGTTTTAGAATTAAACTCAAATAATACCAACGCAAAAAAAATGATTAAAAAAAATAAAATGAAAAATTAAAATAAGATACCATATAAAGCTTATTTGCATCATAATTTATATACCTGCATCATAATTTTCAGTTAATCATCAAACTTTATACTTAAAGCGCCATAAGGCTTAAGAAGTATGTCGCCTATTGATAGATCTTTGTTGAAGTAAAAACAAGTAGAAAGAACCTTGTTGATAATTATAAAAATAACAACCGTAAACTATTGAAAAAAGTTCAAAGACAAAAGAATTAACATTTGGAATTAACCAATCAGTTCAAAGTACTTAAAACAAGGATAATGCTTAAAAAAGAGTTAGAAACATACTGCCCTAAAAACCGAATGGAATGGCGTGGCTGGTTAGAAAAAAATCATCACTCAAAACATGCTATTTGGCTTGTATATTATAAAACAGCAACAAAAATACCTTCTCTTAGTTGGAGTGAAGCGGTTGATGAAGCATTATGTTTTGGGTGGATAGATAGCACTAAAAAGACTATAGATGACAAAAGATATATGCAATATTTCAGCAAAAGAAAACCTAAAAGTGTTTGGTCTAAGATAAATAAAGAAAAGGTTGATTTACTCATTCAAAATAAACAAATGACAAAATCAGGATTTGAAAGTATCGCTATTGCTAAACAAAATGGGTATTGGTCATTTATGGATGATGCAGAAAACTTAATCATTCCAAATGATTTGAAAAAAGCGTTAGCCGCTCATCAAAATTCATTTGAACATTTTCTGAGTTTGAGTAAATCGAAACAAAAAGAATTATTAGGTTGGATAGTTTTAGCAAAACGCCCTGAAACCAAACAGAAAAGAATACGTAAAATTATTGAATATGTCAATCAAGGAATTTAGAAGAACAAAATAAACGAACAGAAGCATCTAAAAAATAATAAAAATTAAAAACAATAAGCTGTATTTATATTATCAATAAAATATTATCATGAAAAAAACATTAATTACTTTGATTTTGTGCGGAATAACATTAACCGCTAAATCTCAAAATACAAGCGTAGAAAAATCAATATTCGGATTACAAACTGGAGTTTTAGGAATCTGGGCATATAATGAAACAAAACTATCAAATACCATAGCCTTAAGAACGGAAATTGGTTTTGATTTTGGTATCTGGGAAACTACTTATTATGATGATTACGATTCTCCTTTTATCCTGACACCTGTTATAGTTATTGAACCCAGATTTTATTATAACCTAAAAAAACGCTCAAAAAACTCAAAAAGAATTGATGGGAATAGTGGTAGTTTTATTGCCTTAAAAACTAGTTATCATCCAGAATTGGCTTTGTTTAATGCAGACGATGCTCCTGTGGTAAGTGATTTTGCCATTATACCTACTTGGGGAATTAGAAGAAATATAGGGAATCATTTCAGTTACGAAGCAGGTATAGGAATAGGGTATAGTTACACATTTGCTAAGCGCGCAGGTTATTCAGAAGACGAAAGTGGGATAGAACCAAATATGCACTTGCGAATAGGGTATAGATTCTAGTAAATAAAAAACAATTACAATATCAATAAAAAACAAAAAGAAAATGTTTTTCAAATCAAAAGAAGGAAAAGAAAAAATCTTAACGCTTTACAATCAGAAGCTAGATGAACTGAATATCGAATATTCAGAAAAATTGTTAGAAACAAAGTTTGGAGTAACTAATGTTATCATTACTGGTGATACTAAAAACCCTCCATTAGTGCTGATTCATGGTACAGGAGGTTGTGCTCCTTTAATTTTAGAATCACTCCCAAATTTATCTTCAAAATATTGTGTCTATGCAGTTGACGTATTAGCACAACCGAATAAAAGTGCCGAGAATCGATTAGATATGAAGTCGCTAGATTATGGAAAATGGGTTACAGAACTTATCGAAATCTTAAGGCTTACAGAAGTTACTTTAGTTGGGTTTTCTTTTGGGGGTTTTATTTCTTTAAAGACTTTAGAATTCAAAGAAACCCATATTAAAAAAGCATATGTAATTGCACCAGTTTACATTGTAAATGGTAACCCTTTTAAAGGGTTGTTTAAGATGTTTATTCCTTTAAAGAAGTTCATAAAAACAAATAATGATACCTATCTAAAAAAAGTAATAAACGTTCTTTTTAGTGAGGCAGATGATTTTGCCATCCAATTTATGGGAACTACTTTTCAAAACTGTAATATGGATTTTTCTCCTTTACCAGTTATTTCCAAACAATCTGCCAACAATATAAAAGCGCCGATAACTATTGTAGCTGCTGAAAAAGATATCCTATTTCCTGGAAAAAAAATGATAAAAAGAGCCAAACGAATTTTCTCATCATTAGATGAAATAGTTTTACTAGAAGATTCAAAACATGTACCTAGCAATGGAAACTTTAAAAAAATAGAAGATTTAATAATAGGTAAAAACTAATAATGAAATGGAAGCAGAAATAAAATCTTTAGGATTTCCTAATCCAAATATAATTTCTATAAACGGAATTGAGTTAGAAGTATTTGAAGCAGGTAAAGAAAATATTGGCAATCCCATTGTACTTTGTCATGGTTTTCCAGAACATGCTTTTTCATGGCGTTATCAAGTCCCAGCGCTTGCTAAAGCTGGTTATCATGTCATTGTTCCAAATCAAAGAGGATATGGTAATTCATCATGCCCTAAAGAAATAACGGCATATGACATAACCCATTTAACAGATGATTTAGTGGCCTTACTAGATTATTACAACTATAGAGATGCTGTTTTTGTGGGGCATGATTGGGGTGCAAATGTAGTTTGGAACCTTGCACTCTTGCATCCAGAGCGTGTCAATAAAATTATAAATCTTGCATTGCCTTATCAAGAACGGGGTGAAAAACCATGGATTCAGTTTATGGAAGAGGTATTTGGAGATGATTTCTATTTTGTTCATTTTAATAAAAAACTAGGCGTGGCAGATGCTGTATTAGATAATTATGCAGAAAAATTTCTTCGTAATTTATTTCGTAAGAATGTACCTCTTGCTCCACCAGAACCTGGAATGCTAATGATGAATCTTGCAAAAGCAGAAAAGCCTTTTGGTGAGCCTATTATGAACGACGATGATTTGTCTGTATTTGTAAAAGCCTTTAAAAATTCTGGATTTAATGGAGCCATCAATTGGTACAGAAACCTGGACAGAAACTGGTACTTACTAGCAGATATTGATCCAATCATTAAACAGCCTACACTTATGATTTATGGCGACCTAGATATGATTCCTAAATTTGAAAGACTACCCGATTTTGTTCCGAATTCGGATGTGATTAGTTTAGAGTGTGGCCATCACATTCAACAAGAGTTACCACAAGAAACAAACCAATCGATTTTACAATGGTTGGAACAATTTAATGCTTAAAAAGAAATGAAAAAACAAAAGGGATTTTATAGAGAAGGAACAGAATTTTTGGAGACTATAAACAAATTTTAATTTTTAAAACAATTTAAAATGAAAAAATCAACCCAAAAATCACTAATATATTGCTGCATAATTATACTTCTAGGTATTACAGTTTCGTGTTCTAGTGATAGTAACATTTTAGAGGAGCCTAATAATTATTTAAATATTCCTGATGAAAATTTTGAAGCGATACTTATTGAAAAAGGTATTGATTCTGATGGTATTATAAACCAGCAGATGCTAAAAAGTGATGCTGAAAATGTTACTAAGCTATCTCTTAACGGATCGAATATAAGTACATTAGAGGGTATTGAAGCATTTGTTGATTTAAAGATACTTGAAGCAGATGCAAATAATTTAACAACATTAGATGTAAGTAACAACATTTTATTAGATACTATTAGTTTAACTTCTAATAGCTTAACAAAAGTTGAAGGCTTAGAAAAAGCCAAAAATTTAACTTGGTTAAGTTTATCTTGGAACTATTTTACAGAATTTACATTAGATAATAATAATGTGAAAAATTTTCTCATCGATCATAATGATTTAACATCTTTAGAAATAGCAAATGCTCCAAAATTAGAAAGTGCAGTTCTTAACTTAAATCAAATAACAAACTTAGATTTTAGTAATAGTCCATTATTGAAAGTGTTGGTTTTTTCTGCTAATAAAGTAAAAACAATAAATTTGAATAATAACGTAAACTTAGAGTATATCTATGGTTCAAGTAATTTACTTACCCAATTTGATATTAGTAATTTACCAAATCTTATTGATGTTAGAGTAGATAGAAACCCAACATTAACTTGTATTAAAATTGCAAATGGGCAAGATATTCCAAATTTAAAATTATCAACATATCAAACAGCAAATGTAGATTGCAATTAATAAAAATCATTCAATTAAATTAACGAATTAGTTAATTAAAGGCACTGTTAAACAATTGTTATAACCATTTTATGACTTACGAAGAAAGTACGACACAAGACATAATAGAACGAAGAGGATATCGAAAGAATATAAAAGGTGACAAATTCTCACTATATATTTCGAATTATCCATCCAACGCTGAATATTTAAAATCGAGAATTGGAAACCCTAATTTGGTATTGGCTGAATTGTGTTGCAGTATTGGGATAACTTTAGAGTACTTAGCACCTAGCTTTAAGAAAGTAATTGGTGTAGATATTGATCAGAATATTCTACAAATGTGTGAATTCAATTTAACGGAAGCTGGTCTTATATCCAAATTCCAACTTATTAATGGAGATGTATTTGATGACAATACATTGAAAAGCATCAAAGCTGATATAATTATCTATGACATTCCTTTTTGGTATCCACATAAGCAAGAAAATCAAGGTAATTTAGTTTCTAAAAACCCTCCGTTAAAAGAATTGATAAAAAAAATTCGAAAAAATATCACATCAAATATTATTATTTTTTCGCCTCCTGAATGGAATTATGAATATTTTGAAAAACAACTGGGTTCTATTGAATTTGAGCAAGTTTTTATAAATCAAACACATAATAGAAATCAAATATATTTAGGTGATTTAATAAACAAAAAAGGGAAAACGGAAATAGCCCTAAACATCTCTCAAAAAAGATGTTAAGTCATTTATTAAATAATGATGTTTGAGGTGAAATAACAACAAACTGGTTACAGCACCGTATATTATTAATTGCTGTTCTTCGCTGCTTAAGAAAATCCTCGAATTTCTAGTTGGTTTTGTATTTACTAAATTAGGCACCTAAACACGCAACCAAATCACACACAAGAACCTTAGCTGCATGCATAAAAAAGAAATCTTTAAATTACAAAATCGATGAGTAAAAAATTTCATATAGTTTTTGGACGACAAGGTGCTGGTAAATCAACCTATTCAAAGAAACTAACCAAAGATATAGAAGGAGTTCATTTTTCAATTGATCAATGGATGTGGAAATTGTATGGGAAAGATATGCCCAAATCAATGAATCTAAAATGGATCATGGAAAGAGTAGATAGATGTGAACAACAAATTTGGGAAACTGCTAAAAACATTTCTGATTGTGGTGTTGAAGTTGTCCTTGATCTTGGTTTTACTAAATTCGAAAAAAGAGAATTATTCACATCTTTGGCTAAAGAACAAAATATTCCAACACAAATCCATTACATCAAAGCACCACATGATTTAAGAAAGAATAGAGTCTTAAAAAGGAATAATGAAAAAGGTGAAACATATTCATTTGAAGTAACATCTGGAATGTTTGATTTTATGGAAGGTGAATTTCAAATTCCGAGAGAAAAGGAACTAAAAAAAGCTATAATCATTGATACAGGTGAAACAGAAAATAATGAAAATAAATAAAGCATCAGCTGACAATATATTGGTATGGGTGAAGATTATTAACTGCATGCAAATAATGATTTAGCTCTGGTCAATGATAAAAAGTCACTAGAATAAAACCCAGAAAATTCTAACGTAAAAGAAATGATAAAAAATTCAAAAAAATAAAATTATGCCACATTTTGTAATTGATTGTTCTAAAAACATCCTTAAAATTAAATCACCAAATGAAATTATTAAAAAGGTTTATGACACAGCAGCATCAACAAATCTTTTTGATAAAGGTGATGTTAAAGTAAGAATTAATCCTTTTGAGTATTACACTATAGGAGACACTCAAGATGATTTTATTCATATTTTTGGGAATATAATGGAAGGACGAAATGCGTCTCAAAAAAAGAATTTATCAGAAAAAATCGTATCCGAATTAAAATTAATGTTTCCTGAAGTCCCTATTATTTCAATGAACATTAGAGATTTTGAAAGAGCAACATATTGTAACAAATCAATGATATAAAAAACAACAGCCATGAAGTCATTATACTTTTTTTTCATTTTTTGTTTTGTAAATGTGATATGTTTTGCACAAGAGAATCAATTTTTACAAAATATTGGTGTTTTAGATAGCGTATATTCCGAAAATCTAGAAGAACACAGAAAAATATATGTGCAATTACCTGAAAATTATAATCCTGATTCAAAACAAAAATACCCTGTAGTTTATGTTTTGGATGGAGAAGTGTTTTTACCAACGGTTTATAATGTGCATCGTTTTTACAGTGGTGGCTTTATGCCAGAAATGATTATTGTTGGTATTTCAAACGCTAAAAATAGGGTACGTGACTTAACAACATCAAAAGTTACAGAAATGTATGGTATGCCTTTTAAGCAAGAAAATGGAGAAGCTGCTAATTTTAGTAAATTTTTAGAGTCTGAATTAATTCCTTTTATAGAAAGTAAATATCCTGTTACTAATTTTAGAACATTAATTGGGCATTCGTATGGAGGTTTATTCACAGTTTATATACTAATTAATCATTCGCATTTATTTTCAAACTATATAGCCATAGACCCAAGTTTAGATTGGGACAATCAAAAACTTTTAAAAGAAGCTGAAGACCTATTTATAAATCAGAATTATCAGAATAAATCCTTATTCATATCATTAGGTGGTCAATTGCACATGCAGAACTCAAAAATAACGATAGATAATGTAATGCAAGATAGCACAGACTTTACCTTATTCGCACGTTCTAATATTACCTTTTCAAACATAGTCAAGCAAAACAATACTAATGGATTATTTTTTGATTGGAAATTTTATCCAAAAGATATACATGGTACAATTCCTTTTCCATCGATTAAGGATGGTTTAATTTCTCTTTTTGAATGGTTTCAAATGGAAAATACTGACAAAATAAATTCATTTGATACTCCTAAGGAAGAACTTTTTAGCATCATAAAATATAGAGAAAATAAACTCAAAAAGCATTTTGGTTACTCAGAGGCACCTTATCCTGAGGAACTTTTGAATATGTCAGGATATATGAATATGGATATGCAACAGACAGAAAAGGCAAAAATGTACCTTGAACTTGCCATTAAGTATTACCCAAATAGCGCAAATGTTTATGCTTCTATGGCAGATTATTATGAAAAAAACAAGGATTATAAAAATGCATTACATTTTGTTACAAAAGCTTTTAAAATAAGTGGTGCAGAAAATTACAAACAAAGAATTAAAGGTCTAAAAGAAAAAATTAATAGAGGTTAAGCCTAGAAAGTTCTAAAGCAGGAAAAAGTAATGATCAAAAAACTATAGAGGCTTCAACACAATTAATATGAATATAAAAAAACAACTTGAAACCATTAAAGATTACTACTCTCCTAAAATTATTGGTGAAGTAAACGATGTTTTTATAAAATTAGTTAAAATTCAGGGAAATAAAGTGCCTTGGCATCATCATAAAAATGAAGATGAATTATTTCTTATAATTAAAGGAGAACTTCTTTTTGAAATAGAAAACCAAGAGGCTTTTACAATGAAAGAGGGAGATTTGTTTATCGTGAAAAAGGGAATTAATCATAAGGTGAGTTCTAAAAAAGAATGTCACCTTATGCTTATTGAAAATAAATCTGCACTTCATACAGGGAATGTAATTAATGAGATTACAAAACCTATTAAAAATCAAATGAAATGATATTTTAAGACATAAATTTATATAATAGGAATTTGAGTGCTTTTCGATAATTTTTCTTTCAGATTTTATTTATTAAATTTAGTGTGTAAATAACATATCAATCTAAGTGCAACAACTTAAATAGTAAGTTAAAAAACTCAGTAATTAAATTGAATTTAGATAACCAATTAATATTCTTTTTTAGTGCTTTAGGTGCTTTTAACAGTGTAGTTTTAAGTATCTATTTTTTATTTTTTGATCAACATAAAAATAAATCAAACTATTTTTTAGGAGGATTATTAGCGGTTTTAAGTATTCGTGTTTGGAAATCGTTGTTCTTTTACTTTAACCCTGACTTATCTAAAATTTATTTGCAAATCGGTTTGTCTGCCTGTTTTTTTATAGGCCCTTTTCTATATTTTTATATCAAATCAAAAACTCAAGAAGTTGCTCAATCAAACAGATTATTTTACGTCCAAATTTTAGCATATTTATTGATTGTTTTGAGTATCGGTTTTTTATATCCGTATGAAAAAAACACTGAACTTTGGGGAACTTATTTTTATAAGATCATTAACTATCAGTGGTTATTGTATATCTTAATTGCTGCATTTATACTTCGAAGATCTTTCCAAAAAATGATATCAAAAAAAGAAAAACTAGGGTATGATGAAGTTTGGTCTTTAAGTGTATTTTTTGGTGTAAGTATTATTTGGCTGGCGTATTTCACTGCTGCTTATACTTCTTATATTTCTGGAGCTCTTTCGTTTTCTTTTGTATTTTACTTATCCATATTGCTGCTGTTTTACAAGAGGAAAAAGGATTTTGTTGTTGCTGTTAAAAAAGAAAAGTACTCAAATATTCAAATCGAAGAAAATGAAGTAAAACAATTGTTAGAAAAAATTACAGCGACTTTACATGAAGAAAAATTATATAAAAATGCGAACCTAACACTACCCATTTTCGCTAAAAAGCTGAATATTCGTCCACAGTTATTATCACAAGTATTGAATCATAATTTAAAGAAAAGTTTTACTCAATTCATTAATGAATATAGAGTTGAAGAGGTAAAACAACTTTTAGAAACACATCCAAATCTAAAAATTGAGATTATAGCTGAAAAATGCGGATTTAATTCCAATAGTACATTTTATACTGCTTTTAAAAAGGTAACGAACACAACTCCAGTGAAATATATTCGAAATAAATAAATGCGTAAAAATTCTTATTGTATACATCAGGAGTTTTATTGTATAATTTTGTAGCTATTTCAGTACGCTTTCATAATAGTTTTGTTGTTCATTTAAAAAAACAACAATACAAACACTTATGAAACAATTACTTTTATTCATCGGATTACTATTATTCAATACTACAGTATTTGCTCAATCAGAAGTCTCTGAAATTGAAGCTACGCTTTTAAATTATATAAACGGAACTTCTTACAACCAATCTAAACTTATTGAAAAAGCATTTTATGCAAATGCCAACTTATATTTAGAAAAAAATGACAAATCAATTTGGACGGTTCCAGCCAAAGAATACGCAAGTTGGTATAACAATAAAAATAAAGGGAAGTTTACAGGAAGAATAGGAAACATTTTATCGATTGATAATTTTGAAGGTGTTGCTACTGCAAAAGCAGAAATTATTATTCCTAGTAAAGGCTCTAGATACATTGATTTATTTCTTTTGAAAAAAATTGAAAACGAATGGAAAATTATTAGTAAAACAGCTAGTAATAAAAAAAGCAATCAAAATGGGAATAAAATTTTATTTATAGTATCTAATACCTCATTCCATGGAACATCTAAACTTCCAACAGGAAATAGTTTCTCTGAAATTGTGAATGCATATGACACTTTTAAAAAAGCTGGATTTACTGTAGACTTTGTAAGTCCAAAAGGAGGCTGTATTCCATTAGCATATATTAATACATCAAACACACTTCAAAAGAAGCTACTTTACAATGAAGACTTTATGTATGCTTTAAAACACACCAAAGAACCTAAAGATATCATTGCAAAAAATTATAAAGCGGTTCATTATATTGGAGGTGGAAGTGCCATGTATGATGTGCCTATGAACAAAGAAATTCAAAAGATATCAATGACCATTTATGAAGCGTATAATGGTATTATATCTTCTGTATGTCATGGAACAGCTGGTATTGTACATTTAAAAACAAAAGATGGCAAATATTTGGTAAAAGGAAATGTCATTAGCGGATATCCTGAAGCTTATGAAAAAGAAGGTGCTGAGTACTTTAAACAGTTTCCGTTTTTAATTCAAAAAACCATAGAAGATAGAGGAGGGGTATTTAAATATTCTCCTAGAAACTCAGAACATGTTGAGGTAAGTGGAAACATAATTACAGGCCAAAATTATTTATCCTCTAAAGGAGTTGCTTTAAAAATAATTGAGAAATTAAATCAAAAAAAAATCTATAAATAAGTACGCTTACTAGAAAATAGATGCGCTCATGTATTTATTTTTCCTATTTTAAGGCAAATTACGTTGCTTTGTAGTCTATTATGAGTTTGCACCTAAATAAAAATTTATCAAAAATACACTTATACTGGCAATGCCAATTCATAGGTTGGAGTCTAGTATCTATTTATTGGGCATATACAGTATATACAAGAGATAATTACGGTTTTTTTTACACGTTGTTAAATTATGTATTAGATATCGCAATTGGAATACTCCTAACGCATATGTATAGAATCTATGCTTTAAAAGCTGAATGGAGTAAATTACCAATAAAACAATTAATCGTAAGAGTAATTCCTAGCATACTTTTATTAGCAATTTTATATGTATTCATTAGCAATTTAAAATGGATTGTTTTCAGAACCTTTTTTGTGATAAAGAATGTTGATTTCTTTAAGTCAATGATGTTTTGGGATCCGATTTTACTCACGGGACTTCGTTTAATGTCAATTTGGGTTTTAGCCTATCACTTGTATCATTATTATCAAAAAGAAGTGGTTACTGCTAAAGAAAATGCGCAATTATCTTTAATCGCTAAACAAGCACAATTAGATAACTTATCAGCGCAATTGAATCCTCATTTTTTATTTAATTCTTTAAACTCTATTAAGTCTTTAGTCATTGAAAACCCAGATACAGCTAGAAGATCTATAGATTTGTTGTCAGATTTATTACGTTCATCCCTATATGAAAAGGAAAAAGGTTTAATTACCATTAAAGAGGAGTTGTCTTTAGTGAAAGATTATATTGAATTGGAAAAAATGCGTTTTGAAGAACGATTGCATTTAGAAATTTCTGTTGATAAAATAGTACATAATTTTAAAATACCTACTTTAAGTATTCAGTTATTGGTCGAAAATGCAATAAAACACGGAATTGATTTAATCGTTAAAGGAGGCACTATAAGTCTTATTATTAAAAAGCAAAAAGATTTTATTGAAATGATAGTTAGAAATCCTGGAACTATTGATGATACAAAAAGGGCAGGTTTGGGCTTAAAAAATTTGCAAAAGAGATTAACAATTCAATATAAAAACAAAGCTACTTTTAACTTAACTCAAACAAATACAGAAGAAGTTGAAGCAAAAATAACAATACCTTTTATAGCTGATGAAAATATTTAAAACCATAATTATTGATGATGAACGTTTGGCTAGAGAAGAAGTAAAACGCGCACTACAAAAACATAAAGAGTTTAAAATTATTGGGGAAGCAAGTCATGCAGATGAAGCCATAGAATTAATTGAAGACTTACAACCAGATATTTTGTTTTTAGACATTCATATGCCTGGAAAATCTGGGTTTGATTTATTGGAAGAATTAACAAATGTACCAGATGTTGTTTTCACAACCGCTTATGATCAATATGCTGTAAAAGCTTTTGAGATGAATGCGTTAGATTATTTAGTGAAACCTTTAAGAGACGAACGTTTTTCTAAAACTATAGAAAAAGTAAAAGTAGAATTGTCTAAAAGAGTACAATTAGAGTCTTCAATTTTACCCATACATCAAAAAATCTTTATCAAAGATGGTGAAAAATGTCATTTTATTCCCTTAACAGAGATACATTTTATTGAGTCTTTAGAAAATTATGCACGTTTGTATTTTGGTTCAGATAAAGCTATGATTAAACGCTCATTAAATTTATTAGCAGAGAAATTAGATCCTAAAGTCTTTTTTAGGGTGAATAGAAGTCAAATAATCAACATACATTACATTAAAGAGATTCATCCCTACTTTAATAATAAACTCCAAATTCTATTAACTACTGGAGAAAAAGTAGAAGTGTCTAGCAGGCAATCTGTTAAGTTTAAAAACTGGAATAGTTTATAAAAAATATCACTTGTTTTAACGTTCATTTACATTTATTTACGCTCCTGTACTTTCTCTTTAATATTGGTTACAAACATCTTTACTTTGTATTGTAATTAATTAAAACACACATCATGAATTATCTTAGAAAAAAACAAATCATACTTAAATTTTTATACTTAATCGTATTTATTGGATTATATGCTTGTGATAAAGAGTCAGCAGTTGAAGCAAAACAACCAACCTTAAAAGACTACACAGTTGGAGAAAAATGGGTTTGGAAATATAAAGGAGTAACAGACAAAGGAGAAGTACGTTCAGATGGTGAAGATGTAAGAAAAACAGTTAAAATGCCTTATGGTTTAGGAATAACAATTGGAAATGATACAGTTCCAGTTTCAGATATCGTAAAGCCTGATGAAAGTGAAACTCCAAGATACAAATGGCCTTTAAAAGTTGGTAAAAAGTGGAAATACGAGAAGAACTGGACAAGTCAAGATGGAACAACAGGAAAACAGAGTCAGAATGTAAAAATTTTATCTTACAAAGAAGAAAAAGTAGGAGCAGGAACATATATGGCTTATACCATTGAGTATAAAGGAACAATTTCCAATTCCAGAGGATATAGTGCCAGAACAGATGAAGTATGGTTGTATGCACCAAAAGTGAAAAACTTTATCAAGTTAACACAAACTCAAGATGACTTTGTGTATAATGAAGAGTTAATTGAATATACAAACTCGAATAAGAAACAATAAGATTTGTTCTTATTTTTTAAAATAAAACCAATGAAAAAATCAGTTCTAATATTATTTCTAACCTTAAATAGTATTTGTTTTTTTGGGCAAGAAATATTATTTCAGGAAGTTACTTTAACAGATTCAGTTGCTATTGAACAACAAATGAAACAGATAGCAGGATTTTGTGACACAGAAAACCTGTCTGAAATAGATATATTTAAGTTTCAGTTGATTAGAGGTGATTATAAAGAGGCATTAATTACCATCAAAAAAAGAATTAAAGAAACACCAACAGATCAAAGGCAGTATTTAGATGTTTACAAGTATTATGTCGAGGCAAAACAATCCAAGAACTTTAAAGCTGTATTTACAAAATCATATAGAAAATATGTAAAGAACTCTGATGATATACAAGTTATTAATTTAGATAAGGCATTGATATTAAGAGACCCCACTGATTATTATATTAGTAATTTTAATACTACGTATGGTAATATTAAATCAGAAAAGATATCACAAGAAATAGCTATAGATTTAGTAAAAAAATATTTTTTAAGTACGGTGTTTTCCTCAACAAGAGCAATTTATTTTAAAGAAATAAAACAAGATCATAAACGTAGGTATGCCATAAATGATAGTATTGTAATCCCTATGAAAGATGGTGCTGAGGTATCATTGGTTGTTGTAAAACGAAAAGGAAAATCATCAACTAAAAAATCAGCAATATTAGTTTCATCCATATATGCAGGAACCAATGAGGTTAGTGCTATGTTATCAGCATCTAAAGGTTATGTTGGAGTGATTGCCAATACAAGAGGAAAAAGATTGAGTAAGAGCGAAATAAAACCTTTGGAATATGAACATACAGATGTGTATGAAGTGATTGATTGGATTAGTAAACAATCGTGGTCTAATCAAAAAGTAGCTATGTTTGGTGGGAGTTATAATGGCTTTACACAATGGGCTTCTATGAAACACAAAGTGCATCCTGCTTTAAAAACAATAGTACCTATGGTTGCTATTGCTCCAGGAATTGATTACCCGATGGAAAATAATGTGTTGCATAATTATTCATACTCATGGAATTTTTATGTAACCAATAATAAATTTTTAGATTTTGAAGCGTCTAATGATTTTAATCGCTGGAATTCCTTAAAAAACACCTGGTACAAAACAGGAGTCGCATTTAACAAATTAGATAGTTTAGATGGTCAGGAAAATACATTATGGAATACTTATATGCAACATCCAAGTTATGATGAGTATTGGAAAAAAATGATTCCCTATAAACAAGAATTTGCAAAAATTGACATTCCAATTTTAACGATTACGGGTTATTATGATGATTCACAAAGAGGCGCGATGTATTACTACAATCAACATCATAAATACGCAAAAAATCCCAATCATTATGTATTGGTAGGTCCTTATGATCATTGGACAGCGCAATCGAAGCCACAAGAAAGTTTGAGGAATTACAAATTAGACAAATCCGCATTAATAAATATTGAAGAAGATCTAATTTACCAATGGTTTGATTATGTTTTAAAAGGAAAAGAAAAACCCAGTATTTTAAAAGATAAAGTCAACTTTCAAGTCATGGGAACAAATACCTGGATGCATAAACCTTCACAAAGTGCTATGACTAATGATACTCTACAGTTTCATTTAAGTTCAGAAAAAGACCATGATTTTTATGCATTAAAAACGAAATCAAATAATTCAGAGGTTTCTATGTCTATAGATTTTAAAGACAGAAAAACGATGAATAATACAGACTATTATCCATGGCCTTTAGAAAAAGACAACATCAATGTAAAAGATGGTTTAATTTTTAAATCTGAAGCGCTAAAAGAAGATATTATCCTCAATGGTTCATTTTTTGGAAACCTTAAATTTAGTATCAATAAAAAAGATGTTGATTATTCTGTAATTCTTTATCAATTAACACCAGAAGGCAACTATTTTCATTTGAGCTATTATATTGGTAGAGCAAGTTATGCTAAAGATAGAGAACAAAGAAATTTATTGATACCAAATCAAAAAACGCAAGTATCATTCAATAATTCAAAACTCATCAGTAAAAAAATACAGAAAGGAAGTAGAATTGTTGTTGTGGTTAATGTGAACAAAAATAACAATGCTCAAATAAATTATGGCACTGGCAGAGATGTAAATATAGAAAGTAGTAAAGATGCTGAAATTCCTTTGAACATCACTTTTACAGGAAATAGTAGTGTTTCTTTACCTGTGTTTAAAATTTAGTATTGCCCATTAAAAAGCTTAAGTCTAAAACCTTTGCATAAAAATTAGTCTTAAGCTTTATTACCTTTATTGTTGCTTATATTTTCGATCACATTCAAAAATTCCTCTCTGTAATTACTACTGATCGGAATTTCTTTTCCATCAATTATTACAGCATTTTTTTTACAGTTTCTATATGTTTGAAAGCTATGATATAAGATCGATGAATTCTCATAAAATACTTTTTTGGAAGCAATTCTAGTACTTCATATACTTTATAACGAGCCAAAATAGATCTATTTACAGCTTTAAACGTCACATAATTACCATCGCTTTCTATAAATTTAATATTATCAATAGATAATTGATGAAATAATCACTTTTTATCATTTGTTAATGGAAAGTAATCAGTTTGATGGCAACTTTGCATTGTAATTAATAGAACAAATGATAAAACAAATTTTAACATCAGCATTAGTAGTTTTAAGTCTGTCTCTAATGGGACAAAATGAAACAAAACATCAACTTTCAATTGAATTAGACCCTGCACCATTTATCTTAGGTGGTTATTCAGTAAGTTTAAAATACAGCCCTGATAAGACGCCAAAAATTGCATATATGGCGTCAATATATCAATCAGATTTTCCAGATGAAATGCTGACTAAGGCAAATAAGGATAAAGGTTGGAAAGATATGAAGATAAAAACAAGCTATGCAACTTTTGCGGAATTCTATCTAAACAAAGAAAGAAAAGGATTTTATTTTGGTCCCTCAGTATTTTGGTATAATAAGAGTGTAGAATTGGAAACCACAAATAGCCGAACGGAATTTAGCACTATATACCCAAATATTAGGGCAGGATACGTTTGGTATCCATTAAGGAACATAGATTTATATGTTAATCCTTGGATCAATATAGGAAGTGAAATCAATGTTGACTCAAAAAATGAAATAAACGGAATTGAATTTGAATCAAATAAATTGAACTATATTCTAGCGTTGCATATAGGGTATAGTTTTAACTTTAAAACGAATAAAGCCAGCAGGTAATCGAGTAGACGGCTAACACTAAACGTTGTGTGTAATGAAGAAGGTCACTAATTGCTGTTATTTTTAGCTTGTAACAATATCAGTTTATAGTCGCATCCATATTATCACATTACTAGTTAAATTATTAAATTCTTAAATTATGATTTATAATAACGCACAAAAAGAAATACAGAAGCAGGCCAAAGTTGTAGGGTTCACCTATTTGGTAACAACTCTAATTGGTTTTATAAATAATTTTTTGGTAAAACCTGGCTTACATAATACTGAAACATTGCTGGCATCTGAATTTCAATTTAGAATAGGTGTGATGTTAGATTTATCAATGTATTCCCTTGTCATGTGGATGGCTGTAGCACTTTATCAGCTCACAAAGTTTGTTAACAAAAATCGAGCGCTAGTCGGTTTTGTTTTTAGAACAGCGGAGGCGATTATGGGTTTTGTTATTCTACTAGTCTATTTAGCTCCTCTAATCATTTTAAAGAAAGCAGAATACTATCAGTTTAATGATGATAATCTTCATTCATTGGCCTCTGTATTTTTTAACATATACAGTATGGGCTCGAATCTTCACCTTATATTAATGAGTATTGGGGCTGTTATTTTTATGACTTTACTGCTATCTGTTGCCTACATTCCTAAATGGCTGGGTTATTGGGGAGTATTCACCTACGTTACCGTATTCTTAGGCTTTTCATTACAAATACTATTGCCAGAATTTCCTATCAAGTTTCTGATGATAGTGATGGCTCCTGGTGCGTTGTTCGAATTAATATTTGGAATATGGCTTTTGGTAAAAGGAGTAAATCAAAGCACTGTAAAATAATAGAAAACAGACAGACTGATTCATCAATCAATCAATCAATCAATCAATTAAAAAATCACAAAATGAATTTATCTATTAAAGCATTTTTTTTTACTTTCATAACTCTTTCAACATTAAGCTCTTTATCTCAAAACACTAATAAAGAGCTCTTTAATAGAATTGACACTTATTTGGAGGCAAGCTTAACAAATGGCTTTTCTGGAGTTGTTTTAGTTTCTAAAAAAGGGGAAGTTATTTTGTCTAAAGGATACGGATGGGCAGATCGTAAGAATAAAATCCCCAACTCACCAGCAACAGTTTTTAATATTGGTTCTGTAACCAAACAATTTACTGCATCAGCTATTTTAAAATTGGTAGAACAAGGAAAAATTAAAACATCAGATAAAATAAGTTCCTATTTTACTCAGACACCTATTGATAAAAGCGATATAACGATTCATCAATTATTAACACATACATCAGGAATTTCCAATAGAACTGGTGGTTTTAGATATGACGAAGCTAGTAAAGAACAGTTTCTAAATGAATTTTTTGTATCAGAATTACAATCAAAACCTGGAACAAAACATCAATACGCAAATGCCAACTATATTATGTTAACGGTTATATTAGAATCGGTTTCAGGACAAACCTATAATGCTTTTCTAAAGGAACATCTATTTGAACCTGCTCAAATGAAAAGTACAGGATATAAAAGCATCAACTTTAACACAGAAAGACTTGCACATGGCTACTACTATAATAGAGATGATGAGCAATGGGCAGATTGGGGAACAACCCAACAACATCTACCTTATACTAATAACCATTGGTATAGTATAGGTAAAGGCGATATTCATTCTACCATTGAAGATTTATATAACTGGCATGTTGCTTTAAAAAACACTGTCGTTTTAACATCAAAAACTAGAAAAATCCAAGAAACACCTTATGTAGCCGAGAATGATAAAATGACATCGTATTATGGTTATGGCTGGGTAATATCTAAAAGTGATAGAGACTCTAAAATCGTTGCTCATAATGGCAGCAATGGATTATATTTTGCAGATTTTGTGAGATTTATAGACGATGATGTAGTTGTTATCTACATCACAAATACGTTTTTAGGAAGTGAATCAGAAAACGTCGCTAGACATATAGGGAAAATGATTTTTAATACAAATTATACCCCTACCCCAATTTCAAAAAACATTTATGAATTGATTCATGAATTTATGAAAACCAATCCACCTACAAATGCAGAAAAATTACCAGATTTTTTACAGAAAGAACTTAATAATGAATTTAACGACCATGCAATATTAAATCGGCTAGGATATAGCAGATTGAAAAAAGAAGACAAACCTGCTTGGGCATTAGAATTATTTAAACTGAATGTGAAATTATTTCCTAAAGATGGCAATTTATGGGATTCGCTTGGTGAAGCTTACTTAAAATATGATAAAAAAGAAGAAGCTATAAAGAGTTATACAAAAGCTGTAGAATTAGGTAGTGAAGGGTCAATAAAAATATTGAATGAATTGTTAAAAAAAAACTAAAGTAAAAAAACTGTTGCAAAGCCGTATATAATTTGTTGTTAGTTCTAGCCTACTTACGAAAATCCTCACGGATTTTCTAATCGGTTTGTATTTGCTAAATTACTTACATAACCACGCAACAAACCAAATGCTAAAACATTATTGTCATCAATTGTTTTTCACAACAAAAATGAAAAGTTAAAAAGGTTAATGGTATTGAGATTTATTTGTTAGCAGAAACCTGTTTATGTGATGAGTAAGCCAATCTCTGACTACGAATACATAAAAACCATTAAAGGTGGGATAAAATGGAAATCTGTATTAACTGCAGGATTACTAAATAATAGTATTGAAGAAGACTTACTGAAATTTAAAAATAAAATGAATGTAGATTCCAAGAAAAAACAAATGTCAGCAATTATTTACTAACGTGGAAAAAGTGTAGATGAAATAAAATTAGCTAAATAAAAAATAAATAGATTTTTAGATGCACCTAATTCAAAGCCCCCACTCTTTTTTCGGTGCTATCTATTTTCTATTCGTTTAATATATGTTAACTTCGCCTTTAGCCAGCATGAGAGTTGTTCAGCATGTTGTAATGTTCAAAAGGTAGTTATGAATTTTAATCAGATAAAAGAAAACACTAAATCCATAATTAACAAATTTTCCTCTGTATCGGATAGATCTCTAGATCTAGTTAGCAAATTGATAGAAATTGAAGTTTATGAAAAGGGGGATGTTTTTATTGATAAAGGAAAAAATAATAATAGCGAATATTTTGTCTTTGAAGGTATATGCCGTAGTTTTTTATTAAATCCAGATGGAGAAGAAGTAACAATCTCTTTTTTTCTTGATGATGGAGTGCTCTCTCCAAATAAAACTAGAACAGCTAATCAAATATCTCAACTCAACTTTCAAGCGCTTACAAAGATAACCTTAGCCAGTTTCAACGCAGACAAGTTTGAGCAGCTGATGATAAATCACATTGACATCCGTGAGTTTGGAAATATGGTTTTACAAAATGAACTCCTTACAAAAGTTGAAAAAGAAATTGGTCTAGCTTCATTCACTGCCAAAGAAAGACTCATTTTTTTTAGAGAAAAATATCACTTTTTAGAAAACCTTATCTCCCACGTAGATATTGCATCATATTTAGGTATTACAAATGTATCTTTAAGCAGACTTCGTAAAGATCTTACATCATAAATAGTATCTTTTAACAAATGTTAATTGGTTTATAATCAATGTTATCAATCTTTGTAGTCAATAAAACAAAGAAAGATGAAGAACTTTTCAAGTACCACCAAACAAGGATTTAATATCAATAAAATTAATCCACTATGGTTTCTCGCAATTGGAGTAGCTACCATGACCTTAACTCACATGACCTTTAGTATTGAAGTCATGGCTTGGGTTTCAAGTGTTCCATTTTTAATTTATCTAAGTTTCACAAAAGGCTGGAAGTCAAGATTAACCTTTTTTCTCGCTTTGGTTTTGGCTTGGTCCTTTGTTGTAACAAAGATTATTAGCGATCCAATTCCACTGGCGATGGTAATTCTTTACTCGATTCCAATTAGTATATTTCACCTGCCTGGTTACTTAATCTGGAGTAAATTTAAAAATCAAAAATACGCGCTGTTTTTATTTCCTGCTATTATGATCATAATGGAATGGATTCAATACACCTTTACACCTCTTGCCAGTTGGGGAGTAGCTGCATATACCATGCACGATAATGTATCGCTTATTCAAACAGTATCGCTGTTTGGTATGGCTGGTCTAAGCTTTCTGATTTATTGGGTTAACGTCTCAATTACCAATATTATCATCAAACGAAAAACAGCTATCTCAACATTTCAGCTTCCGTTAATTATGTTGTTTATTTTCATTTTTTTTGGCTCCATTCGATACGATATGAGCAAAGCAAATGGCAGTGATACTATAACCGTAGCAGCAGTTGGAACAGACTCGAAGGCAAGTGGTTTACCATTGCCAACTGGGGTAAGAACTGAACAGACTAAAACCGCATTATTTAAACGAACCAGAACTGCAGCGGAAGGTGGTGCTAAAATAATATCGTGGAACGAAGCTGCTATATTTATAATGCCAGAAGTTGAGAAGGAATGGATTAACTCTATTAAAGAACTAGCTGCTGAACTCAATATCACTTTGGTCGCTTCTTATGTGTTACCGATTTCACAATCTCCTTTGAGGTATGAGAACAAGTATCAGTTTATCGATTCGTCAGGAAACATTATACATACATATCTCAAGCATCAACCTGTACCTGGAGAACCTGCAGTGCAGGGAAAGTCACCTTTAAAAGTTGCTGATATAAAAGGAACAAAAGTAGCAGCCGCAATTTGCTATGATTATGATTTTCCATATCTGGCAAAAGGATATGAGGAATTAGGAGCTGATATAGTTTTTGTTCCATCTAGTGATTGGAGGGGTATTGACCCTTTGCATACTGAAATGGCTGCATTTAGAGCTGTCGAACAAGGCCATTCTGTTCTGCGTTCAACACGATTTGGTCTTTCAGCTGCAATAACACCTTATGGTGAGATGGTTTCACAAATGAGCAGTTTTGATAAAAATGATAAAATTATGTATGCAACATTACCCACTAAACGTGTTACTACATTATATGCTATTATTAAAGATGTTATTGTTTATCTGTCCTTTGGTTTTTTAGTGTTTTTTACAATAATTTCAATACGATTAAAAAATACAAAACATTCTATTTAAGAATTAAAAAACTATCCGTTGGGTAGGTTCTTGAAAAAAGCTACTCATAAAAACATTACTATTTTTATGGAAAACAGTTAAAAATTGGAAGGTTTCTAAATGAAATTTAGTAGACTAATAAATTTTAGACTATCGAATCTCTAAATTAAAAAACTAACAATTTGAATGTAACAATTTTAGATTTAGAACTACTAATAAATTAAACAACTTACGTTATGACTGATTTAAATTTGATAGATAAATACCTGCTACTAGCATTAGATGATGAAAAAGGAAAATTTAATTCAGGCCCTTTTGCTTTAACCTATGGACTTTCTGGAGCAATATTTTTAGAACTTTCCTTAAGAGAGAGTATCTCTATAGTTGACAAAAAAGTAGTTGACTGTAAGTTAAAAACCGCATAAAGATAATAATTGAAAAAAACAGATTTATCTTTTATTAGAATCTATAATTTTATAAAATTCTTTCTTTCCTTTTACAGTAAGATAAGGATAAAGAATACTTAATAAAGTATTTGCTTTTTTTTCTATTATACTCTCATTAATTCTCCCTCCATATAATACGGTAGAATACAACCAAGTATTACTATAAACAATCATTTGTTCGGCAAGATTTTGGCATTCCCAATCCAGTATAGATACTTTCATTAATTTATTCTTTTTTAATTGAGTAAATAAAAAGATATAACTCTCAAATCGTGCATCATATATTTTATGAAAATGTGTTTTTATATTATCATTTAAATTTATGATATTAAATAAGTCTGTCCAGAAAAATTGATAATCAATCATTCGCTTCATCGTTAACTTAATCTCAATTTTTATTTGATTTATAGAAACTTCCATCTTAGGGAAATTTAAGAGTCTATAGTCAAATTCTTTTGTCATTTCAAAATATAAAGCCTCCAAAATTTCTTCACGTTTTTTAAAATGATAATTTAAATTCCCTGAACTCATCTTTAATGATTTTGCAATCATTCTAATAGTTACTGAACTATAAGATTGCTCATTAAATAAGTGCCTTGAATTATCCAATATTTTTTCTTTTGTCGATTTCATTAGTAAACTTGTCCTAATTTAAATTATTATTAGTAAATTTGTCCTAAAATTACAAAAAAAAACAATTAGATGAATAATATAGAACAACAAAAGAAATCTTTTAATATTAAAATTCTTTTAGAAATAGCAATTGTATTCCTTACAATATTGAGCATAAAATACCTTGCAGATTATTTCAACTTGATTGGTGCTGGCTCAATAGCAATTTGGTGCGGAATTATAGTTAGTACAGTTTTAATGAAACAAAAAAAACTAAAATGGAAAGAATTTGGATTTCAGTTTCCAATAGGCATAAAAAATTGGTTGATTAATATATTAATAGCAATTGGAATTGTAACACTAGTATTTTCAATTATGGGATTCATAGTGAAACCAACATTGGAAAGTTTCGGTCTAACGAATCCAGCAGATGTAGCAGATAGATTTGCCTTTTTTATGGGAAAACCTCTTGTGTTTATAGTCTACCTAATTACAGTTGTTTGGTTTGGTGCAGCGTTAGGTGAAGAATTGTTATTTCGCGGATATTTACTAAATAGATTGATCGATTTTACTGGAAATAATAAATTGGGAATAATTATAGCATTAATTATTCATACTATAATATTTGGAATGCTACATATTTACCAAGGACTAGCAGGTGTTATTGCTACTGGTTGTATTGCCCTAATATTTGGTTCAGTCTATTTTATAATTAAGCGAAAACTTTTTCCTATAATAATTGCACATGGAATTATTAACTCTCTTAGTCTTATTGGATTATATCTAAATGATGGCGTTATAAGTTAGAGATAAAGAATTGACTTTACATCACCCTTATCTGTCTTTACTTTTGCTAATTTCATTTGTATAAAACGCTTTATAGATAAAGGGTTTACTACAGAAACTACAAAACCTTGATGATAGAGATATTGAGCAAACCTGTAATGATAATAACCTGTAGCTTCCATAACTATTAAGCTATCTTTACTTAATAATTTTTGAAAATTCTTAAAACCTGATTCTGTATTTTTAAACTGTAAATGACCTTGAGTACTGCCATAAACATCAAAAACATCTTTGCTGATGTCAATTCCAAAAGTTTCACTATATTTATTCATAAGTAAATTATTTATGAAAGAATAAGCTACTTATACTCACAACAACTTAAAATCGAGATCTAGGTCTCACAGAACTGAACGTGATATAAAGTAGAAAAGAGAGAGGATTATCAGTGTTGTCGAAGTCGTAAGCTTCACCGTATATATTAACCTTAATTCTCTCTTTTATTCTTTCTGATTAAACATCAAATTTATTAAAAGACAAACTTAAGACGTATATAAAAAATGCTCAAGATTTGGCTATCTTTGAGTTCAACCCTATTTTTAAAAAAACAATCACGTTTGAAAGATATGTGCATTTAGTCAATCGCACTTTTTATATACACAACCGTTGTAGCACATTACGCGCAAAAACAGTGAATGCCTCTAGATTAGTCATTCACTGCTTAAATAAAAAGAAATATAATTAGTTACTTCCATGCCATTGAGCCCAATCTTTCATACTTCCAAATAAGACATTCCTTCCATTAGAGCCATTGGTAAGTATAATAATACCAGATTTTGATTTAAAATCGAGCATAAAACCAGATTGCCAACCTTCGTTAGAACCTCCATGACCGTTCAATGTGAAATCTCCAAAACGATTCATTTCCATATAACCCATTCCGTAATTCCCTTTTGATAGTTCGGTAGGTTCTATTAAAAGAGCAATGCTTTCTTCTGACAAAACAGGATTTCTTGAAAATGATGCTTTTGCAAATAGAATTAGATCATCTATGGTTGTATGCAAACCCGCTGCTGCTTGAGCATTAAAAAGGCGCAACGGTATTTCCTTTGCTTCTTCATCATACGCTTTAGCAGAATTTTTTAATATCTTTTTATTGATATCGAAACTCGTATGCTTCATTTTTAAAGGTTTAAATATGCTTTTTTGCATGTAGTCTGCAAACGAGTTACCACTTACCTCTTCTATGACAAGTTGCAGTATAGAATAACCTCCACCAGAATATTGCCATTTACTTTCAGGCTCCATTATAAGCTTTACGGCTTCATCTGGATTGGAAGTTCCAGATAGCGATTGCCTAATGGATGTTAATTCATTTTTAGATTCATACCCATTATAACCATGTACAGATAAACCTGCTGTATGCTGCAATAAATTTCTAATGGTTACTTTATTAGCATCAAACTCACTAGCTGGCAATTTCCAACCTGAAATATAATTGGAAGCAGGAGCGTCTAATCGAAGACTTCCTTCTTCTACTAATTTCATAATTCCCCAAGCAGTAAACATTTTTGATATAGATCCAATATTAAATCCTGTTGTACTGCTAGGTGTTTCTCCGCTTTTTATATCAGAAAATCCATATCCTTTTTTAATAATCACTTGATCATTTTTAATAATTGCGATTGCCATACCAGGAACATTATGTTTTTTCAAAGCAATAGCTGTAGATTCATCTAAAGCTTTTTGTAGCTCCTTTTCAGCTGTCATTTGTGCATTTACGAATAAGGTCGATAATGCCATTGTAATAATTGTAATTAAAGTTTTCATATGTATTTAGTTTTAAATTTGATGCAAACCTAGAACTGAATATTCGTCATTTAGAATTATTTTGATGAAGTTAACGTATCAAATGGTAATCAACTCATAATGATATTTAAAGTATCTTTATCAATAAATTTGATACGTTTACAATATGATAAGAGACGTTCATAAAATAAAAATTGTAACCTTGAATATGCAATATAGATTTGTGTCAAAATCATAAACAATTAGAAAACATGACACAAAAAAAACTATTTAAAACATCGGCAATTGTATCAGGCATCATCCTTGTATTGATGCTAATCTTAAGAAACGCTCAAAGCGAAATATTCGCAGTGCTTTCAAGTTCATTGGGTTTAGTAGTCTTTTACACCCTTTTGAATTATCTCTTTCAAACTGAAAAAATAAAATTTGGGACTTCTAACCTTCGATTAAAATATCTCTTTTTAGGAATAAGTATTCCGCTTTTAATATTTGCTATTGATGCTACTACAGATTTAGATGGAGGCTTTCTAAAGAATAGCGTAAGAATTCTTTTAGCAATTGCAGTTGCTTATTTAATTTTCTATTGGACCTACGAATACCGAAAAAGTATTCAAAAACTTAAAAAGGATAAATTAGAAGCCGAATTGATGCTATTAAAAAATCAAATAAATCCTCATTTTTTCTTTAACACACTTAACAATTTGTATGCCTTAATAAAAAAGGATGCTGATGCAGCTCAAGACTATGTCCTAAAATTATCAGATTTAATGCGATTCACTATTTACGATAGCGGAAAGGAAAACGTGCAGTTAAAAGATGAAATAGATTATTTAATAAATTTTATTGATTTACAAACTGCCAGATACCATAAAGACATTGATGTGAATTTTGAAAAATCAATTAAAAATCCAGAAACAAAAGTGGCACCTTTGTTATTCATTATCTTGCTAGAAAATGCTTTTAAACATGGCATTGAAAAAGCAACAGATAATGCATTTGTTCATTTACAACTTATTGAAGATGAAAATAAAATAAGTTTCACAGTTAAAAACAATTATGATGCTGAAGAATCATCAGAAGACAAAGGTATTGGGCTCGAAAATTTAAAAGATCGCTTAAATTTATTATATCCAAACACACATCAATTGTATAATAAAATTGAAGAAAACACCTATTCAACAACATTAGATATATATAAGAAATGATAAAATATATAATTGTAGACGACGAAACTGCCTCTCATGATAATATTAAAGATTATGCGAGTAATTTGTCTTATCTATCATTCCAAAAAAGTTGTTATAATGCTTTTGAAGCCCTAGACTATTTAAATAAGCATTCTATTGACCTTATTTTTTTAGATATAAATATGCCAAAGCTTTCTGGTTTAGAGTTTTTAAAAACACTTTCTAATCCGCCAAAAATTATCATTACTACAGCCTACAAGGAATTTGCCTTAGAAGGTTATGAATTGAATATTGACGATTATTTATTAAAACCATTTAATTTCAGTCGTTTTGTAAAATCTGTTAGTAAAGTTTCCGATGCATTATCAATTAAAGCCAGCCCAATACAAAATACGGAAACCATAGAAGACACTAAGATTTTTATAAAGGAAGATAAAAAATACTACCAGATAAAGTTAAAGGACATTCTGTTTTTAGAAGCCTATGGAAACTATGTAAAAATTAATATGGTTGATAAAGTGATTGTTTCTCATCAAACGCTAACATCCTTTACACATAATTTACCAGAGACACAATTTATAAGGATTCACAAATCTTTTATTATCTCAATAGATAAAATAGAATTAATTGAAGGTAATAGAATACATCTAAGGAATCACAAAATTCCAATAGGGAAAATGTATAAGCTTAATGTAAATCGATTAATAAAATAAAATCAATTTTGACATTAACCTGTAATAATTCCTAATTTAAGCCACTAACCAATAAAACAACAGTATTGAGTAGCTATTTTTACAACACATCCATTTTACCATTCGCAGGAATAATTATCAAATTATGTCGAGCTTACACCAGTTCACAACAAGATTTTGAAGACTATTACCAAGAAGTGTGTTTACAAATCTGGAGGAGTAAAGACAATTTTCGCGAAGAATCGCAATGGAGCACTTGGGTGTATCGCATTTCATTAAACGTCTGTTTAACCTTACTTAAGAAAAAGAAAAACAATGTTCAGCATTTTGTGTCTGATTCTATAACTGCTGAAGAAACCGAAAACAACTACGCGTTTTCAGACGAATCTCTAAATTTATTATATGATGCCATAAGAAAACTATCGGAAATAGATAGAGCCGTTATCATGCTTTATTTGGAAGAAAAATCGCAAAAGGAAATTGCTGAAATTATAGGAACGAACCCAAATAATATTGGTGTACGTGTTAAAAGAATTAAAACTAGATTAAAAAAATTATTAGATGGAAAAATCAATTGAAAACATTTGGAAAGAAGGTTTTCTCAAGAGTGACGCATTAGTAGCACCAAAAATAAACAACCTTTACAACCAAAAATCAATTCATATTATTGATAAATTTAAACGTATGTTTAAAATAAATTTGATTGCAATTATAGCATTCTCATTTATCTTTTTAATTGTCTCATTTTTTGTTGGCATACCAATAACAGGTGTTATATTTTTTATTACTCTTTCAGTTCTTGTGTTTATTAATAAGATGTTATTAAATGGATTAGAAAAAATTGACAAAGGTGCAAGTAGTTATCAATATTTAAAGTCATTTAATGAGTGGATACAAAAGCAGGTCGCAATCAATAAAAAAATGTCAAGATTTTTGTACCCAATTATATTTATGTCATTGGTTTTAGGCTTTTGGTTTAAAGATGCCGAAGGCATGCCTTTGGGTGAACGGCTTGTAGATGAAATACTTGTTGGTTTTCCAGATACCTATTTAATATTTGGAATCCCACTCATCGGAATTGTTATCGTGGCAGTCATCTTGGTTTTGCTATTCCTTGTTGGAGGTCGAATTTATAAATGGGATTTAAACATCGTTTATGGAAGAATATTCAAAAAACTAGAAGAATTGATGACAGATATAGAAAGCTTAAGAAGTTAAGCGTTTGATAATAAGGTGTTTTGTTGTGGTTTTTTAAAATAAATAAATTTTAGGTGTAATATTTTTTGATTTGGGCCACTAACCAAGAAAACAGTAAAAATTATGACACTATTAAATGCAATTAACTTTTTTGAAAGTTTAAAAACTGAATCCTCTAATAAATCTGAAATCAAGGTTTATACGCAATTTATTGAGATTCTTAAAAAATTAGAAAACAGAGCATTCACCACTGATGAAATTCAATCTATAGAAATGGAACTGGATAGCTTAAAACTAAACTCAAATCCAGACAATAGAAAAAAATTCTTTAAAAACGCACTGAGTAAATTTGAGGCCTATTTAAAGGACACCTTTTCCTTGACTTCTCAAGGATACTATACAAACCTGAGTGTAACTTTAGGAATGTTATTCGGAGTTATAGCTGGAATTCTAATAGGTGAGCGTTTTGAAAGGTCTTTAGGGATTTCCGTTGGCATTTGTATGGGACTATTTATTGGCGCATTAATAGGTCGCCGTAAGGATGCTCAAGCTAAAGACGCTGGAAACGTGCTCTAATGTAAATCTAACTAAATCTCTCTTCAAATAGCTTCGATTACTAAATTAGTAATACTATTTTTTAATACCACAAGGCTAACGAAAATTTGGCCTAGACATCATCAATCAAAATTTAACGAACATGAAAACATTAACAATTATCATACTTTTAAATTTACTCGCCATTACTAGTGCACGTTCTCAAGATATTTCAGGACATTGGAACGGAACAACCAAAAGAGGCGATAAAGAAATCACTTTTGTTTTTAATATAAAACAAGAAAACGCTACGTATTCAACTACTATGGATGTTCCAACGTTTAGAATTGCTGGCATCAAACCATCAGCTACAACTTTTACAAATGGAAAGCTAATTATTGATGGCTCTAATGTTGGAATGAACTATACAGGAGTTTTTAATACTGAAGCACAACAATTTGAAGGTATTTACAAGGAAGGTGGCATAGAAATGGTCATAAACTTAAAAAAAGGAACTATAAAAATAGAAGATTCGAAACGGCCGCAGGAACCTGTAAAACCCTACCCTTATTATGAAGAAGAAGTCATTTTTAAAAATAATGAAGCCAACATAACATTAGCAGGTACTTTAACCTTACCCAATAAAAACGGAAAATTTCCAGTAGTAATTTTAATTAGCGGAAGTGGTCCACAAGACAGAGATGAAAGTTTTATGGGACACAAACCTTTTTTAGTATTATCAGATTATTTAACAAGACAAGGCATTGGCGTATTGCGTTTTGATGATCGTGGAGTTGGTGAATCTACAGGAAATTTTGGTAAAGCAACCACAGAAGATTTTTCCAAAGACGTTTTGAGTGCCATCGCATACTTAAAAACTAGAAACGATGTAGATATTAAAAATATAGGTTTGATTGGTCATAGTGAAGGTGGTATTATCGCACCTCTAGCGGCTAACAACTCTAAAGATGTCGCTTTTATGGTGTTATTAGCTTCTACCGGAATTTCGGGAACAGAACTATCTGTAATGCAATCTAAAATATTGAGAGAATTTCCTGTTAAAGATGAGGTGGCTTATGAAAAAAACACCAGAAAAGCGATTGCAATTGTAATCTCTAATAAGGGGGAATCGGAAATTAAAAAGGAATTAACTAAACATTATAATGATTTTTTAAGACCCATTTTAACATCATTAAACGTACCAGAAAAGAATATCAATACATTTATAGAAAGCCAACTTAAAACAAGTTTACAACCTTGGTCACGCTATTTTTTACAATACAATCCTGCTGATGAAATTGAAAAATTAAAAATCCCAGTGTTGTCATTAAATGGCAGTAAAGACACGCAAGTAAATGCAAAAATAAATCAAGAAGGCATAAGAAATGCATTAATCAAAGGCAAGAATAAAGATTATAAAATAGTAGAATTGGAAAACTTAAACCACTTCTTTCAGGAGTGTGAAACTGGAAAGATGGATGAATATAGAAAAATAGAACAAACATTTTCCCCAACAGCATTGAATGAAATAAAAAATTGGGTAATAGGACATCTGAAATAAGATATAAAATACGTGTAGTAACCTCTTGAATAATTCATTGCTAGTACTCACCTACTCATGAAAATCCTCATGAATTTTCAGACTAGATTATATATTGACATGGCAATAGCAATTTACCTCAATAATTGGTTAATATTTGTTTTATATAGCTTACCAATAGGTACAATGTGATCGCCAATAAAAATTCTATTACCTTCTACCTTAACGATGTGTTTTTTTGCAACGGCAAATGATTTATGAACTTGCATGAAATCATTGTCAGAAAGCAATTGGATGGTATCCGATATTTTTTCTCGAATGCTTATGGTTTCATTGCTTGTAACAACTTTAGTATAATTACCAGAAGCTTCAATAAATAGAATATCATCTACATCTACCTGAATATGACTATTATTCTGTTTTAAAAAAATATGTTGTCCTTCAGGTTTTATAGTCTCTTTACTTTCTTTTCTTATTGTACTGGTATCAGAAGAGGTCACTTTATTAATAGCACTTAAAAACCGCTCAAAACTAAACGGTTCTAATAAATAATCGACAATATTTAATTCATAACCATCAATGACAAACTCACTATAAGCAGTAGTTACAATAACTTTTACAGGAAACAGTAGTATTTCTTTACCTATATGGAACTCTCTTTAAAAACTATAAAAACTCTACTTACTCATTAAAATAAAGTCCACATGTACTATTATTTCAGGTAATTACCACAGATGTCATAAAGATGTCATAAGTTTGGCGCTAGTGTCTATGGGTATTGTATTTAATTTTGTAAACGAAATATTTAATACAAACACATGAACAATTATTTTACAAGTATCCTTTTCTTTTTTATTACATATATTGGGTTTAGCCAAAGCTATCAATCTAAAATTGATGCTGTAGTTTCATCAACTTACAGTTCTAAAGAACCAGGAATTTCAGTTTTAGTAGCCAAAGATAGAAAAGCCATTTATAGTAAAGCTTTTGGAAAATCTAATTTAGAATTAAACACTCCTTTAGAAACTAATAGTGTCTTTCAAATTGGCTCTATAACAAAACAATTTACTGCGATTTCTATTTTAATGCTAGAAGAACAAGGTAAGTTAAGTGTTGAGGATAAAATTGGAAAATACATTTCTGAATATGCTGAAATTGGAAAAGACATTACCATTCATCATCTATTAAACCATACTTCGGGAATAAAAAACAGAACACCTGTTGGTGACAAGGGTTTTATTTCTAAAACTAATATGTCACCTACAGAACTTATTGCATATTTTAAAGATGAACCTTTAGAATTCAAACCAGGAGAGCGTTTTAAATACAGTAATGCAGGCTATATTTTACTAGGGCGAATTATTGAAATCGTTTCTGGACAACCTTACAGTGATTTTATAGAACAAAATATTTTTGATAAAATAGGAATGAAGAATTCATCCTGTGGAGATATGAAACAAGTTATTCCCAACCTTACTAAGGGTTATATCATTGAACAAAATGATTTTGTAAAATCAGATTATATAAATTTGTCTTTAGCGTATTCCGCAGGAGCTATTTTATCTACCACAGAGGACCTTTTAAAATGGCAAAATGCATTACTTTCAAACACACTTTTAAAAGCTTCTAGTATAAAACAAGCTATGACACCAACCTTATTAAACAGTGGAAAAAGAGTACTTTATGGATATGGTTTTCGATTTTCAAAACTGGGAAATTCTCCTGTAATTGCCCACACAGGAAGCACGAAGGGGTTTACCAGTATTGCGCTGTTTTTACCTAAAGAGAAACTGTATATAACTGCATTAACCAACTGTAATTGTAAGAATGTAAATAACGTGGCGAAACAAGTTGCTGAATTATTTGTAAATCTACCCGATAATAAAATAACAGAGGTTGAGAATAATCAACCTGAGAGAAAATCAATTGATGTACCTTCAGAAATATTAAGTGACTATACAGGTACTTATGAGGTTAAACCAAATGTAAACCTTACTATAGGATTGGATAACACAAATCAATTATACTTATTAGCTCCAGGTCAAACCAAGAAGGTCGAATTATTTGCCGAAACTCAAAATCATTTTTTTGTAAAAATTGTAGATGCAGAAATCACTTTTAATACAAATGAAAAGGGGAAGGTTATTAGTTTAACTATGAATCAATCTGGTCGTAAAATCACTGCTAAAAAGAATTAATATGGAAAATAACGAAAAAACTACTTTGCGACAGGCGATACATTTTGCAAAAGTACCTGTAATAATATCATTATTTCTATCACCAATAAGATATACTTTAGAATTGATAGGATTACCAGAGAATGCCATTTTTATAATTGGTTTACTTTGGCTTACCTTAGGATTTGCCATATATTTAGGTATTAAAACGTTTAACGAGAAAAAACCTTATCAAATCATTTTATTAAGTTTGATTATTTTTTCTCCAATTTCTAGAATTCCAGTAGCTATACTTTGGTGGATAGATACAAAGTGGGAAATTGGCACCCATTATGGACTGTATTATGATAGTTTTGGTGATGCCTTATTGAATCATGTAATTTATGGTTCATTAGTTCAGTTGATTCCTGCATTTTTGTTAGGCACAATAACGATAGCAATAATGAGATACAGAAAAACAATCACTCAAAATAAATCTTTATAAAATGGATAAAAATTATTTAGCTTTAAGAGTAAAAGAATTAAGAAACCAAAGAGGAATGTCTCAAGAATTTCTGGCTGAAGAATCTGGATTGAGTTTAAGAACGATACAAAGAATAGAAAAGGGGGAATCTAACCCAACAGGTGAGTCGTTAAAACGTTTAGCAAATGCCTTAAATGTGATTCCAGATGAATTGATAGATTGGTCAGTAAAAGAAGATAAAAAATATTTAATATATCTCAATTTATCTGCGTTAACATTTCTGTTTTTTCCATTATTAGGAATTTTAATTCCATTTATACTTTGGACATCAAAAAAAGGTAAGATAAAAAACAGTGATAAGCTGGGTAAAGATTTAATCAATTTCGAAATCACGTGGACCATACTGTTATTTTTTATCCCTCTAGTATTTTTCATCATATCAAAAATTGGACTCACAGACCAAATAACGTTAAGTACATTTTTTATAGTTATTGGCTTTTTGTATGTCGCCAATTTAATTTTAATATTGATCAACACACTTAGAATAAACAATGAAAAAGAGGTGATATATAGACCTCGATTTAAGTTTTTAAAATAAAAGGCAATGAATAATAGCGTTAATATTTTACAGCCATATAGTATCAACTCAAAAAATATAAAACTATGAAATACAAATGTCCGAAGTGTGATAATGCCACTTATGAAATTGGAGAAATGAGAGCCACAGGTGGTACGTTGTCGAAAATATTTGATGTACAAAATAAAAAATGTACTTATACTGAATTCTTTAAAGCAAAAACAGGTGCTTTGAGTAATATTTTCGATTTTTTCACGAATTAAAATAGTTTTACTGAAGCACAAATTTTTTAAATGAATCTTAAAGATTATTTAAAAAGTTGATTAATATTTGTTTTATATAGCTTACCAATAGGTACAATGTGATCGCCAATAAAAATTCTATTACCTTCTACCCTAGCGATGTGCTTTTTTGCAACGGCAAATGACTTATGAACTTGAAGAAAATCATTATCAGAAAGCAATTGGATGGTATCCGATATTTTTTCACGAATACTAATTGTATTATTTTTAGTAACAAATTTGGTATAATTGCCTGAAGCTTCAATAAATAGAATATCGTCTACATCTACCTGAATATGACTATTATTTTGTTTTAAAAAGATATGTTGTCCTTTAGGCTTTACAACCTCTTTACTTTCTTTTCTTATTTTATTAGTGTCAGAAGATGTTACTTTATTAACAGCACTCAAAAATCGCTCAAAACGAAATGGTTTTAATAAATAATCTACAATGTTTAACTCATAACCATCAATGGCAAACTCACTATAAGCAGTAGTTACAATAACTTTTGGAGGATTCGTTAATGTCTTTAAAAAATCAAAACCTTTTAGTTTAGGCATATTTAAATCTAAAAAGATCAAATCAACTTGATGCGTGTTCAAATATTCCAAAGCTTCTAAAGCACTATAACAGTTTTTCTGCAATTGCATATGAGGAAGCATTTCACAATATTCCATAATAATTTTATGGGCAATATGTTCATCATCAATAATTAAATATTTCATCATTTCAAGGTTAAAGATAGTGTAACTTTATAAATAGTATTGTTAATGTCAAAAGAAAGTGAATGCCTTTTTGGGTAAACTAATTCTAATCTTCGTTTTAGATTTTTTAAACCAATGCCTTCTTGATTCTTTGTTTGTTGCAAATCAAAATTATTTTCAATGACTAATTGAACTTCATTTTCACTTTCTGTAAAATCAATATGAATATAAGCGTCTTTTTCTAAATTTTCCAAACCGTGCTTAAATGCATTTTCTAGTAGAATGATAAAAAGTAATGGCATCACTTTAGCATCAGGATTTTCGATAGTATGATTGAATTGTACATCCGATTTTTTGTGATAACGAATTTCTTGAAGCTCTATATAATTTTGTAAATAATCCAATTCGTTTTTAAGGGTTACCCAATCTTTTTCGCCTTCATAAATACTATAACGCATCATATCAGAAAGTTTAAGAACCATTTCTCTTTCTTTGGAATTCTTCTCCATCATTCCATATAAATTATTGAGCGTATTGAAGAAAAAGTGAGGATTTACCTGACTTTTTAAATGTAGTAGTTCTGTTTTTTCTTTTTCGTTCCTTAACTTAAATATGGATTTTATTTGTTTAAAAATCCAATAGGCAATCGTTATAAATACGATAATAAAGTAGAATGCAATAAATTCTGCAAATCCTTCTAATTTACCAAAGGTGTCATTAAATACAATAATAATGATACCTATAATTACAAGCATTATTTTAAATAATCGCTTCATAATTTTCTTTCTATTTTCTGATATTTTCATCTTCATACATCAATATTACTTAAATAAACTTTGGCCAACAAATTAGTTGATAAACAAAAGTTAAGTAGTGATAAATAGTTGTTTAATAGTGATAAAGTTCGTTTATGTCCTTTAAAAGTGTTTGTGTCACAGCTAGTTTGGAGTGTATCCCAGATTCTTTTTCTTACTAACAATAGTAGATAGGTTTGCGTATCGAATCAATTAAAAACACAAATACTATGGAACTTGTTATTGACAATCTATCAAAAACGTATGCTAATGGAGTTAAAGCACTTCAAAATATTTCTTTAGATATTCCTACTGGAATGTTTGGTTTATTAGGACCAAATGGAGCAGGAAAATCTACATTAATGAGAACCATTGCAACTTTACAAGAAGCAGATCAAGGTTCCATAAAATTAGGTGATATAGATGTTTTACAACAAAAAAATGAGTTAAGACAAGTCTTAGGGTATTTGCCTCAGCAATTTGGTTTGTACCCAAAAATATCTGCAGAAGTATTACTCAATCATTTTGCGGTATTAAAAGGTATTATCAATAAAAAGGAACGTCAAGAATTGGTAAAAGCACTTTTGCATAAAACCAATTTATATGATGTCAGAAAACAGAATTTAAAAGGTTTTTCTGGTGGTATGAAACAACGTTTTGGAATTGCACAAGCTCTAGTAAACAACCCTAAACTATTAATTGTTGATGAGCCAACTGCAGGATTAGATCCTGTAGAAAGAAACCGTTTTTACAATTTATTAAGTGAGTTAGGTGAAAAAACAGTGGTTATTTTATCAACTCACATTGTAGATGATGTTAAGGAGTTGTGTACAAATATGGCTATTATTAACAAAGGGCAAGTTTGTTTAAAAGGAAAACCTCTTGAGATTTTGGAAAGTTTAAAGGGTAGAGTATATCAAAAAACAATCGAAAAATCAGAATTAAATCTATACAAAGAAAACTTTCAGGTGATCAGTGAACGATTATTTCTAGGAAAACCTACCATTCATATTGTAAGTAATACGAATCCTGGAGAGGGTTTTACAGCCATTAATGCAGAATTAGAGGATGTGTATTTCTCAGAAATTTTCAATGTTACTAACGCTAAATCTATATAATTATGTGGTATGAAATTTTCAAGTTCGAAATACAATATCGAATTAAACGACCAGACACTTACGTGTTCTTCTTATTTATATTTCTGTTTTCAATTATTGGTGTAGATTTTGTTTTTCAAGGTTCAGAAATGGGGCTAATGAAAAGGAATTCACCCCTAATAATAGCGAAAACTATGGGAGCTATAACTAATTTATGTATGATTTTGGCCTCGATGATTATGGGTGTATCTGTGTTGCGAGATTTTGAGTACGAGATAGAATCATTATTATTTTCTACACCTATCAAAAAAAGAGATTATTTACTAGGTAGGTTTTTAGGTGCATTTACTGTTTTACTGTTTGTATTTACAGGAATTATACTGGGTATGATGTTGGGTGAATTTATGCCCTGGATTAGTCCAGATGAGCAATTGGCTTTTAATGCATTTGTTTATATAAAGACCTTTCTAATGGTAACGTTACCAACGTTATTTTTTGGAGCAGCATTGTTTTTTGTAACTGGAGCTTTAACTAGAAATTTAATAGTTGTATATACTCAGGGTGTTATTTTGTTTGTGGTGTTTTTGTTAACCAAAGCAATTACCAATGATTTCTGGCAAGCTATTTTTGATCCATTTTCATTAACAACAACAAGCTATATTACAAAATCTTGGTCGGTTTTAGAAAAGAGCACTCAAGAACTTCCTTTTATTGGTGCAATGTTATTTAATAAATTATTTTGGGTTGTTTTAGGAATATTCGCATTAATCTATGGGTATAAAAAGTTCAATTTTAATCTGGTTAAAGAAAAGAAATCAAGGAGAAAACAAGTTCAAAAATTAATAACTATTAGTGCCAGTGTAAATAGTGATATAGAAATCCCTAAAGCTAAAAAACAATATGGTTTGCAATCTAAATGGGCTCAATTAAAAGAGTTTTCGTGGTTTTACTTTATTAGTATTTGTAAGCAACCATCATTTTGGGGAATTGTTATTTGCGGAATGATTATCATTTTAGTCAATTCTGTAAATCTTGGAACTGTATATGGTGTTGATAGCTATCCTGCAACCTATTTTATAGTGGAGGAACTTCAAGAAACGTCTTATTTTTTCTTCATCATTATCCTTGTATTTTATTCAGGAGAATTGGTATGGAAAGAAAGAGTCGCAAAGTTGAATTTAATTTATGATGCTACACCCATGTCAAGTTTTGTAAGGTTAGCTGGAAAATTTATTGGATTAAACTTAATTTATGTAGTATTAATTGTTGCTTTAATTTGTTCAGGGATAGTATTCCAAACGCTAAGTGGTTATTATAACTATGAATTCCAAGTCTATTTTAATGGATTCTTTTTAGAAATTTTACCCTTATTATCCATTTTTACTTGCTTAGCATTTTTTATTCAATCTTTAGTAAATAATAAGTTTGTAGGTATCATTTTGGTGATTATATTTAGTATTGTCAATGTAGCTATTGCTGTATTAGGGTTTGATCATGATTTACACTTTTTTGGAGGAAGTTCCTTAGGCGCTTATTCAGATATGAATGGTTATGGGCATTTTTTACAACCCTATTTAATCATCAAATTGTATTGGTTTCTTTTCGGAATTCTATTGTTAATAATAGGGTCTTTAATTTCTGTTAGAGGAAATGAAACAAATTTATTAAAACGAATAAAAATTGCTAAGTATAAGTTTAGCAAACCTCTTATAAAATTTACAGACATTATACTTTTTGCTTTTATTATTATTGGAGGGTTTATATTTTACAATACAAATATTTTAAATGAATATTGGAGCAATTCTGAAGCTACTGAATTCAGAGTAGCGTATGAAAAAGAATTGAAACAATTTGAATATATAGCGCAACCAAAAATAGTTGACGTAAACTTACAACTAGAGCTGTATCCATCCAAACGAGATTACACAGTAGAAGGATATTATATGTTAAAAAACACATCGATTGAAAAAATAAAATCCATACATATTCAAAAACTTTTGGAAGAAAATGTTACGATAGACAGCATCTCTTTTGAAGGTGGTTTTACAACCAATAATCAATACAAAAAGTTTGATTATTCAATTTTCAACCTGAAGAACGCTTTACAACCTGGTGATTCTGTAAAAATGTATTTTAAGCAAAGTTTTACAACCAAAGGTTTTGAGCAAGGAAATTCTAATAGCAATATTGTTTACAATGGTACATTTTTCAATAACGAACAGTTTCCAACATTGGGTTACAATAAAAAATATGAACTTCAAGATGAAGATGAACGAAGAGAGCATAATTTATCAAAGAGATCTAGAAAAGCGAACATAGATGACCCTAAAGAATTAGTGAATGCGAGATCTGGTGGTGATTCTGATGGGATTCATTTTGAAATGATTATTGGTACATCCAAAGATCAAACAGCCTTGGTTCCTGGAGATTTATTGAGAAAATGGACAGATAATAATCGTAATTATTTTCATTATAAAACAACTACACCAATTATTAATTTTTACGCCATAGTTTCTGCAGATTATGAAATTAAAAAAGACAAATGGATGACAAACAATAAGGGGATTACTGAGCCTGTTGACCTTGAAATTTATTATCAAAAAGGACATAAGTATAACATCGATAGAATGATGAGGTCTATGAAAGCATCCTTAGATTATTATAGTAACAACTTCAGTCGGTATCAATACCAACAACTGCGTATTATGGAGTTTCCACGTTATGCAACATTTGCACAATCTTTTCCTGGAACGATTCCTTTTTCGGAATCTATTGGATTTGTGTTAGATATAGATGACGAAAAAGATCTTGATATGGCTTTTTATGTGACTGCGCATGAAGTAGCACACCAATGGTTTGCAATGCAAGTAGAAGCTGCGAATGTGCAAGGACAATTGATGGTATTAGAAACTTTATCTCAATATGCAGCTATAATGGTTTTAAAGCAACAGTATTCTGAAGAAAAAGTGCAACAGTTTTTAACGCTTCAAATGGATAAATATAAAGAAGGTATACAAAAAGAAAGTAAAGAAGAACCATCTCTTGCTCTAGTAGAAAATCAAGATTATGTCTATTATGCAAAAGGAGCAATCAATATGTATGAATTTCAAAAAGCGATAGGAGAAAAGAATGTCAATAAAGCACTTAAACGCTTTCTAGAAGATTGGAATACAACAAATGGAAAACTAAAAATGCAGACTGATCGATATGCAACAACTCAAGACTTACTTGGGTACTTCAGAGAGGTTACACCAGTTTCTCAGCAGCATATAGTTACTGATTTATTTGAAAAAGTTACACCTGTAGAGCTGAATTTGTAAAAACCATTTCTACTATTGAGGTTATTCCAAAAACAGAATAACCTCAATAATTTCATTCAAAATTAAAAACAATTCAATATGAAATGCTCAGTCTGCACTAATGAAATAAGAGAAAAATATTGCTCAAATTGTGGTCAATACTTTAAAAATAGTAGAGTTACAAGTATTACAATTTTATGGGGTTTATTTGAAAGTTTTTTTTCATTAGAAAAGTCTATTTTTATGAATTTAAAAATTGCACTTTTTGCGCCAAGAACAATAGTTTCAAATTATTGGAACGGATTTAGAAAATATTATTTTACACCTTTTCAATTCTTTACAATAGCCTCTTTATCGCTATTAATAAATTACTTTTTTTTTAATAATTTTTTGGGGCTGTCATTAACAGTTAATATTTCTTCACATCTTGCTATTTTAGCTTTGAATATTGTATTGCTAACACTTTTTAGTGCTTTAGTTTACATAAAGTTCAAGAAAAATATTTTTGAGCATTTAATTTTAAATATTTACAATGTAAGTTTATGGACAATTCTATTTGTTCCCATTTCAATTGTTTTGAGTTTAGTATTTGAGAATACTGATATGGCAAGATTTTTCTTTATTCCATTTCATTTATTGATTTTAATCTGGAATTCTAAAGTCTTTGATTTGAGTAGCTTAAAGCGTTTTCTTTTTGTAGTTTTAAACTTAAGTTTGTTTTATGGAACCTTACTTGTTTTAATATATTATAGTAACCTATAATTTGAATCATATAAGTTATATGAGTTCTTGTTCTTTTAAAGATTTTTTTAAACGGTTATGATTTTCCCAAAATCTATCTTTTATCTTTTGAAAAACTTCATCATATTTAGGGTGAGTAGAAAGAGATTTAACTAATGGATCTTCTTCAAGAAACAATAAAATCCAATATTGGAAACCATCTTGTAAACTAAATTTATTGTAAGCATCTATTGCTTTATCAGGTTTACTTTCATAAAGATAAAGCATAGCTAAACTTGCCTCTCTGTAAATTGACTCATCTTTTTCTAAGTAGTCTTTATATTTATTAAAGTATTTTTCAGCTTTATCAGAAAATCCTAATTTTTTATAGGTGTAGGCAATTTTTATGTTCTCTGCAGGATACAGGTCTATTTTATTAGTAGAAAGTATGTTAATATATTTCTCGTAATAAACCAATGCATTTTCATAATCCTCCTGAAAATAATACGTTTTGGCTAATTCTTGAGTTATATCAGCGCGAGTTGTATCTTTTCGCCACTCAATAAACATTTTTTCTCTTAAGGAATTTAAATCTTTATCATTAGCATAATCTATAAAATTTATTAAGTAAGTAGAATATTGATTTTCAGGATTATAATTTAAAGATTCTTCAATGTATTTTGAAGCTTCTTTAGCAAACCCATTTTGCACTAATGCATTACTCAAGTTAAGGTAGATAAAGCTTTTAGATATGCTATCGTTAGCTTCTACATTCAATTTTATTCCTTTTAATGCATACGTAAGATACTTATTTGTATCTGGAACAACTCTAGCATATAAATCAGATAAAATTAGTACCACAGAAGAAGCATTTGGGTTGTAATCTAGTGCTTTTTCAAGGTAAGGTATTGCTAACCTAAATTCGTTTGCGTTAATATAATATAGCGCTTTTGCAATCAGAGACAATTCAGAAGTAGAGTCATACAACAAGGAATTGTCTGCATATTCATTTAATTTGTCTAAATACTTCTTTTCAATTTTATTAACATCTAAGTAATAGTAGCAAATTGCAATTTGAGCATGTGCATTAGCGTATTTTGAATCTTCTTCTATAGCTTTTTCAAAATTCAGTATGGCCTTATTTAATCCTGCTTCACTTTGCTCATTTTGATTTTCTAATCCTTTTAAATAATAATCATAAGCCAATATGTTTTCTGTTGGTTTTTTATTTATCTGTTGCAACTCTGCTGGCGTAACTTTTGCTTTTATGGCTTCAGCAATTTTTTTTGCAACCGTATTTTGCAATGAAAATACATCTACAACTTTATTGTTATATTGTTGTGCCCAAATTGGCATATCATTAGAAGCATCAATTAACTGAATGTTGAGTAAAACTTGATTTCCAATACGTTGTCCACTTCCTTCTAATAAATAGGCAACATTTAATTCTTCAGCAATTTCTAATACAGTTTTGTCTGTATTTCTATACTTTTCTACTGAAGTTCTACTAATAACTCTTAAATCTTCTATTTTTTGTAAGTTGTTAAGCGTAGATTCCATTAGGCCATTTACAAAATACAAGTTTGTAGAATCACTACTCATATTTTTAAAAGGCAAAATAGCTATAGACTTTTTAAGATTGTTAGAACTAACTTCTGAGTTGCTACTACTATTCTGAATAAACAGGTAGGAAACAACAGCAATGATTAAAAAAGTAGCCAAAACAACTTGTAAACTATATTTTTTTAAAAAGCTTGTTTTATCTTCTTCAACAAAAACTTCAGTTTTAATATGCTCTGGTTCAATTTGTGATTCAATTTCTGGGTCTTCAATAACTTCTTTTCTAGATTCTCCAGGAGAAAACCCATAATGCTCTCTAAAGCATTTTATAAAATAAGAATTGTTACTAAACCCAACTTTATAGGAAATTTCTGAAACAGTAAGTTCTGTTTCTTTTAGCAATTCCATTCCTTTTTGGAGACGAACTTGACGTATAAATTGACTTGCACTGAGTTCGGTTTGCTTTTTTATTTTTCTAAGCAAGTTGGAACGACTCATATGCATCTCGTCAGCTAACTCAGAAACCCCAAATTGTTCATCAGATAGGTTCTCTAAAATAAGCGCTTCAGCTTCTTTAATAAATTTTCCTTTGGATGAGATCGTAGACATGTTGTTTTAGATTACCCCAAAAGTATCAATTTTTATTTTAAAATAAAACGGATTTAAACATCAAAGTTTTTTGAAGTAAAATAGTTGTTTGCGTCATAATTTATATCGCTGCTTCATAATTTTCAATCTGTCATCAAACTTTATATATAAGGCTACATAAGGGTTGTAAGCAAACTTAGTTCTTGTTGCATCTTTGTATCAACAAAAATAAAGTTATTAATCATTACAAATTTAAATTATGAAAACACTTAAAATCATCTCAATTAGAAAGACAGTACAGGTATTATTACTTACACTTTTATTAACAAGTTCTTGTGCACAATCTGATAAAAAAACAAACTCAGATACAACTGCAAAAACAACAAAAAGTGTAACCAAGCCAAGTATGGATATCCATGCTGCAGTACTTACTGGAAATTTGGAAGTAGTGAAGCAACATATTGAAGCCGGAACTGATATCAATCAAAAAGAGGCAATGTCTGGTTCTACACCATTAATGTCTGCAGCCACATTTAATAAAACCGAAATCGCAAAAGCATTGATCAATGCTGACGCAGATTTAACTATAAAAAATAATGATGGAGGTACAGCTTTGCACACTGCAGCATTTTTTGGTCGAATAGAAATTGTACAATTATTAATTGATGCCAAAGCAGATAAAACGGTTCGTAATAATTTTGGAGCTACACCTAGGGAAATAGTAATATCCGACTTCGCTCAAATGAAACCTATATATGAAATGTTAACTCAACAATTACAACCAATGGGCTTTACATTAGATTTTGATGAATTGCAAAAAGCAAGACCTGTTGTTGCTATGATGTTACAATAAAAACAAAATACAATGACAACAGAAAGAAGATACGATATAGATTGGCTAAGAGTAATAGCCATTGGTTTGCTATTGATTTATCATATAGCCATTATTTTTCAACCTTGGGCAATGTTTATAGGCTTTATTCGAAGTGAAGAAGCGTTAGAAGGATTGTGGAAACCAATGACGATGTTGAATGTTTGGAGAATTCCTTTATTGTTTTTTGTATCAGGAATGGGTTTATATTTTGCAATGAAAAAAAGAAATTGGAGGCAATTATTACTAGAAAGAGGTAAAAGAATTCTATTGCCTTTTGTTTTCGGTTATTTTGCAATTACACCATTACACATGTATATTTTTCAAGAGCATTATAATATGTCATTGAGCTATTTTTCGCATATGGGGCATTTATGGTTTTTAGGAAATATTTTTGTCTATGTATTATTGTTGTCTCCGCTGTTTTTTTATTTAAAGAAAAACGACGATGGTAAATTTAAAAAAATAGTTTCTCAAGTTATGAGTTATGCTATGGGGCCAATCTCTATATCGCTTTTTTTTATGTTAGAAGTGTTTTTTGTAAAACCACAATTATTTGAAATGTATGCAGAAAACTGGCATGGATTTTTTATAGGATTTCTAGCATTCTTTTTTGGATACCTCTTTGTCTATAGTGGAGCTTCCTTTTGGCAAACAGTTTCAAAATGGAAATGGTTATATATTGGTTTGGCAACGATTCTCTTTGTTATTCGTTTTACAGGATTTGAGTCAATATCAAATATGTACTTTACTTCTATAGAATCAATCTCTTGGATATTAGGTGTCTTTGGACTTGGTTATTGCTACCTAAATAAACCAAGTAAATTACTTAGCTACTTGAGTGCTGCTGTTTATCCTGTGTATATCATTCACATGTTTGTGTTGTATGTAGGAGCCTTATTAATTTTGCCTATAGAGCTGCATCCTATGTTACAATTTATTGGAATTACAATCTTCACATTCATTTTTTGTTTCTTAATTTATGAATTCATCTTAAAAAGGGTTGCATTCTTGAGACCTTTATTTGGTTTGAAATGGAATTTTAAAACTGTGGAATCAAAAACGTTGAAAACATCTAATATCAAATCTGAAGCTTTATAATCAAATTTAATTCTTAAACCATGATAAAATTATTTAGAAAAAATAGACTAAAAATGCTAACGAATAACAAAGTTGGAGCTTATGTAGCCTATGCAGCTGGAGAAATTATTTTGGTTATTGTAGGAATTCTTATTGCTTTAGCAATTAACGAACACTCAAATAATGAAAAGAAATTAGAATTAAGGAATTCTTATATTAATCAATTAAATAATGAGGCAGATCGAAATCTTAAAAAGCTTAGTGTACTGAATAATGAGGCAAACCAAATGCTAAAAGATTTAAATACAATATTTAAATTACTATTAGATAAAGATTATGATAATCCTAAATTAGCAACAAAATCTTTTTTTCTAATTGTTTCAAAGAAATTTTTTCCAGTAACAATAACTTACGAAAATTTAAAATTTTCTGGTGATGTAAAACTTTTTGATGATTTAAATTTAAGGAATACAATTTCTGAAACTTACGAAACTTTTATTCCTATAGAAAAACTCGAAGCTTCAGAACAACAAGCAATAGAGGCCTATTATGAGAACTTTTTAATGCCTAAAGTTCAATTTAGAAACATGGGTATTACTTCAGAAAGTTATGGAAAAGATATTTATTTCGAAAATATGGTTTTAACCAGAATGACCACTATTGCTCAAAATAAAGAGGCATATACCAATGCTATCGAATCATTAAAGAAACTGAAAAATACGTTTGCTGAATTACAAAATATAAATTAAAACATGCTTGATTCTAGATTGGTTTATTGTTTAAATTTTGATTTGTATTTTACAAAAAAATAAAACAATCTAAAAATCAATCCTATTATGAAACAAAATAAAACAAAAAAGATGCTTAAAGTATTACTTATTCTTGCCAGTTTATTTTCATTGACTTTTGTTCCATGGACTTTAGTTAAAGCTTGGGGGAAACCATTACCAGATACAATTCAAGAACAATTAGACGAAGCTCTTAATTATGATTTTGAAGGAATGATTGTTTATATTGATAAAGCAGATCAAGAACCTCAAAGTTTTGCTTCAGGTTGGCATAATCGAGAATCTAAAATTCCTGCAAAAAGGGATGCTTTATATAAAATTGCTAGTATTAGTAAATTGTATGATGCAGTTGCTGTTACTAAATTAGTAAGTCAAGGTCGTCTTTCTCTTGATAAAACTTTAGCAGACTACTTACCAGAACTTAAAGGTCAAATAGAAAATGCAGATAAAATTACATTAAGACTAATGATTCAGCATAAAAGTGGTATTCCTAATTTTACAGATACTCCAAGATTTTGGGAAAATCCAGTAAGAACTTATGAAGAAAATCTTGCTTTAATTACAGGTAAATCTGCAAATTTTGAACCTGGTGAAGATTATGAATATTGCAATACAAATTATTTGTTGATTAATAAAATAATGGATAACGAATTAGGTTTTAACAATTTTCAATTCATAAAAAAAGAAGTTTTAAACCCATTGGGTTTAACAAACACATATAGTTCGCTTAAAGAAGTAAATATTGATAATGTAATGAGTGGCTATCACATTGGCTATCCTTATGATGTAAAAGAAAACGATTATGGAATGCACGCATCTGCAGAAGACGTTGGTGTTTTTCTTAGAGCATTAAACAATGGGGCTTTATTTAATGAAGGTGAGCAAGAAATATATTCCTCTATTTATGAATATGAACATTCTGGTTGGGTTCCTGGTTATCAAAGTTTTGCAAAATATTACAAAGATATTGATGCTGTAATTGTAACATTCTATAACACAACCGATCCTAAACTGTATAATTGGAATCTATCAGAAATTATAAATAAAAGAATTTATAAAATAGTAAAAAAACAAAAATAGCATGAAAACACAAATTCAAGAAAGATCCATAGAAAGAAATAAAACTTGGAAAACAATCTTTCTATTTCTTGCAATCGTTATTCTTCTTACTTCACCTTTTCATTATGCCATAGTTAATTTATATCCATCACGAATATATGTTGGAGCTATCATGTGGTGTCCTGCAATTGCTGCATTTATTACCCTAAAAATAAAAGGTCGTAATATTTCATCGCTACATTGGAATTGGGGAAATTGGAAATATATCCGATGGTCTTATATTGTTCCTGCCTTATATGGTATAATCACTTATGTGCTTATTTGGATTTTCGGTTTTGGAAATTTAGCCAATAGCGAAGCCATTACTGAATGGGGAAAAGAACTTGGCTTATTTGGCATAGGCACTTTAAACCCAACATCAATAACGATCATAGCTATTATGTTGTTAGCAACTATAGAGGTTATTAGAGCCTCTGCAACAACATTAGGGGAAGAAATTGGATGGCGAGGATTTTTTATCTATGAATTAAGAAAGGTTCTTTCATTTACTGGTGTATCAATTTTTAGCGGATTGATATGGTCTTTTTGGCATTGGCCATTGCTAGTTTACTATAGTAACAATGTCCTATTAGAATTTACAACGTTCACTATCGTAATTGTTTCTATGTCATTTATCATGACTTATTACACGTTTAAGTCTAAAAGTCTATGGCCAGCAGTAATTTTTCATGCAGTCAGTAATGTATACATTCAAAAAATAATGCCACCTCTAACTATAAAAGTTGAAGGAACAGAGCAATGGCTTGGCGAAAACGGAATTATGTTTGCAATTGTTACCTGCATTTTTGGAATTTACTTTTGGAAAAAAGGATTGAAGGAACAATTATAAATCAACTTACCTCTTAGGTTTTACGGCTTGGTAATTTTAATTTTCCAAAGTATTAACCTGTAAAAAAAACAAATATCACATTAAAAATACAAACAAATGAATCACTCTGAAAACACATCAAACAATGCACCCAAGGTTGTTAAACGTAAATCTCACCCATTTTGGCAATTTTTTTGGCTCACTTTTCTTGTTGTTTCGCTTTGGTATGCTTGGTATTCATTCTATGCGTCATCCAACGATATAACTTGGACAAATGACATTGAGTCCGCACAAAAGCTTGCTGTCAATTCAGACAAAAATATCATGATATTCTTTACAGGGACATGGTGCTCTCCTTGTAAAATAATGAAACGTCAAGTTTTTGCTGATGATGAAGTTAAGAAAGCTATGGATGAGAAAATTATATCTCTAGAAATTAATATTGATGATCCGAATTCTCAAGCGCTAGTAAAGCAATATAATATCGGTGCAACACCAACAACCATTTTTATTTATCCTTCAGGAAAAGTGATTGATTATGCTGTTGGAAAAGTGGATAAATCAAAATTCCTTGAAATGATTAAAAGTTTGAAATAATTTTTTAATTAATAAATGTATAAATAATAAAAAAAAATGGATCAAGTTTCCTAAACCTTAGAATGTAGAAATTCAATAATTAAAAAGACCATGAACTCTATAAAGCATTTTTTTTAATAAAGATCATATAGTTCTTTATCGGTTATTATTTCCTCAAAACACAAAATTCTTCAAAGCTAAGTTACATAATGCGCAGTTATAGTCCTCTTTCGTAAACTACAGGGTCTATAACGCCATTATGTAAAATAGCAGCTTTCCAACGCTCAAATAGTTATTATCAATATCATTTTAGCAGTTTAATAATTAGTGTTCTTGTTCAAAGAATATTAAATGTAAAGCCTTACTTTCATAGCTCAAATTCGTAAGTAAAATCTATTACTTATCTCATTCAAGCTGCACAAAACCATCGCTAAGTCCAAGTATTCCTTATCTCAAGTCTTTGTTTGTTTCATTTCACTAACCAATAGATTTTAGTCCACTTTCCCCACCACCCTTTCAAAGGTGTAGGTTCCAGCAATTAGTAATGTTTGCCATGTGTCTGCGGTAGTTTCACTCCATTCTATCAATTCACCTCAATGCTTCCTTTCATCCAGCAACTTCGGTTTCCTTTCTCTCATTCCATTCAACCACCTCAACACTGCGCATAAAAAAGAACGTTTTGAAAAAAAAACGTTCTTTCTTTATTTTTCCAATACGACAACATCACTAATTACCTCTACCTACGCGCTTTTCCCCTGAAAGTTAGTTTGAATTATTCAATGCGTTGGTATCTAATTTCTAAAACAGTTTTGTAAGCTGTTTTCATTTCATTCGATAAAAAAGAAGTATTGATCAGTTGTATTGCTTTCAGTTTATTTTTTAATATACGTTTAAAAACGCCTTTAATTTGTTTGTCTGTTAAATCCAAGTCAATGCCTAATTGTTCAAAATGTTCTTTTTTTAGATTACTTTTTTTTCCTGCTAAGGTCAAAGCAAGTTCTTCTGTGTCCTCTGGCAATACAATAGTCACATTCAATAAATCATAGGCTGGGGCCAATGTCCAACCAGAAATTCCTTCAATCATAGAAAAATTCTTCAAATGCATATCATTATTACCTGTTAAAAAACTAAACAAGGCCAATTCAAAAAAGAAAATTTTATCCAATTGTGTATTACTCGAATACTGCCCAATGGCTTTACCTATTTTTTCCATAGAACTTTTATACTTGTCAAAAGCTTCTGTAATTTGAAAAAAATCAATCATATGTATTTTATCTCCTTCAAGGGTTCTATCAATACGTTTGGTGATATACGATAACTCTCCTGATGTCAATCGTATCAAACTAGAAGGCACTACGTTAATACCAAATGCTTCTGCAATACGCATGGTCAAATGCTCGTTTTCTGGCATTTCTTTAAATTCTAAGGAAGGTGGTTTAAAGATGTAATTACCTCCCAAAGCTCCAACTACAGTAAGTCTTGGTGTTTCTTTTGTAGTATTGTTGGTATCCAAAGACATCGATAGTTTCGGTTGCACTCCTGGTACAGCAATACTTCTAGAGATTACATCTTTAGCCAAAGCATCCATTTCTGTAATACCATATGGGAGTTCTGGTGGGGTAGTAGTCCCAAAGAATTCCAAAGCACATCTTTCATGAAAATCAATTTCATTTACTAAGGCTTCATAACAATACAAACAATGTTTTTTAGTTTTCATGAGGCTCTTTTATAGGTTCAACACTTACAGCGCCTATACAGTTTTGGCAACAAGCCAACAGTAAGCCCATTCTGTCATTTTGTTTAATCTTCCAGTTTTTAGTAGCTACGTTTAATAACCATCCTTCTGGGATCAATCCTTCAAAAAAAGCGAACAAGCGATTATTGATATAAGGTGCTGTTCTCACTGGCATACTAAAAGTAATAAATGCTTCTGGATGCTTTTCAACATAGACTGCACCATAAGCAAAAACATAATCTCCTTCGTCGGTTTCTGTAATCGTACCTGCCAAAATTTCTTTGTAATATACCTTACCTTGTCTCATCGTCTATATTTTTTCTTTCTACGGGTGCTAGTTCATGGCCAAACATAGCCAAAACCAAATTCACTTTTTCTAAGTTCAAATTGGTTTTACCTTGTTCTATTTTACGCACTACTGTTAAAGCAACTCCTGCGCGTTCTGCAAACTCTTCTTGGGTTAGGTTTACTTCTTTTCTGCGTTTTTTTACAAATTCTGACAATAACTTCATTATATGCTTTTAGATATAAATAATAGCAAATATACTAATTTATATGTTTTTAGATATAAATTAATAAAATAATATTATTTTATATGCTTTTAAATATAATGTAGGCTTAGAAAATCACCAATTTTATACGAACAAGAGTAATTTTTAATGAAAATTACCCTCGTTTTTAATATAAAGGTAAATACGACCCGTAAAGTATTCCTTTCAATTATAGGATAAAATAAAAAAAGATAGCAAATATAAGTGCCTTGCTCCATCCAACGCTAAAAGGCTATAAAGGTCAAGCCCTACGGGTTTTAAATAAAACTTTTTTTAATAGCCTTTTTCTTTTTAAATAAACATTTTTATAAAAAAAACTTTTATTCAAAAACCTTGACAGCCTTTCCAAAGGCACTTTTCATAGGCATATCTCTTTTTAGTTCCAAAAAAATTATGTGCGAAGCGTAGCGAAGCATAATTTTAAATTGGATACCTATGTCAACTTTTCAAATCAAGACCCACCAACCAGGGCGCATCTATCACAAACCTCATTTTTTTATATTGAACAAAGGACTAAATTCTGGAAAGCCATTTACGGCTCCAGTAAGAAATTCTTTTGTTGTATCTACAGAAAGCGTAGAACAAAAAGAGGCTCTATTTCATCTATCGTATATGCTTTTAGAGGCTAAATGCTATCGTTTCTATCTAAAAGGGTCTGTAATCCCTTTTATTTATATTGCAGATGTTAAAAATTTATTGATCAAAAATAGCAAGTATTTTGGTCAAAAAGATTTTGAAACCAAGCTAAAAGCACTTAAAAAAGTAGAAGAATTAGAGGTCGTTTTTCAAAACAAACTAAAAGCTATTCAAGAGCTCAAATCTGTTCTTCTAAGATATTGTAAATTAGAACATTAAGCACAAAAAAAGTCCGATCAGAAGATCGGACTTTTCAATCCAGTAAAGGTTACCAAATCAAAACTGGACTTATTTTTTACGCTTAGTAATTTTTTTTAAGGAATAGGAAACCATAAAACTAACAGTAGCTCCAATCACTGCTAAAATAATAGTTTTTAAAATATCTTGTGTAAATATTCCTGGACTAATACTTAACAGGGTACCAGATGCAGTTCCAACTTTTAAGTGAAGGTCTGTTCTCATGGTCCTTGATCCTTTTTAGTATTATTTTTTGATTCTATTTCTTCGGCAACTGTAACTTGACTCACAGCAGAAATGACACCTCCAGCAACCGCAACATATCCTGCAACAGTGATTACTGCAGCTGGCAATGTAATGGGGGCAGCCAAAAGACTTCCACTAACTGCTAATAAAGACAAACCAATGGTTCTTAAAACTCTAAAAAATTTAGGTGTGGGTGCTTTTGCACGTTCTTGAATGTTCATAATAAAATAGTTTAAATGAATAATTGACTTTTAAAATAGGATAGGGAAGAGGTAATTCGCAATTGCACGGGTGTATTTTTAGCAAGTACTGGTAATACCAAACTCGTTAATTTATGGAATGCTTTTCTTGACAAATTTCCTTTTCCAATCCCTGTATGATAAGATACAGGTGCAATACAGCCTTCTAATTCTTTGATGGCATCATTTGCTGGATGCAATAAAATCAAACTTCTACCAGGTACATCTTGTAAATGTATATGATGTTGAAATTTTTGACTGTAACGTTTCTGTAAATTGTACAATCCTTCAGGAACACAAGAAATATTTTGTTCATTTTGGATCCATGGTAGCTCAATCGTATAACAAATCAACTGCCCATTCCAAAGAAGTATTCCTTGTGTCCCTTCAGGAAAATAAGTTCTGTGTAAGACCAAAATCATTACACACCTCCATCAACTTTTACCAAAGAAAGCGCATTGTAAGCTCCATTTTTCAAAGGATACATTTGCCCATTTACTTCTTGATAAAATTCAATACCCAATGCTAAAAACAACGGATGTGTACTATTTGCAGTCACAGCATTACTTAAGTTGATGACAGCTGTAGCAGTAGCATCCCAAGGTAAAATGCCAGTTTCTGAAGTTGCCACCACAGAAGTTTCATTTTCAAAATCAATTTCTGCCCCTCCAGAAATGACTTTAAAATGAGTGGTTCCACCTGGAGCAGCAATCATATTACTTGGAATAAAAGTAGGGATATCAATATCCAAAGTTCCTGCGACACGATCTATAGTAGAGGTGAAGGCAGCAAACAAACTAGAACCTAGTTTCCCATTAATATTGAATTCAAATCCAGTCAATAATTCTGCTTCGCCATCAATAACATTTCTCAATCCACGAATACTTACAGTATCTGCTTGTATTACTTTCACCATAGATTGATGTAATCTACTTACCACTCTATTGTCAGATGCATTTAATAGAAGCAAACGCAATGCAACTCGCAACACTTTACCAGCTTTTCCTGCTCTTCCAAATTCAGAACCATTTTCTCGGGTTCTTTGAAACGCAGGATCATTTGCAATTCTTTGAGCGTCTACGCCTCCTTTTTCTCTGGCCAAATGACCATCTTTTGTTTTGTAAAAAGTAATATCTCCAATAGTACCTTTTAGTTTAATAATTCCTTTTTGTCTTGCCATAATTTCTAATTTTTAATGATTATACACTCAAATATTAGAGGTTTTGATCAATAAAAAAAGAAGGGGTTGTTCTAGATGTCACTCAATGGTACAAATGGCAAACAGCGTCATTAATAGTGGGAATAAGTTGGCTAAAAATCAGTATATTGATGGTGTAAGACAACACCATAGTAAAAGTATAGATAGTATATGAAAAAAGAGATGCAAAGAGTATGCATCTATCCAAAAGACGTTCAGATCATTACTGGTAAAAGTTATCGTCAAAGCGTTAGATTGGTGCATAAAATTAAAATAGAGCTCAATAAAACTACCAAAGAGTTCCTAACTATTGATGAGTTTTGTGAGTACACAGGCATAAAATATGAACAAGTTTCCCACTTGATTTTAGGCTAAAACACTAAAGAGGTAAACTTCACACAATTCATTTCAAAACTCAAACTAACATTTTTAAATACCAGTTCATTTATTAGTATAGTTTCTATAAAAATTACTTTGAAATAGTTTCAATTTTTGTTATCTTTATATTATACAATTTAGTGTTTTTTAGTAGGTAAAAATAGGGGTCTAAATCGGTGTCACTTTTCAAATAAAATTTGTAAATAACTGATTATCATATATAATATAAAGAGGTTCAACACCCTCTTTCTCCGCCAAAAAAAAATCCCGTAAGAATTTACGGGATTTTTTATTTTCAGTTATTTTTTACTTGAATTTTTCTTTCAAACGGCTTTTTAAGTAAGTTGTATTCTTAAGACCAACTTTTTTAGCTGTTTCCTTAAGGCTTATTCTTGGGTTTTGTGAAATGATTTCTTGCGCAACATTTAACCTACACTCGATCATTAATTGGTTTGGTGTTTGCCCAAAAATAGCTTTTGTTCTTCTTGTTAATGTTTTGGTAGAGATTTCAAATTCTTCTGCTAATGATTCTATAGAGAAGTTAAAATTATCTACATTTTCATATAGAATTCTTTCTGTTTTTGTTTTAAAGTCTTCAAATTGATCATTAGTGTTTAAATCTAATTTGCTTTTAGAAGATAAAACCGTTTTATGGTAAACAATTGCTCTATTTATTATGTTTATCAATTCTTCTTTAAAGAATGGTTTATAAACATAATTGTCTATACCTAACCTTAACATTTTTTTCTTTTTATCTAAAGAAGTAAGAGAGGTGATAATAATGATGGGAAACTCATAGTTTCTTTCCTTGATTTCAGAGACTAATTCAAAACCATCCATTTGGGGCATGTTATAGTCTGTGATAAGTAAGTCTATGTTTTCTTTCGCGATAATATTTAATGCGTCTTCGCCAGATTTGGCTTCTATAACATCGTATTCAGTTAATATGCTCGAAACATAAATTCTAGAGTCCAGAGAGTCGTCAACAACTAAAATTTTAGATTTCATAAGTATTTTTAAGGCTAAGCAATAGATTTGCATTTCGAAAATAATGAAAATATTTGAGATTTACTTTATAATTTGATGCTCATTTGTGTTTTAATAAAACGTATTAAAAAAAATATTTTCGTTTGTATACAAATAATATTTTATGATGGATAAAGTGATTTTATAGTTAATAATATTGTTTATGTTTAGGGATTTTTAGCATATGAGTATTTTTAAAAATATATAAAAACTTGAAAACAAGTAGTTTAAGTTATTGTTTAAAAAAAACAAAAATTAAACAAAATTAAAGATGCTGTCTTAAATAGATTTAAGGTTGTCTTAATTCGTCGTTCGTTTTTATACATATCATTTTAAATGTGTCTTATATTTGTAATATAACCTTTGTGGGGAAGGCTATCAAATAAAAGAACTAACGCTTATGTTGGTTCTTTTTTTTGTTCTTAATTTTAATTCAAAGATTTTTGAAGGATGCTTTATTAGTGCAAATTATTTAAAGGGATTTTTAGCAAACTTGTGTTTTTGACTAGAAATTTAATTTATTTTTTTGTTTTTTAATTAATGAAGTTTAAATAAAACATTTTTTTTAAAGATGGCATGAACTAATTATAGTTCTTTAAAAATTTTAGTGTTTTTTTTTAATAAATTATCTTTAATGCTTTTAATCAACCACAAATGAATAATAGGGAGTTTCAGGATAATAAAGAGAATAATGGTATTTCAGATGATAAAAATTCTTTCATTGTAGGTATAGGTACATCAGCAGGAGGTTTAGAGGCTTTAAAAATTTTTTTTGATAATTTACCAAGTGATTTTAACCACGCTATTGTAATTGTACAGCATTTATCTCCAGATTATAAAAGTTTAATGGCAGATTTGCTATCTAGAAATACAGATTTGCCTTTACATGAAGTTGAGGATGGATCTGTAATAGAAGCAGGTAATGTTTATTTAATTCCTCCAAAGAAAAACATGACCATTAAAAATGGTGTGTTGCACTTAACAGATAAACCAAAAGGATTCGATTTAAATTTACCTATTGATATTTTCTTTAAATCATTAGCTGTAGATCAGAAAGAGAAATCTATTGGAATTGTTCTTTCTGGTACAGGTTCAGATGGTACAAGAGGTATGAGAGCCATTAAAGAATTTGGGGGTATGTTAATGGTGCAAAAACCAACTGATGCCAAATTTGATGGTATGCCTAATAGTACTATTGCAACTGGTTTAGTAGATTATATATTGCCTGTTGCTCATATATCACCTGAACTGGTAAACTTTATTCATCATCCAAAATCGTTAAGTACTTTTGAAGACGATGAAAATTCTATTTTTAAGAAAGATTTCGAAAAACTAATTTCTTTAGTTCATAAAAAAACTGATATTGATTTTTCTGATTACAAGCTACCAACTTTAGTAAGAAGGGTAGAAAGAAGAATGCAGGTAAATAAAGCCCAAACTATTAGAGACTATTTACATTACGTTTTCGAAAACGAGAATGAATTAGAAATTTTAAATAAGGAATTTTTAATTGGAGTAACTAAGTTTTTTAGAGATACAGAAGCTTTTGACTTTATTAAAAAGAAGGTAATTCCAAAAATTTTTAAAAATAAAGGACCTAAAGATAGGGTTAAAATTTGGTCTGTTGGATGTTCTTCAGGTGAAGAAGCATACTCATTAGCTATTCTATTAAAAGAATATATGGATGAGAATAACCTTGTTTTTGATGTTAAAATATTTGCTACAGATTTAGATAAAGAAGTAATACATAAAGCAAATAAAGGTGCTTTTACGCAAAGTATTGTAGCAGATGTCTCTTTAGAGTTGTTAAAAAAATATTTTATACAAAAAGGAGATTTGTATGTTATTTCTCCTGAAATACGTAAAATGATTATTTTTTCTCAACATAATGTGGCACAAGATCCTCCATTAACAAAAATGGATTTAATTACCTGTAGAAACTTATTGATTTATGTAAATTCTGCATTACAACAGAAAATAATTGGTACTTTTCATTACGCACTAAACCCTAATAGATTTCTATTCTTGGGGCCTAGTGAATCTATAGGTCAATTCTCTTCATCTTTAAAAGTGTTATCTAGAAAATGGAGGGTTTATCAAAATGTAGCACCTACTAAGACATTAGATATGGGCTATTATAACAATACCTTCTCATCTTCAGAGCAATTTACTATAGAAGTAATGAGCAGACAAACCTTACAGGATAAGGTTCTAAATGAAACTCTTGCAGAATCTTTATTAGAGGAATTTGGTGCAGCTAGTGCCTTTGTAGATAAAGATTTCGATTTAATTAGTGCAGATGGTAATTTTAGAAATTTCTTTCAATTCCCAAAAAAGAGATTAAGGTCTTTTCATATTTTAAAAATATTACCACAACCAATTGCTATAGCACTAAGTACGGCTTTGCGAAAAGCAGAAAAAGAAAATATTAAAGTAATCTACAAAGACATTGTGGTTTCTGACGATCGAAACGATTTTGAAACTATAACTTTAATTGTAAACCCTGTTAAGGTTACGCCTACAAGTGTAAGTAATGTGTACATGGTATTATTTTTAGCACAATCTAATTTAATAGATACAGAAAGTGCAAAGAAAAATAATACTGCACTTGTACAAGAAGGATTTACTTTAAGTGAGGCTGATAAAGAGAAAATTGTACTATTGGAACAAGAGTTGATGGATACTAAAGCCAACTTGCAATCTATGGTAAAGGAAATTGAAACCTCTAATGAAGAATTGCAAGCAACAAATGAAGAGCTACTGTCATCTAATGAAGAGTTACAAAGTACAAATGAAGAATTACAGAGTGTAAACGAAGAGTTGCATACTGTAAATGCTGAGTATCAAGAGAAAATGGTTGAAATTGCCGATATAAATTCTGATTTAGAAAACTTAATTGATAGTACAGAAATTGGAACTATTTTCTTAGATAAAGACTTAAAAATTAGAAAATTTACACCAACAGTAAAAAAAATCTTTAATATAATAGATAGTGATATTGGTAGGCCAATTTCTCATTTTAATTCAACATTTGGAGATACTGAAGGCAAAACTTTTATTGAAACGTTGTATAATGTTTTAAATACAGGAATATCTTTTGAAAAAGAAATTCTTCATAGAGAAACAAAATGGTACTTAAAAAGACTAAATCCTTTCTTAAACTCAAATCAGAAAATTGAGGGGGTTGTTATTTCTTTTGTAAATATTACAGAACTTAAAAAGTTAGAAAGTACATTAGCTGAAAAGAATAAGTTTTTAGAAAAAGTATTAGAGGTTACACCAAATATTTTATACATATTCAATCAGCAAACACAATCTAATGAATATGCAAATAAAGATTTATTTAAACAACTAGGGTATTCTTCATTAGAAATACAAGCAATGGGTTCAGATATGCTTAATAAAATTATGTACCCAGAAGATTTACCAAGATTAATAAATCATTTTGATAATATTAAAAACTCTAAAGAGGGTGAAATTCTTGAGGTTGAATATAGAGTTAAACACAAAGATGGTAGTTATAGGTGGTTACTTTCTTTGGATACAGTTTTCGAAAAAATAAAAGGAACAGATTTTGTAAAACATATTGGTGTTGCTGTAGACATTACTCAACTTAAAGAATCTCAGCAAAAATTAAAAGAGGTTAATGAAAATTTAGAGCAAGAGGTATCAGAAAGAACTCAGCAGTTAGAAGTTACAAAACAAAAATACAAACGACTATATAACAATGCACCAGATATGTTTGTTTCTGTAGATCCTAAAAACGGAGAAGTTTTAGAGTGTAATAAAACATTATTAGATAAAACAGGGTTTACAAGAAAAGATGTTATTGGCGCTCAAATATTAGATTTGTATCATAAAGATTCTAAAGATGATGCTAAAAAGGTTTTTGAACTTTTCAAAAAAAACGGTACAGTTACCAATAAAGAATTAAAAATAAATAAAAAAAGAGGAGGATATATTGAAGTAAATTTGAATGTTTCTTCTATTAAAGATAAAGATGGCAACATAATGTTTAGCTCTTCTTCTTGGAGAGATATAACAGACTTAAAGGAAGTAATGTCTGAATTGGAAGAGCTAACTTATGCAAGTACGCATGACATGAAAGCCCCAATAAATAATATAAGTTCTTTTTTATCGCTATTAAAAGAAGATAAAAGTATTGTAGATGAAAACTCTATAGAAGCTATAAAGTGGATTGAAAGAAATATTAAAAATGCTAATGATACACTATCTAATCTAATTTCAGTTGCTAAAGCAAGAACGCAAGTTTTAGAAAATTTAATAGATATAGATATAGAAAAATCTTTTGATAAAACCATTACTGGTTTTAAAACTATAATTGATAAATCGAATATTTCTATAAAAAAAGACTTTACGAAATGTAAAACTGTTTTATTCTCAGAATTACACTTTAATAGCATGTTGCAAAACATTTTAAATAATGCTATAAAATACAGATCATCAGAGAGAGATTTAAAAATAGAGATAAAATCTTTTGAAGAAGATGGTTTTAATTGTATTTCTATAAAAGATAATGGTATTGGTATTAATTTAGATGAGCATAGAAATCATGTTTTTGGTTTATTTAAAAGAGCTACAGATAAAAAAGAGGGTAGTGGTTTGGCCTTATATTTAATTAAGAAAATATTAGATAAAACAGGTGGAGGTATTAAACTAGAAAGCAAGTTAGGTAAAGGATCTACTTTTACACTTTGTTTTAAAAATAACGAAAATAATGATTGATTCAAAAATTAAACAATACAATATAATGTTAGTAGATGATGATTTTTCTACTAGTAGATTTCATCAAATAGTTTTAGAAAGATTACCCACTACAAAAAACATAATTTTTTCAAGAAATGGAAAAGAGGCATTAGATTATTTATTAAGACAAGATGAGTTTGAAGACAAAACAAAAGAATTTATACAGCCAGACCTTATTTTAATAGATTTAAATATGCCTGTAATGAATGGTTTTCGTTTTATAGAACTTTATACTGAAACTGAAGAATTTAAAATAAATAAGCCAAAAATTGTTGTATTGTCTACATCATTAATTTCTGAAGAGAAGGAAAAAATTGAATCTAATGAAGATATAGATATGTTTTTAAACAAGCCTTTAACCAAAGAAATGGTTACTAATTTAATGACTACTATTTGGTAAATTTATTTTGCAGGAAAAGAAACATAAAATATAGCGCCTTTATTAGGTGCTGCATCTAACCAAATTTTACCATTATAAAGTTTGGTTATTTTTTTTGCTTGAGCCAAACCAATTCCTACACCTTCAAATTCTTCATCAGGATGAATGGTGTAAAATATATCAAATATTTTATTTACTTCATCTTCAGGTATTCCAATTCCATTATCCTTAATGGTGTACAGATATTGGTCATCTTTAAGTTCTGATGTAATCTGTATAACAGGGCTCTTTTCTTTGCTATGAAATTTCACAGCATTTTCTATCAAGTTTAAAAATAATAGGTAAATATCATTTTTATATCCAATCATTTCATGATTTGTTAAATCAAAACTTAACGCTGCTTTAGTTGATGAAATTTGCTGATAAAGCGCATCTTTTACATCGTTTAAAACTTCTTTAACAACAATGTTTTCTTTACTTTTTGAGGTTCCAATTAAAGAGAAGTCTAACAGAGAAGTAATGTAGCTTTTCATTTTAAGAGTAGATTTACTAATAACTTTTAGGCTTAATTGCTCCATTTTATCAAACTTGTCTTTACTGTTTTCAAGTATGCTTAGATAAGAAATAATATTATTTAAAGGTTGTTGAAGATCATGAGAAGCTAAGTGAGAAAATTGCTTTAATTCAGCATTTTTCTCAGACAAGTCATGATTTTCAGCTAAAAGCTTGTCATATTTTTGCTGAAATTCCTCAAGTTGTTCCTTGTAATTATTCTTCAAGTTTATCGGTTTTTTCTACTTGTTTTAAGACTTCTTTCTCAGCTTTATCCCAAGATTTCTTTTCTTTTACTTTTTTATAAATTCGAATGCTTAACATCAATAAAACTCCAAATAGGATAATTCCTACTACTCCCCAAATCCAATTTATGGCACTTTTTATAGTTACCAAAAAAACAACAGCAAAAAGAATTAAGGTAGCTACTTCATTAAAAATTCGTAACCTAAAAGCAGAATATTTAATAACGTCTTTCTGTAGTTTGTTATAAATGTTTTGACAAAAACCATGATAGAAATATAAACCTAAAACAAAGGTTAATTTAACGTGCATCCAGGGTTCAGATAAATAATATGGGCTAGTATAGAGCATCCAAAATGCAAAAACACTAGCTAAAATAGCAGATGGCCAAGTGATAATGTACCAAAGCCTTTTGCTCATTAATTTATATTGTGTTTGCAATATGGTTTTTGCAGGTTCTAATTTTGTCTCTGCTTCTGTATGATAAATAAACAAGCGAACTATATAAAATAAACCAGCAAACCAGGTTACTACAAAAATGATGTGTAATGCTTTTATGTAAAGAAAATCCATTTAATATAATTTGAGTTTAAAATTTATTCTATTCAATATCACAAATGGTAAAATTAAAATGACTTTGGCCAAATATTAAATGCAATATAATAAATAGCTTGTTAAAGCTTATTTAAGCCTCAATCCAGTCTACTAAAACATCAACCCATTCATCACTATCATTCAAACATGGAATTGCGTAGAAGGCTTCTCCACCAGCTTCTAAAAATTCCTCTTTACCTTCCATAGCTATTTCTTCTAGAGTTTCTAAGCAATCAGAAACAAAAGCAGGTGTAACTACAGCTAATTTCTTAACACCTTCTTCTGGGTATTTTTCAAGCATTTTATCTGTATAAGGTTGCAACCAAGGATCTCCAGCTAATCTAGATTGAAAAGAAACAAAATATTGATGAGGTTGAAGATCTAAATACTCAACCACCTGTTTTGTTGTTTCATAACATTGATGTTTGTAGCAAAATTCATGAGCAGCAGAATTTGTTTTACAACATTCAAAATTAACACTGTCACTAGGATTACAGTGACTTTTTGTAATGTCTGACTTACGAACATGTCTTTCTGGAATTCCATGATAAGAAAACAAAATCTTATCCCATTCTTTGCCTTCTAAATGGTGTTTTATGCTTTCTGCTAATACTTGAATGTAATCTTTCTTATGATAAAAAGCAGGAATATGCTTAAACTTCATTTCTGGGAAAAACTCTTGTCTTAATTCTTCTGCCAACACTAAAATAGTATCAGTGGTAGCCATGGCATGTTGAGGGTACAAAGGCACTATTAATACGTCTGTTACTCCTTTATCATGCAATTCTTGAAGCCCCATTTTTATAGACGGAGTTCCATAACGCATTGCAAGAGCTACAGGTAATTCTGTTTTTTTCTGTACTTTATCTAATAACCTTTCAGATAAAACAATTAAAGGAGAACCTTCATCCCACCAAATCTTTTTATAAGCTTTAGCAGATTTTTTTGGTCTTGTATTTAAAATAATACCTTTAACTAAAATGGTTCTTAACCATTTTGGAGCATCAATTACTCTTTCATCCATTAAGAATTCACCTAAATATTCCTTAACATCTTTAGTAGATGTACTTGCTGGTGAACCTAAATTTACTAATAAAACTCCTTTCATTTTTAATATTTTAAGATGTCTTTATTTGATTTGTTATTTCGTAAAGCGTTATTGCTAAACTGTGAATTACATTCATTGATGAATTTCTTCCATACATAGGTATAGCTATGGTTTCATCTACTAAATTAATATTCTCAATTCCATTTCTTTCACTACCCAAAAGTAGTACGATTTTTTCAGAATTTTTGAAATCAAAATCTTGAATATCGATACTTTTATCAGTAATTTCTATGCCTATAATTGTATTACCTTCTAATTTTAATTGATGAATTAACTCGTCAAATTTTCGATAAGATTCATAATCAATTTGATTGATTGTATTTCTAGCAGTATTAATTACTTTTCTGTTTTCTATGGAAGGTGAGTTCTCGTGAAAATAGATTTTTTCTACTCCAAAACTTTCCGAAATTCGAAAACACATTCCAATATTTTCAGGAGTTCTTATGGCATCACAAACAATAGTTATCGGAAACTTTTGCTGTTTATTTTCAACATCATTATGGGTTAGTTGCTTCACTTTAATACCTATTGATTTAAACTCATTACATATTTCTTTGGTGTTGTACCAAATTTCTTTTTAAAAGCAGCTATAAAATGACTGGCTGTGCTATAGCCAACTTGTGTACCAACTTCGTTTACATTATATTGATTGGTTTCTAAAAGACGTCTTGAATGTTCCATCTTATAATCGAAAAGAAAACTGTATACAGTATCTCCATATATCTGTTTAAAACCTTCTTTTAGCTTTTTAATGTTTAAACCAATTTCATTTGCTAGTTCTTGCAAACTTGGTGGTTCTGCCATTCTTGAAATAATAATTTCTTTGGCTTGTCTTATTTTTAACACGTTTTGTTCATCAACTAAAAAAGGGCAATATTCACCTTCTACAGTTTCATCTTTTTGAAAATGCAAGCTTAATAATTCATAAACTTTACCTTTAACATAAAGGTCTCTAATAGAACTATTAATATTAGAGTTTATAATTTGTTGTAAAACAATGGCTACAGTTGGTTTAATTTCTGCATCATCATAATATTTTTTGTTACTGTTTTCGTCACTTAAAAAAGGAATGTAACCAGATTCGTTAGAGAATAATGAGTGAAATTTCTCAATTGAAATTAATAAAGAAATAAGGGTTGTTTTTGGCTGAATTTCTAAATTAATTGGTAATGTTCTTTGAGGGTTGTAAAGTAATATAGATCTATTGTCTAAAACATCAAAAGAATAAGAATTATTGTTAAATAAGAATTTAGATTTACCACGTAAACAAAAATGAATTTGAATAAAAGAACTGTCTATTTCACGTTCAAAGTTCTCTATTTCTTTGCTTTCGTTCTGAAAATGAAGTATATAAAAACCTTTTTCTAAGTTAATTTCATCTAAAGTACTTTCTCCGACATTTTTAAACATAATCTAGAATTTAATTCAATCTGCTTTTATTTAGAATCGTTCTATATAAAATTACTGCAAATCCTTTACAGCTAACAAAAATAAGGAATTTTACAAGTTTTTATATCATTTAGTATCTAAAAAACATAGAACGTTATTTAAAGTACTTTCAGCGATATTTTTTTTTAAGAACTCTTTTTACTTTTGTACCTCTTTTAAGGTTTATGTTAGAAACAGCGAAAACACATTTTTACAATATTGGTGTCAGTTATAAAAAGGCAGACGCAAATACTCGTGGTAAATTCTCTTTATCGAAAGATAATCAAGCTGCATTATTAGAATTGGCAAAAGCTAAAAAATTCGAAGGTGTTTTTATTTTATCAACTTGTAACAGAACAGAAATTTCTGGTTTTGCAGAGCATCCTTATCAATTAATACAATTGTTGTGTCATTTTTCTGAAGGCACAGTAGAAGAATTTGCTTCAATATCTAACGTATACAAAAATCAAGATGCAGTTCATCACCTATTTAGAATTGGTACAGGTTTAGAAAGTCAAATTTTAGGAGATTATGAAATTGTAGGTCAATTAAGACAAGCTTTTAAATTGGCTAAATTGCACAAGACTACCAATGCTTATTTAGAAAGATTGGTAAATAGTGTTTTACAAGCAAGTAAAAGAGTAAAGAACGATACTCGTTTAAGTTCTGGTACAACTTCAGTTTCATATGCAGCTGTGCAGTATATTATTAAAAATTTACCAGATTATAACTCAAAAAACATTTTGGTTTTTGGGTTAGGGAAAATGGGAAAACACACCTGTAAGAACCTAGCAGAATACACACAAAATAAATCTGTTTGTTTAATCAATAGAACAGAAGAAAAGGCAACTGAGTTTGTTAAAGAACATCATTCTATAAGAAAGTCTGTTATCGAAAACTTAACAGAAGAAGTTACTAAGGCAGATGTTTTAATAGTTTCTACTGGTGCAGATAAACCAACTATAACTCAACAGCATATCTCAGAAAATAAAGAGTTGTTGATTCTAGATTTATCAATGCCAGAAAATGTGGCAAAAGATGTTACAGAATTTAAAGGAATATCTTTAGTAAATGTAGATGAGTTATCTAAAATTACAGATGAAACTTTAGCTGCTCGTAAAAAAGAAATACCAAAGGCTGAAGCTATTATAGAAAGGCACAAAGCAGAATTTAATGATTGGTTAAATCACAGAAGATTTACGCCAGCAATTGCTGCTTTAAAACAATCTTTAGAGACTATTAAGAACGATGAAATTAATTTTCAAAGGAAAAAAATAGCAGATTTTGATGAAAGTCAGGCAGAAATAGTAACTTCACGATTCATACAGAAAATAACAACTCAATTTGTGAAACATTTAAAGGATGAAGAAACATCTGTATCACAAAGTTTAGAGGTCATCAATAAGGTTTTTCAATCTTAAAAAATACTTAATGCAAAAAACGATTAGAATAGGAACTCGCGAAAGTCAATTGGCTCTTTGGCAAGCAAATAAAGTACGCAAAGAATTAGAAGAATTAGGTTATGAAACCGAAATTGTTCCTATAAAATCTACAGGAGATATTATATTAGATAAGCCTTTATATGAATTAGGGATTACAGGAATTTTTACTAAAAATTTAGATATTGCCATGTTAAATGGTGATATAGATATTGCTGTACATTCTTTAAAAGATGTGCCAACTGCATTACCAGAAGGTATTATGCAAGGTGCAGTTTTAAAAAGAGCTAATTATTCAGATTTACTAGTACTAAAAGATACAGAAGAATTTTTTGGACAACCAGGAGGTATAATTGCAACTGGTAGTTTACGCAGAAAAGCAATGTGGTTAAATCGTTATCCAACTCATAAAGTTGAAGATTTAAGAGGAAATGTAAACACGCGATTAAGTAAACTAGAGAATAGTGAAACTTGGAATGGAGCTATTTTTGCTGCTGCAGGTTTAGAGAGATTGGGTTTAAGAGAAAAAGGTGCAATACCTTTAACTTGGATGATTCCTGCACCAGCACAAGGTGCAATTATGGTAGCTTGTTTAGAAAAAGATCAGTTTGTAATTGATGCTTGTGAGCAATTAAATCATTATGAAACTAAGGTTTGTGTAGGTATAGAACGTGAATTTTTAAAATTACTAGAAGGTGGTTGTACAGCTCCAATAGGTGCATTGGCTTATGTTGATGAGAAAACACAAGAAATTAATTTTAAAGGAATCTTATTAAAAAGAGATGGTTCTAAGAAAATTACAGTAACCAAAACTGCAAAATTAGGAAGCCACAGATACTTGGCTAAAGATTGTGCAGATTATGTAATTAATAGAGGTGGAAAAGAGTTAATGGCAGAAGATGAAGAAGTTGGTGAAAAGGTTGCTTCTGTATACTCTACAAAGAAATTATCAGAATTACAGAAAGAGGTTCTTTCTTCTGCAATTGGTATAGATGATAGCGATTTTATTAAAATACGTTTTAATAGAATTCCACCAAAAGTGATGAAAAACGAAATTGAAAATGTAGTAATCACTAGTCAAAATGGAGTAGAGGCTCTATTGAATTCTTTTACTAAGGATGAAATGAAGTTCAAGAACATTTATTGCGTTGGTAGAAGAACTAAAAAATTAATAGAAAATAGAATAGGCAAGGTTGCCAAGGTTGCAAAGAATGCAAAAGCCTTAGCAGAATACTTGTCTACAGCATTAGAGAATAAAAATGTCACATATTTTTGTAGTGATGTTCGTTTAGATATTTTACCTGCTTATTTGCAATCTCATGACATTACTGTAAATGAAGTAGAGGCTTATAAAACGATGTTAAGTCCAGAGAAATTAGACGATTCAGTAACTGGAGTGTTATTTTATAGTCCTTCAGGTATAGAAAGTTATTTAACAGAGAATAATGCAGATAAAGTTGCTTTCTGTATTGGAGAAACCACTGCAAAAGAAGCCAGAAAACATTTCGAAAATGTACAAGTTGCAAATTTACCAAGTGTAGATTCAGTTTTAGAATTGGTGAACAGTCATTTTACATCAAACTAATATAATGTTTAGAACAAGAAGATTAAGAAAAACAGAAGGGATAAGAAGATTAGTTAGAGAAACTAAATTATCTGTAGATGATTTTATTTATCCTTTGTTTATAGAAGAAGGCGAAAATATAGAGACAGAAATTGTTTCAATGCCAGGTATAAAACGTTTTTCTTTAGATACAATATCTAAAGAATTAGATGAAGTTGTTTCATTAAATATTCCTGCTGTTTTATTATTTGGTATTCCATCAGAAAAAGATGATGAAGGCACAGAGACTTGGAATGATAATGGAATTATGCAACAAGCCATTCGTTTTATCAAAAAGAATTACCCAAGTTTATATGTAATTACAGATGTTTGTTTTTGTGAATATACTTCTCATGGTCATTGTGGAATTATTCATGACAATGATGTAGATAATGATGCAACTTTAGTAAACATTGCAAAGCAAGTAATTTCTCATGCAAAAGCAGGTGTAGATATGGTTGCACCATCAGGAATGATGGATGGAACAATTGATATGATACGTCAGTCATTAGACAACTCAGGTTATCCAAACTTGCCAATTATGGCATATTCTGTAAAGTACGCCTCAGCATTTTATGGTCCATTTAGAGATGCAGCAGATTCAGCACCAACTTTTGGAGACAGAAGAACGTATCAAATGGATCCATCAAATAGAGATGAAGGAATGAGTGAAGCTGCTTTTGATGACCAAGAAGGAGCAGATATTTTAATGGTGAAGCCAGCTTTATCGTATTTAGATATCATAAGAGATTTAAAAAATAATTTTGATAGACCAATTGCCTGTTACAACGTGAGTGGTGAATATGCCATGGTAAAAGCTGCTGCAGAAAAAGGTTGGATTGATGGAGAAAAAGTAATGATGGAAAGTTTGTTGTCTATGAAAAGAGCAGGTGCAGATATTATTATCACCTATTTTGCAAAAGAGGCAGCTAGATTATTATTAAAACAATAGCTTTTAGTTTTTCGCTGTTTAGCAGTCTGCAAATAGCCAAAAGCCAAAGGCCAAAAGCTTAAAAAATGAATTTCAAAAAATCAGAGAAGTTATATCAAAAAGGATTAACGCATTTAGTAGGTGCAGTAAATTCTCCTGTAAGAGCGTTTTCATCAGTGGGTGGTAATCCTTTGTTTATAAAAAAAGCCAAAGGAAGTAAAATTTACGATGTTGATGGAAACGAATATGTAGATTTAGTAGTTTCTTATGGGCCAATGATTTTAGGGCATAGGCACAAGGCTGTAGAAAAAGCCGCAAAAAAAGCATTAAAGAAAGGCTATTCTTTTGGAGCATCTACAGAAGCTGAAATTAAATTAGCAAAAATTGTATGTGATGCTTTCCCAGAAATGGACAAAGTACGTTTTGTAAACTCAGGTACAGAAGCTGTTTTAAGTGGAATACGTTTAGCAAGAGCTTATACTGGCAAAGATAAAATTATCAAATTTTCTGGTTGTTATCATGGTCATCAAGATGCTTTATTAGTTGCAGCTGGTTCAGGTTTAGCAACTTTAAGTTTACCTGGTTCTAAAGGAGTTCCAGAAGGAGCTGTGAAAAATACTTTAATTGCAGAGTATAATAATTTAGAGAGTGTAAAAAAACACTTTGAAGAGCATGATGATATTGCAGGTGTAATTATAGAACCTATAGGAGGTAATATGGGTGTTGTTATACCTCAAAATAATTTCTTAAAAAAATTAAAAGAGTATTTACAATCTAAAGGAGCACTTTTAATTGCAGACGAAGTTATGACAGGTTTTAGATCTACTTTTGGAGGAGCTCAAGAAAAGTTAGGTGTAGTAGCAGACATTACTTGCTTGGGTAAAGTTATTGGAGGTGGTTTTCCTGTTGGAGCTTATGGAGCAAGAAATGAAATTATGGAAAATGTTGCACCTCTAGGAGGCATGTATCAAGCAGGTACATTATCTGGAAACCCAATAGCAATGGCTGGTGGAATTTCTACTTTAACTGAATTAAAGAAGCAAAATCCATATGATAAATTTCAAGAGATTGGTTCTATTTTGGAAGTAATTTTATTAGAGTCTGCCAAAAAATACAATGTAGATGTAGTGGTTAACAGATTTGGTTCTATGATGAATCCATTTTTCACAAAAAATAAAGTCACTAATTTTAAAGAAGCACAAGCTTCAGATACAGAGAAGTTTGCAGTTTTCTTTTGGGAGATGATTAAAAATGGTGTGTTTTTACCTCCAAGTCAATTTGAAGCTTGGTTTTTAAATTCAGCAATTTCAGATAAAGACATTAAAATAATAGCACATGCTACTGACAAGGCTATGTTAGCAGTTTCAAAAATATAATTATGATTAAAAACGATTTATTTTTAAGAGCATTAAAAGGAGAAACTGTAGACAGACCTCCAGTTTGGATGATGAGACAAGCAGGAAGATACTTACCTGAGTTTATGGAAATCAAACACAAATACGATTTCTTTACACGTTGTCAAACTCCAGAATTAGCATCAGAAATTACAGTGCAACCTATCAGAAGATTTGGTATGGATGCAGCTATTTTGTTTTCTGATATTTTAGTAATTCCACAAGCAATGAATATAGAAGTGGAAATGAAGCCAAATTTTGGGCCTTATTTACCAAATCCAATTCGTTCTCAAAAAGATTTAGATTCTGTTATTATACCAGATATACAAGATTCTTTGGGCTATGTAATGGATGCTATTAAAGCAACCAAAGAAAAACTAAATGATGAAATTCCATTAATAGGTTTTGCAGGTTCTCCTTGGACGATTTTATGCTATTGTGTGCAAGGTCAGGGTTCTAAAAACTTTGATAAAGCCAAAGAGTTATGTTTTACAAATCCTATTGTGGCTCATACTTTATTACAGAAAATTACAGATACAACAATTGCTTATTTAAAAGCAAAAGTAGAAGCTGGTGTAAATGCAGTGCAAGTATTTGATTCTTGGGGAGGTATGTTATCTCCAACCGATTATCAAGAATTTTCATGGCAATATATGCAGCAAATTATAGACGCCTTAAAAGATGATGCTCCAGTAATTGCTTTTGGTAAAGGGTGTTGGTTTGCTTTAAGTGATATGGCTAAATCAGGGGCTTCTGCTCTTGGGGTTGATTGGACATGCTCTGCAAGAAACGCACGTTATTTATCTGGAGGACAAATTACGCTACAAGGTAATTTTGATCCATCAAGATTATTTTCTACACCATCAGAAATTAAAAAAATGGTTACCCAAATGATTAACGAGTTTGGTAAAGACAGATATATTGTAAATTTAGGTCATGGAATTTTACCAAATATTCCAGTAGAAAATGCCAAAGCATTTGTAGATGCTGTAAAAGAATACAAAGCACAGTAAAATATGCTTAAAAACGTCATATTAGGAATTAAAGAATATACAGGAGTTTTTAAACTGATGTCAGATTTAAAACTTTGGAAATATTTTATAATTCCTATGTTGATTAGTTTTTGCACAGCTATATTAATAGGTGTAGAAGCCTATGTTCTATCTGATAATGTAGGTGCTTACATCTCTAAAATTTGGATTTGGGATTGGGGAAAAGATATCTTCTCATCCATCAGTAATTTTATTGGAGGTTTAATTGTATTGATAATTGGACTAATCTTGTATAAACACATAATAATGGCACTTTCTGCGCCTTTTATGAGTCCAGTTTCTGAGAAAATAGAAAAACACTTTTATGGTAATATTTCTCATTTGCATAGAAATACAACCAACACAGAGCAGTTAGTTAGAGGAATTCGAATAAATATTAGAAATCTTTTTAAGGAGTTGATAATTACCATTCCTATTTTACTGCTCAAATTTATTCCAATTGTAAATATTTTCTCTACTATTCTATTGTTTATAGTCCAAGCTTATTATGCAGGTTTTGGAAATATGGATTATACCTTAGAACGTCATTTAACCTATAAAGAAAGTGTACAGTTTGTAAGTAGAAATAAAGGTTATGCTATAGGAAATGGAATCGTTTTTATGCTATTTCTATTGATTCCTGTTGTTGGGATTATTATTGTGTTGCCACTTTCTGTAACTGCAGCTTCAAAAAAAATGGTGCAATTAATGCACGAAAAAAACAACTTGGTATATGAAAGATAAGTTTTACGCTTATATCGAAGATTTACAAGATGCAATTACTTCTAAACTAGAAGAGGTTGATGGATCAGCTAAATTTAAAGAAGACCTCTGGAAACGTAAAGAAGGTGGAGGAGGAAGAACCAGAGTTATAGAAAATGGTGCCGTTTTTGAAAAAGGAGGTGTAAACATATCTGCAGTTCATGGTGAATTGCCAGAAGTTTTAAGAAATCAATTTAAGGTAAAAGAGGGTAATTTTTTTGCTTGTGGTTTAAGTTTAGTTTTACACCCTAAAAATCCTTTTGTACCAACTGTGCATGCAAATTGGCGTTATTTTGAAATGTATAATTCATCAGGTGACATTGTTACCCAATGGTTTGGAGGTGGTCAAGACTTAACTCCTTATTATTTGTTTGATGAAGATGCAACACATTTTCATACGGTTTGTAAAAATGCTTGTGATAAACACAATTCAGATTTTTATCCGAAGTTCAAAAAAACATGCGATAATTATTTTTGGAATTCACATAGAAATGAAGCAAGAGGAATAGGAGGTTTGTTTTTTGATTATTTAAAACAAACAGATGAAGTTTCTATTAATGATAGATATGACTTTGTTACAGAAGTAGGAAACAGTTTTCTAGAAACTTATGTACCTATTGTAGAAAAAAGAAAAAACACCAACTATTCTCAAAATCATAAAGACTGGCAGGAAGTAAGAAGAGGTAGGTATGTAGAATTTAACCTTGTGCATGATAGAGGTACTTTATTTGGATTAAAAACAAATGGTAGAATTGAAAGTATTTTAATGAGTTTACCCCCAGTTGTGCAATGGAAATACAATTATCATCCTGCAGAAAATTCGCCAGAAGAAAAACTTCTTAAAGTTTTAGAAAATCCAAAAGATTGGGTTTTGTAACTTTGATTATTCTGTAATTTATAGTCTAAAATATACACTTGTAGTAAAGATAATTTAATCATATCAATTTATATTGTTAATAGTTTAATAAAAATCGATTATTTCGATTTATTTTCAATTGTAATTTTTATGAATTTCTGTTCCTTTTTTCGTATTTTTGCAATCCAAAAAATAAACAGGAATGGCAAGATTTGAATTAAAGTTACCAAAAATGGGAGAAAGTGTTGCAGAAGCAACAATTACTTCTTGGTTAAAAGAGGTAGGTGATACTATAGAATTGGATGAAGCTGTTGTTGAAATTGCTACAGATAAAGTAGATTCTGAGGTACCTTCTGAAGTAGAAGGAACATTAGTTGAAATTTTGTTTGAAAAAGATGATGTTGTTGCTGTAGGAGAAACAATTGCTGTTATAGAAACTGAAGGTGGAGAAACAACCACTGCTAATAATGCATCATCAGCACCTAAAAAAGAAGAAGTAAAACCTCAAGAAGCTGTTGAGGTGGAAAAAACGATAGAAAAGGCTTCAGAAATTGTTGCTACACCTATTGCCAAAACTTCAGATTCAGGTAAATTTTATTCGCCATTAGTTAGAAATATCGCTCAAACAGAAGGTATTTCTATGGATGAACTAGAAAGTATTTCTGGAACAGGTAAAGATGGTAGAGTAACTAAAGATGATATTTTATCATATATAGATAATAGAGGTAATGCAACTCAAAAAGAAGAAGTTGCTGCAAAAGTTACTTCAGCTCCAAAAGCTGCTCAAAAAACAGTGGCAAAAGCTGCTCCAGTTTCTGTTAATGGAGAAGATGAGGTAATTGAAATGTCTAGAATGGGTAAACTAATTTCTAAACACATGGTAGATTCTGTGCAAACTTCTGCACATGTTCAATCATTTATAGAAATTGATGTTACAAACATTGTAAAATGGAGAGGTAAAATAAAAGATGCTTACTTTAAAAGAGAAGGTGAAAAATTAACCTTTACCCCAATTCTAATGCATGCTGTGGCTTCTACTATTAAAAAATATCCTTTGATAAATATTGCTGTTGATGGTGATACAATTATCAAAAAGAAAAATATAAATTTAGGAATGGCAGCTGCTTTACCAGATGGTAATTTAATTGTACCTGTAATTAAAAATGCAGATCAATTGAATTTAGTTGGTATGACAAAATCTGTAAACGATTTAGCTACTAGAGCAAGAAACAATGCTTTAAAACCAGATGAAATTCAAGGAGGAACTTACACAGTAACAAACGTAGGAAGTTTTGGTTCTGTAATGGGTACACCAATTATTAATCAGCCACAAGTTGCTATTTTAGCTTTAGGTGCTATTAGAAAAGTGCCTGCAGTTATAGAAACTCCAGAAGGTGATTTTATTGGAATCAGACAAAAAATGTTTGTCTCTCACTCTTATGATCATAGAGTTGTAAATGGCGCTCTTGGTGGTATGTTTATAAAAACATTAAAAGAAACTTTAGAAGCATGGGATGTAAACCAAGACTTTTAAAACCATAATTATTTGAAGATAAAAAGCTTAGGAAATTTCCTAAGCTTTTTTTGTTTATGTGTTTTTTAAATCAATTTTAGAATTACTATTTTCAAATAATGGCAAATAATCATCTATTTTAAATGTTTTGGTATTAAACCTAGAAGTTCTATTTCTTCCTTCTTGTTGTCTAATTATACTTCTTGCAAATCTTCTTATTTCTTTTTTTGTAGTTAAAATAATTCCAGGTACTGGAACACTTTTTCCATTGTCATCTTTTGCAACCATTGTAAAGTAAGATGAATTACAGTGTTTTGTTTCACCAGTTCTAATATTTTCAGAAATAACACGTACACCAACAACCATAGAAGTTCTACCTGTAAAGTTTATAGATGCTTTCATCGTTAATAATTCACCAACTTCAATCGGATTTAAGAAATCAACTTTATTTACGGAAGCAGTTACACAATAATTACTAGAATGTTTAGAGGCACATGCAAAGGCAATTTGATCCATTAAGTTTAAAATATGTCCTCCATGAATTTTACCACTAAAATTAGAATGTGATGGTAACATTAATTCTGTTATGGTAATTTGCGATTCACTAATTTGCTTAAAGTCTTTTTTTATTTCTGCCATAAACCAAAAGTACAATTCTTTTCTAATTGATAAAACTAGAATTTACGCTCATGTTTTAAAGTTAATTATTCCTTTTTAGGTACAATTTTTCCTCTTACACTTTATTTTAGTTTTCTAATTACCCTATTATCAGTTAATTTATCTTAAATTTAGAAAAACAAACACAAAACTTAAAATTTAAAATTTAAAAACATGAATAAAAACTACTTTTTCAAATTTATTTTACTGGCAATTCCTGTATCAGCCTTTTTATTAATGTCTAGTTCAGGAGGTAGAAATGATGCTAGGTCTGGTTCTCCAGGAGATAATGGTGCATCATGTGTTACTTGTCATCCAGGGCCAGTAACAAATGCATCTGCAGAAATTACATCAGATATTCCAGATACTGGTTATCTTTTAGATACAGATTATACAATTAATATTAATACTACATCTAGTTCTAGCTCTGTAGGGTTTCAATTAACCGCAGAAAATAGTTCAAATACTAAGATTGGTAGTTTTACAGCAGGCTCTGGTTCTAGAACAATTAATAGTGATAAATCAATTACACATTCAACACCCTCAGCATCTGGAGATTGGTCTTTTACTTGGAGATCACCATCCACAGATTTAGGTAGAGTAACATTTTACTCTGCAGTAAATGCTAGTGCAGGTGAAGGTTCTTTTGGTGGAAATGATCAAGTAGTTTTGGTGAATGCATCATCTGCATCATTGAGTATTTCAGAGGCCCAAAAGATAGATTTTGCAATGTATCCAAACCCAGCATCAGATATTTTAAATATAGATTTGCCAATAATATCAGAAAAAGTGACTGTTGAGTTTTACGATCAAATAGGTAAATTGGCATATTCACAAAATCTAAGTACAAATTCTAAAACGGTTAATGTTAAAGATTTAGCAACAGGAATTTATATTATAAAAGTAATTGCTGATGGTAAAATTGGTACTCAAAAATTTATTAAAAGATAAGTTTTATCAACTTAAATATTTACAAACCGATTGTATTTTTGCAATCGGTTTTTTATATGCGCTATTTAAAGTAAATTTGTGATGCTTTAAAACCAAAAAAATGAATTACATCTTATTTGATGGAAGTGTAAGAAATGCATTATTACCATTTACCTATACAAAACCAGTTGCAGATTTAAGAATTGGTATTTTAACCATTAGAGAAAAATGGGAAAAATATTTAGGATTAACTACAACAACGATTACTGAAGAGTATTTAGAGGAGAAATATCCTATGGTTGAGTTAGAGGAAAATATTTTGATAAATGCATCTTTTTGTCCAACAGAAAGTTTGGTGTCTCAAATTCAGAATCTTTCTAAGAATGAAGCAATTTTTAGAGGTGATGATGTAATTGCATTTTATACTTCTGATCAGCAAGAAGAAGTTGATTTTAATGATTACAAACAAATTGAGTTTAATGAAGATGTGCTTCAAATTAAAAATACGTGGGATATTTTTTCTTTAAATGATAAAGCAATAGCACAAGATTTTGAGTTGGTTACAAAAGATAGAACTTCTCAGCCAATTCCTGAAGGTGTACAATGCATTAATAAAGAGAACATTTTTATTGAGGTAGGAGCCAAGCTCACTTTTGCAACCTTAAACGCATCTAATGGTCCAATTTATATTGGTAAGAATGCTGAAGTTATGGAAGGTGTTGTAGTAAGAGGAGCATTGGCAATGTGCGAAAATGCAGTTTTAAAATTATCAGCAAAAATTTATGGAGCAACAACTTTAGGTCCTTATTGTAAGGTAGGAGGAGAAGTGAATAATTCTGTTTTAATGGGATATTCAAATAAAGGGCATGATGGTTTTTTAGGAAATTCTGTTTTAGGTGAATGGTGTAATTTAGGTGCAGATACTAATAATTCTAATCTTAAAAATAATTATGCAGAGGTAAAATTGTGGGATTATGAAACAGGAAGATTTGCAAAAACAGGTTTACAGTTTTGTGGTTTAATGATGGGAGATCATTCAAAATGTGGAATAAATACTATGTTCAATACAGGTACAGTAATTGGAGTTTCTTCCAATATTTTTGGAAGTGGTTTTCCAAGAAATTTTGTGCCAAGTTTTAGTTGGGGAGGAGCATCTGGCTTTACAGAATACAAAACAAATAAAGTTTTTGAGGTGGCAGATGTAGTTATGAAACGTAGAAATTTAAATTTTGATGCTGTAGAGCAAAGAATCTTAGAGCATGTTTTTGAAGCGACAAAACAATATAGAAATTATTAAAGTTATATTTTAAACAATAAAAAAAAGCAGTCATTCTCATGACTGCTTTTTTAATGCTTTATTTATCTTTTTAGTTTCTGTTTATAACGCTTCCTGAACCAACGGATTTTTTACTGATGTCAGAAGGATTTCCTTTATAGTAAATACTACCTGAACCTACTACATTTGCTTTAATTTTATTAGCAACAGTTGTTGTTATACTTCCTGAACCAGCAATAGAAGCGTTTAATACATCTACTTTTAATTCGTAAGCTTTTATGCTACCTGAACCAGCAATAGAACAATTTAATTCATTAGCATAACCAGATAATTTTATATTACCTGAACCACCAATATTAGCGCTAATATCATCTGCTTCAACATCTAAAGTGATGTTTCCAGAACCACCAATTGAAACTTTAAATTTATTTGCTTTAATGGTTCCTTTACTTTTTATGTTACCTGAACCACCCAAAGATATCATATCAATATCATCATAAGTAACTGTAACAGTTAACCTTCTAGTGGTTCTAACATTAATGCTTTTTTCAAACTTAATTTGTAAAGTTCCTCTTTTTACTTCTGTCTGTATATATGGTATTAGGTTTTCTTCACCTTCAATACTAATATTACCTTCTTTACCTTTTACTAATACTACATCAAAAGAACCTCCAATTGCTATTCCTTCATAATCAGAAGTGGTTCTATCTACTGTAACTACATTTCCATTTCCTTTAATTTTTTTGCTGCTTCCCCACCAATTTTGAGCGTTAGCAGAAATAGTAAAGGCTGCAATAATTAGGGATAGTGTAATTTTTTTTAACATGTTTATGGGTTTTAATATTGATTTTTATTTTAAATATAAATTTCGTTTTCTATAATCTTTGGATTCTTTATTTGATCAATTTCTAATAAAAGATTGTCTAAAATTTCTAAACGGTCTTCATAGTTTCTGATCATTGCTTTAATTATTTTTTTTCTATCTGTAGTCAGTGAAAGTTTTGTTGTAAGTATAATATAGTTTTCCTCTAAATCTTCTAAATCATTTAAAGCCTCTTCTATAATAGTTTCAGTTTCTAAACTTCTATTGCTTTCTATGGTTTTAAGTTCACTATTAATAGTGGCTACAAAATAGTTCTGAATTTCTTCAACACTAGGATTGGATTTTGCTAGTTCAATCTGATTTTTTTGATGATTATTTCCTAACCAAAACCCAAGTAATAAAACTACAGAAGCTGCAACAGATAACCATTTCCATGAAGTTCTTTGTACTTTTTTAGGCTGATTTAGTTTACGTTCAAAACGTTCTAAATGACCTGAATGTGGTTCTTGAAAATCGAAATTATTTTCAGAAAAAAAATGTTCAAATTTATCTTCCATATGCTTGCGCTTGTATATTTTCTGCAAGTAAAACTTGCTTTAATTTTTTCTTTGCTCTAGAAACTGTGGTTCTCACATTTTCATTCGTATAATTTAGAATTTGAGCAATTTCTTCATAATCAAATCCTTCAATTAAGTTAAGAGTGAGCACAACTCTATAATTATCTTTTAAATTCTGTAAAGTTTTTAAAACCATTTTTGGGTTTAAACCATTGTAATTTATAGCTTCATCTTCTATTTCTGAATTAGGAATTACCTCTAACTTTACTTCTTGGTATTTATTGTTTTTCTTTAATTGTGTTAAGCTTTTATTGATGACAATTCTTTTTAACCACGCTCCAAATGCAACTTCACCTTTATAAGAATCCAATTTTGTAAAAGCCGTTAAAAAGGCTTCTTGCATAATATCTTCTGCTTCAAAACTATCTTTTAAAATTCGGTGGGCTGAATTGTACATTGCTTTGTAATAAGCATTGTATATTTTCAACTGCGCATTTTTATCAGATGATTTGCAGCGTTCTAATAAGTTGGTTATATGTGGTTGATTAGCTTCCAATTAAAAACTTCTATACTAAAGACAAAATTGTTTTTGACTTGTGACAGTTTGAAGAAAATAAAAATACTATTTTTAAAAATAAGGTAGATTTTACTTAAGGTAACTGAGTTAAATACTGCTCAGCCTCTTCTTTAGAACTCATTTTTATAAGATTCCATTTTATGTTATAGTTAATGCTTTCTCCAACTTTTAAGAGTTTTTCTGGACTTAAAACTTCTAATTCGCTAAACAGATCATTTCCAAAAATGGTTACTGATGTTCCAAAATCAGGATATTTAGCAGATTCATCGAACTCAAATCTTTCAATAAGTAAGTTATTCCCAACATAACCAGCAACCCAATTTTTAGCATCTGCACCAATCTTTTGAGGAAATCCATCAGAAGATTTTAAAATGATCAAATTATCATTTATAGTAACATTTTCAGAGGCATAGTTTTTTGCATCTGGCCATTCAGAAATTGTAAAACCATTTTTAAAAACACTTTTTCCTACTTTTTTGATATATGAAATATTGGGAGTTTTAATTTTAGATAAACTCCAAAGTGTTAAAGGTATTTTTTCTAGTTGATTGTTTTTAGCAGGTTTAATTTTAGTAATTTTTTGATCAATATAAACTTGAGATCCACTATTGTTTATAGTAATTTTCCTTACTATTTCTATGCCTAAATAATTACTAATTGGGCTTTTTAAAACCACACCATTTTCTAAGTAATTAATACTATAAGTACTTGCATTTATATAAGGATCAGGAATATGTCTAAAACCAGTAATCTCATGAAAATAATCCTCAGAACAAGGTAAAATTCTATTTCCTCCAATATTTGGAGCTTCAATTTTTTGATTGTAATATGTACCTGTTTTAAATAGTAATCCTTCTAATTCACTGTTCTCGTAGAAAATGTTTTCAGAGTTTTGAAAGCTAAAGTGTAATATTCGCCCAACTTCTGGAACAACTATTAAGCGAATATCAGTATTTGATATTTCAACAGCATGTTTCCAACCTTTATAGGTAATTTCTTCGATTTTTATAAATGACATTAATAACTATTTAAAAGAAGTATAAATATAAATGAACTTATAGAATAATTTCGAATTGGCATATTAATTGTTTTATTTAGATGAATTATCAATCTATTTAGTTTTAAATATTTGATAATGAGTATTTTAATATTTAAAATAGAATTCTGATTTTTGATGAATACTATCAACAATGTCAGAATGACATATATATAGCTTATGAGCAAATCGAAAGTAATAAAATTAGACAGTTTGTCTTTTCAGAATATGATGAATGAAGATTCAGAATTAATTCCTTTAATGACGCCTGAAGATGAAGAAATCATCAATAAAGAAAGCGTACCTGAGGTTTTGCCAATTTTGCCTTTAAGAAATACAGTGTTGTTTCCTGGAGTTGTAATTCCTATTACAGCAGGTAGAGATAAATCTATTCAGCTTATTAAAGAAGCAAATAAAGGTGATAAAACAATTGGAGTTGTTGCACAACGTAATGAAGAAGAGGAAGTGCCAACGTTAAAAGATATTCACACAACTGGTGTTGTAGCTCAAATTTTAAGAGTTTTAAAAATGCCTGATGGTAATACAACTGTTATTATTCAAGGTAAAAAACGTTTTGAAATTGATGAGTTAGTTCAAACAGAACCTTATTTAAAAGCTACTTTAAAAGAGGCTTTAGAAGATAGAGAAATTGAAGATAAAAAAGAGTTTGAGGCCATAATAGAATCAATTAAAGAGCAAGCTTTAGAGGTAATTAAGGAAAACCCTATGTTGCCAAGTGAAGCTTCTTTTGCAATAAAAAACATTCAGTCTAATTCATTTTTAGTGAATTTTATTGCTTCTAATATGGATTTAAGTGTAATGCAAAAACAAGTTATTTTAGAAAAAGATAATTTAAAAGAACGTGCATTATTAACGTTAAAGAATTTAAATAAAGAACTTCAAAAATTACAATTACGTAATGATATTCAGTCTAAAACTAGAGAAGATTTAGATCAACAACAACGTGAATATTATTTAAATCAGCAGTTAAAAACAATACAAGAAGAATTAGGTGGTGTTTCTAATGATCAAGAGTTAGAAGAAATGCGCAAACAAGCTAAAAAGAAAAAGTGGAGCAAAGAAGTTGCGCAAACTTTTGATAAAGAAATAGCTCGTTTAAAAAGAATGAATCCTCAAGCTGCTGAATATGGAGTTCAAAGAAGTTATCTAGAGTTGATGCTAGAATTACCTTGGGGTATTTTTTCTGAAGATAAATTTGATTTAAAACATGCTACTAAAGTATTAGACAGAGATCATTTTGGGTTGGAAAAAGTGAAAGAAAGAATCATAGAATATTTAGCAGTTTTAAAGCTAAGAAATGATATGAAATCTCCAATTATCTGTTTATATGGACCTCCAGGAGTTGGTAAAACTTCTTTAGGAAAATCGGTTGCAGAATCTTTAGGGCGTAAATATGTTAGAATGTCTTTAGGAGGTTTAAGAGATGAAGCCGAAATTAGAGGTCATAGAAAAACCTATATAGGTGCAATGCCTGGAAGATTAATTCAGAATCTTAAAAAAGCAGGTACATCAAATCCTGTTTTTGTACTAGATGAAATTGATAAATTAGGGCAAAGTCATCAAGGAGATCCATCTTCTGCTATGTTAGAAGTGTTAGATCCTGAGCAAAACACAGCTTTTTATGATAATTATTTAGAAGTTGGTTACGATTTATCTAAAGTACTTTTTATTGCTACAGCTAATAACTTAGGGCAAATTCCTTGGGCACTTAGAGATAGAATGGAAATTATAAATGTTACAGGGTATACTATTGAAGAGAAAGTAGAAATAGCCAAAAGACATTTATTGCCTAAACAATTAAAAGAACATGGTTTAACTACCAAACATTTAAAATTAGGTAAAAAACAAATAGAGCAAGTTGTAGAAGGCTATACTCGTGAATCTGGTGTTCGTGGTTTAGAAAAGCAAGTGGCTAAAATTGTACGTTTTGCAGCAAAATCTATTGCTTTAGAAGAAGAATATGATATTAATGTTTCATCAGAAAAAATTGAAGAAATCTTAGGAACCCCCAGAAATAGAGGTAAATATGAAAATAATGATGTTGCAGGTGTTGTTACAGGTTTAGCTTGGACTTCTGTTGGAGGAGATATTCTTTTTATTGAATCTATTTTGTCTAAAGGTAAAGGGGCGCTTTCAATTACAGGAAATTTAGGTACTGTAATGAAAGAATCTGCAACCATAGCTTTACAATATATAAAGTCTAATGCAGAAGAATTTGGAATAAATTCAGAAATTATCGAAAAATACAATGTGCATATTCACGTTCCTGAAGGAGCAACTCCTAAAGATGGACCAAGTGCAGGTATTACTATGTTAACATCTCTAGTTTCTTCTTATACACAAAGAAAAGTAAAGAATAAATTAGCAATGACTGGTGAAATTACGTTAAGAGGTAAAGTGTTACCTGTTGGTGGAATTAAAGAAAAAATATTGGCTGCAAAAAGAGCAAATATTAAAGAGATTATTCTGTGTGAAGATAATAGAAAAGACATTTTAGAAATTAAAGAAAGCTATTTAAAAGGCTTAACTTTTCATTATGTAACAGAGATGAAACAAGTTTTAGACATCGCACTTACGAAACAGAAAGTGAAAAACGCTAAAAAATTAGTATAACAAAAAAGCCTCCAATTTGGAGGCTTTTTTTATTAATCACAATAATCACAATCTGGCAAGTCTAACTGTCTTTGTAATTCTTTGTAATAAGCACATTGCTTTCTCAAAGCATCTTCTTCTCCATTACATTTATAAGCATAAGCTGCTTGGCACTGATAGTCATATTGTTGATCTATATTACTAGGCCCAACATAACCATTACAAACAGTAGAGTTTATAATTGCATCTTCCTCTTCTTCAATTCCAAATAATTCTTCACAGCTGTAAAAGCATACAGTAAACACTGCAAATAACACTACTAATAATCGATTTGTCTTTTTCATAAAATTTATTTTTTAGTTAATACTCAAAACTAAAAGTTTAAACTGTTTTTGAAATACCCACAACTGGGTATATTTTATTGAATAATTATTGAGCCTCTAATTTTGTTTATTATTCAATTAAAATTACTTTGCAGTACTTTTATATGCTATGAAAAATTTCGACGTAATTATTGTTGGTGCAGGTACTGCAGGCCTAATGTTGGCTAGAGAGTTGGGTAAAGCTCAAAAGAAGACGCTTGTTTTAGATAGAAAAAAACACCTATTAGATTTCTCTTTCAATACCCTTGCTAGCTTTATCAACTTAGAAGATTTTAATTTATCTGATAATGTTGTGGCTCAGAAAATCAATAAAGTCACCTTTTATTCTAATAAGGTGAAAAGCTCTTTAAAAGCAGATTTATATACGTTGGATAAGAAAAAAGTTCATGAAGAATTACTTGAAGCTATCAATAATGAATTTGTAACATTTCAACTAAATACCAATATAAAGTCAATTACAGCTGATGATAATCAAAACTTTACTACAGTTGTTGATCAAAGTAAAACTGAATATACAGCAAAAGTATTTGTGGATGCTTCAGGTACGAATGGAGTATTGAGTAAAAAAGTTGGTTTAATTCCTAAAAAGACGCAATTAGCAACAGGAGTGGAGTATAATGTAAAATATAAAGGTAATCTCAAAGAAATCTTTTTGCTGATTGGTGAAATGTATCAAGGAGGTTATGGCTGGATTTTTCCTTTGCAAAATGATAGAGCTATTATTGGTTTTGGAACTTTTGATGAGAACATTGTAAAAGATTTAAAAAACAGATTGCATCAAATATTAGAAATACCAATGATTAAGAATTTGGTAGAAAAAGATAATGATAAAGTAGAAGGAGGAAGTATACCAATAACTCCTGTATTAGAAAAATTTGTAGTGCAGAATTTAGTTTGTGTTGGTGATAGTGTGTCTCAAGTTAACCCAATAGTTGGTGAAGGCTATAAGTTTATTTTCGAATCTGCAATCATGGCTAGTAAAGCCATTATAAAAACTTTAGAATCAGAAAATTTAAATGATTTAAAAGAATACGAATTATTATGGAAAAATAGATTCTCTGAAAATTACAAACGCTCAAAAAGATCTCAAGAACGCTTTTTTAAATATTCTCAAAACAACTTTGTGATGGATTTTATAGTTTTTCTATCTAAACTAATTCCTAGTAAAAGGTCTGTAAGATCTCTTTCTGGCGAGTATGGTTTAGAGGAAAAATAATTATTATTCTTCTATTTCTGGTTGACTTTGCCAAATCACATTTACAATTTTCCATTGATTATCAACTTTGGCTAAATGAAACAAGTCTATACCCCACATTGCAGTCAATTTTGCTGATGCAGTTTTAGAGTTCACATCAAAAATCTCAATTTCTTTAGGTGAATTTTCATCAGCTTGATCAAAATCTGAATTCCATCTTGCAGCCAATCTAACCAATTGTTCGTGTGTCATCTCTAAATTGTCTATATAGGCTTTCTTGCTAGGATTATAATAGTAACCAACCTTTCTTAATTTAGGATCTACACTTTTTATAATTCGTGTAGAATCTACCAGATATAAAGCCTCTACATAATCTAAAATAGCTGATTCAACTTTGTCATAATCTTCCTGATTAGCTTTTTTCTCTACGAATGTATTTTCTTTGCTATTGCTAACAATACAAGAAGTGGTTAAAGAGGATATTAAAATTACTGCTAGTAGTATTGTAATTCTGTTTAATTTCATGTTGGTTGTATTTTTTATCTTGTTAAAGATAAAAAAAATAGCACAATAAAAAACTGAATATAAGGGAACTAAGAAAAGTGTTTCTTTGAAGCTTCCCAGTAAACATCCATTTCAGTTAAAGACATGTCAGATAGATTTTTGCCTTCTTTTTTAGCAGCTTCTTCTAGGTATTGAAAACGATTTATAAACTTTTTATTCGTTTTCTCTAAAGCATTTTCTGGATTTACGTTTATAAAACGTGCATAGTTAATCATAGAAAATAAAACATCTCCAAATTCTTTTTCTATGTTTTCTTTATTGCCTGCCTTAATTTCTTCATTCAGTTCAGTAAGCTCTTCTTGCACTTTCTCCCAAACTTGCTCTGGTCTTTCCCAATCAAAACCAACACCTGCAACCTTATCTTGAATACGATTGGCTTTAACAACTGCAGGTAAACTTTTAGGAACACCTTCTAAAACAGAATTTTTACCTTCTTTAAGTTTTAGCTGTTCCCAATTGCGTTTTACATCTTCTTCATTTTCAACGATTACATCACCATAAATATGAGGATGTCTGTCTATCAATTTATCAGAAATACTGTTGGCAACATCAGCTATATCAAAAGCCTTTTTTTCACTTCCTATTTTTGCGTAGAAAACAATATGCAATAAAACATCTCCCAATTCTTTTTTGATTTCTGGTAAATCATTATCAAGAATGGCATCTGCCAATTCATAGGTTTCTTCTATAGTTAAGTGTCTTAGGCTTTCTAAAGTTTGTTTTTTATCCCAAGGACATTTCTCACGCAAATCATTCATAATATCTAATAGACGATTAAATGCAGCAAGTTGTTCTTTTCTAGAATTCATTTTACAAACTTAATTTAGGCAAGTAAACTTGCTGTTGTACTGAAATTTTATTCAGTTTCTTCTGCAGTGTTTTCTTCAGTTACAGTAGAGAAGTCCATACCTGCATCTATTAAGATGTTAAACCACTGAATTACTTTTTTAATGTTAGAAGTATAAACTCTTTCATCATCGTAATTTGGTAAAACTTCTGCAAAAAAGCTTGTTAATTTGTTACCACTTTCTTTGTGAGAAATTGCTTTTTCACCATTTGTTTTTTCAGACATTGCTTTAAAAACTTCTAATAAAGGTAAATCTTCTTCGTAAGTATAAATGGCAATATTTTCTAATAAACTAACATTTTGAGTAGCATTAATTGCAACTCTTTTAGTATCGTTTATCCCTTGAACGATAATTGCATTTTTAGATTGAGATATTACTTGAAATAAGCCAGGTTTACCAGCTACTGAAATAATTTTACTAAATTCCATATAAATATTTTTTTGTCTAGAATCGACTTTATTTTTTCTTCTTTAAGTTCGGAAAACGCATTCTGTAATCTGCTCTAATTTTTCCTTTAGATATATTTTCTAATTTTCTTTTTATCAATCTTTTTTTGAGTGATGATACTTTATCTGTAAACAAAACCCCTTCTATATGATCATACTCATGTTGAAAAACTCTAGCTGCTAAACCATCTAAAACCTCAGTATGTGTATTAAAATCTTCATCTTGGTATTCTAAAGTAACTTTTGGTTTACGAGTAACATCTTCTCTGACATCTGGTATGCTTAAACAACCTTCGTTAAACGTCCATTCTTCACCTTCTTCGTCAAGAATTTTTGGGTTGATGTAAACTCTATTAAACTCTTTTAATGTTGCTCTTTCTTCATCATCTAAATCATCATCTTCTGCAAAAGGAGATGCATCAATAACAAAAAGACGAATGGCTTTACCAATTTGAGGAGCAGCTAAACCAACTCCAGAAGCATTGTACATGGTTTCTTTCATGTTAGCAATAAGCTCCTTTAAATTAGGATAGTCTTTATCTATTTCTACACCCATTTTTCTTAAAACAGGATCTCCATAAGCAACAATTGGTAAAATCATTTTTTAATTTTTAAAGACTGCAAAAGTACAATATAGAATTACGAATTACGAATTTTGAATTCAAAAAATCTTCTTAATATTATTGATTATACAAATAAGATTGTAAGATAATTGTAGCGCTTATTTCGTCTACCAAAGCTTTATTTCTTCTTTGTTTCTTTTTTAAACCACTATCAATCATAGTTTGAAAAGCCATTTTTGATGTAAAACGTTCATCAACTCTTTTAATAGGAATTTTTGGAAAGTTCTTTTCTAACCTCTCTAAAAAAGGCTGAATTAACACCTCACTTTCACTATCAGTATTGTCCATTTGTTTTGGTTTACCTAAAAGAATAAGTTCTACATTCTCTTTTTGTAAATAGGTTTTAAGAAAAGTTAACAATTCGTTTGTAGCAACTGTTTTTAAACCAGAAGCAATAATCTGTAATTCATCAGTAACTGCAATTCCTGTTCTTACTTTTCCAAAATCTAAGGCTAAAATTCTTCCCAAATTAAAATAACTTTTTGCAAAAATAAAGCTTAAATTCTAATGATGAATAGAATACCTAAGAGATTCTTAGTCACTCATAAAAAATCGACTCAATAATTTAAACAATCACAACTAATATGTTTAAAAAATGTATATTCGCTCTGTATTTTAACAATCGATTTATATTTGCAGAAATCAATATATTAAAATGGAAGAAATTAGAGAAATTATAGAGTCAGCTTGGGAAAATCGTGATTTATTAAAAGAAGAAAAAACGGTTTCTACAATTAGAAAAGTAGTTGATTTATTAGATAAAGGAGAATTAAGAGTTGCAGAGCCTGTAGAAGGTGGTTGGCAAGTAAATGAATGGGTAAAAAAAGCAGTGGTTTTATATTTTCCAATTCAAAAAATGGAAACTTTAGAAGCTGGTATTTTTGAGTATCATGATAAAATTCCTTTAAAAAGAAACTTTAAAGAAAGAGGTATTAGAGTTGTGCCAAATGCTGTTGCAAGACATGGAGCTTATATTTCTGCAGGAACTATTTTAATGCCAAGTTATGTTAATATTGGTGCTTATGTAGATGAAGGTACTATGGTTGATACTTGGGCTACTGTTGGTTCTTGTGCGCAAATTGGTAAAAATGTACATTTATCTGGTGGAGTTGGTATTGGTGGTGTATTAGAGCCATTGCAAGCTGCTCCTGTAATTATAGAAGATGGAGCATTTATTGGTTCTAGATGTATAGTTGTAGAAGGAGTAAGAGTAGAAAAAGAGGCTGTATTAGGAGCCAATGTTGTACTTACAATGAGTACAAAAATAATAGATGTTACAGGAGATGAGCCTGTTGAAACAAAAGGAGTTGTACCTGCAAGATCTGTTGTAATTCCAGGAAGTTATACTAAAAAGTTTGCTGCAGGAGAATATAATGTACCTTGTGCATTAATTATAGGGAAAAGAAAAGAAAGTACCAACAAAAAAACTTCTTTAAACGATGCTTTACGTGAGTATGATGTAGCTGTTTAGAGATTAAATATTATATGACGAAAATTACTGCTATAATTCCCACTTTAAATGAAGAAATTCATATTGAAGCAGCTATTGAGTCCGTTAATTTTGCTGATGAAATAATTGTTATAGATTCTTATAGTTCTGATAATACTGTTCAGTTAGCAGAAAAGCATAATGTAAAAATCATCAAACGAAAGTTTGATGATTTTTCTTCTCAAAAAAACTTTGCAATTGATCAAGCTACAAATCCTTGGATTTATGTTTTAGATGCAGATGAAAGGGTAACTCCAGAAGTAGAAAAAGAAATTTTAGAAGCTGTTAAAAACCCAAAAGGGAAAGTTGGTTTTTACGTGGGTAGAAGTTTCTACTTTGTAGGTAAACACCTTAAATACGGAGGTTGTCAAAGAGACAAAGTTGTAAGATTATTTTTAAAAGAGTTTTGTGTTTATAAAGGAGTTGTTCATGAAACGATTTACACAGAAGGAGACTTAGGTTTTTTTATGAATAGAATTCAACATTATTCTTATAGAGGATATGATCATTACATCTCTAAAATGAATCATTATGGTGCATTAAGAGCTAAACAGTATTTTTCTGAAGGAAAAAAAGTGAATTTTTATCACTTATTGATTAAGCCTATAGCGCGTTTTTTTATTCATTTTTTTATAAGGTTGGGCTTTTTAGATGGCTTTAGGGGATTCATTTATGCTAGAGCTCAAGCATATGGTGTTTATGTGAGGTATATAAAGCTTTGGGCTTTAAATCAAAAACCTGATTAAATTTTGTTTTCTGAATGAGAATAAAAAAAGTAATTTCTAATTACTCTTTGTAATTTGTAGGTAAACAAAGAAAGCACTTGCCAAAAAGGTCTAAAAATTTCTCGAATCACTTTTTTCCAAGCAATCATGTTGTTTTGCTGAATAGTGCTTCCACCCATTTCTTTATCAATACTTCTTACATATTGTTTGTTGGTAGAATATAAATGAACCTTGTGTTTGTAAACATCTTGCTTCATTACATCAATGGGTGCATAATAATCACTTAAATTTATAGAAAGGTTTTTTGCAGCATTTTTACCTATAATTTGACCTATCATTAAAACAGGAGGCATTAAATAAGTAGTTAGTAATTCGCTTTTTTGTAGTGAATAAAATCCTTTTTTACCTGAGATGTCTAAAAAATCATTCGTTGTAATTTGCCCTAACAAAGATTCTAAATCATCAATAAAATTGTTTTGTATTAAGGCATCATCCTCTAACACAATAGAAAAATCTTCTGGTTGATTAGAAAGATATTCCCACAATTTAAAATGGGTTAAACAAATTCCAATTTCCCCATCATTTGGTAAAGGATAATGAGCCAAAATATTATGTTTACTCTTTTCTTCCTTTAATACTTTAGGAGCTAAATTTTTACCATAAGTAGCAGAAATTCTTGTAATGGGAATATTGATATCCGAAAATTGCTTTTCCATAAAAGCACGTCTATCCTTACTTTTGTCAAGATTTATGTAGTAGAATTTATAGGAAATCATAATTTAATCCAGGATTTACATGCTACTTCATTTTCTTTTTCTACAAACCATTGTTTAGGAGCTATAACAATTTTCTCCTGATGTTGATTTAACCAAGCTCCCCACCAAGAAAAACTGCTATTTGCAGTTATATTATGTTTGCATAGACTCATTAAATATTGGTCTTCGTGAGGAATTACTTTATGATATATAAAAGTCGCATTTTCTACATTTAAGTTACTTTTTACCCAAGCTATATCATCAGAAAATACAAAAAAATGAACATTTTTGTATTGATCAGAAATATAGAAAATAGCTCTTTGATAATAAGCTAAATCGCAAGTGCCATGAACTTTATTCGCTTTTTTGTCAGAAATATAATCGCCTCTCCTTATGTGCAGAGAGCAACTAACTTCACAAGAATTAATTTGATTTTTAATTGCTTTGGTTGATGATGATAGTTCACTTTTAATGGTAAATTGCTTCAAGAGAATATCTCTAATATCTAAGAAGTATTTTTCAGTTTGAAAATATCCTTTTATAAAGGCATTCTCATCAACTTTTAGCAGATTTTCATCAAACAATAAACTTTTCTCTTTTATTGATTTTTTTAGACCTATTTTAGAAAGTAGTACAGGTAATTGTGATGAAGTTTCTAAATCAATATTAAACTGATCTAAATGATAACCACCATGTAATTTGTAGCTTTTAAATTTAGATATATCTATTTGTACTTTTAATCCTTTAAGGGCTAAAGATTTTGCGTATGCATATTGAAACATTTGGTTTCCAAGGCCACCAAGAATTCTAACAATAACCATTAAAAATATCTAAATTTAAAATTGAGTACACACAAAAGTACGAATGTTATGACAATTTCTTTTGTCAATTTGCGCTTAAAACATCTGAAAACAATAAATTTGCATTTTTTCAAAAACACATGAATTACAAAGAAGCCTTATCCTCAGAAATATTTATGTTCATTTCTCAAGCCTCAAAAAATCTAAAAATAGATTCTTATGTGATTGGTGGTTTTGTACGTGATTTCTTTTTGAAAAGAGGTACTGCTAAAGATATAGATGTTGTTGCAATTGGTAGTGGAATTGATTTGGCTTTACAAGTATCAAAGCTGTTACCAAATAAACCAAAAGTTCAAGTTTTTAAAACGTATGGTACAGCTATGTTACGTTATAAAGATGTAGAAATTGAGTTTGTTGGGGCTAGAAAAGAATCGTATTCAGAAGAAAGTAGAAACCCAGAAGTTTCTGTTGGCACGTTACAAGATGATCAGAATAGAAGAGATTTTACCATAAATGCATTGGCTCTAAGTTTAAATGAATCTAATTATGGTGATATGTTAGACCCTTTTAATGGTATTCAAGATTTAGAGGATAAAACTATTAGAACTCCTTTAAATCCAGATATTACTTATTCTGATGATCCATTAAGAATGATGCGTGCCATACGTTTTGCAACTCAATTAAATTTTAAAATCGAAGCTTCTTCTTTGGCTGCCATTTCTAAAAATGCACATCGTTTAAAAATCATTACAAAAGAACGCATAGTAGTAGAATTAAATAAAATATTGGCTTCTGCAGAGCCATCAATTGGTTTTTTATTGCTGGAAAAAACGAAATTATTACCTCAAATTTTACCAGAATTAATTGCTTTAAAAGGAGTAGAGGAAGTAGAAGGACAAAAGCATAAAGACAACTTTTATCACACTCTTGAAGTAGTTGATAATATTGCCAAACATACAGAAGATGTATGGTTAAGATGGGCTGCTTTATTGCATGATGTTGGAAAAGCACCTACCAAAAGATTTTCTAAAAAAGTAGGCTGGACGTTTCATAGCCATGAGTTTGTGGGTTCTAAAATGGTTTACAAGATTTTTAAAAGGTTAAAAATGCCATTAAATGCGAAGATGAAGTTTGTGCAAAAAATGGTGTTATTAAGTTCTAGACCTATTGTTTTAGCATCAGATGTTACAGACTCTGCTGTTAGACGATTAGTTTTTGATGCAGGTGACGAAATTAATGATTTAATGACATTATGTGAAGCAGATATTACTACTAAAAACCCTAGAAAATTTAAGAAATATCACAAAAATTTTGAGTTAGTAAGAACCAAAATTAAAGAAGTAGAAGAAAGAGATCGAATTCGAAATTTTCAGCCACCAATTACTGGTGAAGAAATTATGAAGGCTTTTAATATAAAACCTTGCAGAGAAATTGGTCAAATAAAAGAGGCTATTAAAGAAGCAATTCTAGAAGGAGATATACCTAATGAGCACCAAGCTTCTTATGACTTTATGATTGAAAAAGGTTTGGCTTTGGGTTTAAAATTAGCTTAAACTTTGCATTGTTACTAACTTAAAGTATTCACCTTTTTTAGTGAGTAGCTCCTCATGTTTACCTTGTTCTACTATTTGTCCTTTTTTCATTACAACTATAGTATCTGCTTTTTGAATGGTAGACAATCTGTGTGCAATTACTAAAGAAGTTCTGTTCTGCATCATTTTTTCTAATGCCAACTGTACCAATTGCTCAGATTCAGTATCTAAAGCAGAAGTAGCTTCATCTAAAATCATTATTGGTGGATTCTTTAAAACTGCTCTTGCAATAGATAAACGTTGTTTTTGACCTCCAGATAAAGTGCCTCCACTATCACCAATATTCGTTTGAAATTTTTCGGGTAAATTTTGAATGAATTCGTTTGCATTTGCAATTTCAGAAGCTTCTAGAATTTCTTCAGAAGAAGCATTTTCTGTACCTAACTTTATATTGTTTTCTACAGTGTCATTAAATAAAATTGATTCCTGAGTTACAATACCCATTAAATCTCTTAAAGATTTTTTGGTGATGTTTTTAATACTTTCTCCATCAATTAGAATATCACCTGAATTTACATCATAAAAACGTGTAATTAAATTGGCTAAAGTAGATTTACCACTTCCTGACTGACCAACTAAAGCAACAGTTTCTCCTTTGTTAATTGTTAAAGAAAAATCTTTTAAAACGTAATCTTTCTTGTACTTAAAAGAGATGTTTTTAAACTCAATCTTACTATTAAATTCACTTTTTACAGTAGCGTCTGGTTTATCCTTAATATGGTTTTCTGTATTGAGAACTTGCATAATTCGTTCTGCAGAAGCTTCTCCTTTCTGAATATTATAGTAAGATGTAGTTATAAGTTTTATTGGGTTTAGTACTGTGTAAAATAAAACAATATAACCCATAAATTCATCTGGTTGTAAAGAACTAGTATTAGATAAAACCTCTCTACCTCCAAACCAAAGAATAGCGATTATTGTTGCAGAACCTAAAAACTCACTCATTGGTGATGCAAGTGTTTGTCTATGAAAAACGCTAGTCATTAAATTCTTAAAAGTTGTAGTTGAGTTATTGAATTTACGCTCAATTATTTTTTCTGAATTAAAGCCTTTTATAACTCTTAAACCAGACAATGTTTCTTCTATAAACGATAAAAACGTACCAGTTTCTTGCTGCGCTTTAACTGAATTAGCTTTTAATTTTTTACTTATTGATGAAATAATAAAGCCAGATACAGGTAAAAGAATAAATACAAAGAGTGTAAGTTTTACACTCATAAATAACATAATAGAAATTGCAATAACTACAGTTAAAGGTTCTCTAACAATGGTTTCTATAGAGGTTAAAATAGATACTTCTACTTCTTGCACATCTGCAGTCATTCTTGCAATAATATCTCCTTTTCGTTTTTCAGTGAAATAGGAGATAGGCAGTTCTACAATTTTATGATATAGTTTATCTCTTAAATCTTTAACAATACCTGTTCTTAAAAAGGTAATTACATAAGAAGCTAAATACCTAAAGAAATTCTTTAAAAAGAATAATGATAGTGCCAATAAACAAATAAATAAAAGTGTTTGTATTTGTCCATCATTTTCAATTTTTTCTGATATAAAAAAATAGAAACTCTCTTTTAAATACGAACCAATATTAGTAATCCCATTATATGTTGGCTCTACTACAATTTCTTTATCTGTCTCAAACAAAATTCCTAAAACAGGAATAAAAGCTAATACAGAAAGAACGTTAAAAATGGCATAGAAAATATTAAAAACTACATTTAGTAGTGTAAACTTTCTATACTTTTTCTCGTATTTAAGAATATCTTTAAAATAACCCATTAATGTAATTTCATCTCTTTTATGATTCGTTGAATCTTAGCATCTAAAGCGTCTTCTACTTTTTCTGCATTTTCAACTTTATCTAAAGGAGCATTCACACTAAAATAAAATTTTATTTTAGGCTCTGTTCCACTAGGTCTTGCTGCAATTCTGGTTCCAGATGCAGTTTGATAAATAAGAACATTAGATTTTGGTATGTCCATTGTAGAAACCTCACCAGTTATTAAACTCTTTTTGGTTGATGCTTGATAATCAGATAGAGATTCTATTTTTTCTCCATCAATTTTAGTTAATGGATTGTTTCTCATATCACTTAACATTTGTTGTATTTCTGCAGCACCATCCATACCTTTTTTGGTAATTGAAATTAAGTGCTCTTTGTAAAAACTATTTTCTACATACAGGTTAAGTAATTCATGATAAAATGAACTTCCATTTTGTTTTGCATATGCTGCAACTTCGCAAGCTAACAGAGTTGCTGTAACTGCATCTTTATCTCTAACGAAGTCTCCAACCATGTAACCAAAACTTTCTTCTCCACCACCAATAAAATCAAGTTCTGGAAAATCTACTACCATTTTTGCAATCCATTTAAAACCTGTTAAACCAACTTTAGTTTCAACATTATAATTGGCTGCAATTTGGTTTACTAATTCAGTAGAAACAATTGTAGATCCTACAAATTGTTTTCCATTAATTTTACCTTCTTCTTTCCATTTTCTTAATAAGAAATCTGTCATAACAACCATAGTCTGGTTACCATTTAATAATTTCATATCACCATTTAAATCTCTAACAGCAACACCTAATCTATCACAATCTGGGTCTGTACCAATTACTATATCTGCACCAATATTATTGGCTAATTCTGTAGCCATTTGTAATGCTTCTGGCTCTTCTGGATTTGGTGATTTTACTGTAGGAAAATCTCCATTTGGTTTACGTTGCTCTTCAACAATATGAACATCTGTGTAACCTGCACCTTTTAAGGCATCTGGTATAGACATGATTGATGTACCATGCAAAGGTGTAAAAACAATTTTTAGACTATTTCTATCTATTTTATCTGATAAAGAACCGTTTTTTACGGAAGCTTCAATAAAAACATCGTCTACATTTTTACCTATAACCTCAATTAAATCTTCATTGGCATCAAAATTTATTTCAGAAAACTCTAATGCATTTACCTTACCAATTATTCCACTATCATGTGGAGGAACAATTTGACCACCATCTGCCCAATATACTTTGTAACCATTGTATTCAGGTGGATTGTGAGATGCTGTTAATACTATACCTGCATCACAGTTTAAATGACGAACTGCAAATGATAATTCTGGAGTGGGCCTTAAATCTTCGAATAGAAAAACTTTAATATTATTGGCAGATAAAACATCTGCAACCACTTTTGCAAACTTTTTACTATTATGTCTGCAATCGTATGCAATAACAACTCTAATTTCTTTTTTAGAAACATTTTCTATTAAATAGTTAGATAAACCTTGAGTAGCTCTACCTAAAGTATATTTGTTTATTCTATTAGTACCAGCACCCATTACACCTCTCATACCTCCTGTACCAAACTCCATATCTTTATAAAAACGATCTGCTAATTCAGATTGATTAGAATCGATTAAATTTTGAATTTCTGATTGTGTTTCTGCGTCAAAAGTTGGAGTTAACCACTGTTTTGCCTTGTTAACAAAGTCTGTCATGAGTTAGAGTTTAATGGGTTATAGTATTTTTTTGTTTGATTGAATACAAATATACAGTTAGAAATTTAGTTTTTCTTTTATTGTATAGTGTTTTTCATTGTTTTTAGATTTAATAATAAGTTCTCCAAGAAATCCTGCTAAGAAGAGTAAAGTACCTAAAATCATGGAAGTTAATGCAATATAAAACCAAGGGTTATCTGTAACAAGTATAGTTTTAATTCCGTTGAAAACTTTGTAAAGTTTAAAAGCACCAATATAAAATGCTGCAGATGTTCCAAATAAAAACATAAAAGTACCCCAAAGACCAAAAAAATGCATAGGTCTTTTACCAAACTTAGATAGAAATGAAATGGTAATTAAATCTAAAAAACCATTCACGAATCGATCCATTCCAAATTTAGTTTCTCCATACTTTCTTGCTTGATGTTGCACTACCTTTTCTCCAATTTTATGATAGCCTTCATTTTTGGCTAAAACAGGTATATACCTGTGCATTTCACCACTTACTTTAATGCTCTTGATTACCTCGTTTTTGTATGCTTTTAAACCACAATTAAAATCATGAAGTTTTAAACCAGAAGTTTTTCTGGCGGCAGCATTAAACAATTTAGAAGGTAAGTTTTTTGTTACAACGTTATCATAACGTTTCTTTTTCCACCCAGAAATTAGATCAAAATTTTCATCTACAATTAAATTGTATAGCTCAGGTATTTCTTCTGGATTATCTTGCAAATCAGCATCCATGGTAATTACAACTCTACCTTGTGCCAATTCAAATCCGGCATCTAGTGCCTGAGATTTTCCATAGTTTTTTTGAAAGCGAATTCCTTTTACTGATTGATTTTTATTAGATAATTCTTCTATTTTTTTCCAAGAAGCATCTGTACTCCCATCATCAATAAAAATAATTTCATATAAATAACGATTGGATTGCATAACATTTGCAATCCAATCGTGTAATTCTTGTAAAGATTCTTCTTCATTAAGAAGTGGTATTACTACCGAAATTTCCATATGTCTTTTATCTGGTTACGAAATGTAAAGTTAAGAAAGTATCTTAAAAAGACGTATTTCTTAAGAATTAATATGTTTCTTCTTCTGTATGTTTTTTAACAGCTGCAACTATTGCAGAAACTACAAAACCTACAAATGCCATAAATAATAATCCAATAGCATCTCCTATAATAGTACCTTGAAATTTACTTTGCATTTCGATTTGAGCATTAATTTGTTCTTCAGTCATTCCTGCATCAAAAAGACCTTTTCTAGTCATTTCTTCTACTTGAGCATAAAATTCTGGCTCAATAAATCCTGTAAATATATGCTGATATAAAACTCCAATTAGAGACCCAATAATAACAATACCTACTCCAATTTTTACTCCTTGACCCCAAGTCATAAAGCCTCCATTGTTTTTCTTAAATGTAGACATTCCCATAATTGGAAATGCAATTAAGGCAATAGCAATAACAGCGAAGTTAATATAGCCTCCTGTTGGTTCTAAATGCATGCCTAAAGCATAAATTACTAGACTAGCTAAAATTGTTACGATTCCATAATATAAACCGTTATTTAAAATAATACTTTTACTACTTGCTTGGTTTTCCATTTTTTTTAATGTTAGTTGATGAGTTACAAATATATTAATTTCTTGTTGATGGCTTTTTTATTGCTATGATTAAGCCTAAAAACATATTATTAGTAATCAAGAAGTTATAATTGTTACAAAAATTTTAATATTTTTTTGATTGCTAATTTAAAAATAGAATGTAAATTTGCAGTGGCAAGTTCTACACAACTAGCTCCCTTTGAATCCTCCAGGGTGGGAACACAGCAAAGGTATTAGGTTGTAGCAGTGTGATGTAGGTAGCTTGCCATTTTTTGTGCCCTAAATTTAGATTTTGTAATATTGATTTTTTTTAAACAGAATATATGTCTAAAATAGTTTTAGTTACAGGAGCATCATCAGGAATAGGAAAAGCTGTAGCCACTTATTTACAGCAAAAAGGATATCAGGTTTATGGAACTAGTAGAAATCCTAAAAATTTAGAAAATTTTACTTTTGAATTAATTGCTTTAGATGTTTTAGATAATGATTCTATTAAAGCTGCAGTTAAATATATTATTGATAAGAGTGGAAGCCTAGATGTATTAGTAAATAATGCAGGTATGGGTATTACTGGTCCTATTGAAGATACGCCTACAGCAGAAATGAAAGCCGTTTTTGATACTAATTTATTTGGAGCTATAGATGTAATGAAAGCAGTATTGCCACAAATGAGAAAACAAAAATCTGGAACTATAGCAAATGTAACTTCAATTGCTGGTTATATGGGTTTACCTTTTAGAAGTTTATATTCAGGTTCTAAAGGTGCTTTAGAACTAATTACAGAGGGTGTTAGTATGGAGGTTAAAGGTTTTGGAATAAATGTAGTAAGTATTGCTCCAGGTGACTTTGCTACGAATATTGCTGCAGGAAGATACCATACACCTATTTTTGAAGATTCTGCTTACAAAATAGATTATGAAAATAATTTAAAAATTATTGATGCAGATGTTGATGGAGGTAAGGACCCTATTGAAATGGCAAAAGTTATCTACAAAATTACAAATACGAAGAATCCTAAAATTCATTACAAGGTTGGGAATCCTTTAGAAAAGTTTTCGATTGTATTAAAAAGAATTTTACCAGACAGAATTTATGAGAAAATTTTAATGAATCACTATAAACTTTAATTTACACTCACATGTTCGTTGGCTATAGAACTTAAGAAAGTGTCTATAATTGAAGCTTCACAATTTTGAGTATTTACAGAAAACTTTATCCAACCATAATATACTTCATTGTTTAAAGTCATACTAATTATAAAATAATCGTCTTTATTATTTTTTAAAGTACTACTGTAGGTCAAATTATTGTTTAGGAAATAATTGAAGTTTTGATAAGGAGCATCATATTCGTAAAAAACATCTAGTGCATCTTTAACACCATTAATATATTGTGTTTTGTTTTCTGAGGTAAAAGGTGGTTCGTGAACTATAAAATAAGGTTCTTGATTTTTAACCGGAGACAATATTTTATTTTGATCTTCAAAAGTTGAGGTTAACTTAATTGTATATTGATTATATCTTGGCCTATTACCAACATCATTTACTTCATCATAAGTTAATTTAAAGTCTACAATTCCATCAGAATTCATATCAATCTCTGCAGGAAGTTTATCTAACATACAGTCTTCAAAAAGCAAGAAGTTTGTAAATTCTACTTGAAAATCATCAGCAGTAAACTCAACATAAAACTTCTTAGAATAGGTTATTTTGTCATGAGGGTCTGTATACACAACAAAACCTGTAAGTTTTTCATCTACAACCCATTCTTTGATGTAAAATTCAGATATATCCATTTCTGTAACTGCTGAAACATCTACACTTTCTCCATTATAATATTCGTAAGCTCTATTTTTAGTTAAGCAATCGTCTTTTTTGTTAAAAATAAAAGCTTTGGTTTCAGTTTCTCCATCAGAACCAACAGGAGTTGTAAAACTTATAGTTACAGTGTCATCATTAAAAGTACCTTCCCAAACCACAGGATTTGTTGCATGAGGTGTAACTACATTATCTGCTTCTGAAACAGAAATATCTGTAGTAACACATTCTATGATCTCTGTTGTTCCATTATCTATAACTTCTGTTGTTTCTGAAGTAGAACAAGATGTTGTTAAACAAATAATTAGCAGTAAAGTAAAAGTTTTTATAGAATTCAAAATACGCTCTTTTCTACAAAAGTAAAGGTTTTAAAAAGTAAAAACGAATTGAGTTGATATTTAACAAAATATAAGCATTTTAATTGTTACTATTTTGTGTGAAAAATAATTTGGGAATGCCCTTTAGAAAAGTCATAGTTTTTTATCTTTGACGAAAATAAATTTAATTTTCAAAGCATGAAATTTTTCGTAGATACTGCTAATTTAGAGCAGATTAAAGAAGCACAAGCTTTAGGTGTTTTAGATGGTGTAACAACTAACCCATCATTAATGGCTAAAGAAGGTATTACTGGTCAAGATAATATCATCAATCATTATAAAGCAATTTGTGAATTAGTAGATGGAGATGTTTCTGCAGAGGTTATTTCTACAGATTTTGATGGAATGGTTAAAGAAGGTGAAGCATTAGCAGCTTTAAATCCTCAGATTGTAGTAAAATTACCTATGATTAAAGACGGAATTAAAGCTTGTAAGTATTTCTCATCAAAAGGAATTAAAACAAATGTAACTTTAGTTTTTTCTGCTGGGCAAGCTTTATTAGCAGCCAAAGCAGGTGCAACTTATGTATCTCCTTTTATTGGTAGATTAGATGATATTTCTACAGATGGTTTAAACTTAATTGCAGAAATTAGAACAATTTACAACAACTATGGTTTTGAAACTGAAATTTTAGCAGCTTCTGTAAGACACACAATGCATGTTATTGATTGTGCTAAAATTGGTGCAGATGTTATGACTGGTCCTTTAAGTGCTATTGAAGGTTTATTAAAGCACCCATTAACAGATATTGGTTTGGCTAAATTTTTAGCAGATTTTAATAAAGGAAACTAAATCCACAACAATATTTTCTATAGAAAGTCAGAAATTAAAAACCTTTTAGTTTCTGGCTTTTTTTTCTTTTAAATATTTATCTCTTCGTAACTTTGCATTTAAATCTCTATTGATTTTCATGTATCCAAAAAAAGAACTTGCACAATTAGTAATAGCAGCCTGTCAACAATTTAATGTTGATACAGTAGTTATTTCTCCAGGTTCTAGAAATGCGCCTTTAACGATTGGTTTTTCTAACCATCCAGAAATAGAAACGTTAAGTGTTGTAGATGAAAGATGTGCAGCTTTTTTTGCTTTAGGTATAGCACAGCAAACACAAAAGCCAGTGGCAGTTTTATGTACTTCTGGTTCTGCATTACTAAATTATTATCCTGCAATTTCAGAGGCTTTTTATAGTAATATTCCTTTAGTTGTAATTTCTGCAGATAGGCCAAAACATTTAATAGATATTGGTGATGGTCAAACAATTCGTCAGGAAAACGTATTTGAAAATCATATTTTATTTTCAGCTAACCTTATAGAGAATCCTAAGTTCAAAACCAGAAATGCACAATTAATTGGTGAGGCTTTGCAGTTGGCAAACTCTAATAAAGGTCCTGTACATATAAATGTTCCTTTTGATGAGCCTTTGTACGAAACTGTAAATCAATTAAGTAATTTTCATTTTCCTCATATAAGCAGTAGTTCATTAGATAATTCTAATATTAATTATTCAGAATTGGCCAAAATTTGGAATTCAGCAGAAAAAAAGATGCTAGTAATTGGCGTTAATTATCCAGATACTGAGTTGCATAAATTAATGGATTTGTATTCTGAAGATGATTCTGTGATTCTACTTACTGAAACCACATCTAATCTGCATCATTCTAAAGCAATAAACGCTATAGATCAATTAATTTTTTCTTTAGGTGATGAAGAGTTTAAAGAATTACAGCCAGATATTTTAATCACTTTTGGTGGTATGATTGTTTCTAAAAGAATTAAACGATTCTTAAGAGATTACCGGCCTAAACATCATTGGAATATTGATGAAAAGAAAGCAACAAATACTTTTTTCTGCTTGTCTGAATTTATACAAACGAAACCAGTCGATTTTTTTACTAAATTTAATAGTATTATATCTAAGAAGCAGAGTAATTATCAACCTAAATGGTTAGCTATTAGAGATAAAAGAAGGCAAAAACATGCTGAGTATTTGGCTAGCATAGAGCATTCAGATTTAAAAGTTTTTGAACAAGTTTTAGAAAGTATTCCAAAAGAAAGTCAGTTGCAATTTAGTAATAGTGCTATTATTAGATATGGACAAATGTTTACCATTGATACAACCTTAGAGGTTTTCTGTAACAGAGGTACAAGTGGTATAGATGGTAGTACATCAACTGCAATTGGAGCAGCTTTTGCTTGCAATAAACAAACCGTTTTTATTACTGGAGATTTAAGTTTTTTCTACGATAGTAATGGTTTATGGAATAAAAACATTCCTACTAATTTTAGAATTATTTTAGTAAATAATTCAGGAGGAGGAATTTTTAAAATTATTCCTGGCCCCAAAACAACAAATGCAACTCAATATTTTGAAACTCCACATTGTTTAACAGCAGAACATCTATGCAAAATGCATAATTTTGAGTATCAAAAAGCGTTTTCAACAATTTCTGTTCAAGAAGAGTTAGAAAATTTTTATAAAGAATCAAATCAACCTAAAATTTTAGAAATCTTTACCCCAAGTATAGAGAATGATAAAATTTTAAAAGAATATTTTAAATATATCAAATAATGGATTTACAAGAAGGAGATAAAGTGCAGTTAATTATTGAAACTGAAACAGGATTAGGTTACACAGTTTTAATAAATGAAGAGTTTGATGGTTTGCTTTTTAGAAGCGAAGTTTTTCAGCCATTAGAAGAAAATATGGAGGTTACTGGCTATATCAAAAACATTAGAGAAGATGGAAAAATAGATGTTTCTTTAAGACCTCAAGGTTTTAGAAATGTAATTGATTCAGATGTGGAAAAAGTTTTACAAAAGTTAAAAGATAGTAGAGAAGGGTTTTTATTGCTTACAGATAAAAGTTCTCCAGATTCTATACGTTTTCATATGAAAATGAGTAAAAAAGCTTTTAAAAAGGCAGTTGGTAATTTGTACAAACAAAAGCTAATTGTAATTAAAGAAGATAGAATTGAGCTTTTAAATAAGTAGGTATTTTGTAGTATTCGATCTTCAGTCTTCAGTTTGCAGTCTTTATTATTACAATCAATTTTGACTGCCAACTGCTTATTCTGATGCTGTCAACTAAATTATTGTCCTCCCAATCTTAAAATATTCTCATAATAGGCGTCAGAATTAGGATCTGCAGGATCCATCTTACCATAGCCAATCTTATAATATTTTAAAGCTTTTTTAAACATTTTACCTGTTTCATAGTATCTGCCAATATAATATTCACCTAAAGGTGATGAAGGAAAAAGCTTTAAAATCATTTTTCCAAAGTCTCTTAATTTATCTCCATTTTCTTTTTCAATCACAATATTTTCAATGGCATAAATGTCTTTTTCTCTGATGCCTAAATTCGTTCCAAAAAGAAATTCAATTTCTAAATATTTGTTCTCTAGATAATAAATAGCATCTTCAGGTGAAAGTTCTTTAATATTTTTCTCATACTCCTCATTAGAAATTGCAGAATACACCTCAAAAACTTTAGTCATTGCTCTTGGTATAGCCTCACCAATTGCAGAAACAGCACTTGGTGTTTCTATGACATCGTTAACTACATTAAAATTTTTAATTTCTAAACCAGATAATCCTTTCTGAACTTGATCTATTTTTATCTGTTTTTCACTAGAAAATGAACTTGAGTTGTTTGTGTAGAAATAAAAAGTATTGTCTTCCTTTAGATATTTTGGCAGATTATACAATTGTAATTCTTGACCTATAAAATCAGAAAAACTAGGGTTAATACAAATAAATGCATTTATAAAAGCTGTATTTTCTTTTAGATAATGAGTTACTAAATTAGCAGAATAGCCTTGCCCAACAATACTTATAAAAGGAGAAGTTCTATAATTACTTTCCATGTAAAAAATAACTTCATCTCTTACAAATTCATAAAAATATTTTGCAGATGTGGATAATCTTCCAGAATTTCTATCAAAGGAAATATCTTTACTTCTTGTTTCATTCATAGAAATACCAACAATAATTTGTTCTGGTGCCTTGTCTTTTTTAGCAAATAATTTAGCATTACCAACATAAGTATCAAATAAATATTCTTCATCAAAAACAACAGTTAAAGGATAGTTTTTTATACTGTCCAATTCATAATTTTCTGGAATATAAATTTTTACATTTCTTTTTGTTTCTAATATATCAGACTCTAATTCTTTTGTTATAATGTTTTGAGAAAAACCATAAAAGCAAAAAAGTAAAAATATAAGTGATAGCGTTTTCTTAATCATAAGTTAGAATGTTTATTTTTGTAAACAACGAAGTTTTATCAGTAACAAGAACGTACAAAATACAAAAATATGATACAACCTGAATGGAAAGTTGCTAAAGAATATGAAGACATTACTTATAAAAAATGTAATGGTGTAGCAAGGATTGCATTTAACAGACCAAATGTTAGAAATGCTTTTAGACCTAAAACAACTAAAGAATTATATGATGCTTTTTATGATGCAGGAGAAGATACTTCAATAGGAGTAGTTTTACTTTCTGCAGAAGGACCAAGTACAAAAGACGGAGTCTATTCTTTTTGTTCTGGAGGAGATCAAAAAGCAAGAGGTCATCAAGGTTATGTAGGTGATGATGGTTATCATCGCTTAAATATTTTAGAAGTCCAAAGGTTAATACGTTTTATGCCAAAAGCAGTAATTGCTGTGGTTCCTGGTTGGGCTGTTGGTGGAGGACATAGTTTACATGTAGTTTGCGATTTAACTTTAGCCTCTAAAGAAAATGCCATTTTTAAACAAACAGATGCAGATGTTACTTCTTTTGATGGTGGTTATGGTTCTGCTTATTTAGCAAAGATGGTGGGTCAGAAAAAAGCAAGAGAAATTTTCTTTTTAGGAAGAAATTATTCTGCTCAAGAAGCTTATGAAATGGGAATGGTAAATGCTGTAATTCCTCATGATGAATTAGAAAGTACAGCTTATGAATGGGCTCAAGAAATTTTGGAAAAAAGTCCAACATCAATAAAAATGCTAAAATTTGCCATGAATTTAACAGATGATGGTATGGTTGGGCAACAAGTTTTTGCTGGTGAAGCAACACGTTTAGCATATATGACAGATGAAGCTAAAGAAGGTAGAGATGCTTTTCTAGAAAAGAGAAAGCCAAATTTTCCAAAAAAATGGATTCCATAGTCAATAAATCTTTTCATTTATAAAATCTTAGGTAAATAAAATGAATTCACAAATTGTAACTTTTTTAATTCAATGTCCAGACCAAAAAGGTTTAGTTGCAAAAATTACTAGTTTCTTTTTCGAAAGAGGATTTAATATTTTAAGCTGTCAGCAATACGTAAATGCTTTAGAGAACACTTACTTTATGCGAATTCGCTTAAACACTGAAGGTTCAGATATTTCAAAATCTAATTTAGAAGAAGAATTCTTAACGCTTGCAAATCCTTTAGAATTTAAATGGTCTGTAAATTATGGTGATGAAATACAAAATGTAGCTATAATGGTTTCTCATACAAGTCATAATTTATATGATTTATTAGAAAGATCGAAAGAGGGTGGTTTAAATTGTAATGTAAAGTTGGTTATTAGCAATCATAATAAATTAAGGTATGTTGCAGAAATGTTTAATATTCCTTTTTATCATTTGCCTATATCAAAAGAAACAAAATTACAACAAGAAGCTCAAGTAAGAGATTTGTTAGAGGCTAATAATATAGACTTAATTATTATGGCTAGATATATGCAAGTTTTGTCTTCTGGTTTTATAAACGATTATCAAGGTAGAATTATTAATATCCATCATTCTTCTCTACCTGCTTTTCAAGGAGCAAACCCATATGAAAGGGCATATCAAAGGGGTGTAAAACTAATAGGAGCAACTGCTCATTATGCAACGGAAGATTTAGATAAAGGGCCAATTATAGATCAGGATGTAAAACATGTAAATCATGAAAGTACAACCAAAACATTAAAAAGAATTGGTGCAGATACAGAAAAGTTAGTCTTGGCTAGAGCTGTCAAATATCATTTAAATAACCAAATTATTGTTTCTGGAAACAGGGCAATTGTATTTCCTGAAACAGGAGAATAATTCAATTATGAAAATAATTTGCATTGGGCGCAATTACGCAAAACATATTGAGGAATTAGCAAATGAAAAGCCAGAAAATCCTGTTGTTTTTCTAAAGCCAGACTCAGCTATTTTACCTAGAAAAAACCCGTTTTTCATTCCACCTTTTTCTAATGACGTTCATTATGAAGTTGAGGTTTTAGTTAAAATCAACAAAGTTGGTAAACATATTGATGCCAAGTTTGCTCATAAATATTATGATGAGGTAGGTTTAGGAATCGATTTTACAGCTAGAGATGTACAAGCTAAATGTAAAGAAAAAGGGTTGCCTTGGGAAAAAGCCAAAGCGTTTGATGGTAGTGCTGTAATTGGGGAGTTTTATCCAAAAGAAAATTTTGAAATCAATGATTTGAATTTTCAATTGTATAAAAATGATGAAATGGTTCAAGATGGTAATACAACCTCTATGCTTTGGAAAGTAGATGAACTTATTGCTTATGTTTCTCAGTACTTTACTTTAAAAAAGGGAGATGTAATATTTACTGGAACACCAGCAGGAGTTGGAAAAGTTTCAGAGAATGATAATTTAAAAGGAGTTATAGAAGGTAAAGAAGCTTTTAATATTAGAGTTAAATAAATTGGGTAATTTTATTTTTCAAGTTATAGCATCTGTATTTATTGGCGGTTGTTTTGTTTATTTGGCCAAAAGATACAATAAGAGTCAAGTCTTTTATTTTTGTTTGGGTTTCTTTGCTTCACTTGCAATTCGATTTATCTATCTTTTAATTTATGGTTTCAGTACGAACTTTAGTGTTCAAGAAGATTTTAGTTACAACAGAAATTTATCAGTATTACTAAGTATAATTATTCCTTATGGATTATTTATTTTGCTAAGGAAAAAATTAGAAAAGAAATATAATAGCGATGCTGATATTGATGAAATAGGAAAATAATGAGAGCAGAAATAATTACAATAGGAGATGAAATTTTAATTGGACAAATTGTAGATACCAATTCACAATGGATAGGAACAGAGTTGAACAAAATTGGTGTGTCAGTGCATCAAATTTCTTCTATCCAAGATGATAAAGAACATATTTTAAATGCTTTAAAAGAAGCTCAAGATAGAGTAGATATTGTAATTCTTACAGGAGGTTTAGGGCCAACAAAAGATGATATCACCAAACATACTATTGCTTCTTATTTTGATGATCACTTAGAATTGAATAATGATGTTGTAGATCATATTCAGCAATTATTTAAAAAATATAAAATTCCATTTGGAGAATCTAATAGATTGCAAGGTATGTTACCTACTAAAGCTACTATGCTAAAAAATTTATATGGAACAGCTCCTGGAATGTGGTTTTACGAAAATAATATTGTCTTTGTTTCTTTACCTGGTGTACCTAATGAAATGAAAGGGTTAATGAAATATGAAGTATTACCAAAAATTCAAAAACAATTTAAATTACCTTATATAGTTCATAAAACAATCATGACTTATGGTCAAGGAGAAAGTGTGGTTGCAGAAAGAATAGAAGAATTCGAAAATAATTTGCCATCGTTTATCAAACTAGCATATTTACCTAATTATGGTAGAGTTCGTTTACGATTAACTGCAAAAGGTGATGATAAAGCTCTATTAGAAAACGGAATTAATGAGCAAATCGAAAAGTTGTATAATTTAATACCAGATATTATAAGTGGTTTTGATGAAGGAGGAAAATTAGAAGATAAAATAGGTACACTTTTAAAAAACAAGAATAAAACAATTGCAACAGCAGAGAGTTTAACAGGTGGTAAAATTGCAGCAACAATTGTTTCTGTAGCAGGTTCATCTGCCTATTTTAAAGGTAGTATAGTAGCATATTCTGCAGAAACCAAGCAAGATTTACTTAATGTAGCTAAAAGTACTATAGAAACCAATACTGTTGTAAGTAAAGAAGTAGCTAAAGAAATGGCTATTGGAGTACAGCAAAAACTACAATCAGATTATGCAATTGCTGTAACAGGTAATGCTGGGCCAACTAAAGATCACAATGATAAAAGTGTTGGTATTGTTTTTATTGCAATAGCTTCAGAAAACTCAGTTTTAGTAGAAGAATTTAATTTTGGAAAACCAAGAGGAAGAGTAATCGATAAAACAGTAAATAAAGCTTTAGAAATGCTAGAAAAAGAAATATTAAAAAATTCGTAAAATTGTTTTGTTCAGAATTAGATTTATTTGTAGATTTGCACCTCGTTTAGAGATAACACTATAAAACTGTCTAAGAAGATGTCTAGAGTTTGTGAATTAACAGGAAAAAAAGCAATGGTTGGAAACAATGTTTCTAAAGCATTAAATAGAACTAAAAGAACATTTGACGCTAATTTAATGACCAAGCGTTTTTATATTCCAGAAGAAGATAAATGGGTAACTTTAAAAGTATCTGCATCTGCTTTAAAAAATATTAACAAGAAAGGAATTTCTGCAGTTATCAAAGAAGCAAGAGCTAACGGATTTTTAACAAAATAATTAGGTTCTAGCTAATAAAATTATACAGAGATGGCAAAAAAAGGAAACAGAGTTCAAGTAATTTTAGAGTGCACAGAGCACAAGGCATCTGGTCAAGCAGGTACTTCTAGATACATTACAACAAAGAACAAAAAGAACACTCCAGATAGATTAGAGATTAAGAAATTTAATCCTATCTTAAAGAAAATGACTGTTCACAAAGAAATTAAGTAATTCTAAACAATCTAGAACTCAGAACAGAGCACATAGATTAAAAACATTTTAACATGGCAAAGAAATCAGTAGCATCGTTACAAACAGGATCAAAAAGATTAAGTAAAGCAATAAAAATGGTAAAGTCTCCAAAAACAGGAGCTTACATGTTTGTTGAATCAATTATGGATCCTTCAGAAGTTGATAAATTTTTAGCAAAAAAATAATCGACTTATATATAATATTAAAACTACTTTTTAGAAATAGAAAGTAGTTTTTTTTATGCCTTATAATTACGTATTTTTATACACAGTAATTGATATTTGATTAGTGGGTTTTATAATTCTAATTCAACTGTCAATTGCTACCACAATAAATTAAATATCAATTTTATAAAAGGTTGATATTTAAATCAATATAAGATATGAGTTTTTTTAAAAATATTTTTTCAAAAGAGAAAAAAGAAACTTTAGACAAAGGTTTAGAGAAATCTAAAGAAAGTTTTTTTGGTAAATTATCTAAAGCAGTAGCTGGTAAGTCTAAAGTAGATGATGATGTTTTAGATAATTTAGAAGAGGTTTTAGTAGCATCAGATGTTGGTGTAAATACCACCTTAAAAGTTATTGATAGAATAGAAGCAAGAGTTGCCAAAGATAAATATGTGGGTACAGATGAATTAAATGCAATTCTTCGTGAAGAAATTGCAGGTTTGTTGTCTGAAACTAATGTTGGCAATGAAACTGAGTTTTCAATTCCTGAGATTCCTAAAAAGGATAATCAAAAAATGCCTTATGTTTTAATGGTTGTTGGTGTAAATGGTGTAGGTAAAACTACTACTATTGGTAAACTAGCAAGCCAATTTAAAAAGCAAGGTTTAAAAGTAGTTTTAGGTGCTGCAGATACATTTAGAGCAGCAGCTATAGATCAATTGCAAGTTTGGGCAGATAGAACAGATGTGCCTATAATTCGTCAAGAAATGGGTTCAGATCCTGCTTCAGTAGCTTTTGATACGTTAACTTCTGCTGTAAAGCAAGATGCTGATGTTGTTATTATTGATACAGCTGGTCGTTTACATAATAAAGTAAACTTAATGAACGAACTAACAAAAATTAAAAGAGTGATGCAAAAAGTAGTTGCTGATGCACCACATGATGTTTTATTGGTTTTAGATGGTTCTACAGGTCAGAATGCTTTTGAACAAGCTAAACAATTCACTAAAGCTACAGAAGTTACAAGTTTAGCAGTTACTAAATTAGATGGTACAGCTAAAGGTGGAGTTGTTATTGGTATTTCTGACCAATTTCAAATTCCTGTAAAATATATTGGAGTTGGTGAAGGTATAGATGATTTACAAGTTTTTAATAAAGTTGAATTTGTAGATTCCTTTTTTAAGTAGACCTATTCTAACTGAATAATTATAGCACCTTTTATGTTTTTCATAAAAGGTGTTTTTTGTTTCTTATATTTGGGTATAAATTTACTACAATGAAAAAATCACTTTTATTTTTATTTGCTACAATTGTATTATTTTCTTGTAACACTAAAGAAAAAGAACCTGAGTTTCAATTTGAAAAATATGATGAATCTGCTGCTATTAAAGCACAACAAAATCATCAAAATGGAAGAATGAAATTTAAACTTTTTCAGTCTAAAGTAATAGACATGAATGATGTTTACAAACCATTTCAATCTGACTTAGCCAAGTTTTCAGAAGAAAATTATAACGAATTAAAGCCGTTAATTTTAGAGCAAGATATTCCTACTTTACAAAATTATGTAAAAGAGGGTAAGTTATCTTATGAAAAGTTAACGTTGTTCTATTTATATCGAATTAGAAAATTTGAAAGTGATTCAACTTTATCTCTAAACTCTATTATAGCCTTGAACCCTAATGTTTTGAAAGAGGCTAGAGAAAAGGACTTAAATAAAGATAATGTTTCTGAATTTTCTATGTATGGAATGCCTGTTTTGTTAAAAGACAACATCAACACAAAAGAAATGCCAACAACAGCAGGTGCTTTAGCCTTAGAAAGAAATTACACTAAAAGTGATGCCTTTATTGTAGAAAAGCTTAGAGAAAATGATGCTCTAATTTTAGGAAAAGTAAATTTAAGTGAATGGGCGTATTTCTTTTGTTCAGGTTGTCCTCTTGGTTACTCAGCAATTGGAGGTCAAACTTTAAACCCTTATGGAAGAGCTGAATATGAAACTGGAGGGAGTTCTGCAGGAAGTGGAGTGACAGTAGCTGCTAATTTTGCAGTGGCTGCAGTAGGAACAGAAACTTCGGGTTCTATAACATCACCTTCAAGTCAGAATTCTGTGGTTGGTTTAAAACCTACAATTGGTGTTTTAAGCAGATCAGGTATTGTACCAATTTCTAGTACATTAGATACACCTGGGCCAATGACAAAAAATGTAATTGACAATGCCATTTTCATGAATGCAATGAGAGGTTTTGATAAAAATGATAGCAAATCAAAAGAATTAGATGAAGAATATTATCAAAATGGATTACCAAATAGTTTTAAAGGCAAAAGACTTGGTGTTTTAAAACCCTTGTTAGGAGATTCTATTTATGCTTTAAACATAGATAAGATGAGAAAAGTTGGCGTTGAAATTGTAGAAATTACACCACCTCAAATTTCATTTAATGGTTTTATCACTTTATTAAATATCGATATGAAATATGATTTACCTAAGTATCTAGCTAATGAAGCAGATAAATCTTTATTTATTAAAAATGTAAAAAATGTAATTGAGTTCAATAAAAAAGACTCTATTTTAAGAGCACCTTATGGTCAACAATTGTTTGATGGAATTGTAAAAGATGAAACTACATTAGCTGAATTAGAAGTTATTAAAGCAAATTTAAAATCAGAAGCAGAAAAGTATTTACAAGCTCTAGAAGAAGAAAATTTAGATGCAATTTTGTCGATAAATAACTATCATTCAGGTATAGCAGCTGTTTCTTTTCACCCAACTTTAACGGTTCCTATGGGATATAAAACTTCTGGAGAACCAATTAGTTTAACTTTTGTTGGTAAGCCATTTGATGAAAGAAATTTATTAGAATTGGGCTATGCTTTTGAGCAATTAACAAAAGCCAGAAAAATGCCTAAAAACTATCAATAGAAAGAATATCAATCATTTAAAAAGTACTATTTTTGCACTCGCTTAAATAAAAACAGAATGCGTACAAAAACCATCAAAAAAAATAAGATTAACGTAGTTACTTTAGGTTGCTCTAAAAACGTTTACGATAGTGAAGTTTTAATGGGCCAATTAAAAGCCAATGGTAAAAACGTAGTTCATGAAGATATAAATGATGATGGAAACATTGTAGTTATAAATACTTGTGGATTTATTGGTAAAGCAAAAGAAGAATCTATAGATACTATTTTGCACTATGCTAAAAGAAAAGAAGCAGGAGAAGTAGATAAAGTTTTTGTTTCTGGTTGTTTAAGCGAACGTTATAAACCAGATTTAGAAGCAGAGATACCTAATGTTGATCAATACTTTGGTACTCATGATTTGCCTAACTTGTTAAAAGTTTTAGAAGCAGATTATAAGCATGAATTAATTGGTGAACGTTTAACAACAACACCTAAACATTATGCATATTTAAAAATTGCTGAGGGTTGTGATAGGCCTTGTTCTTTTTGTGCAATTCCTTTAATGCGTGGTAAACATGTTTCTACGCCAATAGAAGATTTGGTTACAGAAGCCACTAAATTAGCTGAGAAAGGGATTAAAGAAATTATGTTAATTGCACAAGATTTAACTTATTATGGGTTAGATATCTACAAAAAACGTGCGTTAGCAGAATTATTAGAAGCGCTTGTAAAAGTAGATGGAATTGAATGGATTAGAATGCATTATGCCTTTCCTACAGGTTTTCCTATGGATGTTTTAGAAGTTATGAAACGTGAACCTAAGGTTTGTAACTATTTAGATATTCCTTTGCAACATATTAATACAGAGTTGTTAAAGTCTATGAAAAGAGGAACAACTCATGAAAAAACAACAGCGTTAATTCATAAATTTAGAGAAGCTGTTCCAGAAATGGCAATAAGAACAACGCTTATTGTAGGTTATCCAGGTGAAACAGAAGAAATGTTTCAAGAATTAAAAGATTGGGTAGAAGAAATGCGTTTTGAAAGATTAGGTGCTTTTGAGTATTCGCATGAAGAAAATACAGGAGCTTATGTTTTAGAAGATGATGTACCAGCAGAAGTTAAGTTTAAACGAGTAAATGAAATCATGGAAGTTCAGTCTCAGATTTCTTGGGAGTTGAATCAGCAGAAAGTAGGAAAAACCTTTAAATGTTTATTTGATAGGAAAGATGGTGAGTATTTTTATGGAAGAACAGAATCTGATTCGCCTGATGTGGATAATGATGTTTTAGTAGATGCTAGAGAACATTATATTAAAATTGGTGAGTTTATAGATGTTGAAATTTATGAAGCTGGAGATTACGATTTATATGGAACTCCAGTTAAGAAACAAGAAAAACCACAACCTTTACATCAAAAGGTTAAAAAATAAAAAGCATAAAAAAAAACCACTCATTATTGAGTGGTTTTTTATTTTATTTCAATTTGTCTGAATTTAGCAGAAATACTGCATTTGCTAAAAATAATTTTCCATTATCCCAAAAGGATCTAAATAAAGGGTTGTCTACCATATAAACAAAACTTCCTCTACCTTTTTCATCAACACCAAATAACAGTGATTCAGGTACTTTTTGTAAAGCTGTTTTACCTGCAAACCCAGATACATTAGTTGCATCTTTATTAAAATAACCTACATTAATTCCTCCACTTAAATAATTATAAGTGCTACCACTTAATTTTAAAGAAAAGTATTCATTGCTATATCCAAAACCTAAAGGATGTGTAGTGTCTATTGTACTTTTAAAAATAGCCCCAGTAATTAGATTGGCTACATTATTTCTTTCTTGATCTGCATAAGGCATTAAGTTATTTTCTTTTTTATCCTCAAGCTTTTTTCTACTTAAACTAAAGCCTTTTTTATCAGCAAAACTATTTAAAGCAGAACCAATTGCAATTACTGTACCTCCAGATCTTGCAAATGAGGTTAACTTTTCTATGGTATTTGTATTTAAAATACTGCTATAGTATCCATTAGGTAAAATAATTACATCATATTTAGAGAAATCTGTTCTACTAAAATAGTCTGAATTTAAAATGGTTAAAGGATACTCTAATTCAGTTTCGAAAAAGTGCCATATTTCACCAAAGCTTAAAGAAGATGTGCTTTCACCAGAAAGTAAAGCTACTTTTTGCTTATTGATTGGTTGTACAGCATAAGAGCCAAAATCTATTCCTGCATCAGAAAAACCTGTTGTTACAGAACTTAATTGTCTTTTATTTTGATTTGCAATATCTAAGAGTTTTGCATCGAAATTCTCATTTCTATTGTCATTTCTTAAAATGATTAAGGTTCCTCTTTTATAATCAATCCCATTTGCAGTAAAAGGTTTTGTAGCAAATCTAGGGACAATATTATTTTTTAAAATATCTGCAAGAAATGTAGCGTCTTTTAAACTATTCCATTTAGAAATATAGGCATATGCATTCTTATCAATTGTATTTGAAACTGTATTTACAGTGCTGTTTGTAGAAGATGCAACTTTATTTTTAGAAGCTATTGCATTAAAGCCATGAGCATAAGGTAAAGACCAAGCTGTAATATCATAGGTTAAAGAATCTACCAATTTGGCTGATGGCTCAAACAAAACATTTACCATTTTTCCTTTTGGTTGATCTGTATGAATTACCAAATCTTTATTTGATGCACTAAATTTAGTTTCATTCTGACTTGCATAATTGTAACCTTTTACAGAAACATTATTGGCATTTTCATAGACTATTTCGTGTTTATCAAGTAATAATTTTAAACGATCTATCTTATCTTGATTTTCGTTTTTAATTACAAAACTCTTATAGGTAATATTATCATTATTAAAATATTTTTTGAATTCTGAATTTAATTTTTCAGCATTTTTAGAAGCAATTTCAACTGTAGATAATCCTGTTGTTTTATGATGTGTAGCTCTGTCTTTTAGCGTTAATACTTCTCCTTCATCAGTATTAATACCTAAACCAGCTCTTCCATGACCTGCTTGTTCATAAGTCATACCAATGGCACCCATAAATGTAGGGTAGGTATCACCATAACTTGGGTATAGCAAATCAAAGCTCTCTTTTGTAAAATACAACCAACCTTCCTTGTCAAAATATTTAGCATGATTTTTTCCAATCTGTGTTTGAAAATCACGTTGCCAATCTGTAATAATTTCATGAAATGGTTCTGCTGCAGGTGCAAAGTAGTATGGATTATTAATACCTTGTTCATGAAAATCTACATGAATATGAGGCATCCATTTATTGTATATTTTAATTCTTTGCTGACTTTCTACTTGCGTTGCCCAAGCCCAATCTCTATTTAAATCAAATAGATAGTGGTTTGGTCTTCCTCCAGGCCAAGGTTCATGATGTTCTTTTGCATCTTGAGCAATATCAAAAGGAGTACTTTTTACTTGATTGTACCAATTTACATATCTATCTCTACCATCTGGATTTATACATGGATCTATAATTACAATGGTATTTTTTAACCACTCTTTTTTATTTGTAACTAAATCATAAAGTGTAAGCATTGATGCTTCAGTACTAGAAGCTTCATTTCCATGTACATTATAGCTTAACCAAACAATTGCTTTATCATTAGTATTTGAGTTGCTAGATACTGTTTGCGAAAGGTTTTCTTTTCTGATGTATTCTATATTGTCTATATTTTCTTGAGAAGATATATATGTTACATACAATTCTCTATGTTCATTAGTTTCACCATATTTTTCCAATTTAACATTTGGTAATGAGTTGCTTACATACTTAAAGTAATCTACTACTTGATGATGTCTTGTAAATCTAGAGCCTATTTCATAACCTAAAAATTCTGCAGGAGATTTTATTGTCTGCGAAAAAACAGCAATTGATGAAACAAAAAATAAAAGAATAAAAGCTTTAATTTTCATGAATTTAAATTTGATTTTTCCAAAAGTAAGCAATATAATTTACTAATTATAGTAAGTATTTAAGGAAGGAGTTAAAAATATGTTAGAGCGTTTTACATTTTTTAACATCACTTAAAATAGTTGTATTTTTATCGAAAATTTAACCAAACTATACGATTTCTATGTCAGATTCTGAGTGTTGCAAAAAAAGGAGTTATTAATTATGAAAGTAACACACATCCCTTTTCAAGAAACAGGCTTTTTTTCAGAAATAATGCATCATTATTTGGAGCAAAATAAAAACTTAAAAACTTTTTATAATAATTTTCCAAATTTAGAAGGATTTCAGAATCAGATTGTAGAAAAGGAAAAATCATTCTCTTTAGAAAATAGAACAATTTTAGCCAATGCTCTAACTCAACAATATGATGAGTTTAGTATCTCTGAAGCTACTAAAGAAAATATTAAGTTACTTAGAAAAAAAGAAACATTTACCATTACTACAGGGCATCAACTAAATCTTTTTACAGGTCCATTATATTTTTTATATAAAATATTTTCTACCATAAATTTATGTGAAGAATTAGCAGATAAATTCCCAGATAAAAACTTTGTACCCATTTATTGGATGGCTACAGAAGATCATGATTTTGAGGAAATTAACTATTTTAATTTTGATGGAAAAAAAGTAGCTTGGAATAGAAAAGATGGTGGAGCTGTAGGTCGATTTTCTACTGAGGGTTTAGAAGAAGTATTTCAGGTATTTTCTAATCATTTAGGTAATTCTAAGAATGCTGAATATTTAAAAAATCTTTTTTCTAAAGGATATTTAGAGCACCAAAATTTAGCAGATGCTACACGTTTTATAGCTAATGAAATATTTAAAACGTACGGTTTAATCATTGTTGATGGTGATGATACACAATTAAAACGTGTATTTGCACCCTTTATGAAGCAAGAATTGCAAGAAGAGACTTCTTTTACTTCTGTTACAAAATCTGTAGAAGAATTAGAGAAAAATTACAAAATACAAGTTAACCCAAGAGAAATCAACTTATTTTATTTGGGCGATGATTTTAGAGAACGAATCATTTTTGAAAATGATATTTATAAGGTAAACAACACAGATATTACTTTTACGAAGGACAAAATATTGGCAGAAGTTACTAATAATCCTTTAGTATTTTCTCCTAATGTAATTATGAGACCTTTATATCAAGAAGTGATTTTACCTAATCTATGTTATATAGGTGGAGGAGGAGAATTAGCTTATTGGCTAGAACTTAAAGCGTATTTTGATAAGGTGGAAGTTCCTTTTCCAATTTTATTATTAAGAAATTCAGTGCAAGTAATTTCGGAGAAACAGGCTAGAAAATTAGATAAACTAAATATTTCCAAAAAGAAATTATTTTTAAATCAGTATGATTTAATTTCTCAGAAAGTGGTTGCAAATACTGATATAGAAACTGACTTTTCAGATAAAATTAAATATTTGAAATCGCAATTTAAAGATTTAAAAGAGGTTGCTCAAAAAACAGATGTTACTTTTCTAAATGCAGTTAATGCACAAGAAAAAAAGCAAATAAAAGGTTTAGAAAACCTTGAAAAACGATTGCTAAAAGCAGAAAAAAGACGACAAAAAGACCTGGTAGACAGAATTACGCTCTTACAAAATGAAATTTTACCTAATGAATCTTTAGAAGAACGTCAGCGAAATTTTTCTAACTATTACTTAGAGTATGGAGCATCATTCTTATCAATATTAAAAGAGGAATTAAAGCCTTTACAATTAAAATTTACAATATTAGAAATTTAATGAAAAACAAAGGCCTTCATCCAAAAAACAGGTTTAATCAAGGGTATGATTTAGATTTGTTAGTGAAACAAAATCCTAAATTAAAAGAATTTGTAATTACTAATAAATACGATGCTGTTACTATCGATTTTTCGAATCCAATTGCTGTAAAAGAATTGAACAAAGCCTTATTATTCTCTTATGATACTATTTCTGTTTGGGATTTTCCAAATGAAAACTTATGTCCTCCAATACCTGGAAGATTAGATTATATTCATCATTTAAAAGATTTGTTATCAGATGAAAGAGAGATTAAAATTTTAGATATTGGTACAGGTGCAACTTGTATTTATCCGCTTTTAGGAGTTGCAGAATACAATTGGAAGTTTGTAGCAACAGATATTGATTTAGATTCATTAGATACTGCTCAAGATATTATAGATGACAATAACTTTACAGACCAAATAGAATTGCGTCAGCAGTTTAATGAAGCACATATTTTAAAAGATATTTTGGAAGATGATGATTCCTTTTCTGCTACTATGTGTAATCCTCCTTTCTATAAATCTGCAGAAGAAGCGAAAGGTGCTAATAAAAGAAAAAGTAGAAATTTAGGGAATAATGCTATTCGAAATTTTTCTGGTAATAATAATGAGCTTTGGTATGTAGGAGGTGAAAAAGCATTTTTGCATACCTATTTATATGAAAGTTCTCTTCAGCCTAAAAAAAGTAAATGGTTTACAAGCTTAGTTTCTAAAAAAGAAAACATAGATAGCTTAAAATCGTCTTCAAAAAAATTAGGTGTTAAAGAATTTAAAGTTATTCCTATGCAACAAGGAAATAAAGTGACAAGAATAGCTTGTTGGAGATTTTAGTGATAGACAATATCGTTTATTTTATATCTCTTACATATAAAATGTAATATGCTATATACCAACATATGCACAAAAAGTAAACACAGAAATGCATATAAAGGCACTCCAAAAATTTGATAAGGCCAATAGTAGGTCCATACTCCTAATTGAATAGTAATTATTTCACCAAAGGCAGGTAAAACAAGTGCTAAAATTATAGCGAGTAGAATTTTGTTTTTTTGCGTTTGTTCTTTTAAAAGTGGAATTAAATTACGCTCTAATTTGTATAAGAAGTGAAAAGCCAACATCCAAGCAAAAGGGACCCACAAAGGTATTGATTTTGTTACTTCATGATATTCCCAATATCCATTAGCAACACCCCAAGTTTCTCCAACAATTCCTCCAAATCCAGTTAATAACATACCAATAATTAGCACCCAGTTTTTATCTTTTTTGGGTAGAATAATTTCGATGTAAATATTATGTATAATTTTAAGAATCAGAATACAGGCAATTAACTCATCGTATTTTTTTAAAAGACCAATAAAAACTCCAGCAATAATTAGCTTGGTTAGTGATTTTAAAACCTCTTTAATAAATTTTTTACTATTGGTAATCAATACTTAAATTTTGCGTAAAAGTACCAATCTTAGCCAAATTATGCCTTTATAACTTTCATTTATTTTGAAATGTGAGTTGGATTTATATTATTGAAAATTTTACAGTATATTTTCAATCGATTAAGAAGATTAATATTATGTCTAAGAAACCATTATTTAAAATTTTACTAATAGCACTTATAGTAATAGTAATTTATAAAGTTTTAGAGGTTTATGGAACAAAGAAAGTTGCATTTATTTTAAAGTCTGAAGGTATTTCTTATGCTGATTTGAATATTGATTTTCTTGGAGGAGATCTTGAGTTAGAAGATGTTATTTATACTAAAGATAGCATGCAATTTGTTGCAGAAAATATAAATATAAATGATTTTTCTTACTACAATTATTTTAGTAATAAAGAAATACATTTGGATGATTTAGAGGTTGTTAATGCAGATGTTACAGGAAAATTAACTCAACAAAAAAAGGATTCTGTTCAAATAGATTCTACAAAAAAATCTAAAATTTCTATTATTAATATAGAAAACATTAAAGTTGATAACGCTCAGTTAAGTGTAAAGAAGAAAAACGGATTTCCTTTAAAAATTAATTCATTAAATATTGAAATAGATGAGTTTAGATTAGATTTAAATTCGTCAGATAAAATACCATTTACAATTAATAATATATCATCATCGGTTACAAATTTAGAAACATCTCTTACTGAAGTACAAGATTTTAAAGTAAGTAGAATAGATTTAATGAACCAAAATTTGGTGATTGATAGTTTATACATTTTACCAACTAAAAACAGAAAAGAATACATTCATTTTGTTCCTAAAGAGCAAGAGCTGATGGATTTGTTCACTAAGAAAGTAGAAATTTCGAATATTAATTTAGAAGAGCAAGATTCTCTGTATGTGGGCATTGAAAATATTAAAATTGACCAAACCAACTTTGATTTATACTTAGATGCCACAGTTTTAGAGCATTCTAAGCAGCACAAAAAATTGTACAGTAAAAGTTTACGAGAACTACCTTTTAAATTGAATGTAAAAACTATTGATATTAGTAATTCTGTATTAACGTATGAAGAATTCACAAAGCCAGGAAACAATCCAGGTATTATTATTTTTGATGAATTAGAAGCTAAAATAACCAACGTTAATAACTCTTATTATAAAGAGGAAAAAGAGACTGTTGCAGAAATAAAAGCAAAGTTTATGAAAAGTTCACCTTTAAATATCAAATGGAGATTTGACATTAATGATCAAGATGATGAATTTAGAATTTATGGTAGTTTATTTGATTTAACATCTGCAAATATGAGCTCTTTTTTATTACCAACTATGAATGTTAAAGTAGATGGTTCTATCCATAGAATGTATTTTGATATTGAAGGGAATAATTATGTTTCTAATGGTAAAATGAATATGGATTATGAACATCTTCAGCTAAAAATATTAGATCAAGAAAAGCATAGAAAAAAGGTTTTAAGTTGGGTTGTAAATTTATTTGTAAAAGATAAATCTAAAAAAGGCTTGGCACATGCAGAAATAAAGGAAGTAAAAAGAAACCAAACAAAATCTTTCTGGAACTATCTTTGGCTAAATATAGAGCATGGTTTAAAAAAATCATTGATATAAAAAAAACCGAAGTTAAAAACTTCGGTTTTTTTATTTAATTGTAAATCTTAAAGATTTGGAATTTTTAATTCTTGACCTGGATGAATTAAATCAGCACTTTTTAATTGATCTGTATTTGCTTCGAATATTACAGTGTATTTAGATGCCTTTCCATAATAATGTTTAGCAATTTTTCCTAAAGTTTCACCTTTTTCTACTGTATGATATGCGTAAACAGAGTTGTCATCAACCTTAATGTCTGCCATTAAATCATTTGGATTATCACCTCCTACAGATTTAATTTCATCCCAAATAAGATCTTTTTCATATTGTGTATGAGCAGTTCCCCAGATTTTTAATTTTCCATCTTCTTCTTTAACATCTCCGTTTTTGATGTTTAATTGCTCTCCTAAATCTAATACACTTTGATATTTTGCTTTCATAATAATTCTATTTTAGTTAATTGTAATTGCTATCTTATTGTTCTTTCTTCGTCTGTATAATAACCCTGTTGCGTTAAATCTCCATCTACTTCACCTGCTAATTTTTCTTTTCTTCTTCTTAGGTAAATTTCTTCATAATCTTGTGTATAATGAGGAGAAGTAACTACGTTCAAATCGAATTTAATGGTTGTAAAAACATCCTTTTCTGTATTTGCTAAAATGGTTACATAAAACTCTACATATCCAATGTTTTTAGCACTATCATAGTCTAAAACTATAAAACCAAAATCATCTTTACCAATAGAAGTTTTAGGGAAATCTATTTCTATACAACCACAAGAAGCTTGTACATCATACAAAATTAAAGGTTCATTACCTCTATTAAAAAATTTATAAGTTGCAGTTATTTCTGAACCACGTAAAATTGGATAATAATGACGTTCTGGATCTATAATCTCCATTTTAGTTTTACGAACATTATCTAAATCTGGCTTTCTTAATTCGCAAGAAATTGATGTTATTGCTATAAATAGAAGTAAAATTAATTTTCTCATCATTGTAAATTTAATCTTTTTTAATTAAAAATTATTTCATCACATGCCAATGCATTTTTCCCTTCTATAGTGCTTTTAGATATTTTTACAATAAAAGTATCTGGTAAATCTTTCCTATCGAAAGAATTTGGCAACTCTATAGTAACCTCTTTAGTATCTAATTTAATGTCATCTAGAGGTAATCTTACTCTTTTTATTGTCTTCAACTTTTCATCCTTAATTTCTATTGAACTAGGAAAAAAGATGTTGTGTTTAATATCTTGTAAAAAGGTAAACGTTATTTTTTCTGATTTTTGTATGCTTTTTTTATCAATTTTTAAGGTTAAATCATCTATAGATGCAATATGCCAATTAGTATTGTAATCTTTTAACCCAAATGCACCATCGTTTAACGCTTTTGTATTTGTATAGTCTTCATCCATTTTTGAAATTATTTCAAATGGCTTCTTGTAGAAGTAGTTTTTCTTCTTATGATTTCTATAAATCGTTTTGCGCCAACTCTCTATATAATCTTTTAATTGATAGCCTACTTCATTATAGGTATCTAATTTGGCAGACTTGCTATATGCAGTTAAATTATCTAGTAAAATTGCAGCTTCATTTTTTACAATAATTTCGTTATCTGTACTAAAATTAGCAAAGCCATATTTGCCAAAACCATAATCTCTCATAATTTCTAACCTTAAAAAGGTTAAAGCAGTTGCAATTTTAAGGTAATCTTTATCGAATTTATTGGCTTGTGTATGAGTGTCAAACTCATCATAAAAAGCAAAATAAACTTTAGGGTCTAAATACTTTTTTGCAGTTTCATGTATACCACTATAAATAGATAATTCTTTATTGCTTAAGTAAAAGGCATCAGTAATAAAATTGTAATAATTGCCTAAAACTTCTGCAAGTTTTTTTGAATATTTGGCATTAAAGTAGTCAGTTACTTCTTTCTGAATATCTAAATTAGGATTCCAAAGTAGCTTGGCTAAAATAGATGCTTTCAACTTTTGAAAAGTACTATAATTGTATTCACTTCCATGCAAGAAAACTCCATTTACCCCTAATCTTTGATATAGTTTTAGGTTTTCTTGAGTTACTTTTAAAGTAGGGTAAATATCAAAATAGTTATCAAAATTTACAGTATAATCCCAAACATATACGTTTTGTAAGTAGTTTCTCCACTTTTTAATATCTGCTTCAAACTTCTCAAAATACTTGCTTTTTTCAATAGGAATTCCTTTTTGAATGGCTATTGTACTGTAAAATAGCCCAGTATTTGGTTCAGGCTTAAACTTAGGAACACTTTTTACAGTAACGTAAGCAGTCGTAAAAAATGTAGCTTTTCTATTGCTTTCTGCTAGTTTATTCATAAAACTGAAAACTGCAGGAGCTGCATCCTTAGAAGTGTTACCTATTGCTGTACATGTTTCACAGGTGCAAACTAAACTATTATCATTAGGTAAAATCATGAATTTATTTAATGCATGATCACTGTCATAAATTCGCTTTACACTTTCTTTGGTATATTTTAATAAACTATCACTAGTAAAACAAAACTGGCTTTCTACACGTTTTTTACCAACTTTAGCGTAAGCAGTTTCTGGTAGTTTATAATCTTTTAAAATCTTAGGTAAATTATGACCCCAAATTCCCCATTCTAACTCTAAATAATTGGTTTTATTCCAAGCTCTAAAATCTGGATTAAAGTTAGGAGCATAATAAGGTTCACGATATGCAAATGTAGGAGATGAGCAATGATTGAAAACTTCAGGAATTTCTATTTCTTCATCAACATCAAAATCAACTGATGTATTTTCTAAAAGATCATAAGTTAAATTGGTATACCTTTTAAAGAAATCGCTTATTGCATATTGTAAATCTTGAGCACTTTTGCCTTGTATAGTGATGTTTCTATCTCTTTTGTAAACACAAAAAGCATCCCTTTGAGTTGGGTTTACACGTAATAAAATATAGTTACTGTTTTTATTTAAACTATTGCTTCTTTCAATTTGTAACGATTGGCCTGTAATGGTTTTAAATTTAGTGTTAAAATCATTGGCAGCATTCGTTACTAAAATATCTGCAGCTAATGGTATGCTAATTTTAGGAGCTATATTATGTTGTTTAGAATACAAAGTAACTTTGTTTTGTGCACATGATATAAAGCTTAAAAAACATAAGGTTAAGAAAATGTATTTTTTAAACATTTGGTATTTTTCATTTTAGAGATGAAGTTAAAATCTTGTAATAAACGAAACTGATAAGTTGTATTGATTGGTATAAATTTGATCTAATACAATCTGATTGTTTGTTGTTTGATTACTTAAGAAGTTAATCCAAGTTCCATTTACTAGTAAAGAAGATCTTGGGGTCATGTGATACATGTAACCTGCACCAACCATAACATTAGTAAAGTTTAAGAAAGTATTATCTTGAAACTCTAACTGCTGATCAAAAGGTGCACTACCTCCTGAAACAATTACAGAAAAATAATCTTTTCTTGCGTTTACATTAATCCGTGCTTGAACCATAACATTGGTATATAAAAAGCTTTGAAAAGTGGTTGTAGAAGGTATGGTTGAATCATCAACAAAAGGAACTGAAGTAGGAGAGAAGGAGAGCCTAGCTTGCACCCAAATATCCTCCCAAGTTCTAGATGCTCCAAGACTTAAAGTCAAATAGTTTTGGTCATTCTGTAATCTTGCAAAACTTAAACCAACTTGAGCCTCATAACCAGATTTGAAACCTTTATAGGCATTACCATATAATTTTAATTTTGGGAAAAATCGAGATCCTACTAATAAACCAACATCTGCATAAATGGTTTCTGTAAAAATTCTTGAAACATTTACTCCACCTTGAACACCAACTCCAGATGTTCTTGCAGCATAATTAATATCTGCACCATATGTCATTTTAGTATATTCTCTACTATAATTTAAACTAGCTAAAGATGTACTAAAAGCAATAGAATCTGAGGTTGCTTGTAAATAAGTTGCTGCAATTTGATTTTTAAGCTGTGCAGCTCTTAAGGTTTCTAGAACTAAATTCCATTCTTGTTTTTCAAAAGGATTATCTATTTCTCTAAATTTTTGATAGTAGTAGGCTGAGTCATATTGTTTTAACAATTCAAATACAATACCTTTCTTATATTTTAAAAAATTATCATCTGGTCTTTCCTCTAATTGCTCATTTATAAAATCTAGAGATTCATCACTTGGCTTTTGAGTAATATGTAAATTAACCATTCTCATTAAAGACCCTCTATCATCTGGATTTAATGATACAGCAGAATCGTAATTTACCAAAGCTTCTTCTACTAAACCATCTTCTTCTTGTGCTTTTGCTCTGTAGAATAATACTTCAGCTAAAGCATTTTTAATTTTTCTATCGTAAATGTAAGTGGTTCTTAAAGTGTCTAAAACTCCTTTTGCTTTTGTATATTCCTTATTTTGAGAATATAAATTAGACAGTTTTAATTTGAAATTTTTGTTATTAGGATAAAAGCTCAATGCACTTAAACCATAATTAATTCCTTTTTCATAATCAGGAATGGCAGAAGCTGCATTAATTGCAATATCTAATAATCTTTTGTTGTTATTTTCTCTTGATAAACCATCTTCTACAACTGGAATTACAGCTCTATATCTTTGCTCCCTCATCAAATACGTAGCATATGCTTCTATTTGATCTACATATAAGGCAGGATATGTTTGGTTTAAAGGATAGTTTTGTTCTAAGTTTCTTGTTATTTCTAATGCATCATCAAACAATTCCATTTCTTGATACAAGGTAGATTTTCTTCTTAAAAAATCTGGATTGTTAGGATCCAAGCCAATTAATTTATCAATTTGATCTGTAGCCTCGTCATATTTTTGTTGAGAGATATAAATTCCATAAATCTGTTGCTCAGCTTCTTTTTGAAAATCTGGAGATGATACAAGTTCTTCAAAAATTGGCAATGCCAATTGATCTTGATTACTAGCTACATAATCTTTTGCTGTGTCATACATTAACTTGTTATATGCATAAGTAATGTCTGTATCTGTTGGGAATTTTTCATGCAAAGCCAATACAGATTTATTATATTCCTCTGTATTTAAGGTAGCTTTGTAAAGCTCCATTTGCTTTATTAAATAGTCTTTAGAATTGGGGCTTCTTTTTAGTGCGATATTTAAAAAATATTCAGCATCTACATAATACCCTTTTCCTAAACTATTTTTTATTACATAATCTAAAGCAACAGAATTACCAGTTTCTGCTAATTTTTTATTAATTTCATAAGGATCATTGTACTCATTAAAATCTGCAGATTGCTGCATTAAGTAAGGTCTTGTATTCTTATATATATCTGGAAAAGCATCTTTTATAGGTTGAGATTCTATATAAACTATGGCTTCTTCATGTCTACCCAAAGCCTCTAATAAACCAATTTTCTTTTCTACTAACTCTCTATCTAATGGTAATTCTAAAAGAGATCTATTGGTGTACTGCAGAGCTGCTTCAGGATTACCTTTTTGCATTTCATTTCTAATAATACCAATGTATGCATCTTTATTTTCTGGAGTATTAGTAATAATTGTTTTATAAATTTCACTAGCTTCTTCGTAGTTTTTACTTTTGATGGCTTCATCACCATCTCCAATCATTATATAATTGTATTCTTCTTTAAGTTGACTATCATTAGGATAGATTTGATAAATACGTTTTAAGGCTCTTTCTGCTTCTTCATAATTACCCATTTCTTTATAAATGGCAATTTTACGCATGTGCCATCCTCTAGAGTAAGGTGTAATTTCTAATAGTTCGTTTACAAAACAAATTGCATCAGAATATCTTTGTGTAGTTTGCTCAATATTTACCAAGTATTTTAAAATATCTGGATTCTTTCTCCTTTTTTCATATACTTGTCTTAATACCCATCTTGCAGTATCGTATCTACCTAATTGTAAATTGGCAGCACCAAGTAATGTTTTTAAATCCAAATCATCAGGAGCTAATTGTAGTCCTCTCCAACTTAATTTAGCAGCTCTAGAAAATTCTTCGTTTGCAATACTGGCTTTTGCTTTTTCAAAATATAAATCTGAAGAATCATATATTTCTTGAGCCTGTAAACTTACTTGTGATAATAGTATCACAATTAAAATACCTATAGATTTATTTATTTTCATACTTAATAAACTATGTGACTTATGTTTTTATTGGTTCAAAATCGTTAGATGAACTATTGTCTCCTGAATTCTTTGTATCACCACCTGATTTTTTGTTCTTATCATCATTATCAAACCCTTTTCTTGTCATTGTTCCCCAAGCAAGTTCTTGAGATGTAATGAAACTGAAATATCCTTTTAATGAGAAAAACATAATTAATGGGTGATAGATTATGGGTTCTATAAAGGCTGTTAAAAACAGCGTAAGTACTTCTCTTGTTGTGTTGTAATATTTAAACGTCATTTGATCCCAAATAATTACAATTGATGAAATCATTAAGGCAAACGTGTATGAATATAAAAGTATTAAAGGTGCAAACGTCCAGTTTACATAACCATAAAATAATAAGAAAATAGAGAATAAAATTCCAAAGGCTTCAATAATAGGAGCTAAAAACTCAAATATAAAAATGTAAGGAAAGGTTACCATTCCTAATCTTTTATATCCTGGATTAAATAGAATTTTTCTGTGTTCACTAAACATTTGAAATAATCCACTGGCCCATCTTGTTCTTTGTCTTCCTAGAATCTGTAAGTTTGGTGGTCCTTCTGTCCAACAACAAGAAAGAGGTATATATCCGATTTTGTAATCAAGCCTGTTATTCATCATATGAGCAGCCATACGTGTCATCATATCCATGTCCTCTGCATGAGAATCAGCCCCATAACCACCTGCTTTAATAGCAATTTCTTTATCAAACATTCCTAGACCTCCTGAAACATTTGGTACAGAGTTAATTAACTCCCAACCCATTTTTCCTAGTAAATAAGAACGTATATATTCTAGTTCTTGAAAACGTGGAATTAAGGCCTTTGGTGGTCTTACTCTAGTAATTACTCCTTCTTCAATTTCACAGTTGTTAGACATTCTAAGTGTTGCCCCAACAGCAATTACCCTAACTTTCGCATTTAAAATGGGTTTAATCATTTTAGTTAGTGTGTTTCTTGCTAAAATACAATCTACATCTGTGTTTAAGTAATATGGAAAAACAGAAGCATTTAAACCTGCATTAAAGGCATCAGCTTTTGTACCTCCATTTTCTTTATCTACAATTGTAAGAATGTCATACTTAGGGTTTGTAGATTTAAACGTTCTTTTGTAAGGTTTTGTTTTAATCTTTTCTGTGTAAGCAAAAGGTGCTTCTACCAAATCGAATTCCTCAATTAAAAGGTCTAGTGTTTTGTCTTTACTACCATCATTAACAATAATTACCTCAAATAAAGGGTAGTTTAATGTTAATAATGATTTTACATTTACAATAATTGTTTTCTCCTCATTGTAAGCAGGTGCAATTACTGAAATTCCTGGAGCTAAGTGAGAGCTTAATAATTCTTCATCATCTATATCTGTATTATAACTTTTATATCTATTGATGGCAATAAATGAAAAGATGGCTAATACTATATAGCTTAAGATCAAAGCTGTAGCATAGAAAAATATAAAATACTCGTAAATTTTTACAAAAATTTCAAACATCTATTTATATTTAATTAAAGGAGTTTCTACATGTTTCAGAATGGTAAGTTCGAAACCTTTTAGTGTACTCTTTAGATTTTGAAAGGCAATTTTACCTTCGTAACTATAATTTAGTATTGCCTCAGCAATAATTTTTTTGGTATCTGTATTGTTAGATTCTTTAAAAATTTCATTTAAAAACATTAAAGATTTACCACTATTGAACTTTCTAATTGTTTTTACAATGGCCACCTGACAAATTTCTGGCTCAGTATAGTATCTGTCAATTAAATCTTGTTCGGTTTCAGAAATGTGTAATTCTCCTAATGTTAAAATTGCTTCAGCTCTCACCAATGCATTTTCGTCTTCTAACTTTTCTAATAAAATTTCGTCAATACCTTTTTGATTAAAGTAACCTACCATTTTAATTAGAAAAACAACTAAAGAATCATTTTTAGAATAGTTAATCCATTTTCCTAGACCCTCTAAGTTACCTCTTTCTTTTTGAAGTTTAAGGTATTGCATTAGTTCAATTTCATCCCACTTACTAAGATCTCTATCAAATTCGTCAAAAAATCGGTATGGATCATTGGAACTTAAAGCTAGGTATGAGTTTCTAGCTTCTTTTCTAATTACTTTGTTTTTACTGTAGGCATAACGTAAAACCTTTGAATCAAATTTATTTAAATCTAAAACAAAAGCTTCTTGAAAGGCATCAATTTTTTCTTTGTTAGAACGTGAATCGAATTTTCGCTCCAAGTGTTCTACAATACCTAATGCACTAATAATTAAAGGATATTTTTCAGATTCTCTATGATCGTTTTTAAACTCGACCAAAACATCTACAGCTATATCTAAAGATTCTCGGTTTACTTCATCTACCACTTCTTCAAAATCAGAAAAAATTTCTTGCTCTGTAAAATCTTTTTCGGTAAATAAAATTTCTGAGAATAACTTAACGATTTCAGGAACACTATTTTTTAATGTTTTCTGTAATCTGTTATGCCTTCTTCTAATTGTACCAATAGTAATCATAAGTGCAATAGTTGCAATTATGAATACAATTGTCAGTACAATTGTTATCTGTATTATTAGGGGGAAGGTCTTTATCTTATAGACAAAAGAAAGAAACCACTCAACGAATCCCATTTATTGATTTTCTAAATTTAATTTAATCGTTTTTGTGGGGGATTTACTTCTCCAAAAATACTACAAAAGCTACTTCTTATATGATGTTTTTCTTTGAACTGTCATATTTTATAGGTGAATTACCTCATCATAAGCATCAGCCACAGCTTCCATTACTGCTTCACTCATTGTTGGGTGAGGATGTATGGTTTTTAATACTTCATGACCAGTAGTTTCTAGCTTACGACCAAGCACTGCTTCAGCAATCATATCTGTAACTCCAGCACCAATCATATGACATCCTAACCACTCTCCATACTTAGCATCAAAAATTACTTTTACAAAACCATCTGGAGTACCAGCTGCTTTTGCTTTACCTGATGCAGAGAAAGGGAATTTACCAACTTTTAAATCGTAACCAGCTTCTTTTGCTTTGGCTTCTGTTAAACCAACTGAAGCTATTTCTGGAGTTGCATAAGTACACCCAGGAACATTACCATAATCTATAGGTTCTGTATGTAAACCAGCTAGTTTTTCTACACAAGTAATACCTTCAGCAGAAGCAACGTGTGCTAATGCTTGTCCAGGTACAACATCTCCAATAGCATAATAACCAGGTATGTTAGTTTGGTAGTAATCATTTACTAAAATTTTATCTCTATCTACAATGATACCCACATCTTCTAAACCGATATTTTCGATATTAGATTTGATACCAACTGCTGATAATAAAATATCCGCTTCTAATTTTTGTTCTCCTTTTTTTGTTTTTACAGTTGCAATAACGCCTTCGCCTGAAGTATCTACAGATTCTACAGATGAGTTTGTCATTACTTTAATTCCTGATTTTTTTACAGAACGTTCAAATTGCTTAGAAATATCTATGTCTTCTACAGGTACTAAATTTGGCATATATTCGACAATAGTTACTTCTGTACCCATTGTATTGTAAAAATGAGCAAATTCTACACCAATTGCTCCAGAACCTACAACAATCATAGATTTTGGTTGTTTAGGCAATGTCATTGCTTTTCTGTAACCAATTACTTTTTCTCCATCTTGAGGTAAGTTTGGCAACTCTCTAGAGCGTGCTCCAGTTGCAATAATAATATTATCTGCAGAGTATTCTGTTACAGTACCATCTTCTGCAGTTACATCTACTTTTTTACCAGTTTTAATTTTACCAAAACCGTTAATTACATCAATTTTGTTTTTCTTCATTAAGAATTGAACACCTTTGCTCATTCCATCTGCAACACCTCTACTACGTTTAATTACCGCATCAAAATCTTTGTCTATAGCTTCTGCTTTAAGACCATATTGATCTACATGCTTTAAATAATCATAAACCTGAGCCGATTTTAATAATGCTTTCGTTGGTATACAACCCCAGTTAAGACAGATTCCTCCTAAAGATTCTTTCTCTACAATTGCAACTTTAAAGCCTAATTGAGAAGCTCTAATTCCTGTTACATATCCTCCAGGTCCACTTCCAATAATTATAATATCGTATTTCATGATTTATTTTTTTCTAATTGATGATTTTGCCAAAAGCAAATTTAAACAATGATTGTTAAAATAAAAAGTTTAAACTCTTTATTGTTTACATTCTTTCTGGCACTTGAATACCTAATAAAGAAAAGGCTATTTTTATAGTATCTGCTACTTTTTTAGATAATTGTACTCTAAATATTTTTTTATCTTGATTTTCTTCTCCTAAAATTGATACATTTTGATAAAATGAATTGAATTCCTTAACCAAATCATATGTGTAATTTGCAACTACAGCAGGTGAATAATTTGTTGCTGCTTGCTGAATAGTTTCTGGAAACAATGCCAATTGTTTAAGCAATTCTTTTTCCTTTTCATGTAAATCTATAGTTACAGAGTTAGAATAATCAAATGAAGATTTTCTTATGATAGACTGTATTCTGGCATAAGTATATTGAATAAAAGGCCCAGTATTTCCTTGAAAATCTACTGAAGATTTTGGGTCGAATAAAATCCTTTTTTTAGGATCTACTTTTAAAACAAAATATTTTAACGCTCCTAAACCAATTGTTTTGTACAATTCATTTTTTTCATCTTCAGAATAACCATCTAATTTGCCCAATTCTTCAGATATTTCTTTAGCAGTAGTAGTCATTTCAACCATTAAATCATCTGCATCTACGACTGTACCTTCTCTAGATTTCATTTTACCAGAAGGTAAATCTACCATTCCATAACTTAAATGGTGCAATTGTTTTGCCCAATCAAAACCTAGTTTTTTTAAGATCAAAAATAAAACCTGAAAATGATAATCTTGCTCATTACCAACAGTATAAACCATACCACCAACATCAGGAAAATCTTTTACTCTTTGTATAGCTGTACCAATATCTTGTGTCATGTAAACTGCTGTACCATCTGAACGTAAAACAATTTTTTCGTCTAAACCTTCATTAGTTAAATCACACCAAACAGAACCATCTTCTTTTTTAAAAAACACTCCTTTTTCTAGACCTTGCGCAACAACATCTTTACCTAATAAATAAGTATCACTTTCGTAATAAAGTGTATCAAAATCTACACCCATATTTTTGTAGGTAGTATCAAAACCAGCGTAAACCCAACCATTCATCTCTTTCCAAAGTGAAACTACAGCATCATCTCCTGCTTCCCATTTTCTAAGCATTTCTTGAGCTTCTACTAATAGAGGAGCTTCTTTTTTTGCTTCCTCTTCAGTTTTACCTTCCTCTATTAGTTGTGCAGTTTCTTTCTTATATTCTTGGTCAAATTTTACATAATAATTACCAACTAACTTATCACCTTTTAAACCTGTAGATTCAGGTGTTTCACCTTCTCCAAATTTTTGCCAAGCCAACATAGACTTACAGATATGGATTCCTCTATCATTTATAATTTGAGTTTTATACACTTTTTTACCAGCCGCTTTTATAATTTCAGATACTGAAAATCCTAATAAATTATTACGAACATGACCTAAGTGTAAAGGTTTGTTGGTGTTAGGAGATGAATACTCTACCATAATTGCTTTTTCATCATCTTTTGGAGTAACAGTTCCAAAATTTGCTTCATTATAAATGGAGTTGAAAAAATCTAAATAAAAAGCATCTGCAATTACTAAGTTTAAGAAACCTTTTACTACATTATAATTGGTAATTTCTGTAACATTCTCTACTAGGTACTTTCCTAAATCTTCTCCTATTTGAACAGGATTACCTTTCTTAAAACGTAACATTGGAAAAACAACTACAGTAATATCGCCATCAAACTCTTTGCGAGTTGCTTGGAATTCTACAGACGGAATTGCTGTATCATATAAGGTTGAAAAACCTTTTTTTACGCTGCTTTCTATTATGTGCTGAATATTCATAAACCCCTAAAAAATTAAGACGCGAAAATACACAAAATAAGCATATTTTTAAAGGGAATTATTGTAATTTTCGCAAATGCAAAAACGACTAGAACAATTGCCGAAATTAGCACAAGATGCGCTTAAAGAAAACAAAAAATATTTTGCAAATTTAAAGAAACGTACACCTAAGAATTTAGACTATGTGATGCAAGATTTACACGATAAAGAATTTGCCAAAACAGATTGTTTAGACTGTGGAAACTGCTGTAAAACTACAAGCCCTATTTTTACAGTTAAAGATATTGAACGTATTTCTAAACATCTAAAAATGAAGGTTACTGATTTTATCAATCAATTTTTAGAAAGAGATGCTGATGATTTTATGGTTTTAAAAACATCACCCTGTACTTTTTTAGATGAATCTGATAATACTTGTTTTATTTATGATGTTAGACCAAAAGCATGTTCTGAATATCCTCACACAGACAGAAGAAAATTTATTCAGATTACAGATTTAACTGTGGCAAATACGTTTGTTTGCCCAGCAACTTATAATATTGTTGAGAATTTAAAAAAGGTAATTCCTTATGAGTATAATGAGAAGAAAAGAAGAAAGTAAATTACTTATAAATTAAGTATTTGTTTCTAATTTCTTTGAATTTCTCTAGGTCTTTTTGCCAAGTTTCGCGAATTTCTTGTGCTGATAAACCTTTCTCTATTTGCTGTTGTAATTTTGTATTACCTGCGTGAATTGTAAAAGTACTGCCAAAAAACTTTTCTTCTTTTGGTGTTTTTTGATAGGCATCTATCAACCATTTTAAATTTATTGCTGATAATTTTTCTGTGTCAGATAAATCTACTCCATAACAAAGTTTGTTTTTATGTTTAGGATACTTGGCACCAAAATTTGCTTGAGGAGTGTAGTTAAAATCAGTTTTTGGAAAATAAGGAGCTCCATATCTTTGAAATTGAAATTCAGTTCCTCTGCCAGCATTTATTGTTGTGCCTTCGAAAAAACCTAAACTAGGGTAGAGGTTTATAGATTTATCATTTGGTAAATTCGGAGATGGTCTAATTGCTAAACTGTACTCAGAGTTATGATTGTAGTTTTTTAATGGAATAACTTCTAAATCACATTGAATTCCATTTTTTAACCATTTTTCTCCATTTATCATTTGTCCATATTCACCTATAGTCATTCCATAAACAACAGGCACAGGATGTTTACCTACAAAACTTGCATGTTCTTTTTCTAAAATTGGGCCATCAATATAATGTGCATTAGGATTTGGCCTATCTAAAATTAGTACAGGTATATCTGCTTCTGCACAAGCTTCCATTACATAATGTAAGGTTGATATATACGTATAAAAACGTACACCCACATCTTGAATATCGAAAACAACAATATCTAAATTTTTAAGTTGTTCTGCAGTAGGTTTTTTGTTTTTACCATACAAAGAAATTATGGGCAAACCTGTTTTAGAATCCTTACCATTTTTAACCAATTCTGCAGCATCTGCTTTACCTCTAAAACCGTGTTCAGGAGCAAAAACCTTTTGAACATTTATGTTTTTTATATTATTAAGGTAGTCTACTAAATGTTGAGTTACTTTTTTAGAACCCATTACATTTGGAGCTACTTCAGCTCTTTGAACCTTTTGTATTACTGATGTTTGATTGGCTACAATAGCTATGTTTTTATTTTGCAATAAACTAGAATACAATTCAATTCTATTTGCTGCAGTTATAATTTCGGGCGCTTTTTTGTCTGATTTTTTATTGGCAATTTTATTGTCTTTTAATTTTTGAGCACATGAAATGAGCTGAAAATTCATCAGCAAAAACAAAAATAAATAGGTACTTTTACGAAGATTAAAAAGAGTCATTAATTTGAATTACGAGTTATTTATTGCAAAACGCATTATTGCTGGCAAAAAGTATAAAAATAGCATATCATCTCCAATAATAAAAATTGCAATTACTGCAATTGCTTTGGGTATTATCATTATGCTTATTGCTGTGGCTACTGGCTCTGGTTTACAGTATAAAATTAGAGATAAAATGGCTGGTTTTAAAGGTCATATTCAAATTGTAAATTACGACAATAATAACTCTGATGTTTCTACAACACCCATTTTAAAAAATCAAAATTTTTATCCAGAATTTAAAGGAATTTCAGGAATAAAGAATGTGCAAGTATTTGCGAATAAAGTGGGTATTTTAAGAACTGATACCGATTTTGAAGGTATTGTGTTTAAAGGTGTTTCCTCAGATTATGACTGGACTTTTTTTAAAGAGTATTTAATTGAAGGTACTTTACCAAATTTTGATAAAGCCAGAACTAAAGGCGTACTTTTATCTGAAACCATCGTAAATCGTTTGCAATTAAAACTGAATGATACCATTAATGCTACATTCGTAAAAACAGCCTCAAGTAAAATACCATCTAACAGAAAATATACCATTGTTGGTATTTATAATTCAGGATTTGCTCAATTTGATAAAAGCATGATGATTGGTGATATTAGAGAGGTTCAAAATTTAAATAAATGGAGTGAAAATGAAGTAGGTGGTTTTGAGGTTTTGCTGGATGAGTTTGACGCTATTGCTCAAAAAGAAAATGAGATTAATAGTGAAATTGGAATAACATTAAATAGTAAATCAATAACTGAAACGTATCCTAATGTTTTTGATTGGATAAAACTCTTTGATAACAATGTTTGGTTTATAATTGCAATTATGATTTTTATTGCTGGTATTAATATGATTACTGCTTTATTAGTTTTAATTTTAGAACGAGTACAAATGGTTGGTATTTTAAAAGCTTTAGGCAGTAATAACACAAGCATTAGAAAGGTGTTTTTGTATAATGCTTCTTACCTAATACTAAAAGGTCTTTTTTGGGGTAATATTATAGGTTTAACAATCATTTTTATTCAGTATTATTTTAAAATTATTACATTAAATCCGGACACTTATTATGTAACAACAATGCCTGTTTACATTTCATTTTGGGCAATATTATTGCTAAATATTGGTACGTTATTGTTATGTTTCTTAATGTTAATAATTCCTTCTTATATAATTACTAAAATAGATCCATCAAAGTCTATAAAGTTTGCATAATACTTTAGGTAATTTGGGTTATAGGAAACTGCTGATCAATAATATCATTTTTATTTTCTGAGATATAATCTCTAAAAGCCTTAGCTACATTAGATAAGTTTTTTGTTTTTAACCAGATTAAGTTCCAATTGGTTTCAAGGGGTAAACCTTTAATATTTAGAATTTGTAACTCTCCATTTTTTAAAGCTTGTTGAATACCTATTATAGGCATTATTGAAATTCCTAAACCAGCTATTACAGCTTGTTTTACGGCTTCATTAGAAGTTAGCTCCATTTTTTTTATGATTTCAATTTTGTTTTTAATTAAAAATCGCTCCATAGCTAAACGTGTTGCAGAACCATTTTCTCTGAACAAAAAGATTGATTTATTTAAATTTTTGATATTTACTTCTTTGCCTTCAACTTTATAATCTTTACCAGCCACAAAAAACATTTGATTGCTCATTAATTCAATTCTTTCAATCTTTAATTTTTTTGGGATGGTAGAAACCATGGCAAAATCGCACTCATTATTTTCTAAAGCTCTAATAACAGACATTTTATTAGTAACATCCATAGTTACATCTACACTATCATTTTCTTTAATGAAGTCTGTTAAAAAATAAGGCATAGCGTATTTTGCAGTAGAAACTATAGATAGGTTTAATTTACCTGCTAATTTTCCTTCAAACAAATTAGACTTATAGTTAATAGCTTGTACTTCATCTAAAATTTTTGTGGCGGCTTTTGCGATTTCATTGCCAAATTCTGTGATATATAATTTTCTTCCTACAATTTCAAACAATGGTAATTTAAATTGATCTTGAAAGTTTTTGAGTTGAATTGAAACAGCTGGCTGAGACATAAATAATTGCTCAGAGGCTTTTGTTACACTTTTAAGTTCAGCTACTTTTTTAAATATTTCAAGTTGATGCAGAGTATAATTCATAAATTATTTTTATAGATAACATAATAAATATATATAAAAATATATAAAAAATGTGTTGCACCTTTGTAAAAAATTAAAACAATGGATTTAGCATCTTTAAATGTAACCCAGAAAAAAAAGAATTCTAAGAGCGATGTTGTTCCGCAAATCACTAAACGTCAGTTAAATACGCTATTAGAGCTTTTGGCAACTATCGTGTTTGTTAGCATAACTTTATTGGCAATTAATTTAGACAGCCCTTTTATTAAAGAATTGCTCATTTGTGAATCAATTATCTTAATGATTCTTTTTATTAAAACTTCTAATTCAAATAAAATTAAAAAATAAATAAGTAACCATGAACGAATCTGTAGTAACATCAACCGAAACTAAACAAAAAAGTGTTCAATTAATTGAAGGAACTTTTACAAAAGGAGAAGCTCTTAATATTATTAATGACGTTTTAAACGTAAAAATTAATTTTCATAAAATTCAGAGATTATCTAAGACTGAAGGAAATATTAATGATGAATGTTTGTATGACAACTCTAGAATTAAAGAATTAATGACCGATAAAAAAGAAGCTAAAGCTTTTTTAAGAGCTTTAGAAAGTAAAGGTCAGAATATTAAAATTTCTAGTACAATAAACATTACACTAGAAGAGTAAGATTAACTAAACCAAAATATTATAGTAGGAGAACTGACTTTTAAAAGGCTTTCCTACTTTTTTTATGCCAATTTTTAACCTATGGATTTACATTATTTAGTAGATAATTTAACAAACCCTGCACTATTATTTTTCTTCTTAGGCCTTATTGCTGTTAATATTAAGAGTGATTTAAGAATTCCAGAAAATTCATCAAAATTTATTTCTTTGTACTTGCTTTTAGCCATTGGTTTTAAGGGTGGGCAAGAGCTAGCTCATAGTGTAATTACCTCAGAAATTATTAATGCATTATTGTTCGGAATTTTACTAGCAGTTATAGTGCCCATTTACTGTTACTTTATTTTAAGAATAAAATTAAGTGTGGAAAATTCAGGAGCAATTGCATCTGCTTATGGTTCTGTAAGCGCTGTAACTTTTGTAACTACCATTTCTTTTTTAGAAATGTCTAACATACCTTTTGGTGGGCATATGGTTGCAGTTATGGCTTTAATGGAGGCTCCTTCAATTATTGTAGGTGTTATGCTTATTGCAATTTTTGGATCAAACAAAAAGAGCAAAGGCTCATTAAAAAGTGTAATTCATCATTCTTTAACAAATGGAAGTGTTGTGCTTATTATTGGTAGTTTAGTAGTTGGGTACTTTACAAATGATGCACAAGCAGAAGGTATTAGGCCTTTCACTACAGATATTTTTAAAGGATTTTTAGCAGTCTTTTTATTAGATATGGGTATTGTAAGTGGTCAAAAATTAAAAGCACTTATTAAAAAAGGATGGTTTACGGTTTCGTTTGCTATAATTATTCCAATTATAAATGGTTGTATAGTTGCAGTATTAAGTGGCTTTTTTATGGAGGAAGTTGGTAACAGATTACTAATGTCTATTTTGGCAGCAAGTGCTTCTTATATTGCAGTTCCTGCAGCTATGAAATTAGCAGCTCCAAAAGCAAATCCTGGTTTGTATATACCTATGGCTTTAGCGATTACTTTTCCATTTAACATTACAATTGGTATGCCTCTATATTTATGTATCATAGGAGTATGTTAAATTCATTCACTAATTATTAATTTCTAAGTGAATATATGTTTCTATTATTAAAATTATATTTTAAGTAGGGTAAACTTTTAAAAAGTGAGGATTAATCAATATTTCTTTTATCTCATTTCGTGAACGCATAAAAAATAATTTACCTTTGTTCTATAAATGAATAAGATGAATTACGCAGAAAATATATTAGAAACTATTGGTAATACTCCACTTGTAAAGTTGAATAAACTTACTGAAGAATTACCTTGTTTAGTTTTATCAAAATACGAAACTTTTAATCCAGGAAATTCTGTAAAAGATAGGATGGCCTTACAAATGATTCTAGATGCAGAAGCAGATGGAAGATTAAAACCAGGAGGAACTATTATAGAAGGTACTTCTGGAAATACAGGTATGGGTCTAGCTTTAGCAGCTATTGTTAAAGGTTACAAATGTATTTTTGTAATGTCTGACAAACAATCTAAAGAAAAGATGGATATTTTAAGAGCTGTAGGAGCAGAGGTTGTAGTTTGTCCTACAAACGTAGATCCATCAGATCCAAGATCATACTATTCAGTTTCTAAAAGATTAGGAGAAGAAACACCAAATTCTTGGTACGTAAATCAATATGATAATCCAAGTAACTGTAAAGCACATTTTCAGAGTACAGGACCAGAAATTTGGGAACAAACCAAAGGTAAAGTTACAAACTTTGTAGTTGGTGTTGGTACAGGAGGTACTATTTCTGGAGTAGGTTCTTATCTAAAAATGAAAGCAAGAGAAGCAGGTAAAACTGTTAAAGTTTGGGGTATAGATACTTATGGATCTGTTTTTAAGAAATATCATGAAACAGGAATATTCGATGAGAACGAAATTTATCCCTATATAACAGAAGGTATAGGTGAAGACATATTACCCAAAAACGTAAATTTTGATGTAATTGATGGTTTTACTAAAGTTACAGATAAAGATGCAGCTATTTATACTCAGAAGTTAGCGAAAGAAGAAGGCATGTTTTTAGGAAATTCTGCTGGAGCAGCTATAAAAGGCTTGTTGCAATTAAAAGAGCATTTTACAAAAGATGATGTAGTTGTTGTGTTGTTTCACGATCATGGAAGTAGATATGTAGGTAAAATGTTTAATGATGATTGGATGCGTGATAGAGGATTTTTAGAAGAAGAAATAAAAACTGCGGCAGATTTAATTAAAAATCATGAAAATAAACCTTTGGTAACTGCACAAACAGAGGAGTTAGTTTCTCATGCTATTGAAAGAATGAAAGAATTTAAAATCTCTCAAATACCTGTAAAAGATGCAGAAGGTTTTGTGGGATCTATAGATGAAACAGATTTATTAAGAAGTTTTATTTCAGATAAAGAAATTGCAGACAAGCCAATTAAAGACATTATGGGTAATCCTTATCCTATAGTTAAGAAATCTACAAAGATAGATGCAATATCTAAATTGATTTCTAAAGAGAATGAAGCTGTCTTAGTTGACTTAGAAAATGGCAATTATCATATTGTTACCAAGTACGATGTAATTAGTTCAATTTAGTAAATCTGAAGATTTATACCCTTGGTCGATAATTAGATGCTGATGGTCGAATAAATGATTTTCAACCTTTAGAATAGTAGTAATTTTGATTAAGGTTAAAAAGTAGAAGATGCATTTTAGAGATGCAAAAACGGAACGTCTAAATTCATTTAGACGTTTTTTTTTGTTTAATATATCCTTTAAAATAGATAGTCGATACTTATTTTCCATTCGCCTACAGTAAACCATTTATAAGCGAACAGAAAATTTTAAAACTCCATAAAGTTGTTTCTTTGAATCAGATAACTTTTACGAATTGGGGGATTTATAATAAGTTATTAATACTCGCCTAAATTTATTTAGGCGTTTTTTTGTTTAATATATTCTTTAAAATAGATAGTCGAAACTTAATTTCCATTCGTCTACAGTAAACTATTTATAAGCGAACAGAAAATTTTAAAACTCCATAAAGTTGTTTCTTTGAATCAGATAACTTTTACGAATTGGGGGATTTATAATAAGTTATTAAGATTCGCCTAAATTTATTTAGGCGTTTTTTATTTAAAGTTGAAAAAAATCGAAAAATTGAGTGCATTTTTGTACGATCGATTATCGTAAGATAATTGTCATTCGTCGATACTTAAATGCATTTCATCTATCAATTCGACTTAAAAAACATGAAAGTTGTTTATTTGAATTAATAACTATTACGAATTGGGGGATTTATAATATGTTATAAAAAATCGTCTAAAATATTTTAGACGATTTTTTTATTCGCTTTTATTATTACACAAAAAAAACCACCTCTAAGAGGTGGTTTTTAAATCAACTAATTCAAATAATTTACACAATGAAAACAGTTTACTACGTTGCTTTCATTTGCATATCCGCAAACTCTGTGCCAAATTTTATTTGAATTAAACTTTTTTTATTTTATTTAGCGTGTTTGTGTGCTTTGTAAGAAGAACGAACTAAAGCTCCACTTTCTACATACATAAAGCCCATTTCTAAACCTAAAGTTTCATACTTCTTAAATTGTTCTGGTGTTATAAACTCTTTTACAGGTAAGTGCTTTTTTGTAGGCTGCAAGTATTGCCCAATAGTAATAATATCACAATTTACAGCTCTAAGATCTTTCATAGTTTGAATTACTTCATCTTCTTTTTCTCCTAGACCTAACATTAAACCTGTTTTGGTTCTCATGCCATTTTCTTTTAGGTATTTTAAAACACCTAAACTTCTATCATATTTAGCTTGAATTCTAACTTCTCTGGTTAGTCTACGAACAGTTTCCATATTATGAGAAACAACTTCTGGAGCAACTTCTATAATTCTATCAATCTGTTTTGTGTTTCCTTGAAAATCTGGTATTAAAGTTTCTAAAGTAGTATTTGGGTTTGCTCTACGGATTGCATCAACAGTTTCAGCCCAAATTATAGAACCTCCATCCTTTAAATCATCTCTATCTACAGAAGTAATTACGGCATGCTTAATACCCATTAATTTAATAGACCTAGCTACTTTTTCTGGTTCATCCCATTCAACTGTATCTGGTCTTCCTGTTTTTACACCACAAAAGCCACAAGAACGTGTACAGATATTACCTAAAATCATAAAGGTAGCAGTTCCTTCTCCCCAACATTCTCCCATGTTTGGGCAACTACCACTTGTACAAATAGTATTTAATTTATACTTGTCTACTAAACCTCTTAATTCTGTGTATTTTTTACCTACAGGTAATTTTACACGTAACCATTTTGGTTTTTTTGGTCTTTCTGGAAGTACTGCAGTTTCTATCGCCATTTTCTTTCTAGATTAGACTACAAATTTACGAAGAAAAGATTTAAATATTAGTTAAAAACCAAATGCTAAATCCAATTAGAAATACAATTCCAACCAAACTTAAAACCTTTGTAAAAATTTTAGGTTGATTTTCTTTTGGGGTATGTTTACCAGTAATTAAAATATAGTTTAAAATTGCGTAAAAAGGTGCTGTTAAAAATGATAGAATTGTTGCAATTTTAACCAAGTCTCCCATATTTGCAATATAGAACTGAAGTATTAATAAGGTGCCTACAAATAAAAGAATAATCCAAAACCAATAGCCAAATTTATAGTTTTTATTCAGTAATAAATTTGTGCTTAAATTCATGGCTCTTGGAGAAGCATCTAAAGTTGTAATGGTAGTACTAAACATAGTTGTAAAAGCTGCAATAGCTATGAAAATATAAGATACTTCACCTAAGTTTTGTGTATATAAATTTATAAGTTGTTCTGCAAATTCACCCCCTTTATTAGAAAAGGTAGCTGCAGATTTGTACATTACTAATGCTCCTAAAAGTACAAAACATACTCCTAAAATAATAGTACCTATATAACCAACATTAAAGTCAAAAATGGCATCTTTAGGCTTAATTGCTATTTTGCTCACTTTTCTTTTTTCTACAGACCAAATAGAATGCCATATAGAAATATCTAAAGGAGCAGGCATCCAGCCTAAAAATGCAATTAAGAATGTTATTTCTGCAGTACCTGAAGGTAAAATCTGAGTTACATCAAAAGCCTCTGAAGAATTATTTAAGGCAATAACTACAGCAGCAACAGTACTTAATGATAATATTATAATGATAAATTTCATTAAATTATCTAATAATTTATACTTCCCCACTAATAAAAATATGATGCTAACCAACATAATTATAAAAGACCAAACAACTAGATTATCTGTAAAACCAAAAAGTTGAGAAGCTAAGCCAGCTGTTACTATAGTTACAGCAGCCTGAATTGTAAACATAGTACCAAAGGAAATGATATAGTAAAGCACCAAAACCCATTTACCAAGTTTATTATAACCATCAAGCAAAGTTTCACCAGTTGCAGCAGCATATCTTGGTCCAAATTGAAAAAATGGATATTTAAATAGGTTTACCAACAATAAGGCCCATAGTAAGCCAAAACCAAATTCTGCACCAGCTCTTGTAGATTGTACTAAGTGAGAAACCCCAATTGCTGCACCTGCAAATAATAAACCTGGCCCTAAAGATTGTAAGAAAGATTTTTTCATTTGATTTTTAATTTTGCAATTGCCTTTAGCAATTTAGCTCTATTATTTTTAGCTGTCATCCATTTAGGTAATCTGCTACCAATAGAAATATTAGATAATCTTTCTAAATTTCTTTCTCTTAAAGTTGCAGCAATATGCTTTTCAATAAATTCTAAATGATTTAAATTATAGGCCCAAAGTTTCCCTTCATTTAATTCAGTTTTAAGCCATAACTCATAATTTGGAAAATTAAAAACATCACTTAGCCTTTTATTATAGCCACAATTTTCACAAATAATTTGCAAACATTTGTCTTTTTGCTTAGCCATCGCTTTTTGTCTGCAGTTTTTGCAAACAATTAAAATTTCATCAGAAAAATCGTTTAAGCTTTTTTCGTAAGCATTAAATCTTGGCATACTTAAGATTTTTTAATAATCTCCGCCAATAATTTTTTAGCACGCAACAATTTTACCTTAACATTATTCATGGGTTCATTGGTGTGTTGTGCAATTTCTTTATAACTAAGTTCTTGAAAATAGCGCAATTGAATTACTTCTTGATATTTAGGTTTTAACTGCCTAATGTCTCTTAAAAGTTTTGCTAAATTTTGTTCTCTAATTATTTTATCTTCTGGAGTAGGATTTTCATCAACAACTAAATACACTCTTTCTTCTTGATCTTTGGTGGTTTCTGTTGCAACAGATATTTTCTTTTTACGAACTAAATCTATATGCACATTTTTAGAAATGGTTATTAGCCAAGTTTTAAAAGTATAATTTTCATCAAAAGTAGAAATCTTGTCAAAAGCTTTAGAAAAAGCTTGTATAGCTATGTCTTCTGCCTCATTTTCATTGTTGACTCTCTTAAGTAAAAAGCTATAAACCTCTAACCAATAAAGGTCTAACAAATAGCGAAAAGCAGCCTGATTACCTTCTTTTGCTTTGGTAATATTTTGCTGTAATACTAAGTTTTCTTTACTCAACGATTTGTTTTTGAAAATGAATTAGCAATAAATATACTAATTTGAATCAATACTAAAGAAATTTCTAGAATTGGTAAATAGAAAATCACATAAGGTTCTTGTAATTTTTTTGCTGATAAACCAACAACAATAAATTGAATTAAAAAGTAAGACAATACTATTGGTAAGATTATTTGCCAAGAGAAAAAGAAAAAAGAAATTGTACCAAATACGTAAAATAATATCTTAGTTAAACTAAACAGGTTTAAAAGTAAACGTTGTTTAAACTTATAGTGTCTTTGAAGTAATTTGTTAGATTTGAGTGATGAAAGCCAACTTAATAGAGATTCTGGTGCTTTGTTTTCCACAAAACTATTTGCATCTAAAGTGTAGGTAATATTTTCTTTGGTAGCTGCATCTCTAATAAAAAGATCATCTTCTCCATTTGTAACTTTAATATGATAAATAAAACCTTTTACATTAAAAAACTCTTGCCTGTTATATGCTAAATTATCACCAAAAGCCATAAAAGGACTCTTGATTTTAAGAAATGAGAAACATTGAATGGCTGTAACTAGGTTTTCAAAACGTGCTAATAAATTTAAGAACGAATTGCTTTTAGAAAATTTTCTATAACCTAAATTAATGGTTTTAGTTTTCGTAAAATTAGAACTCATTGAATTGATCCAATCTGTAGAAAGTACTTTTGTCTTTGCATCTGTAAACAACAAATGATCATATTTGGCAGCCTTAATACCTAGAGTTAAAGCGTATTTTTTATTACCCCAAAAAGCCTCGTTATTTTCTACTTTTATAATTTTTAGGTTGTTATGTTTCTCAACAAAATCAAGTATAAGTTCACCTAAATCATTATCATCAGTACTGCTATCTACTATAAGAATTTCGAACTTAGAATACTTTTGATTTAAAAGGTTTGGAAGGTTGTTTCTTAGAGAATCTCCACTATTCTTGTTATATACAATAACAGATATAGGATATTCATTTGAAGTTATAACCTCTTCTTTATTTTTAACAAGAATGGAAGAAAATAAGAGATAATAAATAATTTGAATACCTGTAACAGCTACAAAAACGTAGAAAAGTACGGTTAATAGCATACTAGGTAAAGCTTAATTATGTTCAGGTTCAGCACAAGTATCAAACTGATCTGGACTTTTTCCACAGAAACCACAGGCTTCTCCTTCTCTATTTAACATAGGGTTTTGGCTAGCACAAGTGCCTGCAAATTCACCATCTTTCTTAGCCCAAATTTTAATTGCAATACCTGCTACTCCTAATGCTAAAAGCCCTAAAGTAAGTAATAATAATTTCATGTTGCAAAGTTACAAATTATACAATTAAAAGTGAAATAGATAGGCACTTATGTAGTTTAGTTTTAACTTTTTTGGTATGTTTACTTTTTAGGTAATTATTATTGAGCGAATTAGATTTTATAAAAGAACTAAAAGAAGGTAAATCTTCTGCATTTGGCATTTTGCTAAATGATTTTGAACAGAAGGTATTTAATACTTGTATCTCTTTTGTGCCTAATAAAGAAGATGCAGAAGATATTGCTCAAGAAGTTTTTTTAGAGGTTTTTAGATCGATAAATAAATTTAAAGGTAATTCTAAACTTTCTACTTGGATTTATAGAATTGCTACCAATAAATGCCTTGAATTTATCCGTAAAAAGAACACCAAGAAGAGATTTGCATTTATGCAAACTATTTTAGGTAATGAAACACCTAGAGATAAAAGCAACTACTTTACTGAGTTTAAACACCCAGGAATTATCTTAGAAAACAAAGAACTTACTGCAACTATTTTTAAGGCGATAAATACCTTGCCAGAATCACAACGAATTGTTTTTACATTGGCTAAAATTGATGATAAAAGCTATCAAGAAATTGTTGAAATTACTGGTAAAAGTCTATCATCTGTAGAATCTATAATGTTTAGAGCTAAGAAATCTTTAAAAGAAAAGTTGGCAAGTGTAAATAAAAATAATTCATCTTAAGTTATTGGTAAACATATATTTAAAAATAAATTTAAAATATTTTGCAAGTTTTAGAAATAGAACACATCTAAATAATTATAAAATTATTTTGAGCAATCAAAAGAACTGAAATGGAACAAAAAGACAATACTTTAGAAAAGCAACTAGAAATACTAAATGCAATTGAAGAAGTGAAAGTAAATCATTTTTTTAAGCACAAAGTATTACAAAGCATTAAACAAGAGCAAGAAATAAATGAGAGCTCTACTTTATATGCATGGTTTACCCCAAAATTACAATGGGCAGTTTTAGCACTTGTGATTTGCATAAATGTATCTGTTTTCTATTACGCATTTAATGCAGAAGAGCAAACTAGTAATTCGAATAATATAGAGGGTTTTGCTCAAGAGTATAATTTACAAACTTCAACAAGTTTATTAAATTAAAGAGTATGAAAACAAAATTACTTACAGTTTTAATAATTGTTTTGGTGGTGTTAAACGGTTTTTTAATTTACATATTGGTTGCTCAGACGCATCAAAGAGGTAAGAAACCACCAGCAAGAAACTTCTTAACCAATCAACTTAATTTCTCTGAAGAACAAAAGGGAGTTTTTACTGAATTAGATGAAAAGCATAGAGAAAGAATGCTTGATTTTGAAAGAAAAATTACAAGACAGAAAGATAATCTGTTTAGTTCTTTTCAAGAAGAGAATTCTACTATAGATACTAGAGCAATTATTGAAAGGACTAGTAGGCTAGAAGTAGAGAAAGAGTTGGAGGTTTTTGAGTTTTTTAAACAGGTAAGAGCCATTTGTAATGAAGAACAAAAGAGTAAATTTGATAAGATTATTAAACAAGCTTTAAGGGGTAATAAACCAGGTCCACCCAATAGAAATGGAGATCACTTTCCAAGAGAAAGAAGAATGCCTCCTCCACCAAGATAATCTTATTCAATTTTTTTTCGCAAGTTTTTTAAAAGATAGTCATCTAAACATATATCAACCAAAATAAGAAATATGGAACAATTTTACTTTTTATTTATTTAAAACTTAAAATTATGACTTTCACTCACAAAACTTTTGCCCTATTTATTCTAATAGGTATCGTTTCTTGTTCATCAGATTCTGAATATGTAGAACTTATTGATGATGTTTCTATTGATGAAAACACAAGTTCAGATTTAGAAATTTTAGCACGAACTTTAAATCTACCAGCCAATTCTTTTAATTACGAAAATGTTGTTTTACCAGATTATTTTTTAAATAACGGAACAGCACAAGAAGATAACACTCCAAATAATAATCCAATTACAGATGAAGGTGCAACTTTGGGTAGAGTTTTATTTTACGATAATCAATTATCTGTAAATAATGCAGTTAGCTGTGCATCATGTCATGATCAATCTAAAGGTTTTACAGATGTAAATACGTTAAGTGTAGGTTTTAATGGCGAATTAACAGCCAGGAATTCCATGGGTTTAGCTAATGCTAAATTCTATGATAATGGAAGATTCTTTTGGGATGAAAGAGCAGCTAGCTTAGAAGAGCAAGTGTTATTACCAATACAAGATGCTGTAGAAATGGGTTTAACTTTAGAAGAACTTGAAAGTAAATTGCAGAATGATGATTATTATACTGTGTTATTTACTAGAGCTTTTGGTGATGAAGAAATAACTAGTGAGAGAGTATCTTTAGCCTTAGCTCAGTTTGTTAGATCAATGGTTTCTTATCAATCAAAATACGATGAAGGTTTAGCACAAACCAATAATCAAAATGCCAACTTCCCTAATTTTACAACATCAGAAAATCTTGGTAAAAATTTATTTTTCAGTAACAGAACAAGATGCTCTGATTGTCATGATACTAATGCATTTGTAGGAGACAGAGCTAGAAACAATGGTTTAGATGCAATACTAACAGATGAAGGTAGAAATGATGGTGAATTTAAAGTACCTTCTTTAAGAAACATTGAGCTAACAGCACCATTTATGCACGATGGTCGTTTTGCAACTTTAGAAGAAGTTGTAGAGCATTACAATTCAGGAGTGCAGAATAGTGCAGATTTAGATGGCAGATTACGTCAAGGAAATGGAGTAAGAAGACTTAATCTTACAGAGGTAGAAAAACAAGCGTTGGTAGATTTCTTAAAAACACTAACAGATGAGGAATTTATTTTTGATGAAAAGTTTTCAGATCCATTTTTAACCAATCAATAAAAGATTTAAGTTAAATGTATGTTAACAGCGCAAGTATTTAATTATAAGCACATCTTAATATATAGAACACTAAAATAGACACATGAAAAAAACACTTTTAACAATTACTTTTTTTGCATTTGGGGTTTTGTCATCATTTGGTCAAGAAAATAGAGAGGATCAAAAAAGACAAGGACCACCTTCTATAAAAAAGATTTTTAAGGATTTAGATAAAAATGAAGATGGTAAAATATCTTTAAAAGAAGCAAAAGGTCCTTTAAAACAAGATTTCAAAAAGATAGATACCAATAAAGATGGTTTTATTTCTAAAGAGGAATTAAAGAAGGCACCAAAACCAAAAAGGCCAGAAAGACCAGAGAGAAGAGAAATTAACTAACACAACAAGTAAACTAATTATGAAAACTAAACTATTTAAATCAATTTCATTGGCTGTAATTGTAGTAAGTGCATTAATAGCATGCAGCTCAAATGATGATACAGAAACCCTTATAGATCAAACAACAAATGATGTTATTATTACAGAACTTCCATCTGCATTTGATGATTTTGATGTAGATGAAACCGATATTTACATTTCAGGAAATGGAACATCAATAACCATAGAAACAACAGGTTTGCCAAATCATACAACTCCTTATTGGAGCGAAAGTCATCCTTTATATGTAGCACCAACTGTTACTAGTGAAGCGAGTATGACACCAACAAGAATAGATACCTCAGGTAGAGATTTATCTGGTTCATTAACTGTTTCTGCATCATCATCAATTGCAAGTTCTACAACAGCCACTAGCTTAGGAGCTATTGGTATAGCTGTTAGTGGTGCTTACATTTACAATGATCAAGAAGGAAATGGTCCTTTAGATAGTGCAGCTGGTAGTTTAGATTATGCAGGTGCTCATATAGGACCATCACAATATCACTATCATTTAGAACCTTTAGCGTTTACAGATGATGATGATAAATTAGTTGGTATTATTTCAGATGGATTTTTTATATATGGAAGAAAGTGTAATTCAACAGGAACTTATCCTACAGGATTAGATGCTTCAGGAGGTCATACAAGTACAACTCAACATTCTTCAGAAGAAACATATCATTATCATATTATTAATGAATTGTATACTACAACTGGTAGGTATTTAGCTTTTGCAGGTCCATATCAAGGTACACCAAATGCGATTAATTAAATATTATATTTTATTTTTTATTGTCTTTAATTCTTGTAAAAAATCAGAATTTAAAGATGAAAATCTAGTGGTAAAAAAGTTGATACAAAATGTTTTTGTAAATAAAGAAGAGCTAAAATTAGATCAAACAAAAGGACTATGGTTATATAAAGATAAACCCTTTAATGGCTTTAGTTTTAAATTGCATGAAAATGATAGTATATCTGAAAAAACTGCTTTTTACAATGGTAAAAGAGAAGGAGAAAGCTTCATGTTTTTTGATGATGGAAGTGTAAAAAGAAAGGCTCTTTATGTAGATAATAAGTTGCAAGGAAAAAAGCTTAATTATGATAAAAATGGTAATTTAATTTCTGAAACCAATTATGTCAATGGTAAATTACAAGGAGTTCAAAAAGTGTGGTATGCTAGTGGTCAATTAGCAAAAAAAAGAAATTTAAACCAAGGATTAGAGGAAGGATTGCAACAAGCTTGGTTAGAGAATGGAGCTATTTATGTTAATTATGAAGCTAAAAATGGTCGAATTTTTGGTATGCAAAGAGCCAACTTATGTTATCAGCTAAAAAATGAAAAAATTGAAGAGCGTAAAAAAATATAGTCTTTTAGTATTAACTTTTTTTATGTTTTTGCAATGTAAAAAGCAAGAAAGTAAAGAGTTAGAAAGTAGGGTAGATGATTTACCTTATTATAATGAAGCTTCATTTACACCTAAATGGATTGATAAAAACTCAAATAAATTAAAGGATTTTCATAAAATTCCTAAGTTTGAATTTATAAACCAAAATGGAAAGATAGTTTCAGATAAAACTTTTGATAATAAAATTTATGTAACTGATTTTTTCTTTACAACTTGTCCTGGAATCTGTCCAATTATGACTAAAAATATGCATATGATTCAAGAGGCATTTCAAAATGATAATTCTATACTAATGCTTTCTCATTCTGTGACACCTACCAAAGATTCTGTTCCACAATTAAAAAAATATGCAATTGAGAAGAATATTGGCGCTAATTGGCATTTGGTAACAGGTAAAAAGCAAGAAATTTATGATTTAGGCAGATCTTCTTATTTTGTTGAAAATGATTTAGGAGAGCCTAAAGGAATAGATGATTTTTTACACACAGAAAATTTTATTTTGATAGATAAGAATAAACACATTAGAGGCATTTATAATGGGTTGAATAAAAACTCTGTAAAGCAATTAATTGCAGATATTAAAACGCTTCAAAAAAGTTAATGTTGGTATTTGGGGGAATACTTTCAGAAGAACCTTGTAATTTATTACAAGGTTTTTTATTTTATAATATTCACTTCAATCTCTAAATCAATTTTAAATTGATTTAGGATATGCTTTTTAATTTCTTCTGCAAGAGCATAAATATCTTTACCTGATGCATTATTGTAATTTACAAGAACAAGCGCCTGTTTTTCATGTACTCCATAATCTCCACAACGTTTGCCTTTAAAACCTGCTGTTTCTATAAGCCAACCTGCAGGTACTTTTACTTCATTTTCAGAAATTGTATAACTAGGTATGTTAGGGTACTCTTTTTGTAAATTTATAAAAGCTGATTTGCTTATAACTGGATTTTTAAAGAAACTGCCACTGTTACCTATCTCTTTAGGATCTGGAAGTTTAGTTTGTCTTATGGCTATAACAGCATTAGAGATGTCTTTTAAACTTGGGCTAATTATGTTTTTGGAAGATAATTCAGTTTCAATAGCTCCATAAGAAGTATTCAAATTGTGATTTTGTTTTGTCAATTTAAAAGCAACAGAAGTAATAACAAATTCGCCTTTTACTTTGTTTTTAAATATTGAATTTCTATATCCAAAATTGCAATCATCATTAGAAAACGTATGCAATTTTGTAGTTTCTATATTGATAGCCTCTAATTTGGTAATGGTATCTTTTACTTCAACTCCATAAGCTCCTATATTTTGAATAGGGCATGTACCCACATTACCAGGAATTAAGGATAAATTTTCTAAACCACCATAATTCTGATCTACGCAATAAAGTACAAATTCATGCCAGTTTTCTCCAGCATTTACAGTAAGATACACAAAGTTATCATCTTCTTTATCTATAGAAATTCCTTTAATATCAATATGTACAACTAACTTATCAATATCTTTTGTAAGCAACATGTTGCTTCCTCCAGAAATTAAGAAAACATCTTTTTCAACTTTTAATAGTTCTTGTAGTTGGTAAACGGAATCTACTCTAATAAATCGTTTTGCATTTACATCTATACCAAAAGTATTGTATGTTTTAAGTGATATGTTATCTTGAATCTTCAATTATGCTCTATAAGTTGCTAATGCATTTTTTAGAATTTCTACAGATTTAATTAAATCTTCCTTCTTTAAAACGTAAGCCATTCTAATTTGGTTTTTTCCTTCACCTTCTGTAGAATAAAATCCACTTGCAGGTGCAACCATTACAGTTTCATTATTGTAATTGTAGCTTTCTAACATCCATTTAGCAAAATCATCTGTATCATTTACAGGTAATTCAGCCACACAATAAAATGCACCTTTTGGGTTAGCCACTTTAACACCTTCTATTTTTTGAAGTTCAGAAACTAAAGTATTTCTTCTTTCAACATATTCTGCTTTCACATCATCAAAATAACTTTGAGGTGTATCTAAAGCTGCTTCACTCGCTATTAATGCATAAGTTGGTGGACTTAGTCTTGCTTGTGCAAACTTAATAGCTGTAGCTATAAATGCTTCATTTTTAGAAACGATACAACCAATTCTTGCTCCACACATGCTATATCTTTTAGAAACAGAATCTATAACAATAGCATTTTCTTCTAAACCTTCTATAGCCATTATTGAGGTATGCTCTAAACCATCGTAAGCAAATTCTCTATAAACTTCATCAGCAATAAGAAAAAGATCATGTTTTAAAACGATTTCTTTTAATTTTTGAAGCTCTTCTTTAGAATACATATATCCTGTTGGATTACCAGGATTACAAATTAAAATTGCCTTTGTATTTTTTGTGATAAGTTTTTCGAAATCTTCAATTTTTGGTAAGGCAAAATTATCTTCAATTTTAGAGATAACTGGCACAACAGTTACTCCAGAAGCCGTTGAAAAACCATTATAGTTTGCGTAAAAAGGTTCAGGTATAATAATTTCATCTCCTGCATCTGTAATACTGCCAATTGTAAAAAGTAAAGCCTCAGAACCACCTGTAGTAACTATAAGATTATCTGGAGTTACATTTATGTTATGGTTTGCATAGTAATTAGCTAATTTAGTTCTGTATTCTTCAGAACCCTCAGAGCGTGCATAAGATAACGTTTCTATAGTATTATTTTTTACAGCATCTAAAGCTATTTGAGGAGTTTTAATATCTGGCTGACCAATATTTAAATGGTAAACCTTAGTTCCTCTCTTTTTCGCATTTTCTGCAAATGGCACCAATTTTCTAATTGGTGATTCTGGCATATGAAGTCCTTTTATAGATATTGAAGGCATAATAATTTTTTACTTAAAATTTCATGCAAATTTGCGAAATTAATTTTAAAAGTCTTGTTAAATTTCATAATCTTTAAAAGGTTTCCTGCTGATTTTTTTAATAAAGCAAATCATAATTTGTATATTTAAATAGACAAGCAAAAGAAGCTCTTGAAACAAACAAAATTCATATTAATTCTTCTATCAATTTTTTGGTTCATCAAAATAGATGCGCAAGAAGGTTTTCAGTTTGCAAACAGAAATAAGAAGAAGGTAAGTGTTAAGTTTAAACTTATAAATAATCTTATTGTTCTGCCTCTGAAAATAAATAATAAAAAGGTGTCTTTTATTTTAGATTCTGGTGTTACCAAAACCATTTTATTTAACATTACTAAAAATGATAGTTTAGGTTTAAATAATTTAGAAAAAATTAAACTTCAAGGATTAGGTAAAGGTGATGCTGTTGAGGCCTTGATGTCTAAAAATAACCGAATTTCTATAGATAATATTGTAAGCAATGATGAATCTGTTTATGTGATTCTTAGAGATTATTTCGATTTATCAGGCAAAATGGGTATAACTATTCATGGTATTTTAGGTTATGATTTACTAAAGAATTTTATTGTTAAAATTAATTATAAAACAAAGTACATACATTTTTATAATCCTTCTAAAGTTCAATTAAAAACATGTAGAAAGTGCGAAGTTTTTCCACTTACTTTTCATCGAAAAAAGCCTTATATCAATACAGAAATTCAGCTAGATACTGTTGGAGCTAAACTTACAAAGGTTAAGCTTTTAATAGATACAGGTGGAAGTGATGCTCTTTGGTTATTTGAAAACACAAAAAATAATATTCAAACACCAAATCGATTTTTTAAAGATATTCTAGGAGAAGGCTTAAGTGGAACTATTTATGGAAATAGGAGTAGAATACCTGCTATAAATTTGGGTGCTCACCAAGTAAATTCACCTACAGTTTCTTTTTTAGATTCTATTTCTACAAAAAATGCAAGAACTATTAAAGACAGAAATGGAAGTATTGGAGCAGGAATTTTAAAACGATTCATTGTTTGGTTTGATTATGGGAATCAAAAGTTAATGCTCAAAAAAAACGGCTCTTTATCTAATGGTTTTGACTATAATATGAGTGGTTTAGATGTTATTTACAGTGGTAAACAATTAGTAAAAGAAAGAAAAACTTTAGTAGAAAACCTAATGACTAAAGGAAGAGAAAACAGTAAAACCATTAATTTTATAAGTAGTTTTTCTTATAAATTTAAACCATCATTTAAAATAAGAAATGTTGTGGAAGGTTCACCTGCAGCTATTGCAGGAATTCAAAAAGACGATATTATTTTAAAAATAAATAACTCAAATGCTGCTGATTTAACATTACAAATTATCAATCAAAAATTTCAAGAAAGAGACAATAAAAGAATACGTATTACTGTCTTAAGAAATGAAGAGAAAATTAAATATGAATTTTATTTAGAGAAAAAAATTTAATTACTGAGAATCAGAAACAATACTTTTTTCTTTCTCCATAGAAACACCTGTGTTTACAATTCCTTTAATTCGAATTACTTTTCTAGGATTTTTAGCATTAGAAAAAATATTTATCGATTTAGAAAAGCCACCAACTCTATTGGTATCATAAGAAACTTTAATTTCTCCTTTTTCACCTGGCATAATTGGTTGCTCTGGTTTTTTAGGTACTGTACAACCACAAGTAGATCTCACATTTTTAATAATTAAAGGAGCATCACCCACATTTGTAAAAACAAAAGTACGCTCTCCATTAGAACCTTTATTTACCTTACCATAATCTATAGTTTCTTTTTCAAACTTAAATTCTTGAGAATTTGCTGAAAAAGAGATAAATAAAACGATTAAAAATGATCCAAATACTTTCATAACTAAGGGTTTAATACTGTAAAATTAGGGTTTATATTTTATTTTAAAAAATCAATGGCTAATTTTCTCTACAAAAAAGAGAATTGTATTTTTGCGAACTATATATCAAAAACGATTCCAAAGTATGGCAATTCCATCTAAATATGATGCAAGTAAGGTAGAAGATAAGTGGTATTCTTATTGGATGAAAAATAACTATTTTCATTCAACTCCAGATGATAGAGAACCTTATACAATTGTAATTCCTCCACCAAATGTTACTGGAGTTTTGCATATGGGTCATATGTTAAACAATACAATTCAAGATGTATTAATTAGACGTGCACGTTTACAAGGTAAAAATGCTTGTTGGGTGCCAGGTACAGACCATGCATCTATTGCAACAGAAGCAAAAGTTGTAGCTAAATTAAAAGAACAAGGAATTGCTAAAAGCGATTTAACTCGTGAAGAATTTTTGCAACATGCATTTGATTGGAAAGATGAATATGGAGGAATAATTTTAGAACAGTTAAAAAAGTTAGGAGCTTCTTGTGATTGGGAAAGAACTGCGTTTACCATGGATCCAGAAATGTCTGAATCTGTAATTAAAGTATTTGTTGATTTATACAACAAAGGGCTTATTTACAGAGGTTACAGAATGGTAAATTGGGATCCTGAAGCAAAAACCACCTTATCTGATGAAGAAGTAATTCACGAAGAAAGACAAGGAAACTTATATTATTTGGAATATAAAATAGAAGGTTCTGAAGATACCTTAACAATTGCAACTACAAGACCAGAAACCATTTTTGGAGATACTGCAATTTGTATTAATCCAAGTGATGAACGTTTTACGTATTTAAAAGGGAAAAAAGCAATTGTGCCTATATGTGGTAGAGTAATTCCTATTATAGAAGATGAATATGTAGATTTAGAATTTGGTACAGGTTGTTTAAAAGTAACACCTGCTCATGATGAAAATGATAAAAATTTAGGTGATAAGCATCAACTAGAAGTTATTGATATTTTTAATGATGACGCTTCTTTAAACTCTTTTGGACTGCATTATGAAGGTAAAGATCGTTTTGTAGTTCGTAAAGAAATCGCCAAAGAATTAGAAGAAAATGGTGTTTTAGTAAAAACTGAAGTGCATACCAATAAAGTAGGTACATCAGAAAGAACAAAAGCTGTTATAGAACCAAGATTGTCTGATCAATGGTTTTTAAAGATGGAAGAATTAGCCAAACCAGCAATTAAAGCAGTTTTGGGTGATGATACAGACATTAATTTATATCCAAAAAAGTTCGAGAATACATATCGTCATTGGATGGAAAATGTGCGTGATTGGAACATTTCTCGTCAACTTTGGTGGGGTCAACAAATACCTGCTTTTTTCTATGGAGATGGAAAAGAAGATTTTGTAGTTGCAGAAACTATTGAAGAAGCTTTAGTTCTAGCCAAAGAAAAAACAGGAAAATCAGATTTACAAACAACTGATTTAAAACAAGATGAAGATGCTTTAGATACATGGTTTTCTTCTTGGTTATGGCCAATGTCTGTTTTTGACGGGATCAGAAATCCTGAAAACGAAGAAATTAAATACTATTATCCAACCAACGATTTAGTTACTGGACCAGATATTTTATTTTTCTGGGTAGCTAGAATGATTGTTGCTGGTTATGAATATAAAGATGAAAAACCTTTTGAAAATGTTTATTTAACAGGTTTAGTTAGAGATAAACAAAGACGTAAAATGTCTAAGTCTTTAGGAAACTCACCTGATGCTTTAAAATTGATTGAAGAGTTTGGTGCAGATGGAGTAAGGGTAGGATTATTATTAAGTGCGCCTGCAGGAAATGATATACTATTTGATGAAGATCTATGTCAGCAAGGAAAAGGTTTTGCTAACAAAATCTGGAATGCTTTTCGTTTAATTAAAGGTTGGGAAGTAGATACAAGTTTAGCTCAGCCAGAAACTGCTAAAATTGGTTTAGATTGGTATGAAGCCAAATTTCAGAAAACCATTGTAGAAATAGAAGATCATTTTTCTAAATACAGATTGTCTGATGCTTTAATGGCTATTTACAAATTAATCAATGATGATTTTTCTTCTTGGTTATTAGAAATTGTAAAACCTGCTTATCAACATCCAATAGACAAAATTACGTTTGATGCTATAATTCAAGTTTTAGAAAATAACTTGAAAATACTACATCCATTTATGCCTTTCTTAACAGAAGAAATTTGGCAATTTATAGCAGAAAGAACATCAGAGGAAGCATTAATTGTAGCTAAGTATCCTGCTCAGAAAGAGTTTGATTCAGCAATAATTAATGATTTTGAATTTACAACAGGTGTAATTTCTGGAATTAGAACTATTAGAAAAGATAAAAATATCGCCTTTAAAGATGCAGTTGAATTGTTTGTTGTTAACAACGCTAATTCTTCAACAAAGTTTGATGGTATTATTCAGAAACTGACAAATACATCATCTATTAGTTATGTTTCAGAGAAAGTAGATGGAGCTTCATTTAGAGTAAAATCTAACGAATATTTTGTACCTATTTCTGCAGCAAATATTGATGTTGAAGCTGAAATTGAAAAACTATCAGCAGAGTTAAAAAGAGCTCAAGGTTTTCTTGTAGGTATTCAAAAGAAATTGTCTAATGAACGTTTTGTAGCTAATGCTCCAGAAAAGGTAATTACTTTAGAACGTAAGAAAGAAGCAGATACTTTAGCTAAAATTGAAACCATAATTGGTAGTTTAAATTCGTTAAAATAAATTAGAATTTATCATTTAGTTAAATTTAGGTATATTTAATTTCTCCTAAAAATAAAACGAAATGAGAAATTTAATTTTACCAGTATCACTATGTATGTTAATGATAACCTCTTGTGTTTCTAAGAAGAAATATGTTGAGTTAGAAAATAAATATACAGATACAAAAGGCAATCTTCAAAAATTGCAATTAAAACAAGAGGAAATAAATAGAAGAGTAGAAATTTATAATGACAGAATAAACTCTCTTAAAGATGACAATGCTAATTTAGAAGAAGAAAACGAACTAAAATTTGATGTTAATAGCGATAATATTGTAATTTCTAAAAAAGGAAGAGATATTATGAATGCTACTTTAGCTAAGGTTAATCCTGAAAAATTAGCTAAAGCAAAAACATTAAAAGACTCTTTAAATTTAGCTTTATCATATAATATAATTTCACAGACTTTGGGTGAAGCAGAACTGTTAAATTCAGATGAGTTAGATATTGATATCGATGAAACTGTAGTTATGATTTCTATTTCTGATAAACTATTATTTAGTACTGGAAGTTATAGAATTAAAGAAAGTGCCTATTCCTTAATTACCAAAATAGCTGATATAGCAGAGGCAGAACCTAGTATTGATATTATGATTGAAGGGCATACAGACTCTCAAACAATTAGTAATGCAGCAGTTCAAGACAATTGGGATTTAAGCGTAAAAAGAGCTACATCAATTGTTCGTTTATTACAGAACAAATTTAAGATTGATGGTAATAGGCTAATAGCATCAGGAAGAGGTGATACAGTGCCTTTATTGCCTAATACATCATCTGAAAATAGAGCTAAAAACAGAAGAACGAGAATTGTAATTCTACCAAATATTAATAAGTTTTTTGCACTGTTAAATAGTGAAAACTAAAGGGTATCTAATATTTGAAATAAAAAAAAACACTCCTAATAGGAGTGTTTTTTTTATGAAATATATTTTTTTAAATTTCTGATTTTCCATGATTTTTGTAAAACTGCATAACAATTAAAGAACCAACCACAGAAGAGGCAATACCTTCAATTACAAGCGTAAATAACAATTCAAAAATAGATACGTCTCCACCTATTAAAAATGAATTATTCATAGTACTTAAAAATTCTGGATCAATAAATTCAATATAAATTAGAACTCCTAATGTAGATAATAAAACCCCTATAATCGATGTTCCAAAGGCAACTCCTGCATTTTTAGCATACCCAGTTACATTGTTTACTTCTACATTTGTTTTAACCGCTTGTCTAATACCAATTAAAACAAATATTAGATTTAGAAATCTTAAGTATGGGTTACCTTCTAAGCCTAATGCTTTCGAAATAAGAAAGAATCCTCCAATCATTAAGACTATTAATATTGCGTTTTTTATGATAATTTTTTCCTTTGACATAGTGTTTAGGTTTTTTAGTTAATCCTTAAACAAAAGTAGTTAAATTTTAACAAAACTCTCTTAAAGAAAGATTAAAACTCAGTTTGTGAAGGAATTTCAAAGAGTATTGCAGTAATTACGTTGTTTTGTAATTTATTTTGTTTAATGCTTAATTTGTTGGTTAATAGTAGTTTTTATAACTTTTCTAAAACCAATTGTAGCTAATAAACCAATGATTGGTATTATTGTAAATGCACTAAACAAATTCTGGTATTCAACTACTGTCGGATTTTCTCCTAACATATAACCATTAAATAAAGACATAAAAATATCTGGAGTAAAGCCAACAACAGAAATAATTCCAACTAAGGTACCTGTGAATTGAATTGGTGTTTTGGTTTCTTCTATAATAGCAAAATACAGTCCTCTTAAAGAATAAGTACCTAAAGCCATAAGTATAAATGTGCTAAATGATAGTACAATTGGTAATGAATTAAATAGGCCAAACCCTAAAGTAATAGAAGCTAGAATTAATAAAGAAAAACTAGGAATTATAATTTTTGATGGAACAAATTTATCAGCAATCCACCCAATAGAAATTGCAGCAATTGGTCTTATATATTGAATTAGAACAGCAAAATAAGTAGCTTCTTCTAAACTGTAGTTCCATACATCTTTGGCATATGTGCCATAAACGCCTGTTAATTTGTAAGAGCAATAAGCACAAAATATAATAATTGAATGGTAAATTACTTTTTTCTGTTTCATTAAGTTAAATCCCTTTTTAAAATCAAACTGAAACTCTTTACTGTTTTCAAATTTTGATTTTCCTTTTGGTATAAAAATCCATACCAACAGTGCAATTAAAAATACAATTGCAGTGATTGAACCAATAATATATTGTAAGGTTTCAACCTTATTTTCAAATGTAATCTCCACACCTTTTTCAGGAAAGAAGAAGGTTAGAATTCCTGCTCCAGATAAAGCAATTGTAGCTGCAAAAAAGCCTCTTCCTCCATCTAACAAGCCAAAAGAAATACCTTGATTGTTTTCATTTCCCCATTGTCTGGTTGCTTTTATTAAAGATGCCCAAAAAAGCAAAATAGTTGATATTCCCCAAAAAGCATATAATGCTTTTAGACCGTTAATAGTCGGAATTAAAGTCATCCAAAAACCACCTAAGGCAGTAAGGATTAGTGATAAGGTTAATAGCTTTCTAGGCTCATATTTATCAGCTATAAATCCACCAAAAAAATAAGAAAATACAGCAGTAATGCCATATAAAGCTTGAGCTTCACCAATTTGCGCATCAGAAATTACAAAGGCATCTCTTATTACTGGCTTAAAAACTCGCATTAAAATAAAGGGTAATAAAAAAATAGCTTCTCCTGCAATTATTAAGGAGAACATAGATGCAATTTTGTTTTTTTGTATCAAAGTTTTCGATGTTAGACTTTAAAAATACGAAAACAAAAATAGTATCAACTTTTATTATAGTAAAGCTTCCTTTAAAATGGTTATTGGGTGTTTTGCTATTCTCTCTGTTCCATCAAAAATTTGATGCCTGCAACTAGTTCCTGCAGCTACAATTTCTGTATCTGGGCTGCAGTTTCTAACCTTAGGGAATAAAGTGTCTTCACCAACTTGCATAGAAACATCATAATGTTCTTTTTCATAACCAAATGAACCAGCCATTCCACAACAGCCTGTATTCATAATAGTAACTTTATAATTTTTAGGTAAATTCATTATTTGAAAACTAGAACTTATACCTGATAAAGCTTTTTGATGACAATGTCCATGAATTTTCAACTCCTTTTCTTCTTGAGTAAATAGTTGATGATCTATAGCACCTTCTTTAATTTCGTTAGCTAAAAATTCTTCGAAAGTAAAGGTGTTTTTTGCTATTTGTTCAGCAGTACTTTTGTTATCTGCTAAACGTAAATACTCATCTCTAAAGGTTAAAATGGCTGAAGGTTCAACACCAATTAAAGGAGTCTCTTCACTTATAATATCTTTAAAAATTTCAATATTTAGATTACATACAGCTTTTGCCTCATTCAAAAATCCTTTAGAAATAAAACTTCTACCAGATTCTTCATGGTTTACAATTTTTAAATCGTACCCTAATTTCTCTAAAAGAATAAACGCATCTTTACCAATTTCTACATCATAATAATTGGTGAATTCATCGCAAAAAAGATAAACAGTTTTCTTTGTATTCTTTATGATTTTATTTCGATTAGCATACCATTTTTTTAAAGTCTTTGGGGCTAATTTTGGGACACTTCTTTCTTGAGCAACTCCCATAACTGCTTTAGTTAAAGAAGTGTTTAAAACTAGATTTGTAATTGCAGGTGCAATACTACCTAACTTGTTATACTTTGCATTATTTGCAAAAAGTTTATTTCTAAAAGAATACCCATTTTCTTCTTGATATTGATATAAAAACTCAGCCTTCATAGTAGCAACATCCACATTACTTGGGCATTCAGAAGCACATGCTTTACAGCTTAAACATAAATTTAAAACCTCTTTTAATTCGGTTGAATTAAATTTATTTTGCTTTTTGTTATTAGTTAGAAGTTCACGTAAAGTGTTTGCTCTAGCTCTAGTTGTATCTTTTTCATCTTTAGTAGCTCTATAACTAGGGCACATAGTTCCACCAGCTTCAACAGGTTTTCTACAATCTCCAGAACCATTACATTTTTCAGCCATTCTTAAAATACCTTGGCTATCAGAAAAATCTTGAATTGTTTCAATTTCTGGTTCATTACGATTTATTTCATATCGTAAGTTTTCATCCATAGCAAATGCATCTGTAACTTTACCTTTGTTAAAAATGTTATTAGGATCAAAAGCCTTTTTAATACGTCTTAATAATTGATAATTTCTATCACCTATCATTAAAGGAATAAACTCAGCTCTAACAATTCCATCTCCATGTTCACCAGAAAATGAGCCTTTGTATTTTTTTACTAGTTCTGCAGTTTCTGTTGTTATTTTTCTAAACAAAACAACATCTGCTTTTTTCTTTAAGTTTAAAATTGGTCTTAAATGCAATTCTCCAGCTCCTGCATGTGCATAATACACAGCATTTTGCTGATATTTTGCCATAATTTGGGTAAACTCTTCAATATAACTTGGTAAATCTTCTAAAGCAACAGCTGTGTCTTCTATACAAGCAACCGCTTTTTGATCTCCAACCATATTTCCTAAAGCACCCAAACCAGCTTTCCTTAAATAATGCACTTTAGCAATATCTTTACCATAAACTTTTGGTTGATGATATCCGAAATTGTTTTTCTCTAAATCTGCTATTAGTTTATCTGCCAATAACTCTGCTTCTGGTAAAGTATTTGCAGCTACTTCTAACATTAAAACAGCTTCTGGATCTCCTTGTAAAAAGAATCTATTTTTAGCTAATTCTCTATTGTTTTTTGTACAATCTAGTATGGTTTTATCCATTAATTCACAATTGTACAAATTATGATTCATGGCAACCACAGTTGCTTTTAAACTTTCATTTATACTTTTAAAATGCGTACAAACCATAATGCTTTCAGTAGGAGGTAAGTCATCTAACTGAAAAGTGATTTCTGTCGAAAAAGCCAAAGTACCTTCACTACCAGTTAAAAACTTAGCAACATTTATAGTTTTTTCTAACCCACCAAATAAGTCTGACTTTAAAAATTCATCTACAGCATAACCCGTATTTCTTCTGTGTATTTCAGGTTTTGGAAATTCGTTATGAATTTCATTTTGATTTTCATGGTTAGAAAGTTCATCAAAAATTGATTTATAAATTTTACCTTCTAAAGTATCTAGTTTTGTTTTCTGAATAAATTCTTCTGAAGAAATCTCTTTAAAAATTGCTGAACTTCCATCACTTAAAATAGCGTTGATTTGTAAAACTTTATCTCTTGTAACCCCATATTTTATAGAGGTACTACCAGATGAATTATTACCAACCATTCCACCAACCATACATCTGTTAGACGTTGATGTATTTGGTCCAAAAAATAAGCCATAAGGTTTTAGAAATCCATTTAAAGAATCTCTTACTATTCCTGGTTGAAGTGTAATGGTTTTAGAAAGTTCATCAAAAGCAAGAATATTGGTAAAATGTTTAGAAACATCTACCACCATTCCATCTCCTACACATTGCCCAGCCAAAGATGTACCTGCAGTTCTTGGTATTAAAGTAATGTCGTTTTTAGTAGCAAAATCAATTAACGTTTTTAAGTCTTCTTCATTTTTAGGATAGGCAACCGCTAATGGTATTTTTCTATATACAGAAGCATCTGTTGCATATAATGTTTTATGCAAATTATCGTATAAAACATCACCAGAAAGTGAATTGTTTAAGCTGTCTAAAGTTGTATTTGAGATCATTGAGTAAGGTGAACTATCTTACTTACAAATATCTGAATAATATTATCAAATACAGCAACTAGAAAAAAGGTTTCACCATTTTTATTAATTTCATAAAATGATGCATTTCTTTCTTCTAAAAATGAATTAAGTTGAAAAATAGTTAATAATTGCTATTAATTAGTGAGCAATATTGATCAATTTCGATTCATTTAAACCATTTTCATTTGTAAAACGAATAAGGTAAATTCCATTAGAAATTTTACTTGTGTCTAGGGTAATTTCTGCAGCAGAATTAGTTGTCTCTTTAGATAAAATCAGTTTTCCATCTAAACTAAAAACCTCTATATTTTTAATATTTAATTTAGAAGATATTGATAATTCATGATCAGCAGGAATTGGATAAATTGATATTTTATTCTCGTTAAAAGTGTCTGTTGATAAACTTGTAGACTCTCCATAAAATTCAACCTCTGTAATATTTGTCCAAACACTTTTACGCGAATTTCCATCAGCATTAAAACGTCCAAAACCAATTAATTTTACATAACGTGCATTTTGCGAAACTTGGTAGGTATCAAAATCCGTTCTTGTACCAGTTGTGGTTGTAATCATTAAGTCATTCGAAGTTGGTAGTAATTTTACAAAATCTGATGAATTTGTTCCTGTAGTCGAAGTCCAAATTTGCAAACCATAAGCATCAGATTTATCATCTGTAGCAACCTGAATTAAATCTAGTTGATATTCATCATTTAAATCAAAAATTAGAAACTCTCCATCGCCTTTATAATCTCCAGATAATAAATCACCATCATCTGCTGTCCACTGAGTAGAGAAATTTTTATCTAATGCGTTCGTTGCAAAATTAGTTTTACCATCTGTATCTTGTTGTTTTGAATAGGAATGAATGGTTACTGGAGCTCCATTTGTACCAGAATTAATAAGTGTGTATAAATCTGTTAAATTAGCTCCTTCTTGATTTACGGTTAAAGTTCTAACAATATCATCTCCACCTGCAACTTGAGAAAAAGTAACAGAACCTGTTCTAGTGGTTGTTTCTGTATTTTCAGATAAACTAACTGTAACTATAGCATTTCCAGTACCAGAAGTTGTATTAATAGAAATCCAATTATCATTAGCAACTGCTGTCCAACTTACATTTGCAGTAACATTAACTTCTTTACTAGCTGCAGAAGCCGTAAAAGTTTCTAAACTACTAACCGTTAAACTTTCTGATACTTCTATAGTACAATCTCCATCTGTAATACCTTCTCCTAAATTATTGGTAAAGCAAGCTCCAATTCCATAACCAACCATGGCATCTGTGGTTGCTACATAAGAGCCAAGGTTTGCACCTTTGTTATTTGTTAAAGTTCCAGAAAAACTAAATAATTCTCCATTTGCTGTAGCTGTAATTCCAGATTCTTCTGAGAAACCTGCATTTGTAGCTCCTAAAGTAGTACCTGCATAAATATTACCTGAATAGGTTAATGTTGTTCCTAAATCTGAGTAAGAAGTATTCGTATCACCTGAGATTAAATCTGATAAATTAGCATTGCTAGCTTCAAAATATATAAGATTATTATTTACGGTTCCTGTAGGATCTGTGCTTCCTTTATCTGTGTTATAAAAAAAAGGAGCGTTTGTATTAACCAAGGTATTATTTGAAACATTTATATTTTGTGATTTTTGATATCCATTAGAAACATCGTCTGAAGTACAAGCAACATCAGCATTTGCACTACCACCTATAAATGTGATACCATTGTTCCATTTTGCTTGATCTTGAACTGTAATACAATCTTGAATATAATTGTTGGTAATGTTATGATTGCTATCTGTAATTCTGATACCCCCAGTTCCATCTACATTTTCACCTAAGAAGATATTACCATCTACAGTCGCATTAGAACCATGTCTCAAAACCAAAGATCCTCTGCATCTTCTAAATGTGTTATTGGTAATAGTGTTTCCCTTGCTTTTATTGGTGATAATTTCGTTTTCACCATCAGATTGTACAAAATAATTATTGCTGATGGTTACATTACTATTTACCATTTGATAAGAACTAGTTCCAATTCTAATGGTTTCACTATCACCTGCATTAGAAAGCTGATCTCCATTGGTTTTTCTGCCATATAAATCTTCCATTTTTTGAAAGTTATAGAAGTAGTTTTTAGTAATTATATGACCAACTTCTGCACAGCTATTATTTACCTCAGGTTCACCATCAGCAACTTCAGGAAACGCATTATATGAATATTCACCTAAAATAATTGCACCAGAACTAACCTTATTTAGAAAAGAACAGTTAATTACTGTATTATATGTTCCATATAATACAATCCATCTGTGTTTTGTGATTTGCTCATTTGCTAAATCTTCTGCTAATTCTGAAGGTTCTATTCCTAAACCATCTATTACACAATTTTGAATTGTACTATGATGTGCGAAATCTTGTCCATTTCTAAATTCTATAAAATTACTAGCTCCATAGCCACCTTTCCAATGAAAACCGTCTACAATTAAATACTCTCCTGTTGCAACTTTTACACCATTCTCAGATTCACCACCAATGGTTAATCTTGGACCACCAGTGAATACTACACCTCCAGGAGTTTCTGCTCTAAAAGTTACAGGATTATCTGCAGTTCCAGAACCCAAAAACTGAATTCTTTCATCTGTAGCGTAAGTTCCGTTTTTAAGAATTATAACATCACCAGGTTCATAGATTACATCTCTTAATTTTTCAGGGTCATCTATATTATAAGTAGTTTGAGCTTCTATTTTAAGAGCTAAAAAAAATAAAACAATACAAAGTAGTTTTTTAAACTGATTTGAAAAAATAAGTTTCTTGACGAATTGAGGGTTCATAGTTAAAGATTTTAAGAATATATTTGGTAAACCAAATTGGTTAACCAAATATATTAAAAATAATTAACACAAAAATTATACTTTATTCTATATCTTAATAATCTTGTTAATTAGCTGTTTACCGTTTTTAAAATAGGTTTTTAAAAAGTAAATTCCTTTAGCATAAGTACTTAAATCAATCTTTCTTTTATACTTATTAATAATAGTTGTTTTGGATGAAATAGCGTTAACTATTTCAATTCTATTAAAGTTGTTTTCATCTGTAACTTTTAAATTTAGATAATCTCTTATTGGGTTTGGAAAAATTCTTATTTCTTCATTTTCATTAAACTGAAAATTATCTGAAGTTAAAATAGATTTTGAGCTTAATGGTTCAATTTTAAAATAATCTATAACCATTGTGTGATTTCCAGACCAATTAAATTCACCTGCCCAAGGTAAATGCCTGTAGCCAATAATAACTTCTGCCCAACCCTTGGCAATATTCGTGTTAAAAGATTCTTGCAAAACATCATCAATAAAGAAATCTACTTCATCAGCTCTCCAATCAATAGTATAAGTGTGAAACTTATCATCTACTAAAGACACTTTTTTGTTATTCTCATCTACAATTGCTTTTGCAGAACCTGTAAAGGGTAGAGCTGTATTTTCATCTGCATCTCTCCAAGTATTGAACCTTGCATCTGTCCATCCATTTGGAGGTAAGGTTTCATGTGGTGCAGCATTTTTGTCATTTGCAACTAATTCTATATCAACCTCATTAAAAGTAGAACCAACTTGATGATATGTAAAAATGAATGCGACTAAACCTCCATCTACTGGAGCTCCTTTCATTCTAACTTCTAATCGATGATTTTCCTTAACTCCACCAAATACTAAAGTTTGATAAGGATAGGTAGCATCAGTATCGTTTGAAATATCTGCATCAACAGTAATATATGCTTTTCCATCACCAGGAATAAATTTACTCCATTCTGTCTGATTTGGGTTTATATCGTTAAAGAATTTCCAATATGAGTCTGCAGGAATATTACTAGGATATCCAATATTATCAAAATTCTCAATATAATTCGTTTGTGAAAAACTTAGCAGATATTGTGAGAAGCATAAGGATAAAAATAGTAACCTTTTCATTAAAAGATTTCTTTATTTGTTGTTATTCAGCAATATAAATAAAAATTTTTATTTATTTATTTACCATAAACTGAATATGTTAAATTTTTTAAAAGGCTAAAACAATATTAGATCAAAGCATAAATAAATTTACGAATTCTTATCTTTGTTAGATAACCAAATTTTAATAAAACAATGAAAAAACTGTTCGTTTTCTTTTTATTATTTTCAATATACAGCAATGCACAAGATTTAGACTTATCTTACTATTTGCCTGCTGAAAATTACGATTCTAGTATTCCAACACCTAAAGAAATTATAGGGCATGAGGTAGGTGAGTGGCACATAACTCATGATAAGTTAGTAGAGTACATGAAAGCACTAGCAGCTTCAACTGATAGGATTTCTATAGAAACAAGAGGAAAAACCTATGAAGGTAGACCTTTATTATTGCTAACAATCACATCATCTAATAATCATAAGAATTTAGATCAAATTAGAAAGCAGCATATTGATGCAACCAATGATGCTTCTTTAAGTGTAGATAATCCTATTGTTGTTTATCAAGGTTTTTCAATTCATGGAAATGAGCCAAGTGGATCTAATGCAGCTCTTGCAGTTGCATATTATTTAGCAGCTTCTAAAAGCACAAAAACACTAGAATTATTAGAAAACACAGTTATTTTATTCGACCCATCTTTTAATCCTGATGGTTTACAACGTTTTGCATATTGGGCAAATACAAATAGAAGTAAAAATATTAATCCAGATCCTAATGATAGAGAATACTCAGAGATTTGGCCAAGAGGAAGAACCAATCATTATCAATTTGATATGAATAGAGATTGGCTGCCTGTACAATTGCCAGAAAGTAAAGCAAGAATAGCAACTTTTCATAAATGGTTACCAAATATTTTAACAGATCATCATGAAATGGGCAGTAATTCTAGCTTCTTTTTTCAACCAGGAATTCCTAGTAGAACAAATCCATTAACGCCTCAAATGAATCAAGATTTAACCAGAGAAATTGCAACTTATCATGCAAAAGCTTTGGATAAAATAGGTTCTATGTATTATTCAGAAGAAAGTTTTGATGATTTTTATTATGGTAAAGGTTCTACTTTTCCAGATATTAATGGTAGTATAGGTATTTTGTTTGAACAAGCAAGTTCTAGAGGTCATGCACAAGAAACTTCAAACGGAATTTTAACTTTCCCATTCACAATAAGAAATCAAGCAACAGCAGCATTTTCTACATTAGAAGCTGCTAACAAAATGCGTTTAAAGATTTTAAAATATCAACAAGATTTTTATAAAGAAAGTAGAAATACAGGTGCTAAAAATGCCATTGTTTTTGGAGATGAAAAAGATGCTGCAAAAACGTTTCATTTAGCAGAGGTTTTAAAAAGACATCAGGTTAAAATTCATGATATTAAAAGTGATTTTACTCAAAATGGAAAAAACTTCAAGAAAGGTTACAGCTATGTTGTGCCTATGAACCAAAAGAATCACAGGTTAGTAAAAGCTATGTTTGATGTAAGAACTACATTTAAAGATAGCTTGTTTTATGACGTGTCTGCTTGGACATTTAATCATGCTTTTGATGTAGATTATGCAGAAAATGTTTCCTTATCTAAAGCAGGTAATGAAATTACAAACCTAGAAATGAAAGCTGGTAATGTGTCATTTAAAAGTGATTATGGTTACTTAATGCCTTGGAATGAGTTTTATGCTCCAAAAGCTTTACATGCCATTTTACAAAAAGGATTAAGAGCAAAAGTTTCTATGAAGAACTTTAAAAATGGTGGAGTATCTTATGAATATGGTACTATTTTTATTCCTGTTCAAAATCAAAAATTAGATGCTTTAGAGTTGTTTACTTTTTTAGGTGATTTAGCAAATGAAAGTCATATTGATATAAATGCAGTAAGCACTGGTTTAAATGATGGTATAGATTTAGGTAGTAACAATTTTAGAGCCATTACTAAACCTAAAGTAGCCATGATTGTTGGTGATGGAGTTGCAGGTAATGATTCAGGAGAAATTTGGCATTTATTTGATCAACGTTTTGATATGCCTATAACACGTTTAGATACTCGTAATTTTAATAGAATGGATATTGCAAAATATACTCATATTGTAATTCCAAGTAGTGGTTTAGAAAAAGCTGCAATTACCAAATTACAAACTTGGGTTAGAAATGGTGGGGTTTTAGTTGGCTACAAAAATACTGCAAGGTGGTTGGCTAGCAATAAGATGATTAATATTAGTTTTGAAAGAGCAAAAAGAGATTCTATAAAAAATGTGTCTTTTGAAGATAGATCATTAAAATCAGGAGCTCAGGTTATAGGAGGTGCTATTTTTGAAGCAAATTTAGACAGATCTCATCCCATAAATTTTGGTTATAAAGATGATAAGTTGGCTTTATTTAGAAACTCAACTATGTTTATGAAAGCTGATAAGGATAGTTATAATAACCCAATTCAATATACATCTAAACCATTATTAAGTGGTTATATTTCTAAAGAAAATGCAGAAATAATTCCTAATACTGTACCTTTTAAAGTAAACAGATTTGGTAGAGGTAGAGTTATTGTATTTACAGACAACACCAATTTTAGAGCATTTTGGTTCAGTACAAACAAATTGCTAATGAACGCCATTTTCTTTGGTGATAAAATGTAGAAGAGTTCTAGTTTGATTAATTTATAATCAGAAAAAAATCGTAAAGTTTAATTGTAAGCTTTGCGATTTTTTTATTGAAAATAGTTGATTTTTTTTCTTGTAACAAAACAAGAACATATTCGTCTAATTTGTATCACCAACTAAATATAAATGAGTTTTTTTAGAGTATTATTTGCTATAATTTTCCCACCATTATCAGTTATAGATAAAGGTTGTGGATCTTTTATTATTATTTTTTTGCTAACACTTTGTGGCTGGATTCCAGGGATTATAGGTGCACTAGTAATTTTAAATAATCCTAAGAGTTAAGATACTTGCTCACCATTTTTAATGGTTTTACTAGGCTTTAATAATACTACCTTATCATCATCAGTATAAACACCTAAAACCAAAACTTCGCTTTTAAAATTTGCAATCTGCCTTGGTTTAAAGTTGACAATGGCTGAAACTTGTTTCTGTAATAAATCTTCTTTGGTGTATAAATCTGTTATTTGAGCACTTGACTTTTTTATTCCTAAACTCCCAAAATCTATGCTTAATTGATAAGCAGGTTTTCTTGCTTTAGGAAAATCATTCACTTCAATAATCGTTCCTACTCTTATATCAAGCTTTAGAAAATCGTCAAAAGTAATTTCATCTTTCATTTTTACTTGTTTTTTTTGCCCAGTTTTTGAATCACCCAAAGAGGACCAATTAGTAAAAATTCTAAATCTTTTAAGAATGATGGTTTTGCACCTTCTACTTTATGACCATAAAACTGGCCAATCCAAGCTAAAACAAATACTGCTATTGAAACATAGAGTAAGTTGGTAACATTACTAATCCAAAAATTACCTATAATGCATAATAAAATAACAAATAGCATTTCTGTAAAATACCAAAACCCCAATTTTAAATAAAAAATTGAAATAAATATTGTTACAACAACTGCCCAATTTTCTAATAAAGGATTGTATAAGCCTAAAGTATTTTCTAAAAAAGTGGTTGGAATGCTCATTAGCAAACCAATTACACTAAAAAATATTAATGGTACACAAATATAATGTATGGTTTGGTTGGTTTCATTTTGATGACTAACAGCATATTCATCAAAGTACGCTTGTGCAGATTTCATAAACTTTATATTAAAAAATTAAAGGTACTATTTTTTAAAATTAAATAAAATCAATTTATGTAGAACTAAATCATTGCCAACCTTTTCTTTGTATTAATTGCTCTATATGCGCATAATGATGCTGACAATGCCAAGCATAAATGCCAATATTTTCTTTTAATAATGTTTCTTTATTTCCTGAAGGATGAATAAAAGTTTTTGCTAAATCTATATCTGATAATCCTCTTAAAAAATAAACCCATTTAGAATGCAAAGCCTTTAAAGCATCAATAGAAAGTAAAATTGGTGCAGATTTTGAGTCTTCTAATTCTGCCCATTTTTCTTCATAATACGCCTTTATAACTGGACTATCTTCTGTTAAAGCCCATTTGAAGCGAGTATAAGAATTATGGTGACTATCATAACAATGATGAATTACTTGTCTTACTGTCCAACCATTTTCTCTATAAACAGTATCTAATTGATTGTCAGATAAATTTTTTACCAAAAATTCTAATTCTTGAGGAAAACGCTCAATATCAGAAATCCAATTTTCAATATTTTTTTGAGTGATATTCTCTGGTATTTCAACCAAACCAATAGGGTATCTTAATGAATCTATTTGCATTTATTTCTTTGTTAATTTTTCTAGAAACTTTTTAGAGTTTTTATTCTCAGAATTAATTTCTAAAGATTTTTTAAAGTTTATAATAGCATTTAAAGTATCTTTTTGTAAAAAATAAGCTTCTCCTAAACTATTATACACATTAGAACTTTTAGGATACAGAGCTACATTAATTTTGAAAAGCTCTAGGGCCTTATCATTTTCATTTTTTCTTATGAATTGATAACCTAATCTATTAATTTTATATTCTTCTATTAGAAAGTTTGAAGAATCTTTTTTCTGAATTGTTAAGTAGGCTTCCTTTGCCTTATCATATTCTTTTGCTTTAAAATATTCATTAGCAGTTTTCTCGCCAGAATTCATTTTTTCAAAATAATATTGCTGACCATCATGTTCTACTTTTTCAGCCAATTTAATATGCATTTCTGGCTTACTCACAAAAAGCATTTTTTCATTTAGTTCTTGCATGTAAAATGCACTATCATTTACTTTTAATAGTTTTATATCATCATTTCCTCTCCATTTTGCATGCATTTCTCCATTTTCAAAATATATTTCTAAGACTTCATTTGCATTAAATAAATACCTACCTGTTGTTTTATTTATAAATTCTTCAGAATTTTTTTGAGAAGTACAACTTATAAATAGAATGATTAAACTTAAAATGTAAACGTATTTTTTCATGATAGTATTTTTGGTTGATTTGTTATAAGACGATTGTTTCATACAAAATGTTACATGAAGTCAGGACAAACAACTCTAATTATAGGTTTAACTAAAGTATAAAAAAAATTAATGAAGTTTAAAAAAGATAGACATCGTATTTTAAAATGATATAATATTCTGATAATCAATTTTATATGTTTACCTCAGTTGAATGAGTATAGTACTTGTTTAAGCTGTAATCAATCTTAAAATTCATTTTAAACTTATTTTTGGTAATTGATTGAAAACAATTAAAAATGGCAAATACATTATTTGATAAAGTTTGGGATGCACATGTTGTTCGTAAAGTAAAAGATGGTCCAGATGTTTTATTCATCGATCGTCATTTTATTCACGAAGTAACAAGTCCTGTTGCTTTTTTAGGATTAGAGAGCAGAGGAAACAGTGTTGTTTATCCAGAAAAAACTTTTGCAACAGCAGATCATAACACACCAACTATAAATCAACATTTACCAGTTGAAGACCCTTTATCTGCAAATCAGTTGAATGCTTTAGAAGAAAATGCAAAAAAATATGGCATTTCTCACTGGGGTTTAGGAGATAAAAATAACGGAATTGTACATGTTGTAGGTCCAGAAAACGGAATTACTTTACCAGGTGCAACTATAGTTTGTGGAGATTCTCATACATCTACACATGGAGCTTTTGGAGCCATTGCTTTTGGTATTGGAACAAGTGAGGTAGAAATGGTATTGTCTACACAATGTATTATGCAACCTAAGCCAAAAAGTTTACGAATTAATGTAAATGGAAGTTTAGGAGTTGGAGTTACACCTAAAGATGTGGCTTTATATATCATTTCTAAATTATCAACTTCTGGTGCTACAGGTTATTTTGTAGAATATGCAGGAGATGTTTTCAAAGAAATGTCGATGGAAGGTAGAATGACAGTTTGTAATCTTTCTATAGAAATGGGTGCAAGAGGAGGTATGATTGCTCCAGATGAAAAAACCTATCACTATATAAAAGGCAGAGCATTAGCACCAAAAGGTGAAGCTTGGGATAAAGCCATGAATTATTGGCAAACATTATATACAGAAGATAATGCAGAATTTGATGCAGAAGTAACTTTTGAAGCTTCAGATATTGAGCCAATGATTACTTATGGTACAAATCCAGGAATGGGAATTGGAGTAACTAAATCAATTCCAAATGCTGATGATACAGATAGTGGAGCAAAATCATACAAGAAATCTTTAGCCTACATGAATTTTGATGAAGGAGATGCAATGTTAGGTAAAGAAATTGATTTTGTATTCTTAGGTTCTTGTACAAATGGAAGAATAGAAGATTTTAGAGCTTTTTGTTCTATAGTTGAAGGGCGTAAAAAAGCAGATAATGTTACTGCTTGGTTAGTGCCAGGTTCACATAAAGTTGTAGATCAAATAAAAGAAGAAGGTTTAGATAAAATTATAGAAGAAGCTGGTTTTGTATTAAGAGAACCAGGTTGTTCTGCGTGTTTAGCTATGAATGATGATAAAATACCTTCAGGTAAATTATCAGTTTCAACTTCAAACAGAAACTTTGAAGGTAGACAAGGTCCTGGTTCTAGAACTTTATTAGCTTCTCCTTTAGTAGCAGCAGCATCTGCAGTAGAAGGTGTAGTTACAGACCCAAGAACAATTTTAGCTGCTAGCTGCTAGTTATTGGCTATTAGAAATAAGATTAATTAAAAAGCTAAAGGCAAATAAGCCATAGCAAAAACAATAAATTACTGCCAACAGCTAAAAGCTAAAGGCTAAAAGCATAAAACAATGGCTTACGATAAATTCGACGTTTTAACAAGCACAGCATATCCATTACCAATAGAAAATGTAGATACAGATCAAATAATTCCTGCTCGTTTTTTAAAGGCGACAGAAAGAGTTGGTTTTGGAGATAATTTTTTTAGAGACTGGAGGTACAATCAAGATGGATCACCAAAAGCAGATTTTCCTTTAAACAAAGAAATTTATGCAGGTTCTAAAATTTTAGTAGGTGGTAAAAACTTTGGTTCAGGTTCTTCTAGAGAGCATGCAGCTTGGTCTGTTTATGATTTTGGATTACGATGTGTAATCTCTTCTTTCTTTGCAGATATTTTTAGAAATAATTGTTTAAATGTTGGTGTTTTACCAGTGCAAGTTACAGGTGTTTTTGCAGATAAATTATTTGATGCAATAATGGCTGATCCTAACACAGAAATTAAGGTTGACTTACCAAATCAAACTGTTACTTTAGTGGCTACAGGTGAGTCAGAACCGTTTGAAATCAATACTTACAAGAAAGACAATATGTTAAATGGTTTTGACGATATCGATTATTTAAAAAATATCGAAGATGAAATCTCTGCTTTTGCAGAAACAAGACCATTTTAATTCATTTCTAAATTATTGTAATGGCTGTAAGAAATATTGAAATAATGGATACAACTCTAAGAGATGGAGAACAAACCTCTGGAGTATCTTTTTCAGTTTCAGAAAAGCTAACTATTGCCAAACTTTTACTAGAAGAGTTAAAGGTTGATAGAATAGAGGTTGCTTCAGCACGTGTTTCTAAAGGAGAGTTAGAAGCTGTTCAAAAAATTACAACTTGGGCTGCATCACAAAATGTTTTAAATAAAATAGAAGTATTAACTTTTGTTGATGGTGGAAAGTCTATAGATTGGATGCTAGAATCTGGAGCAAAAGTTCAGAATTTACTGACTAAAGGTTCTTTAAATCACTTAACTCATCAACTTAAAAAAACACCAGAACAACATTTTGCAGATATAAAAGCTACTATAGATTTAGCAGCCAAAAATGGTATACAAACTAATGTTTATTTAGAAGATTGGTCTAATGGAATGCGTAATTCTAAAGCATACGTTTTTCAATATTTAGATTTTATTCAAACTCAAAATATAGAAAGACTTCTTTTACCAGATACATTAGGCGTTTTAACACCAGAAGAAACCACTAATTTTATTGCAGAAGTTCATCAGAAATTTCCAAAACTACATATTGATTTTCATGGTCATAATGATTATGATTTGGGTGTTGCAAATGTTATGAATGCTATTAAAGCAGGTGCTCATGGTTTACATTTAACAGTAAATGGAATGGGTGAACGTGCAGGAAATGCACCAATAGCAAGTGCTATTGCAGTGATAAACGATTTTTTGAGTGATGAAGTCTCTACAAATGTTAACGAAAAAGCTTTAAACAAAGTAAGTAAGTTAGTAGAAACTTTTTCAGGCTTTAGAATTCCTGTAAATAAACCTATTGTTGGTGCAAATGTATTTACGCAAACAGCAGGTATTCATGCAGATGGAGATAATAAAAACAACCTTTATTTTAATGATTTAATGCCTGAACGTTTTGGTAGAAAACGTAAATATGCATTAGGTAAAACATCAGGAAAAGCAAACATTCAAAAGAATCTACAAGATTTAGGATTAAGTTTAAATGATGATGAGCTAAAAAAAGTTACACAAAGAATTATAGAATTAGGAGACAAAAAGGAAGTGGTTTCTCAAGAAGATTTGCCTTATATAATTTCTGATGTTCTAGATTCTAACACTATAGAAAAAAGAGTAGTTGTAGAAAATTATGTTTTAGGGCATGCAAGAGGTTTAAAACCATCTACAACTTTACAGTTAAGAGTAGAAGGTGTTTTGTATGAAGCACATGCTCAAGGAGATGGACAGTTTGATGCCTTTATGAACGCCTTAAAAAAACTATATAAAACTCATAGTAAAAAAGATTTACCAAAGTTGATTGATTACGCTGTTAGAATTCCTCCTGGAAGTAATTCTGATGCATTATGTGAAACAATTATTACTTGGAGCAGAGATAAAAAAGAATTTGTTACTCATGGTTTAGATTCAGATCAAACAGTATCTGCAATAAAAGCTACAGAGAAAATGTTGAATATTATTTAAAGTAAACAAGCTAAAAGCGAACAGAAAATGAAATTAAATATAGCCTTATTAGCAGGAGATGGAATAGGCCCTGAAGTTATAGATCAAGCAGTAAAAGTTTCTGATGCAATTGCAGAGAAATTTAATCATGAAATTAATTGGAAACCAGCATTAACAGGTGCAGCTGCTATTGATGCTGTTGGAGAACCTTATCCAGATGAAACTCATGATATTTGTATGGCTTCAGATGCTGTGTTGTTTGGTGCAATTGGGCATCCACGTTTTGATAATGATCCATCAGCAAAAGTACGTCCTGAGCAAGGTTTATTAAAAATGCGTAAAAAACTTGGCTTATTTGCCAATGTTAGGCCAACATTTACTTTTCCATCACTTTTAGATAAGTCACCTTTAAAAAGAGAAAGAATTGAAGGTACAGATTTAGTTTTTTTACGTGAATTAACAGGTGGAATATACTTTGGTGAAAAGGGTAGAAGAGATGAAGGTGAAACAGCCTTTGACAATTGTGTTTACACAAGAGCTGAAGTGCAAAGATTGGCTAAAAAAGGTTTTGAATTAGCCATGACTCGTGATAAAAAATTATGTTGTGTAGATAAAGCCAACGTTTTAGAAACATCTCGTTTATGGAGAGAAACTGTGCAAGCTATGGAAAAGGATTATCCAGAAGTTGAGGTCTCTTATGAGTTTGTAGATGCAGTTGCAATGAGACTTGTGCAATGGCCAAATAGTTATGATGTTTTAATTACCGAGAATTTATTTGGAGACATTTTAACAGATGAAGCTTCTGTAATTTCTGGTTCTATGGGTTTAATGCCAAGTGCATCTTTAGGTTCAGATATTGGTTTGTTTGAGCCAATTCATGGTTCTTATCCACAAGCAACTGGTTTAAATATTGCAAACCCTATGGCTACTGTTTTATCTGCAGCAATGATGTTCGAAAACTTTGGTCTTCAAGAAGAAGGTAAAGCAATTAGAGATGCTGTAAATAGTGCTTTAGAACAAGGGATTGTAACTGAAGATTTATCTGAAAATGGTAAATCTTATGGTACTTCTGAAGTTGGTGATTGGCTAGCAAAAAATATCTAAAATAATAAAGGCCTTTAATACTTATTTAGTTTTTAGAAAGGTATTAAAGGCTTCATTGATTTGCAACTGAGCTAAATCTAATATCTTCTTATTTTTTAGATTGCTGGTTAGTAATGATAATTCTGTGCAAGCTATTATTATATGAGAATCTAAAGAATATTTCGAAATTAAATTCTTGTAGTTTTTCATATCCAAACTAGACTCTTCAGAATTGTAAATTTTAATTCTTAGGTTATTTACTAACTCTTTATCATCATTTGAAATGCTTTTAACTTCTATTTTCGCATTTTTAAAATTAAAAGATAAATATTCAGATTGCATAGTGTAATTGGTTCCTAAAATTACAACTGAGGTAATTTTATTTTCAATACAGTTTTTGATTGCTAGTTCTATAGGATGAAGTAGTGATACATTATGATTTACTTTATCTAAAGTTTCATGTAAAGTAATGTTTGGAACAAGCCAATGCTGAACTTTAAATTTCTCAATTTCTTTTAAAATTATGTTTACATTAGGTATTAGCTTTTCGAAATTATTTGGCAAATATGGATTTAATCGATTAAAATCAATTTGATAATTTAAAAAAGGAAAGGTGTGATAATCACCATAATAATTATGCATCTTTTGATGTAATTGATTTGAATAGAAGTTTGTAGAACGAACTCCTAAACCCAAAATACCAACTACTGTATTCATTTTTTTATTTCTTAGTTAAAATATAATCAGCAAAATATTTATTGCTATCACTAAGTTTACCTGAAATTTTTAAGGAAGTATTTGCCAATAAACCTTCTATAATCTCATTATTATATTTTCTTGAATCTTCTGTATGAATTTTTTCATCCTTATCAAACAGAAAGCTTTTCTGTAAACTTTTAATCTCTACCTCTTGTCTTTCTTTACTCACCAAAAAACTTCTGGCTATGCCTTCACTTTCTGTATAAGTTGCTAAATGATTAAACTTATCTACATCAAAATTGGCTTCTAATTCTTTATTGATACGTGTTAATAAATTCAAATTGAAGCTTTTTGTAACTCCAGATTCATCACTATAAGCAGGTAGTACAATGTCTTTATTTTTGATTAAATCTGCACCTAAAAGAATTATGTCCTCTTTATGCATAGCATTTCCTAATTTTTCAAGAAACTGTTTGGCTTCATCATCAGACATGTTTCCTATATTAGAGCCAAGAAATAGAATAATTTTTTTGTTTTTATGCGATTTTAAATCATCTAAAACATTAAAGTAATCACCTTGCTTGGTTTCTACTTCCAAAGTTTTAATTTCTTTATTTAGACTAGTTTTTAAGTTGTTTAAGGCATCTTTAGAGATGTCTATAGGTAAATATTTAAATTGATATTCTTTTTCTACTAAATCTCTTAAAAGTAATTTGGTTTTAATTCCATCTCCTGCACCAAGTTCGATAATATCAAATTTAATATCTTTATTTATGTTTAAAGATGTAATGATTTCATTTGTTTTATTTTTAAAAATTTCGTGCTCAGCTCTTGTTAAATAATATTCTGGCATGTGCATAATTTTTACGAAAATTTGATCTCCAATTGCATCGTAAAAATATTTAGAAGGTAATGCTTTAGATGTCTTGCTCAAGCCTTCGTTTACATCTTTTTTAAATTTCTCTTTCATTTATTTAGCCAATCTTATTCCTGTAAATTGCCACTGAGTATTTGGGGCAAAAAAGTTTCTGTAGGTAGTTCTACTATGATTTTTTGAGGTTGCACTAGAAGCACCTCTTAAAACCATGGTGTTTATCATAAATTTTCCATTGTATTCTCCAACAGCTCCATCACTTATTTTAAAATTTGGGTAAGGCAAATAGGCAGAATTCGTCCATTCCCATCTTTGTCCCCAATTTAAATTATTAGCAGCTGTTTCCCACTCAAATTCTGTAGGTAAACGCATTCCTTTCCAAAAAGCAAATGCTGATGCTTCATAAAATGATAGGTGACAAGCAATTGCATTGTCATCTAGTTTTATCAAACCAGATAACGTATATTGATACCAAACATCATTTATATGTTCCCAATATAAAGGTTTACTAATTTTATTTTCTTGCAACCAATGCCAGCCATCATCTAACCAATATTTTGAGTTTTTATAACCATTATCTTTTACGAATTCTAAGTATTCTTTATTGGTTACTAGACTTTTAGAGATTTTAAAAGGTTCTAAAAAAACGCGATGTTTGCCTAATTCATTATCAAAACAAAAGGTATCAGAATTATGACCAATTTCATAAATTCCTTCTTTTATTTCTAGCCAACCTTCATGAGAATTTGTGTCATTTACATAATTTTCATTTTTGTAAACTGGGTATAATGGATTTTTAGAAAATGTATATTTTAAATCGGTTAACAATAATTCCTGATGCTGTTGCTCGTGATTTAAACCTAGTATTGTAAGTGTATTGACCTCTTTAATTTCTTTACTCAGTAAACTTAGCATTTTTTCATCTACATACTTTCTGTAATCCAAAACTTCTTTAACGGATGGTCTTGTGAGTAAACCTCTTTCATGTCTTGCAATTCTTTTACCTATTGTATTGTAATAGCTATTAAATAAATAGGAGAACTCTTTATTATATACAGTATAATTTTTATCATACTTCAATAAAATCATTTGTTCAAAAAACCAAGTAGTATGAGCTATATGCCATTTTGGAGGGCTTGCAAATGCTGCAGATTGAGGTGTAAAATCTTCTAATTCTAAAAAGCTACAGAGGTATTCTGTGTGATTTCGAACACTCTTATAATTCTTAATAATATTTATCATCTGACTCAAAAATAAATATAATTAAAGAATATAGATGTACTTTATTTGTAAAAAAAGTAGCTCTAAAGCGTTTTTTTTTAAGTTGGATTTATATTTTGTTGTATTTGGTTTAGTAGGTCTTCTGGATCAAATGGTTTAAAGATAAAACCATTCATTCCACTTTTATGAATTCTATCTTTTACCTGCATAAACACAGAGGCAGAAAGCGCTAAAATAGGTGTTGTTTTGTTAAATTTTCTAATTTCTGTAGCTGCAGTATAACCATCCATTATTGGCATCTGAATATCCATTAATACTAAATCATAGGAATTTTCTTTAATCATATTTACAGCTTCTAAACCATTTAATGCAGTTTCTACAATAAGATTTTCTTTTTCTAGAATTTGTTTACAAACCATGATATTTATTTGATTGTCTTCTACCAAAAGAATTCTATTTTTATCAAAGCTATAAGAGCTTACTTTATTGCTTTCTTCTAAATCTTTTGTAGACGCTATTTTAGAAATTATTTCGAAATGAAATCTACTTCCTTTACCAATTTCACTATCAATATGAATAGTAGAACCCATAGCTTCAACAATATTTTTTACAATTGGTAAACCTAAACCTGTGCCTCCATACAAACGATTTGTACTTGTAGATGCTTGCGTAAATGCTTCCCAAATTGTATCATGTTTGTCTTTTGGAATACCAATACCTGTATCTATAACTTCAGTAAGAATTTTTACTTTAGTATCGTTTATTTCTTCTTTTTTAATTCTAAGAGTAACAGAGCCATTTTTTGTAAACTTAATGGCGTTTGTTACTAGGTTATTAATTACCTGATTGTATCTTACAATATCTAACCAAACAATAGGTATTTCATCATCTATAAAAAGATGCATTGTAATTTCTTTTTGAATACAACTTGTTTCGTGAATCTTTTTAATTTGATTTAAAGCAGAGGTTAAATCAGTTGGTACATGATCTAATTCTATTGTTGAAGATTGCATTTTACTAAAATCTAAAACATTGTTTAGTAGGTTTAATAGTATTTTTCCTGAGTAGTTCAATGCCTCAATATTTTGCTTTTGATCTTCTCTTGGATTATTGCTTCCTAATATATGAGACAGTCCAATTACAGCATTTAAAGGTGTTCTAATTTCATGACTCATAGTACTTAAGAAATTAGTTTTGGCATTTGAAGCGTTTATAGCTTCTTGCTTTTTATTGTGAATACCTTTATTAAAACCAACTGTTAAGTAAACATAATAACCTAACTGAAATGATACTAAGGCTAAGGTGGTTAATATAGAAATTGGATAAATTACATTTCTAATAGTATCTGGATTTACAGAGGTATTTTTGAATAATTCAAAGTCGGTAAAGAATAAGGTAATCCAAAGAATTACTGGTAGAATAGAGAAGGCAATTACCAATTCTTTTTCTCTTCTATAACTGTATAGTATAAATGATAGCCCAATTGCATACATCAAAATTAACTCGAAACTAGCACCTTTACCAAAATAGGAAGCTATTATAGCCACACTTAAATTAAAGGCGGTAATAAAGATAAGCCTAGCTGTTGTTGGTTTAATTTTAGTAATACTTGCAGCAAATAAATAAACAGCTGCTAAAAAAATTAAAAACAAAGAAATACCATAGCCATCTATAAAATATGAAAATGCAGCAAAAAATAAAGAGGATAACATACCAACATTGCACATGGTATATATCATGTTTATTCTTCTCTGTGATGTTTTATGTCCTTTGTAATTAAACATCTTTGGTGAATTTTTCTATTTCTTTTAATAAATCTTCTGGGTTAAATGGTTTAAATACATAACCATTCATACCACAATTACGAACCTTATCTTTTATTTCCATAAAAACAGCTGCAGATAAAGCTAAAATTGGCGTGGTTGAATTAAATTTTCTAATTTCTTCAGTAGCTGTATATCCATTCATTATTGGCATTTGAATGTCCATAAGTACAATATCAAAATGATTTTCTTTCATTTGATTTACGGCCTGTAAACCATCATTAGCAACAGCAACAGATAATTTTGCTTTTTCTAAAATTTGCTTACCAACCATTACATTAATTAAATTATCATCTACCAATAATACTTTTTTGCCTTCAAAATCAAACTCTTTTTTATCATTGCCTGTAACGATATCTGTTTCTTCTGCACTATCTAATTTTAAATCAAAAATAAATCTACTTCCTTTACCAACTTTACTTAAAATCTTGATTTTAGAATCCATTGCATTTAAAATACTCTTCACAATAGGTAAGCCTAAACCTGTACCTCCATAAATTCTTGTTGTTGAGCTAGAAGCCTGTGTAAATGCTTCCCAAATACTTGTCTGCTTAATTTTTGGTATTCCAATTCCTGTATCTCTAACTTCTACATGAAGAATAATTTCATTTACTATTGACTTTTTTCTTTTTATGATTAAACTTACTTTTCCTTGATGAGTAAATTTAATTGCGTTAGAAAGCAGATTATTTAATACTTGGTTAAAACGAACTACATCTATAAGAACTAAAGGTAAGTTACTATCAATTTTAACATCGAGTTTAATGTTTTTTCTATCACAAGAAGGTTGATGAATTTTCTTTAATTGTTTAACGGCTGCTTCAATATTTGTAGGAATTTTATCTAAATGGATATCAGTAGATTGCATTTTACTGAAATCTAATACATTGTTAAGTAAATTAAGTAATAGTTTACCTGAATAATTTAAAGCTTCAATATTCTCTTTTTGATCTTCTCTTGGATTATTGTCATTTAAAATATGAGACAAGCCAATAACCGCATTTAAAGGAGTTCTAATTTCATGACTCATGGTGCTTAAAAACTTAGATTTAGCCTCAGAAGCTTCTAAAGCGTATTCTCTTTTGGAGTAAATCTTAGAATAATGTTTAATGTTAGTTTTAGAAAAATATTGCATTTGCGAAAACACAAATACAACTAATGTTATGCAAGAAACAGGATATATTAAGTTGGCAGCAACTGATGGATCTAAATGATTAGTTGTAAATAAATTAAAATCTGTGGCATTTAAAATAACCCATAAAACTGCTGAAAGAATAGCAAAAAAATAGACAAATCTCTTTTCTTTCTTAAAAGAGAACATCATAAAAGGAAGTGCAATAGCATTCATAAATAAATACTCTACACTACCAGGTTTGCCAATAAAAGAAGAGGTAACAGCTATACCTAAATTAATAAATAGAAAAAATATAACTCTTGCTATTAATAGCTGTTGTTTTTTAGCCAATAATGCAGTTGCTAAATAGGCAAATGCACTTACAAGATGATAAAGAGCTAAATATTCTAAATCTAAGTAAAGACCAAAAATGAAACCTAAAACTCCAAAAACTGCAGCAAACATACTCAATCTATATAAATTGCGAATAAGTCGCTTAGATTGAATCTTTTTTCTGGTATTTGACATTGATTATATTTACGCTACATTAATCAGGTGACTAATGATAATTGTTGGGTTGGTTAAATTTAACAAAAAATCTAAAAAAGAACTAATAATTTATGTAATTGTTTGATTAGCCAATTTTTGAATAATATTGTTACAAAATCATACTTAAGATAAAATTGCTTTTTTTACATTTTGTAGTAAATCTTTAGGAACAAATGGTTTACGAATAGTATAGCTAATATTCTGATTTTTAAAATCTTCTAAATTAAAACTGTTAGAGGCTGTAATAATTATTATAGGAATATTTTTGTTAAACTTTCTAATGTTTTCTATGGCTTTTTCTCCACTCATAATTGGCATATTCAAATCCATAATAATTAAGTCGTACTTAATGGCTTTTGCTGCTTCTACAGCTTCTAATCCATTGTAAGCCTCTTCTACAATTGCATTTTCTTTTTCCAATATTTTTTTAAGAACCAGAATATTAATTTTGTTATCATCTGTAACTAATATTCTCTTGTTGGTTATTTCTTGAGAAGCTATTGCATTCGATTTTTTGGCCTTCTTATTTTTTCTTATTCTTAATTTCTTAGGCTTATCTAAATTGGCAGTAATATCAAAATAGAAATGAGAACCTTTATTTGGTGTACTTTCTACCTGAATTTCGCCACCCATACTTTTAATTATATTTTTTACAATAGGTAAACCTAAGCCAGAACCTCCATAAAGCCTAGAAGTTGAGTTAGAAGCCTGTGTGAAATTTTGCCAAATTAATCCTAATTTATCTTTAGAAATTCCAATACCTGAGTCTATAACATTTGTAGAAAAGGTGATTGTGTTTTTTGTTTTTTTCTTTATTTTTATTTTGATAGAGATTGCACCTTCATTTGTAAACTTTACTGCATTAGAAACAAGATTATTTAGAATTTGTTGATATCTAACATGATCAATTAAAATCTTTGGAAATTTAGGATTTATTTTCGCAGTTAGATTTACATTTTTTTGGCCACAAGCTGTTTTGTGTATTTGTACAATATTAGCAATTAATGCGTTTAAATCTGTAGATGAATTATTAAGACTAACCTTCTTAGATTCTAAGGTATTTATATTTATTACATTAGTAAATAACTCTAATAAACTTACACCAGAAGAGTTTAACGATTTTAAGTATTCTTCTTGATCTTTTCTTGGATTATTCTCTTTTAAAATGTGTGTTAAGCCAATAATAGAATTTAAAGGTTCTCTAATTTCCTCATTGATCGCATTCAAGAATATGTTTTTTAATTTTAAAATTTTTAGAGCTTCATTTTTTTTATCATTTACAATCTTGGAATACCTTGAATTTTTTTGAGAAAAAGAAACTAGTGTAGAGGATAAGAAAATAAAATTTCCTAAAAACGTAATAGGGTAGAAGTACTTAGAAGCATTTTCTGGTGCAATCTCAGCAAGGTTTAGACCAACATAATTCCAAGCAATTAGAGAAACCCAAGCTATGCTTGTTATTACAAAGAAAAATATGATATGTTTTTTTTCTTTTCTAAAAGAAAATAAAAGAGTGATTAACAGAAAATAAAACCCGTAAAAAATATCGAACATACCTTCTTTACCAATTAATGGTGTACATACTATCACTGTAATAAAATAATCAATAACAAAAATCATTCTAGCAACTTTAGGTTTTCTATATAGAAAATATAAAGATGTAAAACAGAGTGCAACACATATGGTAAATAGAAAACGAAGGTAGTAGCTATCTATATAAAAACTAACTAACCAAAATGAACTAGCTATGGCTGTACCTATATACAAATAGGCTTTTAGCAAATCGAATCTTCTTGTAGATATTCTTGTTCCTAAAATATTATTCATAGCCTATATTGTTTTTTAAGGTTTCTATAAGCTCACTTGGTTTAAAGGGTTTGGTAATTAAACCATTCAAACCATAATATTGCAACTCCTCTTTAATGTCATCTAAAACAGAACCAGACATTGCATATATTGGTGTTTTAGTATTAAATTTCCTGATTTTTTCTGTGGCTTTAAATCCATTTAATTTTGGCATATGAATATCCATTAAAACCAAATCAAAATCTTTTGCTTTCATTTTATCTACAGCTTCCAAACCATTATTTGCAGAATCTACAATCAACTCTTCTTTCTCCAGAAATTTTTGAGCAACTAAAATGTTTAGATTGTTATCATCTACAATCAGTACTCTTCTTCCTATAATTTTTAATTTATTTTCCTTTTCTAAAGCTTCATTTTCGTCTACTTCTAAAGATGATTTTTGTAGCTCAAGTGTAAATTGAAATAAGCTACCTAAACCAAGTTTGCTTTTTATAGATAGTTTACTATTCATTAACTCTAAAATGTGTTTTACAATAGGTAACCCAAGGCCAATTTTATTATCATTTTTAATTAAAGAGTAGATATAGTCGTTCTTATCTAAGATTAGGTGTTGTTTTGTGCTAGATATTCCTAGTCCAGAATCTTTTACAATAATCTCTATTTCAGAGGTATTGGTATTCTGAGTTTTTTCTTTTACGCTTAAAGAAATTAAACCGTTTTTTGTAAACTTGATAGCATTAGACATTAAATTGTCTATTACTCTAATGAATTTATCTTCATCTAACTGCACATCAGGAATGTCTTCATCTAGATTTAATTCAAATAGAATCCCTTTATTTTCGCATTCAACTTCATATTGAATGGCTAATTCTTTAATGATTTCTTGTATGGTACATGATCTTATTTCTAACTCAATCATATCTCCTTGATACTTACTAAACTCTAAATAATTATTTAGCATGTTCATAAGGTTCTTTCCAGAATATTCTATAGAATTGATGTAATTAATTTGATGATCTTCAGGATTTTCTGTTTTTAAAATATAGGATAAACCGTTAATAGCGTTTAAAGGAGTTCTAATTTCATGACTCATTGTGTTTAAGAAATTCGTTTTTTCCTCTGCATCTTTTGATGCTTGTTTTTGAATTTCTTTAATATTTTGATGAAACTCATAGTTTAAACGATGGTAATTGTATAATTGAATAACCACTGAAAGTAACAAGCAAAACATTACATCTAGATAGATAAAATTTCTTTCAGCTTCTGTTAATTGAGCTATTCCTGATATCGTAAAATCGTTTAAATAAAGTGTTAGCCAAATAACCAAAGTAATAACTGCAAAAAAGTATATGTACCATTTTTCTTTTTCATAAGAAAACATTCCAAAAACCATACCTACAATTACTAAAAGGAATATTTCTACACAACCACTGGCTCCGTAAACTAAAGAATAAAAAAAGATGCCTAAATAAAGTGTAACAAGTAATACTATTCTTGGTATTAAGGTATTTTTTAATTTAGTTAAAAAAACAACCGAAAATGAAACAGCACTAAAAAGTAATAGATAATTTCTGTAGGTTGTAATACCAGTGATATAGCAAAAAATAAATCCATTTAGAAATATAAGAGAAAATAGAACAGCAGTTCTAGATGTTGCTTTCCTAAAGGAAATTGAAAGTTTATTTGACATAATATGGGGGGAGTATCATGTTCTTAATTAAAGATGCCCTAATATAGGTAAAAATAATTTATAAAAATAAAAAACTCCTTAAATGGTCGATTTAAGGAGTTCAAGTGTAAAAATATTTTCTAAATTATTTCACATCCATTAGTTCTACATCAAAAATTAATGTTGCATTTGGTGGTATTACACCACCTGCACCTTGTGCTCCATAAGCCAAGTTAGATGGTATTACAAAACGAGCTTTGTCACCTACTTTTAATAACTGAATTCCTTCATCCCAACCAGAAATTACTTGACCAACACCAACATTAAAATCTATAGGTTGTTTTCTTTTATAAGATGAATCGAACACAGTACCATCTAGTAATTGACCTTTATAATGTACAGAAACGCCTGCACCTTTTGTAGCCTGTTTACCTTCTCCATTTTGTAAAATTTTGTAACGTAAACCGCTTTCAGTCTCATCATAACCTGCAGCTACAGAGTCTAACAACTCTTTTTGTTTTGCTTTTTCTGCTGCTTCTCTTTTTTCTCTGGCACCTTCAAACGTTCTAAAAGCTTCAATTGCATTAAAGTTTTCTGCTTCATCACCAACTTTAATAATCTCTACAGTCATTTCATCTCCTTGAGCAACTGCATCTACAACATCTTGTCCTTCAACAACAGTTCCAAAAACAGTATGCTTACCATCTAACCATGGGGTAGGTACGTGGGTAATGTAAAATTGACTTCCATTTGTTGCTGGTCCAGAATTAGCCATAGCTAATTTACCAGGAGCATCGTGTTTTAAATCTGGGTGAAATTCATCATCAAATTTATAACCAGGATTACCTGTACCTGTTCCTTGAGGACAACCACCTTGAATCATAAAATCTGGAATTACCCTATGAAATTTTAAACCATCATAATAAGGAGTTCCTTGAGGCTTTACAGCATTATCCATATTACCTTCTGTTAAGGCAACAAAGTTACCTACAGTCCCAGGTGCTTTTTCATGCTCTAATTGTACTAATATTTCACCTTTAGGTGTTTTAAATTTTGCGTAAATTCCGTTATTCATTGTTACTTATTTAATCGTTATTATTTTTTTGCATTTAAAATTGATAAGCCATAGGCTAAACCAATATTTATATTTGTTGAGTTTACATCTCCAAAAGGAGACCACATTTGTCCACCAGAAACATGAAAAGATAAATCATTATTTACATGATAATTTATACCTGCAGTTGGCCTAACTAAAATACCTTCTCCAGAATCTACACGTCCTCCACCTGCAACACCTGCAGACATTTCTAAAAAGGTAGATACTTTTTCATTAAAGAATTTATTACTTTTAATACCTAAGCCAAAAACACCATGAGCATAACCTCCAGATTCACCTTCGTAAGCAAACGAAGCTTCACCTGCTAAATAAAATCTATTATTGATATCATATAGTATTTTTATACCTATTAACTGTAAATCACTATCTGGAATTCCGAATTTTGCAACATCAAAATAGGTTTGATTTTGAGCTATAATTTGTATGCCTTGTGCTCTAATTGTTTTTGCTTTTTCTCCAGAAAAAGGGTCTGTAACACCTCCACTTAAACCATAATATTTTAAGCTAAAACCAGCAGTATACGCTTGAAAACTTGCTACACCTCCAATAGATCTATGATAACCTCCATGCACACTCAATCCAAACTTATCTGTTAATCTTATATCTGCACCCGCATTTGGATAGGCTGTTAAACCACCTTCAGGAAAAATTCTACCTCCTGCAGCTCCAATACCCATTTTAGCAAAAAAGTTTACATATTTAGTTTCAATAAAGTTTTTACCTACTCCAAAAAATAAATCCATAAAACCAGCTGTTAAACCAGAATACATAGCATCTACGTGTGCATAAATAAAAGTATCATCTGTTAAATATCTTTGATATTCAAATCCTAAAATAGATAAAGTATTGTCTATTTGTTGATATCTAGGATTTGTACTAGCATCTGTTCTTGAATTTCCAACAGGAAAAAAATAGTCAAAAGTAATCTGTTGTACACTTTTTACTGCAGGCTTTTGCCAAAACTCATCATCCTCAGTACTATCAATAGTATACGTTTTATGAGAGTTTGCATAAGAGCTTGTTCTTATTGTTGTAGGTATTTCTATAAAAAAGGAAACATTATCACTTTTTTGAATTCCTGTAAAGAAGTTTACATAACCATATTGAACGCCGAAAGAAAATTTATTGGTTTTGTATTGTAAACCAGCATTAGGATATATGATTCCTCCACCATTTACTAAACTTCTATAACCACCTCCACCACCAAAGTGAACATTTGCATCAAAATATAAGTTCTTATATAAGGGAAAATTTACACCTAAATTTACACCTAAGGTAAATAAACCTCCTTGATCTCCTGTAATTGCAGTATGAAACCCTGCACCTGTATACAACCAATCATTTAAAGGTATATTATAATTTAAACCAACAAAACCCATTGTTGGTTCTAACTGATAATTAACTTGGTCTACTGGCTGATTAACTAAAATATAGTTTAATCTAATATTATTATTAAGTTCTTTACCTTGTAAATTAGATAAATTAAAGTCTTGTGAAAGTCCGTTTAAAGAACTAATAATACAGAATACAAATAGCAGTTTTTTCATAAGATTAGTCTTTAAATTCGCTGGTGAAATGTAACTTTACGTTCGGATATTTACTTTGCGTCATTTGAATAGTGAATGCAGAATCTGCCAAAAACACTAGTTGACCTTGTTTATCTTTAGCCAAATAACGTTGTTTAACTCTTTTAAATTCTTTGAATTCTTCACTTTTGGCATCTTTAGGTTCTACCCAACAAGCTTTATGGACACTTAAGTTTTCGTAAGTACATTTAGCTCCATATTCATGTTCTAATCTGTATTGAATAACTTCGAATTGTAAAGCACCAACAGTACCAATAACTCTTCTACCATTCATTTCTAAAATAAATAATTGAGCTACACCTTCATCCATCAATTGATCTAAGCCTTTGTAAAGTTGTTTAGATTTCATTGGGTCTGCATTATTTACATATCTAAAGTGCTCAGGAGAAAAGCTTGGAATTCCTCTAAAGTTTAAATCTTCTCCTTCAGTTAAGGTATCACCAATTTTAAAGTTTCCAGTATCGTGAATACCTACAATATCACCAGGAAAAGACTCATCTACAATTTCTTTTTTTTCTGCAAAAAATGCATTTGGGCTAGAAAACTTAACCTTTTTGCCATTTCTAACATGTAAGTAGGGTGAGTTTCTCTTAAAAGTACCAGAAACAACTTTTATAAAAGCTAATCTGTCTCTGTGTTTAGGATCCATATTTGCATGAATTTTAAACACAAAACCAGTCATTTTATTTTCTTTGGAATCTACCAAACGTTCTTCTGCCTTTTTAGGTTGAGGAGAAGGAGCAATTTCTATAAATGCATCTAATAATTCTTTAACTCCAAAATTATTTAAAGCAGAACCAAAAAATACAGGTTGTAATTCACCTTTTAAATATTCTTCTTGATTAAAATCTGGATAGACCTCGCTTATCAATTCTATTTCTTCACGAAGCGTATTTGCAGCAATTTCGCCAACAGCTTTGTCTAATTCTGGATTAGATAAATCATCAAACTCAATTCCTTCTGAAATGGTTTGTTTATTATCACCAGAAAATAAGTTTAGTTTCTTTTCCCAAATATTGTAGATTCCTTTAAAATCATAACCCATACCAATTGGGAAACTCATAGGAGTTACACGTAAACCTAACTTTTGCTCAACTTCATCTAATAAATCAAAAGCATCTTTACCTTCTCTATCTAGTTTATTGATAAAAACTAGCATTGGTATGCTTCTCATTCTACAAACTTCTACTAACTTTTCAGTTTGAGGCTCAACACCTTTTGCAACATCAATAACTACAATAACACTATCTACAGCAGTTAAGGTTCTAAAAGTATCTTCAGCAAAATCTTTGTGACCTGGAGTATCTAAAATATTTATTTTCTTGTCTTTGTAAATAAATGCAAGTACAGATGTAGCAACAGAAATTCCTCTTTGACGCTCAATCTCCATAAAATCTGAAGTAGCCCCTTTCTTAATTTTATTATTCTTAACAGCACCTGCTTCTTGAATAGCACCACCAAATAAAAGTAACTTTTCTGTTAGAGTAGTTTTACCAGCATCTGGATGCGAAATTATACCAAATGTTCTTCTACGTGCTATTTCTTTTAAAAAACTCATTTACAAAATTTGAGGTGCAAAGATACATTTTACAAAGTCAATTGTCAATGATAACTATTTCAAATGTATTGTAGGTAGATTTTTATATATTTGGCAGATTTTATAAATTAAAACTCATGAAAAAAGTACTTCTTTTTGCCTTTTTGTTCTTAAGTATTAGCACTTTTAATGCTCAAAATAAATTGATTAAAGAGCGTTTTATAACTATGCAGCAAGCGCTGCTAGATAAAGATTTTCAGAAGTCCTTGCAATTTACAGCAGAAGAGTTGTTTGAAATTGTACCCAAAGAGCAATTGGTTGCAGTTATGGAAGCTACTTTTAATAATCCAAAAATGCAGATAGATTCTGAGCTTCCTAAAGTTTTAGATATCTCAGAAGTTTTTCAGGTTAAAGATAAGTTTTACTCAATTTTAAAAATTACAGGAAATCAAAAAATTAGAGTTTTAGGTGATGATAATAAAGCATTAGGTTTAGACGATAAATTATTATATGCTTTAAAATTAAAATTTGATCAACAATATGGAGCAGAGAATGTGAAATTTAATGAACAAACTAAGTTTTTTAGCGTAAAAGTAGATCAAACTATTATAGCTATTTCTTATGATGGAACAACTGAATGGAAATATTTAGCTATTGATAGCTTAAAATTAGACATTATTTCAAAGTTATTGCCACAAGAAGTTTTAAGTAAGGTTTTAGCAAACGACTAATCTAAGATTTCTATAGTCATAGGTATATCATTTACAGGCCATTCATCTACACCTACTTTTACTTTAGATATTTTATCTAAAGTATCAAAGCCTGAGACAACTTCACCAAAAACAGTATGTTCATTATCTAAATGATGTGCTCCATTTCTTTTGTGTACCATGTAAAATTCGAAAGGGCTAGATAATTTATTTGGATTGTTTTCCCATTGTCTTGCTGCTGCTAAAGCTCCATATTTATGCTTTCTGTTTTTTCTAAATTCTGGTTCTAACAAATAATTACCATACTTTCTGCGTTGTTTTTGAGTGTATAAATTATCAGAATTACCACCTTGAATCACAAAGTTTTTTGCCACTCTATAAATTACTGTCGTATTAAAATATTTAATTTTGGTAAGAAAGATAAAGTTAGCTCTGTGAACAGGTACATCTTCATACAGACGTAATTTTATATCGCCAAATTTGGTTTTTATAACAACTTTAGTTTCAGGATTTTCTTTACCATAAGCCGTTAAAAATGCTTCAGCATTAAATCTATTTAAGCTATCCCAAGATTTTTCTATTTTTTTCTCTTCTTGTTTTTTAACATCAATTACCTTTTCTTTATTTGCAGAAGTTTTTTGCTCAGGTGCAGCATTGCATTGATATAAGAAGAAAACTATTAAGAGAAGTAAAGGCTTTAAAATAAATCTCAATGTAATTGAATTTAATAAATAGGCTTCAAATATAAATCATCAATATAAAAGAATAGAAATATTTGATGATTTTATAAAAAGTTTAATTTTTTAAGGTTATTGATTGCAGTATATTTGTAGATATGGAAGAACGAGTGATTTTAGTTGATAAAGACGACAATCAAATTGGTACAATGCCAAAAATGGAAGCACATGAAAAAGCGGTTTTACACAGAGCATTTTCAGTATTTGTTTTTAATGAAAAAGGAGAGTTAATGTTGCAACAAAGAGCTGCTCATAAATACCATTCGCCTTTATTATGGACCAACACTTGTTGCTCTCATCAAAGATTAGGAGAGAGCAATGTACAAGCTGGTAGAAGAAGATTACAAGAAGAAATGGGTTTTACTACAGATTTAAAAGAAGTGTTTTCTTTTATTTATAAAGCACCTTTTGATAATGGATTAACAGAACATGAATTAGATCATGTTTTAATTGGTAATTACGAAGAGAAACCTACTATAAATCCAGATGAAGTTGCAGATTATAAATGGATGCCTTTAGAAGATGTAAAGAGTGATATTGCCCAAAATCCAGATGTTTACACTGAATGGTTTAAAATAATATTTAAGGAATCTTATAAAAGACTTACAAATGCCTAAAGTTACAGTTCATAGAAAAGCACATTTTAATGCTGCACATCGTTTATATAGAAAAGATTGGTCTGATGACAAAAACTTTGAAGTTTTTAATAAGTGTAGTAATCCAAACTTTCATGGTCATAACTATGAATTAATCGTTTCTTTAACAGGAGAAATTGATAAAGATACTGGTTATGTTTACGATTTAGGAATCTTAAAAAATCTTATTAAATCTGAAATTGAAGAATGTTTTGATCATAAAAATCTAAATGTTGAAGTTGCTGAATTTCAAGAATTAAATCCTACAGCAGAAAACATTTGTGTAGTTACTTATGATAAATTAAGAAAACATTTACCTAACCATTTAGATCTAAAGATTACACTTTATGAAACTCCAAGAAATTTTGTGAGTTATTCTGGAGATTAATCTCATTTTCTTATTCCTGTTCGTCTAAACGTTTCATTTTCTATAGCGTCTTCTAAATAAGAGTAATTGTAGTAGGTAAAACCTTTAAAGTTTATCTTATCATAAATTTTGTTTTTTTTCATTAATTTGATAAACTTTTGCTCTACAGCATCTAAGGAATGATAATTTAAATATCCTTTCATATACTCTAATTCCGAAGAAAAAATAACTGAAACTTCTGGTTTACAAACACAAGTAGAAATTATTTTTAATAATTTTTTTACGATAGTAAAACTTTTTTCAGGTGTATCAGCATAGCCACTTACTAAAATTCGATCAGTATGTTCGCTAATTTTATGAATTTCTTTTGAGTGAAAATTACCTAAATATGCTTCAGTTTTAATTTTAGTGTTGCTTTCTTCAGCCAGTAATTTCATTATAGACAAAGATTCTTTGTAATAGTTGTAACTGCCTTCTCTATTACATGGTATTCCGTTTTTTCTCAAGTAGTTTTCACAGTAATAACCACCAAGACTAGAGGCATCGTATTTCCAATATTCATACTCTAAGTTATACACATCGAATTTCTCATCAGGATTTGTTCTGCCTGCATTATAAGGTGCAATTTCATCTATAAAAAAACCTCCACTTTCACCAGAAGCAGCGATTTCTGACACTCCATAGTGTTTTCTAGCTTTCACCATAAAATCAACAAGAACAGCATTTTTACTATTGTCTGCTAAGTGAAATAGTTTTTTATCAATCTTATCTAATTCATATAAAATAAGACTAGAAAAATTGTTCGCTTTTGCAAATGAAAGAAGTTTGTGTTCTTTATCTTCATCACCAAGAATAGACTTAAAATTATCTACATACAAAATGCGTTGCTGAGAAAATAAAGGTATTGATAACGATATCAATAAAAATAGAAGAATACTTTTTTTAGTATACATAAGGTGGGGGATGTAATTAATTTTTGGCTATCTGCTTCACAAAATAGTTAAGCAATTATTTAAATATAGTCATAATAAACTTATAATCAAAATAATAGCAATAAAAATTACATTTTTAAATCTAAAACGATTTAGATTTTTTAGTGTTTAATGAGTCTTTACTTAAAAACTTAAAACTTAATTTTGGCTATATGAATAGTAATTCATAGCTTTTTCTAGGTAAGAATAGGTTTGGTAGCTAAAACCATCTAAGTTGAGTTGTTTTCTTAAATTAATGCTTTTACCATTCATTTCTTTAAACAATAGCGACTCGCTTTTACCCAAACTATTATGCTTAAACCAATAACCCATATGATTCATTCGTGTAGAAAGGAGGATAGAAGTTTTAATACTACTATTTAGGTTCATTATTAATTTTAAGCTTTTTGTAGCAGAATTTATAGCAGTTTTAGGGTTTTTACCATAAGCATGAATAATTACTCTATCACACAGTTCATTAATAACTTTCATTTCTTCTTTAGAGAAATAGGCTAAATAAGCTTCAATCTTAATATTATGCTTATTTTTAGATGATAATGCATTCAATTCTTTTAAATTATTTACAAAATATTGAAAAGAACCTGCTCTTGTACAAGATAAATTATTGTCTCTTAAATAGTTTTCACAATAATAACCATCATCACTAGAGGCGTTTTTAGACCAATATTCATACTCTAAATTATAAACATCGAACTTTTCATCGCTGTTCTTTCTGGTATTGTTATAGGGGTCTATTCTATTTGTGAAAAAAGTTGCGCTTTCTCCTGAAGCTCCAACATTTTGTATGCTGTATTTTGTTTTAGCTTTAGATATAAAGTCTGCAAGAATGGTGTTCTTAGAAGCATCTGTTAAAGACCAACGCTTATCAACTTTGTTTAATTGATATAGTATTAATGTTTTAAAATTATTGCGTTTTGCAAACAGTAGTAGTTTATTTTCTTTACCAGGATTACCTAAAATATTACTAAAATTATCAACGTATAAAGTTCTTTCTGAACCAAAAGTATTGATGCAGAAAAATAGAATAATTACAATAAGAAATTTAAGCTTTTTCACTTTACTCCCCAATAAATTGAATAATACAAAAATACATAAAAAAGGAGCTTTAAAATATATAGTAAATAGTTAATCGTTATTTATATTGAATTTTAACATTTGTGAATAGAGACATGATTTTTATCAAAACAAAAAAAGCCTAAAAATTAATTTAGACTTTTATATTTATGTAATATGATATATTAACCCAAAGGTTTTCTACCTGAAATTAAATTATATAAAACTGCAATAATTGCTACAACCAATAGAATGTGAATTAAATTACCTGTTGCAAGACCTGGTGCAAGACCTAAAAAGCCTAATAACCATACAATAATACAAATAACTGCTACTAACCATAATATACTTCTCATAATTTTTTGTTTTTTAGTTCATCTCAAAATTATAAATATTCGAAGCTGAAAATTAACGCTATCCATTTTAATATTATCTTTGATGATATTTTATAAGTAGACTATGAATACAATTGCAATGATTCCTGCACGTTATAAAGCATCTCGTTTTCCAGGGAAGTTGATGAAGATTTTAGGAGGTAAACCTGTAATTTTAAGAACCTATGAAGCTGCTTTAAATACCAATTTATTTGATGAGGTCTATGTAGTTACAGATTCAGATGTTATTTACAAAACTATTGTTGATGCCAATGGTAAAGCAATAATGAGTAAAAAAGAACACGAATGTGGTTCTGATAGAATTGCTGAGGCTGTAGAAAATTTAGAAGTAGATGTTGTTGTAAATGTACAAGGAGATGAGCCCTTTATAGATACAGAATCTTTAACCAAATTGATACAGGTTTTTAAAGATGATAAAGTGCATGCTGTAGATTTAGCTTCATTAAAAGTACAAATGACAGCTATTGAAGAAATAGAAAACCCTAACAATGTAAAGGTAATAACAGATGTTAATAATATGGCTATCTATTTTTCTAGAAGTGTTATTCCTTTTCATAGAGATAAAGAAGTTGATGTAAAGTACTACAAACATAAAGGTGTTTACGCATTTCGAAAACAAGCCTTAATCGATTTTTATAATACACCAATTACACCCTTAGAAGCTGCTGAGAAAATAGAGGCCATTCGTTATCAAGAAATTGGTAAAAAGATAAAAATGGTAGAAACAACAGTAGAATCAATAGGTATAGATACACCAGAAGATTTGGAAAAAGCAATTAATATTCTAAAAGACAATGAATAATAAAATCAAAGTAATTGCTTTTGATGCAGATGATACTTTATGGGTTAATGAAACTTATTTTAGAGATGCTGAGGTAGCCTTTGCTAAATTACTTTCTAAGTACGAAACCAAGAATAAAATAGACCAAGAGTTATTTAAAAAAGAAATTGAAAACTTACATTTCTATGGTTATGGAATTAAAGGTTTTGTATTGTCTATGATAGAGTGTGCCTTAGAACTATCTAACTACAATATTAAACCCAAAACTATTGAAGCTATTTTAGAAATAGGTAAAGAAATGTTAGAAAAACCTATTGAGCTTTTAGAAGGTATTGAAGAGGTTTTACAAGCTCTACAAGGCAAATACAAACTCATTGTAGCCACAAAAGGAGATTTATTAGATCAAGAAAGAAAACTAGAAAAGTCTAATCTTTTAAAGTATTTTCATCACATAGAGGTAATGAGTGATAAGAAAGAAAAAGATTATCAGAAACTAATAAAACACTTAGATATAAATCCATCAGAATTATTAATGATAGGTAACTCTTTAAAGTCTGATGTGCTTCCTTTGATTAAAATAGGTGCTTCTGCTATTCATATTCCATTTCATACAACTTGGATGCATGAAGAAGTTACTGAACAAGAAAAACAGAACGAAGACTATAAAACCTTAGCCAGTATAAAAGAATTACCAGCTATTTTATGAAGTATTTAGATATTGAGAGTTGGAATAGAAAGCAACACTTCAATCATTTTAAAAGTTTAGTAAATCCTTCTTTTGCAGTTACAGTTAATGTAGATGTTACCAACGCTTATAATAAAGCAAAAGAGGAAAATTGTGCTTTCTTTGTGGTGTACTTACATGCATGTTTAGCAGCTTTAAATACTATAGAAAACTTTAAATATAGAATTCATGATGATAAAATTGCGATATATGATGTAATTCATGCTTCTGCAACAATTGCAAGACCAGATAATACCTTTGGATTTTCATTTGTAAAATATCATAAGGATTTTAAAATATTTAATGATAATTTTCAAAAAGAGAAGCATCGTATTTTAAATTCTACAGATTTATTTCCACCAATAAATTCAGACGATTGTATGTATTGTTCTGCTTTGCCTTGGTTTTCTTTTACAAGTCATAAAGAGCCAGTTTCTGGTCAAAAAGATGATAGTATTCCCAAACTTGCTTTCGGAAAAACATTTATAGAGCACAATAAATTAAAAATGCCTGTGGCAGTCACAGTAAATCATGCATTAGTAGATGGTTATCATCTTGGTTTATTTTTTGAAGAATATCAAAGCCAATTAGATAAAAACACCTAAATTTGCACTTTAAATTTATAAGTAATGGCAAGTATAAAAAACTTAAAGAAAGATATTAATTACGTTTTAGGAGATGTTATTGAGTATGCATTAGACGTATCAACATTAAAAAACGAACCTAAAAAAGGTGATGAAATTATAGATGAAGCAATTGAAACTTTCGATGCTTTAATTGCAAAGGTTCACGCTAAAAATGTAGAAAATAATAAAAAACACTACAAAGAGATTAATCAAGAATTAGAAACTAAGGCAAGAGCATTAGTTGAAAAGATTAATACTATTTAAATTAACATTTTTTAAGTAAAATTTTAAGACCAACATTTTTAAAAATGTTGGTTTTTTATTTAAATTTGATAACAATAAAGTTTAATAATAATCGTTTTATAACTGTTAAAATTTTTTACTTATGGCCAGAGCAATGTTTGAATACACTAAAACTATTTTAATGAAGGTAAGTTTTAATTCAGAGTTGTTTTGTAAAGAGTTGGAAAAATCTTTAAAAAGGTTATTGCCATACGAAATTAAAGAGCTTTCTATATGGTTAAAACACTTTACAGCAAATAAACCTGAGTTAAACTATTGTTTACCTCTTATAGCATAGAAAAAAAAGGAAGCAAATTTGCTTCCTTTTTTTATGACTTTATTCTTTACGTTTACGTTTGTATTTCCTCATTAATTTTCGGCCAAACTCCATTTCAGCAACTTGTAACTTCATAATCTTTTTATAGCTTAAAACTTTCTTAATCTTAGCAATGAATTTGCTTTGAGATTCGTATATTTTTTTATCTGTTTCTAGTTTAAGTAGTATTATTTTCTGAGCTTCTTTTTCAGAAATATTATCTACACTCTTATTTTGCTCAATTGCTTTTTTGTAAGCTAATCTAGTTTTATAACGCAAAGAATTATGCTCTTCATCATGTGCATTGTATATGGGCCAAAATTTCTCTGCTTCTTGTGGCGTTAAATTTAATTGCTCTGTTAAATATGCTATTTTTAAAGCCTTTATTTTTTCTCTGCTTTCACTAGGTTTTTGCGCAGACAAAGACCAACTAAAAAATATGCTTAGGCACATTAAGGTTAAAAATTTCTTCATCTTTATTCTTTTAATTCGTTTAATAAATAACTATTATCATCTGTGTTAATGTAATCTTCTATACTTTCATCTTCAATATCTGCAAAATAAAAAGCATTTTCATCTAAAATGTCTTCTTCTAAAACAGAGGCAATGTCTGAAGTATGTAATGTATTAGAATCTAACCAATACTCTATATCATCATCAGAAAGGCTATCTAAACTAGCTGTGTTTTCTGTACTGAAATTAAAAGTATTTAATCCTAAAAATAGAACTACAGAAGCTGCAGCTGCAAAAGGAATTACTTTAAATAATCTATCTTTTAAAGAAATAACTTTTACTTCTTTCTTTTCTGATACAATTTTTGCAAAAATATCATCCTCTAAATTTTCAAAATAAGTATCTGAAACCTTAAAAGGATTTTCTTTAGAGAATTTATCTTCTGCTAATTTTGCAGAGAACCTATCTTCTAAAGAATCAAAATAATTATCAGGAGTAGAAAAAGGTTTTTTATTCCTTAATTTACTATTAATAAAATTTTCGCTATTTCTTATTTCGTTTTCCATTATTATTTAGACACTAAATTTTGCTAAAGGTTTAATTTGTAGATGTTTTAATATAATTTTCTATCTTTTTTACAGCATGAAAGTAAGACGATTTTAACGCTCCAACAGAAGTTTCTAAGATTTGAGAAATTTCATCATATTTCATTTCATCAAAATACTTCATGTTAAAAACTAGTCTTTGTTTTTCTGGTAAAGTGGCTATTGCTTGCTGCAGAATTAACTGAATTTCATCACCATCAAATAAAACATCACTTTGTAAAGTACTGGCTACAGATTGATGATATTCTGTAATGTCTACATTTCGTTCTTTAGCTCTTTTGTTTATAAAAGTGATAGATTCATTGGTTGCAATTCTATACATCCAAGAGTATAGTTTACTGTCACTATTAAAACGATCTATATTTTTATAAATCTTTATAAAAGTATTTTGTAGAACATCATCAGCATCATCATGACTAACTACAATTTTTCGAATATGCCAATACAAACGCTCTTTATAAGTTGTAATTAACTTACGAAACGCAATTTCCTTGGTCTTAGAATTTTGTAATTCTGTTATTAATGTAAGTTCTTCTGTCAAAAAATACTTTTTCTATTAGACAGAAATTTACTGAAAAGGTTTAATGAAAAAAAATTAATTTCTGGTTCTAGAGTATCCAAACAATCTTTTTTGTTTGATTGTTTCAGCAATTCCTTCAGGTAACATAGCTTCCCAGCCTTTTTCACCATTCATAATCATTTTTAAAACAGTTCTAGAAAAGATGTCTAAATTCTCTTTATTGAATCCTTTAATATCTAAAAGTTTGCCATTGTTTTTAAAGAATTTATACAGTTCTTTCATTCTTGGATGAACTTTTAAGTTATCGCTATTAATGAAGTCATCAGATTCTTGATCATGATAAGGATACATGTATACCTTTAAATCTCTATAGAATAATTTACCAAATGCTTCTAAAATACCACCACTTAAATCTCTGTAGTATTTTTCATCAAAAATTTGAATTAAATTGTAAACACCCATTGCAAGCGCCATTCTTTCTTTGGTAAACTCGCTGAAATATTCTACCAACTTAAAGTATTGTTGAAAGCTAGTAATCATTACATTTTGCCCTAAAGAACAAAGTAACTCAGCTCTATCTAAAAAGTCTCTTTCGTTAATTTTACCTTCTGCAGAAAGATTACTTAAAGTAATTTCGAAAATAACTTGGGTCTTGCTTTCCTCAACTTTATTTTCTTGTAAAAACATCTTTTTAGATTGCTCATACATATCCATATTTACTTTGGTAACAGGTCTAAAGCTACCTCTTAAAGCTAAAATATTCTTTTTGTATAGCACTTGAGCAGGAAGTAAGTTATTTCCATCTGGTCCAAACATTACTGCATTTGTCATACCGTTTTTTAGTAATTGTAAACTCATTAACCTATTGTCTACATACATAAAACGTGGTCCAGAGAAATTAATCATATCAATTTCTAACTGGTGGTTTCCTAAATTGTGATAAAACGATTTTACCAATTCTTTAGGATTATCATTTAGATAAAAAGCACCATAAATTAAGTTTACACCTAAAACACCAAGTGTTTCTTGTTGCAATCGAGCATCTGTTTCTTTAAAACGTAAGTGTAAAACTATTTCATTATAATCCTCTAAAGGATCTAATTGAAAACGAATACCAACCCAACCATGACCTTTAAATTTTCTGGCAAAATCTATAGTAGTTACTGTATTTGCGTAACTAAAAAATAACTTATCAGGGTGTTTTTGTCTGCTAAGTCTATCTTCCATTAAATTAATCTCATGACCTAACATTCTCTTTAAACGAGATTCAGTAACATATCTATTGTCACTTTCAACTCCATAAATTGCATCAGAGAAATCTTTATCATAAGCACTCATTGCTTTTGCAATTGTACCAGAAGCAGCTCCAGATCTAAAGAAATTACGAGCGGTTTCTTGACCTGCACCAATTTCTGCAAAAGTTCCGTAAATATCTGAGTTTAAATTAATTCTTAATGCTTTACTTTTAGTAGTTGGTACACTACTAATTTCTTGATCTCCCTTTAAAGAAATTGCCATTTAAATGTGTGTTTTAATCTTTAACAAATGTACTAAATAAGATAGCTATCAGTCAATTTTTATCTTATTTTTGTTAGCAATGAAAAAAGCTAAAAAACAACTAGAAATAACTTTTCTTGGTACAGGTACTTCACAAGGTATACCTATGATTGCTAGTAAAGATCCTGTTTGTTTATCTGATGATATAAAAGATAAACGCTTGCGTTCTTCTGTTTTAATTTCTTGGGATGATGTGTCTTATGTAATTGATTGTGGGCCAGATTTTAGGCAACAAATGATTCGTGAAGATGTACAATTGGTAAACGGAGTTTTATTTACACACGAACATGCAGATCATACAGCTGGTTTAGATGATTTAAGGCCTTATTGCTACAAAATAGGGGAGATGCCCATTTATTTAAATGCAAGAACTTTACAGAGTTTAGAGCAGCGTTTTCAATATATTTTTAGCAAAGAAAACAGGTATCCAGGAGCACCAAGTGTACAGCCAAATATTGTTGATAAAGACGATTTTTTTATAGAAGGTGTAACCATAACTCCAATAGAAGTTATGCATGGTAAATTACCTGTAACCTCATATAGAATTGAAGATTTTGCCTACTTAACAGATGTAAAATTTGTGGAAGAAGAAGAAAGGAAGAAACTACAAGATTTAGATGTTTTGGTTGTAAATGCTTTACGAATAGAAGAACATCCAACCCATTTTAACCTACAGGAAGCGCTTGATTTTGTAGCAGAAATAAAACCAAAAACAACTTATTTTACACATATTAGCCATAAGTTAGGTTTTCATGAGGAGGTCTCTAAAAATTTACCTGAAAACGTTTTTCTTGCCTTTGATGGCTTAAAAATAACAGTGTAGTCTTGGGTAGTTTTATTTTTAGTGTATATTTGTTTGTAGAGCTATTGTTTACAAGACTTTAGTTTTATTTACAATCATAAAAAATAGTCCAAACTAAATTATACAATTCATGGCAAAAACAACTGAAAAAAATCAAGAACCAGTTGCTAATCAGCAGATTGATACTAGAATAGCTGCAGTAAGAGATCTTATTTTTGGAGAGAATATTCAACAATATAATTCTGAATTTGAAGATGTTTACAATCGAATTAAATCCTTAGAGGAGGCTTCTCAAAAAAGTTTAGCTGATTCTGTTGCAAGTATTGAAAGTAAACTTGCTGATTTGGAAAGTTTGGTAGATCATAAATTTCAAGATTTAAATGATGATTTAGATAAGAAATTAGCTGATATAGATGATGAAAAAGCAGATAGAAGAAAATTAGGTAAAGCCTTAGAGAAAATTGCATTGATGTTGCAAGAATAAATGGAAGAAACGACTGTAGACCATAAAGCAGAAAATCGTTTTGAATTACTTAAAGAACTTTTATTAACAGATGATAGGCAAGAGTTTGAATCTTTACGAGTAAAATACTTAGAAAAAGATCAAATTAAAAATGAGGTTAAACCTGTTGTAGATGAACAGATTAATGATCTTAAAGATAACTTTCCTCTTCACTTTGGAGACCAAGTTACAGAGTCTATAAAAGTTCAAATAAGAGAATCTCAAGACGAAGTTGTAGAAGCTCTTTATCCTATTATGGGTAAATTGGTTAAGAAGTTTATTGTCGCAGAAATTACAAAGTTATCAGATAATATTAATGAGACTATAAACAAAAAGTTTTCATTAACTCATATTATAAAACGTTTATTTAAGGGAGAAAGAACAGATTCAGAAGATGTTTTTCAAGAGGTTTTTGAGCCTACTATAGAAGAAGTTTTTGTAATCGAAGAAAATTCTGGATTATTAATAGGTAGTTATTCTAGAGGAAATATTGCAGATAAAGATATGGTCTCAGGTATGCTTACAGCAATAAAATCTTTTGTTGAAGACGCTTTCTCTAAAGAGGGCCAGGATTTAGAAGATATTAAATTCGAAACTTTTCAGCTCTCAATGGTCAATTTTAACTCAATTTATATAGCAACTGCAACATCTGGAGTAATAAATAGAGAATTTAAGGAAGATTTGTCTGAGAATATTAATACTTTAGCAGAGAAAATATTAAGAGATCGAAGTTTTTTAAAAGATGAACTTAGATTAAACAAACTAATTGAAACCACACTTATAAAAATCGAAGATTAGCATAGAAACTTATAAATGATTGCAAAAAAAGTTTTATTGGTTGGAAATTTTGGAGTAGGAAAGACTTCATTGATTAGAAGGTTCGTGCTAAACGAATTTTCTGAAGACTATATTAGTACAATTGGAGTAAGAGTTAGTACCAAAATTCTAAATGTAGAAGAAGAAGAAATGAAACTTTTAATTTGGGATGTTGCTGGTACAAGTGATGACGAAAAAATTCCGAAAGCTTATTTCTTAGGCGCAAGTGCAGCCATGTATGTATTCGATTTAAATAGAGAAGAAACTTATATTAACGTAGATGCTAAAATTCAAGAACTAAAAGATATATCTGGTTTAGATACTATTTTATTGGTTGGTAATAAGAAAGATTTATTATCAGAAGAAAGAATTGAAGAAATTAGAGCTACATGTCCTTTGCCTATAAATGCAATCACTAGTGCAAAAGATAACGATAGTGTAGAAGAAGCCTTTAGAGAGATAGTGGTTCAATCCTTAAAATAAATATATTGATAGCTTCTAAAATAGACGATATATTTATTGATTTAATAACCGATTTTAAAGGTTATATTATAAAGGTTATTGAAGGTAAGTTTTTAAATGAAGATTTTAAACTTGGCCAATCAATCTTTGAAACTTGTCCTTTTTTAGAAGTTACCTTACAATCTTTACCCGATTCTGAATTATTTACCATAGAAAGCATGCTAATTGTTTCTGAAGGTAAAGAGTTTAATGTAGATTTAGAACTTTTTAAATCCACAGAAAATATATCAATCATAATACATAATAGATCTAATGTTTACAAATCTGTAAATCATTTAAACCAAAGTAGAAATGATATGTATTTCTTGAAAAGAGAAATAGCAGAAAAAAACAAAGAACTTATTAGATTACGTGAAATAGCAGATAAAGCAAATGCTGAGAAATCTCGTTTTTTAGCAATGATGAGTCATGAGGTTCGTAATCCGTTAAATGTAATTTTAGGGTATACAGAGCTTATAAATAAAGAAGAAACTTCTTTAATGGCTCAAGAATACTTAAAATATTTAACTATTTCTGGTCGTAATTTAAAAGTGATTGTAGATGATATTTTAGATTTGTCTAGAGTAGAAGCAGGTAAATTAGTTTTGGCTAACGAACCTATGAATATCTCAACAATTATAGATCAAATTAAAAATAATTATCAAGGTAGTCATAAAGATTTAGATATCGAATTAGAGTTTAACGTATCTGATAATTTGCCAGATGAAGTTTTAGGTGATGATGTTCGTTTAATTCAAATTTTGACCAACTTAATCAATAACTCTATAAAGTTTACACCAAGAGGAACTGTAACCACTAATGTTGAACTATTATTTTCTGATACTGATAAAGCTTTAATTTCTTTTAAAGTAAAAGATACAGGTAGAGGAATGACTGCTGAACAGGCTTCAAAGATATTTGATGAATATCAACAAAATAGGTTGAGTGATAATAGAATGCATAATGGAGTAGGTTTAGGCTTATCAATTGTAAAAAGATTGGTAGATGTTATGGAAGGTAGAATAAAAGTGGATAGTTTAAAAAACTACGGAACTACCATTACTATTGATATTCCTTTTAAAATTGATGCAGATGCAGATTCTAGAGCTGTAAGTGAAAGTGGAGATAATTCTGCAGTTTCTTTAAAAGGAAAAAAGGTTTTAGTTGCAGATGATAACTTCTTAAACTTAAGTATTGTATCTCATATTCTTGATAAAGAAGAAGCAGAGCATACCTTGGTTAAAGATGGGATAGAGGCTATTTCAGCAATGAATAAAAGCACTTTTGATATTGTTCTTTTAGATATTAATATGCCTAACTTAAAAGGAGATGAGCTAATTAAGCGAAAAGAGGATATGAAACAATCCAATTCAGAAATCCCTTTTCTAGCATTAACAGCTAACAACTCGAAAGAAGATATCGAAATTTATAAAGGATTGGGTTTTGCTGGTGTTATACCTAAGCCATTTACAGCTATTCAGTTTGTAGAGATTTTAAAAAGTCATTTATAAGATTTTACAATCTACTTTCAATCCAACTTTTAAAACTATAAAAATTCTGAGGGGCTACTCCATGTCCAACCTTATATTCAGAATAAACACTATCTAATTTTAGATTATCTAAAAATGGTTTGCATTTTCTAGCCCAATCAATAGGTAAAACTTGGTCTACAATTCCATGAGAAATATAATAGTCAGTTTTTATATCTGTTGGCATATTTTTTGGCAATAAATCTTCGTTTACATAACCACTTAATGCAATTACATGATTTACTTTGTTAGGATAAAAGAAGCTTAAAGAGTAGCTTAAAATTGCACCTTGGCTAAAGCCTAGCAAAAAGGTTTTATCAATATTTGTATTGTATTTGGCCTTAACAGCATCAATAAATGTAGCTATTTTGTCTATAGATTCTTTCGCTTGTTTTAAGTCAGAAAATTTACCATTTACATTATCGAAATTTATGTCATACCAGGCATAACCTCCATAACCCATTTCATTAGGAGCTTGGGCACTAACAATTAAAAGTTCTTTTGGTAATTCTTCTGCAAAAGAGAATAAATCTTCTTTGTTACTTCCATAACCATGTAAAAGAATTAATAAAGGTGGATTTTCAGATTTTACTAAAGGCTCTCTAACAATATGCTCTAAATTCATAAACTAAATGCAAAGTATTTTAAATTTGATTAAACCAATTTTGAAAGTATTCACCTACATATGGTATTAGTTTTTCCTCTCCTTTAAACGCTCCAAATAGAGAAATTATCCAACCTATAAAAAGTAATACACCAACTATCCAACCAGCAGTATTGCCTAAATAATTATAAACAACAACACCATTTAAAAATTGTGCTAAATTCAGGCCAATCATTTGTCTTAGATAGAAGCTGGTAAAGTAATTTTTCTTATTTAAGTTCATTACAAAACCAATTACCAAACCAACAATCCAAAAGTGGCTAATGATTGCAGCAAGTTTTCCTTCTTTAATGTCTTCTTCGTTATTTATAACTCTCATATACTTATTTTAGGGTTAATTGATTGTTAGCATAAATACCATAAACTTCTCCTTTTAGTTTTTTATCTAGGAAAGGGCTATTTTTTGAAGTGGATAAAATATGGTTGTTTGTAAAAATGTATTCTTTGTCAGGATTAAACAAAGTAAGATCGGCTTTAATGTTCTCTTTTATAGACGTGCTTGTCAAATCAAAGATAGATCTTGGTTTTGTGGTTACTGCATTTATAAAATTTTCTAAATCTAATACAGTATTTGTTGCAGAGAATAAGCTCTCTAAACCAATTACTCCATCTTTTGCTTCACTAAATTCTACTTTTTTATGCTCTACATTAATAGGATTGTGATCTGATGTAATGATATCTATAATACCAGATTTTACTCCTTTTAAAAGTGCTTTTCTGTCTTTATCTGTTCTTAAAGGTGGATTTGTTTTAAACCTACTATCAAAACCATGAAGTTCATTGTCTGTAAGTGTTAAATGATGAGCTGCAACACTACAAGTTACATGTAATCCTTTCTTTTTAGCATCTTTAATTAGGTCAACTGATTTTGCTGTAGAAATTGTAGGTATATGCAATTTACCTCCTGTATATTCCAATAAATATAAATCTCTTGCAATCTGAATGTGTTCTGCTAAAGATGGAATTCCTTTTAAGCCTAATTTTGTACTATTGATTCCTTCATTCACAATTCCTTCTCCAGAAATTGAATTATTTTTTGGGAAACTTAAGATTAATCCATCAAAATTTTGGGCATACAAAAGTGCGACTTTCATTAAATTGTCACTCTCTATAGGTTTATTGTAATCAGCAAATGCAATAGCTCCAGATTGTTGCATATCAAACAATTCAGCAAGCTCTTTACCTTCACTTTTCTGAGTTAGGGCTGCTATTGGATGTAAAGAAATACCAGAGTTTCTAGCTTTATTTATAAGGTATTCAACATCAGATTTAGAATCGATAATTGGATTCGTGTTTGCATTTAATGCAATTGCAGTAAAACCACTTTTTGCAGCAACTTTTAATCCATTAGCTATGGTTTCTCTTTCTTCAAAACCTGGTTCTCCTAAAGAAACGCTAGTGTCAAACCATCCACAAGAAACATGTAGATTTTCTAATTCAACAACTTTATGATTATTTGAGCTGATTGAATCTGCAATTTTATCAATTACACCATTATCAATTAAAATGTCTTTTTTTTGCTGATGATAAGGGCTAGAAGCATCTATAATAGTTGCATTTTTTAGAAGCGTACTCATGGTTTATAGAATTTTAAAATCAAAATTTCTAAAAGCAAAGATACAATTGCCAAGGTTAAAAACCATTTCCAAAGCCATTGAACTTCATTTTTTTCGTAAATCTCTTTAAAAGCAGAAGCAATAGAATTTTCTACTTTAATATTTTTATTTGTTTTTCTAAGTAAGTTTATATCCAGAAATTCTAAAGAACTCTCTTCTTTTGGATTATTATAGGCTATAGTTTGCAAGGTGTCTTTATCTTTTAGAATGTAATAGAAACCTGCAGATTTAGGAAGGTCATTAGTAGAAAAACTTACTTTGTTTTGATACGTTTGTTGAGCAGGAATGAAAGTAGTATTTTCATTACTCATTTTCAAAACCTTATCTTTTCCTAATTCTACACTAATATCAATGGTGTTATCTTCTTGTAAATAATAATATAAATCAGCATTTTTATAGCTCAATTTTCCAAAATTATAAAAAACGGGTACAATTAAGGGTGAATTTAAGAAGTTACTATTTTCTTTGGATAAAGAACTTGATAACACATACAAACTACCTTTAGCGCTCTTTAATTCTGATATAAAAGAAGATTTATTCTCAAAATCAATAATAGAATTTCTATTTGATGATAAAATAGGGAAGTAGCTATTAACTTTTGGATATTGAAAATTGGTTACTTTTTTTGAAAACACATTTTTAAATAATGGGTGATCAAAATTAATAGAAGTGATTTTAAGCGAGTCTAAAATTTTTGGCTGGAACCTAGAATTTCCAAATTTAGATAATAACGAATTATAAGAACTTAACTCAGAATTTAAATTTGGAAGTAGAACAATTGTTGCATTCTTTTTTGAAAAATCATCTAGACTTTTTATTAAAATTTCAGGTATGTTTTCTAGTTCATTTAAGATAATGATTTCTTGATTTTCAATAGAATTATAATTGATATTTTTTGCTGTAGAAGATGTGAAATTAAACTCATCTTTTGAGTAAATTTTTGATAGAAAATTTAGGTCTTTTCCAATTGCTAAAACGTTTATTTTTTTGGATGTATTTAGAGCGAAGTAAAAGATGTTGTCAAAACTAAAAGTATCGCTAAAAGATAATTCTATTTTTCCTAAAAATTCAGTCTGATTTTGTACTGTAAATTCAATTTGTTTGGATGCGTTTTTATCAATAGAAAAAGTTTGTTTACTAACTAGTTTCTGATCATTAAAAATAGCAATAGGAACCCCATTTTTTGCCTCTCCTTGATTTTTTACAATTACGTTTATATTTAGATTGTCATTTGTTTTGTTTGAAATAAAAACACTATCTATAGAAAGGTTGTTAAGAGAGCTGGGTTGTAGTTGAATTGCAGAAATAGCGGGTGTTACATTTGTAAACTCATTATAGTAAGTATTCTGAAAATCAGATAATAAAATAAAATCACTTAAAGTTTTTATTTCGTTAAGTGAATTTTTTTCTATTTTCAGTAAAACGTTTCTTTTTTTGATGTTTTTACTTGATTTTTCTGTTGCTATTAGTTCATTTTTTAAAGTTAGGTAGTCAATTTTTTCGAAATAATTGGAATTTGTAAGTAAAGAATAATATGCATTTTGGGGGGCATTTTCTATAATTTCTTGTATTGTATTTTTCAGAACATTACCCTTTTCACCTTTTGTGTCTAAGCTTAATGAATTGTCTAAATAGATATAAATATTGTTTTCGTTCTCATTATTTTTTGCACCAAAATAAGGTTGCGAAAACGCAAAAAGTATCGCTGAAAATAATAGGATTCTATTTGCTAAAATTAACCATTTTTTAATGCTTGAACTCTTTCTGGTTTGCTGTTCTATTTTTTGTAAAAAAGCTACATTTGTAAAAGGAATTTTTTTGAACTTTTGAAGCTGAAAAAGATGCACAATAATTGGTATAATTAAAAGTGCAAATAAGTAAAATATTTCAGTGTTTTTAAACTGCATTTAATTAATATTTTGCAGATTTTCCATTAGATAAACTGTTGCTAATAAATGTTCTTAAATCATCATTTGCTTTCTGTAAATCTTCGTTTCTTAAGTACATCATATGTCCACTTCTGTATCCTTTAAAATAAAAACGATCTTTCATTTTTCCACTAGGATCTGTTTTCCACATGGTATATTTTGCACCAAAATAGGTAGTTGCTCCATCATAATAACCAGATTGAATCAAAACTTTTAAATAAGGGTTTTGAGCCATTGCTTGTCTTAATCCTTCTCTAACATTGTTATTTCTATTATCCCAAGGAGAAACAGACCCAAAGACATTGTATTTTACATCTGTTTTAAAGTTAAGTTCCTCTCTAATGTAATAGTTAATTGCTGGTGTAAAAGAGTGTAACCAAGAGGTAATTTCAGATTTGTAGTCTGTACTTACGCCAGTTTCTCTTTTGTCTACACCCAAATATCTAGAATCTAGCCTTCCAATAGTTTGTCCAGTTTTGTCTCTTAAAAGTTCTTTCCAAAAGAAGCTAGGAGATACTTCTAGGTTGTTTTGTAGTATTACTTTATTACTTAAACCTGAGTAATAAGCCATTTTTTTAGATACTTGGTTCTTTTCATTTTCTGATATAAATCCTCCTTTAGAAATGGCAGGTAGTAATGTATTAATTGCAAAACTTTCTGCTTCAGGCAAGATTTCTGTTAAGTCCTTACTTTGTAATTCTGGACTTAGCATTTTATGATACCAGGCAGCAGCAGTAAAATAAGGTAGGTTAATGGCATAATCTACAGAGCCTTCTGTTCTAAGAACTTTGTAGTCTGCAGGAGAAACCATTATTACTCCATTTAAATACATCCATTGTCTGTTTTGCAATTCTGCAGCTAAACCCATAACTCTTGTACCTCCATAACTTTCTCCAATGATATATTTTGGAGATTTCCATCTATTATTTCTTGTGATGAATGTGTTTAGCCAACTTGCTAAGTATTTAACATCAGCATTTATTCCAAAAAATTGAGATTTATCCAGTTTTTCACCTTTAGAAACTATAGGTCTTGAGTAGCTTGTATTTACAGGGTTTACGTAAACAATATCTGCTACATCTAATATAGAGTTAGGATTGTCTTTTACTCCATAAGGTTGAACAGGGAAACCTTCATCATCAATTTTTAGAACTTTAGGGCCAGTATAAGCAATATGCATCCAAACTGAGGCTGAACCAGGCCCACCATTAAAAGACATAATTATTGGTCTTTCCTCATCGTTTTTAACATCTATTCTTTTGTAGTAAGTATAATATAAAGAAGCTATGATTTTTCCATTATCATTCCAAACAGGTTGCATACCTGTTGTTGCTTTATAAGGCACTGTTTTTCCTTTAATGACAACAGAGTTTGTTGTTACAACCATTGTGTCTACAGGTATTCTATGATCTTGAGCTTTTAAAGAAAGATTAGTAGTTAGAAGTAAAAAGAAAATAAATTTTTTCATAATAAATAGATTGGAAAATCTAATTTATTACAAATAAAAAGAACTAAAAACACTTGTTAACTACTTATTAAAACTTTTCAAAAACTCCCAAGCCAAATAAAGCAAAATCATATTTTACAGGATCTATGGGATCTAGTTTTCGTAAGTTATTATCTAACTCAGACAATGCTTTCCAGTCATTCTGCTTTCTTGAAAGTAATTTTAATTTTCTTGCAACATTACCTGAATGAACATCTAAAGGACATGAAAGATTTGCAGTGTTGTGACTTTGCCAAATGCCAAAATCGACTCCAGTCTTATCGTTTCTAACCATCCACCTTAAAAACATATTAATACGTTTAGCAGCTGAGTTTTTAAGAGGATCTGAAACATGTTTTAAGGTTCTACTTTCGTGTTCAACTTCAAAAAATAGATTTTTAAAATTATGAATTGCAGTTTGGTAATTTGTAGAATTGTCTTTAATATTTAAGGCATGTTCTAAACCTTTATGATTGGTATATATATGCTTTAATGAGGTGATAAATTGTTTAAAATCTGTAGAATTAAAGGTTCTATGAACAAAATCTGTTAAATTTTCTAAATCTTTTTCTTGATGATGCATAATGAAATCATGAGGAGCATTATCGAGCATGTTCATCATTTTAGTTGCATTTTTGATAATCATAGTTCTGTTTCCCCAAGAAATTGTAGCAGCTAAGAAACCAGCTATTTCAATATCTTCTTTTTTAGAAAATAAATGTGGAATTTGGATTGGATCAGATTCAATAAATTTAGGATTATTGTATTGTGTAACCTTTTCGTCTAAGAAAATTTTTAATTCTTTTCTATTCATTTTAACTAGTAAGAAGAGAAGGATACTAGCATTAAAATGGCATTGTAAGAACCATGTAGAGCTATACTCCAAAGTAAACCAAAACGAACTCTTATAAAACCAAAATAGCCACCTACAAGTGTTTGTGGTAAAACTAAAATAGGAGATAGAATAAGTACATTTGTGGTGAGTTCAAAATTGGTTATGTGAACAAAGCCAAATAGTATAGCAAATACGTAAAAGGCAATTCTAAATTGATTTTTCTTTTTAAAGGCGGTTAAAGGCGCTCTGAAAATTAATTCCTCGAAAACAGGTGCAATTAAAGCAGCAAATACAAATATTACAGGTTTAGAAAGTTTCTTCATTAAATCTTCCATAGCATGTTCTTGCATATCTACAAAGCCAAGTTCTTCTATTAAAACAAAAAGAGGCGATATTATAAAGCCAGTAGCCAAACAAATAATTAGAAGAAAGCCAAATTTTTTGATACGATAGCTAAAATTTGTATTAGCATCTTCTTCTAGAATTGGATTTTTTAGATAAGCAAACAGCTCTTTAATGGTTTCTGTCATAAAAATTAGTTATTAGCTAAGATATTTTACCATCTTTCATAGTTAGTTTTCTATCTGCCATATTTGCAAGTTCTTCATTGTGTGTTACTAAAACAAAAGTTTGTCCAAATTCATCTCTAAGTTTAAAAAAGAGTTCGTGAAGATTTTTAGCAGAATTGCTGTCTAAATTTCCACTTGGTTCATCAGCTAGAATTATAGATGGATTATTAATTAAGGCTCTAGCTACTGCTACTCTTTGCTGCTCACCTCCTGAAAGTTCATTTGGTTTATGATTAATTCTGTGTGATAGTCCTAGAAAGGATAATAATTCTTTAGCTCTTGTTTCTACTTCCTTTTTGTCTCTTTTAGCTATAAAACCAGGAATACATACATTTTCTATAGCAGTAAATTCTGGTAGTAATTGATGAAATTGAAATATGAATCCTATATGTTCATTTCTAAATTGAGATAGTTCTTTATCACTTAAATTTTTTAAGGATGTGTTATTAATCTGTAGTTCAAAATCTTGTTCTTTTATAGGTTGATCTAATGTGCCAAGAATTTGTAAAAGCGTTGTTTTACCTGCTCCAGAAGGTCCAACTATGGCTACAATTTCTCCTTTATTTATTTCTAAATCTAAGCCTTTTAAAACTTCTACATCACCATAATATTTATGGATGTTTTTTGTAACTATCATAGGTTGCATATCGAATTACGAAGTTATAAAAAAACGGATATACTTTTTAAGTATACCCGTTTTTATTTAAAGTTGGGGGAACCTTATTTTAAAATATCTTCTTTAATTTATTGTAATCTATAAAGTATACAAAACGTACAGAGAATGTATGTCTTTGAGATTGCTCGAATAAATTGTCTAAATTCTCGAAAAATGTTAATTCAGATTGTGTATCTAAATTAAAAATTGAATTTCTATAAAAGGCAATTAACTGACTTCCAGGTGCAAATTGCCAAATGTAATTTAGGTCTAAATTCCAGCTATTAAAGTTTACATCTTCACCAATATAGGTGTTGTTTTCATCTAAACCACCTTCGCTATTTAAATTATAAAATGCATTGTATTTTACATCACTCCAATAATGTCTAAAACTTAATGACAAAGAAGAGTTTGTACTAAAACTGTATTTACCAGAAATAGAATTCGTGTAACTTTTTCGATCTCTCATACCAATAATAACATTGTTGGCAGTTTCATCTACATAACCTTGATCATCATTAGTTTTATTATAATTTAAACGATAACGTAAAGAAAATTGATTGTTAAAACGATAACGAGGTGCTAAACTAAAACCATAACCTTCTTTTGGATTATTGGTAAATCCTGAAAAATAACCATTAGCATCTAAAGCCAATTTTTTTTGTGAATTGGTAGAGATGTATGAATTTACATTTATTCTTTCTGGCTGTAAAAAGAAAATACCACTTGTAGTTCCTTGTCTTGGTTCAAAAAAGTCTTTTTCTTCAGAGCCATAATTAAGGTTTCCTCCAAAAGAAAATCTTTTTACGGTTTGCGCATTAAAATTTAGGCCAGCATTAAAACCAGTAAAAATGCCTGAAAAATGTTGAAAATTAGCTTGGTTATAATAATTGAAACTATATCTATTGAATTTTTTAGTAGGCTGTAAAGTTCTCCAACCTGCATTTCCATAAATAGTTTGCTGATTGTTGCTAAAAAGTATTCCTAAATCATTTGGGTTAAAATCTTTATTTTCAAAGTTATACCCTAATTCCCAAAACCAGTGTCCAGAATTGTAGCCAAAACTGTTATCAAAAGTATAACCTGTATTAGGATTGTTTGCATCATCAGAAATATTACTCATTCTAAAAGATCCATCAGCATTATACTTGCTGTCCTTTGTTTCTATATGCCAATCTAAAGCAGTAACATTTGCATCTCTAAATCTACCATCTCTGGTAACATTTGTATTAATTAATGAAATCGTTGAGTTTTGATTAAACTGCTGGTCTAAAACTAGAATATTAAAATTGGTAAATGGATCTATAACTTCTTCTCTAGTATCACCTGTTGCATTATTTCTTATAGTTGCATTTGTTTTTTGTGTAATGGCATTAAAGAAACCTATTCCTAAACCTTTTTTAGTTCTACCAGATATTTTTATGGCATTAATCATGGTTACTTTTCTTGGGTAATCTATAATTTCTTCATCTGCAGATAAAGTGCTAGAAACATTAAACTGATCTATTGGAGCTGCTCCAATTCTTCTCGAATAAAAAAGATTTGCAATATTAAAAAGCTCTGTACCTTCTGTAAAAAACTGTCTTTGTTCTGTAAATTGTTGCTCAAAAGGGCCAAGATTTAAAACAACATCATCAAAACCAACCTGACTAAAATCGGGTATTAAAGTTGCATCTAATGTGAAGTTTTCTGTAATACCGTATTTAATATCCATTCCTACACTCCAATCAAATTCTGTATTGCCTTCAAACGTATTTGTGGTTGCAGAAGCATATGGGTATAAATTTAATCTAGTAGTTGGTTTGATATTTCTAAAATCTTTAATTAAACCATCATACTGTGTCCATCTTCCCACAGAATTATCAATGTGACTCCAAGTATGTTGTTCATTTAATTTTTCTAATCTTCTGTGAAAGTTAAAACCCCAATCTTGTACTGGTCTGTTTGCAAAACGCAAGGCTCTGTAAGGTATTTCAATTTCGGCATTCCATCCTTTGTCTGTAATGATAGCTGCACTTTTCCAAACTGCACTCCAATTAAAATCTTCATTTCCATTAGATACTTTGGCATCAGCTTGATTTCCTGTAGATTGCACAATAAATTCAAAAGGATTTTGCCCATCATCATTTGGGTTTATGGTAACCAAGAAAAAATCTGCAATTGAAAAATTATCTCTAACCGCAAATTCTTTGGGTATACCTTCAGGATCTGGATCTAACATTTCTGCAGATATATAGATGGCATCATCATCGTAAACAATTCTAACTGTAGTTTGATATTCAGCAGGAACTAAAACACCATTTGCAGGTCTAAATATCACAAAATCTGAAGCCAATTCTGCATTTTGCCAAGCATCATCATTTAAAACACCATCTATTTTAGGTGTTTTAGAAACTCTTGTTGTTTTAATTGTTTTTCTATCTTTCTGATTCTGCGCTTTTACTTGTTGCAATAGAAATAATGCAATAAGTACTAATGAAAATTTTTGAAACATGTATTTTTTTTGGTTGATTGTGTAACTACAACCACTTTTTATGTTCTTTCGATTTTAAAAAGGAAATTGTAACTGTTAGTAAAGACACCCTATTATTTCAAGTGTTACAATACCGAATGTTAATTAAATCTTAAAAGCATATTAAAATGAATTTTTAAGTTCTTTTTGATGTCATTATCATAATATTAACTCCAAGAATTCTAGAAAATAAAAAGAATTGATTTTATTTTATTTTTTTTAAAAAACTTTGGTTGCTTTCTCTATTGAATTTGTATTTTTGTTTACGTTTTTTAAAAGGATACAAATGAACTTACACGAATATCAAGGAAAAGAAATTTTAAATAGTTTTGGTGTTAGAATTCAAAGAGGAATTGTAGCAAGTACACCAATAGAAGCTGTTGCAGCTGCTAAGAAATTAACTGAAGAAACAGGCACAGGTTGGCATGTTATAAAAGCTCAGGTTCATGCAGGTGGACGTGGAAAAGGTGGAGGAGTAAAACTAGCTAAAAACTTAGAGCAAGTAGAAAGTATTGCTGATGATATTTTAGGTATGATGTTAATTACGCCTCAAACTTCTGCAGAAGGTAAGTTAGTAAACCAAGTTTTGGTTGCTGAGGATGTTTATTATCCTGGAGATTCTGAACCAGAAGAATATTACATGTCAGTGTTATTAAACAGAGCAACTGGTAAAAACATGATTATGTATTCTACAGAAGGTGGAATGGATATTGAAACTGTTGCAGAAGAAACTCCGCATTTAATTTTTACAGAAGAAATAGATCCATTATTAGGTTTAATGCCTTTTCAAGCAAGAAAAGTTGCTTTTAACTTAGGTTTATCTGGAACTGCATTTAAAGAAATGACAAAATTCGTTTCTGCTTTATATACTGCTTATATTAAATCTGATTCTTCTATGTTTGAGATTAACCCAGTATTAAAAACATCTGACGATAAAATTATGGCTGTAGATGCTAAAGTTTCTTTAGATGAAAATGCTTTATTTAGACATAAAGATTATGCTGCAATGCGTGATTTAAGAGAAGAAAATCCAATTGAGGTTGAAGCTAAAGCTGCTGGTTTAAACTATGTAGATTTAGATGGTAATGTTGGTTGTATGGTAAATGGTGCTGGTTTAGCAATGGGAACTATGGATTTAATTAAAGAATCTGGAGGAGAACCTGCTAACTTTTTAGATGTTGGTGGTACAGCAGATGCACAAAGAGTTGAAACTGCTTTTGGTATCATTTTAAAAGATGAAAACGTAAAAGCTATTTTAGTAAATATTTTTGGAGGTATTGTACGTTGTGACAGAGTTGCACAAGGTGTTGTAGATGCTTACCAAAGTATGGGAGACAAGATTACTGTACCAATTATTTGTAGATTACAAGGTACTAATGCAAAAGAAGCAAAAGAATTGATTGATAATTCTGGAATGGAGATTATTTCTGCAACAGAATTTCAAGAAGCAGCAGATAAAGTTGCTGAAGTTTTAGAAGCTTAATTCTTAAGTTGATATAAAATAAAAAACCTCGCATTTGCGAGGTTTTTTATTTTATTAAAGGTTTTCTTATGATACTTGCTCTTTTAAAACTGCAATTTCATCTCGTAATTTTGCAGCTACTATAAAGTCTAAACCTTTTGCAGCAGCTTCCATTTGTTTACGTTTTTTACGTATTCTATCTTGAATTTCCTCTTTTGGTAAGTATTGCAACTCTTGCTCTGCAGCTTTAGTAATTGCATTATCATAATGATAACTAGAAACAGCAGATTTTGTTAAAGTATCTTCTATCTTTTTGTTAATTTGTGTAGGTACTTTATTGTGTTTAGTATTGTAAGCGATTTGTATTTCTCTTCTTCTTTCTGTTTCATCAATTGTTTTTTGCATACTATCTGTAACTTTATCAGCATACATGATTGCAAGCCCATTTACATTTCTTGCAGCTCTACCAACAGTTTGAGTAAGTGATTTGTTATTACGTAAGAATCCTTCTTTGTCTGCATCTAGTATAGCAACTAGAGAAACTTCAGGTAAATCTAACCCTTCTCTTAATAAATTTACACCTATTAGTACATCAAATAAACCTTTACGCAAATCTTGCATAATTTCTACACGCTCTAAGGTATCTACATCAGAATGTATATATCTACATCTAATATCAACTCTTGTTAGGTATTTAGTTAATTCCTCTGCCATTCTTTTGGTTAAAGTAGTAACTAAAGTACGTTCGTCTTTTTCAACTCTTAATTGAATTTCTTCAATCAAATCATCAATCTGATTTAAACTTGGTCTTACCTCAATTGGAGGATCTAATAAACCTGTAGGCCTAATAATTTGTTCTACAAATACACCTTCTGATTTCTGTAATTCGTAATCTGCAGGAGTTGCAGAAACAAAAATGGTTTGATTTTGAATAGCTTCAAACTCATCAAACTTTAAAGGTCTGTTATCCATAGCTGCAGGTAATCGAAAACCATATTCAACTAAGTTTTCTTTTCTACTTCTATCTCCTCCATACATAGCATGTGTTTGAGGAACTGTAACATGACTTTCATCGATTACCATTAAATAATCATCAGGAAAATAATCTAACAAACAGAAAGGTCTTGTGCCTGGTTCACGACCATCTAAATAGCGTGAATAGTTTTCAATACCAGAACAATAACCCAACTCACGAATCATTTCTAAATCAAACTCTGTACGTTCTTCTAGTCTTTTTGCTTCTAGTGGTTTACCAATTTCTTTAAAATAATTAACCTGCTTTACCATATCTTCTTGAATCTGATGAATGGCATCTTGTAAAACATCAGGTGAAGTAACAAATAGATTTGCAGGATATATGGTTAAATGTTCAAACTTCTCAATTACGTTGTTGTTTTCTAAATCAAAAGCTTCAATTTCTTCAATTTCATCACCAAAAAAATGAACTCGATAACCATTATCTCCATAAGAAGGGTAAATGGTTACAACATCTCCTTTCACCTTAAACTTTCCGCTTTTTATTTCAATCTCTGTTCTAGAGTATAAACTCGTAACTAATTGATGTAAAAATGTTGTTCTTGATATTTGCTGACCAACCCTTACAGGAATTACATTCTTCTTAAATTCTGTAGGGTTTCCAATACCATATAAACAAGAAACAGAAGCTACAACTAGAACATCTCTTCTACCTGAAAGTAGGGAAGAGGTTGTACTTAAACGTAAACGCTCAATATCTTCATTAATAGATAAATCTTTTTCTATATAAGTACCTGAAACTGGTATGTAAGCTTCTGGTTGATAATAATCGTAGTAAGACACAAAATACTCCACAGCATTTTCAGGAAAAAACTGCTTAAACTCAGAATACAATTGGGCAGCTAGTGTTTTGTTGTGTGCCAAAACTAAAGTTGGTTTTTTTACTTCTTTAACAACATTGGCTATTGTAAAGGTTTTACCAGAACCAGTAACTCCTAAAAGTGTTTGAAACTTCTCATTTTGTTTTACACCTTCAGATAATTGTTTAATAGCTTCTGGCTGATCTCCTGTTGGAGAAAATTCTGATTTTATTTTAAATTGCATACTGTAAAAATACGGATACTTAAAGAGTATAAAAAATAGAAAATTTTAAAATTCGCGTTAAATTTTGCTGACCTTTCTAATTGTGTTATTTTAGAGTATGGATTTGTTTTCTTCAGAAAAAATAAAGAATATTTTACCTTTTGATGGGGTAACCAATTATCATGGAATTGTATTAAATAATGAGCAATGCAATTTTTACTATAATGAGTTGATGCAGAAAATCAAATGGAAAAATGATGAAGCTATTATTTTTGGTAAACGAATTATCACCAAAAGAAAAGTAGCTTGGTATGGAGAATCTGAATATTCATACACCTATTCTAAAGTAACCAAAAAAGCCAATATTTGGATACCTGAATTATTAGAACTTAAAGCAATAGTAGAAAAAGAAAGTAATGAAAATTATAATTCTTGCTTGTTAAACTTATATCATTCAGGAGATGAAGGCATGGCTTATCATTCAGATGGAGAAAAAATGATGAAAAAAGATGGTGCAATAGCATCATTGTCTTTAGGAGCTGAGCGTAAATTTTCCTTTAAACATAAAAAGAATAAACAAAGAGTAGATGTTATTTTAGAAAGAGGAAGCTTATTGGTAATGAAAGAAGGTACTCAAACCAATTGGTTACACAGATTGCCACCCACTAGAAAAGTAAATTCTCCTAGAATTAATTTAACTTTTAGAACAATAGAATTATAACTGATTGCCTATTTTTGCACAAAATTTAATCTTTGGATACTAACAATCAAAAATCTACCAATCTCAATAAATACATCAGTTCTTCTGGAATCTGTTCTAGAAGAGAAGCTGAAAAATTTATAAAAGAAGGCAGAGTTACCATAAATGGAAAACCTACTCAACTTGGAAATAGAGTAGCTAAAAATGATGTTGTAAAATTAGATGGTAGAATTGTTAAGCCTAAAGATGTAACCATTTATATTGCCTTAAATAAACCTGTAGGTATTGTGTCTACTACAGATGGTAGAGAGCCCAACAATATAGTAAAGCACATCAATTATCCTGAACGTTTATTTCCTATAGGACGTTTAGATAAACCCTCTGAAGGATTGATTTTTTTAACCAATGATGGAGATATTGTAAACAAGATTTTAAGAGCAGGTAACAATCATGAGAAAGAATATTTTGTTACAGTTAATAAATCAATCACAGAAGATTTTATAGAAAAAATGAGTAATGGAATTCCTATTTTAGGAACTGTAACTCAGAAATGTTTGGTAGAAAAGGTAAACGATAAAATCTTTAAAATTATACTTACCCAAGGTTTAAATAGGCAAATTCGAAGAATGTGCGAATATTTAGATTATGAGGTAACTAAATTAAAGCGCACCAGAATTATGAATGTAGAGCTAGGTTATCTGCAAACTGGTGATTGGCGTGAATTAACAGAAGAGGAAATGAATGAAATTAATAGCATGATTTCATCTTCTTCTAAAACAGAAGAAGCCTCTAAAATAAAAGAAAAGCCAAAAGCTAAAAAGCCTAAGAAGAAGTTAGCACCTGCTAAAAACGATTTTAATAAAAAGAGCGCTTCTTTTAGAAAATCATCACCTAAAAATAAACGCAAAAACACCTCATTTTCATCTAAGAGAAAAAGAAGGTAAACAAATCCAGATCCCTTTTAAAATTAGGATTTATTTAATTTTTCAATTCTTAAATAGTACTATCTTTGCCCACAATGAAATTCGATTTAAAACTTACAGATCCTAAAAGTAAAGCTAGAGCAGGATCTATTACTACAGCTCATGGAGTTATTGAAACTCCTATTTTTATGCCTGTAGGTACTGTTGGTACTGTAAAAGGTGTTCATCAAACAGAATTAAAAAATGATATCAATCCAGATATCATTTTAGGAAATACGTATCACTTATATTTAAGACCAAAATTAGATATTTTAGAGAAAGCTGGTGGTTTACATAAGTTTATGAATTGGGATAGAAATATCTTAACAGACTCTGGAGGTTACCAAGTATATTCTTTATCTGGTAGAAGAAAAATTAACGAAGAAGGTGTAAAGTTTAAAAGTCACATAGATGGTTCTATGCACTTTTTTACACCAGAAAATGTTATGGAAACTCAAAGAACCATTGGTGCAGATTTCATTATGGCTTTTGATGAGTGCACACCTTATCCTTGTGATTATAATTACGCAAAACGATCTATGCATATGACTCATAGATGGTTAAAAAGATGTATAAATCATTTAGAAGATTTACCTTTTAAATATGGTTTTGAGCAAACATTTATGCCAATTGTACAAGGAAGTACTTATAAAGATTTAAGAAGACAATCTGCTGAATATATTGCTAATTCAGACCAGAAAGCAAATGCAATTGGTGGTCTTTCTGTAGGTGAACCTGCAGAAGAAATGTATGCAATGACAGAAGTAGTTACAGAAATTTTACCAGAAGATAAGCCTCGTTATTTAATGGGTGTAGGTACACCAATAAATATTTTAGAAAATATTGCTTTAGGTATTGATATGTTTGATTGTGTAATGCCTACTAGAAATGCAAGAAATGGAATGTTGTTTACAGCTCATGGTTCTATAAACATCAAAAATAAAAAGTGGGCAGAAGATTTTTCGCCTATAGATGAAATGGGTATTACCTCTGTAGATACTATGTATTCTAAAGCCTATTTACGTCATTTATTTGTATCTAAAGAAATGTTGGGTAAACAGATAGCATCAATCCATAATTTAGGGTTTTATGTATGGTTAACTCGTGAAGCAAGAAAGCATATTATTGCTGGTGATTTTAGGGAATGGAAAGATATGATGGTTAAACAAATGGATAAACGTTTGTAATTTGAAAATTTTAGATTGGTACATATTAAAACGATTTTTGGTAACTTTTTTGTTTACCTTGTTAATATTGATTCCAATTGCTATTGCTATAGATATAGCAGAAAAAATAGATAATTTTTTAGAACATCAAGATTTAGGCTTTTTACAAATTGTAGATGAGTATTACATAAACTTCATTATCTATTATGCCAATACATTTATGCCTTTGGCTCTGTTTATTGCAGTAATTCTATTTACTTCTAAACTTTCTAACAATACAGAAATTATTGCAATAAATAATGCAAAGATTTCGTTTACAAGATTCTTGTTACCTTATTTTATTGGGGCTACTTTAATTACTTTATTGTCTTTGGCAATGAATCATTTTGTAGTGCCAAGTAGTAGTAAAATTCGTAAAAAGTTCGAGCTAACTTACATCAAAAATAAACGTCAGAATCAACAATTTAAGTATGTGAGTGATTTTAGTTTACAGCTCACAGATAGCACATATATTTTTATAAGAAACTTTAATACACAAAGTAATGCAGGTTATGATTTTACTTCTGAAGTGTATGATGGTTTAAATATGAAATCTAAACTTGTTGCAGATAACATTAGATATAATGATAAAGATTCTTCTTTTTTACTTCAAAATTGGAGGTTAAGAAGAATTTATGAAGATAAAGACAGTATTTTTTCTGGAAACAAAATAGATACCGTTTTTAATTTTACGCCTAAAGATTTAATTTATAAATCTGCATTATCACAAGAAATGCCTTCTGATGAACTATTGAAGTTTATTGAGATTTCTGAGAAGAGAGGTGTTAAAAATTTGAATGCCTATTTAGTAGAATTTCACAAAAGAACAAGTTTACCAATTGCCTCTTACGTATTAACTATTATTGCTGTTGCTCTTGCTTTTAGAAAGAGAAGGGGAGGTACAGGAGTTAATTTGGCAATAGGTGTTGGTATGATGTTTATTTATGTTTTTCTCTTAAAAATATCTGAAGTATTAGGTGCTGTTGCTGGTGTAAATTCGTTAGTTTATGTTTGGATGCCAAATATCTTTTTTGGTTCTATTGCTTTATATCTTTATTTAAATGCAAGAAAATAAGCTTAAAAATTATCTGCTATTACATTTTATAGTATTTATTTGGGGTTTTACAGCCATTTTAGGTGCATTAATTACTATTGATGCAATTCCTTTGGTGTTTTTTAGAATGGGGTTGGCTGTAGTATTTATAGCTTTGTATTTTCTTATCAAAAAAAAATCTTTTTATTTAGACAGAACTGGCATTTTTAAGTTTTTAATAACTGGTATTATTATTGCCACTCATTGGATTTTCTTCTTTAAAGCAATAAAGGTTTCAAATGTGTCTGTAGCTTTAGTAACTATGAGTACAGGAGCTTTTTTTACGTCTTTAATCGAACCTGTTTTTTTTAGAAGACGTATTAAATCATTAGAAATAATACTAGGTCTGTTTGTTATTGTTGGTTTGTATATCATTTTTAATTTTGAAAGTCAGTATCAATTAGGAATTATTTATGCATTAATTTCTTCCTTTTTAGGCTCTTTGTTTGCTGTATTAAATGGTTTGTTTGTAAAGAAATATGATGAAAATAGAATCTCTCTTTATCAACTATTATTTGGGACTTTATTTGTGCTGATTTATCTAATTATAAATAGACAAATTACCATAGAGTTTTTTCAGTTACAGAAAATGGATTGGTTTTATCTATTTGTTTTAAGTAGTGTTTGTACAGCCTACGCTTTTATAGCTTCTGTAAAAGTGATGAAATACATTTCTCCATATACAGTAATGCTTACCATTAATTTAGAACCTATTTATGCAATAATTTTAGCATTATTTATTTTTGGGGATAAAGAAAAAATGAATCCTGAATTTTATTTAGGAGCAGCAATTGTTTTAGGCGTTGTTTTAGCAAATGGAGTTATTAAAAATAGAGCAACTATTAAAGAAAAGTTGAAGCGAAAGGTGGGGGCAAAAAAGTAAATCCTTTTCGTGTAAAAAAGCAAATTTTGTAGTATGTTTGTTTCTTCTATTAACTAAATCAAAATAACTAAAAATGGAATATTTAGATTTTGAAATGCCAATTAAAGAGCTTGAAGATCAGTTGGAAAAGTGTCAGATAATTGGTGAAGAAAGTGATGTTGATGTTACTGCAACCTGCAAGAAAATTGAAAAAAAACTAGTTGACGCTAGAAAAAATATATATAAAAACTTAACTCCTTGGCAAAGAGTACAATTGTCAAGACACCCAAACAGACCTTATACATTAGATTACATTAAAGCCATTTGTGGAGATACTTTTATGGAGCTTCATGGAGATAGAAATGTAAAAGATGATAAAGCAATGATAGGTGGTTTAGGTAAAATCGGCGATCAATCTTTTATGTTTATTGGTCAGCAAAAAGGTTTTAACACAAAAACGCGTCAGTATAGAAATTTTGGGATGGCTAACCCAGAAGGATATCGTAAAGCTTTACGTTTAATGAAAATGGCAGAGAAGTTTAATATTCCTGTTGTAACTTTATTAGATACACCTGGTGCTTACCCTGGTTTAGAAGCAGAAGAAAGAGGACAAGGAGAAGCTATTGCTAGAAATATTTTAGAAATGACTCGTTTAAAAACGCCAATTATAACAATTGTTATTGGTGAAGGAGCTTCTGGAGGTGCTTTAGGAATAGGAGTAGGAGATAGAGTATACATGATGGAAAACACTTGGTATACTGTAATTTCACCTGAATCTTGTTCATCTATTTTATGGAGAAGTTGGGAGTTTAAAGAACAAGCAGCTGAAGCATTAAAATTAACAGGTGCTGATATGAAGCGATTAAAATTAATAGATGCTATTATTAAAGAACCAGTTGGAGGAGCGCATTCAGATAGAGCAGGTGCGTTTAAAGCAGTAAAAAACCAAATTTTAAAGGCTTTTGATCAACTTAAAGATTTATCTCATTCAGATTTAGTTTCTAAAAGAATGGATAAATACGCTGATATGGGTGTGTATAAAGAGTAATTAAAAACTTATTCAATCATAAAAAAAGCGAAATTCTATAAAGAATTTCGCTTTTTTTATAATTGGAAATTAGGTAAAATCTACACTTGAATTACATTCGTCTATAGATAATTGTTGTTAAACTGACAATGGCCTGTTAAACTTTATTTGGGTAGTATCTTTGTTTAAAAGTAATCGATATTCATCATAAATATCAACTACTTATTGATTAATCCCTAAATATTGAGTTATGTTTAAAAGTACCCTACAACAGATTTTTCTATTTTTAGTTACCCTTAGTTTAGTTTATTTTACTGGTAAACATTTAATGTCTCAAAATGGCTTAGAATCATTTTTAGATTTTGGAGTAGGAATGGTTTTCTTCTTTTCCTTTATCTTCTTTATGAACTATTTTTTAAGATTAAGCAGTAAAGTTGTTAGTTCTATTGGATATTAAATTCCCAAAGAAGTAAAAAGATTTTTTAAGTTAGGATCTGAAGGTCTTGGTGCATTAGCGTCTACAATATTCCCTTTAGGATCTATTAAAATAAATCTTGGTATTGTGTTTATTTTATAAGCTTGTTGGAAAGAAAAATCTTCTCCAGACCATAAGTGAACACCACTCATGTTTTTATCTTTTACAAAGTTTCTCCATTTTTTTTCAGCAGTTTCCCAAGAACCACCACTTCTCTGAGATTCATCAGTAGAAATACTTACAAAAGCAATATTTTTATTTTTATACTCTTCTTCTAATTGCTGTAAAAAAGGTATTTGTTGAATACAAGGCCCACACCAAGTTGCCCACACGTCTATGTAAACAAATTTTCCTTTAAAAGAACTTAGAGATTTTGTACCACCTTTTATATCAACATAATTTGTAAATACTGGTGATGGTCTTCCTTTACCCATTATTAGGTTTTCTTTGTACGCATTTTCGAAATAAGCAACCATTTGCTCATTCTGTATTTTAATAGAAGCGTAAAAAGCAGAATCTAAATCATTGTAAGAGTTTAAAATACTATCATACTCAAACTTTATCTGATCTACTTTTTTTCTGAAGGCTTTTTCTTCTAAAGTTATAATATTTTGAGGGTTACCAATACTTTGACTTTTTTGAATCTGTGCAATTACAAAATTGCTATTTTCTGCTCCTTTACCTGAAAATATAAAGCTATCCATAAACTGGTCTGCATCGCCCTTTAAAGTAACATCATATCCGTTTTTAAGAAAGATAGGTGCTCTTTTGCTTGGACTTGTAAAAAGTGTGTAAATTTCTCCTTTAGAAGCGTTTAGTTTTAGAGTATCCTTAAAAACTCCATATTCATCAATTTTAATTTCTTTTAAGATTCCATTTTTATCTGCAATAGATAAAATAGAATCTTGACTGTTTTCTAAACTTCCAGAAATGGTTACATAGTCTGTTTCTGTTTGTTTTTGGCAAGCAGTTAATAATAGAACGCTAAAAACTAGGAGTATAAATTTATTCATCTTTATGTATATAAGTTACAAAGATAAAATTTTGATGTCAGATATTGGGTTATTGAGTAAGTATAAATGCTATAAAAAAGTAAGCGTCGTTTTAAATTAAAAAACGACGACTTACCAAGTAAACTAATAAAACCAAGTATTAGTATAATTATTAGAGTTAGCTATTCTAATAAAGTTGTTATAAAATTAAATATTGTTATTGTTAAGGTAATTATGATTTTTACGAGTGATAATCCTTTTACAAAGCTCATTTTGTTGGTTGGTTTAAAGAAATCTAAAGGCTTTTAGAAAGCCTTTAGAAAACTATTTTGGTTGATTGATGATCTATTAATTGGCTGATATACTTCCTCCTGAAGTAGATGATTTTTTCACATTTTTAGGATTACCTTTAAAATCGATATCTCCACCACTTGTTGCTCTTGCATCTAAACTTACAGATGCATAAATATTAATGTCTGCACCACTTGTAACATTTACAGTAACGTTTTCGCTTCTTAAACCATAAGCATCTATAGAAGCACCACTTGTTGCACTAGAAGTATGGTTTATAGTAGATCCATTCAACTCAATATCAGAACCACTTGTTGCAGTACTAATTACTGAATTCGCTTTTAATTCTACATTTATATCTGCACCACTTGTACAAATAATATTAATATTTTGTACGCTTAATTCTTCTTCTGTATAAACATCAGAACCACTTGTAGCTACTAAGCTTGTTAAATCTTTTACAGTTACATATACTTTCTTTGCTTTGGCATTCCAAATATTTTTCTCTGAATAAATTTTTAACTCTCCATTTTCTACTTCAGTAAAAATAATTTCATGCAAGTTTTCATCTGCTTCTAAAGTAACTTTGTTTTCAGTTCCTTGAGATAAGTAAAGATCTAAACCTGTACTAACCTTAATTTTGGTAAAATCTTCAGCTACAGTTCTGTCTGCAACTTCTACATTTTTATTTCCATTTACGCTATTTAGCATATTCATGTTACATGAACTTAGCATAAGTGTTACTGATAAAAAGAATACAATTTGTTTGGTGATAGATTTCATAATAGTTGATTTTTTTAAATTTTGTTACATGTCAAATGTCTTACAATAGACGCTTAATTTTAAAAAATAGTTGCCCAATTGTAGAATTAAAGTACTGAAGTGTTAAATCACTTCAATACTTTTTTCTTTTACAATAACTTCTATCTTTTCATCATCCATTTTCTTGCCTTCATTTATTACTTCTAACTTAGAATTTGTTACACAGTCTGTACAATCTAAAGTTGTTTCTGTCATTATAAAATGATGTTTAGCCATATCTCTATCTCTAATATCACCTGTGTTTTCTACATCATATAAGAAATTACGAGTGCTATTGTCAAAAAATACAGTTACACCTTCTGGAATAAAAATTGCGATGTTTATTTTTTCTTCTTTCCAAATATTCTTAAAATCTGATAAGAAAAACGCATCTAAAACAATCGTATTATCAATAATCTCAAAATCATATTCTATTTTCTTAGAATTGTTTTTGGCTGATAATTTATTTTTACCTCTAGATTCTTTCTGAATAATCATATAACTTTCATCAGAATTACTTCTTTCTACATTTACATTAATATAGCTTGAGTAAACTTTCTTTTCTCCATCTATTAAAATTTCTTCTTTACCTGAAGTTCTTCTTAAATTATGTCTATAGAGAATAGTGTCATCATTTACCATTTTAATAGATAAGGTATCATTGGCAACAAAGTTTAATTCATTCTTTTCTGTTGAAATACCATAGTTTGAGTGAGATGATCCAAACTCAATACCAGTAAAAATCATAGCTAGTAAAGATAAAATCCAAATACCTAAAAGTGTTAATGATGTAGGTTTGTTTAACTTTTGTACGTTGCTAGATAATATTCTAAGACCAAGAATAAATAGTACTAAAAACGGAATTCCTATTAATAAGAAAGAACATAATGTTAATAACCAAACTGGTAAAATAGCATCGTGAAAGAATGGAGGATAGGTAACAAAATCTCCATCTACATTTAACCATTCTAAACTCCCTACAGAAAACCCTCCTATAATAAGAGATAAAATAACAGCAGCAGATACAAAGATGATGATTACACCAATAAACTTACCAATAACTTTAAATACAGCTAATATAATTTTACCTATAGTATCAAAAAAGTCACTTGCTCCATTATTTTTTGCGGTCTTTCCCGAAAATGTTTTACTCATTTTATCAGAAAATTCGTTGGCACCTTCCTTTAATTTTTCTGAGGCTTGATTGGCAACAACTCTTACATTTTCTGATACATTATTAAACTCTTCACGAATTTTTTTCTCTATATTATCTATGTTAACAGGCTCACCTTCCATCTGTAATTTTTCTGCAGTAGTTTTAGCTTCTGGCAATAAAATCCAAAGAATAATGTATAGAATTACACCAAAACCAGCTCCAAAAAATAATGCTAATAAACCAAGTCTTATCCAAATGGTATCAATATCAAAATAATGTGCAATTCCAGATGCTACACCACCTAAGAATTTATCATCACCATCTCTAAATAACTTTTTACCAGATGCACTATTTCTTTTATAAGAGTAACTAGAATCACTATATGCTTCTTCTGCATCTGCATAATCTTCTGGTTGCCCCATAATTTTAATAACATCATCTATATCACCTTCGTTAACAACTTGTCTAGCATCAGTAATCTTTTCAGATAAAAGTTCGCTAATTCTTGCTTCTATATCTGCAATAATTTCGTTTTTACCTTGAGGATCGTCGCTTAAAGACCTAGAAATAGACTCTAGATATCTTTTTAATTTTTGATAGGCAACTTCGTCTATATGGAAGAAAAATCCGCCTAAATTTATGTTTATAGTCTTATTCATTTGTAGTTGATTTTTTGCTAGTTACTTGGTTAACTGAGTTTATTAAATTGGTCCATGTTTTGTCTAATTCTTTTAAAAACATGCCTCCATTTTCTGTTAAAACATAGTATTTTCTTGGTGGTCCAGAGGTTGATTCTTCCCATCTATAAGTTAATAGACCTGCGTTTTTTAAACGAGTTAATAACGGATATATGGTTCCTTCAACCACAATCATTTCTGCACTTTTTAGCGATGATAAAATTTCAGAAGTATATGCATCCCCACTATTTAGAATAGATAGAATACAAAACTCTAAAACACCTTTTCGCATTTGTGCTTTTGTGTTTTCAATCTTCATGTATTGTGATTTATTTTATGAATTTTATGGTGCAAGGATATTTATAACCTTCACCTTCTTTTGCTTTTAAACTTGCAATAATAACTAGGGCAATACCAATAATGTAAATTATGGTTGCAACAGAACTAATACCTAAAAAGCCGAAAAAATTAGGAAAATCAATATCTAGATGAAAGTTGTTAAAACTTCTAGTAAAAAATGATCCAAATGCAAATGGTATAAATAAAATAGAAACTAAAAACACATATAAAGTGTAGCTAATATTAAAGTTGATAGCTTCTTTTCCTTGTTCGTCTAAATACAAACTTCTTTCTTTTAAAGTTTGCCAAGCAATTAATGGCGTAATTATATTACCAAATGGAAATATAAATCCTGCAAATGCAGAAATATGTATTAAAAAAGCGTTAGTACTTTCGTTATTTTTTTTCATGGTTATTGATTGATATAATACTTGCTTATACAAATATATGTCTTTTAAAAGGTATTATGCAATGCATAGTACTATAATTAACATTTCTTTAACATTTTAAAATTTATTAGATTTAGCTCTAAAAGTCTTACATTGCTAACAAATACAATGAATATGAAGATTACACCCAAAAGAGTCAATACATTTATGCTATTTAAACTTCCTCTAGGATATTTATCTGGTATGAGAGTAAAAGAACTTACCGCTCAAAAATGTGTTGTTGCCATTAAGCATAGATGGATGAATCAAAATCCGTTTAAAAGTATGTTTTGGGCTGCACAAGGTATGGCTGCAGAAATGAGTACAGGTGTTTTAGTGATGCAAGCAATTGAACGCTCTAAAAAGAAGGTTTCTATGTTAGTTACACATCAAGATGGAAATTTTTATAAAAAAGCAACAGGTAAGATTGTATTTACTTGTAATAATGGAGATGAAATAAAAGCAGCTATTAAAAAATCTTCGGAAACCAAAGAAGGGCAAGAAGTTATTCTGGTAGCAGAAGGTGTAAATTTAGATGGAGTAGTAGTTTCTAACTTTAAATTTCAGTGGAGTTTAAAAGTAAAAGAGTAATAAGTGATTTATAGATATCAAAAAAAAGGATCATATAGCTATGATCCTTTTTTTATGTTGAAAGTTTTTTGGTTAACTTTTAATGTTTAACAAATATTTGCTAAAACTTTTACCATTAATCTTAGTGTACTTAGAGTCTATATCATAACCTACATTCATGTTAGATATATTAAACTCTCCAGATACATTCATGTATTTAATATTTAAGTCTTCTTCAAAATTTACATTTCTAAAAGAAACTCCGTTTTTAAATTCTGTATATTTAAATATGGCTGAATCTTCAAATACAGAGCTTGCAAAGCTTACATTTCTTTTAAATTTCGCATATTTAAAAGTAGAAACTTCTGTAAATTTTGTGTTTTCGAATGATATTTCTCTTTCAAACTTCGCATATTTAAAAGTAGTATCATCAGAGAAAATTGCTCCAGAAAAATCTGTATCACTTTCAAAATTTGAGTATTTAAACATTGCTTTTCGTTCAAAGTTACAATTGCTGAATACTACTGAATCTTCAAAATCGGCTGTAAATGTATAGCCAGAATCTTCATCTGGAATATAAGCTAGCACATCTTCTTTAAATGTACAATTTGTAAAAGAGATTTTTACGTCTATAGATTTTTCAACAGTGTTAGAATAATTTCCATTTCCCCACCAACTATTTTTCTTTCTCTTTTTTGGTAGTTTTTTCATGGCATCTTCCATGTAAGTAAAGTCTAAAACTCCTACAATTGTTTTATTGCTATAATTTATGTTTTTACCAGCTTTAATATCTTCCATAATTGAAGAAGCTTCAATTTTGCTTTGGGCACTAATGCTAATTGATAAAAAAAGGATTGTAAGTAAAGTAAATTTAATTTTCATCTTATAAAGGTTTAATCGGTTTCTTTAAAGACTAAGAAGAAGGTAAGTTGTGACACTCAAATATTATTTTTAATAGAAATAATATCTAGTTTCAAAATTAAAGGTGTTTTTTAGTGTCTAGTAGTCAGTAAAACAAGTGCAAAAAAAAAGAAACTGAAATAAATCAGCTTCTTTATTTTTATTAAATAAGTCATTCCCCCAAATCACTAATTTAATTAATCAGGAGCTAATATAGTGTAAATTATTAGATCTTTTGTAAAAAACCGAATTATTTTTTAAGTTGCTAAATCGTTTAAGCAAACTGTAAACAAAAACTTAACATTTTGGAGAACTATTTGAGATGAAGCCTGCTATCTCTCAGCAATAAGTGAGCTAATAAATGGATAGCTATCGCCAAAAAACTGCTTTGGTGTTTTCCTGTAAATAGTTTAAATTCTTTGTAAAAATGTGAATTATCATAATAGCCCAATTCAATTACAATATGATCTAAATTTATATTTTTTTTAGATTGATATTTAGCAATGATGTTCTTGAATTTTAATTGTCTAATATATTTGGCAAGAGTATTACCTATATACAGGAGTATTACCAATAAGTGCCAATATTATTTTCTTTTACTAATGTTGGCAAACTTTAACAAATCAGGTATAGTAATATTGCCTACTTTTTGCTCTATAATGACTATAATCTCATCAAACTTTAGAATATTTTTACTTTTATTATAGCCTTTATTTCAAAAAACGTAATCTAGTTTATTTAAACTTCTAAAAATGAGTACTTAAATGTATTTGAATAGTGTTATGAGATTGATCTAAGGGTTAAATCTTGAATTAAAATGTAGAAAAAAACTTATTGAAATCAATTTTAAATATAAAAAGGTGTTAATTAGAAAAGCTTTAAACTTTTTTAATTAACACCTTTTCTTATATTATTATTACATTTTACCTGTTCCACATTTGTAGACCATAAATTTGATATTTTTTTGGCATAATTATGTAGAAGTAATAGTACCTCTTTAAAAATTTACAAATACATTTACTAATTACAGACCTCTTTTCAAATCTTAAATTAGTTACCTAATAAAATAGAATACATTTTACTTTGTGAGCCAATTTTTAGCATTTACAAAAGCTTCTAACCAAGGAGTAACTTCATCTTTTCTGTTTTTAGGGTAGTTAGCCCAATTCCATTGAAACGTAGAACGTTCAATATGAGGCATAGTTACTAAATGTCTACCAGTTTTATCACACATCATTGCTGTGTTAAAGTCAGAGCCATTTGGGTTATTTGGGTAACCTTCATAACCATATTTTGCAACAATATTGTAGTTAGATTCAGATTCAGGTAAGCTAAATTTACCTTCTCCATGAGAAATCCAAACTCCTAATTCAGAACCCGCTAAAGAAGATAACATCACAGAATTGTTTTCTTGAATTTTTACAGAAGTAAAAGAACTTTCGTGTTTTTGAGAATCATTATGAATCAATTTCCCATGAACTTTATGTTCTGGGTTAATAAGATCTAGTTCCATCCATAACTGAGCACCATTACAAATACCAACAGATAAAGTATCTTCTCTTTCAAAGAAGTTCTTTAATGCTAAATTTGCTTTTTCATTATATTTAAAAGCACCTGCCCAACCTTTTGCTGAACCTAAAACATCTGAATTAGAGAAACCACCAACAGCACCAATAAACTGAATATTTTCTAAAGTTTCACGACCAGAAATTAAATCTGTCATGTGTACATCTTTTACATCAAAACCTGCCAAATACATTGCATTTGCCATTTCACGTTCTGAGTTAGATCCTTTTTCTCTAATAATTGCAGCTTTTGGTTTATTCTTTCCAATCTTTGGAAGTTTACCTGTAAAGCTTTCAGGAAATTTATAGGTTAAGGGCTGATTTTTATAATTATCAAACCTGTCTTTAGCCAAGTTATTTGCGGTTTGTTTTTGATCTAATAAGAATGAAGTTTTGTACCATACATCTCTCATTTCAGTTATATCAAAAGAGAAATTATCTTCATTATTTTTGATGTTTACAGTTCCAGAATTATTGGCAGTACCTATACTGAAAAACTCAATGTTATTTTCTGATAAAATTGTTTCTATTAAAGCATCAGCCTGAAAAACAATTCCAGAATTTTCTGAGAATAATACCTTTACAGAATCTTCTTCATTTAAGGTTGTAAGATCAAAATCTGCACCTAAATTTACATCAGCAAAACACATTTCTAATAAGGTAGTAATTAAACCACCAGAAGCTACATCATGTCCTGCAACTATTTTATCATTTTTAATTAAATTTTGGATGGTATTGAAGGTTGCTTTAACAAAATCGGTATTTGTTACATCTGGAGCAGCGTTTCCAATAGCATTTAACACTTGGTTAAATGAACTACCACCTAATTTAAATTCGTCTTGAGAAATATTAATGTAGTAGATATTTCCACCATCAACTTGTAAAACAGGCTCTACAACTTTGCTAATTTCATTACAATTGGCAGCTGCTGAAATAATTACAGTTCCAGGAGAAATTACATCTCCATCTGCATATTTCTGTTTCATAGATAAAGAATCTTTACCTGTTGGAACGTTAATGCCTAAATCAATTGAAAATTCTGAAATAGCCTGCACAGCTTTATATAAACGAGCATCTTCACCTTCGTTTTTACAAGGCCACATCCAATTTGCAGATAATGAAACTGAGTTTAAATTATCTTTTAAAGGTGCCCAAATAATGTTTGTTAAGGCTTCTGTAATTGAGTTTCTACTCCCAGCTTCTGGATGTATTAAACCAGAAATAGGAGAGTGGCCTATAGAGGTTGCAACACCTTCTTTACCATTATAATCAAGTGCCATAACTCCTACGTTATTTAACGGAATTTGTAAAGGACCTACACATTGTTGTTTGGCAACTTTACCACCTACACATCTATCTACCTTATTTGTTAACCAATCTTTACAAGCTACAGCTTCTAATTGCAATACTTGCTCTAAATAAGTTTTTACGTTTTTGGTTTTATAACGTGGGTTTTTATAGTTTCTGATGACAGTTTTATCTGTCATAATTGTTTTTGGTGATGAGCCAAACATATCTTCTAAAGCTAAATCCATAGGTTTTTCACCTGTAGTTTCAGATTCAAAAGTAAATCTATCATTACCAGTTACATCTCCAACTGTATATATTGGAGAACGCTCACGTTCTGCAATTTTTTGTAAAGTTTCAATATGTTTTTCAGGTATTACTAATCCCATTCTTTCTTGAGATTCGTTACCAATAATTTCTTTTGCTGATAATGTTGGGTCACCAACTGGTAATTTATCTAAATCGATTTTTCCACCTGTATCTTCTACCAATTCAGATAGACAATTTAAATGACCTCCTGCACCATGATCGTGAATAGAAACAATAAAGTTTTCATCACTTTCTACCATTCCACGAACTGCATTTGCAGCACGCTTTTGCATTTCTGGGTTAGATCTTTGTACTGCATTTAATTCAATACCAGACGCAAATTCACCTGTATCTGCAGATGAAACTGCAGCTCCACCCATACCAATTCTGTAGTTTTCTCCACCAAGAATGACAATTTTATCACCTTCTTTTGGAGTATCTTTTAATGCTTGATCTGCTTTACCATAACCAATACCTCCTGCTTGCATAATTACTTTATCATAACCTAACTTTCTAGGTTTAGCATCACTAGAAGCAGCATTTTCTTCATGTTCAAAAGTTAATACAGAACCCGTAATTAAAGGTTGTCCAAATTTGTTTCCAAAATCTGAAGCTCCATTAGATGCTTTTATCAATATATCCATAGGAGTTTGGTACAACCATTCTCTTGCTTCAAATTTGTTTTCCCAATATCTTTGGTTTTTTTCTGAATTTTTATCGGCTTGTAATCTAGAATAAGATGTCATATAAACTGCAGTACCTGCTAAAGGTAAAGAACCTTTACCACCTGCAAGTCTGTCTCTAATTTCACCTCCAGAACCAGTTGCAGCTCCATTAAATGGCTCTACAGTTGTTGGGAAGTTATGTGTTTCTGCTTTTAAAGAAATTACAGATTCAAAATCTTTTGTTTCGTAAAAATCTGGTTTGTCTGCAGTTTTAGGAGCAAACTGTTCTGCTTTTGGTCCTTTAATAAAAGCAACATTATCTTTATAAGCAGATACAATATCATTAGGATTTTGTTTTGATGTTTCTTTAATCATTTTAAATAAAGAAGATGGTTGCTCTTCACCATCAATAACAAAAGTTCCGTTAAAAATTTTGTGTCTACAGTGTTCTGAGTTTACTTGGCTGAAACCAAATACTTCAGAATCTGTAAGTTTTCTGCCAATTTTTTTAGCTACATTTTCTAAATAAGATACTTCTTCATCACTTAAAGATAAACCTTCTTGATTGTTATAAGCAGCAATATCTTCAATTTCTAAAATTGGTTCTGGTTGAATATCAACAGTAAACATCTCTTGATCTAAACCATTAAATTTTTCAGAAATCATTGGGTCAAAATCTGAATAATCTTTATCAACTGCAGTAAATTCTTCAATTCTTAGGATATTAGAAATACCCATATTTTGAGTAATTTCTACTGCATTTGTACTCCAAGGAGTAATCATAGCAGCTCTTGGCCCAATAAAAAAAGCGTCTAAAGACGCAGATTCTATGATATTTTGGTCGCCAAATAACCATGTAAGTTTAGAAATTGTTTCTGGAGTGAATTCTTTTGTTGTTTGAACAGCATAAACTTTGCTGTTTTTGTTTCCAAAGAAATGAATCATTTGTAGTCTTTATTTAAGGGTGTAAAGTTAAAATATTACTTACAAAAGGCAATTAAAATATGTAAATTATTTAGGTATTTGTAAACCTAATTATCAACAAATTGTTTAGATTTAGCCTAAGAATAATTCATGCTAAGTATATAGTTATAAGTTATTAAAGTAAAATTTGATTTATATGATTAAAAAACTACCCAATTTTATTACTATTCTAGGTCTGGCGTTTATTATAATTAGTGGTACTGTAGATTTAGATAATTTGTTTGATTATGCCAATCAATCCACACCAAATTATATTACAAAGGACAATACACCTGCCAACAATGCTATAGATAACAAAATAGCAACTCTTGGTAGAGTTTTGTTTTACGATAAAAATTTATCTGCCAATAATACCATTGCTTGTGCCAGTTGTCATAAACAAAATAAGGCTTTTGGAGATGATGCTATTTTAAGCGTTGGTTTAAATGGTGGTGAAACAGGAAGGCATTCTATGCGTTTGATAAATTCACGTTTTGCTGACGAAGAAAATTTCTTTTGGGATGAAAGAGCTACGTCTTTAGAAAACCAAACTACGCAACCAATTCAAGATCATATAGAAATGGGTTTTAGTGGTACTGAAGGAGATGATGATATAAATGTTTTAATTACAAAATTATCGCAAATTACCTATTATCAGCAATTATTTGGTTTTGCTTTTGGAGATGAAACTGTAACAGAAGATAGGTTGCAATTAGCTTTGGCTCAATTTATTAGAAGTATACAATCTTTTGATTCTAAATACGATGTTGGTAGAGCACAAGTTAATAATGCAAACGCTAATTTTCCTAACTTTACAGATGAAGAAAATATAGGTAAAACTTTATTTAGAGCTCCTCCAAATCAGAATGGAGCTGGTTGTGCAGGTTGTCATAGAGGAGATGAGTTTGATATAGATCCTAACTCTGCGAATAATGGCATTATTGGTGTTGCTAATAGCACAACAGAGTTTGATTTAACGAATGAAAGAGCACCAACTTTAAGAGATTTGGTGAATCCTGATGGAAGTTTAAACGGACCTTTAATGCATGATGGTAGTTTAACTACTTTATTAGATGTTGTCAATCACTATAATGCAATCCCAAATAATACTAACAACACTAATTTAGACAATAGGTTAAGAGCAGGAGGTAACACTCAAATGTTGAATTTAACCGATAATGAAAAGAATGCAATTATAGCGTTCTTAAAAACATTAACAGGTTCAGATGTATATACAAATGAAAAATGGTCTGATCCTTTTGATGAAAATGGAAATATTACTTTAACAGGTGCTGCTTTATCTACAAGCGCAGAAATTTTTGAAAAGTCTATTTCAGTTTATCCTAATCCTGTAAATAATAATATTAATATCGATATTGTTTCAGGAGATTATACTACAAAAATTATAGATATCACAGGCAAAGTTGTAATAGAACAGAATTTTAAAGCAAGTAATACCATTGATTTAAGTGATTTAGCAAATGGGATTTACATTGTAAAAATTCAAGATGTTACCAACAGTAAAACGTTTACTAAAAGAATTATTAAAAAGTAAATCTTTAAAATTAGAGCATAAAAAAAGACGACAAATAAAGTCGTCTTTTTTTATATTTTGAAATTTGTTTTATCTCTTAATCAACTTTTTTGTGATTGATGAAGAGCCTGAATTTACTTTAACCAAATAAACACCTTTAGGTAGTAATGAAATGTCTAGATTATTGCTATCAACATCAATTTCTTGAGAAGCCACAACTTTACCTAGCACATTAAAAACTCTTACAGATAAAGCTGTAGTAGTTTTAAAGTATAATGTACCATTTGTATTCGGGTTTGGATACATTTTAAAATCTGTAGCACTAAAAGTTTCATTAGACAACACTGAAGACCAAATTTCACTCACATATTCTGGATGATCTATAAAAGGGTTTCTGTTTCCTTGAAAGTCATAAGCTTCATTGTTTCTAACAATTTCTCTCTGACTTACTGGGTCTTCTAAATGCCATTTATATAATAACTGAATATACCATTCTTCATAAACTTGGTTATTAGTTCCATTCAAAGGATTGTTTGAAGAATCATTTGGATCATCCCAAGAGCTATCTGTAACATCATCTTCATAACGTGTTGCAAAATAGAATAGCATTCTTGCAATATCACCCTTAAATTCATCTAAAGGCTCAAAAACTATTCCTGTGTATCCAAAAACATTATTATTACCCACTTTTGATCCGTTTAATGAAGTATGAGTTGCATTATTTACTTCACCAAAAGGATAATTACTTCTTCTTCCATTTACAGAACCATCTGAAGGCACAACATGATGAATATCTGTTCTCATTGGTGATTGGCTGTTAAAGAAACCTTGAGGAAAGATATGCTCTCTATTGTAACAATCATTTTCAGAATTATAGTTACCACATTTTCTGTCTCCATGTGTATAGTTGTAAGGGTCTGAACCAGAAGGATTTTCTGAGTACATATCTAATACAGTATTGTCATTTTCATAAAAGCTATCTGTATCTGAAGTTTCATAAGCATTATACAAGGCTCCATAACCTTGATCTATATGACCATTACTAATAATATTTTTTAATTGTGTTTTTAAAGTGTATCCACTTCCTGTTGCTGAACTGTAATAACCAGCAGGAGCTTGACCAATACATAGGCTTGCTGCCATTAAAAATAGTGGTAAGAATAATTTTTTTCTCATTACTTTTTAATCAATTTTAAGTTGAACCATTGATTATCAACTTGATATTTTAATAGGTAAAATCCTTGAGGTAAATATTCTATAGATATTTCTTTTTCAATATTTGTATCTGATAAAACTTCTTTACCCAGAGAATTATAAATTTTGATGCTAGAAATGGTTGCATTTTTATTATTCTGAATATTTAGAATATTGTCTGTTGGATTTGGGTAAAATCGAATTTGATTTTTATTTAAAAAACTGTCTGTAGATAATACAATTGCACTGTGAGTACCAAAGTCACTGGTATCGTTTTTATCAAAAACTTCCCATTCGTTATCTAAATCAAAAGCGGTATTAGGTTGAGAAACTCCACTTTTTCTTCTTAAAACTTTATCTTTTCCAAAATTTGCAGAGCCACCATTATAAGTTCCAATTATATCTATTAAAACATCATTTTTAAACAAACCTATAGGATCATTACCATTAAAATTAATTGGTGCTCCAAAGTTTGTGTCTCCATCATGAACCCTAATAGAATCTGCGATTTGGATTAAATAATTTCCTGCATCTACACCTGCTTGCGTTTTAGAAGATGGATGTTCGCCTGCAGCTTCATTTACAATAACGTAAACATCTTGAGATAGAATAATTCCTGCAAGAGGCATATTCCATTCCCAATCAGCACCATTTAAACCACCATTAGATTGTCTTGCAAGGCTATATACACTCAAATCAATATCAGCATTTGTTAGATTTACAATTTCTACTGCTTTATTGTTGCTTTCACCTTCTAAATACTCAGAGAAGAATAATTCAGTGGCAACTCCTGCACCATTGGTTGTAGAACCGTTTACAGGGTTTGATAAAGCGGATTTGTTACCAACATCATCTACGGCTAATACTTCTATTTTATATGTTGTATTTGTAGTTAAACCTGTTGCTGTATAGGTAACATCTGTAGTATTACCCTCAAAAACATTATCAATGTAAACTTCGTACAGAGCTACTTTTGTATTGTCTGTAGAAGCTGACCAAGAAATTATAAAAGAAGATTCTGTTTCATTACTTACAGTAAGATTTGTAGGAACAGTTGGAGCATCAACATCCTCTAAGGTACTAGCATTTAATGCATCACTTAAAGAGGAGGCATTGTTAGTAATGTCTTTTGCCAAAACTGCAAATGAATATGCTGTATTAGAGTCTAAGTTAGATATTGTTACAGATGTATTTGAAGTTGCTGTTTGTAAAACGTTATTTACATAAACGTCGTAACTAGTTACAGCAATATTATCTGTTGATGCAGACCAAGATAAATCAATAGAAAACGTAGTAATATTAGTTGCTGCTAAATTTGTTGGAGCAGTAGGTGCTTCTGTATCTGAACTTGTGTAAATTCCCCAAGTATCTTCTGCATTATCTCCACCCCAAATTCTTGTTGCTAAAATAGGGTTATCTATAAATGGATTTCTATTTCCTTGCGCATTTTGATTTGCAGTATTCTCATGATAGGTGTTTCTCTGTCTTTCAAAGTCAGAAACAGGATCTTCTACATTCCATTTTAGAAATAAATCAATCATATCATCTGGAGTTGCAGAATTATTTCCAATACCAATGTTACTCATTAAACATCTGTCATCATATCTTACGTACATGTACATCATCATTCTAGCTACATCTCCTTTCCATTCATCTCCTGGATACCAACCTCCATTGGTTTGAATACCAGAAAAACCAGTACCATCTGTAAACTTTCTATTGTTTCTTGAAGAATTTCTTTGAGCATCTGCAGGTCTCAAATGATGTGCATCTGAACCAGGGCCTGAGTCAGACAATGCAGGTGTTCCTAAAGATTGAGAGTACACATGTTCTCTATTCCAATCTCCAGATGCACCACTATTATCATCTATTCCACGTGTTCTGTCATTGGTAACATCTGTATCTGAACCATTTTCATAACCATAAATTAATAATACTTCTTGTGCATTATCAGGATTTACATCAGTTACTTTAGATGCATCCCAAATTTGATCATAGAATAAAAATTGAGTGTGCGTACTAATAATTTTAGCAGCCAGTTCTTCTTTTAAGGTTAATCCTGTAACATTTAGATTTACATCATTATAATACGATTCTTGCCCATAAATACTGATGGTAAGTATAAATGTAAGGATAAGTAAAAGATCTTTTTTTTTCATAAAATTGTTTTAAATAGGGTATTAAACAATTTCTTTTTCAAAACAAATTTACAGCTAGCAACTGTAAATTCTTGCTATTTTTTTTCTAGTAAAGCCATGTAAAATCCGTCAAAACCAGATTTATGAGCCAATACTTTATTATCACTTACAAATGTAAAGTCTTTTCCTGATTCTGATGTTAAGAATTCATCAACTTGATTCTGATTTTCTGAAGGTAAAATAGAGCAAGTAGCATACACTAATTTTCCACCAGGTTTTACCATTTTAGAATAACTTTGTAAGATCTCTTGTTGTACTTTTTTAATATTATCTATAAATTCTGGCTGTAATTTCCATTTAGAATCTGGGTTTCTACGAATTACTCCTAAACCAGAACAAGGAGCATCAATTAGCACTCTATCTGCTTTACCATGTAATTTTTTGATAGGTTTTGTAGAATCTATAACTCTAAGTTCTATGTTATGTGCTTTATTTCTTTTAGCTCTAACTTTTAACTTACGCAATTTACTTTCATAAATATCCATAGCAATTACCTGACCTTTATTCTCCATTAAAGCAGATAAATGCAAAGTTTTACCACCTGCACCTGCGCAAGTATCTACAACTTTCATTCCTGGCTTCACATCTAAGTAAGCTGCTACTAATTGAGAAGAGGCATCTTGCACTTCAAAAAATCCATTATGGAAAGCTTCAGTTCTAAAAACGTTTGCTCTTTCCTCAAGAATTAAAGCATCTGGATGATTAGGTACAAATTGTGTAATTACATTTTCTGTTCTTAATTTCTTTTGTAATAATTCTTTAGAAATATTAAGTGTATTTGTTCTTAAAATTACAGAAGCCTGTTTATTCAGGGCTGCAATTTCTTTTGTCCAAACTTCTTCTCCTAATTCAGAAACACATAATTCATCCATCCAATCAGGAATAGATTCTCTAAATTTTCTTGTTTTAGAAAGCTCTGCAAATCGCCCTTTTATTCTTCTTTCAGGTACATCACCAATTTGATTCCAATCTGGTAATTTAATTCCTCTTAAAATACACCAAACAGAAAATAATCTCCAAATATTATCTCTATCATAAGGTACTTTAACTTCAGCAATTTCTGCATATAATCTGTTCCAACGAACAATATCATAGATGGTTTCAGCTACAAATTTTCTATCTCTAGCTCCCCAACGTTTATCTCTTTTTAAGGCTTTCTCCACAGCTTTATCTGCATAAACACCTTCATTAAATATATCTCTAATGCTATCAATAACAGCAAAAGTTAAATTTCTATGTAATCTCATTTTTTAGTAATCTAATAGAGTGCAAATATAGACGAAATAGTTAGGTAATGCTGTTAATTTTAAGAGCATATTATAAGATTTTCAAGTAGTTGTTTTAAGATTTAAACTGAATTAAATTCCATAAATGATTTCTGATTTTAATGCTAAAACCATTTAACGATACCGTTCATCGATACTTAATATCGACGAATGAATTCAGATATTTTTTGGACGAAATTGGGAGCTACTTCATCGAAAATACCCATAAGCAGCTTGGTTTAGGTGTTAATTTTGTGGTATAAATGGTTGTGATTAAAAGCCACAACTACTTTTTAAACCCTAAATTATGAAACTAGCCTCTAAACATTATTTAACCTTTATTATAATATTATTATGTAGTTTTTATAGCCCTATTGTAAGTGCTACAGAAACCGACCCATGTACTATTGGCGCTATTGTTGGTGTTATAACTGCAAATGATTCAGATGGAGATGGAATTAATGATTCTTGCGATTTAGATGATGACAATGATGGAATCTTAGATACAGAAGAATGTACTGTTTTAATAGGTGAAACTCCTTTTCAAGTTCAAAATGGAGCCTCTGTTAATTTTTCTTTAACACCTGTAGGAACAGGTTTTGTTTTAGATATTACTAAAATGGATAACAGTTTCAATCTTACCATTAATGGTACATCTTTAACCACTGAAGAAATTCAGTTTCAACAAAATGGTACATCAACAGGACAAAATATTAGATTTAAAGATGGTGCTTTATGGGGTAAAAATGGGATTCCTCAAATCTATAGCTATCATAATAATACTACTATAGACCCATCTACACCAATCGTAAGATTTGTAATCGATGAAAACTTAGATGTTAAAATGTATGGAAGTAAGGTGCCTAATGGTCCTTTATTTGAATTAGAGTTATTTAACAACAATAGTTTTAATAATTTTACTTGGAACAGCACTACAGATAATAACTTTATAGTTTCTCAAGAAGTTGCAGGCCCAACGTATATTTTTGGTAGAGTTTATGGGACTTTTAAAGATTGTGATGTAGATAATGATGGTATAGACAATGATTTAGATTTAGATTCAGATGGTGATGGTTGTTTTGATGTTGTTGAATCTGGAGGTTTAGATACTAATAATGATGGTGTTGCAGATGGTTCTGGTTTTAATAATGATGGTTTAGTTTCTGGTTCTACAGGAACTTATAATGGTTTAACAGGTTTTGAAACTACAGCACACAGCTTTAATGTAAATAGTACACCAACAAATAAAACCATTGCTTATGGCAATTCAGTTTCATTTACAATAGAAGCTACATCAGAAGAAGCTACAGAATATAATAATGGAAACCCTGTTTATGGAACTGCAGGAAATGCAAATGATAAAATTATTTATCAATGGTATTTGGGAGATCCAAATAATGGAGGTAATGCATTAACAGATACAGGTGTTTATTCAAACACAAACTCAAAAACTTTAAATATTGCTAATACAGCAGGTCTTTATAACAATACTTATTATGTAAAAGTTACTCACTCAGAAAATGCATGTGTAACCGAAATTGCAAGTGCACAATTATTATCAAATCCTTGTGATGCTTTAGCTTCTGGTAATTTAGATACAGATTTAGATGGTGTTTCAGATTTATGTGATTTAGATGATGATAATGATGGTATAAAAGATGATTTAGAAGGTTGTGCAGAAACAAATACTATTTTTGAAGAAAACTTTGGTTTTGGAACATCAAGAGAGTCTAACTCTAATGTTGCAAATCACTTATATGACACTGAAGGTGCAATTCCTGACGGTTCTTATGCAGTTGTATCTTCATTATCCTCTGGTTTAGCTCATTACAATAGAACAGATAGAAATGGAGATGTAGATGCAGATGGAGATTCTAATGGAAGATTTTTATCAATAAATATTAATTCTCCTGCAGTTTCAGAAATTTATCGTCAAAATGATATCACAGTAAATTCAGCAAATAAACATAGATTTAGAGTAGATTTTTCTGGATTATGTTTTGGTTGTAATGACACACCAATTTTCACTTTGTTAATAGAAGACGAAAATGGAAATGAGTTAGTATCTATCACATCAACTCAAATAGGAGTTTTAAATGATGATCAATGGAAGCGTGTAACTTTAGAGTTTACACCAACTTCATCTAAGGTTAATATTGTAATTAAAAACTCTCAGCCAAAAGGGAATAGTGGTAATGATGTAGGTGTAGATAACATTTTACTTACAGAAATTACTTGTGATGTTGATACAGATAAAGATGGTATTCCAAACAGCAAAGATTTAGATTCTGATGGAGATGGATGTTTAGACGTTTTAGAATCTGAAGGAGTAGATGCTAACAATGATGGTATTATTGATGGATCTGGTTTTGACACTGATGGATTAGTTCTAAATTCTAATGGTGGTTATAATGGTTCTAATGGAAATGAGTTAAATGCTCATCAATTAGCAATTGTTTCAAATCCTGTCGATAAATCTATAAAAGTAGGACAGAGCACAACTTTTACAGTTGATGTTTCTGCAGAAGAAGCTACAGAATATGCAAATGGTTCTCCTATATTTGGTACTACAGGTAACTCAAATAATGATGTTTTATATCAATGGTTTTTAGGAGATCCTTTAAATGGAGGTGTTGTAATTGCAAACTCAGGAGTTTATTCTGGTGCAAATACGAAAACTTTATCTATTTCTGATGTGACTGGTTTAGACAACTCAAACTACTATGTAACTATTTCACATGCTAATAACGCTTGTATTTCTGAAACTGCAAATGCAACTTTAACAGAAGATACATGTAATGATAGCCCTACAAGTGCTGCTTTAGGCTTTAACGTTTTTACTTTAGATGGGTTAGAGTTAAGTACTAATGAAACAGAAGGAGCTGTTGCAACTGGTGGAGATTTAACAATTGCTGGTAATTATCAAATAACTACAAACGATACTGGAAGTTTTGAAATAAACAATGTTCCTGTTGGTTTAGTTGTAGGAGGTAAAGTAAATTACAATTCAGGTAATGCTTTACAAATCAATCAAAATACTTATGTAAAGATTGGAGAAAGTAATGGAGCCGTTGTTTGGTACCAAGATCAGAACAGTGCTTTTGCACCTATAAGAATAACAAACAACTCTAATTATAATGCAAATCCAAGAATTGCTTTACAAGCTAATGCAAACCAATTAGGAGTTTCTAGTACTAATAATCCAGTTTTTGAGAGTAATGTAATAGATTTTGCAAGTGCTTTTCAGACTTTAAAAAATAATTCAATTAGTCTATCTACAAATACTAATAATGCTGATTTAACAAATCCAAATGGACAATCAATCTCAAATACTAATTTGCCAAATCAAGTAAAAATTAATTTACAAGATGGTGTAAATTACTTAAATATTTTAGGTTCAGATTTAAATAATGTTAGCGTTTTTACCTACAATAATAAGCCTAGTGCTTCTAAAGTTTTGGTAATAAATGTAGATGCAAGTGGAACTTTTAACTGGAACGTTTGGAATCAAGCAGGAGTTGGTCAGCAAGATGCACCTTATATCATTTATAATTTTTACAATACAACAACATTAAATATAGAAGGTAACTCAACTATAGAAGGTACAGTTTTAGCACCAAATGCAGACATTATTAAAACTGCAAATCAATCTAATATCGAAGGTCAAGTAATTGCAAATTCATTCAAACATGCAGGTGGTGAAGTGCACTCAGCAAACTTTACACCTACTATTGGTAACTGTTCTGTTAATAATGGTGTAGCTCCAACTGCTGAGTTTTCTGTAAATGAATCAGCTCAATGTTTAGTTGGTAACTCATTTGAATTTACAAACAATTCTAATACAGGTAATACTGTACAAACAGGTAACCCAATTACTTATGTTTGGAATTTTGGAGATAATACTACAAGCACATTTATGAATCCTACAAAGGTTTATGAAACTGTAGGTACATATACAGTTACTCTAGAAGCAACAAATACATTTGGTACTGATACGTATACTAAAGAAGTAATTGTAAGAGAAGATTTATCGATTACTTTATCTACAAGTTCTGTAGATAACTCAAATGGCAGTGTAACAAAGAATTTTACAATAGATAACTCAACTAACTTTGTTTCTTATAGCTGGTCTTTATTAGATCAAAACAAGGCATTAATTGAGAATCTAACAAGCACTAATGCTACAGCTTCAGCAACAATTTCTACAGCAGGTTTATATTATGTAGAGGTTTCTGTAGTTGATGTAAATGGATGTGCTAAAACACAACAATTTCCTGTAACAGTAACTTCTGATGAAGTTACAGGTGGAAATGGAGGAGGAGTAGAATCTGAATCATTAGGAGATGCAATTTCTAAAATTTATGTAGGTAGAAAAAAGAATTCAGTGCCAACAAACTTCGTAAAGTCTAATGCTAACCTTTATAACAAAGCAAAATTAAAACAAGCTCAGCCTTATCAAGGAAAAGGACAAACATTGTTAGACATGTTTCCTACAGAATTAGTAGCAGGTAATATTGCTAATGTAACATCACCAACAGATATTTTAGATTATACAATAGCAGATGAGGTTTTATCAGTAGATTTTTCTTTAGATGGTAAAACAAAAGGTGTTGTTTTAGGAATTAAGACTTCAGATAAAATTTACAATCACACAAAAGCTTCTTGTGATAGATTAAGAGGAGCAGAAATTTTAAATATTCAGAAAGTGCAATTAGAAGGTTATAACTTTTTAATGCAAGGTATTAAACAAAGAAATGGGGTTGTAGAGTATGCAATTTCTTTTGCAACTGCGAAGAATAATAACGATGCAAATTATACAATACAAACCAATTGGTATGTAAACAATTATATCAGATTTAATGATGTATATAACTTTCAAGTTTGGTCTACAAATCCACAAGACACTCAGAAATTAGTAAAAGATGTTTTAAATAACTTAAAGTCTTTTATGCCTGTTACACAAACAGAAATTCAAAAAGTGCCAAAAACGTTTGCAGCTAAAATTAGTAGAGAAAAGTCTGAATTATTAATCCTTTTAAGAAGCACACAAAAAGGATTAAACACAGAAATTTCTATGGAAGAAATTTATTCTGAAACTGCAAATAACGTAAAGCATAGATATAATCCTGTAAATACAGAATTAGAGCAAACGTTAAGAATTGACATTGCTGATGGTTATGAGTATGATGGTTTAGTAAAAGTTGATGGAGAAATTGAAGACGCTTTTTATCATGCAGATGGAAACTGGGGTTTAGATTATGATAAAAACTACACTGAAATTGAAAACTACTTTGTATGGAACAACTTTAACAGAGATTATAAAGATGATGAACATGCCATTAACAGAAGTGTAGAAATTAAGGCAAAAAGTGAATACGATTATTTAACAATCTACAAGTCTTTATTACCTGGTACATTATCTGCAGATTATTCAGAATATAATTATGTAGCTTTTACTGCAAAAGGATCTGGTTTAATGGAATTGGGTTTAATAAAATCGTCTATAGAAGATTGGAAAGCTCAATACAGAGTTATGGTAGATTTATCTGAAGATGAGCAAACATATTATGTTCCTTTCGAAATCTTTACGTCAAGTGCAACAGAAAATACAATTACAGCAGATGACTTAACAACATTAACATTTACATTTTTACCTGTAGAAGCACAAACAAAAGAATTAGATTTAGTAATTTCTGATGTAAGATTTACAAAAGTTGCTGTAGATGAAGAAACTGTAAATAAAATAGAAAAGTTCGAAAATGAATTTATGGCATATCCAAACCCATCAAAAGGTAATGTAAATGTGTTATTGTTTAGTGAATATGATACAGAAGCTACAGTTACATTAACAGACATTAATGGTAAAACAATTTATAGAGGAACTACAAATTTAACTGTAGGTAAAAACGAATTAGACTATAATTTTAATGTTAAACCAGGAGTATTATTTCTTAAAGTTACGAGTCAAGAATCTGATTATGGAACCTCAAAAATTCTATTTAGATAATAACAATAACTCGTTAGTTTCCAATTTTTAGGGGTATTAATTGAACTAGCGATCCTAAGAGCTGACTTTGTCAGCTCTTTTTTAAAATTTTTTATAGCTTTTTTAAAAATGAATTTATAGACCATAAAAATTCATATTTAAGTAGCCAATTAAATATCGTCAATAGTAATAGTAAATGTTAGGGGTATTCATTTATTATGTTGATGTAAAGAGAGCTGATTTATTCAGCTCTCTTTTTTTATTTATTAAAATTCAGGTTTCAATTTTTTGTATTGATTTGTGTATTTTCGTTAAGAAATAAATTAGCAAATTGAATTTAGATTACCCAATAACATATATATCAGGCATAAGTGTTCAAAGAGCAACACTTTTGTATTCAGAATTGGGTATAAAAACTTGTAATGATTTATTAAATTTCTTTCCCTTTAGATATATAGATAAAACCAAGTTTCATGCTATAAAAGATTTACAGCCAAATTCTTCAGAGGTACAAATTGTAGGTAAAATAACCAATGTTAAATCTGTAGCTCAAAAAAGAGGAAGTAGGTTAGTGGCCACTTTTCAAGATGCTTCTGGTTCTATGGAGTTAGTGTGGTTTAAAGGGCAAAAATGGATTAAAGATTCTTTAAAAGTAGATGTACCCTATGTGGTTTATGGTAAATTAAATCATTATAATGGAAGTTTTAGTATTCCTCATCCAGAAATGGAATTGGTAACAGAATACAAAAAAAAGTTGCAAACTAAAATGCAACCCATTTATCATTCTACAGAAAAGCTTACTAATTCTGGTGTGTCAAATAAATTGATGCGTTCCTATATTCAGAAACTATTGCAACAATTTTATGATAGCATTCAAGAAAGTTTATCAAACAATATTATCATCGATTTTAAGTTGATGAAAAAGCGAGATGCACTGTTAAATGTGCATTTTCCAAAAAGTCAAGAAAATTTAGCACAAGCACAAAATAGATTAAAATTCGAAGAACTGTTTTTTATACAATTGCAATTGGTTAGAAAAAAACTCATCAATAAAGCAAAAATTAAAGGATTTGTTTTTGAAAATGTTGGTTCAATTTTTAATCAATTTTACTCAGAAAAATTACCATTTAATTTAACTAATGCCCAAAAAAGGGTATTAAAAGAAATTCGAAAAGATGTAGCTTCTGGTGCTCATATGAACCGACTTTTACAAGGAGATGTTGGTTCAGGAAAAACAATTGTAGCTTTATTAACTGCACTTTTAGCATTAGATAATGGATACCAAGCCACAATTATGGCTCCAACAGAAATATTGGCAAATCAACATTATATTGCAGTTTCTGAGTTAGTTGAGGGTATGAATATTAAAGTTGATATTTTAACTGGCTCTGTAAGAACTAAAAAACGTAGAGAAATTCATGAAAATTTAGAAGATGGTACCTTAAACATTTTGATTGGTACTCATGCACTACTAGAAGACAAAGTAAAATTTAAAAATTTAGGAATTGCAATTATTGATGAACAGCATAGATTTGGAGTAAAACAAAGAGCAAAATTATGGGCTAAAAATACTTTACCACCTCATATTTTAGTAATGACAGCAACTCCAATTCCTAGAACATTAGCCATGTCTGTTTATGGAGATTTAGATATTTCTGTAATTGATGAATTACCTCCAGGAAGAAAAGAAATTAAAACTGTACATAGATTTGATAGTAATCGTTTATCGGTTTTTAAATTTATGAAGGATGAAATAGCAAAGGGTAGGCAAGTGTATATTGTGTATCCTTTAATTCAGGAGTCTGAAGCTATGGATTATAAAGACTTAATGGACGGTTATGAAAGTGTAGCAAGAGAATTTCCATCACCTAAATATCAAATAAGCATTGTTCATGGTAAAATGAAACCTGCAGATAAGGATTATGAAATGCAACGTTTTGTAAAAGGTGAAACTCAAATTATGGTAGCCACTACTGTAATTGAAGTTGGTGTAAATGTGCCTAATGCAAGTGTAATGATTATTGAAAGCTCAGAAAGGTTTGGTTTATCTCAATTACATCAATTAAGAGGAAGAGTAGGTAGAGGTGCAGATCAAAGTTATTGTATTTTGCTTTCTAGCTATAAATTATCTGAAGAAGGTAAAACCCGTTTAAAAACAATGGTAGATACTACAGATGGCTTTAAAATTGCTGAGGTTGATTTAAAATTACGTGGACCAGGAAATCTTATGGGTACACAACAAAGTGGTGTTTTAAATCTTAAAATTGCTGATGTTTCTAAGGATTCTAAAATTTTAGTTGCAGCTAGAAATACAGCCATAGATTTATTGCAAGAGGATCCAAATTTAGAGATGGAACACAATTTACCAATAAAAAATACGTTTGCTAAAATTAATAGAAATTCTAAAATTTGGAGTAATATTAGTTAATTTAATAATGATGAGTAAGCTTTATAAAACCATATTGATTCTTTTTTTATTAGTTGGAGGTATTTTACTGTCTATATTTTCTTCACAATCAGAAAAAGACGTTTCTAAGAAACTTATTAAAAAAGAAATTGTAAGTAATAATAAGCCCATAGTTGATATACCTGTTGAGTATTTTCCTGAAGAAACTACCATAAAAGTAAATAAGAAATTAGATTCATTATTAAAAAGAATAAATAAAAGACACGATTTTCATGGTTCAGTTTTAGTAGCTAAAAACCAAAAAATTGTATATCAAAATCAAGTAGGTTATGCAGATTTTAGAAAGAAAGTTCCTTTAAAGGAAGAGTCTGTATTTCAATTAGCTTCAGTTAGTAAACAGTTTACTGCAGCTGCAATTATGCAATTAAAAGAAAAGGGTAAAATTAAACTTACAGATACTGTAAACTATTTTTTTCCTGAATTTCCATACAAAAACATCACAATTAAAAATTTATTAAATCACACTTCTGGATTGCCAAAGTATTTTTGGGTGGCAGAGCATGAGTGGAAGGAGAACAAAGCACCAACAAATACAGATTTAATGAGTGTGCTACCATTTTCTAAAGCGCAACGCTTTTTTAAACCTGGTCGTAATTTTGATTATTCTAATACAGGGTATGTAGTTTTGGCTTCCATTGTAGAAAAGGTGAGTGGCTTGCCTTATAATCAATATCTGAAAAAGTATATTTTTGATCCTCTAAATATGAATAATTCATTTGTTTATAGTTATCAGAATGATACAGTTAGAAAGAATCAATTAAATGGTTATCGATTATATAGAGGTTGGAAACATTTAAAAATTGGGAACACAGTTAATGATGCTATTGTAGGTGATAAAAATGTATATTCAACAGCAGAAGATTTGTTTAAATGGACTTATGCATTAAACTCAGGAAATCTATTATCAAAAGAATCCTTACAGCAAATGTACTCTAAAGGTGAAACTATTTTTGGAAGAAAAGTGCCTTATGGTTTTGGTTTTAGAATGGGTAGAAAAGATGATAAAAACGTTTATCATTATGGAAAATGGAATGGGTTTAGCACAGCTTTAACCAATTATTTAGAAGAAGATTTAGTAGTTATAGTACTAGAGCATACTAGTTACAATTCTTTAAAGTATTTAAATAAAAGAATTAAAAAAATTATATCAGAAAATCTGAAAGTTTAATTGTAAAGATTAAAACTCAAAAAAAATCCTAAACTTTATAGTTTAGGATTTTTTATATTTTAAAATCTACAGAAAATTAAGCTAACATTGTAACAGGATTTTCAATAAACGTTTTTAATGTTTGTAAAAATTGAGCACCTACAGCACCATCTACAGTTCTATGATCACAAGTTAATGTCAATTTCATAGTGTTACCAACCACAATTTGTCCATTTTTTACAACTGGTTTTTCTACAATTGTTCCTACAGATAAGATTGCTGAATTTGGTTGATTGATAATTGATGTAAAGTTATCTATACCAAACATACCTAAATTAGATACTGTAAAAGTACTTCCTTGCATTTCTGCAGGAGCAATTTTTTTGTTTCTAGCTTTACCTGCTAAATCACGAACACCAGCACCAATCTGTGTTAAACTTAAATGATCTGTATGCTTAATTACGGGTACTAATAAACCATCATCTACTGCAACAGCAACACCAACATGAATATGAGAATGATAAATAGTATTATTATCAGACCATGAAGTATTTACTTGTGGATGTTTCTTTAATGCCATAGCACATGCTTTAACAACCATATCATTAAATGATACTTTTGTATCTGGAATTGCATTAATGGTCTTTCTAGAAGCCATAGCATTTTCCATATCAACTTCAATATTTAAACTAAAGTCTGGAGCAGAAAATTTAGAGTTACCTAAAGATTTTGCAATTGCTTTGCGCATTTGAGAATTCTTAACTTCTTCAGATTTCTCTTCACCACTTAAAGAAATAACTGGAGCTGCACTATTTGATGTTGTTGCAGCTACCTCTGTTTTAGCAGCAGGTGTATAATTTTCAACATCTTTTTTAATGATTCTTCCATTTTCTCCAGAACCAGAAACTTGAGATAAATCAATTCCTTTATCAGAAGCAATCTTTTTAGCTAAAGGTGATGCTAAAATTCTACCACCATTAGTTGTAGTTGTTGTATTAGTCTCAGTTTTATTTGTATCACTTTTAGCTTCAGCTTTTGGAGCTTCTTCTTTTGCATCGTTAGAAGTTTCAGATTTCTTTTCAGATGATGATGAGCTTGCAGTTGCTCCACCATTTTTAATAATAGCAGAAACATCTGTACCTTCTGGACCAATTATAGTTAATAAGCTATCTACAGGTGCAGTTTCACCTTCTTGAACTCCAATGTGTAAAATAGTTCCTTCGTAGAAACACTCAAACTCCATTGTAGCTTTATCAGTTTCAATTTCAGCAAGGATATCTCCTTCCTCAACTTTATCTCCAACACTTTTTAACCAAGTTGCAACTGTACCATCTGTCATAGTATCACTTAAACGTGGCATAGAAATCACATTAACTCCTTCAGGAATTTCTGTATTGTTAGAAGTAGCTTCAGTTTCAACTTCTTTCGATTCTTCTTCTTTCTCTTGGTTAGAAGATGAGTCAGCTTCTTTAGAATTATCAGCACCACTTAAAAGGCCAGAAATATCTTCACCTTCTTCACCAATAATAGCTAATAACTTATCTACAGGAGAAGTTTCACCTTCTTGAATACCTATGTGCAATAAAGTACCTTCGTGAAAAGATTCAAACTCCATTGTAGCTTTATCAGTTTCAATTTCAGCAAGAATATCTCCTTCTTCTACTTTATCACCAACATTTTTTAACCATTTTGCCACAACACCTTCTTCCATGGTATCACTTAAACGCGGCATATTTACTACTGTAGCCATATCTTAACTTATAAAAGGATAATCTTCTTGTTCATAAACCATATCATACAATTGTTGAGTATCTGGATATGGAGATTCGTCTGCGAATTTTTCACATTCTTTAACCATAGCTTTCACTTCTTTATCAATAGCAGATATTTCATCTTCTGTTGCATACCCTTTTTCAAAGATTACATCTTTTACTTGAGTAATAGGATCTATTTTTTTGTACTCTTCTACTTCATCTTTTGTTCTGTAGTGTTGAGCATCAGACATTGAGTGACCTCTATATCTGTATGTTTTCATTTCTAAGAAAGTTGGTCCATCACCTCTTCTTGCTCTCTGTATTGCTTCATCTATAGCTTCTGCTACTTTAATAGGATTCATTGCATCTACAGGTCCACAAGGCATTTCGTAACCTAAACCTAATTTCCAAATATCTGTATGATTTGCTGTTCTCTCTACAGAAGTACCCATTGCATAACCATTATTTTCACAAATAAAAATTACTGGTAATTTCCATAACATAGCTAAATTGAATGCCTCATGCAAAGAACCTTGTCTTGCAGCACCATCACCAAAACATGTTAAAGTTACAGCATCACTACCTTTATACTTGTCTCCAAATGCAATACCTGCACCTAAAGGTATTTGACCACCAACAATACCATGACCTCCATAAAAACCAAATTCTTTAGAGAAAATATGCATTGAACCACCCATACCTTTAGAGGTACCAGTAGCTTTACCATATAATTCTGCCATTACTTTTTTAGGATCTTCACCCATACCAATTGGTTGTACGTGATTTCTGTATGCAGTAATCATTTTATCTTTAGATAAATCCATTGCATGCAGAGCACCTGCTAAGATTGCTTCTTGCCCATTATATAAATGTAAAAAGCCTCTTACTTTTTGTTGAATATAAACTGAAGCTAATTTGTCTTCGAATTTACGCCAGAAAAGCATGTTTTTGTACCAATCTAAATACGTTTCTTTGGTGATTTTTTTCATTCTTTAAATCGTTGATTAAGTTATAATACAATACATTATTGTATAACAGTTAATACAAAAATAACGCATTTATAAAGAATAAAAAAACTAGATTATTTTATTTTAGCGAAATCGATTTAGAAGAAATTTTTCTATTTGTCTTTCGCAATTAAAAGTGTTGCTTTTGCACCAGTTGCTAGGTTCCATTCGTTTGAAGAAATTAACGATCCAGAATCGCTATAAACCTTAAAGGCAGCAGTATTTGGGCCAGATGTACCTTGATTTAGTGCTTCAATAACTATTTTGTTGATACCAACATCTAATGGAATATTAAACTTCTGATAGTTCTCTCTTAATGTGATATTATAAACCACTGGAATATCATTAATATAAATAGTTACTCTATCTCCATCTGGATATTGGTAATCTCTACAAATAATGTTAACACTTTTAGAGTCTGTTCTAAAGCTTCCTAAATCTTGATCTATTTTAGGAATTATATATTGACCTTTTATTTTTTTAAAAGACTTCATAAAACGCTGTTCGTTTAATTTAGCCTGAGTTAAAATGCCTTTATTATTTAAATCATTCTGTTTGTTTTGCTTTCTTAAACGTTCTCTTTCTGCATTGAAAGCCCTTTCAAAACCAGAAGTACCCTTTAATTCTATTGAGTTTGGTTTTTTTGCAACCTTAGAATTAGTTAAAACAACTGCTTTTGTTTTACCTTTTTCTTTGGTGCCTTTATTAGTATCTAATTGCCCAAACGTATTTATACTAATAAATACAATTAGGAAACTTAAAATTATTTGAGGTTTAATTTTCATATGGTAATCTTACAGCTCAATTAAAGCAAATATAATGCCGAGTTTAATTGAAGGCTGTTTTAGAATTGTTAAAGTTTTATTCAATATTAAAATTAAAATATTGATTTCTAAATGGCTCATTACTTAAGGTAAAATGCCACCATTCATTCTTATAAGGAATAAAATTTTGAGCTAACATCACTTTGCGCAAAAGCATTCTATTTTCTTTTTGTGTTTTTGAAATATTTTCATGAAAAGGATGTGACTGAACTCCAAAAAAATCATAAGGGCTCCCCATATCTAATTCTTTACCTGTTTTGATATTAATAATGGTTAAATCTACAGTACTACCTCTTGTGTGTCCAGATTTAGAAGCAATATATCCTTGTTTAAAGAGCTCTGACTTTGGTAAACTAGGATAGTATTCTTTTTTCATTAAAGTATCATTAAGTACTTTGGCCCATTTTACAAAATGGTCTACTGCTTTTTGTGGTCTGTATGCATCAAATATTTTTAAACTTAGCCCTTGTTTTTTTAATTCAGTTTGTATTTTTTTTAATGCTAAAGCTGTTTGTTTAGTTAGAATTACACAATCATTTTTATAACCATCTATAGGTTTGCCAATAAAATTATTGTTAGAATAATATCGTAATTCTGATTGAATTGATGAATCTATATCTGATAAGTATATGAAACCTTTTGCTAAATCTTGACTAAAATAGCTGGTAGAATAAAGTAACAGGATGAAGCAAATCTTTTTTATCATAGTAACAAATGTAATAATTCCCTATGAATACAAAGAACTATATCTTGCCAAGAAATATTGGTAAATACCATATGCAAAAAATCCAACAGCCATTAATCCCATTAAAATATTACCCCATTTATATGATTGTAGGTAATTAAACATACCTTCTAAACCTTTTATTGCTTCTGCATTTTTTTGACTTGCTGCAACTACCACAAAAAAGCCAAAAATTCCGAAAGAAATTCCTCTTGCAATAAGCCCATATTTACCAGATTTTTTGAGAATATTTTTTGATTCTACTTTCCCAGTGTTTTCAATCTCTTTTAAAAATTTATTGCTGTATCCCTTATAAAACTGATAAATTCCAACTAAAAATAAAATGATGCCAATAACATAAAGTAGAATGATTCCTGCTTCATTATCAATAAGCATTTCAGTAGCTTCAGTTCTGCTACTATTTGATGAGTTTGACGTTTTTGTAAAAATAGAAATTGATAATAAGGTATAAATTGCTCCACTGATGAAATATCCTATTCTTTTTAAAATTCCTTTTTTATCTGAACCTTCATTTTTACCATCTAAAAAAGCTGAGTAAAATCTCCATAAAGCATACAAAAGCAATCCAGAAGCGATTATAATTACCAAGGTTTGACCAAAAGTTTGTTGTTCTAAAAAACCTATAACTTTATTTTTACCTGATACCTGACCTCCGTAATTAATGGCAGCTAAAAAAGTTAATATACCAACTAGGGAATAAATGAACCCTTTAGTTATAATTCCGATTTTTCTTATAGTTTCCATGATTAGTTTTTTTCAAAAGTATATGTATTTACTAATCCTATTTAATACTATCAAATTAATTATGAATGCATTTGGTAAAAATATCTACATTTGAAATTATGGAAGAACTATCTCTAACAACACCAGCTTTATTATTTTCTGCAATTTCATTAATCATGTTAGCGTATACAAATCGATTTTTAGCTTATGCAGCTGTAATTCGAAATTTGCATGATAAATATTTAAAAGAGAAAGACGATTCTTTATTAAGACAAATTCAAAACTTAAAAGTTCGGTTAAATCTAACAAGATGGATGCAGATTTTCGGAATTACTAGCTTGTTATTCTGTGTGCTTACAATGTTTTTAATTTACATCAATTTTTACATTGTTGCAGCTTATGCTTTTGGTTTGGGTTTAATTTTGTTGTTGATGTCACTCGTTTTCTTAATTAGAGAAATTCAAATTTCTACTGAAGCATTACAACATCATATTGCAGATATAGAAGAATATTTAAATAAAAAGTAATTACTTTCTGTTCAAAAAGTCATTGTAAGCATCTTGTGTAATTGCTTTACCTAAAGAATCTAAATAAGTTGTAGAACCTGATGCAGTGATACTTTCTTTTTTAATGTAATCATAAAGGTAATTGCCTTCTTTAGAAACCAAACCAAAGCCTTTGTTGAATGAATAATAAGCATATTGCTTATTAGACGTATTGAATAAATTTTTACCAAAAACAAACCTGCTATTATCTCCTTTTAAAAGATCCAATAAAGTATATGAAAAATCTACTTGACTCGAAATTACATCAACTTCTTTAATGTTTGGATTAATAGCTCCTCCCAACCACAACATAGGAATTTGAAATTTAATTGGCGCAAAAAACTCACCTTCGTGTTTTGGAGAACTATGTCCATGATCTGACATAATTACTATTAATGTGTTTTTATACCATTCTTGTTTTTTTGCAAAAGCAATAAAATCACCAATAGTTTTATCAGTATAAAAATGAGCACTTCTGTATAAATTGTCTGTACCGTTTTTACCAAATTTATATTCACCTTTTATTTCGTAAGGTTCATGGCTAGATAATGTAAGCGCAATTTTAAAGAAAGGCTCTTTTGGAGTTTTAGATAAATCATCAGCAAATTTCTTCATGAAAACGTCATCATAAGCACCCCATTTTGAATTCCAGTCTTTAGTATCAAAATAGCTGCCATCAACAAAATTATCTATACCAGCATTTAATAAATAAGTATTCATATTACCAAAGTTTAAATCTCCTCCATAATAGAAAGAAGATTCATAACCCAATTTTTTCATTTCCATTGGCAACATGGGTAAGCTTCTACTTTTATTAGGCATTCGCATTATTTTCTTAACAGGTTGTGGAAAATAACCACTTAGCATTGCAGGTATACCTTTATCAGTTCTGTCTCCATTTGAATAAAAATTGGTAAACAAAATACCCTCTTTAGAGAGCTTATTTAAATTAGGTGTAACTCCTTTTTCACCACCTAAAGAACCAACTACTTTTGCAGATAAACTTTCCCAAATAATAAGAATAACATTTGGTTTTGTTGTGGTTAGAATACTGTCATAATTAGATTGTAACAGCTCATTTCTTGTGTTTTTAATGATTTTTGTAGCAACTTCAGTTTCAAATACTTTATAAGGATTACCATCATCTTCTTTATGATTTACGGTATTTGCAAAATTCCACATGTAATTTAATGCTGCATGGTTAGCAAACATAATCTTGGAAAAATATACATTACTTTGATTAATAGGTATAGTTTGTAAGCCACCTCTAATAGGTAAAATTAAAAAAGCGAATAAAAATAATGAAATCAAAACTTCAGAAAAATGCCCATTAGTTATGGTTTTTTGAAATTTTTTATCAAGTTTTTGGTAAAGTTTTATAAATAGAAAAGAAATGATAAACCAAAATAGAACACCAACAATCAACTGACTAGTAGATGCAGAAGAAATCATTAATTCTGGTGTGTTTAAATAATCTAACAAGGTAGAATCCAATCGAATTCCCCAAGCTTTGTATAAACCAGCATCTATAAATAATAGTAGAGTAGTAGCTACAATTACAAGATTGGTATAAACTTTTATGAACTTTAAAATAGGTTTTGCCGATAAAAAAACAGAAAACAATATGAGTAAAAAAGGCAATAGAGAAATGTAAGCAGAAAAGGAAGCATCTAATCGTAAACCATACAAAAACGTTTCTGCAATAGTACTTAGAGGTAATTCTAGAGTTTGATCAAAATAATAACTTAAGAAAATAGCTCTTGCCACTATAAAATAGAGCAACCAAAAAAGGAAGTATTTTACGTTAAAAACTAATCTGTTTATTACAGTTTTCATAAAATTACTCTGTTACTTTTAACCTTGCTTTTGCAGTAACATTTATGTCTGCATGCATATTACTGATGTATTTTAGGTAACCTGTAATACCAATCATTGCAGCATTATCTGTGGTGTATTCAAACTTAGGGATATAGGTAGGCCAACCAAAGTGTTTTTCTGCATTTATTAATCTTTTCCTAATTTCTGAGTTTGCAGAAACTCCACCAGCAATTGCAATTTCTTTTATTCCTGTTTGTTTTACTGCATTTTTTAATTTATCCATCAAAATTTCTACAATTGTATGCTGAATAGATGCACAAATATCATTTAAATTTTCTTCAATAAAATTAGGGTTGATTCTTTGTTGTTTTTGAATAAAATATAGAATTCCTGTTTTTAAACCACTAAAACTAAAGTCTAAATCACCCACTTTAGGTTTGGTAAAAGAATATGCTTTTGGATTGCCTAACTGAGCATATTTATCGATTAAAGGACCTCCAGGATAAGGTAATCCTAAAATTTTAGCAGATTTATCAAAAGCTTCACCAACTGCATCATCAATAGTTTCTCCTAATATTTCCATATCAAAATAATTAGAGACTTTTACAATTTGGGTGTGTCCTCCACTAATGGTTAAACATATAAATGGAAAATTAGGTTTCTTAGAGCCTTCTTCATCAATAAAATGTGCTAAAATATGTGCTTGCATATGGTTAACATCTAACAAAGGAATATTCAACCCAAGAGCCATAGATTTTGCAAAAGAAGTACCTACCAATAAAGAACCCATTAAACCTGGTCCTTTAGTAAATGCTATTGCAGATAAATCGTTTTTTGTAATTTTAGCTTGCGCCAAAGCTTGTTGTACAACAGGAACAATATTTTGTTGATGAGCTCTAGAAGCCAATTCTGGTACAACTCCTCCATATTTAGAATGCACTTCTTGGTTTGCAACAACATTGCTCAACACTTTTGCATTGCACATTACAGAAGCACTTGTGTCATCACAAGAAGATTCTATTGCTAAAATATAAGTTGGTTTGTCCATTTAAAATTTACGTTAAGCCAATGCAAAATTAAGTATATTTTTAAGAGTGCTTTATTTTTTAGGAATAGAAATTTAATTCTTTGTTAAATTTGCACGTTCTTTGTAATAAGTAGCTTAAATATGTATTATACTTAGGTAGTTAGTTACTTTTTAAAATAAATTGTTATTAAAAATATCAGCAAAAAAATTCTAAAAGTTCTGGGGTACTTTGTGCTCTTTTTGCTGTTGTTAAGTATTTTACTTTCTATTTCTCCAGTACAAACAAAATTAGGTAATTATTTCTCCAAAAGAATTAATGATGATTTTGGTACAGATTTAACCATAGAAAAAGTCGATTTTTCGCTTTTGGGAAGTGTTAGATTTAGAGGTGTAAAAATTAGAGATCATCATAAAGACACTTTAATTTTTGTAGATAAATTAAGTACTTCAATTCTTAATGCAAACAAAGTTTTAAATAAAGAGGTTTTGCTAGGACCAATTTATTTAGAAGACGCTTATTATTACATGAAAACTTACAAGGGTGAAGAGGATGATAATATGTCTATTTTTATTGATTCTTTTGATGATGGCACAGAGCAAGATTCTTTAAACCCATTTATATTAAAGTCAGAAAATGTTTATGTAGATAATTTAGATTTTAAGATTATTGATGCCAATAAACAAGATTCACTCAATTACTCTGTAACCAATGCAGGAGGTAATCTACAAAACTTGTCTATTATTGGTCCAGATTTTTCATCAGATATTAGAGGATTGTATTTTGTTGATATGAACAACTTAGAAGTTTCTAATTTAACAACAGATTTCACCTACTCTAAAACTAAAATGGAGTTTTTTAATACAACTCTACAAACTGAAAAAACTAATATTAAAGGGGATATCATCTTTAGTTACGAAAGAGAAGATTTAGCAGATTTTGTAAATAAAGTTCAAATTGATGCCAATTTTAGTGATAGTAAAATAGCAATTAAAGACATAAAAAAATTTTACAATGAGTTAAGCAGTAATGATATTGTAGATTTTAAAGGTGTTTTTAATGGTAAGCTAAATAACTTTGAACTTAAGAATTTAAATCTTGCCAATAATAGAGGCTTGTACATTAATGGCGATTTAACTTTTGTAAATGCTGTAGATGTAGAAAGAGGTTTTATTTTTGAGGGAGATTTAGATAATTTAACAGCCACTTACAATGAGCTAAAAAGAATTCTGCCTAATGTATTAGGTAAAAATGTGCCTTCAGATTTTAGCAAACTAGGACAATTTACTGTTAAAGGTAGAGTAAAAGTTACTCCAGATCAAATGCAAGCTACAATTGATGTGAAATCAGATATTGGAGGCGCCATTGCAGATTTACAGATTACCAATATAGATAATATTGATTTTGCAGTTTATGATGGAGATATAGAGTTACAACAGTTTGATATTGGAGTGTTTTTTAATGATCCTTTATTTGGTATTATTTCATTACAAGGAGATGTAGATGGAAGTGGTTTTCAATTAGAAAATATAGATACAAGGTTTATAGGAGAAATATCTGAGTTTGAATTTAAAGACTATATCTACACAAATATTTTAGCTAATGGACAATATCAAAACAATAAGTTTGATGGAGATTTATCTATAGATGATACAAACTTTAAAATGGACTTTAAGGGTTTAGCAGATTTATCATCAGAAGTAAATAAGTTCGATTTTTTATCAGAAATTAAATATCTAAATTTAAAAGAAACCAATCTTTTTACAAGAGATAGTACAGCTCAATTAAAAGGTTTTATTGCATTAGATGTAGAAGGGAATACTTTAGATGATATTATTGGTAATGCAACTTTTACAGATGTATTTTACACTAATGAAAAAGAGGAGTTTAGTTTTAAAGAATTCAACGTTTCTTCTTCTGTAAAAGATAGTATTAAGAAAATTCAAGTAACATCAAAAGACATCGCAAATGGTTACATTTCTGGTAAATTTACATTTTCTGAAGTACCCAATGTTGCTCAAAATGCATTAGGTAGTATTTATACCAACTACGAACCTTATCCTGTAGCTCCAAATCAATATGTAGATTTTAATTTTACCATCTACAATCAAATTGTGTCTGTATTTTATCCAGAGATTTCTATAGATGATAATACTAAGATTCGTGGAAAAATTCAATCGAATAAAGACCAATTAAGACTTACGTTTTCATCACCCAAAATAGATATTTATGGCAATGAGTTAAAAGATGTATTACTAAGAACAGATAATCAAAACCCTCTGTACAATTCGCATTTAACAGCCTCAGAAGTAAATACAAAATACTATAACGTTTCTAAATTAAATTTACTGAACAGAACACAAAATGATACCTTGTTTTTTAAATCAGAATTTAATGGTGGTCCTCAAGACAAAGAGAATTTTAATTTAGACTTTTTCTACACGATTAATGAAAACCAAAAGTCTGTTGTAGGTTTTGAAAAATCAACTTTTGTATTTAAAAACACAGTTTGGAATATAAATCCTGATGAACAGAATACTGACAAAATTGTTTTCGATCTTAAGAATAATGAGTTCAATTTTAGTCAGTTTAAACTAGTTTCAGGTGAACAAAAAGTTGAGTTTACAGGAAGTATTTTAGGTGAAACAGAAAAAACATTATTGGCAGATTTAACCAAAGTAAAATTGCAAAGTTTTATGCCAGAAATAGATAGTTTGACTCTAAAAGGTAATGTTACAGGAAATATAGATTTTGTGCAAGCAAACAATATTTACACTCCAGAAGCTACCCTAGTTATCAAAGATTTTGAGGTTAACGATTTTAAACAAGGAGAATTGGCTTTAAATGTTGTAGGAGATAATTCTTATGATAAGTACAAAGTGGATTTGTCTATTAAGAACGAAAAAGTAAAAAGTATTGCAGCAACAGGTAATTTAGATTTTTCTGGTAAAAGACCTTTAATCGATTTACAAGTATTTTTAGAAGATTATAATTTAAAAGCTTTTAGTCCTTTAGGTGCAGATGTTATTTCTTCTATGAGAGGTTTGGTTTCTGGTGATTTTTATCTTAGAGGATTTTTAAGAAATCCAGATATGGAAGGTACTTTACGTTTACATAATGCTGGTCTTAAATTTCCATACTTAAATGTAGATTTAGACTTCGATGGATTATCAACCATTACTTTGTCTGAGCAATCCTTTATTTTCGAGAATATTCAATTATTAGATTCTAAGTATAAAACAGAAGGTGTTTTGTTGGGCAATATTACACATCAAAATTTTGAACAATGGTTTCTAGACTTAGAAATTGTAACCGATAATTTATTGGTTTTAGATACAGAAAATACAGAAGAGGCTCTTTATTATGGAACAGCGTTTATAGATGGCTCTGCAAGTATTACAGGTTTAACAGATCAATTAGATATTACTGTAAATGCAGAAACCAATGCCAATACAAAATTTGTAGTTCCTTTAAAAGATATAGAAACAGTAGATAGTTATCAATTAATTCATTTTAAGACTGATAAAATGGATACTGAAGAACGTCAACGAAAATTGGCTCAAGAAGCAATTAAAGGTTTATCCTTAAACATTAATTTAGATGTAACTAAAGATGCAGAAGCACAAGTTGTAATTGATGAAGTAAATGGAAGTCAATTAACAGGTAGAGGAACTGGTAATTTAGAAATTGTAATTAATACAAGAGGTAGATTTGATATGTTTGGAGATTACACCATAGACACAGGAGTCTATGACTTTAAATATGGAGGAATTATTAATAAGCCATTTATCATACAAAAAGGAGGTACAGTATCTTGGAATGGAAACCCTTATGAAGCAGATTTAGATGTTACTGCCATTTATAAAGCCAAAGCAAACCCTGCAGTTTTATTACAGAATTTTAATTCAAATAGAAAAGAGGAAATAGATTTGGTAACAAGAATTACTGGAGATTTATTTAACTCTAAACAAGAATTAGACATCCAACTAACCAATGTAGATCCAACCATTGCAAGTGAGTTAGAGTTTGTTTTAAATGATAATAACATAAACGAAAAAACAACACAGTTTATATCGCTATTGGCATTTGGTACTTTTAGAAACCCAGAAAAAGTAAGTTTTGATGTAAACAATACCTTAACAGGTACAGCTTCTAGTGCAATTGCAACTGCTTTTTCTAGTATATTAAATAGTCCTGATAGTAAGTTTCAGTTGGGTGTAGATTATCAACAAGGAGATCAAGGAAATAGTATAGATCGTTTAAATATAGACAATCAAGTAGATGTTTCTGTAAGTACACAAGTAAGTGATAGGGTTATAATTAATGGTAAAGTAGGTGTTCCTGTTGGTGCTCAAACTCAATCGAGTGTTGTTGGTGAAGTAAAAGTTGAAGTTCTATTAAATCAAGAAGGTAACTTTAGAGGAGTTATATTTAATAGACAGAATGAAATACAGTATTCCCAACAAGAAGAAGGCTATACACAAGGAGTTGGTTTATCTTACCAAGTAAATTTTAATACTTTATCTGAACTTTTAGCTAAAATTGGTTTAAAGAAAAAGTCGGTTAAAAAGAAACCCGAAATTAAAAAGGATACGATTCTTGTACCTAAAAATAACCTGATTAACTTCGAGGGTAATTAGGCTCTTTTTGGCATTATTTAGATTCATTATTTTAGACCCAAATAATTAACATTTATATAATAAAAATGGGCTATTTAGGCTCAATCGTTTTCGTAACTTTATTATTATAAATCATTTAAAAGAATTAATTTTACATTGAAATATGAGTAAAATAAAGAAAATAGGAGTAATGACTTCTGGAGGAGATTCTCCAGGTATGAACGCTGCAATTCGTTCAGTAGTAAGAACTTGTGCGTTTTATAAAATTGAATGCGCAGGTATTTACAGAGGTTACCAAGGAATGATTGAAGGAGATTTTATTTCTTTAGATGCCAGAAGTGTAAAAGGCATTATTAACAAAGGTGGTACTTTTTTAAAGTCTGCAAGATCTAATGAGTTTAGAACTAAAGAAGGCAGACAAAAAGCATATGATGCATTAATTGCTGCTAACATAGATGCCTTAGTTGTAATTGGTGGAGATGGAACATTTACAGGAGCATTAATTTTTAATCAAGAATTTAATTTCCCAGTAATGGGTATTCCTGGTACCATAGATAATGATATTACTGGTACAAGCCATACTTTAGGCTATGATACTACATTAAATACAGTTGTAGACGTAATTGATAAAATTAGAGATACAGCATCTTCTCACAACAGATTATTCTTTGTAGAGGTAATGGGTAGAGATGTTGGTCATATTGCATTAAATGCAGGAGTAGGAGCAGGTGCAGAAGAAATATTAATACCAGAAGAAGACCTTGGTTTAGATCGTTTGTTAGAATCTTTAAAACGAAGTAAAGAATCAGGAAAATCATCTAGTATTGTAGTTGTTGCAGAAGGAGATAAAATTGGTAAAAACGTTTTCGAATTAAAAGATTACGTAGAAGAAAATTTACCTGAATACGAAGTGCGAGTTTCAGTGCTAGGTCACATGCAAAGAGGTGGTTCACCTTCTTGTTTTGATAGAGTGTTAGCAAGTAGAATGGGTGTAAAAGCAGTTGAGAGTTTGTTAGAAGGACAATCTAATTTAATGGTTGGGCTTTTAAATGAAAAAATGTCTGTAACACCATTAGATAAAGCAATCAAAGGTCAATCAAAAATAAATAAAGAATTAATCAGAGTGTCAGACATTATGTCTACATAACATAAAAAGAATTAATAAAATGATAAAAATAGGAATTAACGGATTTGGTAGAATAGGTAGGTTAGCATTTAGATCTGCAGTAAAAAGAGATAACGTACAAGTAGTAGCTATTAACGATTTATTAGAAGTAGATTATTTAGCATACATGTTAAAGTTCGATTCTGTTCATGGTGCTTTTGATGGTACTGTAGAAGTTAAAGATGGTAAACTAGTTGTTAACGGAAATGAAATTAGAATCTCTGCAGAAAGAAACCCTGCTGATTTAAAATGGGATGAAGTTGGTGCTGAGTACGTTTTAGAATGTACAGGTATCTTCAAAAGCTTAGAGCAAGCTAATTTACATATTCAAGGTGGAGCTAAAAAAGTAGCTATTTCTGCACCTTCAGGAGATGCACCAATGTTTGTAATGGGAGTTAACCATACAAAATTACAAGCATCAGATACCATTTTTTCTAATGCATCTTGTACAACAAACTGTTTAGCACCTATTGCAAAAGTATTAAATGATAACTTTGGTATTGCAGAAGGTTTAATGACTACTGTACATGCAGCGACTGCAACACAAAAAACTGTTGATAGCCCATCTAATAAAGATTGGAGAGGTGGTAGAGCAGCAATTCACAATATTATTCCTTCTTCTACAGGAGCTGCAAAAGCAGTAGGTAAAGTAATTCCTGAGTTGAATGGTAAATTAACAGGTATGGCTTTTAGAGTTCCAACTATGGATGTTTCTGTGGTAGATTTAACTGTAAAGTTAGAAAAAGGTGCTACTTACGAAGAAGTTAAAGCAGCAATGAAATCAGCTTCAGAAAATGAAATGGCTGGTGTTTTAGGATATACTGAAGAGTTAGTTGTTTCTCAAGATTTTGTTGGTGAAACTCGTACTTCTGTATTCGATGCAAATGCTGGTATTGCTTTAAATGATAACTTTGTAAAAGTTGTTTCTTGGTATGATAACGAAATTGGTTATTCAACGAAATTAGTAGACTTAGTAGAATATTCTGCTTCTCTATAATTAAAGAAATAAAGGAAATAAAAGACCTGATAGATTAATTTCTATCAGGTTTTTTTATAGGTTTATAATAAGTAAATAAAGCTTTATTTAACAGCAATCATACTTATTTCAACATTTACATATTTAGGTAAATTGGCAACTTCTACAGTTTCTCTTGCAGGTGCTGTTTCTTCATTAAAGTATTGAGCATAGACTTCATTTATTTCTTTAAAATTTTTCATGTCCGAAATAAATATGGAAGATTTTACCACGTTTTCAAAAGTCATTTCAGCAGCTTCTAGAACTGCTTTCATGTTCTCCATAACTTTTGTTGTTTCAATTTTAATTGAATCCAAAACCAACTCACCAGTTTCAGCATCAATAGCAATTTGTCCTGAAGTATACAAGGTGTTTCCACTTAAAACAGCTTGGTTGTATGGCCCAATAGGAGCAGGAGCTTTGTCTGTAGTTATTATTTTTTTCATGTAATTTATAAATATATGTAGATGTTGTATGTAGTGATTTTTAAAACAATAATCTATCAGGTGGTTTGTTTTTATCCCACTTTAAATCAGCGAGTGTAGATGATTTTACACCAATAAAAAATGTATATGACGAATTTGAACCAAAAGGCACCCAATTAAAATTGAATTGCCAACTGTCTAAATCTCTCGTAAAATTAAATCTTGAGAACGAAAACGCACCATTTTTAACATCATAACCAGATGAATAACCTACTTTCCATTTTGGCGATAATTCAATATTTCCACTAAAACCTAAAGTGTGTACACCAATTTCTCCAGGATCAACACCATTATTTCTATAAGTGGCTGCATAAACTAAGTTTAATGTCCATGGTATTTTAGAGTTATATAATTCAGTTTCTTTGGTTCCACCACCAACATCATTGGCATCTTGCCTGCCAAACCTATTTGTTGGGTCAATTTGAGCACCCATAGTATCTGGAGGATTATTAGCCCCATTTCCATTTCTACTTTCTTGATTGGCACTTTTGTTTTTATCTTCTTTTTCAAAATCTTTACTAGATATTGAGTAATTAGCTGTTAAGTTTGCGTTCGATAATCTAAAAATTCCTGGATTAAATTTATCAATTCTAACTCCATTTTCATTCACTTGATATGGATCTAAACTACCAGTTAAATTTACTGCTAACTTATCTTTAAACAAACGAGTACCTGCACTAAATGTAACATTAGACCATCGTAAACTATCTGCAGCAATATTATAAGCTGTATTAAAATTAAGATTATTTAAAATCATAATTTTTTCATCATCCTCATCACTATCTGGGTCTTTAGGGGCTACTTTAGCCTCTAAAACATTATTTAAAGATATACCAATAGAATTACTTAAACCTCCAGAAGGTCTTCCATAAATACCATTATCAAATACAGTATAATCTATAACGTCTAAAGGATCAGCACTTTGTTGTACTTGCTCTAAGTATCTGTCTTGAAAATCTGGTCTGTAGGTATAAGAAATTGTTGGTCTAAAAGTGTGTCTTATGGCTTTTAGTCTTCCTTTAGAAAAAGAAAAATCTCCATAAATATTGGTAGATAAACTAACACCCAAATTGTATTCTCTATAAGATTTAAAACCTCTTATAGTATCAGTAACCACTTCATTATTGGTTTGATCATAATTTTTTTGAATATAATCAAATTGCCACGTTTCTTCATAATTTGCGCTTGGTGAAAGTGTAAAATATCTAAATGCTTTTATATTAGTGTTTGTACTTGTTTTATGTTGCATTCCTGCTCTTGCAGTTTCGAACATTTTACTGGTAAAAAACTCATCATCTGTCGTATTTATTAAATACTGACCTTGCATATTGTAATTAAAACCTAACTTTTGAATAGGATTTTTCTTCACTCCATCTTTGCCAGCAAAAGGATATATTCTATTCATGTTTAGTGTTAATGATGGCAAAGTCATTATAATACTTTCTGTATTGGTATTTTGTTGATGAGAAGCAGTAACAGCCATGTTAAATGGAGTGCCTACAAAGTTTTTGCTATAGTTAATAGATGAATTAAAGGTGTTATTTTGTGATTGTGAAACATTAAACTGATTTAATGATTCTCTAAAAAAACGACTACTACCTAAATTTACTGATGCTGTAAATCTTGAATTAGGGCTTGCTTTTGAGTCTTGATTGTGAGACCATCTTACATTAAAATTATTGGCTCTAGAGAAATCGTCAAAACCTCGAATACCATTTATGTTGTTTTCAAAATTAAAACTAAATGTTCCATTAAATTTATACCTCTTATTATAGTTTGATGATACTCTTACACCCCAACTACCATTTGAATAGGCATCACCCAAAAGAGTTAAATCTACATAATCGTTTATAGCAAAATAATAACCACCATTCTGAAAACCAATTCCTCTTGTACTACTTCCTGTATCAAAAGCAGGAATTAAAAAACCAGAAACACTAGTTTCACTCATAGGAAAGTAAGCAAAAGGTAGAAATAATGGGGTAGGTACATCTGCTAAAACCAAATTACTTGTACCAACAATAATTTTTTTACCAGGTACTAATTTTGCTTTATTTGTTGTAATATAATAATCTGGGTTGTCTTTATCTGATGTTGTAAATCTAATTTTTCTAACATAAATTGTAGAATCATTTACTCTCTTTGTCTTTTCACCATAAGTAAACATTTCTCCTTGTTGGGTTTTTAAACCATAGATTAAAGCACGTTTACTTTTAAAGTTATACAATAGAGAATCTTGTTCAGATTCTTGAGCTCCTTGTCTAAAGACAGGTCTTTGACTATAACCTGTACTATCTTTAATTCCTTTAGCAAAGAGTGTGTTCTTTTTGTAGTCTATAATAATGATACCCGCTTTTAAATCAATATCTGTATAGGTTATATTGGCTTCGTTATAAAGAGTTACAGTTTTGTTTTTTGCATCTTGTATAGTGTAATCTTTAGCAATATGTGTAATGATGTCTTCTATAGTTTCTTTTGGTTTTATAGAATCAGATTTTATAGTATCTGTTTTTTTAAGCAAAAGTGAATCTCTTTTTGCCAAACCTAAAGAATCTGTTTTTTTGGCAATCACAGTATCTTTCTTTATAGATGGAATTACGATTTTCTTTTTTGTAGGAATATCTTGAGAAAAACTTAACTTTATAAAAAAGAAGCAGCAAAATAAAAGTAGGTATGATAGATTTGATTGCAATGCTATAAATACTATTTTTGTATTAGAGTAAAAGTATGGCTCAATATTTGAAACACAAAATTAAAGATGCCAAAATTAGTTAAATTTTATTGATGAATTTTCTACAAATCCACAAATTTAATACCAAGTTCCAAAAGCTATTTTTTATAGTCTTTTGTTTTGCGATATTCTTACCTATAACTACAAATGCGCAAAAAAAGTATACCATTGTTTTAGATGCAGGTCATGGAGGAAAAGATCCTGGTAACAGAGGAAATGGTTATTATGAGAAAAATATTGCTTTAAAAGTAGCTTTATTAGTGGGTGCAGAACTAAAAAAAAACAAAGACATCCAAGTCATTTATACTAGAAATAAAGATGTTTTTATAGACTTATGGAAAAGAGGAGACATAGCTAATAAAGCAGATGCTGATTTGTTTGTTTCTATTCATTGTGATTCATACCTACCAAGACCAGCTGCTCATGGAGCAGGAACTTTTGTTTTGGGTTTAAGAGGTAATAAGAAGAATTTAGAAATAGCCAAAAGAGAAAATGCAGCAGTTTTATTAGAAGAAAACTACGAACAAAGATATAAAGGGTTTGATGCAAATTCTGTAGAATCTGTTGTTGGTTTCTCTCTGTTACAAGAAGAAAATTTAGATAAGAGTTTAGAAATTGCAAGTTTAATTCAATCGAATTTTACAAAACAACTAAACAGATTAGATCGTAAAGTAAAACAAGATAATTTTCAAGTTTTAAGAGAAACAGTAATGCCAAGTGTTTTGGTAGAATTAGGGTTTTTAACAAACAAGAAAGAGGGTAGATACCTGAACTCCAAACAAGGTCAAAAGCAAATGGCCAAATCTGTTGCACAAGCAATTGAAAATTATGTAACCAATTTAAAAATTAATACTGTAGTTGATGATGGCTCAGTAGTTGAGCAAAAAGATTTTATTGAATTTAAAGTACAAATTGCATCTGGTAAAAATAAATTGGCAACAAAAGCCTATAATTTCAAAGGCCTGAAGGATATTCAAAGGGTAAAATTGGGTAACTTTTATAAATATTATTATGGTGTAACTTCCTCATACAAAGAGGCTAAAAATTCATTAAAAGTTGCTAGACAGAAAGGCTACAAATCTGCTTTTCTTGTCGCTTTTAAAAATGGCGAAAAAGTATCTGTAGAAGAAGTGAATAAAATGCCTTAAATTTGCTTAAAACAACCAAAAAATATTAGTAATATTGTTAGTAAATTTCTACCTATGTCTAAAGAATTAAAAATTGGTGCCATTTTATTAGTAGTTATAATCTTATTTGTTTGGGGTTTTAATTTTTTAAAAGGTCATGATTTACTTGATGGTAAAGCAAGAGAATTCCAAGTGGAATATACCAAAATAGGTGGTCTAAATAGGGCAAGTACTGTTACTTTAAACGGATTAAAAGTAGGTCAGGTAAAAGGTATTGAATTTAATACTACAGAAGAAAAAAGAGGGCAATTAATTGTAACATTTGCTGTTGAAAACGATTTTCAGTTTTCTAAAAGTAGTGTTGTAAAAATATATTCTCCAAACCCATTATCGCCATCAAACTTAGCAATTATTCCTAATTATGAAGGTGAAATGGCTGTTTCAGGAGACATGCTTCAAGGTGAAATGGAGGAAAGCTTATTTACTTCTATTGGTGAAAGATTAGATCCTTTACAAACAAAAATAGAAAAGGTAATAGTAAGCGCAGATACTTTATTTAGTGGTTTAAATAAAGTCCTAAATGAAAATACAATTAAAGGTATTAATTCATCAGTATCAAATTTATCTGCAACAATATACGAGCTTAGACAAACGATTAAAACCGTAAATTCTATGGTTGTTGATAATCAAGATAATTTAAAAATTACTCTAGAAAATACTAAAAACATTACTGGTAATCTAAATAAGTTAGCAGATAGTTTAACAACTGTAAACTTTAATAGTATTGTTCAGAAAGCAGAGAATGCAGTAGATAATTTTAATGAATTGTCTAAAAAAATAAATTCTACTGATGGATCAATTGGAAGGTTGATAAATGATGATGAGTTGTATAAAAATGTAGAAGCAGCAACTAAGGAGTTAGAGCAATTGTTAAGAGATTTAAAGATTAATCCAAAGAGATATGTTCACTTTTCTTTATTTGGTAAAAAGCCACAAGAATATGAACCAACAGCTCCAGATAGTTTATTATTTATTAAAGACTAAAATACTAATTTAATTTTTACAGAATGCAATATTTACCCAATATACTTTTTATCATAGCTCTAATTTTAGGAGTTGGATTTTTTGTGATGAACATTAGAAAAATTTCACGAAACATTAAGCTTGGTAAAGATGTAGATCGTTTTGATAACAAATCAGAAAGATGGAAAAATATGGCCATGATTGCTTTAGGGCAATCTAAAATGGTTAAAAGACCACTTTCAGGATTTTTACACATTATAGTTTACGTTGGTTTTATTATTATAAATATAGAAGTTCTCGAAATCGTTATAGATGGTATTTTTGGAACACATAGAATTTTTCAGGGTATTATTGGTGATAGCTTTTACGCTTTTCTAATTGGTACTTTCGAAATTTTAGCAGCATTAGTATTTGCAGCTGTTATTATTTTTTGGACAAGAAGAAATGTTTCTAACATTAAACGTTTTTTAAGCAAAGAAATGCAAGGTTGGCCAAAGAAAGATGGTAATTATATTTTGTATTTCGAAATGGTTTTAATGACCTTATTTATAGTTATGAATGCTACTGATACTTCTTTTCAAGAAGCAGGTATTGGAAATCCAATTAGTCAGTTTGTAGCACCTTTATTTGATGGTTTTTCAGCAGAAACTGTTCATTTGATCGAAAGAACTTCTTGGTGGATTCACATTTTGGGGATCTTAGTTTTCTTAAACTATTTATATTATTCAAAGCATTTACACATCTTACTTGCTTTTCCTAATACATACTTTGCAAACTTAAAACCTAAAGGTCAGTTCAATAATTTAGAGGCTGTTACCAATGAAGTAAAATTAATGATGGATCCTGATGCAGATCCTTATGCAATGCCAGAAGAAGGAGCAGAAGAAGCTGTGCCAGAAAAGTTTGGAGCTTCTGATGTTGCAGACTTAAGTTGGGTTCAACTATTAAATGCATATACCTGTACTGAATGTGGTAGATGTACATCTGCTTGTCCTGCAAATTTAACTGGTAAGAAATTATCTCCTCGTAAAATTATGATGGATACCAGAGATCGTTTAGAAGAAGTTGGTAGAAATATAGATGAAAATAAAGGTGAGTTTAAAGATGATGGAAAACAATTATTAAACGATTACATCTCTCCAGAAGAACTTTGGGCTTGTACAAGTTGTAATGCCTGTGTAGAAGAATGTCCTGTTAATATTGATCCACTTTCTATTATTATGGATATGAGAAGATATTTAGTGATGGAGCAAAGTGCTGCACCACAAGAATTAAACATGATGATGACTAATGTTGAAAATAATGGTGCTCCTTGGCAATACAACCAACAAGATAGATTAAACTGGGCTAAAGAAGAATAACAAAATATATAATTTTAAGTTTTTAATACATCATTGAAAATTTAACACTAAAAACTAAGAATATGAATGTACCAACAATGGCAGAAATGATGGCTCAAGGCAAGCAACCAGAAGTGTTGTTTTGGGTTGGTGCTGCAGGAAGTTATGATGACAGAGCTAAGAAAATTAGTAGAGCATTTGTAAAAATTTTACATCAAGCAAACGTAAATTTTGCTGTTTTAGGAACAGAAGAAACATCTACAGGAGATGCAGCTAAAAGAGCAGGAAATGAATTCTTGTTTCAAATGCAAGCTATGATGAATATCGAGGTTTTAAACGGCTATGAAGTAAAGAAAATTGTAACCTGTGATCCTCATTCTTTTAACACCATAAAAAATGAATATCCTTCTTTAGGAGGAAAGTATGAAGTTTATCATCACACACAATTCATTCAAGATTTAATTAAAGAAGGTCGTTTAAAAATAGACGATGCTACTTTAAAAGGAAAAAGAGTAACTTTTCATGACCCATGTTATTTAGGTAGAGCAAATGAAGTTTATGAATCTCCTCGTGATTTAATTAGAAGATTAGGAGTAAACTTAACAGAAATGAAACGTCATAAATCTACAGCTTTATGTTGTGGAGCAGGAGGTGCTCAAATGTTTAAGGATGCAGAACCAGGAGATAAAGAAGTAAATGTTTTAAGAACAGAAGATGCTTTAGAAACAAATCCAAGTATTATAGCAACTGGCTGCCCCTATTGTAATACAATGATGACAGATGGTATTAAATTTAAAGAAAAAGAAGCTGAAGTTGTTGTAAAAGATATTGCAGAGCTAATTGCAGAAGCAAATAATTTATAAAATTAGTATTTAGTTAAAATGTCAGAAAATTTTAAAAACGATCTCGTTACAGATTTACCAGACATTACTAAAATAAGATTTAAAAAAATTGATAAAGATTATTTAAAAGTAATCTTAATCAATTTTTTTTTAGTTTTTAGTTTACTTTTTGCTGGGTTAATTGCTTTGCAACAACTTGCTTTTAGTGAGGCTATTTTAGCCTACAATACAACTATATATTTTGGATATAGTTCTTTTTTTGGTCTTTACTTAATTTATTTGTTCCTTGCATTTCCGAAGAAAAAATATGCATTAAGAGATAGAGATATTTCCTATAAATCTGGATTATTATTTTTAAAAACAACTACAGTTCCATTCTCTAGAATTCAACACGTAGAAACAGATGAAAAACCTATATCTAGAATATTTAAGCTCGCTTCTTTAAGCGTTTACACTGCAGGTGATTCTAGTGATGACTTAGTAATTAAAGGTATTAAAAAGCAAGAAGCATTAGAAATTAAAGAATTTATTAGCTCTAAAATTAATGCATAATTCTTATACATTTTCTGAGTTTTCTAAACAGTCTCCAAAAGGAATTTTCATCATTTATGTTGCAGAAATTTATAGAGTCATTAAGTTGTTTTGGATTTTCTTGTTTATTCTATTTAAAGACTTCTCAAAGTTTTCTTCTTATGGAGTAACTTATATTTATTTGGGTGTTGGTTTATTATTAACATTATTGTTTTTAAGAGCTTATTTAATCTACATAAACTTTCAATATAAATTAGACAATCAGCATTTTATTCTTAAAAAAGGTATTCTTAAAAAATCACATGTAGAAATCCCATTTCATCGAATTCAGAATATTAATTTTAAACAAAATATAGTTCAACAAGTAATAGGTGTTTTTGAAGTTAGCATAGAAACTGCAGGTTCTAAAGACACAGAAATTGTTATAAAAGCATTATCATTAGAAAAAGCAGAGGCTTTAAAAGCAACAATTACTCAAGGTCAGAAATTGGTTAGTGAAGTAGCTGAAGAAGAAAAGGTAGAACCCATTGTAAAAATTGGCTTTTTTGCTCTGTTACGAGTAAGTCTTACAGAAAATCATCTGCAGAATTTATTTTTATTCTTTGCTGTAGTAATTGGTTTCTTTAATCAAATACAGCAAATCTCTACTAGTTTTGGGCAATCAGAAGCTTTAGATGGTTATATTTCAGAAAGTACTAGTAATTTGTCTGCAAGTGTAGTTTTGGTTACTATTCTTGTAATTCTACTTACAGTTATTGCACTTTTAAGTTCTTTTGTAAAAGTTGTATTGATACATTTTAATTTAAGAGCGTATTTAAAAGATGACGCTTTTGAAATTAATCAAGGTTTATTAACTAAGAAATCTATTGTTTTAAAAAAACAGAAAATTCAGAATGTTACAATTTCTACAAACCCTTTAAAAAGGTTGATAGGGATTTCTTTTATTACTTTTAAACAAGCTGTAAGTGGTAAAGTAAATAATACAAAAAAAGAAAAACTAATTCGTTTAGTGGGTTGTAAAGAGCAGCAAATAGAAATTGTAAAAACATCAGTATTTAAAGAACTCTCAGTGGAGGAAGGTGCAAAGCAGAATCCTGATTCTTATTATAAGAAAAGATTGTTCTTTTGGTCAGGTTTATTTCTATTGATTTGTTATTCAGCAATTTTTTATTTCATAGATCATCTAGAAGTTTTTTATTCACTTTTTGCAGTTATTCCAATTACCATTTTCTTGCTATTGAAAAAAGTTAAAAAAAGATTCTATCAAATTTCTGAAGAAATGTTAATTGTGGGTAAAGGTTTATTAGAGACTCATTTAACATATTTAGATATTTTTAAAGTTCAGAATATTAAAATGAAGCAATCTATTTTTCAAAAAAGAGGTAATGTTGCAGATCTGGTTTTACAAACTGCATCTGGAAAAATTGAAATTCCTTGTATAGCTTATCAAGAAGCCATTAAAATCTATAATCATACTTTATATAAAGTAGAAACAAGTAACGCTCCATGGATGTAAAAAGTTTTATAAAAGCTGCACGTTTAAGAACTTTACCTTTATCAATTTCAGGTATTATTGTAGGTTCGTTTTTAGGGATAAAGGTTTTAAATGATTCATTATTAGGTGATAATAAAATGTCTATTATAACATCTCCAATTTTTTGGTTAGCAATTTTAACTACTATTGGTTTTCAAGTACTTTCTAATTTTGCTAATGATTATGGAGATGGAATAAAAGGTTCAGACAAAAATAGAACAGGTGAAGCAAGAATGGTTTCTAGTGGTGCAATTACTCCAAAGCAAATGAAAAATGCAATGATAGTAACCACTATTATCACTTTAATTATAGCCTTGTTGTTAATCTATTTTTCTTTTGGAAAAGAGAACTTTGCATATTCTATTCTATTCTTTGGTTTGGGTATAGCATCAATAGCTGCTGCAATTAAATACACAGTAGGTAATTCAGCATATGGCTATTCTGGTTTTGGAGATGTTTTTGTTTTTCTTTTTTTTGGATTGTTAAGCGTAGTTGGTAGCTATTTTTTATTTACAAAAAATATTAACTTGTTGGTTTTCTTGCCAGCAATTTCAATAGGTTTATTAAGTACAGCTGTTTTAAACTTAAACAATTTAAGAGATCGAGATCAAGATAAAATTAATAGCAAAAATACTTTAGTGGTAAAATTGGGTAATAACAATGCAAAAATATATCATTATTTCTTAATTTTAGGAGCTTTAGTAATTGCTTTAAGCTATACTTATCTTAATTTTGAATCTTATTACCAGTTGTTATATTTAATTGCTTTTATTCCATTAGTAAAAAATATTATTACTGTTTCTAAAAATACAATTCCTGCAGAATTAGATGGCGAACTCAAAAAGGTCGCACTTAGTACATTCTTGTTTGCATTAATTTTCGGAATTACAAATTTTATATTTTAAACAACATTTATGAAAACGATTAAAATAATATTAGGTATAATTACAGCTTTAGTACTTGTGTTTTTTGTAACAGGATTATTGGTAAAAGAAACCAACTATAAAGCACAAGTTTCTGTTAATGAGCCATTAGCTGATGTTTTTACTACATTTAACAATACCGAAAATGTAAAGAATTGGATTCCTGAAATTAAGACTGTAGAAACAATAAATGAAAACGTAGGTAAAACAGGTAGTAGTTATAAAATTGTTTTAGACAACCAAGGTCAAGAAATTACAATGACAGAAAAAGTTGTAGCTTATGTACCCAATGAAAAAGTAACTTTATTTTTTGATGCAGAAAACATGCTTAAAAAAGACGATTACGTTTTTACAGAAAACAATGGTGTTACTACTATAACTTTAAATTCGAGCTGTAGAAGTGATTCTTATATAATGGCTTGTATGTTTCCTTACTTTAAATCAACTTTTCAAAATCAAGACCAAGGTTATCTAAATAATTTTAAAACCTATATTGAGAATAAATAATTTATTTTGATTAAAGCTGAATACAAAAAATATACGCTCAATTTTAAAAATCCAAGTGGTACTTCTCGTGGAATTTTAAGAACGAAAGAAACTTATTTTATCATTTTAAATGAGAATGATAAAATAGGAATTGGAGAAACAGGTTTGTTTAGAGGCTTAAGTATAGATGATTTGCCTAATTATGAAGAAAAGCTAGCTTGGGCATGTAAAAACATCAATATAGGTTTGCAAAAGTTACTTTTTGAATTAAGTAATTATCCTTCTATTCAATTTGGCTTAGAGCAAGCTATTTTATCATTAAATAGTAATAATAAATTCGAGCTTTTTCCATCTAATTTTACAAAAGGTAAAGAGGCTATTCCAATAAATGGTTTAGTTTGGATGGGTGATAAGTCTTTTATGAAATCTCAAATTAAAGATAAATTGGCATCTGGTTTTTCATGTATTAAAATGAAAATTGGTGCTATTGATTTTGATACAGAAATTGAATTGTTAACCTCAATTCGTAAAGAGTTTTCGTCTAAAGAAATAGAATTAAGAGTAGATGCTAATGGAGCATTTTTGCCAGAAAATGCTTTAGAAAAATTAAAAACCTTATCAGAGTTAGATCTTCATTCTATAGAACAGCCTATAAAACAAGGCCAATTGCAAGAAATGGCAAAATTATGTGAGCAAACTCCTTTGCCAATTGCACTAGATGAAGAATTAATAGGTGTATTTTCTGTTGAGGATAAAAGAAAAGTAATTCATACTATAAATCCTCAATACATCATATTAAAACCAAGTTTGGTTGGTGGATTTGCAGGAAGCTCAGAATGGATTAATTTAGCAGAAGAGAACAATAGTGGTTGGTGGATAACATCAGCATTAGAAAGTAATATTGGCTTGAATGCAATTGCCCAATTTACCTATACTTTGCAAAGTAATTTGCCTCAAGGTTTAGGAACAGGAAGCTTATTTACGAATAACATTCAAAGTCCTTTAGAAGTTAAAGAAGGAACTTTACATTACAATAATAATTTACAGTGGAATTTTAATATTTAAGATGAATTACATACAACAAGCATATAAAGGACAGTTAGGAATGTGGAAATATTTAATTATTCCAATTCTATTTTTCGGTTTAATGGGTTTGAATTTTGTAGCAATGGTGGTGCTAGATTTAGATGTAGATAAAATTATTCAAACAGAAATTGAAAACAAAGGAGCAACTCGTTTTTTAATAGAAAGTTTAATTCCTTTTGCAATTGGTTTAGTTGCTGTTTTATTATGGACAAAATTTGTTCATCAACAATCTTTAACTTCTTTAACAACATCTAGAAAAAAGATAGACTGGAAAAGGGTATTCTTTGCCTTTTTTCTTTGGGGAATTATTACAACCGCCTTTTTAATGGTTGATTATTTTTTATCTCCAGAAAATTATCAATGGAATTTTAATTTGAATAAATTCTTGGTCTTATTGGTAATTGCAGTTTTGTTAATTCCACTACAAACAAGTTTTGAAGAATATCTTTTTAGAGGACATTTAATGCAAGGATTAGGTGTGATTACAAAAACAAGATGGTTTCCATTATTTTTTACGTCAATCGTTTTTGGTTTGTTACACATTGCAAATCCAGAAGTAAGTAAATTGGGGTATGAGCTGCTAATCTACTATATAGGAACAGGTTTTTTCTTAGGTATTTTAACGTTGATGGATGAAGGCTTGGAGTTAGCATTAGGTTTTCATGCTGCTAATAATTTATTTACGGCACTTTTAGTAACAGCAGATTGGACAGTTTTTCAAACAGATTCAGTACTAATTGATATGTCTGAACCAGCTTTAGGAGCAGATGTTTATGTGCCAGTTTTTGTGATTTTTCCTATTTTACTTTTCATTTTTGCTAAAAAATACAAATGGTCTAATTGGTCAGAAAAACTTTTTGGAAAGATTGAAAAACCTAATAATCTAACAGATAATTATAGAGTTTTAGAAGATAACAGTGCAGAATAAATTTCATTTACATTTTAAATTGAATGACAAATCATTTTCTTCGGAAATTGAATTATGTAATTATGCTAAAGAAATTTCTTTAGAATTGAGTCTTTTTTTAGAAGACTGGTTTAATGATAAAAAAAACATCATTGTAAAAACTTCTGGTTCTACAGGAAAACCAAAATCAATTCAATTGAGTAAAGAGCATATGGTAAATTCTGCAAAAGCCACAGGTTCTTATTTCAATTTAGGTGCATCTACAACTGCATTATTATGTTTACCCATAAACTATATTGCTGGCAAAATGATGTTGGTAAGAGCGTTAACTTTAGGTTGGCATTTAGATGTTATAGCTTCTAGTTCAAAACCTTTAGAAAACTTGAGTAAAACCTATGATTTTTCTGCAATGGTTCCTTTACAAGTAGAAAACTCATTGTCAAATTTAGAATTAATTAAAAAGTTAATTGTTGGTGGAGGAGTAATTTCTGCCTCATTACATCAAAAACTTCAAAATGTAAGTACTTCTGTTTTTGCTACTTATGGCATGACAGAAACCATTACTCATATTGCACTTAAGAAAATAAATGAAGTAGGGAGAGAGTCAACTTTAGCTTATAAGCAAAACTTTTATCAGTGCTTACCTAATGTTTCAATTTTTATAGATAATAGAAATTGTTTGGTAATTAAAGCTCCTTCAATCTCAGAAGAAATAATTTTTACCAATGATGTTGTTCAATTAGTTTCTAGTAATCAATTTGAATGGTTAGGTCGTTTTGACAATATCATAAACTCTGGAGGTATAAAGCTCAATCCAGAACAAATTGAAAATAAGCTCGCAAAATTAGTTTCAAACCGATTTTTTGTAGCTGGTGTAAAAGATCAAAAATTGGGTGAAAAATTAGTTTTGGTGGTTGAAGGTTCTGAACAACCTATGTTATTGGAAGAAATTAAAAACGCAAGAATTCTAGATAAATTCGAGATTCCTAAAAACATTTATTTCATTAGAAACTTTATTGAAACTGCTACAGGTAAAGTTCAAAGAACTAAATCAATTGATGTTTTACAGTTAGGTGTTTAATTCTGAAATAACAATTCTATTGTTAATTCATCTAAATAACCATCAGCTAATAAATCGTTTTTTTGCTCAAAGGCTTTAATGGCATTAAGCGTTTCAATTCTATAAACTCCATCTATTTGTATAGATTCCCCTTGATCAACTAACTTTTTTTGCACCTCATAAATAATGGCATTCTTTTCTCCATTATATAAATTGGTTTTGTTTTTAAATAACGATTTTATAAGCTCTGCATGCTTTTGGCTATTATAATCTTCTAAAGTAAGTCCATTCAACTCTAAATATTGAATTTCCTTATTTGTTTTGCCTTGTTCTTTTAGCTGCAATGAGTTATTTAATTTAGCTTCATAAAATTTTATCTCAGCTAATTTTTCAGTATACTTTTTAACGGCTTCAGTTGTCTCTATATCATCATCTTCAGGTGTTCTTACATCAATATCATTAACAGTCCACTGCAATTTTACATAGCTATTTAAGTCTTCTACAGCCTTATAATAATTATTTACAAATTCTTGATTGTAATAATTTACATCAATTTTTTGATCAGTGATATAATCAACATTTGGTGAGTGATATCTTTTGTAATCACTATATTCTCCATAGCCAATTACTGCAGCTATTATTAGAAGTAAAAAAATAATAATTTGTTTCATCAGTTTAAAGCTATACTTTTAAGTTTTAACAAATGTATTAAAAGTTTTTTAAGGAAATATTAAAGTTGAATAGCGTTAATATATTGTTTAAATAAGATAATTTAGTAATTCGTCTGTAATATCTTTGTAAATCAAAATAGTAGTAGTGTCAGCCAAAAAAAATAAGAAAAATAAATTTCGATATTTAAGAAGATTTCTAAGGGTTTTCTTGGGTGTTTTAGTTTTTCTATTTTTAATAGTTCTTTTCATTAGAAGTCCTTGGGGCCAAGACATTATTGTAAATAAAGCCACAAGTTACATTTCCAATAAAACCAATACTGTTGTAGAGATAGAAAAAGCTTTCATTACTTTTGATGGTGATTTGGAATTAGATGGCTTGTATTTAGAGGATAAAAAAGGAGACACTTTAGTTTATTCTAAATCATTAGAAGCCAATTTGCCAATTTGGGGTATAATTAATGGCTCTGCAATTGGTATAGATGCTGTAGAATGGACAGGTTTAAAAGCCAACATTATTAGAAAGGATACAATTTCTGGGTACAATTTTCAATTTCTAATAGATGCTTTTGCATCAGATACTAACTCAAATATTGCTCAAGATACTACAAATACATCACCTAATATTGTTATAGGAAGTCTTAATTTTTCTGATTTTGATATTGTTTATAATGATATTCCATTAGGAATTAAAAGCAGCTATAAAGTTGGTCAATTATCTACAGAAGTTCAAAAACTAGATGTTGACAATATGTTGTTTGAAACTGATAAAATTCTCTTATCAGATTCCAATATCGAATTTCAGCAGTTGCCAGTTTTATTGCCTTCTTCAGATGATGTTCCTTTGCCAAATCTTTATGCAGATTATATTGATGTTAAAAACACGCAGTTTTTATACGAAGATCGAGTAAACCAATTATCTGCAAATTTAGAATTAGAGGATTTTGAATCTGATGCACCAAGATTAAATCTAGAGGAATCCATTTTTGATATAAATTCCATCAGTCTTAAAAATTCTAAGGTTGTACTAAATCTTGCTGGTCAAAAAAATACTACAAAAACAACTAACTCAAATTTTGAATGGCCAAATGTTTCATTTAGTTTAGAAGAATTAAATCTGGAGAATAATGCAATTCAATATACTGCTAATGGTCAGAAAGTAAAAAAAGCAAAGTTTAATCCTAATGCAGTTTATTTAACTGAATTCAACTTGATAGCTAAAGATATTACCTATAAAGATGAAAAAGGAGGTATAGTGCTAAACAAGCTAAATTTTAAAGAGAGTTCAGGTTTAAATTTGGATCGACTAGAATTTGAAAGTACGTTTTCAGATAAAAAACTGGTTTTTAATAATTTCTATTTTGGTTTAGATTCAAGTAAAATGAAGGGTAATTTAAATATGAGTTATGCTTCAATTTCTAGTTTACTTAATAATCCAAAAAATGTGTCTGTATCTTTAAATTTACCAACTATTCAGTTAAATTTAAATCGACTTCTAAAGTTTCAGCCTTCATTAAAAGAGAACTCATATTTAAAAGAACTTAGCAAAAAAACAATAAGAGGTTCATTATTTGCTGCTGGATCTCTAAGTAATATCAATCTAGAGAATAGCAATATTAATTGGGGTAAAGACACCAATTTATTTATTGAAGGTACTATTTTAAATGCTACTAAGCCAAATGAACTAAAAGTAAACTTGCCAAGTTTAAAGGTAAATACAACAAGAACAGATCTACTGAAATTTGTAAACGAAACTGATTTAAGCATCAAATTACCAAAACAAATTACTATTGAAGGAGCTATTAATGGAGGCTTAGAAAATATAAATACAAATCTTACTCTAAATTCATCACAAGGTGCAATTGTTGTAATTGGTGCTTTTAAAAACAAAGAGATTATTGATTTTGACGCCAATATTCAAATAAAAGAGTATCAAATAAATCAGCTTTTACAAAATGATCAATTGGGTACTTTAAGTTTAAATTTACAAACTTCAGGTAGTGGAAATTCTCTAAATAATTTAGATGCTTCACTAAAGGCTACAGTTTCTAATTTCAACTATAATGATTATGCTATTAATGATGTAATTTTATCAGGAGAATTTAATAATGGTTTAGGTGAACTTTCCTCAAAATATAAAGATGATAATCTAAATTTCACATTAGATGCTCAAGTAAAGCTAGATAGTTCAAATACTGAAGCCAATATAGATTTAGATGTAATAGGTGCAGATTTAGGAGGTTTAGGTTTAATGCAAAGAAATATTAAAACTGGTATGGATATTTCTGCGAGTTTTAATGGAAATTTAGAAGCATATCAAGTAGATGCTAATGTAAAAAACGGAGTAGTTGTTTATGATAACAATACTTTTTTGTTAGGCCAAATTAAAGCGAATGGTTTTACGAATAAAGATACAACATCAGTTAGCATAGATAACAAAATGCTGAATTTAAAGTTAGAATCTAACTCAGATCCTCAAACTTTTGCTTCTTCTTTACAAAAACATATTGAAAGCTATTTTTATAGAAATGTTGTTTTAACTGACACAATTACAAATCCTGTAAATATTAAGTTTAGAGGTAAAATTTCTCAAACACCTTTATTAGAAGATGTTTTCTTAGTTAATTTAAAAGATATTGATACTATAGATATTGCACTAGATTTTAACCAGTTAGAAAGAAAATTAGACGCAGAAATTACTGCTCCACATATTAATTATAGTGGTAATGAGTTAGATAGTTTGGCTTTTACTATGAATACTGATAAGGACAGTTTTAATTTCGAATTAGGTTTTAAAGGGATAAATGCGAATCCTTTTAGAGTGCCACAAACAAACATTACAGGAAAACAGGTAAACAATGAACTTGCTTTAACTTTTAAAGGTTTTGATAAAGAACAAACATTAATGAATGTTGCTGCTAAAATTACAGGTTCTCGTGAACGATTAGTCTTTTCTGTAGATCCTAATAATTTAGTTTTAAATAAAGCAAATTGGAATATTCCTGCAAACAATAGCATGGTTTTCTCAGATAACAACCAACTAAGCTTTACCAATTTTAGAATAGATAAAGAAAATCAATCTATAGTCATAACAGACAATGCAGATAATATAGAAAAAACACACATTGCAGTTAACTATAAAAACTTTAAAATAAGCGAAGTTTTAAATTACCTAAATCCTGATAGGCAAATTGCAAATGGTATTTTAAACGGAACTTTTGTTTTAGAAGAACCATTTAGTGATACAGGGATTGTTGCAGATCTGCAAGTAGATAAATTTAAAATACTTAAAACAGATTTAGGGAAACTTGCTATTGATGCCAAATCTTTGGGAGGCAATCAGTATGATTTTAAGGCAAATTTAAAAGAAGGTGATATTAATTTAGATTTAACAGGAGGTTATTCAGTTGCCAATAATGATGCTAAATTAAATTTAGACATCAAATTAAATGAATTTAAAATGAAAGCACTAAACACGCTTTCTTTAGGTGAAATTAAAGAAACAGAAGGCAGTTTTTCTGGTGATTTTGAAGTTACAGGAACTGTTTCTAATCCAAAGTATACTGGTAATATCAACTTTAATAATGCAGATTTTACCATAACAAAATTAAATACCAAGTTTACTTTAAAAAACGAGAAATTACGTCTAGATAATGAAGGTTTATATCTATCTAAATTTACAGTTTTAGATGCTAAAAAAAATCCATTAACATTATCAGGTAAAATTTTAACTGAAAGTTTTATCAATCCAAAGTTTGATTTACAATTAAAAGCAAAAAACTTCAGATTGTTAAATGCTAAAAAAGAGGATAATCCTTCTCTTTACGGTTTAGCAACTTTTAATGCAAATGCAGATTTAACAGGCGATTTACAGATTCCAAAATTATCTGCTAACGTAACTTTAGGTTTAGATACAAATGTTACTTATGTTCTGCCATCAGCTTACGCAAGCGTAGAAAATAGAGATGATGTTGTTGTATTTGTAAATAGAGAAAATCCAGATGCAATTTTAACGCAAACAGAAGAACAGTCTGCAGTAATTACAGGCTTTGATATTTTTGCCAAGCTAAATGTTACTAAAGAAGCAGCTGTAACTGTGGTAATCAATGAAGATACAGGAGACAATTTTAAAGTTTCTGGAGATGGAGAATTTATATTCAATATGGTTCCAAATGGTAGGTTATCATTAACAGGGACTTATGAAATTGCAGACGGTCATTATGAACTAAACCTTTATGGGCTAGTAAACAGAAGATTTAATTTAGCTCCTGGAGGTAGAGTTTCTTGGTCTGGAGATCCTTTTGATGCTAGTTTAGATGTAAGTGCTATTTATAAAATAGAAACTACAGCATCACCTTTAATGGCTGCCCAAATTTCAGATGAAGATCCATCAGTAAAAAATAAATTTAAACAAGTATTACCTTTTAACGTATATCTAAATATTGATGGCGATTTATTACAGCCTAAAATTTCCTTTAATTTAGACATGCCAGAAGATGAGCAAGGAGCTGTTGGAGGTCAAGTTTATGGAAGAGTTCAACAAGTAAATCAGCAAGAAGAAGAATTAAATAAACAAGTTTTTTCTCTTTTGGTCTTAAATAGATTTTATCCAGATTCAGGTAGTGATGGAAGTTCAGGAGGTTTTGCAACTATTGCTAGAGATAATTTAAATGATGCAGTTTCTGGGCAGTTAAATGCGTTTTCAGATAAAATTTTAGGAAATTCTGGTATAGAATTAGACTTTGATTTAAACAGTTACACAGATTACCAAGGAACAGCAGCAACAGACAGAACTCAATTGGGTGTAACAGCCCAAAAGAAACTATTTAATGAACGATTAACAGTAAGAGTAGGTAGTGATGTTGATTTACAAGGAAGTAGTCAAACAGGGAATGAAACTCCATTAATTGGTAATGTTAGTTTAGAGTATAAATTATCAGAAGATGGTAGATATCGATTAAAAGGATTTAGAAAAAGTGAGTTCGAAAATGTGATTGATGGACAAACTATTGTAAATGGTATTGCACTTATTTTTACGCAAGAATTCAATCAGTTTAGAGAACTTTGGGATGCAATATTTAAAGGTCAAAATGATAAAGTAGAGAAGGATAAAGAATTGGCTGAAAGTAAGTTAAAAAAGAAAGAAAATAAAATAGACAATAGTATAGAAAAGAAAAAAAACTAGTCATTGAAAAAACTTATAAAAAATAGCATCTTAATTAGTGGTCTTGTTTTCATGTTATACTCATGTAGCATCAATAAATATATTCCTGATGGAGAACGTTTGTACACAGGAGCCACAATAGAAATAGATGCTGATTCTGCTGTGCCACAAGTTCCTCAACTAAAAGAAAATTTAAGGCAAGTTTTAAGACCAGAACCTAATTCTAAATTTTTAGGTGTTCATTTGGGTTTATACTATTATTATAAAAATCAAAAAGAGAAAACAAATTTTATAAACAGATGGTTATTTAAACAATTTGGAGAAGAGCCAGTTTATCAGTCTGATGTCGAAAATTTAGAAGTAGAAGATATTCTTTTAAACCGTTTAGAAAATAATGGATTCTTTTATAGCTCTGCAACATCTTCATTTACAGAAACCGAAAATAGAGCTTCTTTACTGTATCAACTAAAAATAAAAGAGCCTTATACTTTAGCAAATTATGAAGTAGATAGTTTTACAAAGCCAATTTTTAAGGATATTAAAAAGTTAAGTGCAACTTCTCCTTTCGAGAATGATATGCGTTTTGATTTAGGAAATTTAAAATTAGAAAGGCAACGTTTAGATAGTGAATTGAAAGATTTAGGGTATTATAATTTTAATAGCAATTTTTTAATTTTTGAGGCAGACACTAATCAATACAAGAATAAAAAGTTTGATCTTTTCTTGAAATTGAAAAAAGATGTACCCGAAAAAGCGATCATTCCATATAAAGTAAAAACCATAAATGTATATCCTAATTATAACTTAAGAGATTCAACTACAAGTGCCTCAAATAGGTTTGAAAAGAAAAATTATTATCAAAATGAAGAGTTTTTTAAACCAAAATATTTAGATGATTTCATCACTTTAGAAGAAGGGCAATATTACAACCCAGACAATTCTAAAAATACTGCAAGACGTTTATCTACAATAGGCGCATACAAGTATGTGAATATTCAGTACAAAGAATTAGATACATTAGCAGATGATAATGAAGGTGCTTTAGAGGCTAATATATTTCTGTCACCACTTACAAAACGTGCAATTCGTGCAGAACTGCAAGCTGTTACGAAATCTAATAATTTTGCAGGGCCTACATTAGGTTTGGTTTTTAGTAATAGAAATCTTTTTGGTGGAGGAGAAACCTTAAATATAAGTTCTAGTATTGGTTATGAAACTCAAGTTTCTTCTGGAGAGAATTCTGGTTTGAGTAGCTTAGAATTAGAGCTAAAAACAGAGTTAATTTTTCCTAGGGTTATTGCACCATTTTCTATTAACGAAGACTTTTTCGAATATTCTATTCCAAAAACTAAAACTAGCTTAAGTGCAACGTATTTAGATAGAAGTCAATTATATACTTTGTTATCTGGAACAGCGCTTTTTGGATATGTTTGGAATGCCAACAGATATATTACCTATGAAGTGAATCCTATTTCTTTAAATTATACAAGATTGTCTAATACCACTCCAGAATTCGATCAAATCTTGGCAGATAATCCATTTTTAGCAAGAAGTTTTGAGCAACAATTTATTTCTGGGTTAACATTTTCGTTTACTTATAATGAAATGTTGGCAGCAAAAAGAACACATCAATTCTTTTTTAATTCAACTTTAGATATTGCTGGTAATTCCATAAGTCTCTTAGGAAAAGAAACAACTGCTGGCCAGCCAAAAGAGTTTTTAGGTTTACAATATGCACAATATGCAAAAGCAGATTTCGATTTTAGATATCATTTTAATTTTGGAGATAATTATTCACAAACCATTGCAACTCGCTTATTTGCAGGTTATGGTTTGGCTTATGGTAATTCTGATGTTGTGCCTTTTGTAAAGCAATATTTTTCAGGAGGGCCTTATAGTGTAAGAGCATTTAATACACGTTCTTTAGGTCCAGGTACTTATACAGATGCTAATAACCAAAACAGCACTTCTTTTTTTGATAGAACAGGTAACATTAGATTAGAAGCAAATGTAGAATATCGTTTTCCTATTTATTCTTTCTTTAAAGGTGCTTTCTTTGTTGATGCTGGTAATGTTTGGAATTCAGAAGAAAACCCAGCATTTAATGGTAATGATAAGTTTACAAGTAACTTTTTGAGTGAATTAGGAATGGGAGCAGGCTTTGGATTACGAATAGACGTACAAGGTTTTGTAATTCGTTTTGATTTGGCAGCACCTTTTCATGACCCAGCTTTACCTGAAGGTGAACGTTTTGATTTTAGAGCAGATGAGCCAGTATTTAATTTTGCAATAGGCTATTCTTTCTAGTTTTAAAAACCACTAGAAACTTTATGAAGCTCGGTTTCATTAATAACACTAATGTTTTTACCTTTTATTTCTATGAATCCTTTTTTCTTAAACTCAGACAATAAACGTATTGCAGATTCTGTTGCTGTGCCAATTATGTTACCAATATCCTCTCTAGACAAATGGATATCTAAATAACCTTCATCTGTAGTTCCAAATTTAGTTTGTAGTTTTAAGAGTGTCTCTGCCAAACGTTGTTTTACACTTTTCTGAGCCATATCAACAATAAGATTGTCAGCATTTTTTAGTGAGTTTGCCATGTTTTTTAAAACATCCATGGTAAAATTTTGATTCTTTTCTAAATCTCTAATAATTTCACTTTTAGGAATAAAACAAACTTCTAAATCATCTAAAGCAACTGCATTTAAATTAGATACTTCTTCAGATATTAAGCTACGTTCTCCAATTAAATCGCCCTTTTTAATCAAGTTTACAATTTGATTTTTACCATTATCACTTATTTTAGAGACTTTACAAATACCATCTTTAATACAAAAAACACCATTTAAATGTTCGCCTTCTAAAAATAAAGGTTCACCTTTTTTAATAATTTTAGAAGTTTTACAAGCAGACATTCTTATTAATTCATCTTTAGAAAGATGTTTTAAAGAATTAAATTGACGAACAATGCACTGTTCACACTTACTCATAATTGGTTGATTGGTGGTTGAACAAATATATTTAAAAGATGACAAATATCATATTTTAAACTCAAGAGTTATCAGAAATTTGCTCTAGGCAAAAAGAGTAAATATGAATACTACACTATGTTATCATTGTGGAGATTCTTGTGAAAACACAACAATTAAATATGAAGAGAAGCATTTCTGTTGTAATGGTTGTATAACCGTTTATGAAATTTTTTCTGAAAATGATTTAACTTGTTACTATGATCTTCAAGAAAATCCTGGAGCTATACCTACAGAAATTGCAGGAAAGTATGATTTTTTAGAGAATAAAGAAATTCAAGATAAGCTATTAGAATTTAATGACGATCGCACACAAATTGTTACGTTATATATTCCACATATTCATTGTAGTTCTTGCATTTGGGTGCTAGAAAATTTGCATAAATTAAATGATAAAATCAACTCTTCTCAAGTAGATTTTCCTAAGAAAACTGTTCGAATTTCTTTTGATGCAGACCTTACTTCATTAAAAGAAATGGTTCTTTTATTAAGTACAATAGGTTATGAACCATATATTAGTTTAGAGGATTACGAATCTGGAAAGAAAAAAGTTGATCGAAGTTTAATTTATAAGTTAGGTATTGCTGGCTTCGCTTTTGGTAATGTAATGTTTTTATCATTTCCAGAATATTTTGAGGTAGATGGTTTTTGGCTAGAACAATATAAAAACATCTTTCGTTGGTTAATGTTTGCCTTTTCTTTACCTGTGGTTTTCTATGCTGCTAACGACTATTTTATTTCAGCTTATAAAGGTTTAAGATCAAAAATTTTAAATATTGATGTACCAATTGCTTTGGGTGTTACAGTACTTTTTATTAGAAGTTCTGTCGAAATTATTTTTGATTTAGGAACAGGTTTTTTCGATAGTTTAACTGGCTTAGTTTTCTTTTTGCTTTTGGGTAAATTCTTTCAGCAGAAAACATACAATTTTTTGTCCTTTGAAAGAGATTACAAATCTTACTTTCCAATTGCAGTTACACGAATTTTATCTGATAAAAAAGAGGAGAATGTACAGATTTATGATGTTAAGAAAGGCGATAGATTATTAATTAGACATCAAGAGTTAATTCCTGTAGATGGAATTTTAATAAACGGAAATGCACAAATAGACTACAGTTTTGTAACAGGAGAAGCAGAGCTTGTATCAAAAAAATCTGGAGATAAAATATTTGCAGGAGGTAAACAATTATCTGGAATTATAGAAATGGAAGTGTTGGCTTCAGTCTCTCAAAGTTACTTAACTCAGTTGTGGAGTAATGATGTTTTTAAGCATGATAAGACTTCTTCCTTTAAAACGCTCACAGATAAAATTAGTAAAAACTTTACCTTTATTGTGCTTTCAATTGCAATGCTTTCTACAATATTTTGGTTATTTGTAGATGCTAGTAAAGCATTGAATGTATTTACAGCAGTACTTATTATTGCATGTCCATGTGCAATAGCATTAGCAGCTCCATTTACATTAGGTAATTTATTGCGCATTTTTGGCAAGCAAAAATTCTATTTAAAAAATGCAACAGTTATAGAACAATTAGCAAGTATAGATTATATTATTTTTGATAAAACAGGAACCTTGACCACAAGTAAGGAAAGTAAAATTTCTTATGAAGGAGCTTCTTTAAGTAATGATGATAAAATTGCCATAAAAAGTAGTTTACGAGCATCTAATCATCCTTTAAGTAGAACATTGTATAAATCTTTTAATGATATTGAAACTATTCAATTAGATTCATTTAATGAGGTTTTAGGTAGGGGAATAGAAACAAAATATCTAAACAAAGAACTTAAAATTGGTTCAGCATCTTTTGTAAATTGTTTAAACAATTCTTCTTCTTTTGATACTTCTGTTCATATAAGTATTGATAATAGTTATAAGGGTAAGTTTCGTTTTAAAAATTCTTATAGATCTGGAGTGCAACCAATATTCAATGAATTTAAAAAAGATTATTCTTTAGCAGTTGTTTCTGGAGATAATGAAGGAGAACAAAAGCATTTGTCAGATTATCTACCAAAAGAAACCACATTTTTATTCAATCAAAAACCAGATGACAAATTACAATTTGTAGAATATCAACAAAAATCTGGTAGTACTGTAGCTATGATAGGTGATGGTTTAAACGATGCAGGAGCTCTGGCACAAAGTAATGTGGGTATTGCTCTGTCAGAAAATATTAATGTGTTTTCTCCTGCTTGTGATGCTATTTTAGATGCTACCCAATTTAATAAACTATCTCAGTTTTTTATGGCTTCAAAAAGAGCAGTAACTATTATTAAATACTGTTTTGCATTATCGCTTTTATATAATATAGTAGGTCTATATTTTGCTGTTACAGGTCAATTAATGCCAGTAATTGCTGCAATATTAATGCCTTTAAGCTCCATAAGTATTGTTGTCTTTACTACCATATCAACCAACATATTAGGTAAAAAATTAAATTAAAAATGAAAAATCTAATTCAAAAATATAATGTTCCAGGGCCAAGATATACAAGTTATCCAACTGTTCCTTATTGGAATAATGAGACCTTTTCTAAGGATAAATGGATAAAGTCTTTTCAACATTCATTTATAGAAAGCAATCAAAAAGAAGGAATTAGTTTGTACATTCATCTGCCATTTTGCGAAAATTTATGTACGTTTTGTGCTTGCCACAAGCATATTACAAAAAGACATGAGGTAGAAGAGGAGTATATTTCATCGGTTCTAAAAGAATGGAAGTTGTACTTAAATTTAGTAGAGGAAACTCCCATTATTAAAGAGTTGCATTTGGGAGGTGGAACACCAACTTTTTTTTCGAAAGAGAATTTAGAATTATTAATTAATGGTCTTTTATTAAATGCTATAAAGCATAAAGATGCAGAATTTAGTTTTGAAGGTCATCCAAGTAACACAACAAAAGAGCAATTACAAACATTGTATAATTGTGGATTTAGAAGGGTAAGTTATGGAGTTCAAGATTATAATGAAAACGTTCAGAAAGCCATTCATAGAATACAATCGTTTAACGAAGTAAAACAAGTTACAGATTGGGCTAGAGAAATTGGCTATACCTCTGTAAGTCATGATTTAATTTTTGGGTTACCACATCAAACTAAAGAAAATGTAATTTATACTATTAATAAAACTAAAGAATTAAAACCAGATAGAATTTCTTTTTATAGTTATGCACATGTACCTTGGGTAAAAGGAGTAGGGCAGAGAGGTTTTAATGAAAAGGACTTACCTAAAGATGAATATAAAAGAGAACTTTATGAAATAGGTAAACAATTATTTGCAAATTTAGGTTATGAAGAAATTGGTATGGATCACTTTGCTTTAAAGAGTGATTCGTTATACAAAGCCACTCAAGAAAAAACCTTGCACAGAAATTTTATGGGGTATACCTCAAATAAAACTCAACTAATGATTGGTTTAGGTATGTCTGCTATATCTGACTCTTGGTATGGTTTTTCACAAAATGTAAAGACAGTTAAAGAATATCAAAGGTTGGTAAGTTTGGGAGAACTCCCAGTATTTAGAGGGCATATTTTAAATGAAGAAGATCAAATTATAAGACAACACATTTTAAATTTGATGTGTCATTTTACTACTTCTTGGAGTTCTGAAGATATGAGAATTTCTAATATTGATTTACACCTAAATCAATTAAAAGACTTGTTGGATGATAATTTAGTGCAATTAAAAAATGATACAATTTATATTCCTGAACATGCAAGACCTTTTGTAAGAAATATATGTATGGCTTTTGATAAAAAGTTGCTAAAATTAAAATCCGACCAAAAAACCTTCTCTTTAACCATTTAGGACAAACCTTGTGTAAACCTACTGAATTAACTATATTTATGTAATTATTAATTGAAATACCCCTAACAAAATGAAAAATCAAAAGTCATTACCCCAAAGCATTACTTCAAAAATTATAAGTTTAAGTGATACTAGTTTAAAATTATTTATTCTATCACTAAGTGTAGTTTTTTTATTTGAAAGTTTGTTTTAGAATTGTTGTATTTGTGTAAAAAGCTAATAGTCAATATTTTATGTTATATTTCGATATAACTCAGCCATTATTTCATGATGAGAACTATTGAAATTGAAAACTTTTTCGTAGAATAAAATTAAAAAAAAATTAAATATTTTTTTGGTAGTATAATTATTTATTCTATTTTTAATTCATATTATTAACTTAAATAGTCCCCCACACTATGAAAAATCGTAAGATTGCAGATTTAAGAAGTACTTCAGAAACTCTTAGATTAGGAGATGCTAGTTTAAAATTATTAATTTTAACGGTAAGTATTATCTTTATGGTTGAGAGCTTAATCAACTTTTAAAAATCGATCCACTAAGCAAGATGCATATTTTAGAAATTTTAAACATTTCTGAAATATGCTTTTTAATTTTAGCTTCTATTTTATTATTTAAATAATCAAAGATTTTTGTATTCTATTGATAATTTTTTGCTACATAAAATTTAGATATTTTTCTTAAAGAGTTACAGTTATGTTCCAATCGAATAATTAAGTTTAAGAATCAATTTTCAAGCTGATGCTGAAATCTAAAAGTTTTTCGACTATTTTTTTGTTGATTTTTACTGTTTTTTTTAAAATAATTAATTATAAAAATAATTTTGCTTCAGTAATAATTTTTAATAGCCCCCACTATGGAAAACTCTAAAATTAAGGATTTAAGATTTACAGCAGAAAAATTAAAACTAAGAGATGCAAGTTTCAAATTGTTAATTTTAACTGTAAGCATAATATTTTTAATTGAGACATTAGTCAATTAAAATAATCCTTACCAAAGTCAAAAAAAGCATACTAAAAAAATAAAACTTTTAGTATGCTTTATTTATTTCTATAATTTTTTGAAACCTGATAATTATCATGTTTTAAAATAATTACGCAAAGTACTTTTGATGTATCAAATTATCAGGCAAGATATGAGCGTAATATATTTACTACTTACTCTAAGTATTTTAGTGGCAATTGTATTCTTTATTGCATTTATTTATTCAGTTAAGAAAGGTCAGTATGATGATTCGTACACACCTTCTGTTCGAATTTTGTTTGATGATGAATTGGTAAAAGAAACTAAAAAAATCAACTAAAATTAAATTCAATTATGAAGATGCAACAGTTTTATTACGATAATAAAATCGTTAAAAAATTCATCTATGCTACCCTTTTCTGGGGAATTATTGGCTTTTCTGTAGGATTACTATTGGCATTTATGTTTTTATTTCCAAACGTTACAGATGGTATTTCTTGGCTAAGTTTTGGGCGTTTAAGACCTCTACATACAAATGCTGTAATTTTTGCATTTGTTGGTAATGCCATTTATGCAGGTGTCTATTATTCTTTACAACGTTTGTTAAAAGCTAGAATGGCGAGTAACTTTCTAAGTAATTTTAACTTTTGGGGTTGGCAATTAATTATAGTTGCAGCAGCTATTACATTACCCTTAGGTTATACAAGTTCTAAAGAATATGCAGAATTAGAATGGCCAATAGATATTATGATAGCTTTGGTTTGGGTGGCTTTTGGGGTTAACATGATTTGGACAATTCTTAAAAGAAGACAACGCCATTTGTATGTGGCAATTTGGTTTTATCTAGGAACCTTTGTTACAGTTGCAGTATTACATATATTTAATAGTTTAGCATTACCAGTAGGTTTTTTAAAAAGTTACTCAGTTTATGCTGGTGTTCAAGATGCACTTGTTCAATGGTGGTATGGTCATAATGCAGTAGCATTTTTCTTAACTACACCATTTTTAGGTTTAATGTATTACTTTGTACCTAAAGCAGCTAATAGACCTGTTTATTCTTATCGATTATCTATAGTTCACTTCTGGTCTTTAATCTTTATTTACATTTGGGCTGGTCCTCACCATTTATTATATACTTCATTACCAAATTGGGCTCAAAATTTAGGAGTTGCATTTTCTGTAATGTTAATAGCTCCTTCTTGGGGAGGTATGATTAATGGACTGTTAACATTAAGAGGAGCTTGGGATAAAGTAAGAACAGATCCTGTTTTAAAATTTATGGTAGTCGCTATTACTGGTTATGGAATGGCAACTTTTGAAGGACCTATGTTATCGCTTAAAAATGTAAATGCAATCGCCCATTTTTCTGATTGGATTATTGCTCACGTTCATGTTGGTGCTTTAGCTTGGAATGGTTTCTTCACATTTGGAATGTTGTATTGGATGATTCCTAGAATTTTCAAAACTACTTTATATTCAAAAGCGTTAGCAAACTTCCATTTTTGGATAGGAACATTAGGTATCATTTTATATGCATTACCAATGTATGTTGCAGGTTTTGTGCAAGCTTCTATGTGGAAACAGTTTAATCCTGATGGATCTTTAACTTATGGTAATTTCTTAGAAACATTGAATGAAATCATTCCTATGTATTGGATGCGTGCAATTGGTGGTTCTATGTACATACTTGGTGCTATTGTAATGTTGTACAATGTTGTTAGAACTGTAAAAGCAGGTAGCAAAGTTCAAGACGAATTAGCAGAAGCTGCACCTTTAACCAAAGTATCTAAATATAGAACTAAAGGCGAAGGTTATCATACTTGGTTAGAGAGAAAACCAATAAAACTTACAATTTATGCAACTGTAGCTATATTAATTGGTGGTGTTGTTCAGATTATTCCAACCTTATTGGTAAAGTCTAACATACCAACTATAAGTAGCGTAAAACCTTATACACCCTTAGAATTAGAAGGTAGAGATTTATACATCAGAGAAGGTTGTGTTGGTTGTCATTCACAAATGATTAGGCCTTTTAGAAGCGAGGTAGAAAGATATGGAGAATACTCTAAGGCAGGTGAATTTGTATACGATCATCCATTTTTATGGGGAAGTAAAAGGACAGGTCCAGATTTACATAGAATTGGTGCAAAATATTCTGATAGTTGGCATTTGAATCATTTTTATGATCCTCAAAGTACTTCACCAGGTTCAATTATGCCTTCTTACAAATGGTTAATTAATAATGAATTAGATAAATCTAACACCGAAAATAAAATGAAAGCTATGGTTAGTTTAGGTGTGCCATATTCTAACGAAGAAATTGCAAATGCCCAGCAATTAATGGACGAGCAAGGAAAGCAGATAGAAGAAAACCTTTATCAAGATCCAGATTTTGCAAGAAGTTATTTAGAAGACAAAAAGTATGCAAAAGACAATAATGAACCATTTATTGAAATGAAAGATAGAGAGTTAGTAGCCATTATTGCATACATACAAAGATTGGGTACAGACATTAAAGTAAAAGAAGAACAAAAAATCACCAAAAAATAAGATTATGCTAAAATTTGTAAAAAACCATATGGAAAGTATTACTGGCATAGAAATCTATCCATTAATATCATTAGTAATATTCTTTACCTTTTTTGTAGCACTTTTTTGGTGGGTAATTACTGCCAAGAAAGAATACATTCAAAGAGTAAGCAACATTCCTTTAGATTAATTATAAAAATGTAAATGATGAAAAAAAAGATTCAATCAATAATTTATATAATTTTTGTTTTAACTACATTTTTTGCATTAGTTAAAGCGTTTATAGCATATAAAAATCCGCTTAATTTTTTCGAAAATCCTTTAGTTTGGTTTGCTTTAATTGGTTTTGTATTAGTTATTACTTTAAAAGAACTTGTTAATTATTTAGCCACAAAGAAAGCTACAGAATTAATAAATGAAAAAGAAGGTATTATACCTGAAGATCCTAATCTTTGGATTAAGAAGTTAATGGCAAAATGGACTAGAGCTAAAGCAATAGAGGAAGAAGAGAGCATTGTTCTAGATCATAATTATGATGGTATTCAAGAATTAGACAATTCGCTTCCTCCTTGGTGGGTTTATATGTTTTATGCTACAATTCTATTTGCAGTTGTTTATTTAGTTCGTTTTGAAGTTATGGGTGGTGCAACTCCAGAAATGGAATATCAAGAAGCTGTGGCTCAAGCTAAGATGCAAGTAAATAAATTTAAAGAAACAACTCCAGATTTAATTACAGCAGAAACAGTAGAACTATTAACAGATGCAAGCTCTTTAAAAAGAGGTAAAGCCGTTTTTAATTTAAATTGTGCTTCTTGTCATTTAGCTGATGGAGGAGGAGCAATTGGGCCTAACTTAACAGATGAATATTGGATTTTAGGAGGAGGAGTTAAAAATGTATTTGCAACATTGGTTAATGGAGGTAGAGATGGTAAAGGTATGATTTCATGGAAAAATACCTTAAAGCCATCAGATATGGAAAAAGTAGCCAGTTATGTAATTTCATTACAAGGTACAACTCCAGAAAAGGCAAAAGCACCTCAAGGAGAAAAATGGATAGAAGAATAGTAATAATGTGTTAGTTTTTTAGTTAGTATGGAAACACCTGAGAACGAAAAATTTAGAGATAGTATTGGAACCATCAATAAAGAAGGAAAGCGTTCTTGGGTATTTCCTAAAAAGCCAAGTGGAAAGTTCTATAAGTATAGAAGTTATGTAAGTTACTTTTTACTTGCGTTTTTATTATCTGCACCTTTCATCAAAATTAATGGGAATCAATTTTTACTTTTTAATGTTTTAGAAAGAAGGTTTAACATTTTTAGTTTTCCTTTTTGGCCACAAGATTTTTATTTGCTTGTTATTTCTATGATAACAGGTGTTGTATTTGTAATATTATTTACAGTGGTTTTTGGTAGATTATTCTGTGGATGGATTTGTCCACAAACCATTTTCTTAGAAATGGTATTTAGAAAAATTGAATATTGGATAGATGGTGATAGAGGAAAACAGATTCGATTAGACAAACAACCATGGAATGCAGAAAAGATTAGAAAGCGATTGTTAAAATGGTTTGTCTTTTTTGTAATATCTTTTATAATAGCTAATGTGTTTTTAGCTTATTTAATTGGTGGAGATACAGTAATTAATTACATCACAGGTAATCCTTTAGATAATATAAATACACTTATTTCTTTAATTATTTTTACTTGTGTTTTTTATTTTGTTTTTGCTTGGTTTAGAGAGCAAGTATGCATAATTGCCTGTCCTTATGGACGTTTGCAAGGTGTTTTGTTAGATAACAAAACCATTAATGTTGCTTACGATTACAAAAGAGGTGAAAGAGATTTAGGACGATCTAAATTCAAAAAAAATGAAGATAGAGCTACTTTAGGCAAAGGAGATTGTATTGATTGTAAACAGTGTGTAGTTGTTTGTCCTACAGGTATTGATATTAGAAATGGAACACAACTAGAGTGTGTAAATTGCACTGCATGTATAGATGAATGTGATCATATAATGGAGAGTGTTAACCTTCCAAAAGGCTTAATACGTTATGCAAGTGAAGAAAATATTACCAAGAAAAAACCTTTTGAGTTTACTGCTAGAATGAAAGGGTATTCTGCTGTATTATTTATTCTAACAGGTATTTTAGTAGGAATGCTTTTTCTAAGAAATAATGTCGAAGCAAGAATTTTAAGACTTCCAGGGCAATTATATCAACAGAAAGAAAATAATATTATTAGTAATGTATACACTTATAAAGTGATTAATAAAACAACAAGAGATATAGAAAATGTGAGTTATAAAATTTTATCTCATAAAGGAACAATAAAATTAGTGTCTAATCAAAACTTTAGCATTCCAAAGCAAGGGCTAGCAGAAGGAACTTTATTCATAGAAATAAATAAATCTGTTTTAAAGGATGATAATGTAGATATAGAAATTGGTGTTTTTACAAATGATGAATTACTAGAAACTACAACAACCAACTTCTTAGGACCAAGAACGTATAAATAAAAGAATATGAAATTAAACTGGGGTACAGGTATTGTAATTACAATCATAGCTTTTATAGCATTCATAATGTATTTTGTAATTACAATGAGCACAGATCATACATACAGTCATGATTTGGTTACAGAAAAATATTATCAAAAAGAATTACAGTATCAAGAAGAAATTGATGCAGAGAAAAATTTAAATAAACTAACCTCTAAAGTTACTGTGCAAAGAACGGATAAAGGTTTAAAAATTGAGCTTCCAAAAGAATTTAAAAATAAAAATATAGAAGGTAAAGTGTTCCTATATAGACCATCTAATAAACAGTTAGATTTTGATATTCCTATTTCAACTTCTAATACATATTTGCTCGTGCCTGAACAACGTTTAGTAGATGGTCGCTGGAACATTATTGTTTTTTGGACATATAAAAATAAACCTTACTTGTTTAAAAATGAAATTGTTTACTAATGTTAATATCAGCGCTTTTATTTGGTTTATTAGGTAGTTTTCACTGCATAGGCATGTGTGGTCCAATCGCATTTATGTTACCTATTGATAGAGCAAACCAAACCAAAGCTTTTTTTCAAATTTTAAGTTATCATTCAGGTAGAATATTCACTTATGCTTTAATTGGTTTATTATTTGGATTTTTAGGTAAAGGGTTTTACTTGTTTGGTTTTCAGCAACAAATATCAATAGTTGTTGGAGTTTTAATGATTGTTTTAATTATTTTTCCTAGGTTGTTAAATAAACTGTCTTTGTCTAAAAAAGTGAGTCATCTTATTCTTAAGATAAAAGGAGCATTAGGTAAAGAGTTAAAAAAGAAAGGCAATGATACCTTTTTCACCCTTGGTTTTTTAAACGGATTTTTACCTTGTGGATTGGTGTATATGGCATTATTTGGTGCAATAACAACCTCAAGCCCTTTTTACGGAAGTATTTATATGATGCTATTTGGTTTAGGTACAATCCCTTTAATGACAATTTTTGTATATTTAGGAAACTTTACTAAAAATGGTTTTCGTAAAAAAATACAAAAGGTAATTCCAGTAATGGTTGTATTTATAGGAGTTTTGTTTATTGTTAGAGGCTTAGGCTTGGGTATTCCATATCTATCACCAAAACCTATGTTGCAAGATGCTTTAACTACTATTTCTGGTTGTCATTAGATAAAAACCATTCGTCTATACTTATTGGTTTTTCATCTATATTTTTTTTTAATTAAACCGCAGTAAAGTTCCCTTGATAAAGTTTAAATTACTTTTGGGAAATTAAACAAAGGTTAAATGCGTAAAGAAAAATTAAAAGTACTTTTAGTAGAAGATGATAGAATAGAGGTTTTAAAATTGCAACGCTCTATTGCTAAAGATTTAGATAATTATGAGTTAACTCTAGCTACTAATGGTAAAGAAGCATTTGAAAGAATAGAAGAAGACATGCCAAATCTTATTTTGTTAGACTTAAATATGCCAGATACTAATGGTATTGAGTTTATGCAAATAATGAAGGGTAGAGATGAACTTTTGCATATTCCTGTAATTATATTAACTACTTCTAATAATGAAAGAGATATACATGAATGTTATAAATTAGGAATAGCTGGTTATGTAATTAAACCTTTAAAATACGAAGATTACGAAGCAAAAATTAAGGCGATATTTAGATATTGGAGCTTAAATGAATTTTTAAACTATTAACTATGAAAGGAATTGTATTTACTGAATTTTTAGATCTTGTAGAAGATAAATTTGGTATGGAAATGGTAGACTCAATTATTGAGGCTTCAGAATTAGAATCAGAAGGAGTATACACGTCTATTGGGACTTATAATTTCTCAGAAATGCTTTCTCTTTTAAGCAACTTAAGCGAACGTACTAACATTACTATTGATGATTTGTTATTGGTTTATGGAGAACATTTTTTTTCAGTTATAGAAAGAAGTTATATAGGATTGGTAGACACGTATAATGACCCGATAGAAATGTTGGCTTCAATAGAAAACCATATTCATGTCGAAGTTCGAAAAATTTATCCAGAAGCAGAGTTACCAACTTTTATTGTAGAAGAAAAATCTAAAGATTTACTAATAATGGTATACAAATCAAGCAGGGCAATGTATTATTTTGGCTTAGGTTTAATGAATAGAACATTCAAACATTTTAATACCACAGCAGAAATTACTTTAGAAAAGATTGCAGAAGATGGAACAGAAGTAAGATTTATTATTCGTAGAAATTAGTGAGTAAAGAAAAAGAAGAAATATTAACAAGAGCATTAAATAGGCAAAAAAAAGCTAGGTTACAAGCAGAAAAAATCCTCGAAGATAAATCTCGTGAACTTTACAACACATCTATTGAATTAAAAGAGGTAAATGCTAAACTAGAAAGTCTTTTAGATGAAAAAAACTCTCAATTACAAGGTGTTTTTGAGAATATTAATGATGCTTACCTTGTAATGGACTTAGAAGGTAATGTCATTAAAATGAATGATGTTGCTGAGAATTTCTTTGGTTTTAACTTAGAAAAAGAAAAGGTAAATGTCGTAGATTTAATCTATAATGAAGATTACACCTATGCAATGACTTCATTTGCAGAGCTAACCGAAAAAGGTAGATTTGCAGATTATAATGCAAGAATTATTACCCAAACAAACGATGTTAAGTGGGTAAATATTAATGCTAGTATTATTTTTGACAAAGACAATAATCCTATAGCAGCCCAAGGAATTATAAGAGATGTTACTGCACAAAGAGAAAAACAATACGTTTTAGACTTAATAAATGATACAGCCAAATCCATTTTAGGAAAAGAGGATGTTAATGAAATATCTTGGGAAATTACCAATAAAATCACCAATTATTTAAAGACAGACAATTGTGTAGTTTATCTATTAGATAATGAAAATCAATTTTTAGAACCGATTGCTGCTTATCATGTAAATAAATTAAATGATAGAAGAAAGGTAGCTTTAGGAGAAGGAATTATAGGTGCTGTTGCAGCCTCTTCTATTTCAGAAATTATTCATGATACCAGTTTAGATTCAAGATATATTTCTATAGATAAGGACAGACTTTCAGAAATTTCTGTTCCAATTATTAATGATAAAAAGGTAATTGGCGTAATTGATGCCAAGCATGCACAAAAGAATTACTTTCATCAAGAGCATATAAAAACATTAGAAAGTATAGCCAATTTAGTGGCTATGCAACTTAAAAGTGCCTTAAATTTAAGAGAACGCAAAAAAGCTGAGAGAGATAATGCAGAGCTATTATCTAAATTAGAAAAAAGTAATGAAGAGTTAAAAGAATATGCTCACATTGTATCTCATGATTTAAAATCACCATTAAGAAGTATATCTGCCTTAACATCTTGGATTAAGATGGATAACATGCAACATTTTAATAAAGACAGTCTTCAGAACTTTGATGATATAGACATCACTTTAGAAAAAATGGAAACATTAATTTCTGATGTTTTAAAATTTTCTAGTTTAGATTCTAAGGTTGATGAAGAGCAGGAAGTAGATTTAGATGTTTTGGTAAAAGAAGTTATTCATATGCTTTACATACCTATTAACATAACAATAGATGTTAAAGATACATTACCAAAAATTAAAGGTGATAAAATAAAATTTCAGCAGCTTTTTCAGAATTTAATTGGCAATGCCATTAAATTTAATGATAAAGACAATGGCTTTATTCATATTAATGTAGAAGAACAGAAATCGTTCTATAAATTTACCATTAAAGATAATGGTATTGGAATTGAGAAAAAGAATTTCGATAAAATTTTCAAAATTTTTCAATCATTAAAGAAATCTGAAAATTCAAGTGGAATTGGTTTGTCTATAGTTAAAAAAATTGTCGATATTTATAAAGGTGAAATTTGGTTAGAATCTGAAATTAATGAAGGTACCACATTTCATTTCACTTTAAAAAAATAGCTTTGGAAACTCCCAATTTTAAGATTATAGACCAATATGCACAAGGTGATGATTCTGTTAAACAAATGATGTTAGACATTATTAAAGAAGAATTTCCTGAAGAAAAAGAGAAATACTACACTCATTTAAAGGCAAAAGAGGCTAAAGAAACACAAGAGTCTGTGCACAAACTTAAGCACAAAATAAGTGTTTTAGGTTTAGAGCAAAGTTATGAAATTGCAAATGCTTATGAAAAAGATTTGCTAAAAGGTAGTTTTGATTTACAAGATAAATTCAATCAAATTTTAGACACAATTACTACATTTATAGACGCTTTATAAGAGAAATATTTATAATTTTATTTCACTTATAGCTAGCAGTTTAAATCTTCTAGATTACAGGCTATATAACAGTTATAGCCTGTAATTTAGCTTTTTAAACTAACTTTAATTTTTGCTAATTTACCATTCGTCGACACTAATTTGTAGTTAACCTACACTACAATTAGAGAAAACCGAAATTATAAAATATACACTCTTCTTACGCTTAAATTTGTGGTATAAACCAAATATCATGAAAAAATTACTATTATTTATTTTTACAATCGGTGCTTTAGCATTAAATGCACAGTCATATAATTTTTTAGGAGATTATGATTCTATGGGTACCCCACTTTATTTAGAAGATGAGAGAGATGTAGTTTCAGTTGCTACCTTAGAAATGATAAGTAACTCTTTACCTGAATCTTACCCAGTACCAGATTATAATCCTCAGTACATCACTGCTGGTTATGATACTGACATCAAATTAAGTAAAGATGCAGATGTTTGGATTACATTTATAAGTGAGGGTGCAGGTTATAGAAATGTATTAGGTTTTTATACTTATGATTTAGAGAATCCTCTTACAACAACTCCTGCCAAAGAAGATATTACAATCATATTTCCAAATGCTTCAGCTTTAGGAAGTGGAGGAGGACTGTTAGTAGGTGATAAAGTTAAAATTGGTTCTTTCAAAGCAGGTACAGGTATTGGTTGGGTACTTTTAGCTAATGCTTGGAGCCAAACTACTCAAACAGTAGGTAATGGCCATTGGCAACTATATTCCAACCCAGACTTTAATCCTGAAGCGAATGAAGATTTAAGATATCATAATGTATTATTAGCAGATCCAAGTAATGAGAGAATTATATTAGGTTTTGAAGACATTAGAAGAGATTATGGTTCTTGTGATAATGATTTTAATGATGCAATTTTTTATGTAACTGCAAATCCATATGAAGCGATGGATACTACAAACTATGCAGATATAGAAGATGCAACAGATGTTAGTTCAGCAAATGATGGTGGTTTAGAAAGTAATGGTGAGTTAGCAAACTTAATAGCAAAAAGAAATTTTAAAAGAGAGAAAGTAAAGCATAATTTAAACAAGAAAGCAAATCAATTAAAGTTTTCTAAGAGTGCGTATGCAAGTAAATCAAATACTACTTCTTTAGCAGATTATTTACCAGAAACAGGTATGTATAAAACTGAAACTGCTAAGGTTTCTAGTCCAGATGATTTATTAGGCATTACAAATGCAGTAGAAATATTCTCTTTGGATATGTATGAAGGAGACAAGAGAGTATCTGCTGTATTAGCAACATCTACAGAAGGTAAAATTTACGATCACTCTAAGGTTATTTGTGATCGATTAAATAACTCTAGCTTAGAAGATATTAGAACTGTAATTACTAGAGGTCATCAAATAATAGCTTCTAAAATTAAAAGAGCATCAGAAGATATAGAATACACGTTAAGTTTCTCTATAAAAACAGATGGTTCAGAATTCGAATTATTTAGTTTTTGGAATATTGATCAATATCCAGCAGGAAATTATCAAAACTTTCAAATCTGGGGTAGTTCATTTTCTCAAGTATTTGCAATTGCAAATCATATTATAGATACACATACTACAACAAATGGATTAAAAAGTACACAAGTAGACAACGTTTTACCTAATGTTTTTGTAAAGTCTGGTAAATATACAAATGGAGTATTAGAGTTAGAAATCATAAATAAGACAAAAGAAACATCATTAAATTTTGTGGGAAATATTGCTAAAACAGAATTGTCTGATTATGAGGAAATGAATGAAACGTATTGATTATCAGGTAACTATAATGAAATTTTAACAGTGCAAACTGGTGTTTTATTTGATATAGGTTTGTCTTTAGAAACGGCTTCATCACCACAAAAGGATGCCTTATATCTTGCAGATGGTCCTTGGGGATTAGATTATTTAGATAATCAAGCAACTGTTAGTGATTTTACAATTTCAACTTCAGATAGAGTATATGATGAATCTAACTTTGATGTAGATAGAAACGTATCTTTATCAGGAGAGGTAAAAGGTAACATTAACTTATTCAGACATTTATTACCTGGAGATCAATCAGTATTAGCTGCAGATTACAACTTTGTGAATGCAGAAATAGCAAATAATCAAGCAATTGAAATTGTATTAATGCAAGAAGATGATAGAACTTGGGAAAACAGATTAAGATATACTTTACCAGCAAACAACACAAAAAGAGCTGTAAGTATTGACTTTGATATGTTTAAAGATGCAAGTGGAAACTCAGCAACAATTACAAACGTTAAAACACTAGTATTTTCAGTAATAGGAGATTTCTCAACATACAAATCATTTGAAATGTCTGTAGATAATTTAGCATTAAGTGCTGCAGGTAATGTCTTATCTGCTGAAGACTTTGCAATAGAAGATGAAAATACCTTAGTTAATTACCCTAACCCTTTTGCAACAAATACTACAATTGTATTGCCAAATACTTCAGAATTTGTAAATATTAAAGTATTTGATTTATTAGGTAGAACTGTAGATGTTAAAAAGATTGCAACAACAGGCTCTAGTACTCGTGTAAACTACACAGCACCTAAAGTGAATTCAGGTATTTACAAATTTGTAATAGAAGACGATGCAAAGAGAGTTCATAAAGGAACTTTTGTAATCAAGCAATAAGAAGACTCATTGAAAGTGATTTAAATATCACAACAGAAACAAGAAAATTTTTCATAGTACCCTAAAATTTACCCTTATATAAAGACTAAAGTTAATTCTTTAGTCTTTATTTTTTATAGATAGGTTTACCTAAAAAGTACCATTTAAAACGTAAACCAACTTCAGTAAATGTAAATCCAGCTGCAGTTGCAGAGGCTATATTACTTCTTGTTCCATAAAAATTTAATAAACTACGCTCAGAGAATTTATAACCTAAGGTAGTTTGTATTCTATAAGTACCTTGTCTTTCATCATCTTCTATAAACTGAAAACCAGTAGCTGCAGTTAAACCATAAAACCATTCTTTTTCTTTAGCTGCGTTTTCGTCTTTAATTAAATTGATAAAAACCTCTACAGCATGAAACTTACTTGGACTAAAGTAAATGGTTGGCACCTGATTCTTAAAAGAAATATTTTGATAATTAAATCCACCCTTTAAAGATGGTTTTTTTAATATGTTATAATATAAAGAAGTAAACAATAAATTTCTAGTGTTACCATCATTCTGAGAGGTGTAATAATATTGTGTAAACCATCCTAAATTAAAGTTGGTATTCAAACTATAATTTAAAATATAATTATTCTGTACTATTTCTCTATCTATTAATTCTGCATTAAAATTTTGTATATCTCTTTTGTAACCAATAGATAAATCTTGTAATTTAAAAGGCTTAATATTTACACTTACATCTGCTAATAACTGATTAAAACTATTGTTCTCAGCTTCAGAAGAAGTAAATCCTAAGCTACCATTTAAAGTTAGGTTATTTAATAATTGATAAGAAGCTCCTAAAAGAATGTTGTTAGATTTTGCGTCTAAATTTAAAACATTATTTGATGTTGTTCTGTAATTATAAGAACCTGTTAATTTAAATTTGGTAGATAAAGGTAATTCAGAATTTACAGTGTAAGAATAGGCTTTGTTATTTCCATTATCAAAAGAATAAGCAGCTTTGGTTTCTACAAAGGGTGTAAACTGTTTGTCTAATGTTTTTATAAATTGAGTAGCATCTTTTTGTTTCTTATAAAAATCTAAAGTGTTATTCGCACTTTTATAAGCATTCTTATAAAAACCAGATGCTTTTAAAGCATTTGCTTTCCCTAAATTCCCATCAAAAGAGGCACTATCGTTTTCTAGAATTAAATTATAATCTTCTATACTTTTTTTAAAGTCGCTTTTATAAATGTTTAAAGTTGCTCTTAAACTTAACATCCAATTTTCTGGTTCATCTGCATTTGCAAATAATTCATCGATTTCTGATTTAGCTAGAGAATATTTATTATTCCATATTAAAGCCTGTATATACCTCTCTTTAGTTTGATTTTTTTCGGTTTCATTAGTACTTTCTGTAATAGACGCTAAAGCAAGCTCACTGGTAGCTAATGCTAATTTTTCTTTACCATTTATATGATGAGCCAATGCAATTCCGTTTAAAGATATCAGTTTGTTTTTTGGGTTTAAACCCAAAGTTTTATAGGCTTCTTTTGCCTTTTCTGGTTGATTTGATATCAAGTATAAATTGGCAAGATTCAGTAACGTTTCTTTATCATTTTTAAAACTTTTGAAATTTTCATTTAAAATTCGTTCAGCTTCATCATACTCCTTATCAGTTACTTTAGAGTTTGCTAAACCCAATCTCATGTATTTTTTACTAACTAATGCATTAAGATTTCCAGGTGAAACTTTAAGAGCTTTGTTTACGTAAACAAGAGCATCTTCATATTCTTTTAGGTTAGATAGTGTATTTGCATAACCAAGTAAAGCAGAAAAGCTTTGATCATCTTCATCTACAAGGTTTTTATAGTAAGATTTTGCCTTTTGAAATTGACTTCCCCATAAAAGAGACTCAGCATAATTCAATTTAACCTCAAAATCACTAGGATATTTATCCAACAATTCTGTAAAAATGGTAGTAGCTTTTGTTGCATTACCATTTAAACCAACTGCTCTACCATAACAAAGTTTTGCTGTTTTATTGGTTGGAAAATCTTCTAAAATTTGCTTGAAAAACACTTCAGCTTTTTTGTATTTACCTGTTTCTAAGTAAGTAAAGCCCTCTTTCATTTCTTGTGAAAAGGTAATTTGTGCAATGAATACTATTAGAATGAATAGGAGGTTTTTCTTTCGCATTTGTATTAATATTGATTTTTATGGTTTTAGCTATTAAATTATAACGCTAATCTAAAGGTAATTGTTTTTCATCGATAATTTAATTAAAAATTAGACATCTATTCGATATTTGTATAAAAAAAAAATCATGAATGCAACTATTAAATTAATACAGAGCAAAATAAAGCCAGAACAGCTCTTTATGCTAAGTGTTTTACTCGTTAATGGTGGTAACTATCTTTACAATTTAATACTAGGTAGATTTTTAGGTCCAGACAAATTTGCAGATGCAGCCATTTTAGTAACTTTCTTATTGGTCTTATCTTTTGTAGCCATGACTTTTCAACTAGTAGCTGCAAAATTTTCGGTTTTGTTCGAGAATAAAATTTTTAAAGCATTCATTTCAACCTTATATAAACGAGCATTTATTGTAGGAGTTGTTTTAGCCTTAGCTATTATTATTTTTTCTGCTGAGTTGCAGGAGTTCTTTAAAACATCTACTTCTAAAATGTTTTTATTATTTGGTATAGGTGTTCCATTTTATTTTTTAATGAGCGTAAATAGGGGAGTATTTCAGGGTAAACAAGAACTTACATTTTTATCTGTTACTTACCAATCTGAAATGATTAGTAGATTACTTATTACTTTTTCTTTACTATATTTTCTAGATTTTGATTCTTCTGTATTAATTGCAGTTGGAATTTTATGTTCTTTCGTATTTGGAATGTTTCCTTTTAAATATAAAATATTCTCTTTTAAAACCTCTTTAAAACTAGATATAGATAAAAGTAAATTGGTTCGTAATTTCTTTATTATTACTGCTTTTTACGAATTAACACAGATTATTATTAACAATAGTGATATTCTTTTAGTAAAACATTATTTCGATTCTTACGAAGCTGGTTTATACGCTTCTTTAGCTTTAATTGGTAGAGTTGTTTACTTTATTGCTTGGATGTTTGTAATGTTATTATTACCAACAGTAGTTCAGCTTAAAAAAGATGGCAAATCTACTTTACCAATTTTAATGAAATATGTAAGTTATATTGGTTTGATTGCAGCTTCTATTATTGTGGCTTGTTTCTTTTTTCCTGAGCAAATAATAAACGTTTTATTTGGTAGCAGTTATTTAGAAATAGCCCCTTTATTATGGAAATACGCTTCAGCTACTGGTGTGTTTGCAATATCTAACATATTCGCTTATTACTATTTGTCTTTAGATAAATATGTACCTGTGGTTTTATCTGGTATTTTTGGAATGTTACAAGTGGTATTAGTAACAGTTTACCATAATTCTTTGGCAGAAGTAGTTCATGTACAGATTATAGCAATGATCTTATTGTTATTGGTTCAATTAACTTATTTCTTCTTAAACCATTCAAAATCAGTAAAAATCAAAAAAACTATATAATAATACCATTCATCTAAAGTAAACTGTTCTTAATCTTTTATCGATCGAAAAAACAGTAGAAAAGAATGAAATTTGTATTAACTTAAAAAAAATAAAAATTATGAAACTTGCAATAGTAACAGCTTACCCACCAAGTAAAGTAACTTTAAACGAATATGCTTACCATTTAGTAAAAAGCTTTAGACAAAGTGAAAAGGTTACTGAATTAGTATTATTAACAGACGAAACCCCTGGAGCAAAAGATATTTCTTTCACAGAAAACGGATGTAAAATAACTGTTAAAGAATGCTGGAAATTTAATAGTTACAAAAACATTTTTAGTGTAACCAAAGCAATCTCTCAAGTAAAACCAGATTCAGTTTTATTCAACTTACAGTTTATGAAGTTTGGAGATAAGAAAGTAGTTGCAGCAACTGGTTTAATGTTACCATTAATTTGTAAGATGAAAAAAATACCTACTATTGTTTTGTTACACAACATTTTAGAGCAAGTAGATTTAGGTAAAGCAGGTTTTACAACAAATAAATTAGCACAAAAAGCATACAACTTTATAGGTACATCTTTAACTAAGTTAATTTTAAAAGCAGATTTAGTTGCTGTAACTATGGATAAATATGTAACCACTTTAGAAGAAAAATATAAAACAGGAAATGTAAAAATGATTCCTCATGGAACTTTTGAAATTCCTGCAGAACCTTCTCATGATTTACCTGAAGGACCATTAAAAATAATGACATTTGGTAAGTTTGGTACTTATAAAAAAGTAGAAAGAATGATTGAAGCTGTAGAAATGGTGAGAGCTTCATCTGGATTAGATTTAGAAATTGTTGTTGCTGGTACAGATAATCCAAATGTACCTGGATATTTAAAGAACGTACAAGAGAAATATAAGCATGTACCTCAGTTAAGATTTACAGGTTATGTAGAAGAAGAGGAAGTAGCACCATTATTTACAGAAAGTGCAGTAGTTGTTTTCCCTTATACATCAACTACAGGTAGTTCTGGAGTGTTACATCAAGCAGGTAGTTATGGTAAAGCAGTTGTTATGCCTAATTTAGGTGATTTAGCAACCTTAATTGAAGATGAAGGTTATAGAGGAGAGTTTTTTGCACCAGAAAGTACAGAGAGTTTAGCAAAAGCAATAGAAGCTATTGTAACAAATAATGATCATAGAATCCATTTGGAAAAAGCAAATTATGAAGCTGCAACTGCTTACCCAATGGAAAGAATAACTAACATTTATTTAGAAGAATTCGAAAAGATTGCAGCTAAAAAACAAGGTTCAGTAAAAAACGTTTCTACTATTTAGAAATGTGTTTAAAAGATGGTTTTTTATTCCCTTTAATGTCTATAAAACCAAATTCTTTTTGAGGATTTACTCTCCAAGGAAGTTTCCCTACAACTTCTGAGGGCACAGATTCAAAGTCATACAAAGTCCAAGATAAAAATGAAATATTATTTTTATTAAGGACTTTTTGCATTTCTTGATGATATGTTGCTTGTTTTTCTGGAGAACCAATAAAAGGTTTCCATAAACCACTATAAGAAGAAATACCAAATTCACCCAACACCAATTCTTTATTTGGTATTTGTTTTTTTAATACAAGATAATCATCTTCAAAATTGGCTTTATCTTCATAGTAATGAAAGCTTACAAAATCTAACTGATCACTTAAAATATGTGCACTTTCTGTATTAGACCAACCTACAGTTACTGCATGGTTTTTATCAATAGACTTTACTAAAATAAGCATTTGCTCTAACCAAGAAATTACGTTTTCTTTTCCTCTTTGATCAAAATCTAAATTAGGTTCGTTTTTTAAGTCCCAAGCCAAAATTGCGTTATGATCTTTAAAAGTATTTACAATTGTTTCTAGATGTCTTTGATTTAATGTCCAATCTAAAATGTCATAGTTACCATAAAAATCAAAAAGAGTAACAACTACCTTTAATTCATTTTTTTCTGCAGCATCTAAAACTTTTCTTAGTTTTTCTAATTTTTCTGGTAAAACTACAGCACTCCCAAAATCTTCATAAGGAATAAAAATACGTATTGAATTTAAACCTGCTTTTCGAATAATTTTAAAGTCTTTTTTTATGGTACGTAGTTTAAAATCATCACCAAACATATCCCAAGGAGTATCTTTTGGATAATAATTAATTCCTTTCATGGTAAAGTTCATAGGAACATTTTTCATAATAGGAGTAACAGGTTTAGAAGATTGCTTAACCATATGTCTTATTCTCCAAAAACCATCTTCTAGTAAAAGAATTACTTTGTAAGAGTTTTCTTCTGTGGTTTCAAAAACCAGTTCATCTTTTTTATAAAATTTCTTGTATTCAATTACTTTTTTATCTTCTAAAACAATTAGTTGACCATCTTCACTAAAAAATAAAATATCTGGTTTATGCTTAAATGTGGTAGATTCTATGGTTAAAGAATCTAGTTTGTTTTTGTCAATATTATCATAAAGATTAACTCTTGCACTTTCTGTATAAAAGTCTTCTATACCAGTTATATCATTATTTCTAAAGGCTACATTTTTTACATACCAAGCATCTAAATAATCGTTTTCTATACTATTTAGTACTTGATCATCCATTTCTCTACCTTCATTACCATTTTCTGCCCAGGTTAATTTGGGTAAATATTGCACTTCTTTTTTAACTTCGAGATGAAGTATTTTACTTCTATCTGCACCAGTATTTAAATAGGTAAAAAGAGAACTGATTAAAAAAGTGATCACTGAGATTACTAAAATGTAACTCATGATTAAAAATATTCTAAGCATATGTTTATTCGTTTTTACCATATTTTTTTAGACTCATAATTTTTCTCTATTCCAGCAGTATTTATTTTAAATGTATATACATCATCTTTATAAATGGCTTTATCTAGCTCAAAGAAAGCATACCCATCTCTAGAAGGTTTTATCATTTCTTCTATTTCTTTGCCCTTATAAAAAACCTTAAGAGTTATCGTTAATCCATCAGGAATCATTTGATTCATAAAACTTTTAATTGGGCCAATTTTAATTTTTCTGTTGCCTTCACTAAAAGTTACTGAATAATCTGTTATGGCTCTTTTATAAGATAAACTTATAGTATCACTTTCAGAAATTCCTGTAATAATTGCTTTTACATTCCAAGTTTCTTGAGCATCTGGATGCAGCATTTTCGCGTATGCTATTCCTTTTATGGTAGTTCCAGATGTTTTTAAAACATTGCCTGCTAAATTTTTTACAAAGAAATCTACAAAAGTACCATCACTTACAACATTTTCATTTTTATCTTTTATGATAGATGTATAAAATGTGGTTATTTGATTACCATCTGCATATTCATGAATTCTATCATAAAATATTTGAAAGTTTTCTGCAATTGCTGGCATAATATTAACATCAAACTCTTTAGAATCTAATTGCTTGGCTTTAGATGATAAAATAACTCTACCACTTTTTATTGGTGAAAATATTCTTCTATAACCAATTAAATTATTCGATTTTATGTCTATTTTTTCTTGTGATGTTAGGAATTGCTTATTAATGTCTATTTCAGTACCATCAACTAAAGGATTGTCTAAATCATCTGTAGGTATAACCACTAACATTGTATAATCTGTACCACCAGCTTCTATGCTTGGTGGCCCTAAATAGGTTTCCATCATTACAGGGTTCTCTTTTGGTAAAATAGAAATATTACCTGTAATTCTTTGTTTATTGGTAAATGCAGACCAATTTAAAACTCCCTTTTTAATAGCTAGAAACCTAGGAATTGCAAATGAATGGACGTCGTTATTAATTGTAGATTGTACTAAAGTGTTACCATAACTATTGGCACAGTATAATTGTAATGATTTAGTGTTAGTAGTTTTAAATTTTAGAACAATAGAGTCTCCAACAACATAAGTTGTTGTATCATTCAGTAATTTTATGTCAATAGAATTTTGAGCACTAACTAAACAAGTGGTAAAGAATACTATATAAAAAAGGATAGTTTTATAGCTCATCATTTAGGGTTACCAATATAATTATTCATTTCTATTTTTAAATATTGATACTTTTCATCATCTATTTGTAAGAGGTTGTTTCTATCATGATTTTCTATTCTATCTGCAATAATTTTTGCAGCAATATCCTTATTTGGTAAACCGTTTACATAACAATTGCTCATATCTGTACTTATTACTTTTAAAGTATCGTTCTTTAAAATAGGATAAGAAAAGTATTGTTTTCTTTGCTGACGAATACCATTCTTTAGAAACATATGATCTACCCAAACCATTTTCTTGTCTTTAGTATAATAGGTTACTAACAATTGAGGTACTGTAATTTCTTGCAGACCACTATTAAATAAAGTTCCTTTTACATTTTCTTCTTCTATTGCAACATTATTTAATACTACATTTTTATATAAATCAGAATTAGAAACATTACCTGCAGCCTGTAAATTAAACTTTGTTGGTTGCTCATTCAGTTCTATAGGAGTAAATTGATCAGGATCAAAAGCATTTGGAATAGAATCTTGCGTTTTAGACCAAGCTATCCCTTCAAAATTAATTCGAAAAGAACTTATTTCTTTAGGCATTAATTTATGTTTTATGTGATATTTTGCATTGTAAGTAGCTAATTCTTTATTGTCATCATTATACAAAGTACCTTTTATGGTAACATCTGATGGTACATTATCTATATTTTGAATTTCTCCAATAATGGCATAACTCTTATTGTGTTTTACTAATTTTGCTGATACAATTTCTAAAACAGGTTGTTTTAAAACATCTTCATGATAGGTTTGCTCTGTAGTAACTCTTCTTCTACCTTGATTAAAATAACCAGTAACATTATTAGAATACAATTGATCTGGAGGTAAATCTGAATCCAACTTTACAGGCTTTACATACCATTTGCCATTTCTACTCACAACAGTTTTATAATCAGTTCTATTTATTTTTTCTAAAGGTGTAATCCATTTGGTATCTACCTTTAATACTACTAAACTATCAGATTCTTTAATTCTTTCTGTTTCTATAGCATCTAATTTTGCATAAGAACTTAATAAACCATCTGTTACTGAGTTTTCTAGCATAAATTGAGAAATGGTAATATTACTTTCAGGATCTGTTAAAGAAAAACTTTTTTCAAATTCTTTAAAGTCTAAAGCATCATAATAAGAGGTTATTAAATTTTCTGGTGTTACTTGAGAATCATTCTTTAGATAGAACAGCCACATTCCATATCCAATTATGATAAATAGAATTAAACTCCAAACATGAATTATTCTTAAAAGGCCATTGGGAAAACCTTCTAACTTAATTCTGTACCTTAAAAACTCTGAATTAATTTTAATCTTAGACTTTAAATTACGATAGAATAGTGGTTGTATATTTAAGATGAATGCTATAAGTACTGTTGAAAAAGGCATTAAACCCCAAAGTATTTTTTGCCATTTAGAAACATCATCTTTTGGTAAAATAGAAGAAAGTGGAGGCACATTTAAGCGCTCCCAAACCATTATACCATTTTCTAATTGTGGTAAACGTTGCCAACCACAGAAGTAGAGTATAGGATCGTAAAATTTATCGTTAGAAAAAATATACTTTAAATTGTATTTTTCTGGTGTAGTTAAGAATTGTTGTAAAGAACCAATACCTGCAACACCTTTAAATTTAGAGTTTTCTAAACGTTCAATGGGTCTAGTAGTTAATTCTGGTAATCTTCTTGCAGAATGATAATTACCATCTACAGTCATTGCATTTGTTTGTGCAGAGAGCCAAGCCATTTGGTCTCCAAAACCTAGAGTTAAAAACCTCCATTTAAAATGTTGATCTTGATTTAAGAAGTTTACAATAGGTAACATCTTAATTTTTTGAGGTTGAGAAGGTCTAAAATATCCTAAACTCATGGTAAAAATTATCATGAATAAAAAGATAGATCCTAGGAACACTCCAAATAATCTATGATATACAGCACCATATTTTCTTTGAATAAGCTCTTTTAAATCTCCTTCTACAAATCTGTAGATAAACTCTCCAAAAAGAGGTAAAGCCATAATAGAGGCCCAAAGAGTAAATCTATCTAAGGTTAATATGTTAAATGCATTATCACCTAAAATCATTTTTGGTATTGGTGTAGAACCTCCTGTACCTAATATAACAAGCATTGTAAAAGATAAACCAAAAAATAAATACCTTTTGCTAAAATATCTGTAAAAGAAAAAAGGTAACATAAACATTAAAACTCCCCAAGGAATTAAGAAAAAGACCAAACCAGATGACGTGGTTTCTAAAAAATTATCTCTAGAACCATGTGGAATTGGTACTTGTGTTATTGGGTTGGCTTTAGAATTGATCCAATAAGGTAAAATGCAAAATATGATTAGAAATAAGGATGCAAAGCCAAAAGTTAAATTTTTCTTGAGCTGTTTAAAGAAATGTCGCAGAAAAACTTTAAACGTTATTTTTTTGTAGGATTTAACATCATCATAGGCAACATCCATTATAACCATACCTATTAATGGAAAAATAAAAAATACCATACCAAATATAGGAGTTACATGATGTGAGGTTACTGTAACCGCTATTAAAGACAATGAAGTTAGCAAAAATCTATACCTACCTGTTTTTAACCATAAATAGATTTCTGGTAAAGCATGCATTAGTACAGAAATACCAATAATACTTGGCAATTGCCCAAAAATGTGTAGAGTTTCTAAAAAAGAGGAGGAGAATACAGCAAGTATTGCTGCATAACCTGCAACAGATTGATTACTTGTCATCATTAAAGTAAATCTGTATACACCAGTAATAAAGAGTACAATAGCCACTAAAGCTACAGAGAACATACCAAACTTTAAACCTCCAATTAAAGATAGTGCTGCTATAGATTGATGCACTAAAGGTGGGTAGCTCATTACTGTAAACCCTGTATACCATTCATAATTCCATGGTTCAAACCAACTCCCTGAATAATGATCTGCAAAAAATAAATGTATTAAAGCATCATAAGTATATTCTAATGTAAAGAATATACAAGTACCATGAAAGGCGATACCTAACAATACAGCACTTATAAGATGTTTGTTCGAATTTTGCTTCATATAACTATAATGTAAAGATAAAAGATTTTAAGATTACAATGATTTTAATTTGACTATAGATAATTGCTATTCATCTAACAAAAGGTTTGCTTTTGTCTTATTATTAAAAATAGAACTTCATATCAACCTTAAATTTGTAAAAAAAAATAATCTTAAAAAAAAAAACATCATGAAAGTATTAGCAATCGATGATCAGAAATTAGTTCTAATTCCATTAGAGACTAGATTAAAAGCATTAGGTTATGAAGTACAAACAGAAACTTCAGCATTAGCAGGAATATCTGCTTACAACAGTTTTAAACCAGATTTAGTAATTGTAGACATTAATATGCCTATTACTTCTGGTATAGATGTAGTAAAATACATTAGAGAAGAAAAAAAGTCAGAAACACCAATAATGGTTTTAAGTGGTAACACTTCTGATGAGATGATAGAAAAAGCATTTGATTTAGGTGCAAATGATTATATGAAAAAACCTTTAAGTTTAAGTGAGGTTTGCTCTAGAACCAAAAGATTAATTGGTGTGCCTGCACAAAAAAGTGTTAGAAAACAGTATAAAGATGTATTAATACAACAAAGATGTGTTGGTGTAGTAATACCTTGTTATAATGAAGAAGATAGATTATTAAGTAAAGAATTCTTAAACTTTATAGAAAAGAATTCTGGTTACCATTTATGTTTTGTAAACGATGGTAGTAAAGATAAAACCTTAGAAGTATTACATAACTTACAAAAAGGTAGAGAAGATTTTATTACAGTGTATGATTGTGAGAAGAATGGTGGAAAAGCAGAGGCTGTAAGATTAGGAATGTTACGCATGGCTAAAAAAGCCGATTTAGATTATATAGGGTTTTTAGATGCAGATTTATCTACAGATTTAACAGATTTCGATGATTTAGTATCAACAATTGAAAACTCAGATTATAAAATAGTAAGTGGTTCTAGAATTAGCAGAATGGGTGCTGATATTACTAAAGAATCAGCAAGAAAAATTATTAGTTTAACCATAAACTTTATCATTAGAAAAATTCTTAAAATGGATTTTAAAGACACTCAATGTGGTGCTAAAATTTTCCATAAAGATGTAATAGGTATTTCTTTTAATGAAAAGTTTGTAACTCAATGGATTTTTGATGTAGAAATCTTCAAAAGAATTACGTTACACTATGGTTTAAAGAGAGCAAAAGAAATTTTATGTGAGCAGCCATTAAAAAGATGGATTCATGCAGATGGTTCTAAACTATCTATGAAAGACTCAGTAAAAATTGTAGGTCAATTAGGCCAAATTGCTTGGACATATAGATCAAAAGGTTCTTCTTCACAGATTAATGTAAATGATAAGCATGTAGTGATAAAGGATACCAAATATCCAACCAAAATAGTTTCATAGATAAGTAGATTTTTTTTTTTTTTTTAAGTTTCAGCTTTGTGATGTCTTTATAGACTAATTCACGAAGCTGTTTTTAATTCTAAAACAATTTTCACTTCCTAAAAAGTTTGGGTCGCCAAATTCTTCAGACCAGAAGCCTTCTAAAATATCTTTATTTAAGCATTTGTAAACAACTGTTCCATAATAGGTTGTATTTTCATCACCTATATAATTAAAGTTAATAACAAGTACTTTGTTTTTGTAGAAACCAATACCAAATTGTTCTTGACTTTTATTTATAAGCCACTTTGCTATTATTTGATTGTTTTTTAAAGATAGCTTTAACGTTCCTGAATACGTAATTCCAGAATCATTTTGATTTGTACCTAAAATAGAGTAAGTGCCAACTAAATCTTCAATACCCATTTATTTACCAATACAGAAATTAGAAAATATATGGCCAAGTATGTCTTTATCTACATCATAGTCTCCTGTAATTGCTCCTAAATGACGTAAACACTCTCTAATATCTATAGAAAATAGATCTGTAGAAATTTCTAAATCAATACCTTGCTGTACACTAGAAATTGCAATTAAGGCATTGTTTAATGCTTCAAAATGACGAGAATTGGTAACTATAGTTTCATTATTACTTAAAGCACCAATGTTTACCAAAGAAGTTAATTCATTTTTAAGTTCATCTATACCCACTTTGTTTTTAGCAGAAAGAGGAATTAAATTCTCTATATCTGATTGTAAGTTTTCAATTTCTTGCTGAGGTATTAAATCAATTTTATTGGCAATAACCAACAACTTTTTATTTGGAAAACGTGTTTTGATGGTTTCAATTTCTGCTAATCTATTTTCTTTATTTTCGGTTTTAGCATCAATTAAAAATATAATCAGTTGTGCATTTTCTGCCTTTTCATAAGCTTTTTTAATACCAATATTTTCTACAATATCTTCAGTTTCTCTAATACCTGCAGTGTCTATAAATCTAAAAGCAACTCCTTCTATAATTAATTCATCTTCTATAGCATCTCTTGTTGTACCAGCAATATCAGATACTATTGCTTTTTCTTCATTAAGTAATGCATTCAATAAAGTAGATTTACCAACATTTGGTTCTCCAATTATAGCCACAGGAATTCCGTTTTTCATAGCATTACCAAATGAAAAGGAATCTATTAATCGTTTTAAAACAAAGGTGATTTTTGCAACCAATTCTTTAAACTTTGTTCTGTCTGCAAATTCAACATCCTCTCCAGAAAAATCGAGTTCTAATTCAATTAATGCAGCAAAATCTAATAATTGACCTCTAAGTTCTTTTAGCTCGTTAGAAATTCCACCTCTCATTTGCTGAATAGCCATTACATGACTGGCTTCTGAATTGGAGGCAATAACATCTGCAACAGCTTCTGCTTGAGATAAATCCATTTTTCCATTTAAGAAAGCACGCATCGTAAATTCTCCATTATCAGCCATTCTACAACCATTTTTTAGAAATAGTTGAATAATTTCTTGCTGAATATAAGTAGATCCATGGCAAGAAATTTCTACTACATTTTCACCTGTATAAGAATTTGGGTTTTTAAAAACGGAAACTAATACTTCATCTAGAATAATACCTTTATTTATAATATGACCTAAATGTATGGTATGTGTTTTTTGGTTACTTAGTTTCTTATCCTTCTTAATAGATTTAAAAAAGGTTTCTACTATAGTAATTGCGTTTTCTCCAGAAAGTCTAATCACAGAAATAGCACCAACTCCAGAAGGTGTAGCTAATGCAATTATAGTATCGTTTTTAATCATATTGCAAAAATACATAAAGAATTTATGACATAATAAAAAAGCTCAATACTTTGCAGTATTGAGCTTTTGAATAGGGTTTTCTTTTTCAATTTACATTTTACTATAGTTAGAAACTTTTACATCAATTACTTCTCCATTAGATAAAGTTAAGGTGTAGTTTCCTTCTTTCATTATGTTGTTTACTTCTTTATGCATTACTGCAGTTTTATCTGTAATTTTATTTACACTTACAGAACTATCTTCAGCATTAATTACAATACCTTCATTAGTTAAAGTAAAGTTTACATCACCTTTTACTGGTTTTGCATAATTAAATTCTACAAAGCTATCATAGGCAGCATCTGTATCATTGTCTAATCTTATTTTTTTGGTTACTTGAGCAGGCATATAAATAATTTCTTGATTTAATTTATATTTATCTGCAGGATTTAGCATTACTGGTGTATATACTTCTGTAACAACAAATTGTTTTACAAAATATCTATCTCCTTTACCATTGTTTAATTCAGTTTTTTCAAAATCAGATGTTACCCAATTGTCAGACATGTTAGGGTCTCCTTTTTGAGCAATTGCAGTTCCTGATATTAATAATCCCAATCCTAATACTGTTAATTTTAAAGTTTTCATAATGTTATTTTTTTAAAGGTTATTTTTTTGGCGCCTTCAAATTAGAAGGGTACATCTTTGTACACTACAAATATATTTCTGTTTTAAGGTTTGTATTAACTCATAAAAAAAATAGATTAACTCTTTTAAAATTAAGATGGGTAAATATTTGTATTATAAAGTGTTATGGAATTAGAAAAGGCCTAATGCTCTTGCATTAGACCCTTTCAATTTTATCTTGTGGGGTAAATTCTTACATTCTTTCGTAGTTCGATATTTTTAAATCAACTTTTTGTCCATCAGTTAATTCAATTACATAATCTCCTTCATTTTTAATTCTCTTATTTTTAATATTAGAAAACATTATCTCTGAATTCTTATCCCACATTTTTTTTACAAATAAATCGTCTTTATCTGTTAAAATGATAATACCATCTTTAGTTAAGGTAAAATCTAAATCAAAATCGTCTGATTTGTTATAGGTAAATTCTACTTCTCTATCATATAATGCATCTGCATCATAATCTAATTTAATAGTTTTTGTAATTTGCGTTGGCATGAAAATGATATCTTGATTTAACTTATATCTATCTTCTGGATCTAACATTACTGGTGTAAATACCTTTGTAATTTCTAACATTGTAATTTCATTTACATCATACTCATCAGAATCAACCTCCATTGTTACTACATCTTTAGTAACCCATTTGTCTGACATATCTAAATCTGCTTCTTGGGCAAATAAACCTGATGTTGCTAATACTAATCCTAATACTGTTAATTTTAAATTTTTCATAATTTTTTTTTAATTGTTAATACTAATACTAAACCATTTCTTACTCCTGGTTCTGGGAATTGTTTGATTTTGCAATTTGATTTTGAATATCTAATTTGTTAGAAAATTCTAATGTTCTTATAGGGAATGGAATATTAATACCTTCCTTATCAAATGCTTTTTTAATTTCTATAATTGCTTTACTTTTTGCTTTCAATTTTTCTAATGCGTTTTGAGAGTCTACCCAAAATCTACACAAAAAGTTAATTGAACTATCTGCAAATTCTGTATAGTAGAACTCTACATGTTTGTCTATTTCTTTCTGATTAAAGTTACTTGTAATAACATCTTTGGTTAAACTTTCAACCTTTTCTAAATCTGCACCATATTCTACACCACATTCAATAGATATTCTCATTTTTGTAGTCAGCGAATAATTTTTAAAAGGGCTTTCTAATATGGTTTTGTTAGGTAAAATAACCATATTATTATCAGCTTCTTTAATAACAAAGTAATTAAGGTTAATGTCTATAACCTCACCTGAATAACCATTGGTTTCTATCCAATTTCCTATACCTAAATTTTTTCTAAATGATAAAACTACACCAGATATTGTGTTAGATAAGGTTCCTTGCAAGGCCAAACCAATAACAATACCAGATACACCAGCAGCAGATACAATTGTTTTTAAAGTATCATCGAACTTTAATATGGTCATTGCAAAATACAGACCCAATAAAAAGATTAAGGCTGATGCTATTCTTGATACTAAATTTCTTACTGATTTTTGACTTATTCTACTACCTATAGCTTTATTTACAAAAGAACTTATGGCTCTTGAAGCAAAATAAGAAACAATTAAAACTATAATTGCAATAGCAATATTTGGTATGTTTTTAATAAACATATCTTTCCACAATTCTAGTTTTTCTATAATTTTATTCATCTTTTAATTTTATTCTGGTTAATTTTTATTTTACGAAACTGGTATTTAATTCGTCTTTAGTGTCTTTAGACCACGCATTTAACATCCAAGTAGATTTTTCTAACTCTCTTATATATGCACCAATCAAGTCAATAGTACCTTCGTCATTCGCTTTATTTGCTCTATCAATAATTTTAGCTAATTGTTCTAATAAAATACTATGATCGTTAATGATGTCTTTTACCATTTCTTCATCAGACAATAATGGGCTAGATTCCTTAATCTTAGAAACCTCTATATAATCTGATAATTTACTAATAGGATGATATCTTAACGTAATAATTCGTTCAGCAATTTCATCAATCTTTACTCTTGTTACATTATACATTTCTTCAAACTTATTGTGCAAATCAAAAAAGTTTTTTCCAAGAATATTCCAATGAAAATTTCTAAGTTTTTGATAGTATACATGGTAGTCTGCTAAAAGAACATTAAGTTCTGTAACCACTGGTAATACTTTATGATTGTCTAAGTTTAAATAATCCATAATTGTTTATTTTACTAACACTACAAAAGTAATAGAGAGCATTAATTTAGTTTTGCTCATATAAATTTTAGTTTTGCTCATTTAAATTTTTAATACTTTGAAAGATGCTTTTAAAGTATTGTAATTCAAATGCTATCAGAAGAAATTTTGAAAAGCAAGTGTAACATTTTATAATAATTAGCGTCAAATAATTATAAACCAAACAAAAGATGATGAAAGAAAATAAACAACTATTAGTACTAACACATTTAAGCCAATTATTAGATTTTGTATCTGGAATTGGTGGTTTTGTAGTTCCTTTAATTTTATGGTTAACTAAAAAAGATGAGGTTTACGATATGGATGAACATGGAAAAGCAATTTTAAATTTTAGAATTTCTATGTTTATTTATGTGCTTATATGTATACCTCTTATTTTATTATTAGGATTAGGTATTTTAGGATTAATTGTGCTTGGTTTTGCATATTTAATATTCCCTATTACAAATGCCATCAAAGCAAGTAATAATGAACCACCTGTTTACCCTTTTTCAATAAAATTTATAAATTAAAAAAAAAACGCCTGAAAAGGCGTTTTTTTTATATGGCTTGTTTTATAAAATCTTCATATTCATAGAAGAAAAGTTCAAACTTAGACATTTCATCTACAAAGAACTCATAACAATCTCTCCAAGTATTTTTATTGTAAATGCTAAATTTTTGCTCAAAAGGAACATAAATTCTATGGATTTGTTTGCCACTTTCTAACTCGTAAGAATTATCATAAATTACTTCTGGAATTTCATTTTCAAGTAATGTTTTTAAAGAAAGCATTTGATCAAAAAGTAATTCGTTGGCAATTTCTTCTGGATGTTCGATATCTAAACAAACCATTGCTTTTTTTCTGTCAGCCACAAACTTAAAGGCAAATCCTTTAACTTTAGTATTGTAAAGCAACCATTTTCTGGGAAACGATTTCCCAAAACTGGTCCAGAATAATTTTCGAAGTTGGGCTGCTTCTTCTTTAGAGAACATTAAATTAATTTAAATTTATCCGTGAATTTTTGCTAAATGGCCTCTTTCTTTCATCATTTCTGCTTCAAAAGCCAAAAGTGCTGCCCATTTTTTATCTACTATTTCTCTATCTTGATATTCTCTTGCAAATTGTAAGAAGGTTGTATAATGATTGGCTTCAGAAATCATTAGGTTTTTGTAAAACTTTTTTAATTCTTCATCTTCCATATTTTCAGAAAATACTTTAAAACGCTCACAACTTCTAGCCTCTATTAAAGCAGCAACCAATAAGCGTTGCACTAATGCATCTGTTCTATTTTTAGTTTTCGGAAAAAACTTTTGCAAACGAACAGCATAATCATTCTTTTGTTCTCTTCCTAAAACCATTCCTCTTTTTACCATTAATAAATGTACCATTTTAAAATGCTGCATTTCTTCTATAGCAATGTTGCTCATCTCCTTAACAAGCTCAGTTTCTTCAGAATAATTAATAATGATAGATACTGCATTAGAGGCTGCTTTTTGCTCTAAAAAAGCATGATCTGTTAATATCTGTTGCAAGTTAACTTTGGCAATTTCTGCCCAAGAAGTTTCTGTTTCAAATTGTAAGCCTAACATAATCTTTATTTAAGATTACAAAAGTAAAAAATATAAAGCCTTTATTGGCAAAAGAGACACTATCTTTGGCAAGAATTTATAAGACATCTTCATTTCAATCTACAATTACAATTATGGCAAATAACATTAAAAATCAAGAAGAAATTTTAGCAAAGCTAAATATCTATGAATTAAATGAAATGCAAAATGAAGCCATTGAGGTTATCGAAAACAATAAGAATACTGTTATACTAAGCCCAACAGGAACTGGTAAAACCTTAGCTTTTTTGTTGCCTACCTTAAAAATGATTGATGCTGATAATGATAATATTCAAGCTTTAATCTTAGTGCCTTCTAGAGAATTGGCAATACAAATTGAGCAAGTTATTAGAGAAATGGGTACAGGTTTTAAAGTAAATGCAGTTTATGGAGGAAGATCTATGGCAAAAGATAAAATAGAATTAAAACACATACCCAGTATTTTAATAGGAACTCCAGGTAGAATTTCTGATCATTTTGCAAATGATAGATTCTCTAAAGAAAGTATAAAAACTTTAATTTTTGATGAATTTGATAAATCTTTAGAAGTTGGTTTTGAGTACGAAATGAGAGGTATTATAAATCAGTTACCAAACTTAGAAAATAGAATTCTTACTTCTGCTACTCAAGAAACTGAAATTCCTGATTTTGTTGGTTTAAGAAATGCAAAAACCTTAAACTATTTAACAGGCAAAAAATCTAAAAAATTAGATATTAAAATAGTTAGTTCTAATACTAAAAATAAAAACCAAACTTTAGTTGATTTACTAAAACATATAGGAAACAATCCAGGTATTATCTTTTGTAATCTAAAAAGTACTATTGAGGAGGTAAGTGACTATCTTACAAAAAACAAATTAGCTCATAGTTGTTTTTCTGGAGGAATGGAGCAAAGAGATCGTGAGCGTTCTTTAATTAAATTCAGAAATGGAACAAGTCAAATTTTAGTAGCCACAGATTTGGCTGCAAGAGGTATAGATATTCCTGAAATTAAATATATTATTCATTATGAATTACCTCAAAGAATAGAAGAGTTTACGCATAGAAATGGAAGAACAGCAAGAGTAAATGCTAAAGGAACAGCATATGTCTTAAAATGGGCAAAAGAACAATTACCAGATTTTATTAAAGGTGCAACTAATGCCAATATTGCAAATCAAGAAAAAATAAAACCTATTTATTGGGAAACTTTATTTATTTCTGGAGGCAGAAAAGACAAAATTTCTAAAGGAGATATTGCTGGTTTATTCTTTAAAAAAGGGAATTTAACCAAAGATCAATTAGGTGTTATTGAGTTAAAACAAGATTGCGCTTTTGTTGCAATACCCGTTTCTGAATCAGCAAGATTAGTAGAAAAATTAAATAATGTTTATCTCAAAAAGAAAAAGGTAAGAGTATTTACGGTTTAAGAGGATTTTAAATCAAATAAAAAAATAAGCCATTTTATTTTTAGGATGATGAAACATTCTTAAATTTACTTCTTAATACTATTTAAACTTATATGTTAGAATTAGCAGGAATCATCATTTTAGGAATTTTAGCTCAATGGGTTGCATGGAAATTTAAAATTCCAGCAATTCTTCCATTAATCTTAATTGGTTTAATAGTTGGGCCTATTGCTGCTGAATACTTAAGTGAAGATGGTACAAAATGGATTGAACCTATTTGGAATGGAGAAAAAGGCTTATTTCCTGGTGATTATTTATATTATTTTGTCTCTTTAGCTATTAGTATAATTCTTTTTGAAGGTGGTTTAACCTTAAAAAGAAACGAAATTAAAAACGTTGGGCCTGTAATTACAAAACTAATTACCTTAGGTTCTGCTGTTACTTTCTTTGGGGCAGCAATAATTGCTCATTTTATTTTTGATTTAGGTTGGGAAATTTCTTTCCTTTTTTCAGGCTTAATCATTGTTACTGGACCAACTGTAATCACACCAATTCTAAGAAATATACCACTAAAGAAAGATATTAGCACTGTTTTAAAATGGGAAGGAATTCTCATAGACCCAATAGGAGCTTTAGTTGCTGTATTGGTTTTTGAATTTATCAGTGTTGGTGGAGAAGGAGGTTTTACAAAAACAGCTTTAATAGAATTTGGAAAGATTCTATTATTTGGTACAACCTTTGGTTTTACTTTTGCGCATGCATTAGCGTATGCAATCAACAAGAAATTAATTCCACATTATTTATTAAATGTAGTGTCACTTTCTGCAGTTTTATTAGTTTTTGTAGAATCTGAACTGTTTGCTCATGAATCTGGTTTATTAGCAGTAGTTGTAATGGGTATGGTTTTAGGAAATGGAAAGTTAAATAACATTAAAGAGTTACTTTATTTTAAAGAATCTTTAAGTGTATTACTAATTTCTATCCTTTTTATTTTATTAGCTGCTAACATAGATATGGATCAGTTATTACTCTTGTATACTTGGAAAACAGCAGCGCTTTTTGCCTTGGTTGTATTCATTGTAAGACCTTTAGCTGTATTCTTAAGTACTACCAATTCAAAATTAAAATTGAATGAAAAACTTTTTATAAGTTGGGTAGGTCCTAGAGGTATTGTTGCTGCAGGTATTGCTTCATTATTTGGAAGTAAATTATTAAAACAAGGTGTAGAAGGTGCAGAGTACATAACACCTTTAGTGTTTATGATTGTTTTAGGAACTGTATTATTAAATGCAACTACAGCAAGGTTATTTGCAAAATTAGTTGGTGTATTTTTAAAGAGCTCTAATGCAATTTTAATTGTTGGAGCATCAAACCCTTCTAGGCTAATTGCAAGTTTCTTAAAAAGTAAAGGTAAACGTGTTGTAATCATAGATTCAAATAAGAACTTTATTAAGCAAGCTTTAAATGAAGATTTAGAGGCTTTAGCTGTAAATATTTATGATGATGAATTAAGAGATAATATTGAGTTGAATGATGTTGGTTATTTAATTGCAATGACAGGTAATGATGCAGTAAATAAATATGCATTAACTAATTTTTCTACCATCTTTGGTGAGCATGGAGCTTTTAGACTAGCATCATCTTTAGAAGTGATTAATGCAACAGCAGAAGAACGCCAAAATTTCTTTACACCAAAAGATGATTACATTAACTTAAGTGAGGCATTTAGAGAAAACCCTACTATTAAAGAAATAGAAATCAATTCTGATGAAGAGTACAATAATATCTTAGAACTTTTAGCGAAAGAAGAAAAATCGATTCCATTATTTATTGAAAAGGATAAAGGTATTTATCTAATTGCTGAGTTTGAAAAAGAAGGTATTGAAAAGAAAGGTTTAACTTTCTCTTATTTAGGTAAAGAAATAGGAGATAGTTACAAAGTAAAAGCTGAGGCTGAATTATAAATCTAATTCAAAGGTTTGTCTAAGCATATCTAAAAGCGGATTTTTCTTTACTAAAATCTTGTATTTACCAACATTTCCATAGGCTTTTTTCTCTTCTATAGTTTTATCTATAACTATTTTGGTTGATAAGCCATAGTTGTTTAAGGCAGTTCTTAAATATGCTAAGAACTTGTATTTACCCTCTTTAAAATGATCTTCAATTAACGTACTTGGTAAGTTTAATTGAATTACAAAATTGGGTAATAATTTTGGTTTACTTACACCTAAAGCTGTAGCCATATTATTTTCACCTTTAGAAATCATTTTTTGGTGATATATGTTCCAATGTTTTTGTAATTCTTCTTGTGTAAAATTATCTTTAGGATGATTATCAAAATTTTCTTCTACAACCCTTTTCTTAACTTCTTTTTTCTGATGAATACTTTTTAATGATAATGAAGAAGATCTTCTTTGTACTGATTTTAAAACAGGTTTTTCCTTTACAGGTTTTGCTTTTTGTTCAGTGTTCTCAGTTTTAAGCTTATTGTTTAAAGCAGGTGCTTTAACTTCCTGTTTTTTAGGTGATAATGCTTGAAAAAATGTAGCAGGAATTATGTAGTTAGCTGACTTTTTTTTTTCTCCATCAAAAGTGATAGAGGCAATTTGCATTAAGGTTAGTTCTACCAACAATCGTTGATTTTTACTAGCTCTATAACTTAAGTCACAATCATTTGCTTTATTAATAGCCTGCATTAAAAAAGGTATATTTGCCTTAGTTGCTTGCTCCAAATATTTCTTTTTAGTAGTGTCACCAACTTCTAATAAAGCCACAGTAGCCTTATCTTTTGCTACCAATAAATCTCTAAAATGACTAGCTAAACCATTTATAAAATGGTGTCCTTCAAAACCTTTGCTTAAAATAGTATTAAAGGCATTTAAAACGTCAGGAATTTTATTCTCTAACAGTAAACTTGTCATATTAAAATACGTTTCATAATCTAAAACGTTCAAGTTTTCTGTTACAGCTTCTCTAGTTAATTCTTTACCAGAAAAACTTACAACTCTATCGAAAATTGATAAAGCATCTCTCATTGCTCCATCAGCCTTCTGAGCTATAATATGCAAAGCATCATCATCTGCTGTAATATTTTCTTTCTCACTAATTGTTTTTAAATAGTTCTTGGCATCTAAAACACCAATTCTTTTAAAATCAAAAATTTGACAACGAGATAAGATTGTAGGAATAATCTTGTGTTTCTCAGTGGTTGCTAGAATAAAAATTGCATGAGCAGGTGGTTCTTCTAGTGTTTTTAAGAAAGCATTAAAAGCAGCTTGCGAAAGCATGTGTACCTCATCAATAATATATACTTTATACTTACCAGTTTGTGGTGGTATACGTACTTGATCTGTTAAACTTCTAATATCATCTACAGAATTGTTAGAGGCAGCATCCAATTCAAAAATATTAAAAGCAAAATCTTCATCTTCTGAACTTTCTACTTCTTGCTGATTTATTTTCTTAGCTAAAATTCTTGCACAAGATGTTTTACCAACTCCTCTAGGACCTGTAAATAACAAAGCTTGTGCTAAATGATTGTTTTTAATAGCATTCTCTAACGTATTTGTTATGGCTTGTTGCCCAACAACGTCCTCGAAATTTTGAGGTCTATATTTACGTGCAGAAACTATAAAATGCTCCATGAATTAGTTTGAATTGAATAACAAAAGTAACTATCTAATCCGTTTTTTACAATAAGGTTTCTTAACAAAATGCTAAAGTTGTAAACAAACTGTATGAAGCTTTACATTCTTACGACTATTCTTGTAATTCGGTTTTGTTATCGAGTTAAAAGTTCAGAAATTTGTGCCAAGAATTTTTTTAGTTTGTTCTTGGTGCAAATTTTAATTTTAAACATATTTTAATTTTATGAAATTTTACAAAGCTTTTTTTACAATTACATTTTCTTTATTACTTTTTTCATGTTTAGGTTTTTCTAAAAAAGATGCTAAGACCAATGAAAATAATAAGATTACTAAAAATTATACACCATCTAAAGAAACCAAAGTTGCCTATTTTGCAAGTGGATGTTTTTGGTGTGTAGAGGCTATTTTTGAGAGTGTAAGAGGAGTAGAAGAGGCAGTTTCTGGTTATGCAGGAGGTCAAACAAAAAATCCTACTTATCAATCTATTGGAACAGGCAGAACAGGTCATGCAGAAACTGTTGCAGTTTATTATAACCCAGATGTGGTTTCTTTTGAGACTTTAGTAAGTGTATTTTTTGGTTCTCATAATCCTACTACTAAAGATGGTCAGCATCCAGATTATGGAACTCAATATAGGTCTATTGCTTTTTATAGTACAGATGAAGAAAAACAAATAATTGAGGCAAAGATTGATGAATTAAATAAATCTACTTATAACAATCAAATTGTGACTGAGGTTACTAAGCATACTAAGTTTTATGAGGCTGAGGAATATCATCAAGATTTTGAGAAGAGAAACCCTAATCAAGGATATGTGAAAGCAGTTTCTGTACCTAGATTAAATAAATTTAAAAAGAAGTTTCCTGAATTGTTAAAAAAAGAAAGTCACTAGATATATCTTGGCAATTATTGCTTGCTAAAAACCATGCAATGTTGCCAAGGTAAATTTCCGATATTTTTATCGAGCTTAAAACCAGCAGCTTCTAGTTCTTTAATAGCTTGCTTTTCACTCATTTTATGAATGGTTTTTATGGGTACAGAAGTATCTTCCATTCTGTATTCTATCAGATATATTTTTCCTTCTGATTTTAAAGCTTTTTTAATGGATAAAATCATTTCTTTAGGATAACTAAATTCATGATAAACATCAACCATTAAAACTTTATCGAATGTATTTTCGGGTAAGTTTACTGATTTTTCATCTCCTTGAACGAGTTCTATATTGGTGTATTTTTCAAACTTCGGATTTCTTAAAATGGCATTCAACATTTCTGGCTGAATATCTACAGCATATACATCACCTTTATAATTTAAAGACGCCATTTTAAAGACGTGATAACCTGAACCTGCACCAATATCTGCAATGACATCAGTAGCTTTTATGTTCATGTTTTTAATTAATTTAGAAGTATTTTCTTCTTTTTCACGAGAAGAACGTTCTAACCAATTAATACCTTCAAAACCCATTACATAAGCAATTTCTCTACCTAAATACCATTTTCCAATGCCATTAAAATCGCCTTTTTTGTAAGTGTAATCTCTAGATACATTCTCTTGAATTTGCCCAAAACTTGAAAAACTTCCACCAATGGATAAAAAGCAAAGTAAAGTGATTGAATAGAAGTTTTTCATGAATTTTAAATTATAATGAGTTTACAAAATCGCTAAATACTTTTTTATGTAATTCTAAATCTAAATTTGGTGATAAAGAAGCACGAACAATATAGTCTTTGTCTCCTTCCTTGGTAGTACCTTGGGTAGAAGTAGCAGGAATTGTCCAATAACAACCTTTTAATTGACCATAACTAACACAGAATTTACTTTCATTTGGAATTTCTGTAATCATTAAATTAATCAATTTTAAATTCAATTCTCTTTTATAGGCTTCTTTTTCTGCTGCTGAATTTCCTTTTGTTGGTAAATCTAGAGAGAAAACAGAAGGAGTGAAACCTTGCTCTGCTAATTCTTTAGTGACAAAATTAATTTTAGCATTTGGAAGCACAGTTTCTATAAAGGTTACAAACTCCCTAGTATTTTTATATGCATCAGATATTCTAGAAATCATACTAGGTAATTGTTCAACTAAAATATTATATTGTTGCTTTGTAGCTTCATTATCACATAGAGTTAAATGATGCTCAATTTTCTGCATTACACTTTTTGCTTTATCATTAGAAACACAATAACCAGCTGTACATTTTCCTCCACTTGGAAATTTAGAGCCACTTGCATAAGAAATACTTCTACAAGTAGATAAAATTTCTCCTTCTCCCAAAAACTGATAATTAGGGCAGAAAGTTTGGTCTAATATAAAAAGTGCATCAATAGCAACTTCTCCAGAATTAGTTTTGCGCTTTTTAGTTAAAACTGATTTTAAATCATCAAGATTTGGAACTTCAACCCTCGGATTCGTAGGAATTTCTGCGATAATATAAGGTACAGCATCTTCTTTAGCAATTTCATCTAAAATACGATCTATACTAGAAACCATATCATTTTCTCCATCTACAGGTAAATCAACAACCTCAATATTTGGGTCTAAAGCTGCAACTCTTCTTGCTTGGTCATTTGTACCTCCATAACAATTTGGAGGAACAATAAATTTTATGGCTTTATTTTTATGGTTTTGCTTGGCATCATCTACTAAGCCCATCATAATTGCATATTGAATAGACAAACCACTAGAACCAACTAAAGGCGTAGTTTTTGTACCAGTAATTTCTTTAATAATTTCCTGTACATCGTTTTTAGAATTACTATTTGTAGTAATTTTATTTTGATGAGTTTTACCTAAAAACTTGTTTAGTGCTAAAAGCGAATTTAGAGGCGTCATTGCAACACTTTCTCTTCTCCTTACATGTTGAATTTCTGAAGTATAGGCGTTGTTTTGATCTCCATTTACCAATAAAACACTACCCAAATTAGTATAAGTGTTTACAAAAAAATCTACATTTTTATTCAAATTAAATTCTCTAAATTCTTCTTTATCAGATATAAAAATGTTACTATCAGCAGATGCTTTTATCTCACTTTCATCTTGTACAAGATTAGTTGTAAAATTGTAGCCATAAACCTTTTTTAGTGTATCAAAATCAATTAAATTGTATTTTGAGCTAGTATAATAAATATTAGTATTTTTATTTTCTAATAAATTTTTTCTTAATACAGCTAGAACAGGCATTGTAACAGACGAAAAACTAATTACTTCATCTGGGTGTAAATTGTTAAACTTACTTAAAATCCATTCTAAAACACAAGATAAAGGATGCCCTAAACGTATATAATCATAAGCTGTAGGTAAATTGGCTAATGCTTCTTCAGTTGCATTATTTTTAAGGTAAAGTGCTTCAAATTGTGTTAAAAATTCACTTTTAGCAAGCGATTCATTATAAATATCAAGCCTATGTGTAGTTAAATTTACCCAATCTTTAGGCATATTATTTACAACTTGAGCTATAAATTCTTTTATATTTTGATGTGTCATAGGTTTAAAAAGCTTCTTTAGAATATGATATCTATTCTAAAATTGATATAAATGTTTTGTATACATTTTCATACAAAACTATATACTTTGTAGTCGAAAACCAACCAAAAGAATTACAAATTTAGTAATCTTTTTGCAGCATTAAATGGAGTTGTTTTTCCATTTTTAAGATTGATAATTTCTTTGCTTAACTCACTGTTTATAATTGGATTGTTGTAGAAATTATCCTTTAGTTGTTGGTTAATTGTAGAAAGTAGCCAAAACGTATTTTGCTCGTTTCTTTTTTCGGTAAAATAATTATTGCTTTTAGTAATTTGTAAATACTCAGCAATCATTTCATCTACCTTATCTATGTTTAAATTTTGCAAAGCACTTGCTGTTAAAACCTTAGGTTGCCATTTACTATTTTTTAAAGGATATAAATGTAAAGCTCTATTAAATTCAACTTTAGCAATTTTGGCATTTTTAACATTATCACCATCAGCCTTATTAATAACAATGGCATCTGCCATTTCTATAATTCCTCTTTTTATTCCTTGTAATTCATCTCCTGCACCAGCTAATTTTAGTAATAAGAAGAAATCTACCATAGAATGAACCACAGTTTCTGATTGGCCAACACCAACAGTTTCAATAATAATCGTATTAAAACCAGCTGCTTCGCATAAAATTATAGATTCTCTTGTTTTTTGTGCAACACCTCCCAAAGAAGTTCCTGAAGGTGAAGGTCTAATAAACGCATTTTCATCTGTAACCAATTGTTCCATTCTAGTTTTATCACCCAAAATAGAGCCTTTATTTACAGAACTACTGGGGTCTACAGCCAAAACAGCAACTTTATTTCCCTTACTTGTTAAATGCTTGCCAAAAGCTTCTATAAATGTACTTTTACCAACACCTGGCACACCTGTAATTCCTATTCTTACAGAATTATTGGCATAGGGTAAACACCTTTCTAGAATTTCGTTTGCTTTTTTTTGATGCTTAACATTTGTGCTTTCTACTAATGTAATGGCTCTACTTAAGAAAGTTATATTTCCTTGTAGAATTTGAGTAACATACTCATCAACAGAATTTCTTTTAGCTCTATTGATTTTTATTTTTTCTGCACTAGAAATATTGGTAGTTTCTGGCTTAGAAACTCCGTCTTTTTCATGTAATGCAGATTGTTTTTTATTCATTGTAAAAGTTAATATGTAAATTTAAAGATAAATTTTAGAACGTTTTGCAACATCCTTAAAAATGTATCGTCTTTAGAATAAGAATGATTTAATGAAACCAACCAAACAATTACATCAAACTATAATAGATCAATGCAAATGCAATGATGCAAAAGCGCAAATGCAATTGTATAATTTGTATTCAAAAGGCATGTTTGTGGTAGCTGTTAGGTATATGAAAGATAAATGCCTGGCAGAAGATGTTATGCAAGACGCTTTTATTAAAGCTTTTAAAAATATTGAAAGCTATAAAAATGAAGTAACTTTTGGAGCTTGGTTAAAGAGAATTGTTATTAATCAATGTATAGATTGTTTAAAACGTAAAAAATTAGAATTAGTTTCTATAAATGAGGAGTTTACAGGAAATATAGAAAGTGAGAATTGGAACTTTGAAAGTGATGTTTGTATTGATTTAATTGTAACTAAGATAAACGAGTTAAAAGAGAAATACAGATTAGTACTCTCTTTGTATTTGCTCGAAGGTTATGATCATCAAGAAATTTCTCAAGTTTTAAATATTAGTGAAAATACGTCTAGAACACATCTGTTAAGAGGTAAAAGAATTTTAAGAGAAGAACTAAAAAGTACGAGTTATGCAGCAAGATATTAGAGATAAGTTTAAGAATTATAAGGAAGAAAATGTGGAGTTGTCTAAGAATCATTCCATAAAATTTGAGGCACTTCTTCAACAAGAGTTACATCAAAATAAACCTAAGAAGAATTATATTAAATGGTTGTCTGTTGCAGCATCTGTAATGCTATTGGTAAGTATTGGTATACAGTTTTATCCTAATAAAACATCTGAACCAATAATTACAAAGAATGATAATGACACAACAACAAAACAAATTACACTAGGTAATATATCACCAGAATTTAATACCATAGAAACATACTACACCAATAGTATAAACTTAGAAATTAGTCAGTTAGATTTATCAGATGAAAATAAAGAATTGGTAGATAGTTATTTATTAAAAATAGCAGAGTTAACAAAAGAGTATAAGAATTTAACCCAAGAGCTCAATACAAAAGGGGTTAATGACGCAACTATAGATGCATTAATTCGTAATTTACAATTACGCCTACAGCTTTTACAACGTTTAAAGAAGCAGTTAAATGAATTTAAAAATTTAAACACAAAACAAAATGAACTACAAATCATATAAATTATACTTAACCTTATTAAGCCTTGTCTTTATAAGTAAATTATCAGCCCAAAAGTTCGATAAGAAGTATCAAGAAAATTTTAAAACAAATAAAGATGTAGAAGTAATTATAGATGCTACTAATACAGACATTAATGTCACAACCTGGAACAAAAATGAAGTGCAAATTAATGCATACATAGAAGTTGAAGGAGTTTCAAAAGAAGAGGCCCAAAAGTATTTTGATAACTGGGAATTTGAAGCATTAAGCAACAAACGTAAGGTAAATATTCAGTCTTTAGATAATTTAAAAAAAGGCTTTAAAAACAATTTTGTATTTTTTGATAATATGGATTTCGATTTTGAAATGCCAGATATCGATTTCTCAAGTTTTGAAACGATTGTGTTACCAGAAATGAATTTTGATTTCGACTTTAATTTTGATAATATCCTTATTGATATTGATGAAAATATGGGTAAAAATGGAAAATATGATTTCAGATGGAAAGATGATGATCATGATATTGTGATTACCTCTAAAGAAGAGTGGGAAGCCTTTAAAAAGACAAAAGAATATAAAAGTCTGAAAGAAAAGCTAAAGATTGATAAAGAGAAGATTCGTAAAGAAATAGCAGAATCTAAAGAGCAGCTAAAAATTGAAATGAAGAAAGCAAAAGAGGACTATGAAAAAATTGACAAAGAGCAAATTAAGAACGAATTAGCAAAAGCTAAAGCTGAATTAAAAAAGTTAAAACTAAACTTTAATTCAGATAAGAATGAGATAATCATTAATGGTAAAACTGTAAAAATTACAAAACGATTAGAAATTAAAGTTCCTAAAAAAGCTACTTTTAATTTAAATACTCGTCATTGTAAAGTAAAGTTACCAAATACAGTAGCTGTAGGAAATGTAAAATACGGAACTTTTATTGCAGATAATTTAATTGATGGAAAATTAGAAATCGATTATTCTAAAGTTACCATTAACGACTTAAATGCTTGTACTTTATTTTTAAACAACGTAACTGATGCTAAAATAGCATCAGTTACTAATACAACAATGTCTAATAATTCTTCTAGTGTTAATGTGGCAAATATTAACGAAGATGTAATAGTTATAGATAAATTCGGTCTTTTTACTGTAGAAAATTTTAAACCAAATTTTGCTAATTTTAGTATTACTTTAAGTCAATCTGAAGCTATATTGTATTTAAATGATGTGCCAAGTAAATTTAAATATCAAGTAAACAAAGTAAAATTAGATAATAAAGCTGCCAAAAACCCATTAAATGCTTCAACTACAAACATCATTAAAGTAAATGGTGATTATAGTACAATTACCATAAAATAAACTCCTCTTTTAGAAAACTTCTAACAAATTCCATTTCGCTATTCTTCTCAAAGTGCCTATCTTTATGCCCTATAAATAGTCACTTATTTTAATGGAACTTTATAAAGAAAATCAGCTAAAAATATACAATTCTCTATCTAAATCTAAAGAGGATTTTAAACCAATTACAGAAGGTTATGTAGGCATGTATGTCTGTGGACCAACAGTTTATAGTAATGCACATTTAGGTAACGTAAGAACATTTATGTTTTTTGATGTTGTATATCGTTATTTACTACATTTAGGTTATAAAGTTCGTTATGTACGTAATATTACAGATGCAGGACATTTAGAAAATGATGCTGAAGAAGGTGAAGATAAAATCACTAAAAAAGCACGTTTAGAAGAAATAGAACCAATGGAGGTTGTACAAAAATATACTGTAGACTTTCATAACGTCTTAGAAAATTACAATTTCTTACCACCAAGTATAGAGCCTACAGCAACAGGTCATATTGTAGAGCAAATAGAAATGATTAAAGAAATCATAGAAAAAGGCTTTGCTTACGAAGTAAATGGTTCTGTGTATTTTGATGTACACGAATACAATAAAAAAGAAAATTACGGAATTCTTTCTGGTAGAAAAGTAGAAGATCTAATACACAATACTAGAACTTTAGATGGGCAGTCAGATAAGAAGAACCCACAAGATTTTGCGCTTTGGAAAAAAGCTGATGACAGACATATTATGAGGTGGCCTTCACCTTGGAGCGATGGTTTTCCTGGTTGGCATTTAGAATGTTCTGTAATGAGTACAAAATATTTGGGCGAAAGTTTTGATATTCATGGAGGAGGAATGGATTTAAAGTTTCCTCATCATGAGTGTGAAATTGCACAATCTAAAACGTGTTCAGGTGTAAAACCTGTAAACTATTGGATGCATACAAATATGCTTTCTTTAAATGGTCAAAGAATGGCCAAATCAACAGGAAATTATATTTTGCCTAATCAAATCTTAACAGGTGAGAATACTATTTTACCAAAAGCATTTTCTGCTTCTGTAGTGCGTTTCTTTAATATGCAAGCCAATTATAGAAGTATTTTAGATTTTTCTGGAGATGCTTTAGAAGCTTCTGAAAAAGGACACTCTAAATTAATGGAAGCAGTTGCTTATTTAGATAAAATTGATGCTGGTGATTCATCTTCATTTGATGTAGAAAGTTGGAAGAATGATTGTTATGCTGCAATGAATGACGATTTTAATACACCTATTTTAATTTCGCATCTGTTTGAAGCAGTAAAATTAATTAATCAAATAAAAGAAGGTAAAGGTTGTTTAACTGAAACTGATTTAGACTTATTAAAAAATACTATAAATGCATTTGTTTTTGATGTTTTAGGTTTAATGAGCGAAGATTCTCAAGACAATACAGATAAAATTAAAGGTGTTGTAGAATTGTTGATTAAATTAAGAAAAGAAGCAAGAGAGAATAAAGACTGGGCTTTATCTGACCAAATTAGAGATGAATTGGTTGAGTTAGGTATTCAGTTAAAAGATGGTAAAGAAGGCACAACCTTTTCTATCAATTAAATACAATCGTGGTTTTAAAGCACGATTTTTATATCAATAGTTGAAAAAAATACTTTCATACCCATTTATATTGCTTGTTCGTTTTTATCAAACAGCAATTTCACCATTTACACCAGCAACTTGTAGGTATAATCCTACTTGTTCTCATTATACGATAGAAGCTTTGCAAAAACATGGTTTGTTTTCTGGAGGTTGGTTATCTTTGAAACGTATTTTTAGTTGTCATCCTTGGGGAGGTTCAGGTTATGATCCTGTTCCAGATCAATTAGATGAAAAATAATTTTTACATTTAAATAAAATATTAAAACATATATGAATTTTTTAGCAATTACTTGGGATCCATCTTTAGGAATACCTATTGGAGACTTTACTATTCGTTGGTACAGCTTAATGTTTGTAGCTTCGTTTTTGTTGGGTTTACATCTAATGAAGAAAATTTATATAAAAGATAATATTCCTGCAGAAAAGTTAGATACGCTATTTATGTATGTCTTTGTATCTATGTTAATAGGTATGCGTTTAGGAGATGTGTTTTTTTATAGTTGGGATTATTATCAAGACCATTTACTAGAAATTATTATTCCATTTAAGCAAGTAAATGGAACTTGGAAATTTACAGGTTTTACAGGATTTGCAAGTCATGGAGCTGCAATTTCTATAATTTTAGCTATGTATTTTTACGCTAAAAAACATTTAGAAAAGCCTTGGTTATTTATTTTAGATAGATTAGCAATAATGGTTGCTCTAGCAGGTTTCTTTATTAGAACAGGTAACTTTTTTAACTCAGAGATTTATGGAAAAGCCACAAATTCTGATTTTGGTGTAATCTTTAAAGCCAATGGAGAAGACTTTGCAAGGCATCCAACTCAATTATATGAAGCTTTTAGTTACTTAATTCTTTTCTTTGCAATGTGGTATTTGTATTGGAAAACTGATAAGAAAAATCAAACAGGATTTCTATTTGGTTTGTTTATGGCAGTTTTATGGTCATTACGTTTTTTTATAGAATTTTTGAAAGAAGCACAAGTAGATGGAAGAGAAGATTGGGTATTCAACTCTTTAAATACAGGCCAGGTTTTAAGTATACCTTTGGTATTAATTGGTATTTGGCTAATGATTAGAAAAACTAAAAATACAGCAACAGAAGGGTAATGGAAAAATTAAAAGAAAGATGGGGAATAGAAAGTAATTGGTCTATTCTAGCTATTTTAATTGTTTTTGCAATAAATGGTTCATTTGCTGCTTGGGTGGCAAAACCAGTAACCAATTTTTTAGGTTTAGATTCTGAAACTATTTCTGCTTGGATTTATTGGCCACTTAGAATTTTATTGATATTTCCTATATATCAACTTACATTACCAATTGTAGGTTGGCTTTTTGGGCAATTCAAGTTCTTTTGGGCTTTTGAGAAAAAGTTTTTATCTAGATTGGGTTTAGGTTTTCTTTTTAAGCAAGAAGATTAAATATCTATAATTACAGTTTCTTCGTTTTTATCTTCTTTCTTAATTACGTATTTGTAAAACCAAATAATAGTAAATGTTGGTATTACATCAGAAAACGGAATTATTTCCTCTAAGAAACTAATAACACCAGCAGCTTTACCTAAATTTCCTTTGTACATTCTAGTCATTAAATAACCAGATATTGGTGCCCAGATTAAATCAAAAGGAAGTATAGTAGCCATACCTATTGCATCAAATATGATACTTAAAATTAATTTTTTATATTTTTTGTTCATACCTTGTTATATTCAAAATTCTTGCCAAAATTAATTTTGTTCAAAATGGCACATTTGTTAAAAGTAATTAATCATAATGGATTTTAAAAAATTTACAAATCAAATAACTGAATTGAAAAAAATAGAATTGGGTGGTTTAGAAGCACAATTCAAACTAGCACCAAAGCTTAGATTACGCTATGATAAGCAAAAAATACAAGCAAATAACCCCAAAAAAGCAGCTGTTTTAGCATTATTTTATCCTAATAAAAAAAATGAAACTTCTATTTTATTAACACAAAGAGCCAGTTATAAAGGCACACATTCAGCGCAAATAAGTTTTCCTGGTGGCAAGGTTGAAGAAACCGATCAGAATTTACAAGAAACTGCTTTAAGAGAAGCGTTTGAGGAGGTAGGTATTTATAAAGATGATGTAACTATTATTCGTGAAATGACAGATGTTTATATTCCACCAAGTAATTTCTTGGCAACACCTTTTATTGCTTATTCAAATGCAGAGCCAAAATTTTTAATTAATCATGAAGTAGATAGTACTATAGAAATTACTGTAAATGACTTATTGTCAGAAAGCAGTATTACTTCCATAACTATGAATACTTCTTATATGGACAATATTGATGTACCTGCTTTTTCCATAAATAATAAGATAATTTGGGGTGCAACAGGTATGATGTTATCAGAAATTAAAGATTTACTAAAAACTATCTATTAATTATTAGTTTTGTAGATTTGTTCAACGTTAAAAACATAGCTTAAATGCCATTATTTAAAAGAAATCCTTTTGGTCATCTTTTATTCATAAAAAAAATGATTATTCGAATTTTTGGTATCATTTCTCATGGAAGATATCGTAAATTTAATAATCTATCTATAGAAGGTTCAGAAATCTTGAGAAACTTACCAGAGAAGAATGTACTCTTTATTTCTAATCATCAAACCTATTTCGCAGATGTTGCTGCTATGTTTCATGTATTTAACGCTTCTTTAAGTGGTAGAGAAGATTCAATTAAAAATATTGGGTATATCTGGCATCCAAAATTAAATATTTATTTCGTTGCTGCAGGTGAAACTATGAAATCTGGAATTTTACCAAAACTATTTGCTTATGCAGGGTCAGTTTCTATTGATAGAACATGGAGAAGTGCAGGTAAAGATGTTAAAAGGCAAGTAAAAAACTCAGACATATCTAATATTGGTAAAGCCATAGAGGATGGCTGGGTTATTACATTTCCTCAAGGAACAACAACGCCTTTTAAACCAATTAGAAGAGGAACAGCACATATTATTAAGACGTTTAAACCTGTTGTAGTACCTATTGTTATAGACGGTTTTCGAAGATCTTTTGATAAAAAAGGACTAAATATTAAAAGAAAGAACGTTTTACAATCTATGGTAATTAAAGAGCCATTAGAAATTGATTATGATAATGAAGATATTGCAGATATTGTTACTAAGATTGAGTATGCAATAGAGCAACATCCTTCGTTTTTAAAGGTACTTTCTCCAGAAGAAGCAGAAGAATATTTAAAGACAGAAGAAGAGTTAAACAAGAAAAGAACTTTTTGGAAATCGTAACTTTTTAAATAGTATATATAAAAAAAGCTCCACAATTTGTGGAGCTTTTTTATGCGCAAAATCTTTGGTTATTTGGCAGGTAATATTTTACCTATACACTCACCAAAACCAATTCTTACTTTATCATTTTTACAATGAGCTCTCATTATTACAGTATCATTGTCGTTTATAAATTTACGAGTAGAGCCATCTTTTAAAGTGATTGGGTTTTGACCTTTCCAGGTCAGCTCTAACATAGAACCAAAACTATCTTTGGTTGGTCCAGAAATAGTTCCAGAACCCATCATATCTCCAGCTTCAACTGGGCAACCATTTACTGTGTGATGTGCCAATTGCTGAGCCATGGTCCAATACATATATTTAAAGTTAGAATTTGCAACTACAGTTTCTTCACCATTTTCTGGTTGAATACCAACTTGTAAATGAATATCATAACTTCCTTTTCCTTCTTGTTTTAAATAAGGTAAGGGTTCTTGAACTTGTTTTGGGTTGTCTGTTCTAAAAGGCTCTAAAGCATCTAAAGTAACAATCCAAGGTGATATTGTAGAAGCAAAGTTTTTACCTAAAAATGGCCCTAAAGGAACATACTCCCAAGCTTGAATATCTCTAGCAGACCAATCATTAAATTGTACCAAACCAAATATATATTCTTCTGCTTCTTCAATAGGAATTCTATCTCCTAAAACATTGGCATCTGTTGTAATAAAAGCCATTTCTAATTCAAAATCTACTAATTTAGATGGGCCAAACCCTGGTGTTTTTGTGCCTTCTGCAGGTTTTGTTTGTCCATAAGGTCTTCTTATTGGAGTTCCAGATGGTATAATAGACGAACTACGTCCATGATAACCAATAGGTATATGTAACCAATTTGGTAACAAAGCATTTTCTGGATCCCTAAACAGAGAACCTACATTTGTTGCATGTTCTTTACTTGCATAAAAATCTGTATAATCTCCAACAGAAACAGGTAAAAGCATTTCTACTTCATCCATCCTAAAGATGATTTTATCTTTATGATCTGCATTATCTCTTAAAGAACCATTAGTAACATCAAAAACTTCTGCAATTCTATTACGAACTAATCTCCAAGTTTTACGACCATCAGCAATAAAATCATTTAAATTATCTTGCAAGAACATATCATCTGTTAATGGTATACCTTCAAAATAACCCAATTGATGAAATGCACCTAAATCTATTGCAAAGTCACCAATTCTACTTCCAATTGTAATAATATCATCTCTTGTAATAAAAACACCAAAAGGAATATTCTGAATAGGGAAATCTGAATTTTCCTCTACTTTTAACCAAGATTTTCTTTTTGGATTATTTGCAGTTATAATCATCTTTAATTATTTTTCGTTTATTCAAACCTACATAATTTTTTATCATTTTAAAACAAAATTTCTATTAAAAATGTAATTTTAAGATTACTTTAATCTATTAAGAATAAATATTAATAACTTGTTGAAAACATGGTCAAAATAGCTTTATTAAGATATCTATTTTAATTATTTTTGTTAACTTAATAAATAACAGTAAAATGCAAATAGACAATCAAATTTTTGACCTTATTCAAGAGGAAAAAGAAAGACAATTAAATGGTTTAGAATTAATAGCATCTGAAAACTTTGTGAGCGATCAAGTTATGCAAGCTCAAGGATCTATTTTAACTAATAAATATGCTGAAGGATATCCAGGAAAAAGATATTATGGAGGTTGTGAAATTGTAGATATTGTAGAACAAATTGCCATAGATAGAGCTAAAGAATTGTTTGGTGCAGAGTATGTAAATGTGCAACCACATTCTGGTTCTCAGGCAAATACCGCTGTTTTTGCAGCTTGTTTAAAGCCTGGAGATAAAATTTTAGGTTTTGATTTATCTCATGGAGGACACCTAACTCATGGTTCTCCAGTAAACTTTTCTGGTAAATTATATGAAACTTCTTTTTATGGAGTAGAAAAAGAAACTGGTGTTTTAAACTATGATAAAATACAAGAAACTGCTACTGCTGAATTACCAAATTTAATTATAGCTGGTGCTTCTGCTTATTCTAGAGATATTGACTTTAAACGTTTTAGAGAAATTGCAGATTCTGTTGGTGCAATTTTAATGGCAGATATTTCTCATCCTGCAGGAATGATTGCAAAAGGTATTTTGAATGATCCTATTCCTCATTGTCATATTGTAACTTCTACTACTCATAAAACATTAAGAGGGCCTAGAGGTGGAATTATAATGATTGGTAAAGATTTCGAAAATCCATTTGGTGAAACTTTAAAAAGTGGTAAGCCTAAAATGATGTCTATGTTATTAAACTCTGCTGTTTTTCCTGGAAATCAGGGTGGACCTTTAGAGCATGTTATTGCAGCAAAAGCTATTGCTTTTGGAGAAGCGTTAACAGATGAGTTTTTAGAATACCAAATTCAAGTAAAAGAAAATGCAGCAGCAATGGCTAAAGCATTTGTATCTAGAGGGTATGATTTAATTTCTGGAGGTACAGATAATCACTGTATGTTAATAGATCTTAGAAATAAAAACATTTCTGGTAAAGATGCAGAAATTGCTTTAGGTAAAGCAGACATTACAGTAAATAAAAATATGGTTCCTTTTGATGATAAAAGTCCGTTTGTAACTTCTGGTATTCGTGTTGGAACTCCAGCAATTACTACTCGTGGTTTAAAAACTGAAGATATGGAAGCTGTTGTAAACTTTATAGATGAGGCCATACAAAATGCTGATAACGAAGAAGCTTTGCATGAAATTGGAGAACGTGTTTCTGATATGATGAGTTCTAGAAGACTTTTTGTGATGTAAAAAACACTTTATAATCTTAAATAATAAAAGCATCAAGTTTATTTCTTGATGCTTTTTTATATCTTTCAAACTGAAAATAATTCTTATGGATACGTATTTTATAGCTACAGTTTTAATATTTCTTTCAGCCGTTTTTGGCTATATAAATGTTAAGTTTTTAAAAATGCCAAATACAATTGGTTTAATGATTATTACAATCATTTTCACATTGGGCGTTTTGCTATATAGTTATGTGGATCCAACATTATTAAATTTAGAAAAGTCCATTATTTCTAGTATCGATTTTAAATCGGTTTTGCTTGATGAAATGTTAAGTTTCCTTTTATTTGCAGGAGCTTTACATACCAATTTCGAGCAACTAAAAATACAACGTTGGCCAATACTATTATTCTCTACATTAGGTGTTTTAACATCTACTTTTTTAGTTGGATCTGTAATGTATTTTGTTTTACAACTTTTAGGTTTTGAGGTTGGTTTTATTTATTGTTTGTTATTTGGAGCCTTAATTTCTCCTACAGATCCAATTGCTGTATTAGGAATTTTAAAGAAGGCAGGCGTGCCCAAAAAGCTGGAAACCAAAATTGTAGGTGAATCATTATTTAATGATGGAGTAGGAGTAGTTATCTTTTTAACCATATTTCAGATTGCAAAATCGGGATTAGATGAAACTGAGGCTTTTGATGTTATTCAGCTTTTTGGACAAGAAGTATTAGGTGGAATATTATTAGGTGCTCTTTTAGGATATTTCTCTTACAGATTAATTAAATCTATAGATGATTATGACATTGAAGTTATTATAACCTTAGCAGCTGTTATGGGTGGTACTCTTATAGCACAAAAACTGCATTTAAGTGCACCTTTGGCTATGGTTACAGCAGGTTTAATTGTAGGTAATGATACTATTAGATCATCTTCTATGTCTGAAACCACAGAAAAGTATGTAGATAAATTTTGGGAGTTATTAGACATTTTATTAAATGCGGTTCTTTTTGTTTTAATAGGAATGGAGATGTTAGTGCTTGTGTTAGAAGGGAAGTATATTGTGGCTGGTTTAATTGCGATTCCTGTTGTATTAGTTTGTAGATATATTTCTTTGTTCCTACCAATTAATATTTTTCAAAAGAAGTTAGATTTTGTGCCTAAAACCAATTTAATTATGACTTGGGGTGGTTTAAGAGGAGGTATCTCTATTGCCTTAGCTCTTGGTTTATCTACAGAAATGTATAGAGATCTGTTTTTAGTCGTAACCTATATTGTAGTAGTTTTTTCTATTATAGCTCAAGGTTTAACTGTAGGTAGTTTAGTAAAGAAGTATAAAAAAGAAGTTTAAATTATAGCATAAAAAAAGTACTAAGAATATTCTTAGTACTTTTTAATGTATTTAATTTTTTAAAATTACCAGCTTTTAACAGCTTCTGCAATTTCATCTTTGGTTTTACCATATTTCTCTTGAATTTGACCAAATAACTTATCTTTCTTTCCTTCTGCTTCTGCAGATTCATCATTAGTTATTTCTCCATAGGTTTCTTTAAATTCACCTTTAATTTGTTTCCAAGTTCCTTCGTTTGTGTCTTTATTCATAACATTTAATTTAATTGTTGATACATATTTTAGAGTGTATAATCTCTATTTTTCTTTGTTTTCAGAGTTCTGAATTTTATCAGCAACCCTTTTATCAGAATTATCAGTAGCAGAATGTACCTGATCTTCTAACTTTTCTTTATCTGTGCCATTTAATCTTTCTTTACTGCTATCTTGGTCTTTATAACAATCTTTAACAGTGCCTTTTAAAGGGTGTAAGCCTCTTTCGTGTTTATCTGTGCTCATGGTTATAATTTTATGATAATTTATTTAATATTTTTCTTTGAAGAGATTCATGATCAGCTTCAATCTTTTCGATTTCCTCAATATCTTTTCCTATTAAAATCTCTTTACCATCATTACTTTTTTCTGATTTTAAGATTTTAGTTTCTTCAGTATGAATATCTGGTTTACCTGCAATATGACTTGTGGTATCATCAGTTTCAATATCCTTATAAAGATTTGTATTAAGTTCTTCTTTATTTTCTTTTGATTTATCTGTAGTACTCATAATTTGTTGATTTTTAGATTCAAATCAAAATTATGATATATTTAGAGTTGTAGTTTGTGGTATCAGTTCAAATGTTAACTCAAAAGATAATTATTCTTCTAATTGAGCTCTTTTAATAATATTTTCTGGCAATGATTTTTTTGCTTTAGCTCCCATTTTCTTTAATTTTTCTACACTAGTAATTAAGTTTCCTCTACCATCAACAAGTTTGTTCATAGCATTAGAGTATTCTTTTTTACTATCATCTATACGTTTTCCAATACCTACCAAATCTGTTAATAATCCTTGAAACTTATCATACAAAGCACCTGCTTGTCTTGCAATTTCAATGGCATTTCTTTGCTGTTTTTCATTATTCCACATAGAATCTATAGTTCTTAACGTGGCTAAAAGTGTAGATGGTGTAACAATGACGATGTTCTTTTCAAAAGCTTTGTTGTATAAGTGATTATCCGAATTTAAAGCAACTGCAAAAGCTGGTTCTATAGGAATGAATAATAGCACAAAGTCTGGAGATTCAATTTGATATAGGTCTTCGTACTTCTTGTCTGAAAGTTGTTCTATATGTCTTTTTAATGAATTTACATGTTCCTTTAAATGTTGTAGTTTAACATTTTCATCTTCTTCATTGGTAAACCTTTCATAAGCAACCAAAGAAACTTTAGAATCTACAATCATTTTTTTATTATCAGGTAAATGAATGACAACATCAGGTAAAACACGTTTACCTTCTTCTGTGGTAAAACTTTGTTGCACAAAGTATTCTCTATCTTTTTCTAATCCTGATTTCTCTAAGACACGTTCTAGAACCAATTCACCCCAATTACCTTGCATTTTAGAATCACCCTTTAAGGCTTTAGTAAGATTTATGGTGTCTTTACTCATTTGAGCATTCAACTCTTTTAAACTATCTAATTGAGTCTTTAATGCAGATTGAAACCCTGCTCGTTTTTCATCACTATCAGAAACTTTTTTCTCAAAAGTTTGAATTTTCTTTTCTAAAGGTTCTAATATATTCTTTATGTTTTCTCTATTCTGATTTGTGAATTTTGTAGATTTTTCTTCGAGTATTTTATTCGCCAAAACTTCAAAATCATTAGTAAACTTCTTTTGAAGATTTTCTACTTCTTCTTTGTGTTCATCTAATTTTAGTTGCAAATTTTTAATATCAGATTCTTGGGCAGTATTAGCTTTTAATAAATGTTCTTTTTCTAATTGATTTGCTTTAATATCTTTTTGTAACTCAATAAAGTTATTCTCTATAGTATCTTTAGATTGTTGTAATAAAAGTACACGTTCTTCATAAGTAGACTTCTCTTTTTCTAAGGCTGTTTTCTCTTTTTCAAAATTTACTTTTGCCAAAAGTTTCCCTATATAAAGACCTATACAGCTAAAAATCAGTGCAATTAAAAAGTAAGCTATCAATTCTGTCATTGTATCAATTTAAGTCCTTAAATTTATCACTTTTAAAAGAGAGAATGAAGAGAATTGCAAAATTTATATTGTTTACTATTTTAGGGTGGAAGCTTGATGGTTTTTTTCCTAAGGATATTAAAAAATACGTTGTTATTGCTGCACCTCATACAAGTTGGGTAGATTTTCCTATTGCAATTTTAGCCAGAATAAGTTCTGGAGTTATGATTCACTTTATAGGTAAAGCCTCTCTGTTTAATGGTCCTTTTGGTTTTTTCTTTAGAGCTTTAGGAGGTACACCTGTAGATAGAACAAAAAACAACAATTTAGTAGATGCTATTGTTGCCATTTTTAACAGTAAAGAAGAGTTTAAGCTAGGTTTGTCTCCAGAAGGAACAAGAAAGAAAGTTACTACTTGGAAAACAGGGTTTTATTACATTGCAAAAGGGGCAAATGTGCCTATTGTAATGGCTACATTAGATTTTGAAAATAAAACCATTAAAATATCAAAGCCTTTCTTTACTACAGAGAATAAAGAATCTGATTTTCTGTTCCTTAGGGCTTTCTACGCAAACGTAAAGGGGAAAAATCCTGATTTGTCTTAGCCGATTATATTTCCTGCTTTAAAATATGTAATATTACGTAGTATTTCTCTTAATATATAAGATGTAGGGGTTTTCTATTGCAAGAGAAATTAACTATAGTTTTCTATTGTTTCAATGAGTCTTCAAAAAGAAATTTTTGGAGACTTTATTGTTTATATTTAGTTGTTACTTTTTGTGCAATACCTACAATAACTTCTGTTGCTTTTATCATAGATTCTACAGGAACATATTCAAATCGTCCATGAAAGTTATGACCACCTGCAAAAATATTTGGACAAGGCAAACCTTTGTAAGATAGTTGAGAACCATCTGTACCTCCTCTAATTGGTTTTATTAGTGGTGTTATGCCAATATCGTTCATAACTTCCTCAACAATATCTACAATATGCATAACAGGTGTTACCTTTTCTTTCATATTAAAATATTGGTTTTTGATGGTTACTTGAATGGCATCACTTTCTAACTTTTTATTAATATCAAAAGCAATCTTCTGCATTAAATATTTTCTTTTCTCGAAAATATCAAAATCGTGATCTCTAATAATGTACTCTAAAACAGTTTCTTCTACATCGCCTTTTACGTCATGTAAATGAAAAAAACCTTCATATCCTTCCGTTTTTTCAGGTACTTCATCTGCAGGCACAGCTGCAATATATTCATTAGCAATAAGTAAAGAATTTATCATTTTACCCTTTGCATAACCTGGATGCACAATTTTACCTTTTATATTAATTTTTGCGCTTGCTGCATTAAAATTTTCGTATTCTAATTCTCCTATTTGACTCCCATCCATGGTGTAAGCCCAATCTGCACCAAACTTTTCAACATCAAATAAGTGAGCTCCTTTACCAACTTCTTCATCAGGAGTAAAACAAATTCTAATTTTGCCATGTTTAATTTCTGGATGTTTCACTAAATACTCCATTGCAGAAACAATCTCAGTAATTCCTGCTTTATCATCTGCACCAAGCAAAGTTGTACCATCTGTTGTGATGATGGTTTGACCTTTATATTGCTGTAAATCATCAAAATAAGTAGAAGATAAAATAATATTTTGCTCTTTATTTAATACAATATCTTTACCATCATAATTTTCTATGATTTGTGGTTTTACGTTAGCTCCTGTAAAATCTGGACTAGTATCTATATGAGATATAAAACCAATGATTGGTACATCGTAATCTAAATTACTTGGTAAAGTAGCCATGATGTAACAATTTTCATCTAATTCAACATCTTCCAAACCAATTTCAATAAGTTCTTTTTCTAACAATTTGGCTAAATTCCATTGCTTTTCTGTACTTGGAAAATCAGGGTTGTTTGGATTAGATTCTGTATCTATAGTTACGTAACTTATAAAACGTTTAGTTATGTTTTTTTTATCAATCATTTAATATTGATTTATTTTAAGGTTTTCTATTAAAGATAATGCTTTACAGCGTCTTTGATCAATTGATCCATCTCCATATAATTCTATTTTGGCTAAAATAAAGTTTGATGAATTCAACTGTATAAAAATATTACAAATTTGATATTTTAAATTGTTTTTTTTGCCTTTAAACAGTAAATACATTGCTTTTTTATTATTATAATTAAAAACGCTTTTTTGCGATAATATCAGCTTTTTTTGTAAGTATTCTTGTTCTTGTTTCAGTACAAAATTTTCGTTGATGATAATTTCTTTATTGATGTAAGAAACATCTAATAATATAGTTTCTGTCAGATTTTTAGTGTTATCTGCGCTAAAAATTGAAGATTGTATTTCATCTTGATATAAATTTGTTTCCCAGTCTTTAGGCAATTCTATAGAAAATAGATTTTTAGCATCATTTACTTTTTCTAAGTTTTCTAAAGTTGGAATATCACAATCAAAATCTAACAAAGGTGGAAATTGCTTAGAGCAAGATTGAATGGTTAATACAAATATAAATAGTAGAAAAACCCTCATTTATTTAATTCTGAATTTTCCAATTTTGTTACTACCACTTAACCAGGCATTATTTTCATCTACAAAAGTAATTGCATAAAAGCTTTTATTAGAAACCTTTACCCAAATTAAACCACCATCTTTAGAGTAAGAAACACCAGTTTTACCCACTGCAAAAATTTCTTTTCCTTTAGAATTTGGAACATAAGTTATGGCGCTTTTGTAATTTGGATTTTCATTGTTTGCAACCAAAGTCCAAGTTTTTCCACCATCTTTTGTAATGGCTTTGTTTGCCTTATTCTCTAAAGGTTTGCTGTAGTTTCCTCCAATAATAATTCCAGTATTTTCATCGTAGAAATCTATAGAATATATTCCTTGAGGACCATCACCTTGTATAATTGGAGTATTATAAATTTGCCAAGTTTTCCCAAAATCGTTAGATTTTAAAATACGCGCTTTTTTACCTCCAGAAGCTATCCAAACTGTGCTTCCAATGGTTTTAATATTGGTGTTACTTGCTGCAAAAAAGGCTTCTCCATCTTCAAAAACTGGTAAATTTTCACAAGGTAATTTTTGCCAAGTTTCTCCACCATCAGCAGTTAAGATAATTGATGCACAACTATCTGTTGGATCACCAACTGCAATTCCATGTAAATTATCATCAAAAAAAGTCATAGCATCATAAAATACTTTTTCATGTGTTTCTTTATAGACCATCGAATACTCACCATCTGCAATTTTATAAAGTAAGGCAGGATTGCCAATAGATAAGGCAAAATAATCTTTACCATTAAAGGCTAAACTTCTAAAATGTGGTAAAATACTATCTGAATACGTAATGTTTAATGCGTTTAAAGAAACACCTTCATTGGTCTTAAAACCAACATCTCCTCTTGAACCAGCATAAAAAACTTTAGTAGTATCTAAAGCATGTATTGCTCTAATACTAGAATTAATTACATTAAACTCTTGAATATCAATAGTTTTAATGGTTCTAGATTGATGTTTTTCTTTACATGAATAGAGAGAAACAAATGTGAGTAGAAGTAGAGCTATTCTTTTCATTTTTGATATTTTTATAGAACTAAAATAAACAAATCATTTAAGGTTAATGAAAAAAGCATTGGTTATTTCTGGGGGTGGAAGTAAAGGAGCATTTGCAGGAGGAGTTGCTCAGTATTTAATGAAGAAAGAAAACAGAGAATATGATTTGTTTTTAGGTACTTCAACTGGTAGTTTAATGGTTTCCCATTTAGCTTTAGATATGTTAGATGAATTGAAACATCTATATACCAACGTAAATCAAAGTACTATATTTAGTAACAATCCTTTTAAAATAAAAAAGGTTTCTGGAGAAAAAGTGATTAATATTAATCATTTTAATATGCTTAGAAACTTTTTAAAGGGTAGAAAAACATTTGGTGAGAGTAAAAACTTAAGACGTTTAATTAAGCAGAATGTCACCAGAGAAATGTTTGAGAAAATTAAGGAGACCAATAAAGAAATTGTGGTTACTGTTAGTAATTTAACTGCCAATCAAATTGAATATAAATCTAGTAACGAGTGTACTTACGAAGATTTTTTAGATTGGATTTGGGGTTCATGTAATTATGTACCTTTTATGAGTATTTTAGAAAAAGATCGTCAGCAATATGCAGATGGTGGCTTTGGTTCTTTAGTACCAATTAGAGAAGCTATTCTAAGAGGAGCTACAGAAATAGATGCGATTATTTTAGAAACTGAGGTGAGCCAATTTAATAGATTACCTTCTAAAAATCCGTTTTCTTTATTATTTGACGTTTTCGATTTTATGTTAACTCACGTAGAAAGACACAATATTACTATTGGTAAACTTGCTGCAAACAGTAAAAATGTAAAACTAAACTTGTATTATACACCAACTGTTTTGACTACCAATTCTTTGGTTTTTGATGAAGTTTTAATGCGTAAATGGTGGAAATCTGGATACAAATATGCAAAATCAAAACGTGAAGAATTAATGAGCGAATTTAGACCTGATGTACTTACAGATAAAGAAATAGAAGAAGGTGTAGATAATGTAGAGAATCTAAATATATAAGTTAAAGTTCTATATTTCTTCCTTCAGAAAGCATGTTGTTACCTGCAGGTGTTGCCATTTTTGAATCGTAGATTTCGTCGAAATTAGCAGCTTTTTGTTGTTTTGAGTTAGTTTTAGAACCAGTTATAATATATTGAATTGTTCTACTTAACAAAGGCTCATTAACATCTCCTAAAGTTCCTAAATTGTCAAAATCTTCAGCCAATATAATTCCTGGCAAATCTGTTCCTGGAGTTATACCATTAGGATAGTTAACATTATTTTTATTGGTTATTTCTAAAACTAAAGGTTGAAGTGCATAATTATGATTTGTATTAAAATTAGCACCTGTTTTTCTTAAGTTATCAGAATCATACAAAGTAATAGAACCTACTTGTTTACCTACAGTTGTTGTACCCACAATATTTACATCTATATACGCACTTAATGCATTCATGAGCAATTCTGATGCAGAAGCTGTACTACCTGATGTTATAATATACACTCTGTTTAAGCCCAGACTATTAATGTTTTCTTCTACAACTACATTTCCTGTAGCATCTAAATTTCTAATTTGGTTGGTAAAGTTATTGATAAATGTTTCTGGAGGATTTGCTGCTAAAATTTTCTGATTCCAAATTTCTTTAGAATACACTTGGTCTGTAAATTGGCCTGTAACCATGCTTCCTAAATAGCTTGCAGATTGTACAGAACCTCCAGGATTATATCTTAAATCGATTATTAAATCATTTATATTCTCTGATTTGAAATTGGCAAAAGCTGCATTTAAATCTGCATCAAAATTTCTTGAAAATTGATTGTACATTAAATATCCAATTTTCTGATTGCTCTCTTCAATAACTTTGGCAATCGCAATTGGGTTTTCTTGTAAATCTGTTTTTTGTAAAGAAACTAAAGTTCCATTTTGTACAGGATCTCCATCATTATAATCTGCAAAACCCATAGAATAGGTTGTATTACTGCTAAATAATAAAGAGCTAAAGTTGGTATCTGTTAACTGCTGACCATTTATAGAAGTAAATATTTGACCACGAGTTATATTTTTTGATGCAGCATCAGAATTTGGAATTACATAACGTACATAACCAAAAATATTACTTGAATTTGTTTTGTAACGAACCAAACCAAACTCAATACCATTGCTTAAGTTTAAACCTTGAAAAGAATTTTCTAAGGCTACATAATCATCAACAATAACAGAAAAACGATCTTCAGGTCTATTTAGTAAACTTTCAAAAACAGTTTCTGGTGATGAGAAACCTCTAAAGTAGGTATATAAATCATCGAAGGTTGCAAAACGATTGTCTGCTAAATCTGGAACATCTTGCTGCCAAAAATAATATACATTTAAACCCTTCCATATAAAATAATTGATGTCATCTTGTGTGCTGTTTTGTATGGATGCAATTTCAGTTTTTTCGCAAGATGATAAAATTAATATGGTAAGAAGTAAAAAGGTTTTGAATGTGTTTTTCATCAATTTTAATTTGTATTAGGTAAATCTTGTTCTATAAAAACACCATTATCAAAGTTTCTTTGAACATTTATGCTGTTAAATAAATACTCGAAATTGTTTGGATTGCAATTTGAATTTGAATTTGCAGCTCCTGTTTCAATTAAATTTAACACTCTGTTTAAAATAGGATCAGAATTCGTGCCCAAAACTCCTAAATTTAAAACATCTTCTTGATTACAAAGATTAATTATTGGTGTTAAACCATTGTTATAGGTTTGGTCGTTACTATTTGTAAAAGTTAACACAACAGGTTGTAAAGCTACTGTATGTGTTGAGTTTCTTAAGCCAAAATCATAATCATCTGAATTGTAAAGCGTAATAGAACCTGTGTTGTTTCCTGCAGTATTATTACCAATGATCTGAATGTTCATATATGGGTTTAAGCTATTTACTAAAAGCTCAATTGCAGAAGAACCCTCAAAATTATTTCCATTTAAAATGATAAATAAATCAGTCACCTGCATTCCTCCAACTGTAGTTGTTTGATTGCTTGCAGAAAAACGAGTTAATAATGAATCTGGCTGATATTCTAAAAACCATTCTTGTGCTTTAGTGTTCCAATTTTCTTTAAGAAATACTTCATCTTGAAATTGACCTGTAATTACACTTGCAAAGGCCTCAATATCTCTAGCAAAACTGCCTGAACCTATACTATATCTTAAATCTAAAACCAACTTATTTACATTCTGACTTACAAAATTACTAGCAGTTTGTTTTAGATTATCAATATAATTATTAGAAAAGTCGTTGTTGTAGATTATATAACCAACATTGTCTGAATTAATTGAAATTACATCTTCTAAGAATGTTGCAGGATAATTATACCCTTCTTTTTCTAAATTTACAGTTCTAGTTGTTGGAGTTATTGTGTTGCCATCAAAATTGGCCATATTTAAGGTGAAATTATTCTGACCATTCAATAATAAATCTTGATAGTTTTGTCTTGTAAGTAATACTCCATCAACAGCATTAAAGTAATCACCTCTAGCAATATTTTGTAAAGCAGCATTAGAATTTGGTAGAATATGAGTTACATAACCTAAAACATTATCTGAATTGTTTGGGTCTGCAATAATTCCGAATTCCAAACCATTTGTAAAACTAGTTCTTAATTCAGGTGATGTTAATGTGTTATAATCTTCTACTAAGTTAGATTTTAAATCATTTTCTAGGGTTAAACTCTCAAAGAGTAAATTATAATCAGGAAAAGAATTTAGATAGGCATTTAATTCTTCATCAGAGCTAAAACGTCTGTCAGACAAATCTGCAACCTGATCTTGATATAAATAATAAGCATTTAGACCTTTCCAAACAAAATCATGAACTACCAAATTTTGCGGCACTTCATATTCTTTAGAACAACCCAATATTAGCGCACAAAATAGGGTGATGCAAATAACATTTATTTTTTTTATCATATAGAAAGTCTAATGTTTACAGTAAATTTAACGCAATTTAAATCTTTTTAGTATTTTTTTACAATAAGGCTGTAACAAAATAAATTGTTAGTCGTCGTAATTATGTAAACCTGATATAAGAGATGAAAAAATATCAGAAAAACAAAATCAATCCATGAACCAATCAGACTTTTTAGAAGTTGTATTACCATTTAAAGATAAGGTTTTTAGACTAGCAAAAAGATTGTTAGTGTCTAGAGAAGAAGCAGAAGATGCTACCCAAGAACTTATTTTTAAATTGTGGAAAAATAAAAGCAAAATTGGGAATTATAAGAATGTTGAAGCCTTTGCAATGACAATGACTAAAAATTATTGTTATGATCGTTTAAAAAGTAAACAAGCAAGTAATTTAACATTAGTACATAGTAATTATAAAGAGAAAGAAACTTCTTTAGATAAGAAATTAGAATATCAAGACAGTGTAAACCAAGTACATCAATTGATAGAGAAATTGCCAGAAAATCAAAAGATTATAATTCAGCTAAGAGATGTTGAACAATATGATTTTGAAGAAATCTGTAAGATGGTAGATATGAAACCAACAGCAGTAAGAGTGGCATTGTCTAGAGCAAGAAAAACAATTAGAGAAGAATTAATTAAAAAACACAACTATGGAGTTAGCTAACATAGAAAAATTAGTAGAAAAGTATGAAAATGCAGAAACTACATTGCAAGAAGAGCAAACCTTAAGAGCTTATTTTACAGAAGGTAATGTTGCACCACATTTGCAAGAGTATGCGTATATGTTTACATATTTTACTGCTGTAAAAGAAGATACTTATACCAAAACCTTAAAGTTAGAACCTAAGAAATCTAAGAAGATGAACTTTAAATGGTTGTCTGTAGCAGCATCTTTTATGTTATTATTTAGTGTATTTCTTGGCCAACAAGAATACAAAGAATACCAAGAAAGGAAAAAAGCAGAAAAAATTTATGCTCAAGTTAATAAAGGTTTAACGTTATTATCTAACAATCTTAAAAAAGGAGAACAAGCTTTAGATCAATTTTATAAGCATGGAACTGCAGTAAAAAAAGTATTAAAATAAACCAAGTAATAAATTAATAAAACCAAGTAAACACAGAAATTATGAAAAAAATAATAATATTAATAGCATTTGTATTAGCACCAATGTTTTCTAATGCACAATCTATCTTTGATAGTTTAGAAAATTTAGATGATGTAGATATGGTTGTTGTAACCAAAGACGCTTTTGAGTTGTTAAATAAGTTTAAACCAAAAGATGCAAAAGTAGAAGGTAATGATGTTATGGAAGCCTTTGAAATGTTAAATGAATTGAAAGAATTTAAAATGTTCTCTACAGATAATTTATCAATTGCAAATAAAATGGAAACTATGGTAAATTCAGCAATCAAAAATTCTAATCTTACACAGTTAATGCGTATTAAAGAAGATGATTCTAGAATTAAAATATACGTAAAGGCAACTAAGAATAAAGATTTTGTAAGTGAAGTTCTTATGTTTGTAAAAGGTATAGATAAGAAAACAAATGGAATGTCTGAAGCTATGGTTTTATCTTTAACAGGTAACATAGACATTAATAAAATGTCTGCTTATACAGATAAAATTGTAAAGGAAAACAAGTAAACACAATCATATAAGTTGGGTTTAAAAGCCCAACTTTTTAATTTAAAAATATTCAAATGAAAAAATTAACCACAGTATTTTCTTTTCTATTAGTAGTATTACTAGTAAGTTCTTGTAAAAATGATAAATCTTTACAAACCTATTTAGTAGATACTAGTGGTAAAGAAGGTTTCTATACAGGAGATATTCCAGTAAGTTCAGTATTATCTCCAAAAGCAGATGTGTCTGAAGATGTAAAAGAAACTATGCAAAGCATAAAAAAAATAAACGTTGTTTTTTTACCTAAAACAGAAGCTAACGAAACATCTTACGAAACTGAAAAAGCCAAGTTAAAAGAAATCTTTAAAGACAATGAAGACTATAAGAGTTTAATGGCTATGAAATTAAAAGGTATGAATGTATCTGTTTTTTATTCTGGTAAAACAGAAGCAATAGATGAAATAGTAGCTTTTGGTTATGGAGACCAAAATGGAGTAGGAGTTGTACGTTTGTTAGGTGATGATATGGATCCTTCTAAAATTGTAAAAATGTTGAGTAGTGTAGAAATGGATGAAAATAGCCTTGGAAATTTAGGTAACATTTTTAACGCGAATTAATTTAGTTTTCCCCCAAAACTTAATAAAGTAAGAGAGTCAAAATTTTTAGAATTTTGGCTCTCTTCTTTTTTTGGTATACTTATTGAATTTAACTGAGCATTAACAGCTTCTACAAACAGTTTTACTATTTTTGAAGTTCCAAGAAAATGACATTTATGAAGTTTCGCAATATATTTCTTTTAAATCTCTTACTATTTAGTGTATCAATTTTAGCTCAAAGCACAACTTACAGAGCAGAGAAAGAAAAAAAGCACAATCTTATTCACACAAAATTAAGCGTAGATTTTAATTTTGATGATAAAACTATGAATGGTGAAGCATGGATAACAGCTAAACCTCATTTTTATGCAACCAATAAAATAGCTCTAGATGCAAATGCAATGCTTATTCATGAAGTATCTTTAAATAACAAAATACTTTCTTATAATTATAATGAGTATGTTTTAGAAATAGAATTGCCAAAAACATATACGAAAAAGGAAGAATTTACCATTTATATAAAATATACAGCCAGGCCAGAAAAAGTAAAAGATGAAGGTAGTAAAGCCATTACAGATGCAAAAGGTTTGTATTTTATAAATGCTGATGGCAAAGATGCTACAAAGCCAATACAAATTTGGACACAAGGAGAAACACAAGCCAATTCAGCTTGGTTTCCTACAATAGATGCTCCAAATCAAAAAATGACCCAAGAACTATTTATTACAGTGCCTAATAAATATATAACACTATCTAATGGAACATTGGTAAACCAAACTACAAAAGGTAATAATAGAACAGATTACTGGAAACAAGATAAAAAACATGCTCCTTATTTAGCCTTTATGGGTATAGGAGAATTTGCAGTTATTAAAGATAATTACAAAAATATTCCTGTAAATTATTATGTTGAGAAAGAATATGCATCTTATGCTAAAGATATTTTTGGATTAACACCAGAAATGATTGGGTTCTTCTCAGAAAAGTTAGGTGTAGATTATCCTTGGGATAAATACAGCCAAATTGTAGTTAGAGATTATGTTTCTGGAGCAATGGAAAATACAACTGCAGTTGTTCATGGTGAGCAAGCTTACCAAAAACCAGGACAATTAATAGATAATAACTTACAAGAAAATACAATAGCTCACGAAATTTTTCATCATTGGTTTGGAAATTTAGTAACCTCAGAAAGCTGGTCTAACTTAACGTTAAATGAGTCTTTTGCCAATTATGGAGAGTATTTATGGAGAGCACATAAATATGGTAAAACTGATGCTGAAATGCATTATTATGAGCAAGTAGAAGCCTATAAAAATGGCCAAAATCAAGATAAAAGTTTAGTTCGTTTTTCATATGATGAAAGAGAAGAATTATTTGATTTAGTGAGTTATAATAAAGGTGGAGCAATTTTACACATGCTTAGAACTTATTTAGGTGATGATGCATTTTTTCAAGGACTAAAAACGTATTTAGAAACATATAAATATGATACTGCAGAAGTACACCAATTACGTTTAATCTTTGAAGAAATTACAGGTCAAGATTTAAATTGGTTTTTTAATCAGTGGTATTTTGGAGCAAACCATCCTAATATCGAAATCTCTTACGATTACAATACTTTAAGAAAAACGGTTACTGTAAACATTTCTCAATTACAATCAGAAACATTTAAATTTCCTTTTGCTATTGATATTTTTGAAGGCACTAAAAGAACAAGACATACAGTGTTTGTAGAATCGAATGATGCATCTTTTACCTTCCCTTATAACAGGCAACCCAATTTAATTCAGGTAAATGCAGACAATATTTTGGTTTGTAATTTATATGAAAATAAGATTTTAAGTGAATATATTTTTCAACTGAAAAATGCAGATAATTTTGCTCATAGAAGAGAAGCATTGTTTCAAGTAGCTTCTAAACAAGATGATAAAAATGCATTTAATGCTATTGTTGATGCCTTAGATGATGATGCTTATAAAATTAGAATATTGGCTTTACAGCAGATAGATTTAATTAACAAATTTTCTAAAAAAGACGCTATTCGTAAAATTATGAGAATGGCTAATAATGACGATAAAACCTTAGTACAAGCAGAAGCTCTAAGTACATTAGGTAAGTTAACAGACCCAGAGTTAAAGCCAATTTTCGAAAAAGCTTTACAAAGCAAATCGTATTCTGTATTAGGTAAAGCTTTAGTGTCTATGTATTATATAGATCAACCTTTGGCCATTCAAAAATCTAAAGAATTACCAGATGAAGTTCGTAAAATTTTAGCAACACCTTTAACTAGGATCTTTATTGAGGCAAAAGACGAATCAGAATTGCCTTTTGTTGCAAAAAGTGTGGTTTCTGGAATGTTCTTGGCTAATGATGATGCAACCAAAGTGTTATATCAGAAAGCTTTTGATCAAATAGCTGTTAGTAATAATTCAGAGGCTATTCAGAATTTAGTAGATGATATGGTTGTAAAAGGTAAACAATACACAGGTTTTAATTTTGATAAAGTGATGATTAATCTAATGCGTAAAATGATTGATCAGCAAAAGAAAGAAAGTAAATCTAATTATTTAAGAAATATAGAAATCATAAAAACTGCAATGTCTAAACTATTGTAAGCGTTTAAGAATTTTTTGACATCCATTTTTCTGCTTGTGGCCATATTTCTTTTTTAGAATTTTTAGATTTTAATATTCTACTATGATTATAATCCTCTAAGTTACCTAGTTCTACAGCACAATACACCAACTTGTTTTTTGGGTTTTTAAAGGCATCTAAATATAACTGACAGCCTTCTTTTGGCGCAATAAAATCATCGCCTTTTGCACAGAAAGAAATGATTGGTATTCGAATTTCTTTCATTCTTGATTCATAATCAAATTGAGAGCTATCTGTAAACCTTCTTTGAATATTCCAATCAAACCACTGGTGCATGGTAAAATAAGTTTCATCGTAGTTTTTAGAACCCGCAAATTTTGCAGGTACTTTACCAATTAGCTTACATATAAGTTTGGCTCCTCTTAGTTTTATATTCTGTTTTGTGCTAATATTTGCACCAAAGGCTTGTACACCAAATAAAGAGATGCTCTTAATACGTTTTTTAAATTCAGGGTTATAAATTAAACAAATCGTGATAGAAATTCCTCCTCCACTGTGAGCTGCACAATGTAAATTTGTAATTTGTTCTTTATCAATTAAATACTTAAAAGCAGTTTTTACATCATGTTTACCTATAGCTTCAAACCTGAATTTTTGGTTTACCTTTTTACTTTCTCCATGATTTCTCCATTCTAAAAGCCAACAAGTGTAACCTAAATTTAAAAAATAATCTGTAAAACCGTTAAAGATTTCTTTATCCGAAAATGTACCATGAATTAGAAAGAGATGCTTGTCTGTAGTTTTATTGCTTGTAATTTTCCAAAGTGCAATCGTTTCAGAATCATCAGTGGTAAGATGGATTAATTCTTCTATCAAAATAATTCAGATTTCAAAGTTGAAAAACTATCTGTAATAAGATTTGCATTTTCTAAGGTTTGGTCTTCAGCCATTGGGTTTTGATAACCTACTACAAAAATACCAGCATCATTTGCGGCTTTTATACCATTATCAGAATCTTCTATTATGATACAATGTTCTTTAGCAACTTCGCTTAAAATGGCTGCCTTTTCAAATATTTCAGGATTTGGTTTAGATTCCTTTAAATCTGCACCACTAATTTTTGCCTTAAAATATTGATGAAGATGAAATCTTGTAAAAACTCTATCAATATTGATCATTGCAGAAGATGAAGCTAATACTAATGTAATTTGTTCCTTGTATAAATGTTTAATTAAATTTTCGACACCATTTACTAAATGAAGAGTAGGATCATTTTCAAAGAAATTTACATAGCGCTTTCTTTTCTCTAAAACCAAATCCTCTGGATTTAGATTTAGTTTAAAATGTTGTACTAATTTTTGAAAAGCGTTTATGGTAGAAGAACCAGTTAAGGTTTTATACAATTCGTCTGAAACGTTTACGCCAATCGAATTAAATGTTTCATAATATGCCTTTTTATGAATCTCTTCAGAGTCAATGATTACTCCATCCATATCAAAAATTACACATTTAATTTCTTTGGGTATATTCATTTAGGTTACGTGTTTTAAGACTTCAATTATATTGGCTACAATTAAGTAAAAAAATAAACAGGTTACAAACGCAATCACAATTATTGAGGCAATTCTTCTCTTAGAAGTAGGTTGTTTTAAATTCTTGATAGATCTTAAAAGACCAATTACTGAAATTATAATGGCAATTAATGATAATACTCCTATGACTGTTGTAACAATATAAAAGTTTTTGTCTGTAAACTGAGAACTTAGTACTAAAATCAACATCAATAAAGAAATAATTACAATGCTGAATTTAAATTTAATATCGGTTTTAAAATTTAATCGTTTCATTTTTAGGGGGGAAGTTTTATTCTAAATAAATTTTGCTTTCAATTCTGTATTGGGTAACATACATTGGTCTTTTTTACCAAACCATTTGTACCTGTTTTTGGCTATAAAATCATAAACATAATTCCTAATGCTTTCAGGTAGCACAAAAAACACCTGTGTTAGCCACCAAATTCCACCAAAATCTTTTGCAATTTTTAAAGCTGCAGTAGATTTTATTTCATAAGAAACATTAGGTTCATACAAAATGATAGAATCTATTTTACGAACATCAATATGTAAATGTTGGGTAACTTGTTTTCCTGTATCAGAATCTAAAGCAGCAAAAAGAAATACGTTTTTCTTATCGTGCTTAATTATAGTTAATACTGCAGAGTTGCAAAGATTGCAAATACCGTCAAACAGTACTAATTTTTTATTCTTAGGGATATTAATCATGTTCTATTTTGATTATCTGCTAATTTAGCAAAATATTATGTATTTCTTAAGTTTCTTTCTATGAGCGGTTTTTATAAAATTTTAAATTTTTTTGGCATTTTTTTGTAACATAATTTATCCTGACACGTCTTATGGTTGTATTGTTCTAGAAGAAGGCTTTTAACAAAAAATTAATAAGAGCTTCTAACAGCATTCAATACTTTAGTATAAAATTAACCAACCCATGATAAAAATAGAAAAACTGCACAAATCTTATCCAATAGGAAAAGACTCTCTACACGTTTTAAAAGGTATTGATTTACATATTAAAGAAGGCGAATTTGTATCTATTATGGGTTCTTCAGGTTCAGGTAAATCTACATTACTAAACATTGTAGGTTTATTAGACATTCATGATGAAGGTGATTATTATTTAAATGGTCAGCTAATTAAAGACATGAATGAGAAAAAAGCAGCGCTTTTAAGAAATAAATTTTTAGGATTTATTTTTCAATCATTTAATTTAATATCATATAAAACAGCATTAGAAAATGTAGCTCTACCTTTATACTACAAAGGAATGGGTAGAAAAGAACGTTTACAAGTTGCTTTAGACTATTTAGAAAAAGTTGGTTTAAAAGATTGGGCAAACCATTTACCAAACGAACTTTCTGGAGGTCAGAAACAACGTGTTGCAATTGCAAGAGCTTTGGTAACTAAGCCAAAGGTTGTTTTAGCAGATGAGCCAACTGGAGCATTAGATTCTACAACTACAGATTCTGTAATGGATTTATTAAAAGATATTAATGATGAAGGAATGACTGTTTTTGTAATTACTCACGAAGAAGAAGTAGCAGAGCAGACAAAACGAATTGTTCGTTTAAAAGATGGGGTAATTATTAGCGATGAATTCACAAAAGCATCTAAAGCAGTCTAATTATGTTTGATTTAGATAGATGGAGAGAAATTTTTCAAAGTATCAATAAAAACAGATTACGTTCTGTAATGTCTGGTTTTACAGTTGCTTTTGCAATTTTATTATTCACCTTACTTTTTGGTATTGTTAGTGGTTTAAGTAACACTTTTACAGATGCATTTGCAGATGATGCACAAAATGCCATGTTTGTAAGAGTTTGGAAAACATCAAAACCTTATAAAGGATTACAAACTGGTAGAACTATTCAGTTAAGGAATAGTGATTACAATTATATAAATGATGAATATGGAAATAAGATTCAGTATAAATCATCTAGAATCTATAAAAACTTTACCTTAAAATATAAAAATGAAGCCAGTAACTATAGTGTTATGGCTATTAATCCAGATCATCAATTTTTAGAGAAAACAATTATTAATGAAGGTAGATATGTTAATGAAAGAGATATAAAAGACAAATCTAAAGTTATTGTTATTGGTAGATTAATTAAAGAAGATTTATTTGGTCAAAAACCTGCTTTAGGAAAACGTTTAAATGTTAACGGAAGTTCTTATTTAATTATTGGAATTTTTTCTGATGAAGGAGGAGATAATGAAGAGCGTAAAGCGTTTATTCCTTTAAGTACAGCACAAATGATTTATGGTAATAATGACTATATCAGTCAGATTGCTTTAGGTTATGACCCTAAATTAAGTTTAGATGCAGCTGTTGCTTTTGGAAATCAAATGGAGCGTGATTTAAGGAATAAAATGAATATTCATCCAGATGATCAAAGTGCACTTTCTGTTCAAAACATGGCAGAAGCCAATAAAGGTGTTGGGCAGTTTATGGGTATTTTATATGCTATTGTAATATTAGTAGGTTCAGGAACTTTGGTTGCAGGTATCATAGGTATTTCTAACATTATGATTTTTGTAATAAAAGAAAGAACCAAAGAGTTTGGTATTCGTAAAGCTTTAGGGGCAAAACCATCATCTATTGTAGGTATTGTTGTTCAAGAAACAGTTTTAATAACCACACTAGCAGGTTATTTAGGATTATCTTTTGGTACATATCTATTAAGTTTAATTGGTAATAGTCTAGAAGAAGATTACTTTATTAAAGATCCAAGTGTAAGTACAGGTATTGTTATTGGAGCAACTATAGTATTAATTCTATCAGGATTAATAGCAAGTTATATACCTGCAAAAAAAGCAGCAAATATTAAACCAATTGTAGCACTAAGAGCAGACTAATTATGAAGTTTTTATTCGATTCAGATACTTGGCAAGAAATTTACGGAAGCATACGTAAAAATAAAGTGAGAACCGCAATTACTATTATTGGTGTTCTTTGGGGTATTTTTCTTTTGGTAGTTTTATTGGGAGCTGCAAGAGGAGTAGACAATGGTTTTAAAAAGATATTTGGAGACTTTGCTACCAATAGTGTTTTTGTTTGGACACAGTCTACAGATACACCTTTTAAAGGTTTTCAAGAGGGTAGAAGATTTCGTCTTAAAATGAATGATATAGAGGTATTAAAAAATGAATATCAAGATGAAATTAAATTATTAGCACCAAGAAATCAAACCAATAATTTAATTATACATGATTTTAAATCAGGTAACTTTTCTGTAAGTGGAGATTATCCTGTGTTAGATCAAATTCAAAAGAAGAAATTAATTTTTGGAAGATTTATTAACGAGAATGATATTTTATCATCAGCTAAAATAACTGTTATTTCAGAAAACATGTACAAACAACTCTTTGATAAAGGAGAAGAGCCAATAGGTGAGTACATCAAAATAAACAGTATCAATTATAAAGTGGTTGGTGTATATGGTTCATCTAATGGAATTGATTTAGATGGTGATACAGCCTTTATTCCTTTTACAACCTTTAAAAGAGTTTACAATACTGCTAATAATATAGATTGGATGGTTATTACAGCTAATCCAGGTATAGATATTGAGCAAATGGAAAGCGATGTTATTTTGACTTTAAAAAGTTTACATAATGTTCATCCAGAAGATAAAAGAGCATTTGGTTCTTTCAATTTAGGAGTTCAAATTGCCAAAGTTACTGGGTTTTTAACAGGCTTGCAGTTTATGACATGGTTTGTTGGTATTGCAACATTAATTGCAGGAGTATTTGCAATTGGTAATATCTTACTAATTACTGTAAAAGAAAGAACTCAAGAAATAGGAATTAGAAGAGCATTAGGAGCAACACCAAAAAGTATTCGTCAGCAAATTATATTAGAATCTGTTTTTCTAACCACAATTGCTGGTATGTTGGGTATAGTGTTTGGAGGCTTAATTCTGTATTTCATAGACTCAGCTTTTGGGCAAGGAGATGATGCAGCACTAATAAATCCAACTGTAAATATTCCAATAATTATTATAGCATTTGTAACATTAATAGTGTTAGGTACACTAATAGGTTTAATACCAGCACACATGGCTACAATTGTTAGACCAATAGAAGCATTAAGAGAAGAATAAAAATAATCAACTAAAATCATGAGTAAAAGAGCAAAAATAATTTTAATAGTTATAGGTGTACTATTTGTAGCAGCCTTAATTTGGTTCGGAAAAAAGAACAAAAAGAGCATTGTTGAGTACGAAACAGAAACTGCATTCAAAACTACTATAGTTAAGAAAACAGTAGCTACAGGTAAAGTAACACCTTTAGAAGAGATTGAAATTAAGCCACAAATTACAGGTATTATCGATAAAATAATGCTTTTAGAAGGTTCTAAAGTTAAAAAGGGTGATTTAATCGCGACTGTAAGAGTTGTACCTAATGAGCAATCATTAATAAGTGCAAAAGGTAGAGTTAACAATATTAAAATTAGGCTAGATAATGCTAAAGTTCAGTATGATAGAAATAAAAATCTATTTGATAAGGGTGTTATTTCTAGACAAGAATTTGAAAATATAGAGCTAACTTACGATCAAGCAAAGCAAGATTTAAAAAATGCTCAGAATGATTATTTAATCATTAAAAGAGGTTCTGCAGGTACAGGTGGTTCAGCCAACACAAACATTATGGCTCAAATTTCTGGAACTATTTTAGAAATTCCTGTTAAAGAAGGAGATCAAGTAATACAGTCTAATAATTTTAATGCAGGTACAACAATTGCTTCTATTGCAGATATGAGTAAAATGATTTTTGAAGGTAAGGTTGATGAATCTGAAGTTGGGAAACTTAAAAACGGTGCTGATATAGAAGTTTCAATTGGTGCCATAGAAGGTAAAAAATTCCCAGCAAAATTAAACTTTATAGCTCCTAAAGGAACAGAAGAAGCAGGTGCTGTTCAGTTTAAAATTAAAGCAGATGTATCTTTAGATGACAACTACTTTATTAGAGCTGGTTATAGTGCAAATGCAGATATTGTTTTAGAAAAGAAAGACAGTGTTTTATCTATAAAAGAAGCTTTATTAAAGTTCGATAATAAAACTGAAGAACCTTATGTAGAAGTTAAAACTGGTGAAGGTACTTTTGAAAGAAGAACTTTAAAGTTAGGTACATCTGATGGAGTAAACGTAGAGGTTTTAGAAGGAATTACTATAGAAGATCAAATTAAAATTTGGAACAAAACTTCTGGAGTTAAAGAAGTAGGTAACAACTAAGATTACTACACTATATAAAATAAAAAGGAACTCAATTTTGAGTTCCTTTTTTTATGCCCACAAAACAACAAAGCATTTAGAAAGTTCACCGTTTTTTGATTTTATCCAAACTAAAGGTGAAAATTTTCTAAGTTCGAATTCTTTTATTTTGTTACTAAAATTGGTATATGTAACCCATAAGACTTGTTCATGAGGTTTAATCAACCAATCTTTTTTAGAGGGAATATAAAATTTCGACTCTTTAAAATATCTTAGTTCTTTAAGGTTAATATAAAAACCTTGTATGCAATTAGTATTTAACTTCGTTAACTGAATATGCTGCTTATTATAGGGTAAAAATAACTGAGCCTTGAATAAAACCTCTTGCTTTACCTTCTCAACTTCAATGTCATATTCATCTAAATAAGGTTTACAATCATTAGAATAAATTAGAGGTAACTGTTTCTCTTTTAACTTATTTAACTTTTCAATAAGAGTATCTTTTCTATTTGGTCCAATAAAATGTTCAATCTCAGTTGAGCCAACTGTGGCATCATATAAATAAAACTTGTAAACAATCTCTAAGTGAACAGGTTTTTTGTTTTTAGTCAATAAACAATCTAGTTCTCCAAGAGTTCGTTTGTCTTTTTGAATTTGTATGTTTTCTGCTAAAATATCTATCTCTTTTATTGTTGATAAGTGATAAGATACAAAGCGTTCTACATATTTTCCTAAACGTATTTTGTCATCAATAGAAATATCAATTTTATGTGATTTAGACTCTAATTCAAATTGATGCAAACCAGATATGTCATCTCCAGTCCATAACTTAGGTGTGGCTAAATAGCCTTCGTATCTTTTCTGTATTTCTTTTGTCTTAAAATCCATTTCTAATTCGAATTTACAATTTCTATTTTGTAACTTGAAATTTCTAAAGCGTATTAAATGACAATAGAAAAATCTACGTTTCAATTCTTAAAAGATTTACGTAAAAACAACAATAGAGATTGGTTTGCCGATCATAAAGCAACTTATGAAAAAGCAAGGTTGAATGCCAAAGATGTCTTTGCAGAAGTATTAGAAAAACTAGAAGGTCATGATGAAATTGAGAAATCTAAGATGATGCGTATTTATAGGGATGTAAGATTCTCGAAAGATAAAACGCCATATAAAGCTCATTTTTCGAATTCATATTCTAGATTAGGTGCATCTTTAAGAGGAGGTTATTTTTTACAGATTAGGCCTGGAGAATCTTTTTTAGCTGGTGGTTTCTGGGAACCTAGTAAAGAAGATTTGTTTAGATTAAGAAAAGAAATTGAGCAAGATGCCTCAGAGATTAGAGATGTTTTAAGTGATAAAGAGTTTCAAAAGCATTTTGGAGATTCTTTTTATAGTTTTAGCGAATTAAAGACGGCTCCTAGAGGTTTTGATAAAGAACATAAAGATGTGGATCTTTTAAGAAAAAAAGGGTTTATAGCTATGAAGAAGTTCTCTGATAAAGAAGTATTAGATAAAAATTTCACTAAAAATGTAAACGATGGTTTTTTAGCTTTAAGACCTTTCTTTAATTTGTTTAGTGATATTCTAACAACTAATTTAAATGGTGAATCTATCATTTAAGGTTTTTATCAACCTCTCTTTTTAAAACCAAAACAGTTACAATAGTAGAAAGTGTATCTGCAATAGGAAAAGACCACCAAACACCAGCAACACCATAATATTTAGGTAAGAAGTATGCTAATGGAATTAAGAAAATTCCTTGTTTTAGTAAGGTTAGTATTAATGCAGGAATCGCTTTACCTGCTGCCTGAAAATAAGCAGATCCTATTAGTTGCATGGTTACAATTGGCGTAACCAAAAAGACAATTAACATTGCATTTGGAGTTTCGCTTAAAAGAGTGGTGTCATCTGTAAAAATAGAAATGATTTGTTCTTTAAAAATAACAATACCAATAAAGATAATTGTACCTAAAATAGACCCAAAGTAAATCGATTTTTTAATCGTTTCTTTTACGCGTTCATTTTTATTCGCACCAATATTAAAACCTGCTACAGGTAAAAATCCTTGAGAAACTCCAAGAACTGGAGATAAGGCAAACATCATTACTCTGTTAATGATTCCGAAAATTGAGATAGATATTTCTCCTCCATAAGTAAATAAAGAATAATTAAGCACAATCATTAAAATACTAATGGCTCCTTGCCTTACCACAGAAACTCCACCTAATTCTACAATTTCTCTAACTATTCTTAGATCTAGTTTAAAGTTTTTTGGAATTATTTTTAACTCACTTTTATTCGATAAGAAAAAATACAAAATATACAATCCACAACTAGCAAATGATATGGATGTAGCCAATCCTGCTCCTGTCATTCCCCAATCAAAATATTTTATAAAAATAATATCTAAAATAATATTGAGCACTGCAGGTATCATCATAGCATACATGGCAAATTTTGGTTTACCTTCTGCTCTTATTACAGGGTTACCCATCATTGCAAAGGCTAAAAATGGCACTCCATAGATTACTACAGCAAAATAGTCTGAGGCAATTGGCAAAATATCACCTTTTGCACCAAACAAATCTAAAATGGGCACACTAAAAAAGTTACCTAGTAGTACAAAAATAATGGCCAAAATAAGGGTTAAACAGATTTGGTTTCCAAAGGTTAGAAAAGCTTTCTCAGAATTTTCTGCACCTAATGCTCTAGAGATAATAGAACTACCTCCAATACCAATACCCATTCCTATAGAGGATATTAAAAAAGCAATTGGTAAAACCACTGTAATTGCAGCAATTGCTAAAACACCTATCCATTGCCCAACAAAAATGGTATCTACAATCATGTTTAAAGACATTACAAGAATCCCTATGGTTGCAGGAACTGCTTGTTTTATCAATAATTTGCTAATTTTTTCTGTACCTAATTCGTTTGCTAATTGTGCCATACTTGTATGCAAATATCCTACTAAAAGTTTATTATATGGGTAAAGTATCATCAATATTAGCTATACCTAAGTAAATTTTTATAAGTTTACTGAAATTGAAAATTATGAATAACTTTTTCGAGGTAAAAATCGAAATTACAGTAGAAGATATAGATGATTTGAATCATGTAAATAATGCTGTTTATGTAAAATGGATGGATGATGTTGCCTTTAAACATTGGGAGCATTTAACCAAAAATGAACCAATTACAGATACCATTTGGGTAGTGAGTAGACACGAAATAGATTATAAGAGTGAAGCTTTTTTAGGTGATGAAATTATTGCTAAAACTTATGTAGGTAATACTAGAGGGGTAACTTCTGAACGATTTATTGAGTTTTATAAAGGTGAAACACTTTTAGCAAAATCTAAAACTATCTGGGTTTTATTGGATGCTAAGAGCTACAAACCTGTAAGAATTAGAGAAAATATTTTAAATCTATTGCAACCTTTTAAATAAAAGTATCTTTGCACAAAATTTAGAAAGAATGTCAACATTTGCAGCATTAGGAATTAGTAAAGATTATATAAAGTCTATTAAAGAAATTGGTATTACAACACCTACAGATATTCAAGAGAAAGCAATACCTGTATTGTTAAAATCACCCACAGATTTTATAGGATTAGCACAAACAGGAACAGGAAAAACAGCTGCTTTTGGTTTGCCTGTTTTACATCATATAGATGCTAATTCAGAGCACATACAAGCTTTGATTTTATCGCCAACAAGAGAATTAGTTCAGCAAATAAAAAAACAATTGTTCAAGTTTACAAAATATGTAGATGATCGTATTTTTTTAGAAGCCGTTTTTGGTGGAGAAAAGATAGACAGACAAATAAATAATTTAAAGAGAACTACTCATGTTGTAATTGCAACTCCAGGTAGATTAATTGATTTAATAGAAAGAGGAGCTGTAGATATTAGCCATGTAAAAACGGTTGTTTTAGATGAAGCAGATGAAATGTTAAGTATGGGTTTTAAACAAGATTTAAATAGAATCTTAAAATTCACTACAAAATCTGACAGAAAAACTTGGTTGTTTTCAGCTACAATGCCAGAAGAAATAAAGCGTATTGTAAAAACATATATGGATGCTAACGCTCCAAGAATTGAAATTAATAGAAACGCTTTAGTAAATGCAAATATTCGTCATCAATTTGTAAAAACAACCTTAAAAGAAAAGGTGGCAGACATTGTTACTTTTTTAGAGAAAAGGCAAGCACATAGAGGTATTATATTTTGTAGAACAAAAGCTGGTGCTCAAAACCTAGCAAAGCAATTGGTAGAAGACGGTTTTTCTGCATCAGCTTTAGAAGGAGATATGCAACAGAAAGAAAGAGAAAAAGTGATGCGTGCTTTTAAGAATGAAAACTTACAATATTTAATTTCTACAGATGTTTCTGCACGTGGAATTGATGTTAAAGAGTTAGAATTTGTAATTCATCATCAATTACCAGAACAACTGGAATATTACACTCACAGAAGTGGAAGAACAGCAAGAGCTGGTAAAACAGGAACTTCTTTGGCGTTTATTTTACCATCAGAATTAGAAAAAATACATCAAATTCAAAAAGAATTGAATATTAAATTTACAGAAGTAACTGTATAAATGAGTTTAATATATACCATAGATATTTTAGGAACTTTTGCATTTGCAATTAGTGGTGCTTTAGTTGCTTCTGACAAGAAATTTGATTTGTTTGGTGTATTAATTATTGCTTTTGTAACTGCAGTTGGTGGAGGAATGTTACGTGATATTTTAATTAATGCACATCCTATTAATTGGATTGGAGATTTGAACTATCTATGGACTATTTTTTTTGCCGTTTTTTTAACTTTTCTATTTAAAAGTAAAATAGCTTACTTAAGTAAAACATTGTTTTTGTTTGATACCATTGGTATAAGTGTTTTTACACTACTAGGTTTACAAAAAGGGTTGTCATTTAATCTTCATCCTATAATCGCTATAATTATGGGTATGATTTCTGCTGTATTTGGTGGAGTTTTAAGAGATGTATTAACTAATAAAGTACCGCTAATTTTTGAGAAAGAAATTTATGCATCTGCATGTTTGGCTGGTGGTATTACTTATTTAATAATAAAAGAATTACCAATTTCGGATAACCTAAATTTTATTATTTCTGCTTCTGTTATTATTACAATTCGATTAATTGCGGTAAAGTTTAATTTAGAATTACCCAAAGTTAAAGATGATATTTTTGGAAAATAAAAAAAAGGAGAAGTGATATCTTCTCCTTTTTTATTTAATAATAAAACATCTTTAATTTACATCATTTAGTAATTCTCTAATAGAACGTAATAATTGCTGATCAATTCCATTATCTATTTTTCCTGGCATGTTTTTAACCTTTATAGTAGGCTCAGTTTGGTTGTTCTCCATCCATTCACCTGCTTTGTTTTTTGCACTTACAGGAACAACACCCCAATAACCACCATTAGGTAAACCTTCCCAACCTGCAAAACTACAAGTACCAGGTACAGGCATACCAACAGTTTTTCCAATTTTTAAATCTGTATATCCTTGTGCATAACAATGCCCATCAGAATAATTACTTTCATTAAACATAGTTAAAGTTGGTTTTGTCCATCTAGAAGTTGGTTCTCCACCAACAACTTTTGCAGCAGTTGCATAGGTTATAAAAGGTTCACCTGTAAAAAACATAGCTAAGTCTGCTACCAAATCTCCACCACCATTAAAACGAGTATCTACAATAACTCCTTTTTTATCAAAGTATTTACCCATCATATCTTGATAAATACTTCTGTATGGGCCATCACTCATACCTGGTATATGAACATAACCTAATTGACCATTACTTTGTTTTTCAACCTCTTTCTCATTTATTTTAACCCACCTTTTGTACAATAATCTATTTTCTGCTCCAAGAGAAATTGGTTTTACAGTAATAGTATTAGTGTTTTTTGTTTTTGGATTATAAATTTCTAACAAAGTAATATCACCTACTTTTCTATTTAAATATTTTGCGATATCTTGATTTTTATCAATTGTAACACCATCTATTTTTTTGATTATCATGCCTGCAGAAATTGTAAACTTGGCTTTATCTAAAGGACCTCCTTTTATAATTTCATCTATCAAAATACCATCATCTTTATGATTGTAATTCATAAAAATACCTAAAGAAGCTGTTGCATCTGGATTAGATACAGAACTTCCTCTAAAACCTGCACCTGAATGAGATACATTAAGTTCGCCTAACAATTCTGAAAGCATTTCTGAGAATTCAAAAGCATTACCTATATGTGGTAAGTATTTGCTGTATTCTTTTTTCATTTTATTCCAATCTATACCATGAAAAGTTGGTTCGTAAAAAATTGCATTTGTACGAATCCAAACATGGTTAAACATAGCTTCTCTTTCTGCTACTTCATCAAAAAGAATTTCACCTTTAATATTAACAGCTTCTCTTTTTTTAGCTTCAGGATTTAATTTAGAAATTCTACCACCACTTAAAAGGTATAAGTTTTTCATTTCTTTATCCCACTCTAAACTTCCACCACCAACATTTAATTTCATTAGCATTTTAGTTTCGCGAGTTCTTAAGTTGGTACTCCATAGATTAGAACGACCTTCGAAACTTGATAGGTAATAAAGATAATCTCCTTTTTTAGAAAGCACAGCATCACCTAAACTAGAAGAATGAATAGTTAATCTTTTGGTTCTATCTTTCATGTTTTCCCAATCGAAAGTGAGTAATTTTTCTGTTTTTACAGAATCCTTCTTTTTATCTTCACTTTTTTTATCAGACTTTTTCTTGTCGTCTTTCTTTTCTTTTGCTTTTTTCTTTTTTTCTTCTTCTTTAATGGCTTGCATTAATTTGTAATCTTCATCACTTAAATTAAATTCATCCCAAGCTTCTTGAGTAAAAAACATACTATAAACATCACTTTGTGAACGACCACTTGTAGCATACGATTTTAAACCATTTCTGTTACTAAACCATAACATTTGCTTACCTCCATTAACCCATTTAGGGTAATAGTCATAATAACCACTTTCATTAAGATTTAATCTTTTAGAACCATCTGCAGCCATTAATAATACTTCACTATTACTTAAGGTTTTACTCCAATCTACCAATAACCATTTGCTATCTGGACTCCAAGTAAAATATTTATCTCCATCTCTCATGTGAAATAAATCTTTTGGTGTTAGTAAAGTAACTTCTTTTTTAGATTGGATGTCTTTAATTTTTAGCGTTCTTCTTCCCTCAATAAAAGCTATTTTTTTTCCATCAGGTGAATATTGAGCTAAATAATTATCTAATTTATTTTCTATTAAAGGTTCTTCTTTTATTAAAGTTGATGCGTAGAAAAATGGTTCTTCTTTTCTAACTTTTTCAGTTTTATAAACAGACCATTTTCCATTTCTTTCGCTGCTATATATTACAGATTCTCCTTTTGGACCCCAAGAAACAAAACGTTCGTTTTCTGGAGTATTAGTTAATCTTTTTGTAAATGATTTATCTACAGAAGTTACAAAAACTTCACCTCTAGCAATAAATGCAATTTCTTTTCCATTTGGTGAAATAGACATTTCATTTATGCCTCCATTAACAGATATAAATTTATCTGTATTGTCTTTATCTTGCGTAACTATTGTAACCTTTACTTTTTTTGGTTTTTCTCCTTCTTTCATTGTGTATAATTCACCATCAAAACCAAAAGAAAGAATACCATTACCAATACTTAAAAAACGAACAGGGTGTAATTTAAAAGAAGTTACCTGTTCAACATTATTAGGATTATTTAAATCCATTTTATGAACATTAAATGTGCCACTTCTTTCACTTAAAAAGTAAGCACTTTCCTCATCTGATGAAAAAACAGGTTGTCTGTCTTCAGCAGTATGATTAGTTATCATATCATGCTTATTAGTTTTTGTATTGTACATCCAAATATCTCTTGTAATAGCAGATGTATGGTGTTTTCTCCATTCATTTTCTCCTCCTTTTACATCATGATATAACATGATTTTACCATCTTTAGAATATTGTACAGATTCTGCTGGGATTGTAAAAATTTGTTTTACTCTCCCAGAATTTACTGGAACACTATATAGTTCTGATTGTGATCTAGTAGGATATTGTCTGTGATTTACATCATCTTGTCTTATAGCCCCAAAAACAACTTCTTTATCATTTCTTGTAAATGTGTAAGGGTTTTCATCATTAGAATGAAAAGTTAATCTTGTTGCTTTACCACCATCAGCATTCATTGTAAACACATCATAATTTCCATATCTATTAGAGGCAAAAGCAATTTTACTACCATCATTACTCCAAACAGCTTTGTAATCATGAGCGCTATGAAAAGTTAGTTGTTGTGCTTTTCCTCCATTTGCATTAACTTTATAGATATCGCCTTTATAAGTAAAAGCAATTTGAGATCCATCAGGTGAAATAGTTGAATGTCTCATCCAATTAGGATTTTCTTGGCCATACACTGATAAACAAATCAATGTTAAGAATAAGGTGAATTTTTTCATTATTTAAATTTTTTCCTAATTTACACATTTGCTAAATTAACTTTAGCAATTATCCATAAAAAATATAAATACACTAAAATATAAATATGTTAGTTTTTAAAAATTTAGAAGAGTTTTGTTCAATAAAAGGTAAAGATTTACCTACAGGTGAATGGTATACTATTACACAACAAATGATAAATGATTTTGCAAATGCAACTTTGGATAAACAATGGATTCATGTTGATGAAGAAAGGGCTGCAATAGAAAGCCCTTTTAAAAGTACAGTAGCTCATGGTTTTATGTCTGTTGCTATGATTTCTAGAATGTTAGAAGAAGCTTTTACAATTAAAAGTGTAAAAATGGGTTTAAACTATGGATTGAATAAAGTTCGTTTTCCAAATCCTGTACCTGTTAATAGTGAATTAAGAATGCTTAGTTCAGTAAAAGAAATTGAGCCTTTAGCAAATAATGGAATTAAAGTCACTTTTAACTGTATAATAGAAATAAAAGGCCAAGACAAACCTGCTTGTGTAGCAGAATTTTTAGCAGCCTTATTTGAATAAAAAACATAAAAAAACTCTCAATATAATATTGAGAGTTGTTGTTTTAGTTTTTAATTCCTGGTAAACCATTTGGCTTTTTTTGATGCCACCAAAAATCGGTTGCCTTTTGTTGTCTCGGATATACTTCATCCAGATTATTAGCATCATACAAACGTCCATTTTTCATTACTTGATAAATAGTATTTGTATTTCTAATATCATCTAACGGATTTTTATCTAAAATGATGAAATCTGCCATTTTTCCAACCTCTAAAGATCCTATATCTCCATCTAATCCTATTGATTTTGCACCTAAAATTGTAGCTGCTTTTAATGCATTCATATTACTTGTTCCTGAAGCTGTTGCCCACAATTCCCAATGAAAACCTAATCCTTGTAATTGGCCATGACTACCAACACCAGTTAAACCGCCAGCATTTACTAAGTCTTCTACAAATTCTGCATGTTTGGTAAAAACATGTTCTTCATCCATAAACCAACCAGGTCTTCTTCTAGATTTACTTGCTAAATCTGTGTAAGGTGTAAAGTATTGTAACTTTTTATCATGATAAGGGTTTTCTCTAGAATAAAAATAATTCTCTGCCCAAGGACCTCCATAAGAAACTAGTAGAGTAGGAGTATAAGCAATTTGAGCTTCTGCCACAGATTGAATGATATCTTTGTATAAAGGAGTTACTGGGTATGAGTGTTCATGGCCTGGATAACCATCTAAAATTTCTGTAAGGTTTAATTTAAAATCTAAAGCTCCTTCTGTTGTGGGCATTAATTGTTGCTCTTTGGCAGCTTGAATTACCCATTGTCTGTGCTGTCTGTTACCAACAATGTACATTTTAATGGTATTCGTATTGTAATACTTGCTGTACTTTTTAAGCGCTTCTTTTGTTTGCTCATAGCTTTTTAAGTTATAAGCCCAATACCCTAAACCAGGCCCAGTAGAATAAGCTCTTGGACCTAACATTTGTCCGGTTTTTACCAAATCAAAATACGTAAGCACATCTGTAGTACCTGTTTGCGGATCTCTAGATGCAGTTACACCATAAGCAAGGTTTGCTGCATAAGACCAAATTTGTTTTTTATGAATGCCTGCATAAGTTCTTAAATGAGAATGTGTATCTATAAAACCTGGAACAATTGTTTTTCCTTTGGCATTTATTATTGTAGTTTTTTTAGGAACCTCTAAAGTTCCTGTTTCTCCTATTGCTTTAATTCTATTATTTACTACTAAAACATCTCCATTTTCAATGACTTTATCACCATTCATAGTAATAATTCTTGCACCTTGAATTAAGGCTGTTCCTTTAGGGATATCTCTTTTGATAGCAACGTTTATATCAATTTCTAATGGTTCGTATGTTGCATCATCCTTATTTTTTTTAGCTGCTTCTTTATCTTTCTTTTCTTCTTCTTTTCTTTTTTCATCAGATAATTTAGAAAGTTCCTTTTTTCTAGCTTTCTTTTTATCCTTTAGGTCTTGTTCTAATTTTTTAGCTGCTAACAAATCATAACTAAAAAAGGCTTTACCTAAAGACCAATGCACACTGCTTCCATCATTTGCCCAAGAAGGAAATTCACCTCCATAAGTTGTGAGCTTCCATGAAGGAAATGACGCAGAAGAAGGGTTAGATACAGATATTGTTGGAGTTTGTCCATATTTAGGAACGGTTACTACATAAATATCATTGGTTATCAAAGCCATGGCTTTATCTCCTTCAGGAGCCATGTAAACTTCTACAGGTCTTGATGCATTATTTCTTTCTTCGACAATATCATCATCTACATGTCCAAAGTCTACATTATCTTTATGAGAGTTTCCAAAAGTAACAATACCTGTAACACTTACAATTTTCTTTTCATCTGTTCCATCCCAACGAATTGAGCTTAGGCCAGAACCATTGCTTAAATAGATTCTATTATCATTCTTTACAAAATGAGGATTTCCTCTTCTATTTGTTTTAGTAATAAAATTAATGGCACCTCCATTACTAGAAATCCATGCTAAATCTTCACCACCAGAAAAAGCACCTCTTGTATAGGCATTTTTAAAGTTTTGAGCACTTCCTTTAGTAAAAACAATTCTATTGGTTTTTGCATCCCAAACAGGTGTATTATACAATGCAGATGTAGTTGTTAGTTGAACAGGTGTACCACCTTTTGCGTTTACTTTATATAAATGACCTCCATCTTTATCAGACCAAGTAGTGTACACTATTTCTTTTCCATCTGGAGACCAATTTGGTTGCATTTCATTAAGATCCATTTTGGTTAACCTTTTTGGTTTTCCATCAGGAAGCTTCATAACATATAATTTGTTTAATGCATTAAAAACAATTTGCTTTCCATCTGGAGAAGTCTTTGGATTTCTAATTTGATTTGCAAACATTTCTGGATCATCAGAAATGGGATATTTAAAGTCTAATTTTGGTCCAATTGCTAAAGCTACATCAACCTCAAAAGGAATTTCTATTGCATTATCACCAGAAACTGGTATTCTATAAATTTTACCTCCATAAGAAGCTAAAACTTCTTTGTTATCAGGTGTAAACGCCATTGCAGGTAATACTCCTAAAGAAGCAACAGATTCTTGTTCATCTCTTTGTACTGGGTAAGCTAGCCAATTTTCATCGCCTGTAATTAAATTTCTTAAAACTAAACCCGTTTTTTCTTCATACCTAGATCCATATACCATGTATTTACCATCACTTGAAAGAGTAGGAGTAAATGCAGAACCATATCTAGAAGTAATTCTTGTAGATTTTCCTGTTTCTAAATCATATCTAGAAATTTGATATTGAGGTAATTGTGCATTGTAATTCCAACCACCATTTCTGGTTGAATAGTATATGTATTTGTTATCTGCACTAAAAACAGGTTCAACAGTTTTTAAACTTGCTGGTTCTTTTATGAGCTGTGTACCACTACCTGCATCTTTATGATACAAATGTAATTTTAGATTTCTTTTACCTTTTGCAGCTACAATATATTCTCCATCTGGAGACCAGGCTACAGATTCTACAGAGCCTCTTCTGTCTTTAGTAACTTGTTTTGTTTCTTTCGTTTCTAAATCTAAAATCCAAACATTGTCATTACCACTTCTATCAGAGGCAAAAGCGATACTTTTTCCATCAGGACTGTAACTAGGTTTAGTGTCTAGAGCCATACCATCTGTTACTCTTGTGGCTTTACCACCAGAAAAAGGAATGGTATATAAATCTCCAAGCATGCTAAACATAATTGTTTCTCCATCTGGACTAATATCTAAGGAAAGCCAAGTTCCTTCTTTAGTATTAAAATTTATCATTCTACCACTATCTAGTGATAGCTCTTTAAACTTTTCTTGACCAGATAAAGAATCTTTTTCTTGAGCATTAACACTCAATGAAAGTATTCCTGCAACAAATGCAATTATAAAATTATACTGTAGTTTCATAGGTTTGGAATTGTTTAGTCTTTTAATTTGTATGAATTTATGATTGAGACTTTTAATAGTCTTTTAAGGCTTTAAACTCTCAATAAAAAAAGCTGCATTTAGCAGCCTTTATCAATTAATTTATTCTAATTTAAAATACCTTCTGTGATACATCTTTTAGAGTACCAAATTAAAAAGATACAGAAGATAATAATCATTATTGGCATTACTACACTAGAAAGTGTTACTGTTGCTAACAAATAACCCTGTTGAGCAATGGCACTTATACCAGACACTAAAAATAGGTAGTAAGCAATCTTTTTTCTAGCTAATAACAAAATACAAGCTAAAGCACCACCAAAAACAGCTATGGCAAACAAAGCTGTGTACCAAGCAGGATGTTCTACTAAAAACTCTGCTTGTTGCTCTTCTGGTAAGGTAGCAATCATTTCTTCTGTCATAAAAGCTTGAATTAAATAAGCTCCAACTCCCATTAAATTCCAAATAAGAGCTAATACTCCAATAAGATAGAATTTAGTGGTTGGTTTTTTTTTGATATTCATGGTGTTATTTTTTGGTTGATTTTTTAAAAGTAATAAAAAATTTGCAAAATCATAAAATGTAAAGTATATTTGTCATTATATAAAAAGTATTTGTCAATTTGTAAAGCAAAGTTAAAATGGTAAAGCAATCAATTTGTGAAAAAGAAAAGAGTTATGTAGAGAAAATGAATAAATTTCAACTGCATCATAAGTATAAAAAAGTAGGTTATATTATTTCGTTTTCTGCTTTTGCTTTGATGATTGCAAAGAAGTTTGTTGACGAGCCAAGTTGGGTAAAACCTGTTTTATCTGGTCTTTTATTAGTAGGAATGTTACTTATTTCTTTGGCAAAGGAAAAATTAGAAGATGAGTATCTAGATAGTTTACGTTCTCAATCTTACAGAATAGCATTTATACTAGTTATACTTTATGCGTTAGTACAACCAATTATCAATTTTGGAGTTGGTTTATTGTTTGATGAAACTGAAAAATTAGAAGGATTAAATTATTTTCAGATTTTGTTTTATATGCTGGTTGTTCAATTGATGGTTTTTTGGCAATTAAAAAGAATGAATAGATAAGATGAAAAATACACTTAAAGTACAACGTGCTATTTTAAATCTTACCCAAGATGATTTGGCAAAACAAATTGGGGTATCTAGGCAAACCATTAACTCTATTGAGAAGAATAGATATGTACCAAGTACAGTTTTGGCATTAAAACTTTCTGTAGTTTTTAAGATTCCTGTAAATGAGTTTTTTACACTTGAAGAAGATGATTAAACTTATCTTAAGTTTAATCATCTTCTTTGCTGTGTTAATTTTATTATTGTTTAATCGGCTATAGAAATTACGGCTGTTTTAAATAAGTTTGCTTTTGTTTCTAGGTAAGAATTTTCTAAATCAATAGCTTTAAGTTTGGTTTCAATCAATTTAGATTCTCTGTAGTTCACCAAAAACAAAGAACTTTCACCAAGAAAGAATTTTCGCTCTTCTGCTTTTAGTAACGTACCATAATCTTTTACAATATTGATGATAAAGTCATTTTGAGTAACATATGAATCTAATTCTTGCTGCACAGCATTTACCTTATTTCTAATAGACACTTTAGCTGCTTCAGTTTCAAATTCAGCATCTTGTAATTTGGCTTTAGCTAATTTTAAATCTCCTCTTTCTTTTCTTAAAAATATTGGTAATTTAAAGCTAATTCCAGCTTTATAATTATCTACATTAAAAGAATTTCCTTGTCTTGGTGTCTGTGTAATAAAGTTATATTGTGCATCTAATTGAGGTAACAAATTATTGGCTTTTAAACGCTTGTCTACGCCTAAACTTCTTACTTTAAAATTAAGAGATCTAATTTTTGGGTGATTCTCAATATCAAAATTTGCATTGTTAAATAAAGCAATATTAAAGGTAGTATCTACTTTTTCTAAAGTGTTTACGTCAGGTATAATATTGTCTTGTAGTTCAACAGGAGTGTTATCATTCAGCCACAAATAATTCGATAATTCTAAAGATGCTTTTACCAATTTAATTCGTGCTTTCTCTAAGTTTAGTTTTCTATTATTTAATGTAATACCTGCTTCTAGAGTATCTATAGCAGCTTTATCTCCTTGCTGAAAAGCTCTTTTTGTACTTTCAAAACGAACAACTGCATTGTTTAAAAAATTGAGATATACATTTCTATCATTGTAGATTTTTAACCAATTAAAGTAAGATATTGACGCTTTAAAAAGTATTTCATTCACTAATATTTGCTGATCTTCTTTAGCCTGATTTAAAAAAAGTTTCGCTTGTTTTAAATCTGCCATTCTTTTGTTAATCAACAATCCTTTTAATAAAGATGCAGAAACACCTGCAGCATACAAACCATCAGTGGGTACATTGGCTTCAGGGTTTAAAAATAGCCCCTCGTTGTTTTCAAAGTTGGCTTTAAACTCTAAACCATAATAGGTAGGAATTTTAAAGGTTCCATTTAATTTGTTGTAATACTCTTTCTCCTTGAACTGTTTGTTATCAAAATCGATTTCAATTTTTGGGTCAAAAGCACCTCTAGCTTTAAGCAATTTAGCTTCACTTGTATTGATGACCAAGTTTGCTTGCTTCACAATTGGATGATAGTTTTTTACATAACCTAAATACTCAGACAACGTCATTACAGACTCAATTTTATCTTGAGCAGAATATTGCTGAAACATCAGTAAAAACAGAAGACCAATAATTTTTTTCATAAATGAAATGCTACAATGATTTGATGTTTATTTCTTTTTAGCGCCTTTATTGCTTGATGAATCTCCATCTGGCTGATAATAGTTAGGAGGGAAGCTGTTTAACTGTCTCCATAATTCAAACCAAATTGGCACATCTTCTAAAAGTGCAATTGTTTTTGCTCCAGAACCAACTCTTATGGCTGTTGGCCAAGTATGATCTGTTTCATCAGGAGCTAATAAAATTCGGTATCTACCATTATCACTAATAAAATTTTCTATAGCTACTACTTTTGCACCATAAGTTCCGTAAGAAATGTTAGGCCAACCACTAAAAACAATTGCAGGCCAACCATCAAATTGCACACGAACTTGCTCACCAATATGAATTAGAGGTAAATCAATAGGTCGAATGTAGGTTTCTACAGCTAAATCATAATGAGCAGGCATAATACCTACAATTTCATCACCCTCTTTAAAGGTAACTCCAATACCACCTTTTAAGGCTTTATTGATAAAACCATCTTGAGGCGCTTGAATGTATAATAAGCTACTTCTAACTTTATAATTACTGTTACTGTTTTCTAATTTAGAGACTTGTGCTTTGGCGTCAAAACCACTAGATTGTGCAGTAAATTTATCACTTTGAGCTTTAGAAATCTTATCTGCATAGCTTGCTTTTATTCTAGAGATTTCTACTCTAGCATTTAATACTTCATTCTTAGCTGCCAATAATTTATTTTCTTGCTCTATGATTTTAGCCTCTGTACCTTGTAATTTTAAACGCTTTTCTTCTACATCTTTTACAGCTTTTATACCTTCTTGTTGCAAAGTAAAATCACGATTATATTGACTTTGAGCAATTTTTAAATTGGTTTTAGCAGCCTCAAATGCAATACTATCACTCTGTACTTTTAGTTTAGATTGTAACAGCTTATTTTTTGCTTGTTGTAATTTTAATGCTTGTTCTTCTTGTAAGGCTACAATTTGTCTGTCTAAAGCAGCTACTTTAAAAGCATAGGCACCTACAGATGAAGTTTTTGCATTAATTTGCTCATTGGTTCTTTCAATAAGTCTATCGTCAAAATACTCACTTTTAACTTCAGAAATTCTTAATATGGTATCTCCTTTTTGCACATAATCTCCTTCTCTTACAAACCATTGCTCAATTCTACCAGGAATTTGAGATTGAATGGTTTGAGGTCTTTGTTCTGGAGTTAATGTGGTAACAATACCTTTACCAGTAATATTCTGTGTCCATGGTAAAAACAAAAAGATAATACCAATAATAGCTGCAGCTAATAAGAATTTATTGAATGCTCTATAGTATTCTTTTGCATAAACTCTTCCACCAGATTTAAACTTGGTTAGATCTACTTTTTTATGGATTTGATTGTTAGTTATGTTTAACATGGTATACTAGTTTATTGCTTTAATTTCACCTTTATCAATTGTAATAGTTTGGCTGCATTCTGTTCTCCAGCTCTTTTTACTACTTACTACAATTAAAGACCAAGGTCTTGCACTATCTGTTAAATACTTAATGATACTTACAGTTTCCTCTAAATTAAATTGATCTAAAGGATCTTCTAAAATCATAATCTTTGGTTCTTTAATAATAGCTCTAGCTAAAATTATCTTCTTAGCAATAGTGTAAGACATTTGCTTACCCTCTGCATTTAAAATAGTATCTAAACCATTGGCTTGTTCTTTTAAAAATTGTGATAAGCCAACAATATCTAATATTTCAAAAATCTTAGAGTCTTTAATTTTATCATTCCCAAAAATTAGATTTTCTCTAATACTACCTTCAAAAGGAGTTTCTTCAGACAAAGACAACCCTAATTGTGACCTGTAATGATTTAGGTGTAAACTACCTAAAGCTAAGTTGTTTACATAAATATTACCAGCTGTAGGTTCTATAACTCCAGATATTAAACGTAATAAACTAGATTTACCAGCACCACTTTCTCCAACAATTAGAATTCTACTTTTAGGTTTTATTTTTAAGGAAATGTTTTTAATGATTGGCTTCTTTCTATTAGCAACTTCATAAGATACTTCATCCAACTCAACAGTTAAACCGTCTTTAAATAAAGGCTTTTCACCATCTTGAGATTCTAATTCTTTGTCTACTACTTGACCAATTTTTTCAATAGAGGTTAATACATCATAAAAAGATTCTAATCCAATAATTAGTTTCTCTACAGAGGCTATTACCAAAAGAATAATGATTTCTGCTGCAACAAACTGTCCAATATTCATTTCTTGATTTAAAACCAATGCTCCACCAATTAATAATAAACTAGCAGTTACAATTACTTTAAAACCAATCATTTGCGTGAATTGCAAGATTAAAATCTTAAAATGATTTTCTCTAGCCTCAATATATTTATCAACCAATACATCATTTTTAGACATCGCCAAACTTGTGTTTCCAGACAGTTTAAAGCTAACTACAGTTCTTGCTACTTCTTGTATCCAGTGTGCAACCTTATATTTTATTTTAGATTCTACTAAACTTGTTTCTAAACCCTTTTGTGCAGTAAACTTAAATACAATGTAAATAAGCAACAGTAGCAAAATACCAAAGATGATAAAAAATGGGTGATAGAATGAAAGTAAAATCAATGCAAAAATGATTTGTAAAATAGCTGTTGGTACATCTATCAAAATTTTTGATAATCCTTTCTGAATGGTTAGCGTATCAAAAAAACGATTTGCTAATTCTGGAGGATAGTACTCACGTAATTCTATCATTTTAATTTTCGGAAAACGATAGCTCAATTCAAAAGAAGCTCTTGTAAAGATTCTTTGTTGAATGGTTTCTATAATTCTCAATTGCATTAATTGTAATGCTCCAGAAAATATTACACCAATAGTCACAGCAACTACTAAAACAATCCAAGAAGTAGAAATTTGTGCTCCTTGTATTAAGTTAATGATTGCTTGTATACCTAAGGGTAATGAAAGCGAAACAATTCCGCCAAAAATGGCGTAATAAAAAATCTGAAAAATCTCTCTTTTTTCTAATCTTAGCAACCCTAAGAAACGTTGCCAAGGAGTAAGTGGTTTGTTAGTCATTATCTTTATTTAAAGTATGAAATACTAAATGCAAAAAGAATTTTGTTGGTACTTTGTTGTTATCGCAATTGGTTATAGAAGGGAAGTGGCTGTTTAAAAAATGCTGATGTAAACCACCTTCTATGATAGTGCTTGCCAAACTCAAAGCAAATTTATAATCAGAATTTACGCTGGCAATCATCTGTTCTAAACGAGTTACCAAACGTTTATAAACTTCAAAATAGCCTTCTTTATTATCATTATCAACCTCTTTGGTTAAGAATGATTTAGAACTTTCATTAACAATAATTTTATACAATAACACTTCGTTAATGTGAGTGAAATTACTGTCTTCTTCTACAGTTCTTGTAAGAATGGTAATGGCTTTTTCTAACTTTTCTTTAGAGTTAGAAATACTAAAAGTTTCTAAAACCAATTGGTACTCTAACCAAGCCCAATACCAAGAAGAAAGGTATAATAGTAGCTTGTGTTTACTCTCAAAATACCTATAAATAGAACTTTCATTAGAACCTATTCTATTTCCTAGTTTTTTAAAGGTAAAACTCTCAAAACCAATTTCATTAATAATAACAATACTATTCTCAATAATACGCTTTCCTAGTTGAGAGGTTTCAGGGTCTTTTATATATATTTTATCTGGTACAGATATTTTTAAGTTAGATAATAAATCTTTCATGGTTTTTCGATTTGTTTGCAAATATAATAGTAATACTATTGTTTTAGAGCGTTATTATAATTTTTAATGATTTTTTAACATTTAACAATGAGCAACAAAAAAACCTTTCAAAATTTTATTGAAAGGTTTCTTAACAATTAACTTAAATTCTAATTATTATTCTTTGTATAAATAAACTGCAGATGCTTTAGATAAAGACGAGTTGTAACTTGGAGTTACATCACCTCCAGAACCAATATTACTAAAGGCCAAAATTCTACCTCCATTGTTTCCTGCCTCTGCAATAAAAACGGTTTGAGATTCGCCATCATAAGCTACATCTACAGGATTACCTAATAATGTACTTGCTCCAGATACTCTTGTTTGTTCTGCCACAGATAGTGTTGCCCCATTTGCAGTACTGCTAAATTTAGATGTAAAATTATCAATCACATGAAATCCTCCATCATCTTGTCCATTAGAAGCATCACCAATATCTGTTAAAACCATAGTATCTGTCATTGCATCATAGGTTAAACCATGAGTTCTAACAATACCTTCTACAGCAATCTTTTTAGAGGTTGCTAATGTTGTTGTAGTTGTATTGTTCAAGAAATTGGTATACACAGCCAATTCATTGGTAGTATCTGCAATTGCATATAAATCATTACCAATAAAGGTAATTCCCCATAATTTAATGTCTGTTGTAATGGTATTTCTTAAAGTAAAACTATTTCCGTTTTTAGAGTATATAAATAATCTTCCATCATTTGTGCTATTATCTCCATCTGCATCTGCATTATCTACAACTACATAAAAATTTCCATTTACTGCTAATTCTCTAGGACTTGTCATATCTAAACTACCAACAACGTTTGCTGTTACTGTAGTAGATATTAAAGAAGAAGATAGAGTAATACCTGCATAACCCTCTAAACCAAATGTAGATCTAGAAGCTTGTACCACTAAATCTTCATCACTATTATAATACACTCCATCAGAAGCAGAAATTGGTGTAGTTAATGTAGAAGTGGCAACCGCACTTAAATTGGTAACATTATATACGTTTACATTACCATCGTTGTTGTTTGATGTAAAAAGTAATTTTGTGTCTAATTGTGCAGCAACTGTAGAAGTTTCGTCTGAACATGAAGTTAAACCTACTGCAATAGCACCTACAAGTGCCAGTGTTTTCATTGTTTTCATTGTAATTTAATTTTAGTTTTCCAGTTTATATACGTAAAGAAATACAACTTGGTTTTATAAATATTATTTTTTTATAAATTTTAACATTTATAGTCTCTCTATTAATATTGATTGTTGCTATTTCATAAAACCTAATTTTTTAATATCTTTGTAGCACTAAAGAACTCCTAGTAAATAAAATAGCAAATTCGGTTTTATTTTTTAAACTGATTCTACACCAAAAGCATTAGGTGCAAATACAAAACTTTAGTATAATTTGAAAACAAGCATACAAAAACAGTTATATAGTTAATGGCAAAATCGCAACAGACATTTAGTAAAAGTGAAAAAGAAAAAAAACGTTTAAAAAAACGCGAAGACAAGCGTAAAAAAATGGAGGCAAGAAAAGCTGCTAAAGAAGAAAGTGGTGCATCTGGAATTCAGTTTGCTTATGTAGATCATAATGGAAATTTAACAGATACTCCTCCAGATCCAGAATTAAAAGTAGAGTATGAATTAGAAGATATTCAAATTTCTACTACTAAAAAAGAAGATTTACCAGAAGAAGATCCAGTAAGAAAAGGAAAAGTAAATTTCTTTGATACTTCTAAAGGTTTTGGTTTTATTATCGATTCAGATAATGGAGAAAAATATTTTACACACGTAAGTGGTTTAATAGATACTATTGCAGAGAATGATAAGGTTTCTTTTGAATTAGAAAAAGGAATGCGTGGAATGAATGCAGTGAAAGTAAAAAAAGTATAAGTATATACTTGCTCATATATTAAAAAATCCCATCATATTTATGATGGGATTTTTTTATGAGTTATAAAATTGTAAACTTTCTTTTATCAATACTTCAGGCACTTTACAATCTAATTTAAAATCTTCAAAATCATTTAAAAGTACAAAGTTTACTTGTCCATTTACATTTTTCTTATCGTGTTTCAATAAGTTAAGAATGGCCGTAAAATCTTTTTCTAATAATTGTATTTTATCATAAATAGCGCATACAACTTCTTTTAAAGCATGCACCTTATCTATTGGAAATTGTAATTCTTTGTTAGAAATATAACTTTCGCAGACCATCCCAATTGCAATGGCTTCACCATGTGTTAAGTTTTCCTTGTCTTCAGATTCTAAGTAGAATGATTCTATTGCATGCCCAAGTGTATGCCCAAAATTTAAAATTTTACGCAAATCCTTTTCTTTTGGATCTTTTAAAACAACCTCGTTTTTAATTTCTACAGATCTAAAAATTAAATCGCTAATATTATTTTCTTTGTTCTTTTTAATGTTTTCAAATAAAGACACATCATAAGTAACTCCATATTTAATAATCTCTGCTATTCCAGATTTTATTTCTCTTTCTGTAACAGTTGTTAAATATTGATTGTCTACAATTACCATCTGCGGATTTGCAAACAAACCAATTTGGTTTTTTAACACGCCTAAATCTACACCTGTTTTGCCACCAACTGAGGCATCTACCATAGATAATAGGGTAGTAGGTATATTCACAAAATCTACACCTCTTTTAAAACAAGAAGCTACAAAACCACCCATATCTGTAATAACTCCACCTCCTAAAGTAATTACCAAACTCTTTCTATCTCCACCCAATTCTGTAATGGCATTCCAAACACCAACACAAGTTTCTAAGTTCTTATTGATCTCTCCAGATTCAATTTCTATAACCTCTATAGTTTTATCTGTCTTTAAATTTGGTATAAATTTAGGATAACAGTGTTCCATGGTATTTTCATCTACCAAAACAAACAAAGTTGAGTAGTCTTTTTCTTGAATTAATTGTGATAATTCTTGATAGCTTTCTTCCTGAAAATGAACAGGATAAGATACAGCCTTAATGGTTTTCATTTTTTATAGAATTGAAGGTGCAAAATAACTAGAATTTATATAAAAATTACTATCCAAACACTATATTTGTAACACTAAATCGATATAGTATGAAACTTTTTGACAATACAGAAGTTGCTTTTGCATTAAAATCAGATTCACAGTTAGAACGTGCTTATTTTTTGTTCAAAATGATACAAAATCAACCTATGGTAAAAATAGGAAGCGCTGTTACTAATTTTGCTTTAAAGGTACATTTACCTATAGAAGGTTTAATTCGTTCTACAGTGTTCGATCATTTCTGTGGAGGAGTTACAGAAGACGATTGTTTACCTATTATAGAAAACATGTATGCTAATGGTAAAGTACATAGTGTACTGGATTATTCTGTAGAAGGTAAAGATGAAGAAGCTAGTTTTAACGAAGCTTTACAAAAGATTCTTAAAATTATAGATTTTTGTGCTGAGAAAAAATCAATTCCTTTTGCTGTATTTAAGCCTACAGGATTTGGACGATTTGCTTTATATCAAAAATTATCTGAAGGTAAAGAACTAACAGAAAAAGAAGAAATTGAGTGGATTCAAGTGATAAAAAGGTTTCATAAAGTTTGTCAGGTTGCTGTAGAAAAAGATGTTCCGTTATTAATTGATGCAGAAGAAAGTTGGATGCAAGATGCAGCTGATGAGCTTATTGAAGGTTTAATGGAAACGTACAATACCAAAAAAGCCATTGTATTTAATACTTTACAGATGTATAGACATGATAGAATGGACTATCTAATGGCCTTACATTCTAAAGCAAAGGCTAAAGGTTTTCATATAGGTATGAAAGTAGTTAGAGGTGCCTATATGGAGAAAGAACGTCAAAGAGCGAAAGAAAAAGGATACAGATCACCTATTTGTACAGATAAAAAAGCTACAGATGAAAACTTTAATGCTGCTATTAAATACATGATGGATAATTCTCACATGGCTTTATTTGCAGGTACACATAATGAAGAAAGTTCTTATTTAGTAATGGATTTAGCAAAAAAGTATCAGCTAAAAGTAAATGATAACAGACTTTGGTTTGGGCAATTGTTTGGTATGAGTGATCATATTAGCTACAATTTAGCCAATCAAGGATACAATGTAGCAAAGTATTTGCCTTTTGGCCCAGTAAGAGATGTAATGCCATATTTAATAAGAAGAGCAGAAGAAAATACTTCTGTAGCTGGCCAAACTAGTAGAGAATTAAACCTACTGCAAACAGAGCGTAAGCGTAGAAAATTATAATGAAAACTGTAGAAGAAATAAGAACCTTATTGCACAAAAACAAATTACGATTGCATCAAGAGCTTTTGCAAAGTAAAGAAGCCATGTTCTTAATTCGTAAATCTACACATGCCAAATTAACACCAGAAGAAAGAAAAAAAATATACATATTAATTTTAGATATTTGCAAATCTATACCAGCATTAGCGGTATTTTTATTACCTGGAGGCGCAATTCTATTACCACTTTTAATTAAATTAATTCCAGATATTCTGCCCTCTGCATTTAGAGAAGATTCAACTGAACCTTAATACTTTAAGCTATCACCTTTTGTAGCTTATACTTTTTAAATCCTTAACATTAAAATAATTGATGAGATAAGGTGTAAATCGCATAGAAACAACTACTTTTGCACGAAATTTAAGAAAGTATAAATGCAATCAATAAGAAACATCGCAATTATTGCACACGTTGATCATGGTAAAACAACGTTAGTAGATAAAATTATAGACCAAGCAAAAATTTTAGACGATCGTAAAGAACGTACTGATTTATTATTAGATAATAATGATTTAGAGCGTGAAAGAGGAATTACCATTCTTTCTAAAAACGTATCTGTAAATTATAAAGGTGTAAAAATTAATGTAATTGACACACCAGGTCACGCCGATTTTGGAGGAGAAGTAGAGCGTGTATTAAAAATGGCAGATGGCGTTTTATTATTAGTTGATGCTTTCGAAGGCCCAATGCCACAAACTCGTTTTGTATTAGGTAAGGCTATTGAGTTAGGTTTAACACCTATTGTTGTTGTAAACAAAGTAGATAAAGAAAACTGTACACCAGATTTAGTACACGAAAAAGTATTTGATTTAATGTTTGCTTTAGACGCTACAGAAGATCAATTAGACTTTACAACTATTTATGGTTCAGCTAAAAACGGTTGGATGTCTACAGATTGGAAAGATGAAAAAGAAGACATTATCGATTTATTAGATGCTGTAATCGAATCTATTCCAGAAGCACCTTACAGAGAAGGTTCTCCTCAAATGCAAATTACATCATTAGATTTTTCTGCATTTACAGGTAGAATTGCTATTGGGCGTGTTTTTAGAGGAGACTTAGAAGAGAATAAAGACTACATGTTAATGAAAGCAGATGGTACTAACAAAAAAGTTAGAATTAAAGAATTACATGTATTCGAAGGTATGGGTAAAGCAAAAACTTCTAAAGTAAGAAGTGGTGATATCTGTGCAATTACAGGTATTGAAGGTTTCGAAATTGGAGATACTATTGCAGATTTAGAAAACCCAGAAGCATTACCAAGAATAGAAGTAGATCAGCCTACAATGAGTATGTTGTTTACCATTAACAATTCACCTTTCTTTGGTAAAGAAGGTAAATTTGTAACTTCTCGTCATTTACGTGACAGATTGTTCAAGGAAATGGAAAAGAATTTAGCATTAAGAGTAGATACTACAGATTCTGAAGACAAGTTTAATGTTTTCGGTCGTGGAGTTTTACACTTATCTGTATTGATTGAAACAATGCGTAGAGAAGGGTATGAATTGCAAGTGGGCAGACCACAAGTAATCATTAAAGAAATTGATGGTGTAAAGTCTGAGCCTTATGAAACTTTATCTATTGATGTTCCTGAAGATGTTGCTTCTAAAGCCATAAACTTAGTTTCTTTAAGAAAAGGAGATTTATTAGTAATGGAGCCTAAAGGAGATTTACAACACTTAGAATTTACCATTCCTTCTAGAGGATTAATTGGTTTACGTAATAAGATATTAACAGCAACTGCTGGTCAAGCAATCATTAACCACCGTTTTTCTGAATATGGACCTTTTAAAGGCGAGTTTTCTGAAGATATTAAAGGTGCTATTGTATCTTCTGCTGCAGGTAAAGCAACAGCTTATGCAATTGATCGATTACAAGACAGAGGACGTTTCTTTATAGATCCTAATCAAGAAATTTACATTGGTCAGGTAGTTGGAGAAAACAGTAAAGATACTGATATGGGTGTAAACTTAATTAAAGGTAAAAAATTAACAAACGTTCGTTCATCAGGTACAGATGATAGTGTAAAGATTGCTCCTAAAACAGATTTCTCTTTAGAAGAATGTATGGAGTATATTAAAGGAGATGAATATTTAGAGGTTACTCCTGAGAGTTTACGTATGCGTAAAATTGAATTTAGACCATAGTCCAAAATCAACATAAATTTATAAAAGCCCAAGATGAATTTCTTGGGCTTTTTTTTAGCTATATAGATTTAATTAAAAATTATTTACTAATCTATTTAAATTTTACAAAGTATAGGTACATTTTATCCTCTACTGTAAAAATGAAATGTAAGCTAAAGGCGGGTGTACATGTTTATTTGGAGGTCAGAAGGTAGTTGCTATTGCACAATAATAAAAAGTAGTCATAAAAAAAACCGAAGGGTTTCCTTCGGTTTTTTTAAAAATTTAAAAGTAGCTTATTTTAAACTACCTGTCATTTCAGCTGGTTTTACCCATTCATCATATTGTTCTGGAGTAACATAACCTAAACGAACTGCTTCTTCTTTTAAAGTAGTTCCGTTTTCGTGAGCAGTATTTGCAATTTCTGCTGCTTTATAATACCCAATTTTAGTATTTAAAGCAGTAACTAACATAAGTGATTTGTTCACTAATTCTGTAATTCTAGAATGATTTGGCTCAATACCAGCAACACAGTTTACATCAAAAGAAACACAAGCATCACCAATTAATTGTGCAGATTGTAACACATTAGCAGCCATCATTGGTTTAAAAACATTCAATTCATAATGTCCTTGTGTACCACCAACAGTAACAGCAACATCATTACCCATTACTTGTGCACAAACCATTGTCATAGCCTCACATTGTGTAGGGTTTACTTTACCTGGCATAATTGAAGAACCTGGCTCATTTGCAGGTATGATGATTTCTCCAATTCCGGATCTTGGTCCAGATGCCATTAAACGAATATCGTTGGCAATTTTATTTAAAGAAACAGCAATTTGCTTTAATGCTCCATGTGTTTCTACTAAAGCATCATGTGCTGCTAAAGCTTCAAATTTATTTTCTGCAGTTACAAATGGTAGTGTTGTAAATTCTGCGATATATTTTGCCACTAAAACATCATATCCTTTAGGTGTATTTAATCCTGTACCAACTGCAGTTCCTCCTAAGGCCAACTGAGATAAATGCTCTAAAGTATTATTTAATGCTTTTAACCCAAAGTTTAATTGAGCTACATAACCAGAAAATTCTTGCCCTAAAGTAAGTGGAGTAGCATCCATTAAATGTGTTCTACCAATTTTAACAACATCTTTAAAAGCTTCTGCTTTTGCTTGTAAAGTGTCTCTTAATTGAGTTATTCCTGGAATGGTATTCTCTACAATTTTCTTGTAGGCAGCAATGTGCATACCTGTAGGAAACGTATCGTTAGAAGATTGTGATTTATTTACATCATCATTAGGTTGAATGGTTTTATCACCTTCACCAATTACTTTACCAGAAATTTCATGAGCTCTGTTTGCAATAACCTCGTTTACATTCATGTTAGATTGCGTACCTGAACCTGTTTGCCAAATTACTAAAGGAAATTGATCATCATGCTTACCTTCTAAAATTTCATCACATACTTGCGCAATTAAATCTCTTTTTTCTTCAGATAAAACACCTAGTTCTGCATTAGTAAATGCAGCCGCTTTTTTTAAATAAGCAAAACCATAAACCACCTCTAAAGGCATTGAGGCTGGTGCACCTATTTTAAAATTATTTCTAGAACGTTCTGTTTGTGCTCCCCAATACTTGTCTGCAGGAACATTTACATTACCCATGGTATCTTTTTCTATTCTAAACTTTGTCATGATGTACTTTATATTTTAGGGTAACAAATTTAAATAATATCGCTCAAATATTTTAATATTAAGGGATGTAAATGCTCATAAAAACTTTAATTTTAATTGTGTAATTTTAAAAAAATCTGTTATTTTTGCATGTATATAAATATAATTAGCAATAAATGTTAGATTTTTCAGAATTTTCAGGTTTAGTTTTATTCATGTTTATTTTTACAGCCGGTTTTTGGTTGTTAATTTTCTTATTAACATTTGTAGTTCCTTACTGGATAGGAGGAACAATTTGGGAAAATTTCAAATTAAAAAGAGATGCTAAAAAAGCTGCTGAAGGAAAGTAGTTTTTAGCTTAACCATATAAAAAAAAACTCGTTCATTTATTGAACGAGTTTTTTGTTTATCAAATTTTGGTTTTTGATTTATTCTTCAAAATCATCTCCACCATTATCATCTCTATCTCCACCAAATCTCTTTTTCTTTTGGTTGAATCTGTACACCAAACTTACTCTAAACTGAGGCTCTCTCCATTGAAACTCTGAATATTGATCTAAGAATCCTGGAATATTTGTTGTTCTTCTACTAATTCTACTATTAAAAACATCACTAAAGTTAACGCTTAAAGAAGCTTTTTCATTAAAGAAATCTCTACTTGCTGCAATGTTCATACTAAATACGCCTTCACTTGTTGTTTGTGCGTTTTGAGAAGGCCCTCTATAATTTGAGTTAATTTGTAAATCGGTTTTTCCTAAAGTAATCTTTTGGTTTAAGCGAATAAAGTATGAGGTATTCTCAAAATCAAAACTTTGAGTGGCATTCGTTGTTGGGTTTGTGTAATCACCATCTGTTGTAACTCTAAATAGGTTAAAATCACTATTAATGTTCCATATTTTAAATGGTCTGTAGTTTAAGGTAAATTCAAAACCTAAACGTTCTGCAGTAGATAAATTAATTGGGAACCTTCTTGTAATAGGATCTCCATTATCTGTAACTTCACCTGTATCTTCTTGTATTCTTTCCCAATTGTCATTACTAATGTTATAATATAAAGAGGTACTTAGTGTAAATTTATCCCATCTTTTTAAGTAACCTAAATCTACTGCATCAGTAATTACCGGGTTTAAGCCTACATTACCTGTATAGATATTGGCCTCACTAGATCTACTAGGAAAAGGATTTAAGTTTCTACCTCTTGGTCTTCTAATTCTTCTATTGTAACCAATAGTGATGTTTTCACCATCTTTAAATTCATAACCTAAATTAATGGTAGGGAATAGGTTACCATAGCTTCTAGCATCTACAGTTGTAGATGTTTGTTGCTCAATTTCGATAGAAGTATATTCATATCTTAAACCTGCTAATAATGAGATGTTATTAAACTTTTGACCATATTGAAAGTAGGCTGCGTTTACAAATTCTTCATAATTAAAAGAATTGTTTAACCCTGCATCTGGTACTAAAGGTCCATCAGGAAAAACTTGTCTTTCTGCCAAATAGAAACTATTAAAAATATCTCTGTAATTACCTCTATAACCAGCTTCATACTGTATGTTTTCTCCTACAGGATGTACATAATCAATTTGTAATAAAGCTCTGTTCTCATTTTGATCTTCTATTACTTGCTCTAAATCGTTTAATAAGCTAGTTTGTGTATCTATTTCAGTAATATTATTTAAAATATCCTCCATTTCTGTAGAGTACTGTAAATTCACAGAAAGTTTTCTTCCTTTCTGATCGAAGTTATTCACGTAATCTAAAGTATATTGTATTCTTTGTTCATCTTCACCTTCGCTTTCTGTTCTAAATGTAGCTTCATTTAAGCCTCCATTTGCATCAAGCCTTTGAATATCATTAGTATTTACATCATCATCATTACCACTGTTAAAAACAATGTTACCAATAATACTAGAGCTTTTGGTTAAATAATACTCTGCACCAAAACTTGTAAATAAAGATCTACCTAACCTACCAAAGTTTCTTTGCTCAATTACTCTTGCATTTTGTGCTGTAGAGGTTAAGAAGTTAGATTCACTCAAAGAATTACCAGGTGTTTCATTGTATCTAAAACCTGTATTTGTAAATAAGTTCCATTTTTCTGTTCTCCAATTGGCATTAAATGCAGCACCCACTCTTTCAGGATACCCTAAGTCTAACTGTAAAGAACCATTAAAACCTGTTAGTTTATTTTTTCTAAGAATAATATTTAAAATACCAGCAGTACCTTCTGCATCATATCTTGCAGATGGAGACGTTATAACTTCTACCTTTTCTATAGCTTCAGCAGGAATTTGTCTTAACGCTTCTGCACCATTTAAACCGACTAATGCACTTGGTCTACCATCAATTAAAATGGTAACGTTTTCATTACCTCTTAAGCTTACAGTACCTTCTACATCTACTTGAACAGAGGGTACATTACCCAAAACATCACTTGCATTACCACCTCTTATAGAAAGATCTTTACCAATATTAAATACTTTTTTATCTAAACGAATGTCTACTGTTGTTTTTTCGGCAACAATAACCACCTCATCTAATGCCTTAGAATTTTCTGAAAGTTTTATAACCCCTAAATCTAAATCTGAAGTTATGGTTTTGGCAGGGAAAGTTTTAGAATTAAAAGAAATGAATTTTACGCTTATTTCGTAAGTTGCTTTAGGAGCAGAAATACTAAATTTACCTTCCATATCTGTAATTCCACCAGAAATGGCATTTGTTTTTGTGTTTTTTAAAACAATAGTGGCATATTCTAAAGCCATATTTGATTCAGCTTCAATAACTTTACCAGTAATTTTTATTTCATCTAAGCTAGTTTTATCTTGTGCAAAAAAATGATTTGCGGATAATAGTAAACATAAAAGGAGGGCAATTCTTTTTGTCAAAACAAGTCTTTTTTTAGTTTGTTTTGCAAAGATTCACCTTATTTGAGTTTAAGTGAGTTAAAAAAAAGTTAAACAATTTTAAGTTAATTTAACTAAATAATATTAGAGATTTTTTCTGGAGGTCTGCCTATAACTGCTTGTTTATTGTTTATAACTATTGGTCTTTCAATTAGCTTAGGATTAGTAATCATAGCCGTTACTATTTCTTTATCTGTTAAATCTTTCGATTTGTATTCTTCTTTCCAAATTTTCTCCGTTTTTCGAACTAATTGAATAGGAACTATATCTAATTTTTTTATGATAATATTTAGTTCTTCTTCTGTAGGAACATTTTCTAAATATTTAACAATCTCAAACTCTTTACCAGATTTTTCTAGTAGTTGTAAACCTTCTCTAGATTTTCTACAACGTGGATTATGGTATATTTTTATCATTATTTTAATTTAAACGTTAGTTCTCTTTTTGCCCATTCAACATTAAATAGGCTTTTAAGAAACTATTAATGTTACCATCCATAACAGCATCTACATTTCCTGTTTCATGAGCTGTTCTTACATCTTTTACCAGTTTATAAGGGTGCATTACATAATTACGTATTTGGCTTCCCCATTCGTTTTTCATTTTACTAGCTTCAATATCATCTCTGGCAGCTTGTTGTTTCTGCAGCTCAATTTCATACAATTGTGATTTTAGCATTTGCATGGCTGTAGCTCTATTATCATGCTGTGAACGAGAATTAGAACACGAAATTTGAATTCCTGAAGGCTTATGTGTTAACTGAACTTTGGTTTCTACTTTATTTACATTCTGGCCACCTGCACCACTAGATCTTGCTGTGGTAATTTCTATATCTGCAGGGTTAATATCTATCTCAATAGAATCGTCTGCTACAGGATACACATATACAGATGCAAAGCTAGTATGACGTTTTGCATTGGAATCGAAAGGAGAAATACGCACTAATCTATGCACACCATTTTCACCTTTTAACCAACCAAAAGCATAATCACCATCAACCTCTACAGTTACTGTTTTTATACCTGCAGCATCACCTGCTTGATAGTTTAGTGTCTTTAATTTAAATCCTTGTTTTTCAGACCACATAGTATACATTCTAAACAACATTTCTGCCCAATCACAAGATTCTGTACCACCTGCACCTGCTGTAATTTGAATAACTGCAGATAGAAAATCACCTTCATCAGACAGCATGTTTTTAAACTCAATGTCTTCTAAAAGCGTAATGGTTTTTTCATACTGTTGTACTACATCTTTTTCATCTGCTTCGTCTTCTTTATAAAACTCATAAAAAACATTTAAATCTTCGTTAAGTCTTATAATGGTATTGTAGTCTTCTACCCACTTTTTTTTAAAACGCAACTCTTTCATAATTACTTCTGCTGCTTTTGGGTCGTTCCAAAAATCAGGGTTTGCGGTTTTCTCTTCTTCATTTGTTATTTCAATCAGTTTTTTATCAATCTCTAGGTAAGATTTTAATTTATCAATTCTGGTTGAAATATCTTTAAGTTGGTCTTGTGTAATCATAGGTTGAACAAAAATAAACGATTTTTTAGGATTTCGAGTTTTTAAACTGCTCCTTATTTCATAGTTTTATAAAAATATTTATCTCATGAAAAAAGTACTATTTACATTTTTATTTCTTTCTTTTTGTCTGCAAGGATACTCTCAGTTTTTTATCGAGAAAACTGGTAAAAAACTACAAAAAGGAATTAACAAATACTCAGGTTATTATACTTTTTATTACGATGAGAATTCCGATAAAATTTATTTACAAATCGATCAATTAAATACTGATTTCTTATATGTAAGATTTTTATCAGAAGGAATAGGTTCTAACGATATTGGTTTAGATAGAGGTCAGTTAGGCAGTGGAGTAGTAGTGCATTTTAAAAAGGCAGGTAACAAAATTTTGATGGTTCAACCCAATCAAGATTATAGAGCCATAACAGATAATATAGAAGAAAAAAACTCAGTAAAAGAAGCCTTTGCAAAATCTGTGTTACATGGTTTTGTTGTAAAAGAAGCAAAAGACGACATGTATTTAGTGGATGCAACTTCTTTTTTTATGAGGGATGCACATGGTGTTGCTAGAAGCTTGGCTAGGCAAAATCAAGGTAATTATAGTTTAGATAAAAGTAGAAGTGCTTTTAATTTGGAACGTACCAAATCATTTCCTAAAAATTCTGAGTTTGATGTTTTGTTAACTTTTAAAGGGTCTCCTAGAGGTTACAATATTAGAAGTGTAACTCCAGATGCTAGTGCAGTAACTGTAAATCAACATCACTCTTTTGTAGAATTACCAGATGGTAATTACCAGCCAAGAAAGTTTGATCCTAGATCTGGATCTTATCAAATGAGTTATCTAGATTACTCAACACCTGTAAATGAATCGTTAGAAAAACGTTTTATTTATAGACACAGATTGGCTAAGAAAAATCCTAATGCTGCAATGTCTGAACCTGTAGCACCAATTATTTATTATTTAGATAGAGGTACACCTGAACCTGTTAGATCTGCTTTGTTAGATGGAGGTCGTTGGTGGAATCAAGCTTTTGAAGCAGCTGGTTACAAGAATGCGTTTCAATTTAAAATGTTGCCTGAAGGAGCAGATATGTTAGATGTAAGATATAATGTTGTGCAATGGGTGCATAGATCTACTAGAGGCTGGAGTTATGGTGCAAGTATTTCTGACCCAAGAACAGGAGAAATTATAAAGGGACATGTAAGTTTAGGAAGTTTAAGAATTCGACAAGACTATTTAATAGCGCAAGCGTTACAAGCACCTTTTAAAACTAAAACAGCAGAAGACGAATTTGCTTTGCAAATGGCGATTGCGAGAATTAGACAATTGTCTGCACATGAAATTGGGCATACTTTAGGTTTTGCACATAATTTTGCAGCAAGCACTAATGGTAGAACTTCTGTTATGGATTATCCTCACCCTAAGTTTACTTTAAAAAATGGTAAAATTGATTTTTCTGATGCTTATGATACTAAGATTGGAAATTGGGATAAAGTAACAGTAGCATATTCTTATCAAGATTTTCCAGAAAACACCAATGAAGATGAAGCGTTAAATACTATTCTAACCACAGGTTTTAAAGATGGAATGCGTTATTTATCTGATGCTGATGCAAGACCACAAGGAAGTGCTAGTGCTACAGCTCATTTGTGGGATAATGGAGGGAACATATATGACGAACTTAATAATTTATTAGCGGTTAGAAAAACAGCAATCAGTAATTTTTCTGCTGATAATATAAAGATTAATGAACCTTATTCTGTTTTAGAAGATGTATTTGTACCCCTATATTTTTTACATCGTTTTCAAACAGAAGCAACTACTAAACTAATTGGTGGTTTAGATTATTCTTATGCAGTAAAGGGTGGCAATCAAACTATTGTAAAAAGAGTTTCTGGAGACGTAGAAAGAAAAGCATTAGCAATTGTATTAAAAACAGTTATGGTTGATGAAATTGCAATTCCGAAAGAAAAATTAGCATTGTTTCCTCCAAGATCAATAGGTTATGGAAGATCTAGAGAATCTTTTAAAAGCAAATTAGGAGTGGCTTTTGATGCGTTTTCTGCTGTAGAAACTGCCTCAGAAATGACGTTTAAGCTATTATTAAATCCGCAAAGAATGTCTAGACTTATCAATCACAAAAGTTTAGATGATTCACAATTAGGTTTGGATGAATTAATAGATATTGTTGTTATGAATACTGTAAGAAAGAGTCATAATGATAATTATTATCAAGAATTACAGAATGTTATTAATATTCAGTTTTTAGAAGAACTAATGTATTTATCAACCTATAAAAATCAGTACAAACAAGTAAATGCAATTGCAAGTTATAAGTTGAATGAAATTAAAAACATTATTCAAAATAAAAAGAGCAATGGTGTTCAAAACATATACAATGAAGCTTTAGTTAAAATGATTAATGATTTTATGAAGAATCCAACAACTTTCAAAAAAACTTCAGCGCCTAAAATTCCAGATGGTTCACCAATTGGAAATTAATTAAATAGTAAAAAATTAGAATGATTATAGACTTAATATCTGATACAGTTACCAAACCAACACCTGAAATGTTGCAGGCTATGATGAGCGCAAATGTAGGTGATGATGTTTTTAAGATGGACCCTACTGTAAACGCTTTAGAACAAAAGGTTGCTAAACTTTTTGGTATGGAAGATGCTTTGTTTTTTCCATCAGGAACTATGGCAAACCAAACAGCTATAAAATTACATACTCAGCCAGGAGATTTAGTAATTTGTGATAAATATGCACATATTTATAATTACGAAAGTGGAGGAGTAGCTTTTAATTCTGGGGTTACTTGTAAATTGATTGATGGTGAAAGAGGAATGTTTACAGCAGATCAAATAGAAGAAATAGCTTCAGCAAAACCACAGATTTATTTGCCATACACAAGTTTAATTTGTTTAGAAAATACCACAAATAAAGGTGGTGGAGCTTGTTGGGATTTTAAAGAAATAGAGAAGATATACAAGGTTGCCAAACAAAATAATTTAGGTTTTCACTTAGATGGTGCACGATTGTTTAATGCGTTAGTAGCTAGAAATGAATCACCTAAACAATATGGAGCATTGTTTGATACCATATCTATTTGTTTTTCTAAAGGATTAGGTGCACCTATTGGTTCTATGCTAGTTGGTACAAAAGAAATGATGCAGAAAGCCCTGCGTTTACGCAAATTATTAGGTGGAGGAATGAGACAAATTGGTTTCTTAGCAGCAGCTGCCAATTATGCTTTAGATCATCATGTAGAAAGGTTGGCAGAAGACCATAAAAAAGCAAAGGAAATCGCTACAGTATTAAAAAGTTGCAGTTACATAACTAAAATTGAACCTGTAGAAACAAATATTTTGATTTTTTATGTCGATGATAAAATAGGAGCCGATCATTTTATAGAGAAAATGGCCGAAAAAAATATACTGCTAACACCAATGGGAGAAGGTAAAATTAGAATTGTAACGCATTTAGATTATACAGATGAAATGCATACTATTCTGCTAAAAGAATTAGAGGATTTCTAGAAAATTAGAACTCCAAAAAAACTCCTTCGTTGTGCAAAGGAGTTTTTTTTGTTAATTATCAGTAAGCTTTACAAGTTCTTTATAATTCTTATTAAGCTTTCTTAAAAGTATACCATAAACCAGTTTGTAAAATAACCATAGTAAAACTAGTATAATTACTAAAGCTATTATTTGGCTAATTACTGTAATTGTAATTACTTGTTGCATATCCAAAGCCAAGTTATCTGGGTTCATCACCTTCATTAACTTATTGTTATCAGAAAACATGACTATATTTAAAATAATGCTTCCTAAAAACACAGTTGCTAAATTATAAAACACATAGTATTTAACAGTTTTTCTAATTTTTAAGATTCTGTTAATTAGGTTTTTGGTGTTGTCTACCAAAGAAACTCTTCTAAAATTCTTATAAAATAAAAATAAGAATATGGCAATTATGACATAATGTAATACCATAAAGAAATTTAGGAAACCCATTAATTCTAAATCTTCATAGACTTTATAAAAACTATCTGGTATGGTTAAATTAATGGCAGTCCAAAAAATGAACTCTAAAATACCTATTATAAAAATCCATTTTACAATAGATGATGATCTTGAATGGGCCATCTTGTAGATTTCTACACTAGAAAGCTTATTCGATTCTTCTGGTTGATTTTCCCAGGCCTTTTTGTAATTATCTAATACATCCATACATTATGGGTTTAGTATGTTTTTTAATTTCTCTTTAGCTCTATTCATTTTAACTCTTGCATTTACAGAAGTTATTCCTAACGTTTCAGAGATTTCTTTATAAGGTTTATCTTCTAAGTACAAGAAAATAAGTGCTTTATCAATATCATTTAATTGATGTACAGCTTTATATAATGCTTTCAATTGTAATTCTTCTGTATCATCATAATCTTGTGATTTTATTTTGTATGCAAAATCACTTATGTCTTGCGTTTTTACCCTTCTTGTAGATTTTCTATATAACGAAATTGCAGTGTTTAATGCAACTCTGTACATCCAAGTACTGAATTTAGAATCCCCTCTAAACTTTGGATAGTTTTTCCAAAGTTGAATGGTTATTTCTTGAAACAGGTCATTATGAGCCTCTCTGTTTGTAGTATAAACTCTACAAATTTTATGCGCAATATTTTGATTAGTTTCAAAGTCCGATAAAAATTTAGCTTCTAAATCTTTTTGCACTTTTTAGTATTAGTTAGTTATCTATATGTAGCTCAAATTAATAATATGTTACATTTTTCTTAAATAATATTTTAAAAGTATTATTTTTTGTAAATTTGTTTAACTCAAAGAGATATAAATTGAACAATATAAAGCAGGATTTCACGATAAAAGACCTTGAAAACATTTCTGGAATCAAGGCACATACAATTCGAATTTGGGAAAAACGATACAATTTGTTAGAACCAAAAAGAACCGAAACAAATATAAGATATTACACACCAGAGAATTTAACAAAGCTTTTAAATATCGTATTATTAAATAAAAATAACTTTAAAATTTCTAAGATTGCAGCCATGTCTGAAGATGAGATTACTTCTCAATCTAGAGAATTGGCATTTAGTATTGCAACAAATGATGAAGCAATAAATGCATTTAAAGTTTCTATGTTTCAGTTCGATAAAATACTATTTAACAACACCTATCATAAACTATTACATAAAAAAACCTTTAGAGAAATTTTTAAAGATGTTTTTATTCCGTTTTTAGATCATATAGGTTTGCTATGGCAAACAGAAACTTTATTACCTGCTCATGAGCATTTTATATCGAACCTAATTGCTCAAAAAATACAACTTAACACAGAGAAATTACAATACAGTATTAGTAATACAAATAAAACTTATGTTTTATTCTTACCAGAAAATGAAATACATGAGCTAGGTTTACTATATTTAAACTACGAATTAGTGTTAAGAGGTTTTCACACAATTTATTTAGGGCAAAGTTTACCATTAAATAATTTAAATTACTTCTTAGAAGGTGATAGGGAAATTTGTTTTATTGCTTCTTTAACCATTCAGCCTTATGATGACAAAGTAGAAGATTATTTCAGCGAAATTGATGAAGTAATGCATAATACGAATAATCAGTTTATTGCTGTTGGTAGAAAAATTGCAAAGATTAAGCACTTAGAATTGAATGATAGTATTAAATTATATGATTCAATACCTGATTTGTTAAAAGTATTATAAAATAATAACAACTCTTACAAACTGTTTAATTAATATTTATATTTGTTAAACAAACATATTCAATGGGTAAAGAAATCTATATAATTGGTTCTGGCTTTTCTTCTTTGGCAGCATCTTGTTACTTGTCAAAAGAAGGTTATAACGTTACTGTTTTAGAAAAAAACGACACACTTGGTGGTAGAGCAAGACAATTTAAAAAAGAAGGTTTTACTTTTGATTTAGGTCCTTCTTGGTATTGGATGCCAGATGTATTTGAAAGGTTCTTTGCAGATTTTGGTAAAAAACCTTCAGACTATTACATATTAGACAAATTAAGTCCTGGTTATGAAGTGTATTTTGGAGAAAACGATTCAATCAAAATATCTGATAAAATAGAAGAGATTTATGAAATGTTTGAAAGTGTAGAGCCAGGTAGTGCTAAGCATTTAAAATCATTTATAGATTCTGCAAAAGCAAATTACGAAACAGCTATTAAGGATTTAGTGTATAAACCAGGTATATCTCCATTAGAGTTGGTAAATTCAACTACGATAGCAAGAGTTACTCAGTTCTTTTCTACAATTAGAAAACAAGTGCGTAAGAATATAAAAAATGACAAGCTGATTGAGATTTTAGAATTTCCAGTGTTGTTTTTAGGAGCAAAACCTAGTAATACTCCAGCATTTTACAATTTTATGAATTATGCTGATTTTGGTCTTGGAACTTGGCATCCTAGAGGAGGAATGTTTAAGGTCATAGAAGGTATGGTTTCTTTAGCTACATCTTTAGGCGTAAAGTTTCAAGTAGATGCAAACGTAGATAAAATTATTACAGATGGTAATAATGATGTAAGAGGTTTACTAGTAAATGGTAAAGAAATTAAAACTGATTTGGTTTTAAGTGGTGCAGATTATCATCATACAGAAACGCTTTTAAATGAAAATCTAAGACAATATTCAGAAAAGTATTGGGCAAAGAAAACTTTTGCTCCATCATCTTTATTATTTTATGTTGGTTTTGATAAAAAAATAGAAAATGCTAGTCATCATACTTTATTTTTCGATACTGATTTTGATAAGCATGCAGAAGAAATTTACGATAATCCTAAATGGCCTACTGCACCTTTATTTTATGCTAACTTTACGTCTATGACAGATAAAACCTCTGCACCAGAAGGTAAAGAAGCAGGTTTCTTTTTAATTCCTTTAGCTCCTGGGATTGAAGACACAGAAGAGCTGAGAGAAGCTTATTTTGAGAAGATAATGAATCGATTTGAGAAGTTAACGAATCAAGAAGTTAGAAAAAGTGTTATCTTTAAACGATCTTTTTGTGTAAAAGACTTCGAACAAGAATATAATTCTTACAAAGGCAATGCATATGGAATGGCAAATACGCTGCTACAAACTGCATTTCTAAGACCAAAAATAAAAAGTAGTAAGGTAAATAATTTGTATTTTACAGGTCAGTTAACGGTTCCTGGTCCAGGAGTTCCACCAGCATTAATATCAGGTAAAATAGCATCAGATTTAATTAATAAAAATCACAAGTAACATGAAAGAATTATTTGACAGTGTCTCTAACGATTGTAGCAAACTAGTTACAAAAAGTTACAGTACTTCATTCTCTTTGGCTGTGAATATGCTGTCGCCAAAAATTAGAGCAGATATTTATAATATTTATGGTTTTGTTCGTTTTGCAGATGAAATTGTAGATACGTTTCACGACTACAATAAAGAAGAGTTAATGGCTCATTTTGAGCGTGATTATTATATGTCTAAAGAACAAGGAATTAGTTTAAATCCTATTTTAAACTCCTTTCAACAAACTGTAAACAGATACAACATACCAGAAGAAATGGTGCAAGCCTTTTTAAAGAGTATGAAAGCAGATTTACATAAAACTCAATATCAAACAAAAGCAGAGTATGACGAATATATTTATGGTTCTGCAGATGTTGTAGGTTTAATGTGTTTAAAGGTTTTTGTAGATGGTGATGAAAAACGATATAATGAACTAAAAGATGCTGCAATGCGTTTGGGCTCTGCTTTTCAGAAAGTAAATTTTTTACGTGATTTAAAAGACGATTTCGAATTGCTAAACAGATCTTACTTTCCGAATGTAGATTTAGGACAATTGAATGCTATTTCTAAACAACTTATTATTGATGAAATTGAAGCCGATTTCGATTATGCATACACACATGGTATTTTAAAATTACCAGTAGAAGCAAAATTCGGGGTGTATATGGCTTATAGATATTATAGAAGATTACTTAAAAAACTAAAAGCTGTTCCATCAGAAAAAATAATGGATACAAGAATTAGGATTTCTGATCCAATGAAAATAAATTTGTTGGCTAGAAGTTATGTAAAATATAAACTGAATATTATTTAGTATGCTATTCTTAGTTACCTTGGGTGTTTTTTTGTTGATGGAAGGTGTAACTTGGTGTACGCATAAATATGTAATGCATGGCTTTGGATGGTATTTGCATGAAGACCATCATCAACCAAAATATGATGGTTTTGAAAAAAATGATGCTTTCTTTGTAGTTTTTGCAATACCTAGTATGGCTTTGTTCTATTTTGGTAGTTATACGAGTCATGTTTATTTAACCTATATAGGTTTAGGAATTCTTTGTTATGGAATTGCCTATTTTTTAGTGCATGATGTACTTATTCATCAGCGTTTTAAATGGTTTAAAAACACAAATAATTGGTATTTAAAGGGCTTACGTAAAGCGCATAAAATACATCATAAAAATATGGGTAAAGAAGACAGCCAATGTTTTGGAATGTTGTTTGTACCTGTAAAATACTTTAAGCAGTTTAAGAAATAGAATTACTATTTTAATTTCAACTTTACTTTATTTATTTTGAATTCAGCTACCAAAAATTTCGATTATATTATTGTTGGTGGAGGAGCTTCAGGCTTAATGATGGCTTATAGAATGAGCAAAGATGCTTATTTTGATGATAAATCGATTCTAATTCTTGATCAAATAAAAAAATCAAGCAATGATAGAACTTGGTGTTTTTGGGAAAAGAATATAGGTGATTGGGATGACATCTTAAATCATTCTTGGAGAGATATTATATTCAAGGGCGATAGTGGAGCCATGCAAACTTGTATAGAGCCTTATGTCTATAAAATGATTAAGAGTTCTGACTTTTACCAAAAAGTCTGGAAGATAATTAGCACAAAACAAAACATTCAGTTTAGTGAAGAAAATGTAGTTAAAATTCAACAAGAGGAAAGCCTTGGAGTAGTTTTTACCACTGAAAATAAATACCATTCAAAAAGAATAATCAATAGTGTTTTGTTTTCTGACGTGTATCAGGAACAACAAAAGTATCCTGTATTGCAACAGCACTTTGTAGGTTATTTTGTAAAAACAAAAGAACCTGTATTTACTACGAATGCAGCTACTTTTATGGATTTTACAATTCCTCAAAAAGGGAATACAAGATTTATGTATGTTTTGCCTTATGCTGAAAACGAAGCTCTGTTTGAATATACTTTGTTTTCTAAAGAGTTATTAGAGTATACTGCTTATGCTGATGCTATTAAAGCTTATTTAGAAGATAAAAATATTACAGATTACGAAATTGTTGAAAAGGAGCAAGGTGCTATACCAATGACTTCTTACAAGTTCTGGAATTCAAATTCAGTCAATATTATTCATATTGGTACAGCAGGTGGTTGGAGCAAAGCAAGTACTGGGTTTACCTTCAAGAATATAGACAAGAAAACAAGGCATTTAATTAATCACCTTAAAAAAGAAACTTCCTTAAAGTCCTTTCAAAAAACCAATCGATTTTGGTTTTATGATTTACTGTTATTAGATATTTTGTCTAAGCATAATGCAAAGGGAGCTGCTGTATTTTCTAGAATGTTTAAAAAGCTATCTCCTCAGCTTATTTTAAAATTTTTAGATGAGGAAACAACTTTTTCAAAAGAGTTAAAAATCTTCTCTAATATGCAAATACGCTTGTTTAGTAAAGCTTTAATAAAACGTTTATTTTAAAGGAAATTTGTCTCTAATTTTATCTAAGGATAAATTATGGATACTCCCAACATGAGAATGTTGTTTCCCTAAGTCTGGTTTGTACGTTCCTTCTTGCACTTGACCACCAATTTTTTGATATGCTTCTCTAAAAGACATGCCTTCTACTACCAAATTGTTAATAGAATCTACCGTAAATAAATATTGATATTTTTCATCATTCAAATCTATATCTTTTACAATTACTTGCTGAATTGAGTAATTAAAGATGTCTAAAATATCTTTCACATCTTCAAATGCTGCAATAATATTCTCTTTTAATAACTGAAAATCTCTGTGATAACCTGTAGGCAGATTATTGGTGATTAATAACATTTCTGAATGTAAAGCTTGTATTTTATTACATTTTCCACGAATTAATTCAAAAACATCTGGATTCTTTTTATGAGGCATAATGCTACTTCCTGTAGTTAGCTCATCAGGAAAAGAAATAAAACCAAAATTCTGACTCATATACAGACAAACATCCATTGCAAAACGAGCCATTGTATTACACAAACCACCTAAAGCAGATGCTATAGAACGTTCACTTTTTCCTCTGCTCAATTGTGCAGCAACTACGTTGTATTTTAAAGTTGCAAATTCTAATTCTTTGGTGGTTAATTCTCTATCAATAGGAAAAGAAGAACCATATCCAGCAGCAGAACCTAATGGGTTTTGGTCTACAACTTTAGAAACTGCATTTAACACATAAACGTCATCAATTAATAACTCTGCATACGCAGAAAACCACAATCCAAATGATGATGGCATTGCCACTTGTAAATGTGTGTAACCAGGTAATAATGAATCTTTGTGAGTGTTAGCAAGATTTAATAAAGTATCAAAAAGGGCTTTTACTTTATCATTTACAATTGCTAAATTTTCTTTATAATACAATTGTAGAGCTACTAAAACTTGATCGTTTCTTGAACGAGCTGTATGAATTTTCTTACCAACCTCACCTAATTTGTTGGTCAACTCCCATTCAATTTTAGAATGTACATCTTCAAAAGAAGACTCTATTACAAAAGTTCCATTTTCAATATCATCAGCTAATTCTTTCAAACCTTTTTTAAGGTCTATTAATTCATCAGCAGAAATAATTCCTATAGATGCTAACATTATTGCATGTGCTAAAGAAGCTTGTACATCATATTTTGCAATATGAATGTCAATTTCTCTATCATTACCCACTGTAAAGTTTTCTATCTGTTTGTCTATTGAAAATCCTTTATCCCAAAGTTTCATATTATAAATTTTATTTTAAAATTTAGATAAAATTGAAGTCAGTTGCTCTGTCCATGTTCTTTTATCTTGTTTCTTTTTCGTTTTTAAATAATTACTCTATTTAGCAGTTCAATATAAATCTGAATTCCTTCTTCGATTTCTGAAACATATATAAATTCATTTGCAGAATGAGAACGTGTACTATCTCCAGGTCCTAATTTTAAAGATTGACACGTTAATACAGATTGATCTGAAAGGGTAGGAGAGCCATACGTTTCTCTACCCATTATAATTCCTGCTTTTACCAAATCATGATCTGTAGATATGGAAGAAGAATTTAGTCTTAAACTTCTTGGTTTAATTTCTGTGCAAGGAGATTGTTCTTGTAAAATATCTGCAATTTCTTGATTTGAATACGCATCATTTACACGAACATCTACAACCAAATCTACGTGAGCTGGAACAACATTATGCTGTTTACCCGCATTTATTTGTGTAACTGTCATTTTTACATCACCCAAAGCATTCGAAGTTTTTTCGAATTTAAAATCTTTGAACCATTGTAATACTTCAATTGCATTATATATTGAATTGTTGTTATTTGGATGTGCAGCATGACTTGGTGTACCTTTTACAACAGCATCAAAAACTACCAAACCTTTTTCAGCTACAGCCAAATTCATTAAAGTAGGTTCACCAACAATAGCTACATCCACATGAGGTATAATTGATAACATACTATTTAATCCATTAGGCCCTGAACTTTCCTCTTCTGCAGAAGCAACTATAACTAAATTGTATTTTAAGTTTTCTTGTGCATAAAAATTAGTAAATGTTGCAATTAATGATACTAAGCAACCACCTGCATCATTAGAACCTAAACCATATAATTTACCATCTTCTACAAATGCTTTAAAAGGGTCATTTGTGTAGGCTGAGTTGGGTTTAACAGTATCATGATGTGAGTTTAATAGAAGTGTTGGCTTGCTATCATCAAAATATTTATTAGTAGCCCAAACATTATTTTTTGTTCTTTGAAATGGAATTTTAAACTCTATAAACCAAGCTTCAATTAATGCTGCAGTTTGTTCTTCTTCAGAAGAAAAAGATTGAGTTTCAATTAAATTCTTTAAAAGTGAAATTGCTTTCTCTGTTAATTTTTCGATTGTAATCATTATAAAGTAATGGTTGTAAAATTGTTGTTTTCTTTTGTAAGCATAGCTGTATTACCTATATATACCTTTTGTACTCCATTCTGAAGTGCATCAAAGCAATTGTCTATTTTTGGAATCATTCCATCAGAAATAATACCTTTTTCTAATAGTTCTTTATAAGATTCAGCATTGATATGTTTAATAACTGATTCTTTATCGTTAAAATCTTGTAAAACACCATTCAATTCAAAACAATAGTAAATTGATGTGTCATAAATTCTACTCATTCCAGCAGCTATTGTATTTGCAATAGTATCTGCATTGGTGTTTAATAATTGTCCTTTTTTATCATGTGTAATTGCACAAAAAACAGGGGTAAAGTTGGCTTGAATTAATTTGTCTATAGAACTTGATGCAATTTGTTTGACATCACCTACAAAACCATAATCAATTTTTTGTATTGGTCTTTTAACAGACTGTATGCTATTGATATCTGCACCAGTTAAACCTAGAGCATCAATATTCAGTGCTTGTAGTTTAGCTACTATATTTTTGTTGACTAAGCCTCCATAAACCATAGTAATAACCTCTAAAGTTTCTGCATCCGTAATTCTTCTGCCATCAATTAATTTGGAATTAATACCTAGTTTAGAGGCAATAAGTGTTGCACGTTTTCCTCCTCCATGAACTAAAATTTTATGTCCTTCAAGATTGGCAAAAAGTTGTAAGAACGTATTTAAAGACGCTTCATCTTCAATAATATTTCCACCTATTTTTATGATTGATAGTTTTTCCATGAGTGCTGAACTTGTTTCAGTATCTTTTTTGAGTTGTAACTATTTTATGAGATGCTGAATCACGTTCAGCGTTAGAAATCCTTACAGGTTTTCTAAAATTTTCTTTAACACCAATTGAGCAGCATATGTTCTGTTATTGGCTTGTTCTATCACCAAAGAATTTTTTGAATCTAGAACAGCATCTTCAACCACAACATTTCTTCTTACAGGTAAGCAATGCATAAATTTAGCATCACCAATTTTATCTTTTGTGATGGTCCAATTGTCATTAACGTCTAATAGTTGTCCATAAGATTCATAAGAACTCCAATTTTTTGCATAGATAAAATCAGCATCCTTAAAAGCCTGTGCCTGATTATGATAAATAGGTGTGTCTTTTGTAATCTCTTTGCTTAAATCATATCCTTCTGGGTTTGCAATTACAAACTCAACATCCATTTTTTGCATGGCCTGTGTAAAACTATTTGCTACAGCATGTGGTAAAGCTTTAATATGAGGAGCCCAACTTAACACCACTTTTGGTTTCTTTTTTAGTGAGTTTTCAGCAATGGTTAAAGCATCAGTTAATCCTTGTAAAGGATGACCAGTAGCACTTTCCATACTAACAATAGGTACACTAGCATATTTAACGAATGAATTTAATACCTGTTCAGACTCATCTTTCTCTTTATCTGTTAAAGTAGGAAAAGCTCTAACAGCAATAACATCACAATATTGAGAAACCACAGCTGCTGCTTCTTTAATATGTTCAGCTGTATTCCCATTCATTTCTGTGCCATCTTCAAATTCAATGCCCCAAGCATCACCAGAAACATTCATTACAATAGGTTCCATCCCTAAATTTAATGCTGCTTTTTGTGTGCTTAATCTTGTTCTTAAACTAGAATTGAAAAATAGTAATCCTAAGGTTTTGTTTTTACCAAGGTTTTTATTGGCAAGTGGATTTGCTTTAACTTTTTTAGCCTCAGTAATCCAATTGTGAATGTTTTCTATATCTTTAATAGAGGTGTAGTTTTTCATTTTAGTTCTGTTTTTAAAGCATCAAAAAATGCATCTACATGGCCTTTTTGTAAGGTTAAAGGAGGTAAAATTCTTAATAGATTAGGGTTTTTAGCACTACCCGTAAATATATGTTGATTAAAAATTAATCGCTTTCTTAAATCAGCAACAGGTTCATTAAACTCTAAACCTAGCATTAAACCACGACCTTTACAATTTTTAATTTGAGGAATGTTTTTCGCTTTCTCTAAAAAATATGCTGAAATAACTTTTACATTATCCATTAACTTTTCCTCTTCAATTACTTCTAAAACAGTAGTACAAGCCACTGAGGCCAAATGATTTCCACCAAATGTTGTACCCAATAAACCAAAAGATGCCTTTATGCTAGGATGAATTAAAATTCCGCCAATTGGAAAACCATTACCCATACCTTTTGCAATTGAAATAATATCTGGAGTGACATTGAATTTTTGAAAAGCAAAAAATTCTCCTGATCTACCAAAGCCAGATTGTACCTCATCTGCTATGAAGCAAGTGTTATATTTTTTACATAGAGCATCTGCACTTTCATAAAATTCGGCTGTACTTTGATCTAAACCACCTACACCTTGAATAAATTCTACAATTACTGCACAGCAATCGTTTTTTTGTAGGGCATTTTCTAAACTTTCTAAATCACCTAATTCTAAAATTTCTACCTCTTGTTGCGCATTTAAAGGAGCTACTATTTTAGCATTATCTGTGGCTGCAACTGCTGCAGATGTTCTACCATGAAAACCATTTTTAAAGGCAATAACTTTATGTTTCTGATTGTGAAAAGAAGCCAGCTTTAAGGCATTTTCATTAGCTTCTGCTCCAGAATTGCATAAAAACAATTCGTAGTTTTTACAACCAGAAACTGATACTAGTTTTTTTGCTAATTCAGTTTGTAATGGATTTTTAATGGAGTTACTATAAAAACCCATTTTTGCAACTTGATCAGATATTGCCTTCACATATTTTGGATGAGAATGCCCAATAGAAATAACTGCATGCCCACCATATAAATCTAAATATTCAGTTCCATTTTCATCATACACAAAAACATCTGTTGCTTTTACAGGTGTAATGTCAAATAATGGATATACATTAAACAAACTCATATTTGTTCTTTTTTAATGTTATTAATTTTGTTGAAAGAAGCAACCATACCTTGAATTAAAGAAGAACTCAAACCTTTATGCTCCATTTCATTTAAACCTTCAATGGTACAACCTTTTGGCGTGGTTACTCTATCAATTTCTTCTTCTGGATGATTACCATTTGTAATTAATAAATTAGCTGCTCCTTCACTAGTAAACATCGCTAGTTCTTGTGCCTCTTTTGCATCAAAACCTAACTGAATAGCAGCTTGAGTAGTTGCACGTATTAAACGCATCCAAAAAGCAATACCACTTGCACAAACTACTGTTGCAGCTTGCATTTGTGATTCTGGTATACTTAAAGAATGACCTAATCTATTAAATATAGCTTCTGCTATTTGTATTCTTTTTTCTCCTTGAGTATTACTACACAAACAGGTCATAGATTTACCAACAGCAATTGCTGTATTTGGCATTGCACGAATAATAAATTTGTCTTCACCAATTTCTTGCTCAATCTGTGGAATTAAAAAACCAGTAATTGTGGAAATTAACACATGTTTCTCAGTTAAATACGGTTTAATCATTTTTAAAATACCTTCAAAATGTGCAGGTTGTACTGCAAATATGATGATATCAGATTTTTGAACTGCTAAAAGATTATCTGTAGTTAAATGAACATTAGTATATCCTTCAAACTCAGCAAGTCCTTCAATATTTCTTTTGGTTAAGTATAGAGAGGTAATTGCATTGTTGGTAATTAAACCTTTTGCAATTGATTTTCCTAAATTTCCTGTTCCTATTATTGCTATTTTCATAGTTTACGTTTAAAAATAGTTTGCTTTTAATTTTAGACCTGTATCCTCTTGAAAACCAAACATTAGGTTCATATTTTGAATGGCTTGTCCAGAAGCTCCTTTTAACAAATTATCTATTGTACTTGTAATCAGTAATTTATTTCCATGTTTTTCTAAATGAATCAAACAATTATTGGTATTGACTACTTGTTTTAAAAATATGCTTTGTTCAGCCACAAATGTAAAAGCTGCATCTTTATAATAAGATTTATACATTTCTGTAGCTTCTTCTAAAGATCCTTCAAATTTGGTGTAAGTTGTTGCAAAAATTCCTCTAGAAAAATCTCCTCTATTTGGCATAAAGTTAATTTCTGAATCAAAATCATTTTGTAACTGATTTACTGTTTGATTAATTTCACCTAAATGCTGATGATTAAAAGCCTTGTAATGAGAAAAATTATTATCTCTCCAAGTAAAATGAGTAGTTGCAGATAAAGATGTTCCTGCTCCAGTTGCACCTGTAACAGCATTTATATGCACATCATTTTCTAACAATCCGTTTGCAGCTAAAGGTAAAATTGCTAGTTGTAAAGCAGTAGCAAAACAACCAGGATTTGCAATATATTTTGCTGATATAATATCTTTCTTATTTAATTCTGGTAAACCATAAACAAATTCTTTTCCTTCAAAATTTTTATCAGCAAGTAACCTAAAGTCATTACTTAAATCTATAATTTTTGTGTGATCAGAAAACTTGTTTTTTTGTAAAAACGCAGTTGAATTTCCATGACCTAAGCACAAAAATAGTACATCAACATCAGCATTTATTTCACTCGTAAAACTAATTTCTGTAGCACCAATTAAATCTTGATGTACATTGTATAATTTGTTGCCAGCATTTGAAGTACTGTACACAAAATTAATGTTTGTTTCTGGATGATTTAATAGTAATCTAATCAATTCACCTGCAGTGTAACCTGCACCACCTATAATTCCTACTTCTAACATCATTAAGAATTTACTTGTTGATATATTTTGTTCTGATTTCCTAAAATCTTAATAAAACCTTTTGCATCATCTGCAGACCAAGCTTTATTTTCTTCACCATAAGTACTAAATGCACTAGACATTAAATCGTGATCTGATACAATACCATCTAAAGTAAAGTGATAAGGTTTTAAAGAAACCACAACATTACCAGAAACCATCTTCTGAGAACTTTGCAAAAATGCTTCAGTATCTCTCATTACTGGATCTAAGTATTGACCTTCATGCAAATGCATTCCATAAAAACTAGACAAATATTCTTTGTGTTGCAATTGCCATTTTGTAAGTGTATGTTTCTCTAATAAATGATGTGCTTTTACTGTAATTAAAGCTGCTGCAGCTTCAAAACCAACTCTACCTTTTGTACCCACAATTGTATCACCAACATGAATATCTCTACCAATTGCAAATTGAGAAGCAATATCATTTAGTTTTTCAATATTTATTTCTGGTTTGTTTTGCTCACCATTTAAAGCAACAAACTCTCCATTTTTAAATGATAAGGTTACTTTTTCTTCTTCTTCTTTTTTAAGTTGAGAAGGATAAGCTTCATTAGGTAAAGGTTTTTCTGATTTTAGAGTTTGTACACCACCAACACTTGTTCCCCAAAGACCTTTGTTTACAGAATATTTAGATTTTTCCCAATTCATATCAATCCCTTCAGACTTTAAATAATCTATTTCTTCTTGTCTAGATAGCTTTTGATCTCTAATTGGGGTAATAATTTTAATTCCTGGTGCTAAGGTTTGAAAAATCATATCAAATCTAACTTGATCATTTCCTGCACCTGTACTACCATGAGCAATATATTCTGCATTTATGCTTTTTGCATATTCTATAATTTCTATAGCTTGTATAATTCTTTCTGCGCTAACAGAAAGTGGATATGTAGCATTTTTTAGTACGTTTCCAAAAATTAAATACTTAACTACTTTATTGTAAAAAGTGGAAACTGCATCAATATTTTTATAAGTTGTAACCCCCATTTTATAAGCGTTACTTTCTATGTTTTTAATTTCTTCTGATGTAAAACCACCAGTATTTACACTTACAGCATGCACATCATATTCTTTTGATAAACTTACAGCACAATAAGAAGTATCTAATCCTCCACTATAAGCAATAACTAATTTTTTCATTTTTTATCTTTTTTTAGAAACAAGTTCTGTTTCATTGATTTTAATCTTTTGTAAACGTTTTCCTTAACCTCTTTTGTTTCGTTTTCATTTTGGTTTTTAGGATCAAATAACATTCCTGTACATAAGCACATTTTTCTTTCTGTTCTTGTTAAAATATCGAAGTTTTTACAGGTTTGACAGCCATTCCAAAAGGTTTGGTCATCTGTCAACTCAGAAAATGTAACAGGTTTGTAGCCTAAATCACTATTTAGTTTCATAACAGCTAAACCTGTGGTAATACTAAATACTTTGGCATTAGGAAACTTAGTTCTAGAATGCTGAAAGATGACTTCTTTTATTTGTTTGGCTAAACCAATATTTCTGTAATCAGGATGCACAATTAAACCAGAATTAGCCACAAATTTTCCATGTCCCCATTGTTCTATATAACAGAAGCCAGCAAACTTACCATAATCTAAAGCAATAACAGCATTGCCATTTTCCATTTTCTTGGCAACGTATTCAGGTTTTCTTTTTGCAATACCAGTACCTCTTACTTTAGCAGCTTCTGCTATAGTGTCACAGATGATATTTGCATAAATAATATGCGATTTATTTGCAATAACAATTTGCATTGTTTTGATTTGTTAAGATTTGTAATGTTTTTTGTAAAAGTTTTGAAGAATGGAATTGGACGCACCTAATTCCTAAGAATTATTAAACACCCAAAGGGCGCTCAGAGAAAGAGCGACGCACAAAAGCAGCTTTACTACTAGAAGTAAAGTTTAAAATTGCTGTTATGTATTGTTGTTTAATCAAAATATATATCAATATTATAGGACAAATGTATTTATTTTATTGAATCCTTGGTAACTATTAAGCATTTATTTTAAATTTTTGTCATATTATAAAAAAACAACATTTGATTTTTTGAAATTCATAATAGAACTAAGGTTTCTATGACTAAATTATAAGGGCTTTAAAGTAAAGTATATACATTTTTACAATTCAGCCTAAAAAAAATACAGTTCAGTACTATTTACTTTTAAAAACTTTAGTTCAGTTGCATATTTGTACCATAATTAATCTAAAAAACTAAAAATTATGAAACTTCTAGTATCTCTTTTATTTGCAACTGTAATGTTTATTTCAACTTCAATTACAGCTCAAAACAAAACCATTAAAGTAACTATAGAAAACATTTCTTCTGATGAAGGTAAAGTTGGATTTGCTCTTTATAATAAAGAGAATTTTATGAAAGAGCCAATCATGGCTAAAAATGCCAAAATAGAAAATGGTAAAACCGTAGTTGAGTTTGAAAATGTTGTTCCTGGTGAATATGCAATTACTTGTTACCATGATAAAAATAATAATGACAGAATGGATTTTTCTGCAAACAGAATGCCAATAGAAGATTATGGTGTTTCTAATAATGTTATGAGTTTTGGACCACCAAATTATGATGATGCAAAGTTTGTAGTTGCTGATAAAAATGTATCTTTAATTATCAAATTTTAGTAAAACCATATGCCAAGTATGAATACAAATAGCAGAGTAGTACAAAACAATATGAAAGAAGGTGTTTTAGTCAGTTTAAAAATTACTATCATTTTTGCAGTAGTTTTTACTTTAATCAACCAAGATTTCGACTTATTAAGTATTGCATATACCTTTTTAATTTCTGCTATGTATTCTTTTGGATTGGGCTTTGCACAAGGTGTAATTAATCATGCACTGAACACAAAATGGTCTTGGGTAGAACATACCAATGCAAGAGTTTGGGCAGGTATTATCTCATCTGTTTTATATACAATACCTATTGTTCTTTTGATAAACTATGTGAATTTTATCATCATCAGTAATAATAATCCAGATTATTTTTTTAGTGGAAACTTTATGTTGATGCATGTTTTCTACATTATACTTTCTTTTGGAGTATCAGCATTTTTGCATGCAAGAGGATTTATGATGGAGTGGAAAAAATCGGTAAAACAAGAAAGTACAAAACAGCAAATTGTAGCCAAAACAGAAACTGCAAAATTTGAATCTTTAAAAAATCAATTAGATCCTCATTTTCTATTTAATAGTTTAAATGTATTAACCAGTTTAATTGGAGAGAATCCTAATCAAGCAGAAAAGTTTACTACTAAATTATCTAAAGTTTACAGGTATGTTTTAGAACAGAGAAATAAAGACTTAGTGCCTATTTCTGAAGAATTGAGATTTGCAAAAACATACATGCAATTATTAGAAATGCGATTTGAAGAGGCTGTGAAGTTTAATATTCCAGATGATGTAACAGATCAAGAGCTTAAAATTGTACCATTATCATTACAATTACTGTTAGAAAACGCAGTAAAACACAATGTGGTTTCACCTTCTAAACCATTAACCATAAATATTTATCAAGAAGGAAGTTTTTTAATTATAGAAAACAATATTAACCCAAAAGAGGCAATAGGTAAAAGTACCAAAGTTGGTTTACAAAATATTGCAGATAGGTATGGTTTATTAACTAAACAAGGGGTTAGAATAGAAAATAACAATAAAACATTTAAGGTGAGTTTACCTCTCTTATATAAAATGAACGAAATTATGTTTACAGAAGATTTAGAAAATAGCAAGTACGTTAAAGCAGTAGAAAGAGTTGAAAAACTAAAGGAATTTTATCAAAATTTAGCTTCATACTGTTTAGTAATACCATTTTTAATATTTATCAATTTAAGATTTTCACCAGGTTTTTATTGGTTCTGGTTTCCAATTTTTGGATGGGGAATAGGTTTAGTATTTCACTTTTTAGAAGTAAATAACTATAACATTTTCTTAGGTAGAAATTGGGAAGAAAGAAAAATTAAAGAGATGATGGATGAGGAGAATCAACAAAAAAGATTAAGATAATGCAAAGAGAATATACACAAGAACAGAAATATATTTTGGCTCGTAAGCGAGTAGAAAGAATTAGTAAATTCTATAAACATTTAGCCATATACTTAGCAGTAAATACATTTTTATCAGCCATATTTATAGTAGGTGATATGAATGATGGAGATACCTTTAACCAAGCTTTTTTTAACTATCATAATTATAAAATCTGGTTTTATTGGGGAATAGGAATTGCGTTTCAAGCTATCAATACTTTTGGCATTAATTTATTTTTTAATAAAGATTGGGAAAAGAGAAAAGTACAACAATATTTAGATGAACAAAATGATAACCTTTAATATGAATATAAATTCAAGCGATCATCAACTGCGATTAAAAGCAGCAAAAAGAATAGAGGAAATTAAAGGTTTTTACACACATTTAATAGCTACCTTTTTTATTCCACCATTTTTAATATTTATCAATTTAAAAACGGCTCCACAATTTGAGTGGTTTTGGTTTGCATTAGTAGCTTGGGCTGTAGGTTTAATTATACACTGGTTTTATGTTTTTGGTTCAGCAAAATTCTTTAATAATTGGGAAGCAAACAAATTGAATGAAGCAATGTTAAACCATGAAGATAAATCAGAATTTATACAAGAACAATATTATCTTAAAACGAAAAAGAAAGTAAAAGAAATTAAAGGTTTTTATGTACACTTTGGTATTTCTATATTAGCAATTATTATAATTGTATTGGTAAACTTACAATTTGTACCATCATTTCATTTCTTTTGGTATGCAGTAGGAGGCATAAGTATAGGTTTATTTTTTCACTGGTTTGGAGTTTTTGGTTTTAGTAAATTAGGTTTTGGTAAAACTTGGGAAGAAAAAAAGATTCAAGAATTTATGAATAAAAAGAATTAGGATTTATGGATAATCAATTTATACAAGAGCAAAACTACCAACGTGCAAAAAAGCGTGTAAAGGCCATAAAAGGTTATTATATTCATGCAGTTGTTTATGTTTTAGTAAACTTATTTATAAGTGGTATTATTATCTTTGGCTTAATGCAAAGTGGATATTCTTTTACAGATACATTTTCTAACTTTGGTGTGTATTCTACCTGGATTTTTTGGGGAATAGGAATCTTCTTTCATTGGATGGGAGTTTTCGGTTTTAAATCGTTAGGATTTAGTAGAGATTGGGAAGAGAGAAAAATACAAGAATATTTAGATAAAGAAGAAGAAAGAAGAAGATTTTAGAATAAAACAAAATGAATGTACTAATAATTGAAGATGAAAAACCAGCTGCTAGAAGATTAAGTAGAATGTTAGCAGAATTAGATATAGAAGTGCAACAAATGTTGCATTCTGTAGAAGAATCTTTAAACTGGTTACAAAATAACACACATCCAGATTTGATATTTTTAGATATCCAATTATCAGATGGTTTGTCTTTTGAAATATTTGAAGAAATAGATGTAAAATCGGCTATTATCTTTACAACTGCTTATGATGAATATGCTCTAAAAGCCTTTAAATTAAATAGTATAGATTACCTTTTAAAGCCTATAGATGATGATGAGTTAACTGCTGCTGTTAGGCAATTTAAAAAGCAACAACCAAAAGAAACAGATGTGCAGGTTAATTTAGATGATATTAGAAAATTATTGGTAAATCCTGTAGATCGTAAATTTAAGAAGAGGCTATCTATTAAAGTCGGGCAGCACATTAAAATTATTCATATAGATGAAATTGAGTGTTTTTACAGTGAGAATAAATCAACCTACATTCATACTACAGAAAACAGAAATTACTTGTTAGATCATTCTTTAGAAAATTGGCAAGAACAACTAGATCCAGAACATTTTTTTAGAGTTAATAGAACTTATATTGTTCATATTAATGCAATTAAAGACATTATTGCATATTCTAATTCAAGGTTAAAATTGATGTTACATTCTTATAATGAACAAGAAATCATTGTAAGTAGAGAACGTGTAAAAGATTTTAAAAACTGGATTGACTAATACATTTTGTTTTCGTTATAAATACAACTCTTTTTAAAAAGTCAAATTGTCTAATTTACTTAATAAAACAGCAAATCAGATAGTAATTCACTTCAATTACTTACTATCTTTGATAATTAATTAATTGAAGCGTAAATATCATTTTGAAAGCTAGTTTAATCATTGTAAAATATTATCCAATTTCTGCCATTTTTGGGTTTTTATCAATGGCAATCTTTAGAATTCCTTTATTTTTAAATCAAAACATCCAATTTTATAAATTGATGGGAACAGGTAAAAATGGTACTTTTGATAAAGTTCCAGATTTATCTCAATGGTCTATATTAGTTACTTATGAAGGTGATTTAACTTTAAAAGATCAATTTGGAAGTTTCATTTTAAAGTGGTTCGATTTATTTTGTAAAAACCAAACCATATATTTATTAAAACCTATTGAAGGTCATGGTTTGTGGGACAAGAAAAAGGTTTTTGGTGAATTACCACCAACTACAGATTATGAAGGAGAAATAGCTGTGTTAACTAGAGCAACGATTCGCCTAAATAAATTACAATATTTTTGGAAAAACGTAGCACCAATTGCATCTCAAATGGCTACAGCAGAAGGATTTATTACTTCTTATGGAGTTGGAGAAATTCCTTGGGTTAAACAAGCTACTTTCAGTGTTTGGGAATCAAAAGCAATGATGAAAAAATTTGCATATAGAATGCCAAATCACAAAGCTGTTATTCAAAAAACGAGAAAACAAAATTGGTATAGTGAGGATATGTTTACGCGTTTTACTATTCAACAAAAAATTGAAAAATAATTCGTCTATTTAAATCTGTATTCAGTGCTCTCTTTTTTTCTGATACATCTCATTTAAGGAGGAATAATACCTGTTTAAATTTTAAGAAATAATTGTATATAATTTAATCAAAAAACAAGGTTAAATGTTTTTTGTTTCATATTTTTACTGAAATGTTAAACAAATGAATAAAGTAGCTATTATTGGCAGTGGAATTGGAGGTTTAGCCACCTCAATTCGATTGGCTTTAAAGAATTACGATGTTTCTGTTTATGAAGCAAATTCTTATTTTGGAGGTAAGCTATCTTCATTTAAAAAAGATGGTTTTACTTTTGATGCTGGTCCATCCCTCTTTACAGCTCCAGAAAATATAGAAGCACTTTTTAGTTTGGCCAAAAAAGATATTACCAGCTATTTTACATATCGTTCTTTAGACGAAAGCTGTCGTTATTTTTTTGCAAATGGTAAAAAAATTACCGCTCAAAAAAATGGTGATGCTTTTGCTGATGAAGCAGAAAAAGTTTTTGGTGAACCATCAGTAAACATTAAGAAATATCTTGAAAACAGTAAAAAAGCTTATAAAAACATAGGAGAACTATTTTTAGATTTTCCCTTAGATTTAAGTTTGATCACAAAAAGTGAAACTTATAAAGCTTTGCTTAGTGTTAAGTTTCCATACATTTCAAAATCTTTAAATAGCTTTAACGAATCTAGCTTTAAAACGCCAGAAATGGTGCAACTTTTTAATCGTTTTGCAACCTATAATGGTAGTAATCCATATAAAGCACCAGCGATGTTAAGTATGATTTCTAGTTTGGAACAAAGTCAAGGAACTTTTTATCCAAATGGAGGAATGATAAGTATTACTAATGCTTTAGTGAAATTAGCAAAAGATGTTGGTGTTAAATTTCATAACAACAGCAAAGTTGAAAAAATTGAAACTCTAAATGAAACAGTTGCAGGAGTTGTTGTGAATGGAAAAAGACACAAAGCAGATATTATTGTAAGTAATATGGATATTTATTATACCTATAAAAAATTACTTGAAGATAATAAGTTTGCAGATAAAGTTTTAAAGCAAGAAAGAAGCAGTAGTGCTTTTATCTTTTATTGGGGTATAAATACTACTTTTTCAGAATTAGGTTTACATAATATCTTTTTTAGTGAAGATTATAAGAAAGAGTTTGAACAAATTTTTAATGATTCTATTTTACCTGATGAGCCAACCATTTATGTAAATATAACTTCTAAATACGACAAAAATCACGCTCCAGATAAAAGTGAAAATTGGTTTGTAATGGTTAATGCTCCTGCACACAATGAACATAATTGGGAAGAGCAAAAAGAAAAAGTAAAGAGGTTCATAATCAAACAGATCAATAAAGGATTAAACACTAATCTTGAAAAGCATATTGTTGCAGAAGACACGCTTTCTCCTTTAAATATTCAAGAAAAAACAGCTAGTTTTATGGGTTCTTTATATGGAACAAGTAGTAACAGTAAAATGGCTGCATTTTTTAGACAACAAAATAAAAGCAAACGCTATAAAAATTTATATTTCTGTGGAGGAAGTGTACATCCAGGAGGAGGAATTCCATTGTGTTTTAAAAGTGCAAAATTGGTAGCAGATGACATCCAGTAGTTTATTTAAACGTAAATACAAATTAGCTTTAGGAATAAGTCTATTATTTCATTTAAGTGCTATTATTGGCTTGCTTTTTACTGATTATCATGATTTTTTTATTGATAACACACCTTTGAATTTAATCATATCAATGCTATTGGTTCTTTATACGCATCAAAAAATTAATAAATCACTTTGGTTTTTTTTTAGTGCATGCATTTTTGCAGGGCTTACTTATGAAGTTATAGGTATTAATACAGGACTTCTTTTTGGAGATTATGAATACTCAAGTGTTATGGGCTACAAAATATTTGGAGTTCCTGTTTTATTAGGTGTTTTGTGGTTTACAACTATGTATTGTGTTGGTATTTTAACCTATCAAGTTTATAACTGGCTTAAAGTAAAATATAATTTTACTATTTCTAATCAATTAGAAATTCATTTATTGGCAATTATAGCTGCATTTATAGCTGTTTTCTTAGATTTATTTTTAGAGCCAGTAGCTATTAAATTAAATTTTTGGCAATGGTTTCCATATGGAGAAATTCCAATATATAATTATGTGTGTTGGTTTTTTGGTAGTTTAATTTTACAGTATTTATTCGTAATTTTGAAATTCAATAAACAGAATAAATTCGCAGTTTATTTGTTTATAATTCAGCTTATATTTTTTATAACTATTAGTTTATTTTTTAAATGATCTTTCTTTTTATCTTATCAATTACTTTAGTAACGTTCATTATAATGGAGGGAATAACTTGGGCAATGCATAAATACGTAATGCACGGATTTTTGTGGTATTTGCATGAAGATCATCACAAACCAAATGCTCACTTTTTCGAGAAAAATGATGCCTTCTTTTTAATTTTTGCAATACCAAGTTGGTTGTGTATTATGATAGGATTACAAGATAAAACATATTGGCTTGCTGGTATTGGATTTGGAATTGCACTATATGGTTTGGCTTATTTTTTAGTTCATGATGTTATAATTCATCAGCGTTTTAAGTGGTTTTCTAGAAGTAACAACACATACATAAAAGCTATAAAATGGGCGCATAAAATGCATCACAAGCATCTTGGAAAAGAGAAAAGTGAAAGTTTTGGATTATTATTTGTTGCAAAGAAATATTGGGAAAAGGTGCTTAAAGATAAGTCCATTCGTAAGCAAAAATGATAACTATATTTTAACTAGGTTTTTAGTATTTCCTTTTCTTTTTAAGAAATCAGTTTTGGGAATACAGAAAATTCTAAGAGCATTGTAATAGACAAAACAAATTTTAATTCTTTTCCTTATTCAACTTCGATTAAAGTAAATTTAAAAGATAGAGATGTTTTTAGCATATATACATTTCATTGGTTAGCTAAGTAAACGTATCTAGTGCCTAAATAAATTAATTTTTAATTTAACAAAGTCTCAATTTTATTTTCTTACTCTTAAACTTTACTTATTTTTATCAAAATTTATTTTGATGAGCCAAAGAGAGGATTTTTTTGATTACATAAACAAGGGCTATACAACTAAAGGCGATTTTATTGCACTTGGAGCTGCAATGTTGGGTGAGGAAACTATTACTGATGCAATCGTAAAGGTACCTCTTAAAACCTTAAACAGACATGGTTTAATAGCAGGTGCAACAGGTACAGGTAAAACCAAAACGTTACAAGTTTTAGCAGAAAATTTATCAGAAAAAGGTATTCCTGTTTTGCTAATGGATATTAAAGGAGACCTTTCTGGTTTGGCCAAAGAGAGTCCTGGTCATCCAAAAATAGATGAACGTCATCAAAAAATAGGTTTTCCATTCGAGGCTAAAAAGTTTCCTATTGAAGTTTTATCAATCTCAGAACAAAATGGTACTAAAATGCGTGCCACAATTTCTGAATTTGGGCCTGTTTTATTATCTAGAATTTTAGATTTAACAGAAACGCAAAGTGGAATTGTTGCCATTATTTTTAAGTATTGTGATGATCATAAATTACCTCTTTTAGATATTAAAGATTTTAAAAAGGTTTTACAATTTGTAACTCAAGAAGGTAAAGAAGCTATTCAAGCAGAATATGGTAGAATTTCTACATCTTCTACAGGTGCTATTTTGCGTAAAATTATTGAGATAGAACAACAAGGAGGAGATTTGTTTTTTGGCGAAAAATCTTTTGAAGTTGAAGACCTTACTAGAATAGATGATGATGGAAGAGGAGTTATATCTGTATTAAGATTAACAGATATACAAGATAAACCCAAGTTGTTTTCTACATTTATGCTGCAATTATTGGCAGAAGTATATGAAACTTTTCCAGAACAAGGAGATTCAGGAAGACCTGAGTTGGTTATTTTTATAGATGAAGCTCACTTGGTTTTTGAGGAGGCTTCTAAAGCTTTATTAAATCAAATAGAAAGTATTGTTAAGTTGATTCGTTCTAAAGGTATTGGCTTATACTTTGTTACCCAAAATCCAAAAGATGTTCCAGAAGATATTTTAGCGCAATTGGGTTTAAAAATTCAGCATGCACTAAGAGCTTTTACTGCTAAAGATAGAAAAGCAATTAAATTGGCTGCAGAAAATTATCCTACTTCAGATTATTATGATACCAAAGAAGTCTTAACACAATTAGGTATTGGAGAAGCATTTGTTTCGGTTTTAAATGAAAAAGGAATTCCAACACCTTTGGCTAGAACCATGCTAAGAGCGCCAATGAGTAGAATGGATATTTTAACAGATCAAGAATTGAGTCAAGTAATCAATAACTCTAGACTTATTCATAAATACAACAATAACTTAGATAGAGAAAGTGCTTACGAATTGTTGAATCAGAAAATTAAAGATATTAATGATGCTGAGCAAAAAGCCATAGAAGATGCTGAAAGACAAAAGGAAATAGAACGTTTAGCAAAACAAAAAGCAAGAGAAGAAAATTACAAAAGAAGTTCTAGAAGAAGCACAAGACAAGATCCTTTAGTTAAGGTATTAACGAGTGCTACTTTTATAAGAGCAGTTTTTGGAATTTTAAAAAAAGTAATTAAATAACAAATTAAGAATATTAACGTTAACGTTAATAAAAACTAAAAAGAATGATTAAAAGAAGTTTCTTATCCCTAGTAATAATTTCATTATGTATAACAAGTTGTACCAACAATAACAAATTTATGTTAGATAAAGGGATGGTTGGTGAAATAACCACAACTACAACTGTATCTGATTTAGATGAAATTTTTAAAAACGATTCTATAGTTAAAAATTTAAGTGAAGGTGCTTTAGGTGATAACTATTTTCAAGATGATGATACCTATTTGATTTACGAAAAAGGAGGGAAGCACTTGTTAACGATTGTACCAAAAGAACAGTTAGATAGTACATCAACCATAAAGAGCATCGAAATTCATGATTCTCGTTACAAAACTAAATCTGGTATCAATTTAAATTCTACTTTCTCTGAAATTAATGCAAATTATGCAGCAAGACCAGAAACTACCTTACAATCTGTTACTCTGTTTTTAGATGAATTAAATGCTACTATAGCTATTGATAAAGAAGAATTAGGGCTTAGAGATTTTGCTTTGAACCAAAAAGTATCTCTAGAACAAATTCCTGATTTGGCCAAAATCAAATTATTCATTATTTGGTTTCATTAAATTGATATGAGTTATTCTATTTTCAATCAGAAAAAGACGATTTTACTTCCAAATTCTGAATTTGAACGTAGAATAATCTTGCAATATTATTTAGATAATGATATTGAAATTAGTACAATAGAAAGAGAAATTTTAGAAAACACTACAGTTTCAGAACACGAATCTATTGGTATAATTGGTTGTTTATTAGGTGATCTATCAGATTTAAATGTGTTAAGATTGGCTATTGGTGCTAAGAATAGATCTAATCAAAAGTTAGCAACTACAGCTTCAGCTAAAATTAATCAAACCATTATAGATAAAGCATTTAACACCTATTTTATTGATAAAAATTTTGATGACTTAACAGAAATTGAAAGAATAGTTTCTGGTGAATTCAATTTGATATAATTTAAAAATGAAAAAATACACCATTCAAAATAGTCCTTTTGTAGTGCCAACTACAGATGGCAAATTAATTGAAGAACATTTTGGAAATGCTACCACCAAACAATCTGATATAAGTGTTGCGCATATGGTAGCACCTCCAAAATGGAAAGAGCCTTTTCAAACACCTCAATTTGATGAATATACTTATATCATTAGAGGCAAAAAACAATTTATTATAGAGGATGAGAAAATTGTTTTAAGTGCTGGAGAATCAATTAAAATAGAGAAAAATGTTCGTGTACAATATTCAAATCCTTTTGAGGAAGAATGTGAATATATTGCAATATGTACCCCAGCCTTTTCTATGGATTTGGTAAACAGAGAAGAAGCGTAAATTTTATTAATTTCGGAATGAATTAATTTTATATTCGATTTTTACATTTTATACTTTATATAATTTCTAAATTGCGATAAAAATAAGCTACTATGAGTGATGTTATAGCACCAAAAATAATTAGACAAGTATTTGTATTACTTCTAATCTTGTTTTTCGCAGTTTTAATATTTATGGAGTTAATTCCATATTTATCAGGTGTTTTAGGCGCTATTACCATCTATGTTTTATTAAGAAAATGGATGGTTTTTTTAATCAATAGAAACTGGAATCCAGATCTTGCTGCGATTTTACTCATGTTTTTATCATTTATTTGTATTCTTTTACCTGTAACAGGAATTATATTTATGTTGGGTGAAAAAATAGGTGAAGCTGTAGATAATTCAGAAGAAATTGCCAAAGTTGTTCAGAACAAAATACGAGTTATAGAAAGTGAATATGGCTATGATTTGAGTTCAAGAATTAATACAGAAGAAGTTTCTACATGGATTTCTAGTAATTTGGAAACCTTTGCTGGTAGTACTTTTAATATTTTTATAGCTATTGGACTAATGTATTTTATTCTATACTATATGTTAACAAACAGAAGTCAGTTAAAAGATTCATTATATGCATATATTCCTATTAGTAATAAGAACTTAAAAATTATTGGTACAGAATCTCAAGCCATGGTTCGTTCTAATGCATTAGGTATACCTTTGGTTGCTATTGCACAAGGGATTATTGCTTTAATTGGTTTCTTAATTTTCGGAATTCGTGATCCTTTCTTTTGGTTTATAATAGTAACTATTGGTTCTATGATACCATTTGTAGGTACTTTAATTGGTATTTTACCTGTATTTATTTTAACCATGTCTTATGGTAATAATATTGGAGCCTGGGGAATTCTAATTTATGGATTGGTTGTAGTAGGTTCTACAGATAATATAATAAGGCTATTTTTACTTAAAAAATTAGATAATGTTCATCCTTTAATCACTTTAATAGGAGTAATTGTTGGTGTACCTTTATTTGGTTTTATTGGCTTGATTTTTGGCCCTTTATTAATAAGTTTATTCTTAGTAGTAGTAAGAATATATAAGAAAGAATTTGGAGCACTAATTGATAATGAAAAGATTCTTTAAATTAAAACTTCATAGCTAGCTTAAAGTTTAATACCCTGCCAGTCATAAAGTTAGGAATTCCAAATTGCGTTTTTGTATACACATCTCTAACCCATGTATTGGTAATTGCGTTTTGTATATCGAACATATTAAACAGTTCTAAACCAGCACTTAATTCTTTAAAGTTAGATAACCAGCCAGAGCTAAACTGTTTATTGGCATCTACAAAAATGTAAGATACACCTAAATCTGCACGTCTATAATCTCTTAATCGTTGTTGAAAATTATAAGGATCTGAATAAGAAGGAGAACCACCAGGAACACCTGTGTTATAAACCAAATTTAAATAAGCCTTTAAGTCAGGTAAATTAGGTATATAATCTTGAAACAATATTCCAAATTTTACTCTTTGATCAGAAGGTCTTGCTATGTAACCTCTATCATTTATATTCTCTTCTGTTTTCAAATATCCAATACTTACCCAACTTTCACTGCCAGGAACAAATTCACCATTTAAACGCAAATCCAATCCATAAGCATAAGCTTCAGTTACATTGTCTGCTCTATATCTAATTCTAACATTATCTATAGTATATGAATTTACATCTGTTAAGTTTTTATAATAGGCTTCAGAAGTAAGTTTAAAAGGTCTATTCCAAAGATTAAAGCTGTAATCCATACCAGTAACCAAATGATATGATTTCTGTGCATCTACGTTTACATTAATATCTCCATTAAAATCTCTCAACTCTCTGTATGAAGGTGGTTGAGCATATAATCCTCCAGAAATTCTAAAAAGCATGTCTTTATCCCAATTAGGTTTAATTGCAAATTGTGCACGAGGACTAACTATTATTTTATTGTCTGATTTTGTTCCATTTCCAGTCACAGACCAAGAATGTGCTCTAATTCCTAAATTATAAAATACTTCATGATCGTTCCAAAAAGAACGCTGATTAAATTGTGCAAATCCAGTGATTCTATTAATAATAACATTGTTGTCTTTTCTAATATTTTGAAAAGGAGTTATTGCACCTTCAAAAGGTTCATAGGGTTGGTTGTTTGATGAATGAAAAGGAGGTCTAATAGAAAAACCCAAAGAATCTATAACTTCCCATTCACGAATTCTATCAATTATATCTTCTTTTTGATATTTAACACCAAAACTCCATTGCTTTGAACCTTGTTTTAAGGTTCCTTTTACTTCAACATTGGTAATTAACGCATCTAAATCATTTCTTGCATGATTTAATTGAGATCCTATTCCTTGAGAAAACTGAACATCTCCAAAATCATCTGAACCAATATTTGCATCAACTTCACCTAAATTATATTGAGCTGCAATATCAAAATGTTCTTCTTCTTGAGTGTTGTATCTAGATGCAGTTGTGGTTATTGTAAAAGAATCACTAACTTTATATTCTCCAGATAAAGCTCCAAAAAGCGTAAGATATTTGTCTTCTTCTTGTCCAGAATAAAAGACAGTTAACTCTAAAGGATTGGCCACAGTTCCAAAACGAGTTCTTCTTGTTAAAGGTTGATAATTGTAATTGTTTAAAGAAAAATTACCCAAAAAGCTAAGTTGAAATTTATCAGAAAATTCATAAGATAAATACGTTTGTACATCTGTAAATCGAGGTCTAAAGTTGGTTTCTATTTGTTTGCTGTTTACAAACAAACTGTTATCTCTATATCTTACACCTGTTATAGTACTTAATTTATTGTTTAAAAATAAACCTTCAAAGGTAGCACTTGCTCCTAAAAGACTAGCATCTATGGCTAGAGCTGTTTCTGATGGTTTTCTGTAAGTAATATCTAATACAGATGATAAACGATCTCCATATTTTGCTTGAAAACCTCCAGCAGAAAAATCGATATTTTGTACCATATTAGAGTTTATAAAACTTAAACCCTCCTGCTGACCAGATCTAATTAAGAATGGTCTATATACTTGAATTCCATTTACATATACTAAGTTTTCATCAAAATTACCACCTCTCACATTATATTGTGTACTAAGCTCATTATTGTTATTTACACCTGGTAAAGTCATTAAAACATTTTCTACACCTGCATTTGGCCCAACAATATTTTTAGCTTTATTTATATCAATTTTGGTTATTCCTGCTGCCTCTTTTCGGTTGTCTTTTACAACAACCTCATTTAGATTTTCTGTTTTTGTAAGTAGAATAGGTGAGAAGCGAATAATATTTCTATTCTTAGCAGTAATTTTTTTTGTAAATGTTACATAAGATACATGGCTAAATAAAATGGTAATCTCTTTGTCTAAAGGAATTCTTATAGAGTAGTTCCCATTTTCATCTGTTACTGTACCTGTCTTTCCAAACTTTACAGAAACTTTATCTATACCATCTTTTTGACTATTTTTAACTGTACCTTTTAATATGGTTGTTTTTTGGGCGAACAGAAAACTAGGTATTAAAAATAGAAATAAGAGAATTTGTTTCACAAATTTTAGTTTAGTTGTTTTTTAAAGAACGTTGTAGAAAGCGTATTCGTATTTCCAACATTGTCTTGAACTACAAGTTTAAAGATATGTTTGCTACCTACCAATTTTTTATCACTAAAATTATAGGTTAAAATTCGTTTTTTATGATTGTATTGCATCAAAACCCATTCACCATCAATAGTGGCTCTCCAGTTTTTAATACCTGAACCTACATCATTTATTTTTACTTTAATGGTTTTAGAATTGGTTATCCATTGTTGGTCTTTAAAGTATAATATTTTAATGCTAGGTTTTTGTTTGTCAGTAAGTAGTGCGTAATTACCTAAAGTTTTACTTGTTGTAAAAAATGTACTATCCTTTTTACGTGTAAATTGATATCTGGGATATTTTGGATAAGCCAAACTGGCAATGTATAGTTGTTGTTTTTCTGCTTCATCATACTCAGAAACATCAAATGTTAAAGTAAAATTCTTATCTAAAGGAACTGTGGCATTATGAATTTTAACCACATCATTTTCCATTTCAAAATCTAAATATAAGTTTTCGTAAAATGAATTCTTAGGGAAAGCTACAGTTACTTTTTCTAAAAGAAACTTATTAAACTTGTTTGCTTCTATATAATAAGCTGTTGTATCTGGTTTTTCATCAAAAATTGCATTGCTTGATTTACCTGCTACAGGAATTTTAACAGTGCTAGAGTTCCCTTCAAAATCTTTTGCAATAATTTCTACAATGTAATTAAAACCATCTTTTACATTTATTCTTCCATTATTAATCAATTCTTCATAAGTAGATAGTTTATTGGGTGTAAGCTTATATGTCCTTTGGTATTTACGTTTGTAGCGTTTATAGTGTTCATAATCTATATGAAGATTAATAAATTTACTTTCAGAAAAAGCGAAAGTTTCTACATCATGATAATAATAACGCTTACCATTTACTTTCATTTCTAAACTATAAATTCCATTTTTATTGGATGCTCCATTAAATCGATCAAAGACACTCACTCCAAAACCAATTAATCCACTTGCAGCGATTCTATCTGCAACATAATTGCTTTCGCTTATTTTTTTAATGGGAATTTGAAAACTCTTTCTCTGTTGATTTATTCTTGCATCAGAACTAAGAGAATAACCTTTAATAGCTTGCACAATAGGTGGAATATCATCTTTAACTTTTAATCCAAAAAATAGTGGATTTATAATGTTTTCAGTGGCAGTATTTCTAATTTCATAGTGTAAATGAGGACCACCTGAACCACCTGTATCTCCAGAAAAAGCAATTACTTCTCCTTTAGATACAGGAAATTGATCTTCTTTAAAATATAAATTACCAGTAGCGTAATTTTCCTTTTTGTACTGAATAGATTTTACGTAAGTATCTATTTCATCATTAAACTTACTTAAATGTCCATAAACAGTGGTATATCCATTTGGATGTGTAATGTATATTGCTTTACCATAACCAAATTGTTGCACCTTAATTCTAGAAACAAAGCCATCTGCAGCTGCATAAACTTTTAAACCTTCTTTTCCTTGAGTTTTAATGTCTAAACCAGCATGAAAATGATTGCTTCTTAACTCTCCAAACGATCCTCCCAAATAAGTAGGGATGTCTAATGGATTTCTAAAATAATTTTGAGGATACTCTTTCTGTGCATAACAGACACATTGCATTACTAAAAATGCAAAAATTACTATTCTTTTCAAATGACAATATTTTTACGTAAAAATAACAAAAATGATTGTGTAGGTAAAAGGTTTATTATCATTAGGTTATTAAAAAAGCGATTAAATGTTGTAATATTTAAAACAGAATGCTAACTTTGTAGAGATAGTTTATTCTAAAGTCCAAAATGAGTAACACACTAGAAGCAATTCATTTACTAGAAAAATCGTTGCAAAACCTGCTTTCTAATTATGAGTTTTTAAAGAGAGAAAACGAAATCTTGCTTCAAAACAATACTTCATTGCAAAAAGAACTTTTAGAAAAAGAGCAGGTTTTAGACATTCAAAAAAAAGAATTTGAATCTTTAAAAATTGCAAAAACTATTGAAGGCAGTAGTTCAAATACAAAAGATACAAAGCTGAAAATTAATTCATTAATCAAAGAAATTGATAAATGTATTACCCAGCTTCAAGAATAAAGTTCTTTACATTGTGAGTAAATTAAAGATTAATATTGTAATTGCTGGTAGAACATACCCTTTAAGTGTTAATAACACTAAAGAAGAAGAAGGTATGCGTAAAGCTGCAAATGCAATAAATAAACTAATTGCCATGTATGAGCAAAACTATGCTGTGAGCGATAAACAAGATGTTTTAGCCATGTCTGCTTTGCAATTTGCATCCAAATTAGAAATATTATCTTTAAATAAAAACGATACAAATAAAGAAGAAATGCAAAAATTAAATGAGCTTACCAATTTGGTAAAAACTCATTTAGAATAAGTTCATTAAAATACATTAACAACACACTGCCTACGTTAGTAATTGTTTATTAAACTCAACACTATTCTATTATGAAGGATGAGTCTTAACTACTAAAGCAAGCCACCTAGAGTGGATCCTTGAACAGTTAGTTAGTCCTATATATGTCATTTTGGAGTTTAAAAAAAACCAACTAATGTAGGCTTTTTTTATATACAAATTTTAATTATGGAAGGAATAATACTTCCCCTTATTTTGGGAGTTTTAGTAGGAGTCGCTTTAGGTTTTATAATATTTAAATCAATTGAAAAATCGAAAGGAAAAAAGATTTTAAATAGTACAAGAAAAGAAGCTAGCTCTATTTTAAAAGAAGCAAAAATTGATGCAGAATCAATTAAAAAAGATAAAATTTTACAAGCGAAAGAAAAGTTTATAGAATTAAAAGCAGAGCACGAAAAGGTAATCTTATCTAGAGAAAAGAAGATTTCTGATGTTGAAAAGAGAATTAGAGATAGAGAATCTAAAGTAGCTTCAGAGGTAGATAAGAATAAAAGACTTAATCAATCCTTAGAACAGAAAGAAAAAGACTATAATTTTAAGTTAGATTTCATAGAGAAAAAAGAAAACGAACTTGAAAAAATGCATAAAAGGCATGTAGATATGTTAGAGCAAATCTCTGGCTTATCTGCAGATGAAGCTAAAAAAGAACTAGTAAGCTCTTTAAAAGACGAGGCAAAAACAGAAGCTATGGCTTTTGTACAAACTTCTATTGAAGAAGCTAAACTTACAGCAGAACAAGAAGCAAGAAAAGTTGTTTTAGGTACAATTCAAAGAGTTGGTGTAGAGCAAGCTGTAGAAAATTGTGTATCTGTTTTTAACTTAGAATCTGATGATGTAAAAGGTAGAATTATTGGTAGAGAAGGACGTAATATTAGAGCTTTAGAATCTGCAACAGGTGTAGAAATTATTGTAGACGATACTCCAGAAGCTATTATTTTATCTTGTTTTGATCCTGTTCGTAGAGAAATAGCACGTTTATCTATGCATAAGTTGGTTACAGATGGTAGAATACATCCTGCAAGAATTGAGGAAGTTGTAAAGAAAACTGAGAAACAAATTTCTCAAGAAATTATAGAAGTAGGTAAGAGAACTGTGATTGATTTAGGTATTCACGGTTTACATCCTGAGTTAGTAAAAGCTGTTGGTAGAATGAAATATCGTTCTTCTTATGGTCAAAATTTATTACAGCACTCTAGAGAGGTTGCCAATCTTTGTGGAATTATGGCTGCAGAAATGGGCTTAAATTCTAAAGTTGCAAAACGTGCAGGTTTATTGCACGATATTGGTAAAGTACCAGATGCAGAGAGCGAATTACCACATGCTTTATTGGGTATGGAATGGGCTGAAAAGTATGGTGAAAAGCCAGATGTTTGTAATGCAATTGGAGCACACCATGATGAAATTGAAATGAAAAGTTTAATTTCTCCAATAGTTCAGGTTTGTGATGCTATTTCAGGTGCAAGACCAGGTGCAAGACGTCAAGTATTAGATTCTTACATTCAGCGTTTAAAAGATTTAGAAGCTATTGCTTTTGGTTTCACAGGTGTTCAGAAGGCGTATGCTATACAAGCTGGACGTGAGTTAAGAGTTATGGTAGAAAGTACTAAAGTAAACGATTCTAAAGCATCTGAATTATCATTTAATATTTCTCAGAAAATACAGAATGATATGACTTATCCAGGGCAAGTAAAAGTTACTGTTATTAGAGAAACTAGAGCTGTTAACGTAGCTAAATAATTTCTAATTTTATATAGATATTGAAAATCCCACAAATGTGGGATTTTTTATTTTCTAGGATGATAAGTTTCTACAACTTTTTTTAAGTAACTATTATCTAAGTGTACATAAACTTCTGTAGTTGTAATACTTTCATGACCCAACATTTGTTGTATGGCTCTTAAATCTGCTCCATTTTTTAATAAATGCGTTGCAAATGAATGTCTTAAAGTATGAGGGCTAATTTTTTTATTCAAATCAATTTTTACGGCTAAATCTTTTAGAATGGTAAAAATCATTTGTCTAGATAAACCTTTACCTCTTCTATTTAAAAACAAAGTATCTTCAAAAGTTTTAGCAGGTTTTAACTGATTTCTTATTTGATTGATATAAGTAGTTATAAACTTCATAGCATTGTAATGAATAGGTACAAAGCGTTCCTTGTTCCCTTTTCCTGTCACTTTTATAAAACCTTCATCAAAGAATAAATCAGAAATTTTAAGTGTTATTAATTCAGTAACTCGTAAACCACAACTATACATGGTTTCTAATATGGTTCTATTACGTTCTCCTTGAGGATGACTTAAATCTATAGATTGAATTAAGGCATTAATTTCATCCTCAGAAAGCGTATCTGGAAGTTTTCTACCAATTTTAGGCGCTTCTATTAAGTCTGTAGGATTTGTTTGTCTGTAATCTTCAAATACCAAGTAATCAAAAAAACTGCGTAAGCCAGATATTATTCTAGCTTGACTTCTAGGATTAACTTGCTTAGCAATTTCATAGATAAATTGCTGAATAATCTCTTTATCTATAGTTATTGGAGATAATTTGATATCATTTTGATCTAGATAGTTGGTGAGCTTAACTAAATCTCTTGAGTAACTATCTATGGTGTTTTTAGATAAACCTCTTTCTATCTTTAGAAACAATTTATAATCTCTTATGGCATTCTTCCAATTCATCAGCAACTAAAATAAATAAAAAAACCATCCAAAATTGGATGGTTTGTAAATATTGTTATGATATGTTTATAAAGTCTCAGAGTAACTTCCTCCTTTAGGTTGTAAATCACCTGTTATAATCATTATTAAATCAATGATATACCAAATTCCAAAGCCACCTAAGGTTATCAATTTTAGAATTCCTAAAAGGGTATAACCTAAATAAAACCTATCAATACCTAAACCTCCTAAAAATACAGAAAGTAATAAAGCTGTTGTTTGGCTTTTACCTGAACTTGCAGCAGATGCAAAAGAAGTAACTTCAGCTTTCTCTACTTTATCGCCTTTAACGATTTCTACTGTCTTAGTTTTCTTTTTTACAGGAAAAGATGCTTCAGCATTGAATGAAAACGCTAAAAAAGCAATTAAAAATGTGTAAATAGTTAATGATTTTTTCATAATAACAAGTATATTTTAGTTAATTTGTCTCTAAAGTAATCAAAAATCATATATGAAAGCTCGTTTTTATTTATTAATTTATTTGTGCTCTATTTTTAATATAGCTTCTCAAGAATCAAAAAAGTTTGATTATGAGTTACTTGGTGCTATTGTTTTAGATGAAAATCAACTAATTTCTTATAAAGTACAATTTAACGTAGAAAAAAATAATTTCATAGAAGGTTATTCTTTAACAGATATAGATGGTGAAAATGAAACCAAATCTTATATAAGAGGTTATTACAATGATAAGACCGATAAAATTCAATTTAAAGAAAGTGATATTTTGTACACAAAATCTAAATTTTTACCAGAAGAATTTTGCTTTGTAAGTTTTGAAGGTAAGTTTAAAAGTGCTTCCAATAAAAAACTTCTAGAAGGTAAATTTGTGGGTATTTATGATGATAAAGATACTTGTGCTACAGGTGAAATTAAGTTAGTTGGCAAAAGTTTTATTAAAAAGAAAATAAAGAAAGTTTATAAAAAAATTAAAAAGGTAAAGAGAGTAGATAGTATTACAAAAGAGAGTTTAAAGCCTGAAAACTATCTGAAGAAATTTAGTGAAACTAAAATTAAATCTGGAGAAAAGGTATCCGTTTTTGTTTATACCAGTAGATTAAAAATCGATATTTGGGATTATGGTATTGAAGATGGAGATATCATTACAATTTTACAAAATGATAAGCCTATATTAGAAAATATTAAAGTTTCTAGACGTAAGCAATCATTTACGTTAAACCTTGATCAGAAAGAAAATGAATTTAAAATTGTTACAGTTAACTCTGGTAAATTAGAAACAAATACAACAAAACTAAAATTATACGATTTTAGAAGAGAATATGAGGTAGTTGCAAGTTTAAAAGAAGGTGAAGCAGCTATTATTAATATTGTTAGACTAAGAGTTCCTACAAAAAAATAAATCAACTTAAAAACTAGACTTTTATTAACGTTATAAAGAATAGCGATTGAGTTAATTGATATTTTCAATTTCTGATACTTTCGCTGTATAATTTAAAATTAATAATTATGAAAAAAGTAATTTTAGTATGTGCTTTAGTTTTAAGCAGTTTAGCAGCAAGTGCACAATTTACAGTAAGTGTTAATGGAGGTTTACCAGTAGGAGATGTAGAAGATTTTAGCTCTTTTGCCTTAAGTGGTGATGTAGGCTATGCATTTGCAACAGATAATAATTTAATGCTAGGAGTTTCAGCGGGTTTTATTAATTATTTTGGTAAAGAGTATGACTTTTTAGGAACAACAGTAGAAGCAGAATCAATTCAGTTTCTGCCAGTAGCAGGTTCTTTACATTATAGATTATCTAATAATTTTTCTGTAGGCTCTAAAGTTGGTTACGCATTTGGAATTAATGATGGTAATGATGGTGGTTTCTATTACAAACCTATGTTAAGTTATATGGTTGGTGAAGCTACAAGTTTATCTTTATTTTACGAAGGTATTACTGATGACGGTTTTAACGCCAATAACGTAGGTTTAGGGTTTACGTTTGGTTTATAAGTCAAAAAACATATAAATAATAGGAGGCCTTAAGCCTCCTTTTTTTATGGAAAATAATTGTATTTTTGATATTATGAAATTAATCATCATTAACGGACCAAACCTAAATCTTTTGGGTAAACGTGAGCCAGAAATTTATGGATCACAAACTTTTGAAGAATACTTTAGAACTTTACAAATGAAGTTTGATAGTGTAGAGCTTACGTACTTTCAATCTAATATAGAAGGTGAAATTATAGATAAGTTACATGAAGTTGGTTTTAATTATGATGGTATAATACTTAATGCTGCAGCTTATACACATACCTCTGTTGGAATTGGAGATGCTGTAAAAGGTATAGAAACACCTGTTGTTGAGTTGCATATTTCTAATGTACATGCTCGTGAAGATTTTAGACACAAGAGTTTTATAGCACCAGCTGCAAAAGGAGTTTTATTTGGCTTTGGCTTAAAAGGGTATGAATTAGCTATTCAAAGTTTTTTGTAAGCATTATAATGCTAATATCATTTTAATATCTGCTCTTTCATAATGTGAATTCTCTTCTACAGGAATTTCTATAAAACCCATTTTTTTGTACAAATGAATTGCAGTTTCTAGAGATCTGTGTGAGTAAAGAATAATATTATCCCATTTTTTTGATTGAGCGAAAGCTATACAATGATTCACTAGTTCCTTACCAATTTTTAAACCCTGAAACTTTGGATCTACTGCCATTTTACTTAGTTCAAAAAATGTTTTTTGGTTAATAAGCGAAACTACACCAACAATTTCGTTTTTATATTTCGCAAAGAAAATATAACCACCTTCAGCTATAATGTATGTATTAGGCTGGCTTAAAACCTTTTCATCATAAGGTTCTATATAAAAATACTTTTTTAACCAAGCAGCATTTAAATCATAAAACTGTTGTGAATATTCCTCTTTAAATGGTATAATTTCTAAATCTGGGTTCATTTGCTCATTACATTAGGAATTAGAACTATAAAATTTTGATAGATATAAATACCTCACTATAAATAAAATCAAAAGTGGTAATATAGATAAAGGTAGTAATTGAATTCCTGCAATCCATATTATAGGTATTATACAAAGTAGTACAACCAAAAGCTTAAAATACTTCGAAAACCAATCTTTTTTTCTCTTTTTAATTAATAAAAAAGCCATAATTACATTAGGTGCAAAAGCCCATAAAGCATTAAAGTTGTTAGGTGTTGTAGAATGGTCTGTAAAGAACCATAAAAAAATAATTAGAGTTCCTAAAACTCCAGTTATAAATAATAATGTAAAGTCTAGAACAATGTTTCTAGAGTTGTTTTTATAATCTTTAAAGGTTAAGATTAAACCTATGACAGCTAAAAGACTAAAAATTAATAACGGATTTAACAAGGAGCTAGATTGTTTTAGTTCTTTATACTCAAGAATTGTAGTTTCTTTTTTAACTAAATCGACTGTTTTATTTTCTAATTGTCTATTGCTGTTCTTAAAAATAGAATAGACATAATCTGGTAAATACATATATTCTTTAAAGTCTGCTTTTCTATCTAATTTACTACCTAGAGCTAAATTAATTCCAAAACTACCCCAAGTATTCCAAGGTATTTCTCTGTTCATTAATTGACGAAAAGATAAGTCTGTTTCTATATTTCCATCATTCCAATTCACTTTACCTTTTAAAACTTCCTCAGTAATATCTCTTAATTTTGTGGCACAATTATTAAAATAAGGATCATAGAAATAAGAAGCATTGTTGGGTGCAGCATTCCTTTCTAAATAAACAAAAAAGGCTTGTCTTTCATCTCTTGTTAAATTTAATACTTGCTCATTTACCCGACGTTTATCTTTATTATAACTTCTTAGAAAATAATCAAATCTGTATCTACCTAACTTGTAAATTAATTTTCCTTTCGTAAAATTACTATAGAAATTAGGTGCATTAAAATCGAACATTCCATAATTATAAATTAGATCTAGCTGTAAAACAGGATCTTTAATACGCAAAGCAGAATGCCCAAAGGCTTCATATAATTCAGTTCCTGGGCCAGCAGTTACTATGCTAATTTCTGAATAGACAGAAAGTTGCAATTGCCCATAGTTTTGTTTAGCAAAAAGTATAAACAGTATGTAGATAAAGTATTTTTTCTTCATGTAATGTTATCTTCTAAAAAAAGTATAATCAAAAGTTATAGAGAAAATGTTCGAAAAAAGTGCATTACCAACACTACCAATGTTAGTTAAAGCATAATCTACTTGAATTCCTTTATAATTAAAACCTACACCAAAGTTAGGTTGGGTAGATAATGATTTAGAATTATCAAACTCTGTTGTATATTGAAAATTACCAACACCAAGTCTTAAATAAACCAATTTTTCATAATCTAACTGTAACCCAAGTGCAGGATCTATACTTGCTATTTTTGATGAAAAAATATCGTTAGTTTGCTCAAACCTAATATTTAAATCAAATTCTGACTGTAGGTTAAAAAAACGCCCAATCTTAAAATCTTTGGCAACTCCTAATTGTACTTTTGGTTTGGTAATTTCTGTAGTTTCTGGTAATTCTTGATTTTGACCAGGAATTGCATTTCGAATACTTTCAAACTCTTCTTCATCAATAGCCCAACTATTATAAGTTGTTGTAATATCTCTAGCCATAATTCCAAATTTCCAAGAGTTTCTTTCAAACTGAAGACCAACATCAAAACCAAAACCCCAAGAAGCAGCAAAATCTCCAATAATTCTACGAATCAATTTTGCATTTACACCTAGTTTTAAATCTTTAAAAATTAAGTTTCTAGCATAAGAAAAATTAAAAGCATAGTCAGCAGCAGAAAAAAGGCTAATTCTATTAAAATCTATATTACCATCATTGTCTATTAAAGCTGTTGTGTTTAAAATATCATCAACCCCAAAACGAATTACAGAAATTCCGATTGCACTTTCTTTATCAATAGGCATTGCAAAGGCTGCATGATTGTAATTGGCAATACCTGCAAAATAAGAGGAGTGCATTAATGAACCTTGATAATCTTCGATACCTACTAAACCAGCAGGATTCCAATAACTTGCATTTACATTATTTGTTGTAGCTACTACAGCTTTGCCCATACCTAGAGCAGCTGCATCTACACCTATATTTAAGAATTCGTTGGAATAATTTCTAAATGCTTGTGCATTTAAAAGAGAAGATAATAGAATACCAAAAAGTAAAAATTTGTATTTCACAAAATTTAAAATTACCGATAACAAATATCGAAAAACCTACTAAAATAACAGTTCTTTTTAACAGATATTGTTTAGGGCATATCAATATTAATGTTTCTGTTGATAAACCTTGCTATTCTTTCTTCGAGCCAAGTATTCTCTGAAGGTTTGAATGAAGACATAAAACCACAATGGCCTCCATATTTTGTAATTTCTAAAAAGAAGTTTTCAGAATTTTTGGCTTCTTCTTTTGGGTAGCATTCTTTAGATAGAAAGGTATCGTCTTTTGCGTTAATTAATAATGTTGGTTTGTTTATTGCTGAGATGTAAGGTTTTGAACTCGCTTTTTGCCAATAATCTTCTGGACTTTCAAACCCAAAAACAGGCACTGTATATAAATGTTCTAAATGTTTAAACTTTGTAGCTTTAAAAAGTTTGTCTTTATCTAACTGAAATTCAGGATGTTTGTGTGCTTTTTCTAAAATCTTATTCTTCATGGTTTTAAAAAACACTTCCATGTACAACTTGTTTTTTAATTTATCCATTTCTTTTTCTGCAGAAGCAATATCTATGGGTACAGAACATGCAATTCCACCTTTAATTTCAGATGGCAAATCTGTACCTTTTTCACCAATATATTTTAGTGTTAAATTACCTCCTAAGCTAAAACCTATTATTACAATATTGTCATAGTTATATTTATCTAAAATATGGTTAATTACAAAGTTTACATCTTCTGTTTTTCCACTATGATAAGTGGCTAGTAAATTATTATCTTCTCCACTACAACCTCTTAAATTTAAGCAGACAGCGTCTAAATATTTATCATTTAAATGCTTAATTGTGGCTGTTATGTAGCTAGAAGATGAGCTGCCTTCTAAACCATGTATAAGAACAGCTAGAGTTTTGGAACCTACCTTAGAAAAATCTAAATCTATAAAATCGTTATCCCAAGTATATAAACGTTCACGATCATAGTTTACAGATCCTTTCATAAATAAAGGTCTATACATGGTGTTAAAATGTCCGTTTCTAAATGGAATTGTTGGCAAAAAATTAGAAGGTAAAATTGGCATCTGTAAATTTATATTACAAATATGACAAAAATTTAACAATATCGAAAACAAGACAATTTGCTTTTATTACTTTAGCGATAACAAAAAAAACTGAAATGAATATTAAAAAACATATACCTAACTTAATTACTTTAGGTAATTTATTTTGTGGAACAATAGCTACTATATATGCTGTGTCTAGTAACTTTACATATGCTGCCTTATTTGTAGTTTTAGGTATTATTCTTGATTTTTTTGATGGTTTTGTTGCTAGATTATTGAATGTTTCTGGAGAATTAGGTAAACAGCTAGATTCTTTAGCAGACATGGTTACAAGTGGAGTAGTGCCTGGTGTAATTATTTTTAAATTAATAGATTTAAACCTTTATGCAGAAACAGCTGTTTACAATAGTTCTTTAATTGATGTTTCATTATTTGGTTTACTATTAACCTTAGCAGCTTGTTATAGATTGGCAAATTTTAATTTAGATACTAGACAATCTGACTCATTTATAGGTTTACCAACACCTGCAATGTGTTTATTTGTAATATCATTACCATTAATTTACGAAAATTCTAATATTGATTTTGTAAATGATTTAATTGCTAGTAACTACTTTTTAATTTTTGTAACCTGTACATTAAGTTATTTAATGAATGCAGAAATTCCTTTATTTTCTTTAAAGTTAAAAGACTTTTCTTTGCAAAAGAACTGGTTTGTGTATTTGTTTTTAATCATTTCTTTAAGTCTAATAATTTTCTTAAATTACATATCTATACCAATAATTATAATCTTGTATGTTCTATTATCAATTATAAAGAATATAAATACTAATAAAAAATAAATGATTACTGCAAATCCCCCAGAAAACGAAGTTGAAAGACTGAAATCTTTACAGAATTATAAAATTTTAGATTCTTTACCAGAAGAAGATTATGATGCCATTGCTAAAATAGCTTCTAGTATTTGTAATACACCAATAGCACTTATTTCTCTAGTAGATAAAGATAGGCAATGGTTTAAAGCTAATCATGGTTTAGATGCTAAACAAACACCAAGAGATTTAGCATTTTGTGCTCATAGTATTTTGGAGCCAAATGATTTGTTTATAGTAAATGATGCTACAAAAGACGAACGTTTTTTTGATAATCCATTAACTACTGGAGATCCGAATGTTATTTTTTATGCTGGTGCATCTTTAAACACTTCAGATGGTTATCCTTTAGGTACTTTGTGTGTAATAGATAATGAGCCAAAAGTATTATCTGAAGAACAAAAAGACGCTTTAAAATTGCTTGCCAATCAAGTAGTTAATTTACTAGAATTAAGAAAGAAAAATCGAGAATTAGAAAAGGTAAACAAAGAAGTTTCTAGTTTAAACGAGCAACTTAACAATTTTGCATATCGATTAACACACGATTTAAAATCACCTATAAATGGTGTGAATTTTTTGGTAGATGTCTTAAAAACAGATCATGCTGCACTTTTTGATAATCAAGAAGCTAAAGATTATTTAGGGCTTATTTCTAATAGAATGGGTTATATGAGTAATCTTGTAGATGATATTTTACATTACACAAAGGTGAATAATGAAAATATTATTTATAGCAAGTTCAGCCTTAAAGATACTGTAGCAAGTATTGTAAATAATATAGATTTTGAGAACTTAGTGACTTGCTCTTATAATCTTGTAAGTGATGCTGTTGTAAGTTCAAAAATAGGGGTGATGCAGGTGTTTCAAAACTTAATATCTAATTCTATTAAATTTTCTGACAAGGAAAAGGTTGCCTTATCAATAGAACTTAAGAAGGATTCAGATTATTATCATTTTATATATTGTGATAATGGACCAGGAATTCCAGTAAAGTACAGAGAAAAAGTTTTTAATATGTTTGAAACGCTCTCTAATGAGCAAAATAATAGTACAGGTATTGGTTTAACAACTGTAAAGTCTATTATTGAAAGGCTAGGAGGTACTTGTTCTTTAGAAGAGCCTAAAGAAAATAATACAGGTATTTGCTTTCACTTTAAAATATTGATTAAAGACATTACAACTTAAAAAGTATGTTTAAATCTGTTCGATCTTTTATTGGTGCTAAAAATTATAAAGAGTCTTTAGAGTTCTATAAAGATTTAGGTTTTAAAGAATTAACATTATCTGATACAATGACTTATTTTTCAATTAGTGAAGACCTAGGTTTTTATTTGCAAAAGGCATTCGTAAAGGATTGGGTAGATAATTCAATGTTATTTTTAGAAGTAGAAGATTTAGAAAATTATTTAGACAATTTAAAATCAAAAAATCTTACTCAAAAATATAAAAAAGTTAGGCTTTCTGAAATTGTAATAAATGATTGGGGTAAAGAATTCTTTTTGCATGATCCATCAGGAATTCTTTGGCATATAGGAAATTTTAAGAACTAAAAACTCGCTTCTTTTTCAATTCAAAATCTTTTCCTAAATAAACCTTTCTAACCATTTCATCTGCAGCTAATTCTTCAGGAGTTCCTTCTTTTAAAATACTACCATTATACATTAAATAAGTCTTATCTGTAATGGCTAATGTTGCTTGTACATCATGATCTGTTATAAGAATACCAATATTCTTATTCTTTAATTGAGCAACAATGCTCTGTATGTCTTCTACAGCAATTGGATCTACACCTGCAAAAGGTTCATCTAATAGAATAAATTTAGGATCAGAAGCTAAACAACGTGCAATTTCTGTTCTTCTACGTTCACCTCCAGACAATAAATCACCTCTGTTTTTACGAACATGACCAATATTAAATTCATCTATTAAAGATTCTAATTTCATTTTCTGCTCTTTTTTAGAAAGATCAGTAAATTGAAGTACAGACATAATATTATCTTCTACAGATAATTTTCTAAAGACAGAGGCTTCTTGAGCTAAATAACCAATTCCTTTTTGTGCACGTTTGTACATTGGGTCTTTGGTTATCTCTAAATCATTCAAAAATATTTGACCAGAGTTTGGTTTTATCATTCCAACTATCATATAAAATGAAGTTGTTTTACCAGCACCATTAGGTCCAAGTAAACCAATAATTTCACCTTGCTGAACTTCTAGAGAAATGCCTTTAACAACCTTTCTGCTTCCATAAAGTTTTTGAATATTATCTGCTCTTAATATCATAGAATTGAATCAATCTTTTTTGAGTACTAGGTAAAAATAGGTAATCTAAAACAAAATCCTCTTAACAGAATCTTAAACATTACCCTTCATTAAAATGATTTATTCATTTTCTAAAGCTTCCCAATATTCTACAGCTCTTCTTAAATGAGGAATTACAATAGTACCTCCAATAAGGTTAGCTATAGATAAAGTTTCCATAACTTCTTCTTTAGTTACTCCATTTTTCATAGAAGCTTCTAAATGATACTGTACACAATCATCACATCTTAAAACCATAGAAGCCACTAAACCTAGTAATTCTTTGGTTTTAACAGGTAAATGACCTTCCTTAAAGGCATTAGTGTCTAGGTTAAAAATTCGTTTTATAACTTTATTATCTGAGGCTAAAATTTTATCGTTCATCTTCTGACGATAATCATTAAATTCCTTAACTTTTGTTGGCATTCTTTTCTTGATTTTTTATAACTCTTGCTGAAACTCTTATACTTATTTCGTATAAAATTAAAATTGGTATTGCTACAATTACCTGACTTGCAACATCTGGAGGAGTAATAATGGCAGCTAATATAAGTACCACTACTAATGCATGCTTTCTATATTTTCTTAAAAATGCTGGCGTAATTAAACCAATTTTGGTTAAGAAATAAATTAAAACAGGCAATTCAAATAAAACAGATACTCCTAATAACATGTTGGTTACTAATCCTATATGAGATTCTAAAGTGAAACTATTTTCTATAGCCTCTGTAATTTGATAATTATATAAAAATTGAATTGATATTGGTGCAATTACATAGAAGCTAAAAAACACACCTATAAAAAATAGAAACGAGGCAATTAAAATAAACCCTCTAGATTTTTTAATTTCTCTTTCTGTTAATCCTGGAGAAATAAATCGCCAAATTTCCCATAAGATATATGGAAAAGCTACTATAACACCCAATATTAATGAAGACCAAATAGAATTCATTAGTTGCGATGTTACTTTTATACTTTGTAATTTTTTCTCTCCAAAGTTGATGCTACAAAAAGCACTATCCATCCCAAAAAGATCAAAAAAATCACAAAATAATTGATAAGTGATAAAGTCTGGCTGAAGATGTGCTAAAAGGAAATGGGTGTAAACTTGCTTCGCAAATACAAAGAAAACAATTGCCAGCAAAAATATTGCAGCAGCACTTCTTACCAAATGCCATCTTAATTCTTCTAAATGTCCTAAAAAAGACATTTCTTTTTGTTCTGCAGCCATTAAAAGATTCCTTCTTTTATTAAATCATGCAAATGTACAACACCTGCGTAATTATTGTTATCATCTACAGCTAAAATTTGTGTGATACTATCATTTTCTAAAGCCTCTAAAGCTTCAATAGCCATTGCATCAGAATGAATAGTTTTTGGGTTTTTACCCATAATATCTTTAGCTGTAAAATTTTCTATTTGAGTAGTTTTTGTTAGCATTCTTCTAATGTCTCCATCAGTTATAATTCCAACAATTGTATCATTTTGAATAACAGCAGTAACTCCAAGTCTTTTTTCTGATATTTCAACAATTACTTTAGCAATTGAATCATTTTTATCCACTTTAGGCAACTCGTTATTCTTAATTAAATCAGAAACACGTAAGTACAATCTTTTACCTAAAGCGCCTCCTGGATGATATTTGGCAAAGTCCTTACTTGTAAATCCTTTTAAATCTAGCAGACAAACTGCAAGAGCATCACCCATAACTAATTGTGCTGTAGTACTTGTTGTTGGAGCCAAGTTATTAGGGCAAGCCTCTTTTTCAACGTACGTATTTAATACAAAGTCTGCATTAGTACCTAAGAAAGAATCTACATTTCCTGTAATAGCAATAACCTTGTTCCCATAATTTTTAATTAATGGAAGTAATACTTTAATTTCTGGCGTATTTCCACTTTTAGAAATGCAAATAACCACATCATCTTCCAATACATTACCTAAATCGCCATGTATAGCATCTGCAGCGTGCATAAAAACAGCTGGTGTTCCTGTAGAATTAAAAGTTGCTACTATTTTTGTAGCAATATTCGCGCTCTTTCCAATACCAGTAATTATAACTCTTCCTTTTGAATTATAAATGCAATTAATTGCATTCTCAAAGTTAATATCTACTAGTTCTGCCATTTGTGAAATAGCTTTACTTTCTGCTAAAATTGTCTGTTTAGCATTGGCAATAATTGTTGATTTATCTTTCAAGTTTTATATTTTTTTCAGAATAAAAAAAAGTTATATCTTTAGGTATACGAAACAGGCAAATTTACTATAAAATTAGCTTTCATCAAACTATATAGTTTGTGGTTTCTATTTTCTTTTCAATCAAATAAATATTTATATGGATTTACATGGTCCTCTAAAAAAGTTTTTTGGATTTAATAAATTTAAAGGATTACAAGAACAGGTTATAAAAAGTATTGTAGAAAACAATAATACGTTTGTTATAATGCCTACAGGTGGTGGTAAATCTTTGTGTTACCAATTACCTGCTTTGATGAAGGAAGGAACTGCAATTGTGGTATCTCCATTAATTGCTTTAATGAAAAATCAAGTAGATGCTATTAGAGGTATTTCTGAAGAGCATGGAGTTGCTCATGTTTTAAATTCATCTTTGAATAAAACCGAAGTTGCCCAAGTTAAAGCTGATATTGCAAACGGAATTACAAAACTTTTATACGTAGCTCCAGAATCATTAATTAAAGAAGAATACGTTACCTTTTTAAGAACTCAAACTATTTCTTTTGTAGCCATTGATGAAGCTCATTGTATTTCTGAATGGGGTCACGATTTTAGACCTGAATACAGAAATCTAAAACACATTATTAAAGCAATTGATAATGTACCTGTAATTTGTTTAACAGCAACTGCTACAGAAAAGGTTCAAGAAGATATTTTAAAAACGTTAGGAATTACAGATGCCAATAGATTCAAAGCATCTTTTAATAGACCGAATTTATTTTATGAGGTAAGACCTAAAACTAAAGAAGTAGAAAAAGATATTATTCGATTTGTTAAACAAAGAGAAGGTAAATCTGGAATTATTTATTGCTTAAGTAGAAAGAAGGTTGAGGAAATTGCCCAAATTCTGCAAGTAAATGGTATTAAAGCAGTTCCTTATCATGCAGGTTTAGATGCTAAAACAAGGGTGAAGCATCAAGACATGTTCTTAATGGAAGATTGTGATGTTGTTGTTGCTACAATTGCATTTGGAATGGGAATAGATAAACCAGATGTACGTTATGTAATTCATCATGATATACCAAAAAGTTTAGAAAGTTATTATCAAGAAACTGGTAGAGCAGGTAGAGATGATGGAGAAGGATATTGTTTAGCATTCTATGCCTATAAAGACATTGAGAAATTAGAAAAGTTTATGGCTAGTAAACCAGTAGCAGAGCAAGAAATTGGTCATGCATTGCTGCAAGAAGTAGTTGGTTATGCAGAAACTTCTATGAATAGGCGTAAATATTTACTGCACTATTTTGGAGAAGATTTTGATGAAGTAAATGGAGAAGGTGCTGATATGGATGATAATTCTAGAAATCCTAAGAAAAAGCATGAAGCCAAAGAAGATGTAGTTATCTTATTGAACGTAATTAAAAACACCTTACAAAAGTATAAATCTAAAGAAGTTGTAAATACAATTGTTGGTAAAGAAAACGCATTGCTTACCTCACACAAAACACATTTACAACCATTTTTCGGAATTGGTAAAAGTAAAACTGCTGCTTATTGGATGGCTTTGATTCGTCAGATCTTGGTGGTGAATTATATCAAGAAAGAAATTGAGCAATATGGAGTAATTAAAATCACAAAAGAGGGTGAACGTTATTTAGAGAATCCAACTTCATTTATGATGACTGAAGATCATGCTTATAATGAAGAAAATGATAATGCAATTATTACCAACGCAAAATCATTAGGTGGAGTTACAGATGAAAAATTGGTAAAACTACTTAGAGACTTGCGTAAAAAAGTGGCTATGAAACAAGGAGTGCCTCCTTTTGCAGTTTTCCAAGATCCATCTTTAGATGATATGGCTTTAAAGTATCCTGTTAATTTAGATGAATTATCTAAAGTGCATGGAGTAGGTGAAGGTAAAGCAAGAAAGTTTGGTAAAGATTTTGTAAAATTAATAGAAACTTACGTAGAAGAAAATGATGTTTTAAGACCTGATGATTTAATTGTAAAGAGTACAGGTGTTAATTCTGGTTTAAAACTATATATCATTCAGAATACAGATAGAAAATTACCTTTAGATGACATTGCAAAATCAAAAGGACTAGAAATTAATGAGCTGATAAAAGAGATGGAAAGAATTATTTTTTCTGGAACTAAATTAGACATTAATTATGCCTTAGATGATTTGTTAGATGAAGATCAGCAAGAAGAAATTCATGATTATTTTATGGAAGCTGAAACTGATAAAATTCAAGAAGCATTAGATGAATTTGATGGTGATTATGATGAGGATGAACTACGATTAATGCGTATTAAATTTATAAACGAAGTTGCGAATTAGGTTTCATAAACACCATGTTATTTAAAACTATAACGTAATTAATGTTAGCACAATTCCTAAAAGAATAGCTAAAAACTTCTGAAAATTAAACTTATGATTTTCTGTACTTTCAAATAAAATAATAGTTGATATGTGCAAGAAAACTCCAATTATTACAGCTGTTATTTCTGTATTATAGGTTTGTAACAAACCAACCTTGTCTCCTAACAGCAATCCTAAAGGGCTCATTAAACCAAATAAAAATAAGAACGTAAAAACCGTTTTCTTACTATATTTTGCGTGCAACAGAAAAGTAGTTAATACAATTGCAATCGGAATTTTATGCACAATAATTGCCCACAATAAATTTTCATCTGCATTATGAATTGGTAAACCTTCAGAAAATGCATGAATACAAAGACTAACAAATAATAAGGTAGGAAACTTTTTACTATCTGAATGAATATGAATATGACCATGTTCTGCTCCCTTAGAAAAAGACTCTAAAACAGATTGCAGGATTATACCAATTAAAATTAAAATCCCAATTAAATTATCACTAGAAGTAATGGTGTAAACGTCTGGCAATAAGTGTAAAATTGTTACAGAAAGTAAATAAGAACCACTAAAGGCCAGTAACAACCTTACAATATTCTTATTAGGTTTCTTATACAGAACTAACAAAGCACCAAATAAAACAGGTATGATTAGAAGAAAATAATTCACTTTGCTACAACTATTAAACGATTAGATATTTTAGAATTGAAAGAATTTAAATGATAATCTCCAAAGATGTTTTCTATACTGAAACCAACTTTTTCAAAATAACTCTTTAATTTACGTTCATCTATATATTTTACTCTTTCTGTATAACTTCTATTTTCATTATCAGCAAAGAAATTGATGTTTTTAATAATAAAACCATCTTTAATTTCTCTTGTAATATAAAAGGTAATATCTTCTACGACCTTGGTTTCTTTAGCTACTAAATTGCGCTTAACTAACTCTACATTTAAAAAATCAAAAACGAAATAACCATCTTTGTTTAATCCATTTTTTATGTTTTGTAATATCAAAACATCCTCTTTATCCTCCTCAAAATATCCAAAACTGGTGAATAAATTAAAAATAGCATCGTATGAATTATTAAAAGGCTTTCGCATATCATGAACTTTAAATTTTAAAGTATCATTCTCGAACTTTTTTGCGATTGAAATGCTGTTTTCGGCTAAATCACCACCAGTAACTTTGTATCCTAAAGAATTTAGGTAAACTGAATGACGACCTTTTCCACAAGGTAAATCTAGTATATGAGTAGTTTTAGGTAATGCTAAAAATTCAGTTATGTTTTTCATAAATAACTGTGCATCAGCATCATTTCTATCCTTATATAGAATATGATAATAAGGTGTATTAAACCATTCTGTAAACCACTCTTTTGTTTCCATAAGTAAACTAAGTCAACAAAAGTAGTTAAATCTTACGTTTCAAAAAATGAAATTCAGAAAATCTCATATATACTCTAAGAAAATGTATTTTTGCAGTCTATAATTATGGGTATGGATAGAGATTTTAAAATGACAGCAACTACACTTTTTGGTTTAGAAAGTGTTTTGGCAGAAGAACTTAAAAAATTAGGAGCACAAGATATTAAAGAAGCTGTAAGAAGCGTTTCTTTTAGAGGTGATAAAGGTTTTATGTATAAAGCCAATATTGCTTTAAGAACGGCTGTTAGAATTTTAAAACCTATTAAAACTTGTAAAATTTACGATGAAGAAGATTTGTATGAGTCTATTCAAAAAATAAAATGGGAGAATTATTTAGATGCAGAAGGTACTTTTGCTATTGGAGCAGTTGTAAACTCTAAGAATTTTACTTCTAATTCACATTACATTTCTTTAAAATCTAAAGATGCAATTGCAGATTATTTTAGACACAAATATCATAAAAGACCTAATGTAGATTTAAAGTATCCAGATGTAAAAATTCATATACATATACAGAAAGATTGGTTAACAGTTTCTTTAGATTCTTCAGGAGATTCTCTACATAAAAGAGGGTATAGAACAGCAACCAATATTGCACCTATTAATGAAGTTTTGGCTGCAGGTATGGTTTTGTTATCTGGTTATACAGGTGATGAAAACTTTATAGACCCAATGTGTGGTTCTGGAACAATCTTAATTGAAGCAGCAATGATTGCAAATAATATTCCTGCTAATATTAATAGAAAACTCTTTGCTTTTGAGAATTGGAAAGATTATGATGAGGATCTATATTTTACCATTCAAGATGCTTTATTAAAGAAGATTCGATCTTCTCATTTCAAAATTATGGGTTTTGATAAAGCTCCTTCTGCAGTTCAAAAAGCGAAAGCCAATGTAATTTCTGCTAATTTAGAAGAGTTTATAGGTGTGCATCATGTTAACTTTTTCAACTCAACCAAAGAAGTTTTTGGAAACACAACTATTTTATTCAATCCACCTTATGGAGAACGTTTAAATATAGATACCAACGAATTTTACAAAAAGATAGGAGATACCTTAAAACATAATTATCCTGGCTCTACAGCTTGGTTAATTACTTCAGATATAGATGCTTTAAAATCTGTGGGTTTACGCACATCTAAAAGAATAGCGCTTAAAAACGGTGATTTAGATTGTAAGTTTGTAAAGTACGAGTTGTATGAGGGCTCTAGAAAATTGAAAAAGAACGAAGTTTCTATTTAATTTAAAATTAAATTAATTAATTCTTTTGGTTTTTCTAGCATAGGATAATGCCCACAATTTTCGATATTGTGTAATTTGCAATCTCGAATATGGTTGGCAAAATGTCCTGCTTCAACTTCACTGTAAATAATATCGTTTTTACCAAAAATTATTTTACAAGGCAAAAGATTTTTATCTAAGGCAGAGAACCATCTGTTCCAAAGTAACCTGCATTCTGTGCCATAATTTGCAAGGAAATCTATGATTTCTCTTCCATCTTTATGATCCATTAAAATCCATCTTGCTTTTATGTCTTCTTCACTAAACAGGCTAGCATCATAAAAGAAATCTTTAACCTTAACCTTGTAAAAGGCAAAAGAAGAAAACATTAATTGCATTTTACTAGAGAAATCTTGTAAAGGACTAACATTATTATGCCCTTCATCTTCAATTTCATAATTAAAAGAAACAGTGCTATTTAAGAAAATTAAGTCTTTTAAATCAATGTTTAAAAGAGTAGTTTTATTTCTTGCTAATATTTCTAAAGCAATAGCCGCTCCTAAATTATGACTCATTAAAGTGATATTCTTAAGCTCAAGTATTTTCCAAAGTTCTAAAATAATATCTGTTTGGTCTAAAATACTATAATATTGCTTGTTTGGTTTATCTGAAAATCCAAAACCAACTAAATCATGTAAAATCACTCTATAGTTTTTAGTTAGTTCAGGTAAAATTTTATGATAATCTATGGTAGATGTTCCATAACCATGTAATATAACTAACGTATTTTCACTAGTTCCTTCATCAATAACAAAAATCTCTTTACCTAATACAGAAAACATTTTACCTTTTTCTGACCATGTTTTTACTTCCATAAAGATTTAGATTTAAAAAACAGGTTTTGTTCTGTTTTGGTATTCAAACACTAGCTTTATCCAACTATTAGGAGTTTCTAAAATGGAATAATGTTTTACATTTTCTACCCAGGTTAATTTTTCATTTTCCTCTTCTGTTGCTAAAACAATGGCGATTTCCTTAATAGCTAAAGAATCTGTTTTTTGCCAAAATATTTTAACAGGAACAGTGGTTTCTTTTAATGCATTGGTCCATCTATGAAAAAAAGTATAACGTTCGTTTATAAAATTACTAATAAAGTGTATCTCTTTTTGACCTTCTGAAGAATCCATTTGATTCCACATATCTTTAATATCGTAGTTTTTACTTATTTGATAGTTTATATTATCTTTCTTAAAACGACGTCTTATTTTACGATATCCGAAATTGGTAAGTCTAGAAATGTATTTTCCTAATTTTCTATCTCTTAATAAAACACCAATATTTTTCAAGTGCAGGTGCTCTAAACGCATACTGCTACTACATAAATATATTTTGTTAATCTTTAATGGAATTAAATTATGATTTTTTCTAGCTAATATTTCTTTGGCAATTGATGTTCCATAATCATGTGCTAAAATAGATACTTGTTTTAAACCTAGTTTTCGCCATAACTCTAAAGCTACATCTGCTTGGTCAATTAAAGAATAAGTTAAAGAGTCTGGTTTATCAGAAAAACCAAATCCTAAATGGTCATGAACTACAATTCTGTAGTAATGAGCAAGTTCTGGTATAACTCTAAAATAATCATAAGATGAAGTTGGGTAGCCATGTAAGATTACTAAAGTTTCAGGATGATCTCCAGTATCAATAACAAATATTCTTTTGTCATTAATGGTAACATATTTACCTAGTTTTTTCCAATTCTCAGCAGTCATTTTATCCTGGGGGATTAAAAATTAGTTAATAAAGTTAAAGATACTATTTTTTCTTTAATTTTGATTTTTCAAAGATTAAAATTAGAACTTATCAATTTCATAGACGTCATATTACCCATACCAATTCAGAAAACTTTTACCTATTCTATTACAGATGAGGAAGCTAGTTTTTTACAGAAAGGAATGAGAGTTGCAGTATCTTTTGGAAATAAAAATATGTACACAGGTTTGGTATTTAATATTCATAAAACCAAACCTACATTATATGAAACTACAGATATCATTCAAATTTTAGATGAAAAACCAATTGTAAACGAACTGCAATTAAAACATTGGCAATGGATTGCTAATTATTACATGTGTTCTTTGGGTGATGTTTATAGAGCTTCTTTGCCATCAGCATTTTTATTAGAAAGTGAAACTAGTATTTCTAAAAATGAGGTTTTTACGAATGAAGATATTCTAGAAGATGAAGAATTCTTGATTTTTGAAGCATTACAACATCAATCTCAGCTTACAATTCATCAGGTTGCAGATATTTTGGGCAAGAAAAAAGTAATGCCAATTGTAAATGAGCTTATAAAAAAATCAGCAATATTTATACAAGAAAAAATCTACGAACAATATAAACCAAAGTTGGTGAAATACGTTCGTTTACATTCCAACTATAGTTCTGATGAGTCTTTAAACTTTTTGTTAGAAGAATTATCTAGAGCAAAAAAACAGAGAGAAGCTGTTTTAACCTTTTTCCAGTTAGCAACTTCAAAAAAGCCTGTTAAAGCTAAAGATTTAGAGAAAAGTGCGAATGTTTCATCAGCCATATTAAAATCTTTGGTAGATAAAGATATCTTTGAGTTTTATGAAATTCAAACAGATAGAATCAATTTTAAAGGTGATACCAATTCTTTAAAAAGTTTAAATGAGTTTCAAGAAAAAGCGTATTCTGAAATTAAGGAAACTTTCAAGGAAAAAGATGTAACGCTTTTGCATGGAATAACAAGTTCTGGTAAAACAGAAATTTACACAAAATTGATTCTGGAGGTTATAGATGAAGGTAAACAAGTACTTTTTCTATTGCCAGAAATAGCTTTAACTACTCAAATTATTACGCGATTGCAATTTTATTTTGGTGATCAAATTTCTGTTTTTCATTCAAAATATTCAATGAATGAAAGAGTAGAAGTTTGGAACAATGTTCTTGAAAATAAAACGAAAGCACAAATTATTTTAGGAGCAAGATCGTCTATTTTCTTACCATTTTCTAACTTAGGTTTAATAGTGGTAGATGAAGAACATGAAACATCTTACAAACAGTTTGAACCTTCACCAAGATATAATGCTAGAGATGCTGCTATTGTTTTAGCCAAAATGCATGCAGCCAAAATTTTATTAGGTTCTGCAACCCCTTCTTTAGAAAGCTATTTTAATGCTAAACAAAATAAATATGGTTTTGTGGAGCTAAATAGACGTTTTGGAAATGTTCAGTTACCAAAAATAGAATTGATAGATGTAAAGGAAAAGTTTAAGAAGAAAGAAATGAAAGGTCATTTTTCTGATCGTTTATTAAAACTAATTCAAGAAGCTTTAGATGAGAAAGAACAAATTATTTTATTTCAAAACAGACGTGGTTACTCACCAATTGTAGAATGTAAAACTTGTGGAGTTGCTCCTCAATGTCCTAATTGTGATGTTAGTTTAACCTATCATAAATTTAGAAACGAATTAAGATGTCATTACTGCAGTTATCAAAGAGCAATGCCAAATTCGTGTTCTGCTTGTGGAAGTAATACTTTAGATACCAAAGGTTTTGGAACTGAACAAATAGAGCTTGAACTAAAAGAATTATTCCCTGATTATAAAATTGGAAGAATGGATTTAGATACAACTCGTGGTAAATTTGGATATCAAAAAATAATTGGTGCATTTGAAGCAAGAGAGATAGATATTTTAGTAGGCACCCAAATGTTATCTAAAGGTTTAGATTTTGATAATGTTTCTTTGGTTGGAATTTTAAATGCAGATACCATGTTAAACTTTCCTGATTTTAGAGCTCATGAAAGAGCATATCAAATGATGGTACAAGTTTCTGGTAGAGCAGGTAGAAGTAAAAAACAAGGAAATGTAGCCATACAAACCTACAATCCTTATCATCAAATATTACAACAAGTTTCTACAACAAGTTATACAGAAATGTATAAAGAGCAATTGCAAGAACGTTGGCAATACAAATATCCTCCTTATTATAGGTTGATAAAAATTACTCTAAAACATAGAGATTATAATAAAGTTGATACTGGAGTAAATTGGTTATTTAAAGCTTTATACACATCTTTTGGAGAACACGTTTTAGGACCAACAGCACCTGCAGTAGCTAGAATTAGAAATCAGTATATTAAAAATATTGTAATTAAAATTCCACCAAAACAAAGTCTAGCCAATACTAAAAGTCAGGTGGCTAAAATTAAGAATACTTTTGAAGCAGTTAAAGAATTTAGGCCAATTCGTTTTATAACGGATGTAGATAATTATTAAAAATTATAAATTTTTGCGATTAATTTTTAATAGTTGAATCTTTTTGTTTTTTTGAGAAATTTCAAAAACCTCTATTTTCTTTGTTTGATTAGGTCTGCCCCAGTTATAATAAGTTGTAAATTTAAAATAGGTAGGTTTATATTGTTTATTACCTAAATAGGTTAAATTTAAAAGATGATTTCTAGGGTTTAAGCTATTTATAACTATTTCCTTAGAGTGATATCCTTTTTCTTTTTGATCTACGATTAATGCAGGATTATGAGAATATGTGTTTTTTAAAATATAACGCTCTAATTTAGGGTTTACCAATTCAACAATAAACTCGGCTTCAGAAACATTCCATTCCATAATAATTCGAACATCACTTTCTTCACTTTTTAAAGGATTTGTAATTTTAATTTTTTGGTTCGTAGTAGCTTCATCTAAATCTGTATTATATACTGATACAATTTCTGACGACATAATTTCACCAATATCAGTAGCATCTATTTTTAAACCTTTTTGCAAATAAAAACTATAGGATTTTAAAAAGTTATTGTAATTTTTTTGTTCATAAAAAGCATTTGCTAAATCTCTAAACGATTGTTTGCTATTAGGTCTTAATCTTAATATTCTTTTATATACTTCAATAGCCCTATTGCCTTCATTTAATTCTTGATAATTATAGGCTACTGCTTTTAAACCTTCAGGATTATTCGTGAATTTTTCAAAATCTGATAACACCTTAATCAGCATAGATTTATCAACTTTTTTATTTTTAAAATGATTAAAAACAGCTAAATGATAATTGGTGTAATTCTTATCTAATGTATAGTTATTTTTATAAATAGTAAGTAATTCATCATCTTTAGAAACTTTATTAAACTTATCTAAAAATGAATATTTGACTTTTATGTCTTTGTATTTTTTTGCATCACCTGAATAATAATCTTCATCTATAAAATAATAGTTATTATAATTTAGATCTTTTACCTTTTTATAATCTATTGATGTTTTTACTTTTATAAGCGGATTTGTAATTGGTAGTTGAGGATAAAACTCCTTATTATTAATTATTAAGAGTTCTTTTACTTCAGAAATGAAAATAGGATAGGGGATATCGAAAATAACATCATCTATTTCCCAAACAGCAGGTCCATTTAATTCCTTACCTCTGAAATATATAATTTCTTCTCCATAATCATTAATTCGAACTAAAATGTCTGGTATTTTTTCTTCTAAGGCTCTTGTTAGAGATGTAGCATTTGGGTTTAATTTCTTTGGATCTACCTTTATTGCTTTAAAACTAGAAGCGTTTTCGCCAAACGAACTTTCTCCTAATTGAACAATTTTATCATGCTCAATATCTGTAATGCTAGATTTGAGTTGTAAATTAATGTTAAGCGTTTGTGTTACATCTTCAATTAAAACTTTTACTTCATCTAAACCAACATAACTATAGGATAAAACTTCTCCTGGGTTTGCTTTTATAGCATAAAAACCTTTCTCATTTGAAACTGCATATCTAATTGTTTTATCAACAAAAATTGTAACATTTTCTAAAGGTTTGTTGTTATGAGTTATGAAACCTGATATAGTTTTCTGATTATTAGCTTCATTAATTTGAGCAAGTGCTGAAATCGGAATTAAAAATAAAACGAGTAGTATTTTTTTTATCATGTTTTTATAGTATCAAACTTTATACCATTTTCTTTAGTTTAAAATGATTTTTAGAAATATTCGAGTTTGTAGTTTTATCCTTTTTGATGTTCTTTCCATCTTTTAATCAGCTCTTTTTCTCTAACTAGCATAGAACCTTTTCTTTGTTCAAATTTAGCTCTTCTTTCATCAGTTAAATTATCTGAATACCACCAATCATGCGTTTCTTTAATCGATGTTTTTAAATCTCTAAATATCAATCCGTTTTCTTTGGCTAATGAATTGTTAATTCTTGCAGAACCATAATTGTATTTGTCTTGCATAATCCAAGGAACTATATAATAGATCTTGTTTTCTTTTAAAAAATCATAGTCGTTTATATAAACAAAATCATTTTCAACATCGAAAGTGCCTTTTGCTTTATCCATAAAATCATACATGGACTCTTTATTTATTGGTCCTACAGCATTATAAGTTCCGTAGTTTTTTTGTTCAGCCAATCGAATCATGAATTCTGCTACATCTCTAACATCAATATATTGCACAGGATCATTTTTCTTTCCAGGCACCAAAATTTCACCTTCTTTTGCTAAACGAATTGGCCAATGTATAAATCTATCTGTTTTATCTCCAGGTCCAAACATATAGGTAGGTCTTATAATAATAGAACGATCCATACCAAAAGCTTTTATAGTTTCTTGTTCAGAATTAGCTTTCATAACACCATAATCATATTCCATTTTAAGCATTTCATCCTCTAAAGTTTCAGGTACTTTTAGTAAAACTTTATGCTCTTCATTCAAATTTGCCTCTGTATAAGGAAAATATACTCCTGTTGATGAAGTGTAAATATAAAAATCACAAGAATCTTTAAGTAATTGTGCAGTTTTTCTGGTCCATTCAACATTTCTACCAGAATTGTCTATGACCACATTCCATTTTCTATTTTCTAAAGCAGAAAGATTATTTTCTCTATCTCCAACCAAGTGTTCTACTTCATCAAAAACATTAGTATTTACATTAGGTATGGTTTTACCTCTAGTAAAAATAGAAACGTTATGACCTCTTTCTAAAGCATATTTAATTTGATGAGGACCCAAAAAACTTGTTCCTCCAAGAATTAATATTGATAACTTTTTGTTTTCTAAACTCTTACAAAACAATAAACCTTGGCTTAATAAGGGTATTGCAGCACTTGCTAATAAACTTTTCTTTATAAAATCTCTACGATTATTGCTCATTATTTGGTTGATTTTGCAATGTTTAGCTAATATAATTAATTATTTTTTTAAGCTAGGCAACCTTTTTTTAAACCTTGTAGTCTATATATTTGTAAGGCAGTTAAAACCAACTTAAGAGGCTTGAAAATTATAAAATTGCATAACAAAGAAAAATCGCTAATTAAAAAAGCGATTACCAACAATAGAGAAGCGCAACAACAATTGTTTGAGCAGTATTCTCCTAAAATGTTAGGTGTTTGCAGGCAGTATGTAAAAGATTTGCATCATGCAGAAGATTTACTACTTCAAGGTTTTTTAAAGGTTTTTACCAATTTACATAGGTTCAAACATGAAGGTAGTTTTGAAGGCTGGATAAGAAGAGTTATGGTAAATACTTGTATTTCTTATTTACGTAAAAAAAATGTTATTGATTTATCTGACGAAGACTATGTATTTAATGATGCTGCAACAGAAAGTTTAGAAAACACATCTGTTGAAGATATACAAAAGCTAATAGATCAATTACCTGAAGGTTACAAAATGGTATTTAATTTATATGCCATAGAAGGTTACAAGCATTCAGAAATTGCAGAAAAATTAGACATTTCTGAAAGTACATCAAAATCTCAATTGTTTAAAGCGCGTAAACTATTGCAGAAGAATTATATAAAAATGAATAAAGCAATTCATGAAGACAAATAAGATAGATCAAAACATAAAGAAAAAGTTCGATAATAGAATTTTGGAGCCATCAGCCTCTGCTTGGGAACGTTTATCTGTACAATTAGATGAACAACCTAAACAAAAAAAGATTGGTTGGTTTTTTTATATAGGTGTAGCAGCAAGTATTTTATTATTGGTTACTATAGGTTATCAAATTTTATCTAGTGATTCAAGTAATTTTACTCCTGTTCAAGAGGTTGTAAAAACTCCAATAGATAAAACGATAATTGATGCCAAAATAGAAGAATTTATTAATGAAATTCCTGTTGAGGAAGCCTTAGTAAAAGAGGAAGTTAATGAGAACACTAATCCAAAAAGAATAGATAAAAATATTGAAACTAGTCAAAAATTAAAAAGTATTGCTAAAACAAAAGTTAAAGAATCAACTGAAAGTAAAGGTTTAGCTATTGTTGATAAAAATCAAATAACAAATCAGAAAAATAATAAAGTAAATATTGATGATAAAGTAATACCATCAATAAAAGAAACTATTAATAGTAATATAAAGGTAAATGCAGAAGATTTACTTTATGCAGTTACACACACTTCTCGAGAAGTAAAAAGTTACTATGCTAAGTATAATATGAATAGAGATGATCTTTTAAATACGATAAAATTAGAGCTCAAAAAATCGAATTTGAAGGTGAATCCTAATTCAATATTAGCTGAAGTAGAGAGAACAATAGACGATGACGATTTTCAGAATAATTTCTTGAAATCATTAAAGAGCAAAGTATCAGATATTGCTTCTGCAATTGCAAGTAGAAACGATTAATACCTTCTACATTAAAAATTAATCTAACAATCTTAAAATCAATAAAAATGAAAAAAATACTACTAGTATTAGTGTTGTTATGCACAACCATGATTCAATCTCAAGAAAAAACATTCGAAAAAGAAGTTGCTAAAATCTCTAAAAGAATAGAGCAAATTACCAAGCAGCAAAAAGACTCTCTTAAAGCTAAAGTTATTGCTATAGATAAGCAATTAACAGATGGTAAAATCACCAAAGAAAGTGCAGAAGACTTAAAGAAGCAGGCTGCAACATATCATGCTCAAAGAATAGAAAAATTAGTGGGTGAGCAAGAGGCTTTGCTACAAATATTAGTGCAAGATAAAACTAATGGTAAAATTGCAAGTACTGAAGAATCTATTACCAATGAAGATGAAGACAATACCTTTACAATTGGTAATAAAGTTTTTAAGTTAAATATTTCTGAAGGTGATTTAGAAGAACGCAATAATAGAAGAGAGGAAAGATGGAGTTATAAAAACAAACACCAAAGAACAACAACAACACAGTTTGTATTTGCAATGGGTGTAAATAATGTTTTAAATGATAATGATTTATCTTCTTTAAATGATTCAGAATACCAATTCTGGAGATCTCGTTTTTACGAATTAGGTTTTACTTGGAAAACTCGTTTGTCTAGAAAACCATCACAATTATATGTAAAATATGGTTTCTCATTTCTTTGGAATAATCTACGTTTAGAAGACAATAGAGTTCATGTTAAAAACGGAGATGTTACTGAGATTCAAGATTTTGGAAACCCACTTTCAGAGAGTAGATTAAGACATGTACAAATGAATTTTCCTGTACATTTAGAATGGGATTTGTCTAAAAACAAGGTGTATAAAGATGGTAGAGTAAGAGACAGAACAAATGAGTCAGTTCGTTTAGGATTAGGTGGTTTCTTTGGCTTTAAATTGGGTACAAGACAATATTTAGAGTTTTCAGATGCTGCTGGGGTTGAAACCAAACAAGTACAATATGAAAACTTTAATATGAATACATTTAACTATGGTATTAGTACTTACATTGGTTATAAATCAACGAGTTTCTATGTAAAGTACGATTTAAATCCATTATTTAAGAATACTGAAACTAGAAATATTTCAATGGGAATTCGTTTAGATTTGAACTAAACTTAACTCAATAATCTATAAAAAGTCAATGTAATTACATTGACTTTTTTTGTGCCAAAAAATTATCAATTTAATAGTTTAAAAAAGCTTTTTTATTGATTTCATAAAAATGGTTAAAATCAGATTTAGTATTTAGATTATCTTAAATAATCCTATTACATTTATTGTGAATTTTTTAAAACTTTGAAATGATAGTTGGTATTCCAAAAGAAATTAAAAATAACGAAAGTAGAGTAGGTATGACACCTGCAGGAGTTTTTGCTTTGGTAAAGAATAATCATACAGTTTATGTACAATCTACAGCTGGTGAAGGAAGTGGTTTTTTTGATAAAGATTATTCAGAAGTTGGTGCAACCATTTTACCAACAATTGAAGATGTTTATGCAAAGAGTGAAATGATTGTAAAGGTTAAAGAACCAATTGCTGTTGAGTATCCTTTAATTAAAGAAAATCAGATTGTATTTACATATTTCCATTTTGCATCTAGTGAACCTTTAACAAAAGCAATGATAGAAAGTAAGTCTATCTGTTTAGCTTATGAAACTGTAGAAGATAATGATGGTACTTTGCCTCTGTTAACACCTATGTCTGAAGTTGCTGGTAGAATGTCTATTCAACAGGGAGCAAAATATTTAGAAAAGCCAGTAAAAGGTCGTGGAATTTTATTAGGTGGTGTGCCAGGCGTAACACCAGGTAAAGTTTTAATTTTAGGAGCTGGAGTTGTTGGTGTACAAGCAGCTAAAATGGCTGCAGGTTTAGGTGCACACGTTACCATTTTAGATATTAATATGAAGCGTTTACGTTATGTAAATGATGTTTTACCTAATCATGTTATTACTGGTTTTTCTAGTGAATACAGTATTCGTCAACATATAAAAACACATGATTTAATTGTGGGTGGAGTTTTAGTTAAAGGAGGTAAAGCTCCAAAGCTTATCACCAAAGACATGTTAAAAGAAATGAGACCAGGAACTGTGGTTGTGGATGTAGCAGTAGATCAAGGAGGATGTTTTGAAACCACAAAAGCAACTACACACGAAGATCCTACATATATTATAGATGATGTAGTACATTACTGTGTTGCTAATATGCCAGGTGCTGTTCCTTATACTTCAACTATGGCATTAACTAATGTAACTTTATCTTACATTTTAAAAATTGCGAATTTAGGTTGGGAGCAAGCTTGTAAAAAAGATGAAACTTTAGCTAAAGGATTAAATATCGTAAAAGGTGAAATCACCTATAAAGAACTTGAAGGTATTTTTGATTAATTCAAGAATTGTTTATTTTAATAAAAGAGATAGGTTTTACACTTATCTCTTTTTTTCTTCCCAAGATTTTCTCAGATCTGATGACAAAATACTAGATCCATCGTGTTTCCAACCTGGAGGTTTAATAAAATAGTTTAATCTATTTTTAAGCGATGTTTTATTAGTAAAAGCATCTTTAAACATATGATACCACTCTAAGAACGCAATTTTTATTGGGTTATAGGTATTAATATTGGCAACTAAACCGTAAACAGGTTCTTCAACTTCAGGTTCGTAGGTTTTAAATAATTTATCCCAAATTATAAAAATTCCTGCATGATTTCTATCTAAGTATTGGGCATTAGTTGCATGATGTACTCTATGATGACTAGGTGTGTTAAAAATAGCCTCAAACCATTTAGGCATTTTGTCAATTAATTTGGTATGTATCCAATATTGATAAATTAAACTTACAGACATTTGCACCAAAACCATTATTGGATGAAATCCTAAAACTAGTAAAGGAATCCAAAATATAAAACTAAAAAAACTCCCAGACCAAGTTTGTCTTAAAGCTGTACTTAAATTATATTCTTTAGAAGAATGATGAACTACGTGACTGGCCCAAAAGAATCGACTTTCGTGGCTAACTCTATGAAACCAATAATAACAAAAATCTTCTGCAAAAAGAAGTACTATCCAAGACCAAGCAGCAAATGGAATTGTAAAAACTCTAAACTGATAAAAAAAGTAAAATATAGCTAAAACTAAAGCTTTGGTAAATAAACCTATAAATACATTTCCAAGTCCCATTATTATAGAAGTCCCTGCGTCTTTATATTCATATTCACTCATTTTAACTTTAATTGTAAGTATAATTTCTAAAATTACAGTGGCTACAAAAAAAGGAATTGCATAATGAATTAGTTCAGGTATTTCAGGTATTTGCATATCAGTATTTTAGATAGTTTGTTTTTAAATTAAAACCTTAATTATAAATTACATTTTAATGTGTTAAATAGAAAAAAGTTTCTATATTTGCACCCTTAAAATTAAACAATAAATTTTTAATTATGAATCATTACGAAACTGTTTTCATTTTGAATCCCGTTTTATCTGATACTCAGATAAAGGAAACAGTACAAAAGTTTAATGACTATTTGGTTTCTAAAGGTGCCGAAATGATTTCTAAAGAAGATTGGGGCTTAAAAAAATTAGCTTATCCAATTCAAAAAAAGAAAAGTGGTTTTTATCACTTATTTGAATTTAAAATTGCAGGAGAAGAAATTACTGCTTTTGAATTAGAGTTTAGAAGAGATGATAGCATTATGCGCTATTTAACTGTAAGACTAGACAAACATGCTGCTGCATGGGCAGAGAAAAGAAGAGAACGTGTTAAATCTACAAAAAAATAAGGTATGGCATCAATAGAACAACAAGCAAAAGGTGGTAAATCTGCAGATGTAAGATATTTAACACCATTAGATATTGAAACTAAGAAAGAAGCAAAATACTGTAGATTTAAGAAAAAAGGTATCAAGTATATCGATTATAAAGATGCAGACTTCTTGATGTATTTAGTAAACGAGCAAGGTAAAATTTTACCTAGACGTTTAACAGGAACTTCATTAAAGTATCAACGTAAAGTTGCGCAAGCAATTAAAAGAGCGCGTCATTTAGCGTTAATGCCTTACGTTGGAGATATGTTAAAATAATAAAGAGGTAGAGACATGGAATTGATATTAAGACAAGACGTAGAAAATTTAGGATTTAAAGATGATATCGTAGACGTGAAAAACGGTTATGGTAGAAACTTTTTAATCCCTACAGGACAAGCAGTTTTAGCTACTTCATCTGCAAAGAAAGTTTTAGCAGAGAATTTAAAACAACGTGCTTATAAAGAAGCTAAATTAATTGAAGATGCAAACAAAGTTGCTGAAACAATTAAAGGATATGAAATTAAAATTGCATCAAAAACTGGTTCAGGAGACAAATTATTTGGTTCTGTAAACAACATAGATTTAGCTGCAGCTTTAGCAAAAGAAGGTACAGAGATCGACAAGAAATTTATTAAAGTTGTTGGAGGTTCTGTAAAAAGATTAGGTGTTTATGAAGCATCTGTAAGATTACACAGAGAAGTAGTTGCTGACATTAACTTTGAAGTTATTGCTGAGTAATTATTACTTAATTAGATCTTTTAAAAAGCGCTTACCAATTTGGTAAGCGCTTTTTTGTTTACTTCATAAATTGACATAGTATCTGTTTTTTAAAAGAGAAAATATATGGATATTTGAGCTATTAATTATAATTAGCATTTCGAAATTTAAATTGATGAAATATAGACAACTCACAAAAGAACAATTTGAAAGTTTACATCAAGAATTTGCACAATTCTTAGCTACACAAAGTATTGATGCTAAAGAGTGGAAAGAGATAAAAGAAACTAAACCTAAAGTTGCTGAAGAAGAAATGAATATTTTTTCTGATGTAGTTTGGGATGATGTATTAACTAAAGTTAATTATGTAGAACATTTTTCTAAAACATCTGCAAATCTCTTTAAATGCGATGAAAACGAAATTCATAGAATTGCTATAAAAGTAAATTGGGATATAGACTTATTATCACAAAATGGTTTTGAATGGCTAATGCAAAATCCAATGGATAATTCAGTAGAAATCTTTAAAGGAAGCAAGCCATATAATAACTATAGAAATTTAGAAATCTTTGATTTAATTGAAAAAGGTAGTTCAATTTCTAAAGGAGAAATATTTGATTACATAAACAGCTTAGTTTCTTAAAAGAAACAAAGATTTCATTCGTCGACACTTATTGGTATTTGAACGAATGCAAATTACTTTTTAACACCGTTTTTTTTTAAGTAAATAACTTTACACTTAATTTGTAGTTGTTAATGGATTTTTAAAAATAGTTGAATTGGAAAATACCCTTAAAATTTTACTTGTAGAAGATAATTTAATAGAAATAATGAAAATGAAAAGAACCATTTCATTATTAGAATTAAATCATACAATACATGAGGCTAAAAATGGAGAAGAAGCTTTAAAATGCTTAGAAGATAAATCTAATATACCAGATCTAATTCTGTTAGATTTAAACATGCCGAAAATTAGCGGTATTGAATTTCTAAAAATAATTAAAGCAAATAAAGATTTATTACACATTCCTATTGTAATATTAACTACTTCAAACAATCAGAAAGACTTAATAGAGTGTTATAAAACAGGCATGTCTGGTTATGTCTTAAAGCCACTTAAATACGAAGATTACGTAAAAAAAATAGAAAAGGTATTGGCTTATTGGAGTGTAAATGAATTAATAAAAGCTTAATTTATTATTCTATTTCATCTTTTCTTAAATCTTTTAAAAATACTGTTTTTAGGTAGTATTTCTTTCTTCAAAAATCACCAATTCATAAAGTGTTATCAATAAAAACCAAAATTTATTATAATATTCTTATGAGAATCGATTATCTATTGCCAAAAAGATTGTAAATTTATAGCTAATACTATATAATATTTATTTATTGAATATTTTAATATTCCCCTAATCAAACATTAAATTAATGAAAACGGTTCAATTAAAAAGAGAAGTAAATTCAGGATTTAAATTTATTACAGAAAAACAAACTTTAAAATCACCATTGGTTTTAGTTTTTGGTAGTAGATACTTGTTGGAAGATGAATCAGTTTACCAAGAAATTAAAAACTACTTTCCTGATGGTCATATTGTTTTTGGATCTACTTCTGGAAATATTACTTCAGAATCTGTAGATGATGAATCCATTGTAGTTACTGCTATAGAATTTGAGAATAGCAGTTTTATCATAAAAACTACTAATGTTTTAAATGATAACCAAGAAAGCTTAAATAGCACAGAAGTTGGTAAAGAATTAATTAAGCAATTACCAGCACAAAACTTAAAGCACGTATTTATAATTTCTGATGGTAGTTTTATAAATGGAAGTCAATTGGCTATTGGTATGAACTCAGCTTCAGATCAAAAACTAATTGTAACTGGTGCGCTTTGTGGAGATGCAGCCAGGTTCGAAAAAACTCTATCTTCTTATAACGAAGCACCAAAAGAAGGCGAAATTATAGCCATTGGTTTATATGGTGATACATTAGAAATTTCTTTTGCTACTCATGGAGGATGGACACCATTTGGACCTGAAAGATTAGTTACAAAATCTGATGCAAATATATTATACGAAATTGATGGACAGCCAGCATTAAACTTATACAAAAAGTACTTAGGAGAAAAATCTAAAGAATTACCTGGAGCAGCTTTATTATATCCTTTAAATGTAAAATCTAAAGACGATGATAAATCAATTGTTAGAACTATACTAAACATTAACGAGGAAGATAACTCCATGATCTTGGCTGGAGATATTTTAGAAGGATCACAAGTTCAACTAATGATGACCAATGTAGATAGCATTGTTAATGCAGCAGAAATTGGTGCAGAAAGAGCATTGTCAGAAAGAAAAAAAGCACCTGAATTAGCTTTGTTAGTTAGTTGTATTGGTAGAAAATTAGTGTTAGATCAAAGAGTAGAGGAAGAGGTTGAAGAAGTTATGGAGGTTATAGGAAATAAAACTCTTGTTAGTGGTTTTTATTCTTATGGAGAAATTGCGCCTTTTGAAGATGAAACCAATTGCCAATTACACAATCAAACAATGGCTATTACTTTAATTAGTGAATAATGAATTCTTTACTTAAAAGACAAATTCGAAAATATCTGCCTGAAAAATTTAAATCTGATGAAGATTTAAATGAATTTCTTGAGGCAATAGAAATGTCTTACAACACTTCTGATGAACAATTTAAGATGTTGCAAAGAGCTGCATCTATTAGTTCAGAAGAATTATTTGAATCTAACCAACAATTAAGGCAAGAATCAGAAGCACAAAAAAATATCATTACAAAACTTAATAATGTAATTAATACATTAAAATTTTATGGTTTAGATGAATCAAAAAATTTAGAAGAAACCGATTCTTTAAAATTGGTAGATTTTATTGATAATCAAACTAAAGAAATTATAGAAATCAATAAACAAAAAGATATTTTATTAGCTAATTTAGAGAAACAAAATTTAGAATTGAATGACTATGCTCACATGATAACACATGATTTGCAATCTCCATTGCAGAGTATTGAGGCGTTAACAACATGGTTAAAAGGAGATTATGAAGATAAGATAGATGATGGAGGAAAAGAAATTATTCGCTTAATTGGAGAGAATGTAGAAAAAATGGATTCTTTAATAAAAAATATATATGAATATACAACCATTGATAAAATCTACAATAAAAAGCGTGAAATTGATTTAAATATTTTGATTAAAGAATTATTACCATCAATAAAAAACCCTAAAAATATACGCATAAAGATTCAAGATAATTTACCAACAATAAGTGCAGATAATTATAGATTAAATCTTTTGTTTTATCACTTAATAGACAATGCAATTAAGTATAATGATAAAGGTGATAAAGGGTTAGTCGAAATTCTTTGTGAAGACAATTTAAACTATTGGAAATTCTGCATAAGAGACAATGGTAAAGGCATAGAAAACCAATATTTATATAAAATTTTTAATGCATTTCAAAAGTTAAATAATGATAATCAATCTTCGGGTATTGGGTTATCTATTGTTAAGAAAATTGTTGAAGTGTATTATGGAAACATTACAATAAAATCTAACCCAGGTGTAGAAACGTTAGTAATTTTTACCTTAAAAAAATAGCTATGATACAACCCAATTTAAATTACATAGAGCAATTGGCTAGAGGAGATGATTCTATAAGACAAACTTTAATACAAGTTATTAAAGATGAGTTTCCTGATGAGAAAGAAGAATATTTTGAATGCTTAAAAACAAATAATTTAGAAAATATAGCGAGTAACGTTCATCGCATTAAACATAAATTTAGTATTTTGGGCTTAGAAAAGAGTTATAATAGTGCTGTGATATTAGAAGAAGAACTTAGAAACAATCAATCTAACCAAGGTTTACAAGAAGAGTTTGAAAATACGCTTGCAGCAATTACTAAATATTTAAAAACTATTTAGAGATGAATTGTATAGTTATAGATGATGAAAAAATGGCACGCGTAATTGTTAAAACGCTGTGTGACGAAATTAAAAATGTAAACCTAGTAGAAGAATTCTCAGATGCAATTGAGGCTATAAAATATTTAAATGAAAATAAGGTAGACTTAATTTTTCTTGATATTCATATGCCTAATTTTAGTGGTTTAGATTTTATTAAGACTTTAAAAGATCCACCAAAAGTAATTTTTACAACTACAGATTCTAAGTTTGCATTAGCAGCATTCGAATATGATTTTATTGTAGATTATCTTTTAAAACCAATAGAATTACCTCGATTTAAGAAAGCAATTCAAAAAGCACAAAAAGCTTTAGCAGCACCTAAAAGAGAGAAAGAAAGTACTGCAGCAGCTGCTAGCATAAAAAATGATTTTTATGTAAATATTGATAGAAGATTAATTAAAATCGATTTGCCTAGTATTTATTTAATTGAAGCAAAAGGTGATTATATCAATATTAAAACTGAGGAAAAAAACTACATAGTTCATTCTACACTTAAAAAAATAGAAGAGAAGCTACCAGATTCATTATTTTTAAAAGTACACAGATCTTATATCATAAATGTTAAACACATTATAGATATAGAGGATAATAGTGTGTTAATTAAAAAGGATGTAATTCCTGTAAGCAGGTCTAATAGACCAGAATTAATGAAACGTTTAGATTTATTATAATTTTCTAAACCTCAGTAAAGTTTCATTCGTCGACAGTTAACCTGATAAAGGCGAATAAAAAGTTTTAACACTTAAATTGGAGCTATTTTTATGATATAAATAAGATATCATGAAAAAATCCCTAATAATTATAGTATCGTTAATTCTTACAGCTTTAAACATCAATTCTTATGGCGATCTTAGTGAACGCCAAATTGAACAAGCAAAATCTTCTGCAAAAACTAGTACCGAAATTACTTTAGAAGAAAGTTCTAAAATGAGTTTAGGTAGTGCGTTTATAAAGGTAATTTACGTTGCTGAATTAATGTGTTTTGCAGAAATTGGAAGAAAAAGTTTAGTAAAACCTCTTACTGTATAAGTAAATTTAACAACTTATCTGTTCCATTAGTTGCATTCTCTTTTATAATTCGAAGATTTTTATAAGCACCTTCATTAATATTTGGGTTTAAATCTATGAAATAAATAGGCACATTCCTTTTCACAAACTCAATTAAACTAGCAGCAGGATAAACTTGCAAGGATGTACCTATAATTACTAGTATATCTGCTTTTTTAGTAATTTCTATTGCCATTTCTAACATTGGCACCATTTCTCCAAACCAAACTATATGAGGTCTTAATTGGCTTCCTAATTTGCAGACATCACCAAGATTCAAATCTTTCCTCCATTTTATAACATCGTTTTCATTTTCAGTACTTCTAACTTTAAGTAATTCACCATGTAAATGAACAATATTAGTACTACCAGCTCTTTCATGTAGGTCATCTACGTTTTGGGTAATTATTTGAACGTTATAATTAGTTTCTAGTTCTTTTAGGTTATAATGAGCTTTATTGGGTTTAACAGTTAAAAGTTGTCTTCTTCTTTGATTATAAAAATCTAATACTAATTCAGGATTATTTAGATAACCTTTTGGAGAAGCAACCTGCATAACATCATGACCTTCCCATAAACCATCTGCATCTCTAAACGTTTTAATTCCACTTTCTGCAGAAATACCTGCGCCTGTAAGTACTACTAAGTTCTTCATATTAGTAAAAATAATAATAAAATGATATGTTTGTATTTATGACAGATAAAAAGTTGTTAGCGTATTTAGAAGGATTTTTAACAGACAAAAGAAAATCAACTTTTCATAAAGTTTTAGATGAAAGAACCAAACATTTTACAGTTGTTTTAGAGGATATTTACCAACCTCATAATGCTAGTGCAGTAGTTAGAACTTGCGATATATTTGGGGTTCAAGATTTGCATGTCATAGAAAACAGATACATCAATAGAGTATCTAAATATGTAACAAAGGGGGCTCAAAAATGGATTACCACAAAAAGATATAAAACAGATGGAGATAACACTACAACCTGTTTAAATCAACTTAAAAAAGAAGGTTACCAAATTATAGCAACGTCACCACATGCAGATGCTAGTTTACTTCAAGATTTTAAAATTGATAAGAAAACTGCTTTTGTTTTTGGAGCTGAAGCCACAGGGATTTCTGATACAGTAAAAGAAAATTCAGATAGCTTTTTAAAAATACCAATGGTAGGTTTTACAGAAAGTTTTAATATATCTGTGGCTGCTGCTATTATTTTACAAGATGTAACAACTAGACTTAAAAGATCGAATATAAAATGGCAGTTGTCTTCTCAAGAAAAAGAAATGCTCTATTTACAATGGATTAAAGAAACCATCAAAAATGTAGATAAAATAGAAGAACGTTATCACTTAAATTTAAAAAATGAATAAACAAATAACTGATTACATTGATAAGCAAGTTAATTACAAAGAAGAATTGCTTTTATTGCGTTCTATTTTAGTTAATTTACCTTTAAAAGAGGATATAAAATGGGGAATACCAGCCTATATTTATAATGGAAAAAACATTTTGGGAATGTCTTCATTTAAGAGTTATGTAGGTTTATGGTTTCATCAAGGTGTATTTTTAAAAGACGAAGCTAATTTGCTTATTAATGCTCAAAAAGATAAAACAAAGGGTCTAAGACAAATGCGATTTTCCTCAATCACAGAAATAGATAAAAATTTAGTTCGTGAATATGTCTTAGAAGCAATAGAAAATTGTACAGCTGGTAAGGCAATTAAGCCGACCAGAAATACAAAACCAGTTATAATATCTGCTGAACTACAAAAATCCTTTGATGAAAATAAAATTTTAGAAGATGCTTTTTATAAACTAACCTTGGCTAAGCAAAGAGAGTATGCAGAGTTTGTATTTACTGCCAAAAGAGAAAACACTAAGATTTCTAGAATTATAAAAATAACCCCATTAATAATTGCTGGTAAAGGCTTGAATGATAAGTATAAATAGTTACTGAATCATAATTTTTTGAATGGTAGCAATAGAGTCACATCTAGAAATATACAAACTCACATTCTTTAGCTCTTTTTTACCAGTAACATAATACTCAGCACAAGGTTTTTGTCTTGGATTGCTTTTACCAAAATCTACATCACCAAAATTTAAGATTTTATCAATCTTTACAGTATCTATTTCTGATTTTTGCATCACTTTTTTAGCCTCATTAGAATACATACGATCTCTAATTCTAATTGTTTTAAGAGTTCTAGCATCCATTCCATAATCGAAAGTTGCATTCTTCTTTTGCCAGAAAAAATACACTCCAATAGAACTAATAGTTGCACCAATTAAAAAATATCCAATACGTTTTAGTAACATCAATAAATTTTGAATAGCAAATTTAAGATTTTAAGTTTAGATAAGAATTACAAAATTAATAAATTGATGTCTCTAAATGGTAAATCAAACCATTCTGCAACAGTTCTGTTTGTTAAAATTCCATGATAAAAATACATACCATTTCTTAAACTTTTATCAAATCTTGCTGCATTTTCAAAACCACCTTCTTCTGCAATATTTAATAAATATGGAGTGAAAATATTACTAATTGATACAGAAGCTGTTCTAGAATATCTTGCAGGAATATTTGGTACACAATAATGAATTACACCATGTTTTACAAAGGTAGGCTTGTTGTGTGAGGTAACACTTGAAGTTTCGAAACAGCCACCTCTATCAATGCTTACGTCTACAATAATAGCACCTTCTTTCATGGTTTCTATCATAGTTTCTGTAGCGCAAATTGGGGATCTATTTTTACCTCTAATTGCACCAATAGCAACATCACATCTCATTAAAGCTTTAGATACTGATTTTGGTTGTAAAGTCGATGTATAAATAGGTGCAGATAAGCAATGTTGTAATTTTCTTAATTTAGAAATAGAGTTATCAAACACTTTAACTCTAGCACCTAAACCTAATGCTGTTCTTGCAGCATATTCACCTACTGTACCTGCTCCAAAAATTACTACACTGGTTGGTGGTACTCCACCTATATTTCCAAACAATAAACCATTTCCTTTATTTACACCACTCATTAATTCACCAGCTATTAGTACAGAAGCAGTTCCTGCAATTTCACTTAATGATTTAACTACAGGAAACGTATTGTGTTCATCTTTAATATAATCAAAAGCAACAGCAGTAATTCTCTTTTTTGCTAAACATTCAAAATATTTTTTAGATTGAGTTTTGAGTTGAAGAGAAGATATTAAAATTGCTTGCGGATTTATATATTCAATTTCTTCTTCTGTTGGAGGTGCAACTTTTAAAATTATATTACACTTAAATGCTTCTTCTGTGTCATAAGAAATTTTAGCTCCAGCCTCAGAATATTCTTTGTCTGTAAAATTTGCTCCATCTCCAGCACCAGTCTCTATAACAATTCTATGGCCATTTGCAGTTAATGCTGTTACAGCATCTGGAGTTAAACATACTCGTTTTTCACCTAAATGAGACTCTTTAGGTAAACCAATAAAAAGTTCTCCTTTCTTTTTCTTTATTTCCAACATTTCTGTTTGTGGTAATAATTCTTCTTTGCTAAAAGGAGAAAACTGACTCATAGATAGGTTTTTAGTTTAGTTGAATTTTGCGACTACCATCTTCTAAAATAGAAAGATGAATTTCTACAGCATCTAAAGGTAATAAATTTTCGATATTTTGTGGCCATTCTATAAAACACCAATTATTGCTATATAAATAATCTTCTAATCCAATATCTAGAGCCTCTTCTTCATCTTCAATTCTGTAAAAATCAAAATGATATATAATTTCATCTTTAGCATTGTATTCATTAACTAAAGAAAAAGTAGGAGAGGAGATGTTATCCTTACTTCCTAATTCTTTGCATAATTCTTTAATTAATGTTGTTTTACCAACACCCATTTCACCTTTAAAAAGAAGTACTTTATGTTGTACAGTTTTAATAATAGATTTAGCTACAGCAGATAAATCTTTTAGGGCATATGTTTTATTCATAAAGTAAAAATAAGGAGTTATTTTAAATACAATTAAAAAGGATACTAAAACTTCATATTTTTGATAATAATTATAAAATTAGAAATAATTTGATCTTTTTTTCAAAAAATGTTTAGCATTTTTTAGAGTAAAAAGCACTGTTTTTTGATAAATAGTATAAAAACAGTTTAGTAAAAACACTTTTAACCCATTGAATAACAGTAGGTTGTTAATGTTTTTGTAAAATGTATTATAAATGATACCTTAAATTACCAATTTCGTTATAACTTAGCAATCAAGAATTTAAGCAATTTTATTCTAGCTATTAAAACTAACATTTTTAAAAGCGAACTATTTTTAACCCCTTAATACCTCTAAAATGAAAACTACTATTAAAAAGTTGTTTATACGAACCTGTATATTCAATAATCAAGAATCAAAACTGAAGATTCTTAATAAATCATAATTACTTACTAACCAGACTTTAACTAACATTAAATCCTCTTTAAGATGTTAAAAACTACCTATTGTAGGTTATTTACATGTGTAAATAACTTAGAAAAAACTTATTCAAAGTTTTTAGAAAACAAACATTATATTATTGTTTTCATATTTCTTTTAATCTGTAATTTCAATGTAACCGCCCAAAACTGGACCGAAATTGTAAAAGCTACTGCTTCTGATGCAGCAACATATGACAACTATGCCTTTGATGTAGCTATTGATGGAGAATATGCTATTGTAGGTGCAAGAAGTAATGATGACAATGGTTCAAACTCAGGATCTGCATATATATTAAAATATAATGCAGGCTTAAACACTTGGGAAGAACAAGTTAAACTACTTGCAAATGATGCAGCTTCTTCAGATTATTTTGGAAACTCTGTGGCAATAGATGGAGATTTAGCAATTGTAGGCGCATTTTATGAAGTTACTAATAATCAAAGAAATGGTGCTGCATATGTTTTTAGAAAGTCTGGAAATACTTGGAATCAGGAGGCTAAATTATTAGCTTCAGATGGAGCTCAATATGATTATTTTGGTTGGGACGTAGCAATAGATAATAACGCTGTTGTAGTTGGAGCAATGTATACAGATGATAACGCAAGTTCTTCTGGTAGTGCATATGTTTTTAATTATAATGGTTCTATTTGGAGTCAAACTCAAAAAATTCAGCCTGCAGATCCAGCTCAAAATAAGCAATTTGGTAGAGCTGTAGATATTAGTGGAAGCAAAATTTTGGTAGGTGCTTATGAAGATAATAACTATGCAGGTGCTGCTTATGTTTTTAGTAAAGTAGCAAATACTTGGAGTCAAGAAGCCAAGTTAACAGCTTCAGATGCAAATGCATATGATTATTTTAGTTATCAATCTATTGGAATAGATGGTGATTACATAGTTGTTGGAGCATTTGCAAACGATGATGCAAATGGAGTTGATACAGGTTCTGCATATATATTTAATAATTCAAATTCAGGGTGGGTTGAACAATCTAAAATTACGGCTTTAGACGCTGCTCAGTCAGACCAGTTCAGTATTTCTGTGGATATATCTGGAGATTTAGTAATAGTTGGTTCAAGATTAGATGATGATAATGGAAGTAATTCAGGATCAGCGTATATTTTTGAAAGAAATGGGTCTAATTGGACTCAGCAAGCAAAAATTTTACCTTCAGATGGAGCCGCAAATGATTATTTTGGATGGGCCTCTGCAATAGATGGAAATAATGTAATTATTGGAGCTTTTGCTAATGATGATAATGGAAATGACTCAGGCTCTGCCTATATATTTAACAATGGATTAAGTAATAATTCTGATAATACACCTCCAACAGTAATTACCCAAAATTTAGAGATTAGTTTAGACAGCAATGGATCAGCAACTATTACTTCTTCTGAAGTAAATAATGGTTCTTCAGATGATGTATCTACTAATTTAACTTTTAGTTTAAATAAAGAAACATTTACATGTGCTGATTTAGGAAGTAATACTGTTACACTAACAGTAACTGATGAAGCAAATAATTCAGCTACAGAAACAGCAACAATTATTGTCGTTGATGAAATTGTTCCAACAATAACTTTAAATGGAGATGAAACGATTTCTGTAGTTAATGGCACCAATTTTACAGATCCAGGAGCCACAGGCGCAGATAATTGTTCAAGTACAACAATAGAAATTACTGGTACAGTAGACACTAATACTTCTGGTTCTTATACTTTAATTTACAAAGCTTTAGACGCTTCTAATAATGAGTCTACTACAGTTTCAAGAACTGTTATTGTAAATGGCTTACCAACTGCTATAGATGATACTATTAATGTAAATCAAGATTCTTCTAGCAACTCATTAAACATTTTAGTTAATGATAGTTTTGGTGCAGATGGTGCTGCAAACTTTACTATTGGTAGTTCTACATCAACAGAAAATGGAACAGTAGTTTTAAATGATAATGGAACAGTAGATGTAACAGATGACTTTATCGAGTTTACACCAAGACCAAATTATAATGGTACAGATTCATTTACCTATACTTTAGAAGATTCAAATGGAGATACAGCAACAGCAACTGTAAACATTATTGTAAGGCCTATAATTCCAGTTCCAACAGATGATGTTGCAACTGTAGATAAGAACAGTACAGATAATAGTATTGCTGTTTTAGCCAATGATGATTTTGGTGGTAATGAAGCAAATGTAGAACATCCATTCACATTTTTAAATGGTAGTTTAACAAGTGCAAGTAATAATGGGGCTTTACTAACTATCTCTAACAATGGTACAGAAAATAATTTATTAGACGATGTAATTTTATATACACCAGCTGCAGATTTTATTGGTGAAGATACCTTTACGTATATTTTAACAGATTCTGATGGAGATGCAACTTCTGCATTAGTTACTGTAACAGTTGTAGAAGGTAATAATGGAAATACAAATCCTACTGCTATCAATGATGCAATTACTGTTTATTCAGGTAGTTTATCAAATGAAATTAATGTATTAGCTAATGATAGTGAAGGTTTAGATGGATTAATTGATGGTGGTCTTACTATGACAAATGGTACTTTAAGTAGCGCAACTTCTAATGGAGGAATTATTTTCGTAGACAATAAAAGCACGAATGAAACTTCAGATGATATTATCAATTATGTACCTCAAACTGATTTTGTTGGTGAAGATACTTTTCAATATACAATTACAGATATTAATGGAGATGCATCTACAGCAACTGTAACAATTACAGTAGAAGTAGAAATATTTGATGTACCAACAACAGAAGATGATACTGTAATATTAGAACAAGACAGTGCAAATAATATTATAGATGTTTTAGTAAATGATGCTTTTGGTTCTCAAGGTAGAGCTCAAAATAATTCATTTGCTATTAATCTACCAACAATAACCAATGGTGCATCTATAACTATTGTAGATGATAAAATTGTTTATACACCAGCAACAGGATTTAGTGGTACAGATTCTTTCGATTATACAATTACAGATGATGCTGCACAAACATCTCAAGCAACAGTAACAATTACTGTTACAGCTGCAGAGTTTGTAAATGATGTACCAGTAGCAACAAATGATGCGATTACTATAACACAAAATAGTGTAAGAGCAGTTATAGATATCTTACCTAATGATACTTTTGGTAACGAAGGTCCAATTACCAGTCATGATCCTGTAACTACAGATAAAGGTTGGATGATGCAAACAACATCAATAGGAGCTTTATTTTGTATCAATAAAAATGATGATAATTCACCTTATGGAGACTATTATATAACATATACACCTCCAACAAATTTTATAGGCGTAGATACATTTAGCTATGTAATTACAGATGCAAATGGTGATGCTTCAACAGCAACAGTTACTGTAACTGTTGTAGAAGATGAAACATTATTGGCTTTAATAGATGATAATATAGAAGTAGATGAGAATAGTGTTGATAACGAAATCTCAATCTTTGATAATGATATTATAGGATCTAGAGTGTTATTAAGAAGGTTAATTATAGACAATTTAACCACTTCACAAGGTGGAACTTTAGTTGTAAAAAATAACTTTTCTAGAGATCCTTTAGATTATACTGTAGAATATACACCAGCAGAAAACTTTTCAGGACTAGATACTTTTGAGTACAGCTTGCAAGATGCATCAGGTGTTTCAGATCCAGCTACAGTTACAATTACAGTAATAGCAGGAGAAGTTGTAAATGGTACACCAACAGCTTCTAATGATGTTGTATCAGTATTTACAGATAGTACTAACAATCAAATAGACGTACTAGATAATGATACTCCAGGCTTAGATGGTTATATAGATGGTGGTTTAACTATGAAGAATGGTACTTTAAATAGTGCTACTATAAATGGTGCAACAATTTCTATTGATAATCAAAACACAGCTGATACATCAGATGATATATTTATCTATACACCAGCTACTGGTTTTGAAGGTACAGATTCATTTCAGTATGTAATAACAGATAAAAGTGGAGATGCTTCAATTGGAGAAGTAACTGTAACAGTTGCTAGAGTAGAGGATGTACCTTTTGCTGTAGATGATACAATTACTATAGATCAAGATACAACTCAAAATATAGATGTTTTAAGCAATGACAGTTTTGGTACAGATGGTGCTGCTCAGAATGAAGCACTAACAGTTCCTGCCAATTCTGATTTAGGTGGTCTATTAAGTGTTGCAAATAACTTAGTGGTGTATACACCAGCTTCTGGTTTTGTAGGTGTAGATAGTTTTACCTATACAATTACTGATGATTCAGGAGATACTGCAACTGCAGATGTAACTATTACCATTACTGAAATAGCTACAAATAACGGAATTCCAACTGCTGTAGAAGATGCAATTACCGTAAATCAAAATAGTTTAGAAAATACAATAGATGTATTAGTAAATGATGATTATGGAACAGATGGTCCTAATGATACTCATCCATTAACATTCGCAAATGGTTCAATGGTAAATGCATCAGCAAAAGGTGGAATTTTAACTATTGGAGATAATGGAACACCAAATGATTTATCTGATGACGTAATTTTATATTCACCAAATGTAGATTTTAGTGGAGAAGATACGTTCGATTATAGAATAACAGATGCAAGTGGAGATGCAGCAATAGGCACTGTAACAATTACTGTAACAGGTTCAGCTTCAGTAGCTGTGCCAACAGCTAATGATGATGTAGTTAATGTAAATGCAAATCTTACTGCAACCGAAATAAATGTTTTAATAAATGATGATTTTGGTTTGGATGGTGCTATAGATAATGGTTTAACCATGACTAATGGAACCTTATTTAGTGCAACTACAAATGGTGCATTAATTAATGTAGACAATAAAGGTACAGAAGATACATCAGATGATGTTATTGTATATCAACCAGCAGCAAATTTTGAAGGTATAGATACATTTAGTTATTCTATTACTGATAAAACAGGAGATGCTTCTACAGCAACAGTTACTGTAACAGTTGCAATTCCTTCAAATGTGCCAAATGCTGTAGATGATACTGTAACAGTAGATCAAGACAGTTCATCTAGTATAGATGTTTTAGCAAATGATACTTATGGAGATGATGGAGCAGCTCAAAATGATGCTTTAACAGTAGGTGCTAATTCAGATTTTGGAGGTACTTTAAGTGTAGATAATAATCAAGTATTATATAGTCCTGCTGCTAATTTTGTAGGTGAAGATACTTTTACATACACAATTACTGATGATTCTGGAGATACATCAAGTGCTCAAGTTACAATTACTGTAGAAGCAATTGTATTACAAAATAGTACACCAACTGCTGTAGATGATGCAGTTACAGTAAACAGATCAGAGGCAAATCCAGATCAAATTGTGTATATAGATGTTACAGCAAATGATGATTTTGGAACTGATGGTCAGAATGCAAATCATCCATTAGTTTTAATTAATGGTAAAACAGATACTGCTAGTGATAATGGAATGCGAATTAAGATAGATGATAATGGAACTGAAAATGATCCTTCAGATGATAGAATAGCTTATTATTCTACAAATGATGCAAACATTACTTCAGATACATTTGTATATACAATTACAGATAAAAATGGAGATGCTTCAACAGCAACAGTTACTGTAACCCTATCAGCAGTGGCTTCTAAAACAGAAACTGCTAGTAATTTGTTCGACAACAGTTTTACAGCTTATCCAAACCCTTCTATAGGTTATGTAAAAACTACAGTAAAGAGTGAAACTGCAACAATTGCAACTGTTTATTTGTTTGATGTTACTGGTAAAGTAATTTTAAATAAGTCAGTAGAATTAAATGTTGGGGTTAATGAATTAGAATTTAACTTTAATGTAAAGAACTCAGTTATGTTCTTAAAAATTATATCTCCTAATGCAAACTTTGGAACCAAGAAGATAGTTTTCAAAAAGTAATCCCTAAATACAATTTGGATATTATTTTCGCAAAAAAAGAGCTGATTTATCAGCTCTTTTTTTATTTATAATTGGTAATAGTTAAAGCTAACTACAACTTTTTGCTTTTATCAACATTGCTTTTTTGCTTCCCAAAATAATTGCAGAATCTAATTCTTTACAAGATTCTTTAAACTTTTTTAATTTTAATAATGTTAAACCCAACATATATTTTGAATCTGCATCTACACCTTTTTTCGTAATTTTAGAAAAGTTTTTAAAAGCCATTAAATATTCCTTCAAAGCAAAATAACTTAAACCTCTGTTAAAAAGGATATCATTTTCCTCAACCATATACATAGTAGTTTCTTTTAAAAAAGACCTTTTCATTAAACCATTATAGATAGGAGTAGAGGATGATTTAAGAACATCTTCAGACTTGTTATAATATAGAATAGCAGTATTGTAATCTAAAAGGTTAGAGTAATTATTTGCAATTTCAAATAAAGCCAACATATTTAGTGAATCTAATTGTATTACTTTTTTGTAATCTTTAAGAGCGCTATCAAATTGATTTAATTCTGATTTATTATCAGCTCTATATAAATAGGCTGCAACAAAATCAGGATTAATTTTTATCAATTCATTTAACTTTAAAATAGCATGATCATGCTGCTTTTCTTTATATAAATATTCTGCTTTTTCTAAAAGTTGTATTTCTTTCGATTGTGCTTTTACTGAATTTAAGCAAAGTAAACCCAACACTAATAGTGATATCTTTTTCAATTTTTTGGCAATTTATGGTTAATAAATATTGTGTTTAAATCTATTTAGGTGAATAGACTGCACATGGAATTATGACTTCTTCTAAAGAAATACCTCCATGTTGATAGGTGTTTTTATAATATTTTACAAAGTGGTTAAATTTATTAGGATAAGCGAAAAAGAAATCTTCCTTCGCAAATATAAATGGACTGTTCATAGCTACAGTAGGTAAAAAAATATCTTTAGGATTACGTACTGCATAGACATCTTTATCCTCATATGTTAAGCTTCTACCAGTTTTGTATCTTAAGTTAGAGCTTATGTTTTTATCTCCAATAACTTTAGTTGGGTGCTTGCAATTTATAGTTCCATGATCTGTGGTAATTATTAATTTCTGACCTAAATTTTGAGCTTTCTGAATAATTTCAAACAATGGCGAATTTTTAAACCAACTTAAAGTTAAACTTCTGTAAGCTTTATCATCTCCTGCCAATTCTTTAATAACTTCCATTTCTGTTTTAGAATGCGAAAGCATATCAACAAAGTTGTAAACTACTGTAGTTAAGTCATTCTGCTTGGTTCCATTGTAATTATCAGCCAACTCTTTACCGCTTTTTAATGTGGTAATTTTGTAATATTCATGAGTAATGTTTAAGCTTAATCTTTTAATTTGAGCTGTTAAAAAATCATTTTCATAAAGATTCATTCCACCTTCATCTGTATCATTTTTCCAGTAATTAGGAAACTTTTTTTCCATTTCAGAAGGCATTAAACCAGAAAAAATTGCATTTCTAGCATATTGAGTTGCAGTAGGTAAAATTGAAAAGTAGGAATACTCCTCATCTTTCTTATAATGGTTATTAATTAAGGGTTCTAAAATTCTGTATTGATCATACCTTAAATTATCAATTACTACCCATAAAACACCTTGATCTTTACTTAATTCAGGTACTACATAATCTTTAAATAAGGTATGTGAAAAAGTAGGTTTATCATGGGCTGTTAAAAAGTCTTCGTAGTTTCTTTTTATAAATTTAAAAAACTGATTATTGGCTTCTTGCTTCTGGCTTTCTAAAATGCCTAGCATTCCAGTATCACTAATATTCTCAAGCTCTAACTCCCAATGAACTAGTTTTTTATAAAGCTCAATCCAATCTTTGTAAGAATTTACCATAGATAAATCCATAGCTATTTTTCTAAATTCTTGTTGATAGCTAGAGGTTGTTTTTTCTGATACTAATCTAGAATTATCTAAGTTCTTTTTTAAACTTAATAGAATCTGACTTGGATTTACAGGTTTAATTAAATAGTCTGCAATTTTAGATCCAATTGCTTCCTCCATTATATATTCCTCTTCACTTTTGGTAATCATAACCACAGGCAAATTAGATTGCTTTTGCTTTATTTGAGATAGTGTATCTAAACCAGTTAAACCAGGCATGTTTTCGTCTAAAAAAACAATATCATAGTTTTGTTCTTCTACTAAATCTATAGCATCTGCACCATTTGTACAAGTAGTAACTTGGTAATTTTTACGTTCTAAAAATAGAATATGAGGCTTTAATAGTTCTATTTCATCATCAACCCATAATATTTGTATGTTGCTCATTCTATTGTTTTATTTATCAATTCAACGTTAAAAGTACCAATTTGTTATATTTTTAAAAGGTTCTAAATGATAAATTATTGCCAAAAAAAATAATGTTCGTACTTTGCTGAAAATTGACAAAACAGCATCTTTTGAAGAAAAAAAAACCAAATAAACTTAAAATTTTAAACGATCCTATTTACGGATTTATACAAATTCCAAATTCTTTAATTTTTGACATAATAGAACATCCTTATTTTCAGAGGTTAAGAAGAATTGCACAAATGGGTTTTTCTAGTTTGGTTTATCCAGGTGCAAATCATACACGCTTTCATCACGCAATTGGTTGTATGCATTTAATGCAGAAAGCAGTTAGAGTTTTACGATTTAAGCAAATTGATATCTCTAAAGAAGAAGAAAATGCATTGTGCATTGCTATTCTTTTGCATGATATTGGTCATGGAGCTTTTTCTCATGCATTAGAACACAGTATTGTAAATGGTATTTCTCACGAAGAAATATCACTTAAATTTATGAGAGCTTTAAATGATGAGTTTAATGGTGAACTGAGTTTGGCTATCGAAATTTTTGAAGGTAAATATCCTCGTAAATTTTTATGTCAACTTATTTCCAGTCAGTTAGATATTGACAGATTAGATTATTTAAGAAGAGATAGTTTTTATACAGGAGTTACAGAAGGTAATATTTCATCAGACAGATTAATAACTATGATGAATGTTAAGAATGATGAATTGGTTATAGAGCAAAAAGGAATTTATTCTGTAGAGAAATTTTTAATTGCTAGAAGACTTATGTATTGGCAAGTATACTTGCATAAAACAGGTTTAGTTGCAGAAAATATTTTGGTGAATATTTTAAAGAGAGCTAAAGAATTATCTGAAAAAGGAGAGGATCTTTATGCAAGTTCTGCTTTGTCTTATTTTTTAAAAAATCAGATTTCATCAAACAATTTTTCTGATACCACTTTACAAATGTTTTCAAAATTAGATGACTTTGATATTCTTTCTGCCATAAAAGAATGGACAAATCATTCAGATAAAGTGCTTTCTCAGTTGTCTCAAATAATGGTAGATAGAAAATTACTGAAAATAGAAATTCAGAAAAATCCATTTACCGAAGAAAAACTAAACAAAATAAAAAGTAAATTTTCAAAAAAATTAGATATTTCAGAATCAGACATTAAATACTTTGTTTTTACAAGAGAAATTAGAAATCAAGCTTATCAATCAGAAAAGCCAATTTATATTTTAAGTAAAAAAGGAAAACTGAAAGATATTGCTAAAGCATCAGACCAATTAAACCTTCAAGCACTTACAAAACCAGTTATAAAACACTTCATTTGCTATCCAAAGTAAAATGAAATTAGCCAAATACTTATAAATTTTATACTTTTGCCGTTAATGAAATTTACAGCACAACAAATAGCAGATATTTTAGAAGGCGAAGTTGAGGGTAACCCAAATGAAGAAGTTTCTAAATTATCTAAAATAGAAGAAGGAGAAAATGGTTCGTTAACCTTTTTATCCAATCCAAAATATAATCCATATTTATATACTACAAATGCTTCTATAGCTATAGTTGATAAAACTTTTGTACTTGAAAAAGAGATTAGTACTACTTTAATAAAGGTAGATAATGCTTATAAATCTTTTTCAAAATTACTAGAATTTTATAACGAAGTAAAAAACAACAAACAAGGTAGAGAAGCGCCTCATTTTATTTCTGATTCAGCTAAAATTGGCGATAATGAATATATAGGTGCATTCTCTTACATAGGCGAAAATGTTGTTATTGGTAATAATGTTAAAATATACCCTAACTCTTATATAGGGGATAACACCACAATTGGAGATGATTGTGTCATTTTTTCTGGTGTAAAAATTTACTCAGAAACTCAAATTGGTAATCAATGTAAAATTCATTCAGGCTGTACAATTGGTTCAGATGGATTTGGTTTTGCTCCAAATGAAAAAGGTGAATTTAAAGCAATACCACAAATTGGTAATGTTATTATAGAAGATCATGTAGATATAGGTTCTGGTTCTACAATTGATAGAGCAACTTTAGGCTCTACTATTATAAGACAAGGTGTAAAATTAGACAATCAAATTCAGATTGCTCATAATGTAGAGGTAGGTAAAAATACAGTAATTGCTGCTCAAACAGGAGTTGCAGGTTCTACAAAAATTGGAGAAAATTGTATGATTGGTGGTCAAGTAGGTATTGTTGGTCATTTAACAATTGGAAATGGAGTTAAAATACAGGCACAATCTGGAATCACAAAAAACTTAAAAAATAACGATGTTGTGCAAGGTACACCAGCTTTCGGTTATACAGACTTTAATAAAAGTTATGTATACTTTAGAAACTTACCTAAAATTGCAGCATCAGTAACTAACATAGAAAAAGAATTAAATACTCAAAAGCAGAAGTAATGAGTAAGAAGCAAAAAACAATACAAAAAGAAGTTACGTTATCAGGTGTAGGATTGCACACAGGTAACACAGTTTCAATGACCCTAAAACCAGCCCCAGTTAATCATGGTTTTGCTTTTAGTAGAGTTGATTTAGAAGGAGCCCCAACAATTGAGGCTAAAGCAGAGTATGTAGTTACCACACAAAGAGGAACTAATTTAGAGAAGAACGGAGTTCAGATACAAACCTCAGAACACGTTTTAGCAGCTGCAGTTGGTTTAGATATAGATAATTTATTGATAGAAATAGATGCTTCAGAACCACCAATTATGGATGGGTCTTCTAAGTTTTTTGTAGAAGCTTTAGAAAAAGCTGGTATAGAAGAGCAAGATGCAGAAATTGAAGAATATGTTGTAAAAGAAATTATTTCTTATAAAGATGAAGTAACAGGTAGTGAAATCATCTTAATGCCAGCAGATGAATATCAAGTAACAACTATGGTAGATTTTGGTACTAAAATTTTAGGCACACAAAATGCAACTTTAGATGATATTTCTGAATTCAAAGAAGAAATTGCAGATGCAAGAACATTCAGTTTTCTTCATGAAATTGAAATGTTATTAGAAAATGATTTAATTAAAGGAGGAGATTTAAATAATGCTATTGTATACGTAGATAAGGAATTATCAGAAAATACAATGCAAAAATTAAAGAAAGCATTTAAGAAAGATGATATTGCTGTAAAACCAAATGGAATTTTAGATAATCTAACTTTACATTGGGCGAATGAAGCTGCACGTCATAAATTATTAGATGTTATTGGAGATTTAGCTTTAGTTGGTACAAGAATTAGAGGTAAAGTAATTGCTAACAAACCAGGCCATTTAGTAAATACTCAATTTGCTAAGAAATTGGCTAAGCTTATTAAAGCAGAAAAAAGAAATAATGTTCCTGCTTACGATTTGAATCAGCCTCCATTGATGGATATTCATCAAATAATGGACATTCTACCTCATAGACCTCCATTTTTATTAGTAGATCGAATTTTAGAGCTTTCTGACAAACATGTTGTGGGAATGAAAAATGTAACAATGAACGAAAATTTCTTTGTAGGACATTTTCCTGGAGCACCTGTAATGCCTGGAGTTTTACAAGTTGAAGCAATGGCTCAATGTGGAGGAATATTAGTATTAAGTACAGTTCCAGATCCAGAAAACTACTTAACATATTTCATGAAAATGGATAATGTTAAGTTTAAACAAAAAGTTTTACCTGGAGACACGTTAATATTTAAAGCTGAACTAATTACACCTATAAGAAGAGGAATTTGTCATATGCAAGCATACGCTTATGCTAATGGTAAATTAGTAGCAGAAGCAGAATTAATGGCTCAAATAGCCAAGAAAAAATAAATTATGAATCAACCATTAGCTTACGTTCATCCCCAAGCAAAAATTGCCAGAAATGTGGTAATAGAACCCTTTACAACTATACATAACAATGTTGTTATTGGTTCAGGAACTTGGATAGGTTCTAACGTAACAATTATGGAAGGAGCAAGAATTGGTAAAAATTGTAGAATTTTTCCTGGTTCAGTAATCTCTGCAATTCCACAAGATTTAAAGTTTGATGATGAAGAAAGTACTGTAGAAATTGGTGATAATGTTACTATTAGAGAATGTGTTACCATCAACAGAGGTACTAAAGACAGAATGAGAACTACAATTGGAGATAATTGTTTAATTATGGCTTATTGTCATATTGCACACGATTGTTTTGTTGGCGAAAACTGTATATTTTCTAATAATACAACTTTAGCAGGCCATGTTACAATTGGTAATAATGTAGTTTTAGCAGGTATGGTTGCAGTACATCAATTTGCTTCTGTAGGAAATCATGCATTTGTGACTGGTGGATCTTTGGTAAGAAAAGATGTTCCTCCATATGTAAAAGCAGCAAGAGAACCATTATCTTATGTAGGAATTAATTCAGTTGGTTTACGTAGAAGAGGATTTAGTACAGAAAAGATTAGAGAAATTCAAGATGTATTTAGAATTCTATTTCAAAAGAACTACAACTATACTCAAGCAATAGATATTATTGAGGCAGAAATGGAAGCAACTCCAGAACGTGATGAAATAATACAATTTATAAAAGATTCTCATAGGGGAATCATGAAAGGATATTACAAAGCAAATTAAAAGATATAAATGGCAACAACATCAGATATTAGAAACGGATTATGTATTAGATACAACAATGATATTTATAAAATCATTGAATTTTTACATGTAAAACCAGGTAAAGGTCCTGCATTTGTTAGAACCAAATTAAAAAGTGTTACCAATGGTAAAGTAGTTGATAATACTTTTCCTGCAGGTAGAAAAATTGATGATGTAAGAGTAGAAACACATAAGTTTCAATATTTATATAATGATGGTGATACTTACCATTTTATGAATGAGCAAGATTACTCTCAAATTCAATTGCAAAAGAGTGCTTTAGATACTCCAGAGTTAATGAAAGAAGGTGAAATTGTAACCATTATCATAAACTCAGAAGATGATATGCCACTTTCTGTAGAGATGCCTTTAAGTGTTATTTTAGAAGTTACTCATACAGAACCAGGTGTAAAAGGTAATACTGCTACAAATGCTACAAAACCTGCAACAGTAGAAACAGGTGCTTCAGTAAATGTACCTTTATTTATTAATGAAGGTGATAAAATTAAAGTAGAAACTACAAAAGGAACCTACCAAGAACGTATTAAGGAGTAATTTTTGCGTTAAGCATTTTATGAAATTTAAAAAACCGCAAACGTTACTAAAAATTGCAACACTATTAAATGTAGATTACATTGGTGATGCTAATTTTCAGGTTTTAGGAATCAACGAAATTCATGTTGTAGAAGCAGGTGATATAGTTTTCGTAGATCATCCAAAATATTATGACAAAGCTTTAAATTCAGCTGCAACTATCATCTTAATTAATAAGAAAGTAGATTGTCCTGAAGGTAAAGCTTTATTAATTTCTGATGACCCATTTAGAGATTTTAATAAAATCACCAATCATTTTAATCCTTTTATAGCATCTACTGCAAGTATTTCAGACTCTGCAACATTAGGTAAGAATACAATTATACAACCAAACGTTTTTATTGGTAATAATGTAACTATTGGTAATAACTGTATAATTCATCCTAATGTAACTATTTATGATAATGCTGTTATTGGTAATAATTGTACAATTCACGCCAATACTGTATTAGGAGCAGACGCTTTTTATTATAAAAATAGACCTACAGGTTTCGATAAATTAATTTCTGGTGGTAGAGTAATTTTAGAAGATCATGTAGATTTAGGAGCTTCTTGTACTATAGATAAAGGTGTTACTGGAGATACAACTATTAAAGAAGGAACTAAAATTGATAATCAAGTGCATGTTGGTCATGACACAGTTATTGGTAAAAAATGTTTAATTGCTTCTCAAACAGGTATTGCTGGTTGTGTGGTAATAGAAGATGAAGTAACAATTTGGGGTCAAGTAGGCACAAATAGCGGAATTACAATTGGAAAAGGTGCTGTTATATTAGGTCAAACAGGAGTGACTAAGTCAGTTCCAGGAGGAAAATCTTATTTTGGAACACCAATAGAAGAATCAAGAGAAAAATTAAAACAATTAGCAGGCTTAAAAAGATTGCTAAAAGAAAAATAAATCGCAAATAAGTTTTTTATAAAAGTAAACAATAACTATTTTTGTGTAACTAAATTAAAAAAAGAACCATGAGTGTTTTAGTAAATAAAAATTCAAAAATTATTGTACAAGGTTTTACAGGTAGTGAAGGTACTTTTCACGCTGGCCAAATGATTGATTATGGTACCAATGTTGTTGGTGGTGTTACTCCAGGTAAAGGAGGTCAAGAACATTTAGGAAAGCCAGTTTTTAATACAGTAGTAGAAGCTGTAGAAAAGGCAGGTGCTGATACTTCAATAATTTTTGTACCACCAGCTTTTGCAGCTGATGCTATTATGGAATCTGCAGATGCAGGTATAAAAGTTATCATTTGTATTACTGAAGGTATACCAACAGCAGACATGGTTAAAGTAAAAGCATATATAGCAGATAAAGATACTAGATTAGTTGGACCTAACTGTCCAGGAGTTATTACTCCAGATGAAGCTAAAGTTGGTATTATGCCAGGTTTTATCTTTAAAAAAGGTAAAGTAGGTATTGTTTCTAAATCTGGTACTTTAACGTATGAAGCTGCAGATCAAGTTGTAAAGCAAGGTTATGGAATTACTACAGCAATTGGTATTGGTGGAGATCCTATTATTGGAACAACTACTAAAGAAGCTGTAGAAATGTTAATGAATGATGATGAAACTGAAGCAATTGTAATGATTGGTGAAATTGGTGGTAATTTAGAAGCTGAAGCTGCACAATGGATTAAGGCTGATGGTAATAGAAAACCAGTAGTTGGTTTTATTGCTGGGCAAACTGCACCTGCAGGTAGAACAATGGGTCATGCAGGAGCTATTGTTGGTGGAGCAGATGATACTGCACAAGCTAAAATGAAAATATTAGAAGAAAATGGTGTTCACGTTGTAAGTTCTCCTGCTAAAATTGGAGAAATGGTGGCTAACGTTTTAAAATAATAAACAACATATTAAATTTATTGAAGAGAATATTCCCGTTAAAAACGGGAATTTCTTTTTTATATTTACATTACAATTAAATCGAACTTTATGAAATTACTAGAAAATAAATCAGCAATAATTACAGGAGCAACAAGAGGTATTGGACGTGGAATAGCCATTGAATTTGCAAAGCAAGGAGCAAATGTAGCTTTTACTTACAGTTCATCTGTTGATGCAGCAAATGCTTTAGAAGAAGAATTAAAAGCCCTTGGAGTATCAGCTAAAGGATATCAATCTAATGCAGCCAATTTTGATGCAGCTCAAGAATTAGCAAAAGAAGTTTTGGCTGAATTTGGATCAATAGATATTTTAGTAAATAATGCAGGGATTACTAAAGACAATTTATTAATGCGTATTTCTGAAGATGATTTTGATAAAGTAATAGAAGTAAACTTAAAATCAGTTTTTAATTTAACCAAAGCTGTAATAAGACCAATGATGAAACAAAGAGCAGGTTCTATTATTAACATGAGTTCTGTTGTTGGTTTAAAAGGTAATGCAGGTCAAACCAATTATGCAGCATCTAAAGCAGGTATTGTAGGTTTTTCTAAATCTGTGGCTCTAGAATTAGGTTCTAGAAACGTTAGAAGTAATGTTATTGCTCCAGGCTTTATAGAAACTGAAATGACAGATAAATTAGATGAAGCTACTGTTCAAAGCTGGAGAGATTCAATTCCTTTAAAAAGAGGTGGTAAACCAGAAGACATTGCTAATGCTTGCGTATTTTTAGCTTCTGATATGAGTGCTTACATTACAGGACAAACGCTTTCTGTTGATGGAGGAATGTTAACATAATACTCTACATAAAAAAATATAAACTATAAAATTCAGCTTATCTAAACTTTTTTACAAGTTATCTAAGCTTAATAGGTTTCTATCTAATTTTCAGAAAATTAACTTTAATCACGTTGTATCTTTACAGTGTGGAAAGAAAGTAATCCCTAAAAAATCCCTAAATTTTTTTAATGCTTTCTGAAAACGATAACCCTAAACCCCTTTAGGAAAATCCCTATAGAAACCTATATCAATTTGATAAAAACTAACCTACAACTTTTAACGTTGTAGGTTTTTTTTTTGCAGTGATATGTATATCTTTCCTATAAATTTTAAAGTTGACATCATTTACCTATTTTTTAATTGCTTTAGCGCTTATTTTTAGCGCCATTATTGCCTTTATGCAATATTTATACAAGGTAAATGATAGAACTACTATTCCTAAAATTTTATTTTTCTTAAAAGCATTGAGCCTTTTTTTACTGCTTATTTTACTTATTAATCCTAAAATAGAGCGCACAAAAATTACTAATGAAAAACCGATACTTTCATTGTTAATAGACAATTCAAGTTCAATAACTTATTTTCAGGAAGGTGAACATGTAAAAGAGTTGATAAATAAATTAGAAAATAATGCTGCACTTACTAATAAATTTTCGATTGAAAAATTTTCATTTGGGGAAAATTTAACTGTTCTAGATAGTCTCAATTTTAATGATGTAAATACAGATATTTCAAGATCAATTCAAGAATTAAATGAATTGCAAAAAAACATAAAAGCACCAATTGTGCTTATTACTGATGGCAATCAAACCAAAGGTTTAGATTATAGTTTTATAAAATCTAAACAAGCTATTTATCCTATAGTTGTAGGAGACACAACAAAGTATGAAGACTTAAGTATTTCTCAAGTTAATGTTAATAAATACAGCTACATTAATAATAAATTTCCTGTTGAAATTATTCTAAATTACTTTGGAGAGAATAACATTAATTCACCTATTGCGATTTCTAAAAATGGAAAAAGATTATTTCGAAAAAATGTAAATTTTTCGAAAACTAAAAGATCAGTAACCTTACAAACAGAATTTGAATCTATTAGTGAAGGTTTACAATATTACACTGTTTCTATAGGTAAATTAAACAATGAAAAAAATATAAGTAATAATTCTAAATCATTTTCTATAGAAGTTATTAATGAACAAACCAAAATAGCCTTAATAACATCTACAATTCACCCAGATATAGGAGCATTAAAAAAAGCGATTGAAACCAGTAAACAACGTTCTTTAGAAATAATTCCTATTGATAAATTTAAAGGTGATATCAAAGATTATCAATTGGTAATTTTATATCAGCCAACTAATCAATTTGTATCGCTATTAAATCAACTAAAAGATTCAGAAAGTAATTTTTGGTTAATATCTGGTTCTAAAACCAATTGGAACTTCATCAATCGAAATAATTTAGGTATTTCTAAAAATGCTATTAATCAGACCGAAAATTTTGGTGCAATATTTAATGATGGTTTTCTAACGTTTCTGCAAGAAGATATAAACTTTAACAATTTACCTCCATTAACCGATAAATTTGGAGATATTACTGTATTAGGTGAAAAGCAAACTTTAATTTATCAGAATATAAATGGTGTTGCTACAAATCAACCTTTGTTTACTTTTTTAGAAAACAATAATGTTAAAAAAGGGTTTTTATTAGGAGAAGGTATTTGGAAATGGAGAGCTGCAAGCTTTTTAAACACGAATTCCTTTGAGGAATTTGATAATTTTATTGGAAATATCGTTCAATATTTAGCATCAAATAAAAAAAGAAATAGGCTAGAGGTTAATATTGAATCTATATATCCTTCAAATTCAAGAATTAAAATAGCTGCTTTTTATACAGATAAAAACTATAGGTTTGATGATAGAGCTAATCTAGAAATAAAAATTAAAAACACACAAAATCAAGAGGTTACAACCTTTCCTTTTTCATTAATAAACAATTCTTATCAAGCAGAAATAGATAATTTACCTTCTGGAGATTATACTTATGATGTTTCTGTCAGCAATCAAAAAATAAAAAGATCTGGCAGATTTAAAGTGTCAGAATTTCAAATAGAACAACAGTTTACTAATGCAAATGATAAAAAACTTAAAAAGTTAGCTTCGAATTCAAAAGGTAAATTATTCTATAAAGATAAAGCTGATAATCTTATTGAAGATCTTGTGCAAGATGAAGGTTATTATACAATTCAAAAATCAAAGAAAACTGAAGAAAATTTAATCAATTGGAAATGGTTACTTTTTATAATAGTTGGTTTATTTAGTGTTGAATGGTTCATTAGAAAATATCATGGAAAAATATAGACAAGAATGAATTGTCTTTAAGCGTTATAAATCGTAAATTTGATAAAAATAAAAAATATATTAAATGGCAAATAATCAAATGGAATTTAACTTTCCTAAAGGTGGAGTTTTCTTAGTACTTATTGTAATTGCAGTAATTATCTTATTTTCAAAATCTACTGTTACAATTGGTCCAGGTGAAGGTGGTGTAATTTTCGAAACTTTAGGTGATGGTATAAATACAGAAAAAACATATGGAGAAGGTTTTCATATTGTTGCTCCTTGGAATAGAATGATTATCAGAAAAGTACGTCAGCAATCTATCTCTGATGAAATGAATGTATTATCTGTAAATGGATTAGAGGTTAAAGTAAATGGAACAATTTGGTACGAACCAGAATTCCAAAATTTAGGTTCTTTAATAAAAACAAAAGGTGAAGATTATGAACGTGAATTGCTAGATCCTGCAGTAAATGCAGCAGCAAGAAGTGTTGTAGGACGTTATACACCAGAACAATTATATTCAAGTAAGAGAGATGTTATTGAACAAGAAATCTTAGATGAAGTTAGATTAGTTTTAGAAGGGCAGTTTTTAACTGTAAAAAGAGTGTTAGTAGAAGATGTAAAACTACCAACTACTATTAGAACCGCTATTGAAACTAAATTAAAACAAGAGCAAGAATCTTTAGAATATGAGTTTAGATTAGCAAAAGCTAAGAAAGAAGCAGAAAGACAAAAAATTGATGCTGAAGGTAAGGCTGTTGCAAACAAAATTTTAAGTGCATCCTTAACTGAAAAGATTCTACAAGAAAAAGGGATAGAAGCTACAATAGAATTATCTAAATCTTCAAACAGTAAAGTAATTGTAATTGGTTCAGGAAAAGATGGTTTACCTATTATTTTAGGCAATCAATAAGAATATATTATATTAAATATAAAATCCAGCTTAATCAGCTGGATTTTTTTATGCCCTAAATTTAAAGTGATTATTTAATGAACTCTTCGAACGTGCCATCAGTATAAAAAGTAACTATTCTTTGTATTTCTTTAGTTGAACTATGAATGCTAGATTTATTAAGAATAGGAGCAGAGGCTAGGTTTTTCTTTTTAGGATAATTTCCATCACCATTTAACAACCAATCTAAATCTAAATCTTCAAACACACTGTTGATTTTCAATATAAAATCTAAACTAGGTTTATTTCTACCAGATAAAATATGCGAAATACTGGACCTTTGTACACCCACTTTTTCTGCAAAAGAAGAAGCTGAAAATTGATGATAATCCATCAATTGTTTCAATCTATTTATAAAATCAACACTGTTTAACATTGTATATATTTAGCTTCAAACAAAGGTAAAATAATAATAAATTGATTCCTATAAATATTGCTATCTAGAATAATTCAACTAAAATATTTAAAGTAAACTATTAACATTATAAGATAATCGAATGTATAACAGTGCTTTAAAATATTGAAAGCATTTTAAGGTTAAATTATTTTATATAATAAAATATAGATTGATAAAATCTAATATCATAAACTCAAAATTGATTTAGGAATCATTTTAATTACTTCTTCAGTATTGCCAACTAATGAGCAATAGTGTAAATTTGTGTGGATTAAATTAAGACTTTGTGAAAATAGTATCAGTAGAGACATTAAAAGCGTTATATAAAAATCAAAAAGAGGAAGCTCTTTTAGGTAAATGGATAACTCTAGAGCATATTTTACCTTTATTTAACAAGCATAAAGAATCTTTTACTATTAAAGAAATAGGGAACTCTGAAGAAGATAGAGCTATTTACTCCTTTAAAATTGGTACTGGTAAGAAAAAGATTCTTTTATGGTCACAAATGCATGGAAATGAAAGTACAGGAACAAGAGCTTTATTTGACTTGTTTAATTGTTTTTCAAATGAAGAAAGTACGTTGTTAGATGAAATTTTAAAAGAATGTACTTTATTATTCATCCCAATCTTAAATCCTGATGGTGCACAGAACTATACAAGAGTTAATGCAAATAATATCGATTTAAATAGAGATGCTGTAAATAGAGTTGCTAAAGAAAGTGTATTATTAAGACATACATTAGAAGAATTTAACCCTTCATTTAGTTTCAATTTACATGATCAAAGAACCATATTTAACGTAGAAGGTACTCAAAACACAGCAACAATATCTTTTTTAGCCCCTTCAGAAGAAGAAACTAGGTCACTTACAAAAGGTAGAATTGAAACTATGAATGTAATTGTTGCCATGAATTCTATATTGCAAAAAATGATACCTAATTTTGTTGGTAGATATACAGATGAATTTTACCCAACTGCTACAGGAGATAATTTTCAGAAATTAGGGTATAATACTATTTTAATTGAATCAGGTCATTATCCAGAAGATTATCAAAGAGAAAAAACTAGAGAATTTACGTTCTACAGTATCTTACAAGGATTATATCATATTGCAACAACTGACACTTTCATAGATTATGAAGGCTATTTTAACATTCCTAATAATGATAAAAAATTCTTAGATATTATTCACAGATATAAAAATAAGTCAGATGAAGGTTATCAATATGTAGATCAAATTGTGGATAATCAATTGGTTTCTAAGCTAGAAAAAGTACCTAAAGATGACGTATTTGGCAAGACAGGACATTACGAAATCGTTTTCGAATAGAAAAATGTTTAAATTTTTCTCATGTTTTATTCAATTAGATTAAATTAAATTTATAAATTTGCCATATAAATTGAATAAAACACAAAAATGAAAAAATTCATCTTAGACGAAATAGATCATCAAATATTAGATATTTTAATAGAGAATGCAAGAACACCATTTACAGACATTGCTAAACAGTTATTAGTTTCTGCTGGAACTATTCACGTTCGTGTAAAAAAGATGGAAGATGAAGGTATTATTCAAGGTTCTACTTTAACTCTTAACTATGAGAAAATGGGATACTCATTTATAGCTCATGTTGGTGTTTATTTAGAAAAAACTTCAATGACGCAAAGTGTAATTGAAAACTTAAGACGTATACCAAACGTAACTGTAGCCTATGTTACAGCAGGTAAATATAATATTTTCTGTAAAGTAAGAGCAAAAGGTACTAATGATGCAAAAGACATTATTTATCAAATAGATGATGTTCCTGGAGTAAACAGAACAGAAACAATGATTGCTTTAGAAGAAAGTATAAACGATAAGAAAAGAATGATGCATGCAATTTTTGCAGAGCTATAAATCTTTCTATTTATATAAATTAAAATCCTTATCAAATTGATAAGGATTTTTTTATGCAATGAAATCATCTTTCATTATGTTTGTTAAAATTAGTAAATTGATAATTTATGCTAGATAATATTGATTATAATTTAAATTATAATTTAGATCATTCCACATTATTAAATTTATATCAATCAATGTTAAAACCTCGTTTAATAGAGAAGAAAATGTTGATTTTATTACGTCAAGGAAAAATTTCTAAATGGTTTTCTGGTATTGGTCAAGAAGCAATTGCTGTTGGTGTAACAAAGGCATTAGACACAGATGAGTATATTTTACCTATGCACAGAAATTTGGGCGTATTTACAACCAGAGATATTCCTTTACATCGCTTATTTTCTCAATGGCAAGGAAAAATGGGTGGTTTCACAAAAGGAAGAGATAGAAGTTTTCATTTTGGCACCCAAGAATATAATATTATTGGTATGATATCTCATTTAGGACCTCAATTAGGAGTTGCTGATGGAATTGCATTAGCCAATAAATTACAGAACAAAAACAAAGTTTGTGCTGTATTTACAGGAGAAGGAGGTACAAGTGAAGGTGATTTTCATGAAGCTTTGAATGTAGCATCTGTTTGGAGTTTACCTGTATTATTTTGTGTAGAAAATAATGGTTATGGATTATCTACCCCTGTTTCAGAACAATTTAACTGTAAAAATATTGCTGATAAGGGAGTAGGCTTTGGAATGGAAAGTCATATCATAGATGGTAACAACATATTAGAGGTCTATTCAAAAATTAAAGAATTGGCAGAGAGTGTTCGTAAAGAACCAAGACCAATATTAATAGAATTTAAAACTTTTAGAGTTCGAGGTCATGAAGAAGCTAGTGGAACTAAATACGTTCCAAAAGAATTGTTAGAATTTTGGGAAGCAAAAGACCCTATAATAAACTTCAAAAATTATCTCACAGAAAATGAAATATTAGATGATGCATTAGACAATGAATATAAGGCAAAGATAATTGAAGAAATTAACGAGCATTTAGACCTTGCTTTTAATGAAGCAGATATAATTCCAGATTTAGAAACCGAAATTAAAGATGTTTTTAAAACATCTGAATTTGATGAAATTAAAAAATCAGCATCCACAAAAAATATTCGTTTTGTAGATGCAATTTCTCAAGGTTTAGAGCAAGCTATGGAAAAATATAAGAACCTTGTAATTATGGGGCAAGATGTTGCTGATTATGGAGGTGTTTTTAAAATTACTGATGGTTTTACAGATAAGTTTGGCAAAGATCGTGTAAGAAATACGCCTATTTGTGAATCTGCAATTGTATCTGCAGCCTATGGTTTGTCTATAAATGGTATGAAAGCTGTTGTTGAAATGCAATTTTCCGATTTTGTTTCTTCTGGGTTTAATCCTATTGTAAATTTATTAGCAAAAAGTCATTATAGATGGTCGCAAAATGCAGATGTAGTAATTAGAATGCCTTGTGGAGCAGGAGTAGGAGCTGGTCCATTTCATTCGCAAACTAATGAGGCTTGGTTTACAAAAACGCCAGGTTTAAAAGTTGTGTATCCTGCATTTCCAGAAGATGCCAAAGGTTTATTGGCAAGTGCAATACAAGACCCAAATCCAGTTTTATTTTTTGAACATAAAGCATTGTATAGATCTGTTTATCAAGAGGTGCCAACAAATAATTACACTTTAGAAATTGGTAAAGCAAACATTTTAAAATCGGGTGCTGATTTAACAATAATAGCTTATGGAGCAACTGTTCATTGGGTTTTAGAAGTGTTAGAAAATCACCCAGAAATATCAGCAGAAGTTATCGATTTAAGAACCTTACAACCTTTAGATACAGATACTGTCTATGAATCTGTGCGTAAAACGAATAAGGCTATAATTGTTCAAGAAGATTCATTATTTGGAGGAATTGCAAGCGATATTTCTGCATTAATTACAGAAAATTGCTTTAATAGTTTAGATGCACCTGTCAAAAGAGTAGGTAGTTTAGATACACCTATTCCTTTTCAATCAGACTTAGAACAACAATATTTAGGTAAATCAATCTTAACAAATGTAATTTTAGAAATACATAATTATTAATTAAATTTATAGCATAAAAGAGATCATTTCATGACGAATAAACAGATTATATTTAAAAAGAGGCCTTCAGGTGTTCCTGATGCAGATACATGGCAATTAGAAACCAATCAAGTACCTGAATTAGAGGAAGGTGAGATTTTAGTACAACATCATTATATATCATTAGACCCTGCAATGCGTGGTTGGATGAATGATACTAAATCTTATATTCCTCCAGTTGAAATTGATGCAGTAATGAGAGCAGGTTCTGTAGGGAAAGTGATAAAAAATAATGGTAATCCAAAATTTGAAATTGGAGATGTAGTTACAAGTTGGGGAGGAGTACAACAATATGCAATTACAAATGGTGATGGATGGTATAAAGTTGACACCAGTTTAGCTACTATGCCAATGTATATTGGTACTTTAGGTATGCCAGGAATGACTGCTTATTTTGGAATTCAAGAAGTAGGAAAGATTGTAGAAGGAGATATCGTTTTAGTTTCTGGAGCAGCAGGTGCAGTTGGTAGTATAGTTGGTCAAATTGCCAAAATAAAAGGCTGTACTGTAATTGGTATTGCTGGTGGTAAAGAAAAATGCGATTATATTGTAAACGAACTAGGATTTGATGATGCCATTGATTATAAATCAGAAAATATCTATTCTGCATTAAAACAGAAATGCCCTAAAGGAGTAGATGTATTTTTTGATAATGTAGGAGGTAAAATTTTAGATGCTGCACTTAGCAAATTAAGAATGCATGCTAGAGTTGTTATTTGTGGAGCAATATCTCAATACAATAACAAAGCAAAAGTAGATGGGCCAAGTAACTATTTATCATTATTAGTAACTCGTTCTACAATGCAAGGAATGGTTGTTATGGACTATACTAAGAATTTCGGTGAAGCAGCAAAACAAATGGGAATTTGGATGCAAGAAGGTAAACTAAAATCTAAAGAAGATATTTATGAAGGAATTGAGAATTTTCATGAAACCTACAATAGATTATTTTCTGGAGAAAAGAAAGGGAAATTGGTGCTTAAAGTGATTGAAAAATAGAAGTGGAGCAAGAACATTTTTTTCAATGTCCTTATTGTTGGGAAGAAATATCAATGATATTAGACAGCAGTGTAAGACAACAAACCTATATAGAAGATTGTGAGGTATGTTGTAATCCAATAGAAATAGCTCCTCAATTTGAGGATAGTACATTAATTGCTTTTCATGCACAGTCAATAGAACAATAAAAATAAATCCTGCAAATGCAGGATTTTTTTTATATCAAAGGATTTTTCCAACTGAACTTTTCAAATAGCGTAATCCAATCTATAGGAAAGCTTGCTTTTAGTATCAGTTTTTCATTCGTAAATGGATGTGTAAACTCTAATCTTCCTGCATGTAAAAAAAGGTTTTTAAACCCGAAGTTTTCATCAAACATTACATCATGGTTTTTATCACCATATTTCGCATCCCCAATTAAAGGATGACTAATTTTATTGCTATGCACTCTTAATTGATGCATTCTTCCTGTTTTAGGAAACAATTCAACCAAACTGTATCTACTGGTTTGATAAGGTTTTACAGGAATTTCTAAGGTGATATTTTCTAAGGTTTTTAATTCAGTTAAAGCTTCTTTATGCACATTTGCATCTCTGCCTTTCACTGGTGAATCTATAGTTTTGGTAGCAGGTGGAAATCCACGAACAACACCATAGTAAATTTTACGAATCTCGTTTTTAGTAAACAAATCTTGAAATTTAGAAACATACTCCTTATTCTTAGCTAATAAAATAGCTCCAGAAGTTTTACGATCTAATCTATGTACAGGATATGTTTTTAAACCTATTTGCTCTTGAATTAATTGCAGCAACGATTTTTCATCAGACATATTTCTAGAATGATAAGCATGATGCACCAAAACATTATTGGGTTTTGTGACACATAACAAATATTCATCTTCATAAATAATTTCTAAGCTCATATTAAAATCCTATATTTAAACATCAAATATAATCTCAATTGAAAGAATGTGGTATTAATTTTGATGTATTTTAATCTAAAATGTAATATTATGAAATTTATATATATAGCTATATTATCTTTAATTCTTATAGGTTGTGCCAGTTCTAAAAACAATGTGAGTACAGATCAAATAGCAAACCTTAAGAAAGCAGTAGAAAATGCTCAAATAGAAATAATATCTGATGCTGCAAACCCAGTAGCTTTTACCAATACAAGAGGTTTAGAAAGCTTATTACCACCAGGAAGTAATTTGGCAAGAATTAGTCTAATAAATAATCCTAACTTTTTTAAGATTAAAAACGATAGTATAGATTTGTATTTGCCTTATTATGGAGAACAGCAAATAGGTGGTGCTTATAACTCAGAAAGTGGTTTAAAATTTATTGGTAAACCTGCTAGAACTAAAATCGAATTTGATAGTAGTAAAAACAGGTATAATTTAACTTATGTTTTAAATGCAAACAATGAGAGTTTAACTGCCAATTTAACCTTATTTGCTAATAATACTAGTACTTTAAGAATTAATAGTAGTATTAGAACAACCATTATTTATTATGGTAAATGGGCTAAATTAGAAGAGTAAACTACTCTTTACCAATTTGATTAATCATAGAATCGTTACCAAAACCTTTAGGATTATCTCCCCATTTATTGGCATGAGGTTCACTATCTAATAGTGTGAGATAAAAGTTATAGAATGGAATAAGCATAAACCAAGCACTTTTACCAACATCATGCATTCTTCTGGCAGTAACTGCGAAAAAAGGAATTAATACAATGATACTATACATTGTTTCTAAGATTCCATTTTCATCAAAGTCGCCAAAATTTGTGCCTAGCAAGTTGTCTAATATGCGAAAAACTAATGATGCTAGTGTTGTAAATAGGTAAAACATCCAAAATTCTTTTCTTCTTGCTCTACCTCCAAAATCTGCATATTGCTTAAATACTTTAAAATACCAATTCATTTATTTTCTTTTACTATTCGTTACCAATTTGTTGTAAATCTAATCCTGTTTTTTCAAACTCAATATCTAACCCTCCAGTTTTCTTTAAAATAAAATTAAAAACCAATGTACTTATCCATCCAAAAATAAAACCAAAAACAAAGTATAAAATTGGTGCAAGAATTAGCATAAAAATTCCTCCTCCAAAAATAGCTCCTAAAGCATAAGCATCAGAGCCTGCTGCACCTATACCAAATAAACTGGTAAATAAAAATGCTATTGCAACCATTATAAAAACAATAAAAGCCATTAAGGTTCCAGTTATTATACCATATTTTAGGGCATCAATCTTTTTTAATTTTAATTTAAGTGTACTCATAGAAATTGTTTTTTAGTTTGTTTTGATGTGGAAATATAAATAATTAATTAAAACAATCCTCTTGATTTTAAGTTTAAATATTTACCTATAGCATCTCCTGTAAGTTTTTTAGGTGTTGTTAATACTGATTGAATTCCATATTTTTTTAATTCATTCACAATTTGTTTTTTCTCATAAAGAAACTTCTCTGCAATTATTGTATCATAAACATCTTGTATGTTTTTCGATTCTTTTTCTATTAAAACGTTTAGCTCTGTATTTTTAAAAAATACAATAAGTACTAAGTGATTTTTAGCCAAGGCTCGTAAATAGGGGAGTTGTCTATTTAAACCATCTAGCGTTTCAAAATTAGAAAATAAAATTAGTAAACTTCTTTGCCTAATTTTTCTTTTTACGACTGTGTAAAGACTACTAAAGTCAGATTCTGAAAAATCTGTTTTAATATGATATAAAGCTTCAGAAATTAAGCTCATTTGAGAGTTACGTTTTTCTGCAACTACTAAATCTTCTAGCTTTTTAGAGAAGGATAAAATACCTGCCTTATCTTGTTTCTTTAAAATGATATTGCTGATAGCTAAAGTTGTGTTTACAGCATAATCTAACAAACTTAAACCTTCAAACTCCATTTGCATGGCTCTACCTTTATCGATAATACAATATACAGACTGTGATTTCTCTTCCATATATTGATTAATCATTAGTTGGTTACTTTTGGCTGTAGCTTTCCAATTTAAAGTTCTGATATCATCTCCAGAAACATATTCTTTAATTTGCTCAAATTCTAATGAGTTACCTAGTCTTCTAACCTTTTTATTACCATAAGAAACTACAGAATTGTTAAAGGTTTGAAAATCAAACTCTCTTAGTTTTAAAAAAGAAGGATAACATTTTAACTCTTTCTCATCTGCTAAAATGTATTTTCTAGTTGCTAATTGTAAACCAGAATTGACATAAACATTTAAATTCCCAAAACTATAAACACCTCTTTCCTTTGGATTTAGGCTATATTTTAACGTTTTCGATTCCTTTTTTTGTAATTTAAGTCTAAATATAAAATCTCTTTTCTGAAATTGATAAGGTAATTCTTCTATCAATTCTAAATGAGTGATAAAATTATAGTCGTTTTTAATTTCTAACGTAATTTTATTTTCATCACCATTAGAAAGTCTTTCTGGTAATAATCTAGAAGCAGATATTCCAATTTTAGTTTGGTAGAGTAGTGCACAATCAATAATTAATAAAACACTTAAAACGATTACCAATATTTTTGCGATCTCAAAAAATATAGAAGCGAAAAAACCAACCACAAAAAGGGTTGTAATTATGGCTAAAGCATAAAAGAAGCGTTTATTTATAAAAAGTGAGTTGTAAAAGCTTTTCAAACTTATCTAGGAATTTCTACAGTTTCTATAATTTGTTCTATAATCTGTTTGCTGGTTAAACCTTCCATTTCTCTTTCAGGAGTAACAATAACCCTATGTTGTAAAACAGGTACAGTAGCTTTTTTAATATCTTCTGGAGTAACAAAATCTCTACCTTCAATAGCTGCAAAAACCTTTGAAGCATTTAATATTGCAATACTAGCTCTTGGAGAAGCACCTAAATATAAGAACGAGTTTGATCTTGTGTTTACTACAACATTGGCAATATATTTAAGTAGGTTTTCTTCTATTTTAACTTGATTTACTAATGCTCTATATTCTACAATTTTAGAACCTTCAATAATCGTTTCTATTTTGCTGGCCTTTGTTTTATTCTCTAAAGCCTGTTCTTTCATAATAATTTCTAGTTCCTCATCAGCATTAGGATATTCCACAACTACTTTAAACAAAAATCGGTCTAATTGTGCTTCTGGTAATCTATAGGTTCCTTCTTGTTCTATAGGGTTTTGTGTGGCTAAAACTACAAAGGGTTCATCCATTTTATAGGTAGTACCATCCATAGTAATTTGTTTTTCTTCCATAACTTCAAACAAAGCAGCCTGCGTTTTAGCAGGAGCTCTATTTATTTCGTCTATTAGCACCATATTTGAAAAGATAGGTCCTTTTTTGAATTCGAAATCTGAATTCTTAGCATTAAAAACAGAAGTTCCTAAGATGTCTGAAGGCATTAAATCTGGCGTAAATTGAATTCTACTAAAATCAACATTTATTGTTTTTGACAATAATTTAGCAGTAATTGTTTTTGCAACTCCAGGCACACCTTCAATTAAAACATGACCATTTGCTAATAAAGAAACTAAGAGTAAATCAACCATTTCTTTTTGGCCCACAATAACTTTCTGTAATTGCTTTTTTATCTTTAGAACACTAGCTTGTAATTCAGATAAATCTATTCTGTTTTCAAAAGATAAACCCTCTTTATTTTGCTCTTCATTATATTGTTCCATAATTTTATTTTTTAAAGAATTTTGTAATCATTTTTTGTAGCACAAACAACTCTTCTTGAGTGCATTCTGCCTTTTTATTTAAAGTTTTAATTGTATTTACAAGGTATTTTGTATTTGCCAAATCATTACCAGATTTAGCTGCTAGATTTGTAATAAAATCATTATTTAATTTACTAGTATTTAATAAATATTTAGTTCGAACTTTTTCCAGAAAAAAACGAATAGCTTTATCAACTAAATTTTTATGATTTTGTTCTTTTAAATACAAACTAGAAATAGTTTGTGTAAAAGCTACAGTTGTATTTTCTAAACTTGGAATAATAGGAATTGGTCTTTGTTTTCTTTTAGCATTAAACAGCATAAACATTAAAACTCCAACTATTAGTAAAATTAAGAACCAAGTTAATGTGTTGTGTTTCAAGAAAAAATCAAAAACAGAAGTGTTATCTTTATTTTGATCTGAATTTTTGCTGTATCTTAATTGAGGATCCCAAATAATGGTTGAAGGTGGAAGGTAAGAAAGCACTTGATTTGCATATTTATTATTGTCTTTTAACAAATAATAGTTAGTAAAAACTATAGGGTTTGTATGTAAATAAAAAGCTCCTTTACCATGAGTTATCCTAATAAAATTTGGCACTAACTCTGTATCAATTTCAGCTGAGCCTAAAACTACAGTTTTTGTTGTATTGTAAGTAACAAAATAGTTTCGCTTAATATTTCTATCAAAGGTATATTTTGCTTTTAGAGTATTTAAATAAAATTCACCTTTCAATTTTTTTAAATCTTCATAGAGATAAGTGTCTTTACTTAAATTATTTGCAGTGAATTCTAACTTTTCTTCAAAATCTTTGTTAAAATACTCAACAGAAATAAATGCATTATTTCCTTTGTTTACAAATGATAACAATGAATCTATACCATTTTCATCTAATTTATTTAAACTAAAATTTAAGCAGAAATAGTTAGCAGATAAATCTGAATGATCAACCAAATAGTCTTGGAAGTTCTTCTTTAGAGTTATTATACTATCTTTTGGAAATAGATCGTTTAATTCCTGATTAAGAATGTAAGTGCCAAAAGGACTTTTTTCTTTGTAATTAAAGTTTTCTTCCCAATCAGTTTCTGAACAGCTATATAAACTACCAATTAACAGTACTACAAGAAGTTTCTTTAGATGTCTACTCATTCTTTAATTTTTCAAAAAATGACTGATATTTTTCTTGTATCCCTTTAAAACGAATTGCATCAACTTTAAATTCCCCATACCAAATATAGCTGTAGATATAAGAGAGGTAGGAGAAGTCTGGAATAATGTTCTCGTTATCAATTTCTAATAAATAGTCAGAGTTTGTTTTCTCTATTTGAAAATCGATGTATTTTAGATCGTTTAATTTTTTAATGGTTTTTAAATAATAATATCTAGTTGCCAATCTAAAGTTATTGGTCGTCAAGGCTTCTTGAAGCAATGAATCTAAATCTAGTTGATGAATATCTTCATTATCAAACTCTAAACTTTGGGTAGTATTTTTTACACTTTTTTGTTTTTTCCAAAATCGAATATCAATATTTAAAACCGTCTTTAGGATGATATAAATAAGAAATCCACCCAGTAAAAATGGAAAAATGAACTTCATAAAAACAATAATACCATTTACGAGCCCTAAGTTAATATTAGAACTTTCTGTTTGCTTTACTTCTTTCTCTTTGTATAAAAAATCGTCATCATTATACTTTTGTCTTAAGTTAGCAGGTAACTCTCTACTAAAAGTAGCATTTTCAAATGCAGGTTTCTTATTGCTAACATTAATACTATCTGTTGTTGATTGAGCAAAACACATCAGACTAAAAAAAAGAAGGAGGGAGGTTACCAATTTTTTCATGCAGTTACATTGTATTTTTTAGCTCTTTGAAATGGTAAAATAAGATAATAGTAACTTATGGTTATTAGGCAAAAAAAGATAATTGCGAAACAGAAAATGGATGGCATTTTGTTTGAGTATCTAGTAATATAACCTTCTAGAAATGCAGCAATAATGGTAAATGGAATAGTACTTATAAAAATGTAAAAAGCATCTCTAATACCTATTTTAAAAGATTCTAACCGTTTTAAAGTTCCTGGAAACAAAATACTTGCTCCAATAATATAACCAGCTGCAGCTTCAATAATAATTCCGAAGATTTCATAAGTTCCATGAATCCAAATTCCTTTTAAACTGTCATATAGACTATTGTACTGATAAAAGAACGCCTGAAAAACAGCTACCATAATTGCATTAACTACAACATAATAGGCTGTACCAAAACCCAAAAATAAACCAGAGAGAAACATGTTTAGACCCACTCTTTGATTGTTATTATAAATACCAATAAAGGTTCCCCAATTGCTACCACCTTTGTAAATAGCCATGGCATCTCCACTTTCTATGTTCTCTATTGTTTGATCTACATAACTATTACCTAGAATTTGTCTTGCAAAATTAGCATCATTAAACGTACTTAATAAGCCAATGAAAAAACAAACAAAAAATACAATGAATGAAAAATAAATGTGTTTTCTATATTGATAGCAGAGTAGTGGCACCTTGTCTAAAAAGAAATAAGCAATTGCATTTTTATCTCTTCTTTTTGAGTCGTAAACTTTATCAAAACTAGATTTTGCTAACTTATTTAAATACTTAGTAACCTTACTCTTAGGATAATAGGTTTGCGCATAAACTAAATCGTTCATTATTTTTATGTGCAAATTGGCAATAAGGTCTGGACTTTTTTTCTCTTTATTTGAAATTAATTGTTCAAATTCAAGCCATTTTTCTTTATTTTGCTTTATAAAAGCGACCTCTCTCATATAGAGCGAATTTAATCATTGCATGAAAACACTCCAAATAAAAACAGCACAAAATGTAAATATAAAGTTTACACTGGCTAGTGTTTTTCAAAGGCTTTCAGCTTTTTTAATAGACAATATAATAAAGTTTGCTTACCTATATTTTATTTTCGAATTCTTTAATTTCTCTTCATTAGAAAATGCCTTAAATGGAGATAGTTGGGATATTAAAGCTATAGAGGCATTAGTTCTAATGCCTATTACTTTTTACTCTTTATATTCAGAAATTCTTTTAAATGGACAAACTTTAGGAAAAAAGCTACTAAATTTAAAAGTTATTAATGTAGATGGATTTAAGCCTTCTACAACAGATTTCATAATTAGGTGGTTTCTAAGAATTATAGATTTTAATTTATTCAGTTTACTATTGGTATATATTGCATCTTTAGGATTGTCTGATGAATATATATTATTAGTTCTATTGTTTCTTTTTGGAAAACTAATAGGATTCTTTCTTATTTTGTTTACCAATAAAGGACAACGTTTTGGAGATATCATAGCAAATACAATTGTGATCTATTTAAAGGATGAAGTAAAATTCTCAGAAACGATATTGGAGGAAATTAAAGATTCTTATAAACCAACATATCCAAGCGTTGTTAAACTTTCTGACAATGATGCTCGAATTATAAAAGAAACTTTTAACAATGCTGCAAAATTTAATGATTATAACACGTTAATTAAATTAAGATCAAAAATATTAGAAGTTACAGAAATTAAATCTGTTCATAAAAGTGATAAGGAGTTTATAGACACAGTATTAAAAGATTATAATTATTATACACAAAGTATGTAGAATAGAGGGTTTTAAATATTCTATTTAACATAATATAAATTATAGTACATATATTAATTATAATAATATAGATAATCATAAAAGTATATTATATTTATAGTGTAATTAAATTATGTATCTCATGAAAAGTATTACAACAATTTTAATCTTATCTCTTTTGTTTTTAAACTGTTCAAAAAAACTATTAACGATAAAGATATTATAGGTTCTTGGTTAGATCAATCTGAGGCGCAATTACATTTTACTTTATTAGAAAATGGTAAAGCTCTTTCAGATAATATGAAAACATTGATTTATCAAAAATGGGAATTAAGAAACGATTCTTTGATTTTAACCATAAAAAGTGAAGGAAATGGAAATTCTTCAATTGATAAAATGGCTTATAAAATAGTAATGCCTGCTAGCGATAAAATGATTTTATCTAATACTTATTCTTCTAATGAATATTTAAAAAAGTAAAAATTCTTTTTTAAATGAAAGTATTAATCGTAATATTGCAATTAAATAAGAATATATTATGGGATTAGTTAAAAATGAGCTTTTTAATGTTGAGCAAAATACGATTGCACAATATGCTAAAGTTTTGGGTCATCCTGCTAGAGTTGCTATACTTCAACACTTATTTAAAATGAATTCGTGTGTTTGTGGAGAACTTGTGTTAGAAATTGGTTTAGCTCAAGCAACAATCTCTCAGCATTTAAAAGAATTAAAAGCCATAGGTTTAATTAAAGGAAATGTTGATGGAACCAGTGTCTGCTACTGTATTGATACCGAAAAATGGAAAGCTATGAAGCTTGTTATGAGTCAGTTCATGAATGCAGACATTCAAAATAGTAATGAGTGCTGCTAAAAAAATTTAAATTTATTTATCGTAAAATAACAATTAACCCAAAACACAAATCAAGTAAAACATCATGAAAAAATTAAGCTTTTTAGATAAAAACTTAACCCTATGGATTTTTATAGCCATGGCTATAGGTGTTGGCTTAGGTTACTTTTTTCCTACTTTTCCAGATATAATTAATTCATTTAATTCAGGTACAACAAACATACCTATTGCTATTGGTTTAATCTTAATGATGTATCCTCCTTTAGCAAAAGTTAATTATGCTTTGTTGCCAAAAGTGTTTAGGAATACTAAAATACTTTCTATTTCACTAATTTTAAACTGGATTATTGGCCCAGTATTAATGTTTATTCTTGCTATTACTTTTTTAAGTGATTATCCAGAATATATGGTTGGGTTAATCTTAATTGGTTTGGCTAGATGTATTGCTATGGTTCTAGTTTGGAATGACTTAGCAGAAGGAAGTAGTGAATATGGTGCTGGTTTAGTGGCCTTAAACAGTGTTTTTCAAGTATTTGCCTATAGCTTTTATGCTTGGATTTTTATAACAGTGCTTCCACCCTATTTTGGTTTTGAAGGTGCAATTGTAGATATTTCAATAGCAACTATTGCAGAAAGTGTTGCTATTTATTTAGGAATTCCTTTTGTTATGGGAATTTTAAGTAGGGTAATTTTAGTAAAAATAAAAGGTGATGAATGGTACACCCAGAAATTCATTCCAACAATTTCACCAATCACATTAATTGCGTTATTATTTACAATAGTAGTTATGTTTTCTTTAAAAGGAGAGTTAATTGTTGAAATACCTATGGATGTTGTAATTATTGCTGTACCTCTATTGATCTATTTTACATTGATGTTTATTATAGGATTCTTTTTTACAAAAGCTACTGGAGCAGAATATGATAAAACAGCTTCTGTAGCTTTTACAGCTGCAGGTAATAATTTTGAATTGGCAATTGCTGTTGCTATAGCAGTTTTTGGTTTAAATTCTGGCCAGGCATTTGCTGGGGTAATTGGTCCATTAGTAGAAGTACCTGCTTTAATTCTTTTAGTTCGTGTTTCCTTTTGGTTGAGAAAAAAATATTTTAACAACATAAAAAATTAATTTAACCAAAAAAAGGATGATAGTTTTGCTATCATCCTTTTACTTTATTCTTAATACTAGTTTACTCTTTAATCAACTTAACAGTAGTTTGACCTTTAGTTGTATTAATTTTTGCTAAATAAACACCTGTACTTAAGTCTGTTGCTTGAATAACAGTTTGAGCATTAATTGTAATTGGCAAATATACTTTTTTACCTAGTAAATTAAAAACTTCAATACTACTTATTTCTGCATCTTGAGTATTAATAATCCAACTTGTTTTTGTTGGGTTTGGAAATGCAGTAACAGAAACTTTAAAATTATCTGTTGTACTTAAAGTTGCATTTGGTTCGATTATAATACTTCCTATGGCACTTTCATCATCTGGATTGGCATTTAAACCTATAATTTCAAAACCATACTGAATGATTAGACCTGCAGTTAATTCAGCTGCAGTTGCAGAAATAGAAAAATCTCCACTTGCTGGTAAATCCATAATTTTTTCACCATTAAAAACATCACTATAACCGTTATTAGGATCTAAAGCTTTTATAAAAAACTTTGCAGTATAATCAGAGCTTAATGTGTTTGCACTTATTGTTCCCTGAAACGTTAAGTCTTTTCCGTTAAATGTTGCTCCTGGTTCTACAAAACTAGTTGCTTGCATCATTTTAGCACCTAATGGGCCTGCAGTAGCACCTGCATCCGAAGAATTTGTCCAATAAGCTCTATCAGCATCACCACCTGCTAAAGCAGCTGTATATGTACTAAAGTTTGGCTGTAGAACAATATTACCTGCATTAAAAGAAGATTTTAACTTATCAAATTCCCAAAAGTCTGCAAAACCATCATTTGCACCACTTGGATTAGTAACAGCCATATATCCTTTCCATTCTTTTGTTTCATCTACTGTAACTAAGTTTGTAGAGTCATTTCCTGAATTGTCATCTGGTTGAGCATTAAATGTTAAATTGTCAAAATAAACAACATTGTCTTGGCTTCTTTCTGCAAAATCTGGAATAACAACTAATAAATTAAAAGTTTTACCAATTTCTGATTTAAAGTCAAAAGTCAATTCTTCCCAGTCTCCATTAACTACTGAATTTGCTGCTTTTATTTCTTTAAATATACTACCTGGACCTTCGAACTTAATACCTACATCAGTGGCTACATTCTTTCTAACCATTAATTTTACAATACTGTTAGTTTCATCAAAAGTAAAAGAACCAATATCATCAGTTATAACCAAAGCCCATGCATTTCCTGCAGCCTTTGCTGTAAACTTGGCAACTTTAGCTGATGCATTTATACCTCCAGTTACTGAGTTATCTATAACTTCTAAAGCAGGATTGCTATCATTTTGATCTACAGTCCATGAAAAGTTAGCTCCAAAACCATCATCTTCAAAATCTATTGGTTCTAGGTTATAGTTCACAGTATCTGTAGGTTGAGCACTAAAAGTTAAATTATCAAAATAAACAATGTTATCTTGGCTTCTACTTGCAAAATCTGGTATTAAAACTAATTTGTTATAAGTAATACCTATTTCTGTTTTAAAATCAAAAGTAAGTTCTTCCCAGTCTCCATTAACTACAGAATTTGCTACTTTTATTTCTTTGAATACACCATTTGCACCTTCAAATTTTACACCAACATCAGAAGCTACATCTTTTCTAACCATTAATTTAACAATACTATTTGTTTCGTCAAAAGTGAATGACCCAATATCATCACTAATAACCAAAGCCCAGTCATTTCCTCCTGTTTTTGCTGTAAATTTAGCCACTTTAGCAGAAGAGTTTGCTCCAGTTGTGTTTGGGTTATCTACAATTTCTAAAGCTGGATTACTATCATTTTGATCTACGGTCCAAGTCCAGCTATCTCCTATACCTCCAGATTCAAAATCGACAGGTCCATTTTGCGAATACGCAAAACTTGTTGTTATTAATAAAATAAGTAAAGTAATTTTTTTCATATTGAAATATTTAGAATTAATTATTCTCTAATTTAGTTGGTCTTTAATAAGAATTTGATAATAATTGAATACAAAAAGTATACAAGCCTTAATTTTAATTATGTTTAGTAAAGAATCTAATAGACAAAGGCTTTAAAGAGGATGTTATATTTCTAGAAAGCTTGAATAAAACTATTTGTTGTATATATGTTGTGGTAGTTATATTGAAATTGCTCTTTTCTATAGGAGGTATTATTAACAATTTTAATGATTTACATCATATTTGGAGATAAGACCATAACACATTTGAAAATATTTACAACTTATTAAAACAAAAATTATAATTTTAATTATGAGAAAGTAGTTTTGATTTTTTTTAATTAATTTAGAAGCAATTATAAAAAGATCGATTTTAAAGTTAAATAATTTTATAAAATGAAAAAAATCAAAAACACTAATTTAATAATGGTAATTGCCTGTTTTTTATTTACCAATATTGCCTTGAGTCAAAGTGATATCATTCTAAAAACTACAGGTGAAGAGATGAAGGGTAAAGTTCTAAAAATGGGAGAAGCTACCATTCAATTTGTTTATGACAATGAAACTATAGAGTATACTGTTAAAAAATCGGATATAGTTAAGATAACATTTAGTTCTGGTAGAGTAGAGTTTTTTAATAAAATTAGCACAAAATCTAACAATTACAATTTAGAAGATCATCATAACAAGGTAGCTATTTTACCTTTTGGTTACTTAAAAGATCAGCAAACTAGTAATGCTATTATGCAGAAAAAAATTCAACAAGAAACTTATGGCATTTTCAAAAGAAAAGCGGCTGCTTTAAAGTTTCAAGATCCTACAACAACGAATGCTTTATTAGCAAAAGCAGGTATAAACAATAATAATATTGCTGGTTATACAATGGGTGAAATAGCAAATATTTTAGGTGTAGAATATTTAGTACAAGGTATGGTTTCTATACAAAAAACTACAGTAACTTCTTATAGCAATACAAGTACAACAACCAAAAGAAACAGTAGTAATAATGTAAGGGTTGATAGACATGGACATATCATTGGAGATGTCTGGAACAACAATAAACGTAAAACTAACAGTAGCACTTTTGGTAGTAGTCAGCAAAATTATGCTACTAATATTACAATGAATATCTATACTGATAAAGGCGAAAACATCTTTGTAAGAGATCATCAATCTTTTTGGCAAACACAAGATGCTTATAAAATTACGTTATCTTTCTTAGCAAAGAGAACTCCACTTTATAAAAGATAAACTAACATATATTGGCGAATATCAACTATATAAAAAATGGAACAGGAGAAAATTATAATTATTCTCAAGACCATTGTTACATAAAAGTTTCCTCTAGAGATACAAATGGTAAATTGTGTATCATAGAGGATACTTTAAAACCAGGCTTTCATTTGGCAAGACATCATCATAAAATTATGACTGAAGTTTTCTACATGTTAGAGGGTGAAATGGAGTTAATTTTTGATGATGAAACTATCCTTTTAAGAGAGGGTGACACTATAACTGTACCTCCAAATGTTTGGCACGAAGCACTTTGTAAAGATGGAGGTAAAATGTTAACTATTTTTAAAGATGGTAAATTTGATTTATTTCTAGAAACTTTATCTAAACTATCTAATGAAGATTTTCAAAATATAGATTTAATTAAATCTATTTCTGAAAAATATGATATTTACGAATAAGAAGAATTTTAATTAAACGCTTAATGCTTTTCTAAAGCTTTTTTCATAGACTCACTATCCCAATGATTGTCAAAGTCTACTACTCCCCTTTTTAAATCATCATTTAAAAACTTTTCTTGCTGTTTAAGCTCTTCTCTTACCTTAAATATATATTTTTCGTCTCTTTTTGGTTCTTGTGCTAAACGTTTTAGACTTTCTTCATCATACTTTCTAAAGTTTTGCAATTGGGTATTAAGCGTGTATTTTCTATAACCCATTTTACTAAGTACATCTCTAGCCAAAAGTAAAGAAGTATCTAAAGATTCTCTGTAAACTTGAGTGTGTCCCATATTTAAAAGCTCATAGGCATCGTATCTATTTTTTGTTCTAATCATTAAATCAACATGAGGATATTTCTCTTTTACAATTTTACTAATTGCTTTAGATACTACTAATCTATTTGTAGCACAAATAATAATTTTTGCTTCTGCAATACCTGCAGATTCTAATAAATCTTCTCTTGTAGCATCTCCATAATACACCTCAAACCCCATTTGTCTTAAAAAATCTACTCTATTTGAATCATGATCTAGAATGGTTGCTTCCACTCCATGAGATCTTAAAAAACGTCCAACAGTACTTCCAAAATGTCCAAAACCAACCAATATTATTTTTTGCGATTTTGCAATATGATCCATAGGTCTTTTTATAGATTCTTTGGTGCCAATATTTGGCAATATCAATCTTTCATTAATAAGGGTAATAATTGGAGTTAATGACATAGATAATGCAGTAATTACCAAAAGCATATCCATCTGTTCTTGCCCTAAAATATGCAAGCCAAATGCAAAAGATAATAGTACAAAGGCAAACTCTCCTACTTGTGCTAGGCTAAAAGTTAGCATCAACTTTTGATCTAGTTTTAATTTAAAAACGCTACCAGTAATGTAAAGAATAAGTGCTTTTAGAACTATAATAGTAAATAATGTACCAATAATTGTAAAAGGATTATTTGCAATAACAATAAAGTTTATAGATGCACCAACTGCCATAAAAAACAGTCCTAAAAGTAAGTTTTTAAAAGGCTCTAAAGTACTTTCTAATTCGTGTTTAAATTCACTATTAGACAGAACCACACCACCTAAAAAAGCCCCTAAAGCAGGACTTATACCAACAAATTCCATTAAGAAAGAAATTCCGAATACAATTAATAAAGCAGCAGCAATTAGCAATTCTCTTACACCAGTTTTTGCAACTTTACGTAACATAGGCACAATAAGATAATTACCAGCAACAACAATAAAAACAACAGATAAAATAATGGCAATTGTTTGATAAGCAACAGGTAAATCTTGTATTAAACTATAAGATTCGCTATGTGAATTATTTGTAGATTTTGTATCTGTATTCGCTAATAAAGGAATAAAACCTAACATAAAAATGACAATAATATCTTGAAAAAGCAAAATGGAAAATGCTGAGTTTCCAAATGTTGTACCCATCAAGCCTTTTTCCTTTATTGTTTGCATTGCAATTGCTGTAGATGATAAAGCAACTGCCATTGAAACTACCAGAGCTACTTTAGAGTCGAAACCCAAAGCTAAAAAGAGTAAATAAGCTAAAAGTATAGTTGCACCAACTTGCAAACCACCCATTCCTAATATGGTTTTACGCATTTTCCAGAAGTTTTTGGGTTCTATTTCTAATCCAATTAAAAACAGCATCATAACTACTCCAAATTCAGCAAAATGCAAAATATCATCACCTTCATTACCTATAAACCCTAAAACATAAGGCCCAATTAAAACTCCAGCTAATAAATAACCAATTACAGAACTTAACCCAAATCTTTTAGCAATAGAAACACACAAAATAGCGCCTGCTAAAAACATTATTGCTTGAAAAAGAATACTTCCAGTCATTTAATTTAAGAATTTAATTGTGGTATTTCATTTAAAAAAGCTGATGAATCAAAATCATTTACATCTAAACCATTTTGTAATAATTTTATAACCTTCTTGTATTTTACTTTAGCTTCTAACAATTTATTTTCTTGCAGTTTATGTGTTCCCATTACTGTAAAAGGAGAAAAATAAGTCATACCACATAAAGTTGCAGTTTGTTCAAATGGTCGTAAAAATTGTCTTACAGTAAAACTATTATTTCCTTCTGAACAATACATTTCTTTAGAGCCACCTGTAGTTATTGTGTTTAAACATATTTTGCCTTTTAAAGCATTTCCTTCAGGGCCATAAGCCCAATTAAACTCAAGTACAATGTCAATCCATTGTTTCATTAATGGAGGGCAACTGTACCAATAAAAAGGATGATGCCATATAATAATATCATGATTTTCTAAGAGTTCTTTTTCGCGATTAACATCTACATGAAAATCTGGATATTCTTCATACAAATCATGAATTGTTACATCATCTAAATCTTTAATTTCCTCAATTAATTCTTTATTAACCTTTGATTTTTCAAATTTAGGATGTGCAAATAATACTAGTACTCTCTTCATAAAACGAATGTAATTAATTCTGTTGATATATAATCCTAGAGTTTGATTTATATAAATTTTGCAATTATGACATTGGAAAAAAAAGCCCCAAACAGATAAATTTGGAGCCATATAGTTGGGGTGAATTAATTCTTATAACTAATCATTTCTGATAAATCTCTTCTTGTTTTTGGATGTTCAGGATCTGCTTTTCGATATCCAAATGCAGCCATAAATGATAGGCCATATTTTGTAATATCAATATCAAACTTATCTTGTAATAAAGCTTCAGCCTTTTCTTGATGAAAACCTTCTATTGGACAAGAATCTATACCAATTAAAGCAGCTGAAGTTAGCATATTACCTAAAGCTATATAGGTTTGTTTAGAAGACCAATCAAACAACTTTTTATCTGTGTCTAAATTAAAATCTCTTTCTTGAAACTCTCTATAAAATCTACCATACATTTCTTTAACTTCTTTAGGCATTTGCTTTACATCATCTAATATATGATTGATATACGAAGCACCATGCTTAATCATTGGAGCTTTCATGCTCAAACCCAAAATAAAATGACTTGCTGTATCTAATTTAAGAGGAGCACCCCAAGCTACAGGTTTTAGTAATTCTCTTAACTCCTTATTTTGAACAACTACAAAATGCCAAGGTTCAAAACCAAATGAACTTGGAGATAAGTTAGCAGTTTTTAAAATGAATTCGATATCCTCATCTGAAACAGATTTTGTGGCATCAAACTCTTTTGTTGCATGTCTATAATTAAATGCATTTAAAATTTCTTCTTTTGATATGTTGGGTGTTTTCATAATTTGAATTATTTATACTATTGTTTTTATAGCTACAAAACTAAGTATTGTAGATTAAGTAAACAATAACTATCATAATAGATAGTATATTCAATTAACACTAAAATGCTTACTGTCATTTTTTTAAACAACTAAAATTAACTATATATTTTATAGTTGTATATATTTTTATAGTGAATTATCTTTGCACATAAATTATTGTAATTATGCATACTTTTAAAGGAAAAGAATACCCTTGTTGTGCAAGTTTAACTATGGGCGTTATTGGTGGAAAATGGAAAACTGTAATTTTATATCATTTAATGAATGAGCCATTAAGATACAATCAGCTTAGAAAAGAAATGCCATCTGTTACAGAAAGAACTTTAAGTATTCAATTAAAGAAACTAGAAGAAGATGGCATTGTAAAACGAAAAGTTTATACAACAAGACCTCCTTTAAAAGTAGAGTATTCTTTAACCAAATTTGGTAAAACTTTAATTCCATTAATTAAAGCCATTGCTGATTGGGGAGATTTTGCTATTTCTGAGCAATCAAAGCCAATAGCGTAAGTTTTAATTCTAATTTTTTAATATTTTTTTTGGATAACGCTCATAAATATTTCAAGTGAGTTAATTATTATTTCATTTGGCGTGTAATTTTGTTATAACTAAAAATAAACAACAAAATGAAAATATTATTCGTACTAACATCACATGATAAACTTGGTGATACAGGTAAAAAAACAGGGTTTTGGATTGAAGAATTTGCTGGCCCATATTACACTTTATTAGATAAAGGTGTAGAAATTACATTGGCTACTCCTAAAGGAGGAAAAGCACCAATTGATCCTAGTAGTGATACTGAAGATGCAAGTACAGAAGATACTAAACGTTTTAAAAGTGATGAAAAGGCACAAAATTTAATTAATAATACGCATAAGTTAGCAGAAATGAATCCTTTAGATTTTGATGCTGTTTTTTATCCTGGAGGTCATGGTCCTTTATGGGATCTTGCCAATGATGCTGAATCTATTACTCTTATAGAAACTTTTTATGCGCAAGAAAAACCTGTTTCTTTTGTATGTCATGCTCCAGCAGCATTAAAAAGTGTAAAGACAAAAAATGGAGAACCATTAGTTAAAGGTAAAAAAGTAACAGGATTTACAAACTCTGAAGAAGAAGCTGTAAACTTAGTAGATGTTGTGCCTTTCTTAGTAGAAGATATGCTACAAGAAAATGGTGGGATTTATTCTAAAAAAGAGGATTGGGCAGCATATGCAATTCAAGATGGCTTATTAATTACTGGTCAGAATCCTGCTTCATCTAAATTAGTCGCAGAGAAATTGTACGATACTGTAAAGAATCAGTAGTAAAACATAAATAATTTAATAATAAAAGCTTGTATGAAAATACAGGCTTTTTTTATTGCTTTTATTAATAGCGCAAAACTTATTCTATTGAGCTATATGATATTTCAAGTCGTTAGAAATATAACTTTTTAGCACACCTTTATCATTTAAATTCTCTAAAACAGAATAAAGAGGTAAAATCATATCTATATGTTCTACCCTATCTAAAATTTCAAAACTAGTTAATGCTTTTTCTTGTATAGTTTCTAATACAGAGTTCTCTAACTCTGATAAGTGTTGCTTTTTCATTTTCTTTTTTTCTAAATGTACAACTTTTTATTGGCTACAAGACTATTAGTCATCAAATTAGATAAAAAAAAGCTGTTAACCTACCAACTAAAATTAACAACTTTTATAAGATTTTAATAAAAAGTGCATTTAAGCTGCACAGTGATACTTAAGATCTTGCTTTATATAGCTTTTGATAACACCTTTGCTGTTTAGTTGATCTAGTATATTGTACAAAGACAAAATCATAGAAATATTTTCTACTTTTTTAAGAATTTCAAAACTGGTTAAATGGTTTTCTTTAACCACATTTACTACAGATTCTTCTAATTGTGATAATTCTATTTTGACCATAAGGTTTATTAATTTTCATTAAAAGTAAATTATATGTAGCTTTATTTGATCAAGTTTTCGACTATCTAAGAAAAATTATAGATGAGTTGTAATGAAAGACAAACTTTAGGGCATAAAAAAACGTTGTTAACATACCAATTAAGATTAACAACGTTTTTAAGATTTTAATAAAAAGCGCATTTAAGCTGCATAATGATACTTAAGATCTTGTTTCATGTAGCTTTTGATGACACCTTTGTTGTTTAGTTGATCTAGAATATTGTACAATGACAAAATCATAGAAACATTTTCTACTTTTTTAAGAATTTCAAAACTAGTTAGGTGTTCTGATTGTACTGCATTTAGTACAGACTGCTCTTGAGCAGATAAATTAGGGTTTAACATAAGGGGTTAAATTTAAAAGTTATTAACAAATATAATTAAAAAAAATTAACAGAAACAAATTATTAAACCATTAATATCTAGTATAGTATAATCATTTGATCTTATTCCTGTTAATTTTCTTTACAATTTACTGTTTATTATGCTTCTCCTCTTGCAGGATATCCTTCCTTAAGAATGTAATCTATTCCGTTTAAAACGTCTCTAAACTCAGGTCTTCCAAAAGGCATAGATTGTATGGATTGCCAATATACTTTTTGTTCTTTATCAATTAGAAATAAACCAGGTTCTAAAAATGTATCTGGTTCTTTATCGCTAATTCCTTTAGACACAAATAATCCCCATTTTCTACCTTCTTCAATTGGCAAATCATAACCTACAGGTAGAGACTCTATATCCCAATCCTTATAAGCTTTCTTTGCCTTTTCTTCTGTATCTGCACTAATGGCTATTAAATTTACTCCTCTTTCTGTAAAATCATCCATCTTCTTTTTTAATTGTTCTAACTGCTTTTTACAAACAGGACAATGGATTCCTCTATAGAAAATAATAAGTGTAAAATTTTCTGGACTTTGCTCATGCAAGCTCCATTTTGTATCGTTTACTAAATTTATTTTTAAATCGGGTGTTTTTTCTCTTGGCTTAATCATAGTTATTTTTTTATTGTTTATTTACTTCTAATTTTGGATAATCTGTATATCCTTCCTTTCCTGGAGTATAAAATGTGTCTTGATTCCAATCTGCTAAATCCTGATTTCTATCAAATCGTTCTACCAAATCTGGATTAGAAATAAAAGGTTTACCAAATGCTACTAGATCTGCATTACCTTCTTCAATGACTTTATTTGCCGATTTTTGGTTAAAACCTGCATTGATAATAATAGTACCATTGTAAATTGGTCTGAAATGTTCTGCAATATTCTCAACAGCATATTCTACATCAGAAACATCATTAAAAGGTTCTGATAAGTGCACATAAGCCAATTTATAATCATTTAACTTTTTCATAATATACTCGAATGTTGGTATCGTTTCTTCATCCAATTCCATTCCAAAAATCCCATGTAATGAAGGGTTGAACCTTACTCCTATTTTCTTTTCAGGTATTGCTTCTTTTACAGCATCTAAAACTTCAAAAAAGAAACGTGCTCTATTTTCAATACTTCCTCCATATTCATCTTCTCTTACATTAGAAGTTTTATTAAAGAATTGATGAAATAAATATCCGTTTGAAGAATGTATTTCTACACCATCAAAACCTGCCTTTATTGCATTAACTGCTGCATTTTTAATGTCTTCAATAGTTTGGTTTATATCATCCTTTGTCATTGCTTTTGGAGTAACTGTATTCTTTTCTCCTTCAGGAGTATATACAGTTTCATTCGCATTTAATGCAGAAGGTGCTAATGGTAATTCTCCATCATGAAAATCAGGATGAGAAATACGACCAACATGCCATAATTGAATAAAAATCTTACCTCCTTTAGCATGCACTCTTTTTGTAACTTTTTTCCAACCTTCTACTTGTTGTTTAGAATAGATACCTGGTGTATTGATATAACCCACAGCTCTTTCTGAAACCTGAGATCCTTCAGTAATAATTAAACCTGCAGATGCTCTTTGCTCATAATAAACACCATGTAAATCATCTGTTGGTACATTGCCCTTATTATTTGCACGACTTCTTGTCATAGGTGCCATTACAACTCTATTGTTAAGAGGTAAATCTGTTATATTGTTAAAATTTTGTAATAAAAATTCTTTTGTCATTTTAGTTTGTTTTAAAGATTAATGTTTGGTTCTTAACTTTTTAGTAAGTAGACATTTTATCTTTTTTCTTAGTTAACTGTGTATCTAAATCTTTTACAGATTCATTAATAGAACTAATAAAATTATCATGACTTGCTTCAGCAAATAAACGTGGTCCAGGAACACTTAATCTAATATTACAAATCATTCCTGTATTGTCTGAAGAGGTGTTTTCTGTCTTAAAGAAAACATCAGCTCTTACAATCATTTGAAATTTATTATATAATTTTTCTAGTTTTTCTGTGGTATATGCTTCTAATCTTTCACTACCTTCTACATCATGATATTCGAAATTAATTGTCATCTTTTTTGTTTTAAATTTATATTGATATAAAAGTATTTCAAAACCAAGATTTGGCTTTGCTGAAATGCAATTAAGATGAACTCTTTTCAACTCTTAACAGAATTTTAAGAGCTTTTATTTCCTTTTTCTAGAAGTGATAAAATAAACACCAGTAAGTAAAATACCTGATGCAATAATTGATTGTGTACTTAGTTTTTCATCTAAGAAATACCAACCCATAAATAAGGCAATTACAGGATTTACGTAGGCAGAAGTAGATACTTTTTCTGGGCTTACTTTTTTAAGTAAATAGTTAAAAGCGGTAAAAGCAATTATACCTCCAAATACAACAAGTAAAGACATAGCTATTTTAACTTCAAAACTCCAATTTATAGGAGAAATCCAAGTTTCATTAAAGCCTACACTCATAAAAAACAAGCATGTACCTGCTACTAGCATTTGATAGCCTGTGGTAACCAGAAAGCTTTTTGGCAAATCTGCTTTAGATACAAACACACTACCATAGCTCCAACTTAAAACACAAGTTAACATCATAAAAATACCTAATAATGTATCTTCTGAAGTAATTAACTCTTTTTGGCTTACTAATAAGTACATACCAAACATGCCCAAAACTACGCCAATTATAGATTTTTTTTGAAAAGGCTTTCTATCCATCAACCTTAATAAAAATAAAACAAACAAGGGTTGTGTGGATGCTATTAAAGCCCCAAAACCACTATCTACATATCTTAAGGCCCATACAAAAACCCCATTTCCATAAACTAGAAAAAAGAAAGAAGCAATAGCAGAATTTAAAATTTGCTTTTTAGTTATTTTAAGAGGATGCTTTAAAATTAAAGCCATAATTACCATTAGAATACCAGCAACGAAAAAACGAATTGAGGCCAAAAAAAATGGAGGTAATTCTGTAACTGCTATTTTATTAAATAGATAAGTAGATCCCCAAATAATGTAAATGGAGATAAATGATAAAACTATTAAAACCTTAGAATTTTTCAGTTTAATGCTATTTAGAAAGCAAAAATACTACTAATTAACTTCTAAAAATTTAATAAAGTAAAATGTTTATAATTAGTTATATTTACATTGCTATTGACTTAAAAAAAAGAAGTGTTACAACAGAAATATCCTTTTGATTCCTCTTTAAAGCACCACTTCATTATTGCTTTGGGATTGGCTTTATGGATTTTTATTTTCTTATATTTTACGGAACCATTAGATGTTAATGAATTTGGAAGCACTGAAAAACTAATATATTTACCTTTATATGGCTTACTAGGTGCTCTTTGTTACTCTTTGTTTCTTCCTATTCAGAATTATTTATATCAGAAAAACAAAAAGAATTGGTACGTAAAAACTGAGTTGTTATTTTTTGTGATTTTTATTTTAGTGGCTATTGTAGCTGCAAGGCTTTTCTATTTATATGTAGTAAAACCAGATAGAAACCCCTACTCTATGCAATATCATTTAACAGCTATAATTTTACCAGCTTTGGCAACCATACTTCCTATTATCATTTTTGGAAGATTTGCATTTGGAAAATATAAAAACAAACAAACAGAAGCTAAAAAGATAGAAATTAAAGGAGAAGGTAGTTATGAAGGTTTACGGTTATTCTTTAATGATATTGTTTGTGTAAAATCTTCAGACAATTATGTAGAAGTTTTCTATAAAGTAAATTCAGAGATTAAGAAAAGTTTAATTCGAAATAAGTTGTCTATTGTAGCAGAAGAATTTCCATCGCTTTTAAGAACTCATCGTTCTTACTTAATTAATCCTTATCACTTTTTACAATGGAAAACCGAAAAAAGTAAATTGTTTGTTCTGTTATTTCACCACATAGAAGTGCCAGTCTCTAGAACCTATCAAAATGATGTAAAAGACGTTTTGAATTCTACCACAGAATAACTGCATTTCACCCCAATCACTTGTTATTATTGAATTTTTACAGGTTTACTTTCTAGTTTTGTATCAGAAAGTTTAATCAATAAAAATCATCATTATGAAATCTCAAATTACTTTATTTACCTTATTACTTGTTTCAATTTTTAATTTATTTGCACAAGAACCACAAAAAGAAGTTGTTATTATTGGTACAATGCATACTGTCCCAAAAATTGTAAAAAACAGCTATAAACCCATGTTACGTTTTGCAAAAAAATACAATCCTGAAGCAATTTATGTAGAATCGCCAATGGCAAATGATAGCATTTCTTGGAATTATTTAAGGGATGGATGGTCTAAAAATTATAAATCTTTTTATGCAAAGTCTGAAGAAATGAAAACTAATTTTCAAATCGATTTAAAAAAATTTAAAGAACTAGAAAGCAAAAAAATGTCTGATTTATCATCATCAGAAATAGATTACTTAATTAATTCTTACATGTACAATAGAGATAATGGAAATTATGAGTTAATGAGTTACATTAAAAAATATGGTTTAAAAGGCGCTACAAAACCTACAAGACATGAAGATGGAGATTTAACATACAAATTGGCCATTCATCAAGATCTAAAAGTAAAAAATATGGATGATCAGCAAACAAATGGAATTTATCATTCTGCTTGGAATAAATGTGCTAGAGAAGGAAGTAAAAATGGTAACAATGCTGCTAATTCCAAATTATACAAAAAGGACTATAATTCAGCCATTTTACCAGCAATATTTAGAAGACTAGGAAAACATACAAATAATAGAAAATCTTTAAACAGACTACATAAAATGAGTTCTTTTAATTATGTATTACAGGACACTGAAGGTTGTAAAGAAGGTAGAAAATATTGGAATGAAAGAAATAAGAGAATGGCTGCAAACATTGTAAATCAAATTGCAGAATCTAACAACACCAGAAATTTAGTTGTAGTTGGTGCTGCACATGTTATTGGTTTAGAAGAAGAATTAAAAAGAAAAAATCCTAATTTAAAAGTAATTCTAATGAATGAGTATTAAACTTTCTATTTTACTTTTTATTTAGAAAACGCTCACAATTTTGTGGGCGTTTATTTTTAAAAAGTAATAAGAATAAGAAATACAAATTACACAATAACACATAATTATTTTAATTACAGATACTTAAGTGAATCATTATGAAACGAGTTAAGATTTACTTCTTTTAAGATAATCCAAACAGCTTTAGTTATCTAGTTTTGTAATAGAAACTAAAAACAAACAATATGTCAATTTTAACAATAATACTAAGTATTTTATTACCACCAGTAGCCGTAATTTTAGAAAAAGGGCTTGGTAAAGATTTTTTAATTAATCTTTTATTAACCATTTTAGGTTGGTTACCAGGTGTAATACATGCATTTTATGTAAACAGTAAATAAAAAAAATTATGAAAAAGAAAGAAACAGATTACAATTCAGATATCATACAAGAAGATTTACAAGTTTTAGGAGATAGAACTGGTAATTTAAGAAATGACAATGGTGATGATGAGTTATTGAAAAACAAAGTAAATGAGCCTGATTTTATGGGTAAAGATTTAGATGTTCCTGGTAGAAAAATACCAAAATCTAACACCCAACAATCTATTAAAGATGAAGAAAATCAACTATATAGTTTAGGTAGTGATGACAACGAAAATTTAGAAATTGATACTATAAACTAAACAATTTTAATTAACTATTTAAAACTCTTCTTTTCATTTAAAGCATATTTATGTTTCAAATGGAAAGAAGAGTATTTTATTTTATAAAAACGATTATTGGCATATAAATTGATAACTATGTTAGCTCAAAAAATTAAAATTGTTTCATGAATAATTATAGAATTTTCTTTTTTAGTATTTTATCGATATTGTTATTTAACTGTAATAATGAAAGTGATTTAAATGTACTATTTACTAATGCAGACATTGTAAAAATAGATGGTAATAGTTCTAAAACATGGAAAGTAGAGAATTACTATAATAACTATAATTCTAAAATTTTAAATGAATTGAATGACTGTTTTGTTGATGACACTTTTACTTTTTATAAAGACAATAACATAGCAGAAGCTAAATTGGGTAATATTAGTTGTTTCTTTAACAACCCAACAGAAGAAGCTGCTAGTTTAAAATACACACTAGACAATTCTAGAGGCCGAATTTTTATAAATATAAGCAGAGGAGAATCTTTTAATGGTGAGTTTCAATCTAGATTAACTATTTTAGAATTACAAGAACTTTCAGATAACAGAATGCTATTCGCTTCTGGTGAAAAAGGAAATTACATGCAAACTTTAATACTTACAGCAGTAAATTAATTATTTTTGCCTTTTTATTAATTCAGCTTCTATATCTTTTAAAGTGAATCCTTTAGCTTGTAATAACATAATGTAATGAAATAGTAGGTCTGCTGACTCATAAAGGAACAAATCATCATTATTATCCATAGCTTCAATAACTGTTTCTACAGCCTCTTCTCCTACTTTTTGAGCAATTTTATTAATTCCTTTATCAAATAAACTGGCCACATAAGATTTTTTAGTTTCTTTATTGGCAACTCTCTCAGAAATAACATTTTCTAAGGTTGATAAAAAACCAAAGTTTGATGTGTTTTCTTCTTTCCAACAAGTATCAGAGCCTGTATGACAAGTTGGTCCTTTTGGATGAACTTGAATCAATAAAGAATCATTATCACAATCATTTTTAATATCAACCAATTCTAAAACATTACCACTTTCTTCACCCTTAGTCCATAGTCTTTTTTTAGATCTAGAATAAAAGGTAACTTTATTTGTATCTATTGTTTTATTGTAAGCTTCCTGGTTCATATAGCCCAACATTAAGACATTTTTTGTTGTAGCATCTTGAATTATTGCAGGCACTAAACCATCGTTATTTTTATTAAAATCTATTGTCATCAGTTTTAAAATTGGTATTTATAATCGAATTGGAATATTATTATCTTTTAATTCTTGTTTTAATTCAGGTATAGGAATTTCTCCAAAGTGAAATACACTTGCAGCTAATGCTGCATCAGATTTTCCTTCTACAAAAGTATCTATAAAATGCTTTACAGAACCTGCACCACCAGAAGCTATAATTGGTATATTTAATTCAGTAGATAGTTTAGCTAAAGCTTCATTTGCAAAACCTGCTTTAGTACCATCATTATTCATTGAGGTAAACAAAATTTCTCCTGCTCCACGTTTTTCAACTTCTTTAGCCCATTCAAATAGGTTGATATCTGTAGGAATTGTACCTCCTGCCAAATGTACTAACCACTCACCATCAACTTGTTTAGCATCTATTGCTACAACCACACATTGGCTTCCAAATTTGTCTGATAATTCATTAATTAAATCTGGTCTTTTTACGGCTGAGGAATTTATAGAAACTTTATCTGCACCACATTTTAATAAGGCATTTACATGCTCTACAGAAGAAATTCCACCACCAACAGTAAATGGAATATTTACTTGCTCAGCAACTTTTAAAACCATGTCTAAGGTTGTACCTCTATTTTCTAAAGTTGCAGCTATATCTAAAAAAACAAGCTCATCTGCGCCTAAATCTGCATATTGTTTTGCTAAAACTACTGGATCTCCTGCATCAATTAAATTAACGAAATTGACACCTTTTACAGTTCGTCCGTTTTTAATATCTAAACAAGGAATTATTCTTTTTGTAAGCATCTAATTTTAATTGATACGTTTATTTTTTAAAATCACTTTCGGTTAAACCATTATTAAAAGAAATATCGGTCCAATTTACAGTTATCCATGGTTCTTGAGTAATAATGGCATCCCAAGTAGATTTCTTATATTTTCTTTTACTTGGTATTAACATGCCATCCACTTTTTCATACTCCATTTGCATAATATATGGTTCTTGAATAACTCCAAAATCGGCTACAGTAAATAAGAATTGATCTACTAATTGAGTTTCTTTATTTATATATATCTGATATATATCTGTAGGTTTTTCATCTTTAGATTCAAATGAAATTCTTACAATATCATAAGAAATTTTATTAATAATTTGTTCACCTAAATACTCATAAATTAAATTAGGATCTAATAATTTTTGAAACATTGTAAACCAATAAAAGTTGGTTGGTCTGTTAAATTTAACACGATTTAAAGCAATACTATCTCTTATTATTTCACCTTCATTCTTTAACCAAAACTCTGCACCATCATAACCCTGTTCAATAGTTCCTACTAAATTGGTTAAAGTTCTTTCATGCTTTTCATATTTACCATAAGAAAGCTCTCCATCAAATAAATATTTTTCAGTAGAAACATCAGCTTTTCCATCAGGAGTTGTGTAAGTGTATGTGTAGATGACATCGTTCTTATTAAGTAAGTCTTTATAAGAACCCACTTTTTCGACTAGTTGTGCTACCAACTTAAGACCCTTGTTATTATGTTCTACAATAGTTTTAGATACTTCCTTTTCATTATTTTTTGTATTGCAAGAAATAGCAAAAATCAAGGTTATAAATAAGATTTTTATATCTATTTTCATCTTTCTATTTGTTAAGAATAAAATTTTCTAATTGCTTTAAACTGATTTTATTCTCATAAATGGCTTTACCAATAATAACACCTTCACAACCATTTTCTGCTAATTTTGGCAATTCATCAAAAGTTGAAATTCCACCAGAAGCAATTAGTTTTAAGGGGTTTACCTTTGATAATAATTCTGAATATACATTGAAACTTGGTCCTTGCAACATTCCATCTTTAGAAATATCCGTACAAATTACATATTGAATTCCTTTGTTCTGATACTCTTTTACAAAAGGAATTAAAGCCAAACTACTTTCTTCTTGCCAACCATTTGTTGCAATTTTTCCTCCTGAATTATCTGGATAAAAATCGGCTCCTAAAATAATTTTATCTGAACCATATTTAGAAATCCAACTTTCAAAAATAGTAGGATTTTTAACAGCTATACTTCCACCTGTAATTTGATTTGCACCAGAATTAAAGGCAATTTCTAAATCTTTATCAGATTTTAAACCCCCACCAAAATCTATTTTTAAATTGGTTTTAGAAGCAATTTGTTCTAAAGTTTTATAGTTGATAATTTCACTTGCTTTTGCACCATCTAAATCTACTACATGTAAGTATTCAATACCTGAAGCTTCAAATTCTTTGGCAACCTCTAAAGGATTTTCATTATATATTTTTTTGGTATTGTAATCGCCTTTTGTAAGTCGAACGCACTTACCATCTATAATATCTATTGCTGGAATTATTCTCATCTTATAATTCTAAAAAGTTTTTTAATATCTGTTCACCTGCTTTAGAAGACTTTTCTGGATGAAACTGTACTCCATAAAAATTATCTTTCTGTAATGCTGAAGCATATTCAATTTCATAATCAGTTGTTGCTATAGCCTCTGAACAATTTTCTGCATAAAAACTATGAACCAAATACATAAATTCTTTTTCCTTAATACCTTTAAATAAGTCTGATTGTAAGTTATAAATTACATTCCAACCCATTTGAGGAACCTTTACTTTTTCAGAAAACTTTTTAATAGCAACATCAAAAATACCTAAACCTTTGGTATTGCCTTCTTCAGAGGAATTACACATTAGTTGCATACCCAAACAAATACCTAAAACTGGCTGTTTTAAAGTTGGAATTACTGTATCTAAACCACTTTCTTTTAGCATTTTCATTGCTGAACTTGCTTCACCAACTCCAGGAAAAATTACTTTATCTGCAGCTTTTATTTCATCAATATTATTAGATAAAACAGCTTCTAAACCTAATCTTTTAAAAGCAAACTGTATGCTTTTAATGTTTCCTGCACCATAATCTATGATTACTAATTTCATTTTAATAGCTTTTGGTTTTTGGCTTTTAACTTTTAGCAAACAACTAAAAGCAAAAGGCTAAAACCTAAATTATAACATTCCTTTTGTTGATGGTAAAAACATCTTATTGGCATCTCTTTTTACAGCCATTTTCATAGCTTTTGCAAACGCTTTAAAAATACCTTCTATTTTATGATGCTCATTGGTTCCTTCTGCTTTTATGTTTAAGTTACATTTTGCACCATCTGTAAACGATTTAAACAAATGATAAAACATTTCTGTAGGCATATCACCTATCATTTCACGTTTAAATTCTGCATCCCATTCTAACCAATTTCTACCTCCAAAATCTACAGCCACTTGAGCTAAGCAATCATCCATAGGTAAACAAAAACCATATCTTTCTATACCTAATTTATTACCTAAAGCTTTATTGAAAAGCTCTCCAAAAGCAATCATTGTATCTTCTATAGTATGATGTTCATCTACTTCTAAATCTCCATCAACTTTTATGGTTAAATCCATGTTGCCATGTCTACCAATTTGATCTAACATATGATCGAAAAACTTTAAGCCAGTATCAATATCATTATTACCTGAACCATCTAAATTTAGTTTGATATAAATCTTAGTTTCATTGGTATTTCTTGTGATTTCTGCAACCCTGTCTTGTAATTTTAAAAACTCATAAATTGTTTTCCAATCTGTGCTTGTTAATGCAATTGCTTCTAAAATTTCTTTTTTTGATGTTTCAATTTCATCAGCTCCTAACTCTGGATTTTCAGATAAATAAATACCTTTAGCCCCTAAATTTTTAGCCAATTCCATATCTGTAATTCTATCACCCAAAACATAAGAATTTTCTAAATCATAATCGTCAGAAAAATACTTGGTTAATAAACCAGTTCTTGGTTTACGTGTTTCTGCATTTTCATGAGGAAAAGTTTTATCAATACATACCTCAGAAAAAACAACGCTTTCTTTTTCAAAGGCTGAAATGATTTTATTTTGAGCAGGCCAAAAGGTATCTTCAGGAAATGATTCTGTACCTAAACCATCTTGATTGGTAACCATTACCAATTCAAAATCTAATTCATTGGCTATTTTAGCCATGTATTGAAAAACCTTAGGATAATATTCTAATTTTTCTAAACTATCTAATTGATAATCTACAGGTGGTTCTAGAACCAAAGTTCCATCTCTATCTATAAAAAGTACTTTTTTAGGCATTTTGTAATTCTTTTAATGCTTGTAATAATTTCTCGTTTTCAGCTGTTGTTCCTACTGTAAATCTCAAACAATTTTCACATAAAGGCTGTGTAGTTCTGTTTCTAATTACAATACCCAACTGAATTAATTGGTTGTATCTTTTAGTTGCATCATCTACTTTTACCAAAACAAAATTGCAATCAGAAGGATAAATGTTAGATATAAAATTGATGCTCTCTAAAGAATTCATCAATTGTTCTCTTTCTTGTTTAATTGCTTTAATTTCTGCTGCAACTTCATCAACCTTATTTAATCTTTCAAAAGCTTTTTGTTGGGTTAATTCGTTTACATTGTAAGGTGGTTTTATCGAATTTAAAACAGAAATTACTGCTTTTGATGCATAACAAACTCCTAAACGAATTCCTGCTAAACCATAGGCTTTAGACAAGGTTTGTGTAATTACCAAATTTGGAAATTCTTCTAAACGATTTAACCAACTTTCTTGCTCAGAAAAATCGATATAGGCTTCATCAATTACTACTAATCCTTTAAAATTATTTAATAGTGTTTCTACTTTCTCTATTGAAAAACTATTTCCTGAAGGATTATTGGGTGAACATAAAAATAAAATTTTACTGTTGTTATCAACAGCATCTATAATCTGATCGACTTTAGGCTGAAAATCTTCGGTTAATAAAACCTTTTTATTCTTTATAGCATTGATATTAGCTAATACAGAATACATACCATAAGTTGGTGGTAATGTGATAATATTATCTTTATTTGGTTCACAAAAAGCTCTAAAAATTAAATCTAAAACTTCATCACTTCCATTACCTAACAAAATATTTTCTTTAGTAACATTTTTAATGTTCACTAAAAGATCTTTTACATCATTTTGTTGTGGATCAGGATAACGATTTACACCATTTTCGAAAGGATTTTCATTAGCATCTAAGAAAATCATACTTTCTGAAGTGGCATCTTTGTATTCATCTCTAGCAGATGAATAAGGCTTAATATTTTTGATATTATCTCTAACTAAATCTAAAACATTCATTATTGTAAATCTTTTAAACGAAGTGTAACAGCATTTTTATGCGCATCTAAACCTTCTGCTGCAGCCATTATTTCTATGGCATTTCCAATATTCTGAATACCTGCTGCAGATATTTCTTGAAACGTAATACTTTTTGTAAAACTGTCTAAGTTAACGCCTGAATAGTTTTTTGCATAACCATTTGTAGGTAAAGTATGATTGGTACCTGAAGCATAATCACCTGCACTTTCTGGAGTATAATTTCCAATAAAAACAGAGCCTGCATTAGCAATATTATCTACGTAATAATTGTTATCATTCGTACAAACAATAAAATGTTCTGGGCCATAATCATTAATTAAGTCTAATGCAATTGCATCTGAAGCAACTAAAATTGATTTTGAATTCGCGATTGCTTTTTTTGCAATCTCTTTTCTAGATAATTGCTCAATCTGTGAATTCAATTCAGTTTCTACATCATTAATTAATTGTTTAGAAGTAGATACTAAAATTACCTGTGAATCTACTCCATGCTCTGCTTGACTTAACAAATCTGATGCTACATAACTCGCATTTGCTGAATCATCTGCAACAACTAACAATTCACTAGGTCCTGCAGGCATATCTATAGCAACACCAAATTTTGTTGCTATTTGCTTTGCAACTGTAACATATTGGTTTCCTGGACCAAAAATTTTATATACTTGTGGAATATTTGCTGTTCCAAAGGTTAAACCAGCAATAGCTTGAATTCCACCAACTTTAATAATTTTTGTTACCCCACATAAATTAGCTGTATACAAAATAGCTGGATGAATTTTACCTTCAGTATTTGGTGGAGAACACAATACAATTTCTTTACAACCTGCAATTTGTGCAGGAACTGCTAACATTAGAACCGTAGAAAAAAGTGGTGCTGTTCCTCCTGGAATGTACAGACCAACTTTTTGAATTGGTCTTTTTTCTTGCCAACAATTAACCCCATTCGCAGTTTCAACAGCTACTTTGTTTGTTTTTTGTGCTTGATGAAATTTACTAATATTATCATAAGCTAGTTTAATAGCATCTTTTAATTCTTGAGATACACTTTTACTTGCTTCTTCAATTTCATTTGAAGTTACAGAATTAGAAGTTAATTGCACCTTATCAAATTGGTTAGTGTACTTGTTAACAGCAACATCTCCAGTTTCTTGAACTTCTTTAAAAATTTTAGAAACTGTAGCTTCAATATCATCTACTGTTTTAGTAGGTCTTTCTAAAATTGCAGACCATATTTCTTTTTTAGGATTTAGAATAACTTTCATCTACAATAAATTTTAAAGCACCATTTTTTCTATTGGGCAAACTAAAATTCCTTCTGCTCCATTAGCTTTTAATTCATCAATAATATTCCAGAAATCATTTTTGCTAATTACTGTATGTACAGAACTCCAACCTTTTTCAGCCAATGGTAATACAGTTGGGCTTCTCATACCAGGTAATAAATCTAAAATTTTATCTAATTTTTCATTTGGTGCATTTAGCAATACATATTTAGAATTTCTTGCTTTTAAAACCGACTGAATTCTAAATTGTATTTTTTCTAAAATTTGCTTTCTTTCTTCATCTATTTCAGGTGAAACTGCTAAAACTGCTTCTGATTTTAAAAGAACTTCAATCTCTTTTAAACCGTTCTTAAACAATGTACTTCCACTTGAAACAATATCACAAATACCATCTGCTAAACCAATATTTGGTGCAATTTCTACAGAACCATTAATGATGTGTAATTGCGCATCTATATTTTGTTCTGCTAAAAACTGTTTTACAGTTTCTGGATAAGAAGTAGCAATTCTTTTACCTTCTAAATCTTTTAGAGAATTTGCCTTAGAATCTTTAGGTACTGCAATCGATACTTTACATTTAGAAAATCCTAAACGTTCTACAAAATCTAAATCGCTTCCTTTTTCTATTAAAATATTTTCTCCAATAATAGCAGCATCTACTACTCCATCTCTTAAATATTGAGGAATATCTCCATTTCTCAGATAAAATACTTCTACAGGAAAGTCTCTTGCTGAAGCTTTTAATTGGTCTTTTCCATTATCTATAGAAATACCAATGTCTTTTAAGATTCTCATTGAATCTTCATTTAATCTTCCTGATTTTTGTACTGCAATTCTTAAGTAACTCATTTTTAAATTTTAATTTAAATAGATTTGAGCAAATTCGGTTTAAAAATAAAAACCTGTTTGATTTGCTCAAACAGGTTTATAAATATCTTGATTTTATTCAATACATTTTTAAATCGCTTGAGAGCAATTGTAAAAATGATGATGATGATTTTGAATAAATGTCATGTCTTTCTTTATTGTTACAAATATCTTACTTTTATTTTAATTACACCAAAAACTAAAGCTGAAAATTTTTGTTAAATATTAATCTATTATTTTTTTTAATAAAGAAAAAATCTTCTTTTCTATTGCATCTACAGTACCATCAGCAAAAAACACATTTTTTATATCTTTAATTAGAGCCTCTTTCTCTGCTTGCTCAAAATGATTTTCAGCTAAATATTGTTGTATTTTGTTCAGGTTTGTTTCTTCTGAATCTATTACAACTTCAGTATGAATTTTGTTATACATTTTTTCATCTACCCTGTCTAGAATATATTCTTGCTCTTCTTTTGATTCAAAATGATTGCAATGTGCAGCAAAAAGAAGTACATAAACTTCAAATTCTTTTTTACTCCAATTTAATTTTTCCATATCTATTTCTCTTTAGGTAAATTTTTATCCAAACCCCATTCTGTCCAAGATCCATCATAAACTGCACAGTTTTTGTAGCCAGAAACTGATGCTGCTAGCGCTAATATTGAAGCTGTAATACCTGAACCACAAGAAAAAACGATATCCCTATTATTAGGATTTATCTTATTAAAAATTGTTTTTAAATCTGAGGTTTTTTTAAAAAAATCATTATTTAGTACTTCTGTAAAAGGTAAATTTTTAGAATTGGGTATATGACCACTTTCTACCTCTTTTCTTGGTTCTGGTTCTCTACCTGAAAAACGATCACTAGATCTAGCATCAACTACTAAAAATTTTTCATAGGATAAGTTTAAAAGTAAATCTTCTTTATATTTAATTTTTGATGATTTATAGTTTACTTTAAAATTTCCTTCTTTTTGGTTTTGGTTTTTTGGAGTTTCAATAGGAAAATTATTTGTTTTCCAATTAGGAAAACCACCATTTAAAACTGCAATATTTGTAAAACCCATTAATTGAAACATCCACCAAACTCTTGGACTAGAATATATTCCTAAATCATCATAAACTATAATACAACTATCCTTATTTATGCCTAGTTCTTGTGCATTTTCTTGAAAATCTTTAGATGATAAAACTGTATTCGGTAAAGTCGCGCTTACATCAGAAAACTTTTGTTTTATATCAAAAAAGATGGCATTTTTTATTTGTTCTTTATTGTCAATATCAAAACTACCTGAAGTTATCTTTGGTATTGTTGCATCTAAAACTATAAGATCTTTGTGATCTAAATGCTCTAATAACCAAGCACTAGATACTATTGGGCTTTCTATTTTTAGACCCATTGTCTATTATTTAACTTTATCGTAATTATCATCCCAATTTTTTGGTTTAGGATCATGTAATTTACCCAAAGACTTTGCAATAATCATAGAAACAGTAGCATCTCCTGTAACATTTACAGTTGTTCTACACATATCTAAAGGCCTATCTACAGCAAAAATTAATGCTAAACCAATAGGTAGTAATTCTGCAGGAAAACCTATAGATTCTAAAACAATAACTAGCATTACCATACCAGCACTTGGCACTGCTGCAGAGCCTATAGAAGCTAATAAAGCTGTAGCAACAATTATTAGTTGATTAGAAAAGGTTAAACCTTCTGGCCAAACAACTTGCATGATAAATACTGCTGCAATGGCTTGATATAGACTTGTACCATCCATATTAATTGTAGCACCAACAGGTAAAACAAAACCTGAAACCTCTTTATCTACACCTATATGTTCTTCTACTCTTTCCATAGTTACAGGTAATGTTGCTGCACTAGAACTGGTAGAAAAGGCTAACAATTGAGCCGGACTAATTTGTTTCAAAAACCAAATTGGAGATTTCTTTGTATAAAAACTTACTAATAAAAGATAAAATCCAATCATTAACAACAATCCTCCAACCACACATAATGCATAAACTAAAAGTTTTATCAAAATCTCTGTATCATCAAAAGCAATAATAACGTTTGCTAATAATGCAAATACAGCATATGGAGCAAATAACATTATTAAATCTACCATTTTCATCACTACTTCATTTAATGAATCAAAGAAATCCATTAATGGTTTTGCTTTCTTTTCTGGAATTAATAGTAAAGAAATACCAACAAATAAAGCAAAGAAGATAATTTGTAACATGCTTGCATTACCTAAAGAATTAAATATATTACTTGGAAAAATATCTACTAAAGCTTGTAATGGTCCTGCATCATTTTGAGCAGAAGCTTTTGCTAACTTATCTACAACTCCAGATGAAGTTTCATATTTCGCTTTAATTTTTTCAATTGTATCAGTAGACATTCCTGCACCTGGCTTTACCAAGTTTACAATTCCAAGACCAATAACAATAGCAACTAAAGTAGTCATCATGTAAATGATCATAGTACGTAAACCCATTTTTTTAATTTTAGAAATATCTTTTAAATCTGATATTCCTTTTATTAAAGAAGCTAAGATTAATGGAACTGCAATTAACTTTAAAAGATTGATAAATATGGTTCCAAATGGTTTAATCCAATCAGTTACAAAACCTTTACCACCATCAATTGAATTCATTAAAAATCCAAAAAGGATTCCTAATACCATTCCAATTAAAATCTTCCAATGTAATGCTAATTTTTTCATCTATTTTGTTTACGTTTTTTCAGGTTGAAAGATAGAAAATTATTTAAAAACAAGAGCGAATTTCTTTGTATATTGTGACTTTAACATAAAAGTCAATCATAAAATTAAAATATAAAATGGAAGGAATTTTAGATTTATTAAATAGCGATTTAGGAAAGTCAATTGTAAGTGGGGTTTCTGGTTCTACAGGAACCGATTCTAGCAAGACTAGCTCAGTTTTAACAATGGCATTACCAGTTTTAATGAAAGCCATGGAAAGAAATGCCTCTACTCCAGAAGGTGCAGAAGGATTAATGGGTGCACTATCTAACAAACATGATGGAAGTATTTTAGATAATTTAGGAGGTTTGTTTGGTGGTGGAGTTGATAACAGCGTAAAACAAGATGGTGCTGGGATATTAGGCCATATTTTAGGTGCAAAGCAACAAGGAGTTCAACAAGTTATTGGTCAAAAAGCAGGCTTAGATGCTGGTTCTGTTGGAGAAATATTAAAAATAGCTGCGCCAATTTTAATGGGTTATTTAGGTAAACAAAAAAAGGCAAGTAATGCCAGTTCTTCTGGAGATTTAACAGGTTTACTTGGTGGTTTGTTAGGTGGAAGTTCTGCTGATAATAATCAAAGTTTTTTAGAAAAAGTTTTAGATGCTGATGGAGATGGAAGTGTTGTTGATGATGTTGCTGGTATGTTTTTAGGAGGTGATAAAAAGAAATCTGGTTTAGGAGGAATGCTAGGTGGTATGTTTGGAAAATAAGCTACCAATTAATTCAAATAAAAAAGCCCGAAAACAATTTTCGGGCTTTTTTATTTTTAGACTTTACTTTTATAACAAGATTTATAAATTTCCTCGTAAACAGGTAATATATTTTCTAATGAGAATTTCTTTGTATGATCTTTGGCATTATTCTTAAACTTGGTCAAGACTTTATCATCTTTTAAAATGGTTATGGCATTTTTAGCCATATCATTTACATCTCCTAAACTACTTAGAAAACCAGTTTCTCCATGAATATTAACTTCAGGTAAACCACCAGTATTTGTAGAGATAACAGGAGTTTTTGCAGCCATTGCTTCAAGTGCAGCTAAACCAAAACTTTCGGTTTTAGAAGGCAATAGAAACATATCTGAATAACATAAAATTTGATCTATCTCTGTACTGTTTCCTAAAAAAAACACTTTGTTTTTTAAACCTAATTCCTTTGTTAATATTTCTGCTTTCATTCTCTCAGGGCCTTCACCAATCATTAATAACTTGGAAGGTATCTCTTTCTGAACTTCAAAGAAAACTTTAATAACATCTTCCACCCTTTTTACAGGTCTAAAATTACTAATGTGTGTAAGAATACGTTCATTAGGTTTAGCCAATGCTATTCTTTTGCACTCTTCTTCTCCTGCTTTACTGTATTTATCTACATCAATAAAATTGTAAACTACTTCTATATTTTTACGAATATTAAAAAGCTGATTTGTAGTATCCTTTAGGTTATTTGAAACTGCAGTTACTACATCAGAATTATTTATACTAAACTCAACAGCGGTTTTATATGTTGGATGACTACCAACTAAGGTAATATCTGTACCATGTAAAGTTGTAACCACTCTAATATGAATACCTTTTTCTAATAACATTTGCTTTGCCATAAATGCTGCATAAGCATGAGGAATAGCATAATGTACATGTAGCACTTCTAAATTGTACTTTTTAACAACTTCAACCATTTTACTAGACAAGGCCAATTCATAAGGTTGATATTGAAAAAGAGGATACTCTTCAATTAAAACTTGGTGAAAATGTAGTTTGTGTGATATAAAATCTAAACGAACTGGCTGATTGTAAGTAATAAAATGAACCTCATGACCCTTATCTGCTAAAGCCATACCAAGTTCTGTTGCTACTACTCCACTTCCACCAAAGGTGGGATAACAAACAATACCAATTTTCATAAGTTAGTTATAAGTTAGAATGAATTAAACCAAATTGATTTTATCATTATAAGTTGTAAAGATAAAAGTTCTACTACACTTTGATGTTAAATAAATTCATAAATTCTATGTACTAGAATTACCAAAACAAAAAAGAGTTGTGCCTAAAAGCACAACTCTTTAATAATTCTATATCATTTCTATTTAGTAATCTCCTAAAGTAACAGGGTTTTGATTCAAAGCACTTTCTAACTGCTCATCATTTGGTGCCTTACCATGCCAAGCATGTGTATGCATCATAAAATCAACTCCATTACCCATCATTGTTTCTAATAAAATACAAACTGGTTTCCCTTTACCTGTTAATGATTTTGCTTCTGCTAAACCTGCTAAAACAGCTTCAATATCATTACCTTCTTTAACTTCAATTACATCCCAACCAAAAGCTTCAAATTTCGCTTTAATGCTTCCCATTGGTAAAACATCATCAGTTGCACCATCAATCTGTTTACCATTTAAATCAATAGTAGCAATTAAGTTATCTACTTTTTTAGCTGATGCATACATAATTGCTTCCCAGTTTTGACCTTCTTGTAATTCTCCATCACCATGTAAAGAATAAATTAATTTATCATCGTTATTTAATTTCTTAGCTTCTGCAGCACCAAGTGCAACAGATAAACCTTGACCTAAAGAACCAGATGCAATTCTAATACCTTCTAAACCTTCATGTGTAGTTGGATGACCTTGTAAACGAGAATCAATTAATCTAAACGTATTTAACTCATTTACAGGAAAAAAACCACTATGAGCCAAAACACTGTAATATACAGGAGAGATATGCCCATTAGAAAGGAAAAATAAATCTTCATTTTTACCATCCATAGTAAAGTCTGTAGAGTAATCCATTACTTCTTGATACAAACAAGTAAAAAACTCTGCACAGCCTAAAGAACCTCCTGGATGACCAGAATTTACTTTGTGTACCATTCTTAAAATATCTCTACGAACTTGTTGTGTAAAATCTTGTAATTCTTGTGTTGTTGGCATTTTTTCTAAAATAATTTTATAAGGCAAAAATACAAAAGAGATTTACTTTCTAAAGAAATAAAAATTTATTTATTGATGTTTTATTAACAGAATGTATTTTATGTTTTTTGTTTCTTCTTTTTAGCTGCAGGAAACAATACATTGTTTAAAATTAACCTGTATCCAGGTGATGTTGGGTGCAAATCAAGTTCTGTTTTTGGGTCTCCTACTCTATGAGTATAATCTTCAGGATCATGCCCTCCATAAAAAGTAAACATTCCTTTACCTTTTGTACCATGAATATATCTTGCTTCTCTATTGGTTTTGTTTTCTCCTAATACCAACACATTAGATTTTACGGTATTTCTATCAAAAGAAGTAGTTTGCCCCATAAAACCTTTTACTAAGGTTGTATGGTTTTGAGTTAACATAGTTGGTACAGGATCCCACTTGGCAGAGAATTCAATTAACGAAAAGTAATCTGAAGTTTTAGGAATTCTACGTTTTCTTGTCATATCTATTGAAGAAAACTCATATTTAATTGGGCTTCTTTCCAATTGAAAGTCTTTGAATGCAAACGTTTTATTGTAGTTAATTTTAGATTGATAATTTAAGGTTGATGCATCTCCATCAAACATAGCCTCTGCAATATCTACACCTTCTGCAGATAAAGCAATATCAAAACTATCTGTTGCAGAACACATAGCAAACATAAACCCTCCACCAACTACATAATCTCTTATCTTTTTAGCAACAGCTAATTTTTCTTCTGATACTTTATTAAAACCTAATTCTTGCGCTAATCGCTCTGCATTTTTTTTACCTTCTATATACCAAGGTGCAGTTCTAAAAGAACCATAAAACTTTCCATATTGTCCAGTAAAATCTTCATGATGTAAATGCAGCCATTCATAAATTAATAATTTATCTTCTAACACCTCTTTATCATAAATAACATCAAAAGGAATTTCTGCATAGGTTAAAACCATAGTAACAGCATCATCCCAAGGCATTTTATCTTTAGGCGAATAAACTGCAATTTTTGGTGCTTTCTCTAAGATTACTGCATCCTGATTAGAAGAAGGAGATGCAATTTCTTGCAAAATTAATTGTGCTTTAGCATCCGAAATTATTTGATAAGAAACACCTCGAATTTTACATTCGTTTTCAATAGCCTTGTTGTTTTCTATCAAAAAAGCACCTCCATCGTAATTTAGTAACCATTTTGATTTTAAGCCAGCTTCTAAACCAAAATATACAATTCCATAAGCTTTAAGATGATTTTTTTGATTGTCATCATCCATAGGAACATAAATAAATGATGCCCATAAAGAGTTTGAAATCAATAAAAAAGTAGCTACTATAAATAGTTTTTTCATATCAAAAACTAAAATACACAATTACTGTAAAGCAATTGTGTATTTCATTTAATTTATAAATTATTTAAGTTTTTAAAAGGGTACATCATCATCATCACTTCCAAATGCATCTTTTGGTTCTATTCTTTGATTTACAGAAAAGTCATCAGGGAAATCTGCATTCATAGAAGATTGGAATTCCGAACTAAAGCCTTCTTCTAAATCAGAAAATTTTGCTAAATGTCCTGTAAACTTCAATCGAATATTATCTAAACCACCATTTCTGTGTTTTGCAACAATAAATTCACCTTGACCTTCACATGGTGTATGCTCATCATCATCCCATTCTGTCATTCCATAATATTCTGGCCTAAATATAAAACTTACAATATCTGCATCTTGCTCAATTGCTCCAGATTCACGTAAATCTGATAATAATGGTCTTTTAGAACCTCCACGAGTTTCAACTGCTCTAGATAGCTGAGAAAGTGCAATTACTGGTACAGAAAGTTCTTTTGCTAATGCTTTTAAGTTTCTTGAAATAGTAGAAATTTCTTGCTCTCTATTTCCACCACCTTTTCCATTTCCACCAGCAGTCATTAATTGTAAGTAATCAATAACAATGATTCTTACATTATGTTGAGATACTAAACGTCTTGCTTTTGCACGTAAATCAAATATTGATAAAGAAGGTGTATCATCAATAAAAATAGGTGCATCAGACAAACGTTTTACTTTAACATTTAATTGCTCCCATTCATGAGGCTCTAAATTACCTTTTCTTAATTTTTCTGAAGTTAAACCTGTTTCGGAAGAAATCATCCTTGTAATTAACTGTACAGAAGACATCTCTAGAGAGAAAACTGCAACAGCATGATTAAAGTCTATAGCCATATTTTTAGCCATAGAAATTACAAATGCTGTTTTACCCATACCTGGTCTTGCAGCAATAATAATTAAATCTGAAGGTTGCCAACCAGAAGTTAATGCATCTAATTTTGTAAAGCCTGTAGCCAAACCAGACATCCCTTCTTGGTTCCCTATTTCTTGAATCTTTTTTAAGGCTTGTTTTACAAGTGAGCCAGCATCTTCTGAACTCTTTTTTAAGTTACCTTGTGTAACCTCGAACAATTTACCTTCTGCTTCATCTAACAAATCAAAAACATCTGTAGATTCGTCATAAGAGCTTTCTATAATTTCTGATGAAATTGAAATTAATTTTCGCTGAATATATTTTTGTAAAATGATTCTGGCATGAAATTCAATATGCGCAGAAGAAGCCACTTTCTGAGTTAGACGTATCAGGAAAAAATCGCCACCAACCATTTCTAGTTTTCCGTTCTTTTTCAACAAGTTAGAAACTGTTAAAATATCTATAGGTTGTGAATTTTGAAATAACTCATAAATAGCAGCATAAATTTCTTGATGCTTTGCATCGTAAAAAGCATCAGAATGTAAAATGTCAATTACATCATCTATACCCTTTTTATCAATCATCATTGCACCTAACACAGCTTCTTCTAACTCTACTGCCTGTGGAGGAATCTTACCTTTTTCAAGACTAATAATTCTGGATTTATCAATCTTCTTTCCTGCTATCGTATTCGTTTTTTCCATTGACACAAATGTACTTTTTTAGGTTGATTAGCCTTTATCTTTCTTAACATTAATTTGTGAACATTTATTGTAAACAAAATTGTTATTATCTTGTTAATAACCAGTAGTCTTTAAAATTGAATTGCTATTTTTACCCTTGTGAAATGGAATAAAAAACATATAATTATTGCTCTTTTATTGCCTGTCCAAATGCTTTTAATGCGTTTGGCAGAGAATAACTCTGCTTTTATTGAACGTTTTTATTCAAATGGAATCTATCCTTATATTTCTTGGTTTTTAAGAAAATTATTGGGTTGGATACCTTATTCTGTTGGGGATCTTTTACTGGCTATTCTTGTACTATTATTCTTACGTTTTATTTTTCTACTATTTAAAAATAAATTTAAAAATTTACTTCCCAAAATTACACATTTTGTTGCATTTTTATCAATAATTTATTTTTGTTTTTATCTTTTTTGGGGCTTAAATTATTACAGAGAACCATTAGCCAAAAATTTAGGATATGAGCAAAGTAAATACACAACAGATCAGCTAATAAAAAGTACTAAATTCATAGTAAAAGAATTAAATTATTATCATCATAAAATTACTGGGAATGACACTGTTAAAGTGGAAAATCCATACTCCGCAAACGATTTATATAAATTATCCTTAAAGGGTTACAAAAATTTAGAAAGTGATTTTCCTCAATTAAGCTATCATACTCCATCAGTAAAAAGTTCTTTAATGAGCTTGTTACAAAGTTACAATGGAACATCTGGCTACCTAAATCCATTAACAGGAGAAGCTCAGGTGAATGATAAAATACCTAAAACAAGTTTCCCAACAACTGCCTGTCATGAAATGGCTCATCAAATAGGATTTGCTGCAGAAAATGAAGCAAATTTTGTAGGGTTTTTGGCTGCTAATTATAATGATGATGTATATTTTAAATATGCCAGCTATAGAATGGCTTTTGGATATAGTATCTCTGAAATCAGAAAAAGAAATCCAGAGTTATCTTCTCAATTATGGCAAACTGTAAATAAAGGAATTATTAAAGATTTTAATGCCAGCTACAACTTTTGGCAACAATATAAAAACCCTTTTGAACCCTTAGTTAAAAAAGGCTACAGTGCCTATTTAAAGGCAAATAAACAAACTAAAGGTACAGATTCTTATAATTATGTAGTGGATCTACTTATCTCATATTTAGAAGAAACTAAGCAAATTTAGTTTTCTTAAAATTATGTTAAATTAGTAGGATCTATCTATTTACAAATAGGTAATCTCTAATTTAGAACCTTTATTCAAATTAATTCAAACTACATGAGAAAACTAATTCTATTACTCTTCTTCTTTACATTGCATAGTTCATATGCACAGGAATATTTTCCTACAGATTCAGGAGTAAAAACAACCAAAAACACAGCATTTGCTTTTACAAATGCTACAATTTATGTAACTCCAACTGAGGTTTTAAAAAATGCTACTCTGCTTATTAAAGATGGTAAAGTTGATGCTGTTGGGAAAAACGTTAAAATACCAGAAGGTACAATTACAACTGATTTAGATGGTAAAACTATATATCCATCATTTATTGATGCCTATTCAAGTTTTGGAATTAGCAAACCAAAAAGAGCTACTAGCAGAACTAGAGGAACTCAATATGATGCATCTAGAGAAGGATATTATTGGAATGACCATATCAGACCAGATACCAATCCTATTTCAGCTTTTAAGTTTGATGGCAAAAAGGCTAAAGATTTGATTAATGCAGGTTTTGGAGTGGTAAACACACACATGCAAGATGGTATTATAAGAGGTAATGGTTTATTAATTGCATTAAATCCTAATGCCTCTGATGCCTACAGAATTTTAGATACCAAATCTGGTCAATACTTTTCGTTTAGTAAAAGTGTGCAATCAAGACAAGCTTACCCAAGTTCAAGAATGGGTGCAATGGCTTTATTACGTCAAACATATTTAGATGCAGATTGGTATGCTAAAGGCAACATGAAAAATAAAGACATGGCTTTAGAAGCTCTAAATGCTAATAAAAATCTAACTCAAATTTTTGAAACTGGTAATCATTTAGATGCTTTAAGAGCAGATAAAGTTGGAGATGAAATTGGAGTACAATTTACCATAGTTGGTTCTGGAGATGAGTATGAAAGAGTTAGCGACATCAAAGCTACAAATGCAAACTTTATTATTCCTATTAACTTTAGCAATGCATATGATGTTTCTAATCCTCTTTTAGCACAACAAATATCATTAAGAGATATGCGTAAGTGGAATCAAGAGCCATCTAACCTAAGTGTACTTTCTAAAAATGAAGTAAATTTTGCTCTAACTACACATGAGTTAAAATCAGTAAAATCTTTTCATAAAAATTTACAGAAAGCCATTAAATATGGTTTTGATGAAACAAAAGCGTTAGCAGCATTAACTACAGTGCCTGCTTCTATTTTAGGTAATTCATCTATTGGAAATTTAAAATCTGGTAGTCATGCAAACTTTATAATTACATCTGGTAATGTGTTTGATGCAAAAACAACCATTTACGAAAACTGGGTTCAAGGAGCTAAAAATATAGTTTCTGATATGACTATTAAAGATATTACAGGAGACTATATGTTATCTGTAAATAATAAAAATTATCAGTTATCAGTAACAGGTTCTGGTGCAAAACAAAAAGGTGCTATTAAACAAGGTGATAAAAAAATTAAATCTAAATTCTCTTTTAAAGATGATTGGATTGCAATCACTTTAAACGAAGATTCAGGTTATACAAGAATGATTGGTAAAGTAATCAACAGTTCTAATGTAATGCAAGGAACTGCTTTTGATACTGAAGGTAATGAAACAACTTGGTCTGCAAGTAAAAAAGTAGCCAATTCAAAAAAGTCTTCTAAAAACAAAAAAGGTGCAGATAACAATGCTCTAACTGTTATGCCTGTAAGTTATCCAAATATTGGTTTTGGTAATTATGTGCAACCAGAACAACAAACAATCTTAATTAAAAACGTTACAGTTTGGACAAGTGAAGATGCAGGAATTTTAGAAAATACAGACGTTTTACTAAAAGATGGTAAAATTGCGCAAATTGGTAAAGGATTAAAAGCAAGAAGAGCTTTAGAAATTGATGGAACAGGTAAACATTTAACTGCAGGTATTGTAGATGAGCATTCACATATTGCTGCATCATCAATTAATGAAGGAGCACAAAATTCTTCTGCTGAAGTTACAATAGAAGATGTTGTAGATCCAACAGATATCAATATCTATAGAAATATTTCTGGTGGTACAACTACTGCTCAGATTTTACATGGTTCTGCAAATCCTATTGGAGGTAGATCTGCAATCATCAAATTAAAATGGGGAGAAAATGCGGAAAGTATGATTTATGATGATACTCCTAAATTTATAAAATTTGCCTTAGGTGAAAATGTAAAACAATCTAGAAGTAGTAATGGAACTCGTTTTCCTCAAACTAGAATGGGTGTAGAACAAATGATTACAGATTACTTTACAAGAGCAAAAGAATATGATGCTTTAAAGAAAAGTGGACAGCCTTATAGAAAAGACCTAGAAATGGAAACATTAGCAGAGATCTTAAACAAAGAACGTTTTATTTCCTGTCACTCTTATGTTCAATCAGAAATTAATATGTTAATGAAAGTTGCAGATAAATTTGATTTTAACATTAACACCTTCACACATATTTTAGAAGGGTATAAAGTAGCAGATAAAATGGCTGAACATGGTGTAGGTGGTTCAACTTTCTCTGATTGGTGGGCTTACAAATACGAAGTAAATGATGCAATACCTTACAATGCTGCAATTATGCATAATGCAGGTGTAACTGTAGCAATTAATTCAGATGATAGAGAAATGTCTAGACGTTTAAATCAAGAAGCTGCTAAAACTGTAAAATATGGTGGAATGTCTGAATTAGATGCTTGGAAAACGGTAACCATTAACCCTGCTAAATTATTACACATAGATGATAAAGTTGGTAGTATAAAAGAAGGTAAAGATGCAGATGTTGTTCTTTGGAACAATCACCCAATGTCTATTTACGCAAAAGTAGAAAAAACAATTATTGATGGTAAAGTATTTTTTGATAGAGTTGAAGACGCTAAAAAGCGTTTGGCTATTAAAGAAGAAAAAAGTAAACTTATCAATATGATGTTGAATGAAAAGATGAATGGTGGTAAAACCAAAGTACCAATGAAAAGAGGAGATATCAACTTTCATTGTGATACTTTAGAAGAACTTAAAAACTAAGAACAGATGAAAAAAATAATATATAGTTTACTAGTATTTTTCTGTATAGGAAATATAGTAGCACAACAAACACCTGCAGACAAACAAAGTACAGCTATTTCTATAGAAGGTGCTACTGCACATTTAGGAAATGGAGAGGTAATTGAAAATTCTTTAATAATGTTTAATGAAGGTAAAATTACATTTGTAGGTTCTGCAATGATGAGAATTGCAAGAATGGGAACTGTAATTAATGCCACAGGAAAACACATTTATCCTGGTTTCATTGCTGCAAATGCATCTTTAGGTTTGGCTGAAATTGATGCTGTTAAAGCAAGTGTAGATGTAGATGAAATTGGTATTAACAACCCTCATATTAGAAGTTTAATAGCTTACAATGCAGAGAGTAAAGTTGTAGAATCTATGAGGCCAAATGGAGTTTTAATGGCTCAAATAACACCAAGAGGTGGCTCAATTTCTGGAACATCATCTATTGTACAATTAGATGCTTGGAATTGGGAAGATGCAGCAATTAAAGTAGATGATGCAATACATATGAATTGGCCTAGTAGTTTTACAAGAGGTAGATGGTGGTTAGGTGAAGATCCTGCATTAAAACCAGATACTAGATATGGAAAGAATACTGATGATATAAAAATGTATTTTGCAAATGCCAAAAATTATTTAGCAGGTCAGAAAAGTACAATTAATTTACCTTTTGAAGCAATGAAAGGTTTATTTGATGGTTCTCAAAGATTGTTTATTCATGTAAATGGTCAAAAAGAAATTACTGATGCCATTACTATTGCTAAAAGTGCTGGAGTTAAAAACATAGCTTTAGTGCATGCAGAAGGTGCAGAAAGTGTTACAGATCTATTAGTTAAAAACGATATTGGTGTAGTATTAGAAAGACCACATAGAAACCCAAATTCAGAAGATGATGCCTATGACTATACCTATACTATTGCTAAAACTTTAATGGATAAAGGTATTACTGTGGCAGTTGGTATGGAAGGTCAAATGGAAAGAATGAATACTAGAAATTTACCTTTTTATGCGGGTACATTCTCTGCACATGGCTTAGATAAAGAAGATGCTTTAAAAATGATTACTTCAAATAGTGCTAAAATATTAGGAATTTCTGATATGGTTGGTACTTTAGAAGTTGGCAAAGATGCTACTCTATTTATTTCTGAAGGTGATGCTTTAGATATGCGAACTAATATTTTATCAAAAGCCTTTATTCAAGGTAGAGATATTAGCTTAGAAACGCATCAAACAGAATTATGGAAACGTTATTCAAATAAATACAAATCTGAATAATTATCTCATTTATATAAAAAAGGCTCGCATTTTGCGAGCCTTTTTTTTTATTATAAAGTATAGGTTTAATCACAATTACTATATGATTGAGAGCCATCTTTGTTAAATCTTACCTTATTTACATGAACATAAACTGTATTCGATTCTTCTAAATATCTGTAATGTGTGTTTCTTTCTGTAGTATTTGCATTTAAATCTGTTCTATTTGTAGTTCTTTGAGATCTTCTAATAGCACTTCTTTGAGAATAAGGAACAATTTCAAAATTAAAGTAAATTTTATTGTTATATCTATTTCTAAACTGCACTAGCCATTCTGTTTTTGATGAATAACTATTTTTTTTTCGTTTAACTCTAAAATCTAATCCCCTAAAACAATCAGTTGTTTTCCAAGAGCCCCAACCATTTTGGTCAACACTTTCTTCTGACACGTCTAATTTTATAATAGACTCTTCTTTTTTAATTTCTGTAAAAGATAATAACGTTACAAATCCTACAAATAATACTACAACTAATTTCAATTTTTTCATAATATGTGTTTTTAATTATACACGAAATATTAGAAAATTAAAGCTTGAAAACAATACTCACAATTAGGTATATTTGTACTAATGAAACAAATTACCAGTTCACAAAATTCATATATAAAACGTCTTTTAAAACTTCAAGAAAAAGCTAGAGAAAGAAAAAAGCTAGGTTTGTTTATAATTGAAGGTTTGCGCGAAATTTCTTTAGCAATAAAAGCAAATTATAAATTTGAAACCGTTTTATTTAATAGCCATTTAATCAGCCAAACTGAAGTTGAAGATATTTTTAAAAATACAACTGAATTAATTGAAATTTCTAAAGAAGTATATGAAAAGTTAGCTTATAGAAACTCGACAGAAGGAATAATTGCTGTAGCACAATCTAAAAACTTTTCATTAAATGAAATAAAATTTAAAAACTATAATCCATTAGTAATAATTGCAGAAGGTCTAGAAAAACCTGGTAATATTGGTGCTTTACTAAGAACTGCAGATGCAGCAAATGTAGATGCAGTATTTATTGCAAATCCAAAATCTGATTTATACAATTCTAATATTATTAGGTCTAGTGTGGGTTGTGTATTTACAAATCAAATTGCAGTTGGTACCTCAGAAGAAATTATTACCTTTCTAAAAGAAAATAATATTTCTATATATGCAGCTACTTTACAAAACTCAAATGAATATCATTTAGAAGATTACACACAGCCAACAGCCATTGCTGTAGGTACAGAAGCAACAGGTTTAACCACTGTTTGGAGAGATGAAGCAACACAAAATATAAACATTCCAATGCAAGGTAAAATAGATTCTATGAATGTTTCAGTGGCAGCTGCAATTGTTGTTTTTGAAGCAAAAAGACAAAGAGACTTTAAATAATATAATTATGAAAATACTAGGAATAGATGTAGGTGGTTCAGGAATTAAAGCTGCAGTTGTTAATACAAAAACAGGAGAATTAATTACGGAAAGGCATAGAATTCCTACTCCTAAACCAGCCACTCCAGAAGCTGTAGCAGAAGTTATTAAAAAAATGACTGAACATTTTAATTGGACCAAAGCTGTTGGTTGTAGTTTTCCTACAACTATTGTAGATGGTAAATGTATTCATTCAGGAAACTTAAGTAAAGATTGGTTAAATGTTAAGGTTGATAAACTTTTTAGAAAAGCAACCAAATTACCCTTTTATATTAGTAATGATGCAGATTTAGCAGGTGTTGCAGAAGTAAATTTAGGTGCAGGTAAAAAAGAAAAAGGAGTAACCATTGTTATAACAATTGGTACAGGAATTGGCTCTGGTTTATTCTTTAATAAAAAATTAATTCCAAATTTAGAATTGGGCAAACTTTTACATTCAAATGGAGAAATCATAGAATTTTATGCTGCTGATTCTATCAGAAAAAAAGAAGGATTGTCTTTAAAAGAATGGGCACTTCGTTTTGATGAGTTATTAGAGTATACCAGAGTTGTATTTTCTCCAAGTTTGATAATTTTAGGAGGAGGAATCAGTAAAAAATATGATGATTTTAAGCAATATTTAGGTACTGATGTACCAATTAAAGTAGCCAAATTTAAAAATAATGCAGGTATTATAGGTGCAGCAATGTATGCCAATAAAAGACTTAAAGATTAATGCAACCCACTACTCTATTCTATATACTAATTGCTATAATTATTATCAGTTTTCTAATTGATAAACTATTGGATATTTTAAATACGAAGCATTTTGATGATAAAATACCAGAAAAATTAGCTGATGTTTACGATGAAGAAGAATACCAAAAATCACAGGAATACAAAAAAACAAATGCGCAGTTTTCTAATATAACATCAACATTTTCAATAGTTTTAACAATAAGCTTTTTCTTTTTAGATGGTTTTAAATATGTAGATCACTTTGCAAGAAGTTTTACAAATCATCCAATTTTAGTAGCTCTAATTTTCTTTGGTGTTATTTTAATTGGTTCAGATATATTAACTACACCTTTCGAATATTATAAGACTTTTGTAATAGAAGAAAAATTCGGTTTTAATAAATCAACAAAAAAAACGTTTTGGTTAGACAAATTGAAAGGCTGGGTAATGTCTATAGTACTAGGTGGTGTAATCTTATCTCTCATAATATGGTTTTACGAATTTACAGGACCTAGTTTTTGGATATATGCCTGGGCTTTAGTTGCTGTTTTTTCACTATTTATGAATATGTTTTATGCAAAACTTATTGTGCCCTTATTTAATAAACAAACCCCTTTAGCAGATGGAGAATTAAAGTTTGCTATAGAGGAATATGCCAAGAAAGTTGGTTTTACCCTAAATAATATTTTTGTTATTGATGGCTCTAAACGTTCCACAAAAGCAAATGCCTATTTTTCAGGTTTCGGTTCTCAAAAAAGAATTACACTTTTTGATACACTTATTAATGATTTAGAAACAGAAGAAATTGTGGCTGTTTTAGCTCATGAAGTAGGTCATTATAAAAAGAAACATATTATATTTAATTTAGTTTCTTCTATTTTATTAACTGGGTTAACACTATATATTTTATCTCTGTTTGTAAATTCTCCAATCCTTTCAGAATCATTAGGTGTTAAAATACCTAGTTTTCATATTGGTCTAATTGCATTCGGAATTTTATATTCACCTATTTCTGAAATCACAAGCTTATTCATGAATTTCATGTCTCGTAAATTTGAATATCAAGCAGATGATTATGCAAAAAACACTTTTAAAGCAAAGCCATTAATTACTTCATTAAAAAAATTATCTAAAAATAGTTTAAGTAATTTAACTCCACATCCTGCTTATGTTTTTATGCATTATTCACATCCTACTTTATTAGAAAGAGTTAAAAATTTAGAATCTTAAATGTTTGCTCGTTAACCTAGGTTTTCCTAAATTCACTTAGATTTTAAATCTTTTAAAATATTTATGGAGTATACAGCAACCATAGAAGAAGAAAATAAAGAAATTGCAAATCGATACAAAGATTTACTAAAAGGTACTTATGAAGTTCTATCTAAAGAAGATAAAGAATTAATAAGAAAGGCCTTTGATATTGCTGTAGATGCACATTCTAAACAACGAAGAAAAACTGGTGAACCTTATATTTTTCATCCAATTGCTGTAGCAAAAATTGTTGCTATGGAAATTGGTTTAGGTGCCACCTCTATTGCAGCAGCTCTGTTACATGATGTTGTAGAAGATACAGACTACACTTTAGATGACATGGAGCAATTGTTTGGTGAAACCATTGCTAGAATTGTAAATGGACTTACCAAAATATCTCGTTTAAATAAAGAACAAGATGCATCTATACAAGCTGAGAACTTTAGAAAAATGCTACTTACACTTCATGATGATGTAAGAGTAATTCTCATAAAAATTGCAGACAGATTACATAACATGCAAACTATGGATGCAATGCCTGGTTACAAGCAGGTTAAAATTGCTTCAGAAACATTATACATTTATGCTCCTTTAGCCCATAGATTAGGCTTATACAATATAAAAACTGAATTAGAAGATTTAGGTTTAAAATACACAGAACCAGATGTTTTTAATAGTATTGTTGCTAAAATTAAGGAAAGTAAAGAAGAACAGCTAGATTACTTAAAGCGTTTTGAAAATACTCTAAAAAGTGGTTTAGATAAAGAAAATTTTACCTACGAAATTAAGGGTAGATTTAAATCTATCTTTTCTATTCGTAGAAAAATGCAAAAGCAAAATGTAACTTTTGAAGAGGTTTTTGATAAGTATGCCATTCGTATTATTTTTAAACCAATTTCTAAAGATGAAAAACACGATGCTTGGAAAATATATTCCATAGTTACAGATAATTTTAGACCAAATCCTGCACGTTTACGAGATTGGATTTCACAGCCAAAATCTACAGGATATGAAGCGTTGCATATTACAGTTATAGGACCAGATGCTCAATGGGTAGAGGTTCAAATTCGTTCTGAAAGAATGAATGAAATTGCAGAAAAAGGATATGCAGCCCACTTTAAATACAAACAAGGTGATGAAAGCGAAAGTGGTTTAGATGGCTGGCTAAATAGATTAAAAGAAACCTTAGAAAACCAGAATTTAAATGCAGTAGACTTTGTAGAAGATTTTAAGTTAAACCTTTATGCTAAAGAGATTTACGTATTTACACCTAAAGGAGATTTAAAGTCTTTACCAAAAGATGCATCAGCTTTGGATTTTGCGTTTTCTATACATACAGATGTAGGTTTAAAATGTAGAGGTGCAAAAGTAAATGGTAAATTAGTTCCATTAAGTTATACCCTAAGAAGTGGAGATCAAATCGAGGTAATTACCAGTTCTACCAATAAACCAAATGCTAGATGGTTAGATTTTGTTATTACAGCTAGAGCAAAAACTAAAATTAGAGCTGCATTAAAAGAGGAAGAAAAACTAATTGCTGAAGAAGGTAAAGCAATCTTAAAACGTAAATTAAGACACCTAAAAATTTCTTTTAATGAGAAAACTATAAATGAACTTGTAAATTATTTTAAGTTAAGAACAAGTTTTGATTTATATTATAGAATTGGTAATGGAGCCATAGATAATACACAATTAAAAGCTTTTGTATCACAAAGAAATAGTACCATTTTAAATTTCTTTAAAACCAAATTAAGAAGAAACGCTTCTCCTACTGAAAATACAGAAGGTGCAGAAGAAATTACACATAAATATGATGCTTTAGTATTTGGTAAAGAAGAAGAAAAATTAGATTATACTTTGTCTAAATGTTGTAACCCAATTCCTGGAGATCAAGTATTTGGTTTTTTAACCATTAATGATGGTATAAAAGTACATAAAAAGAATTGTCCAAATGCAATTTCTTTACAATCCAATTATGCATACAGAATTATGCAAGCTAAATGGATAGATTCTACTAAACAAGATTTTAAAGTGGTTTTACATATTAATGGTGTAGACTCTTCAGGTATTGTAAATGAAGTAACCAAAATTATTTCAAGTAATATGGGTGTATTTATTCACAGTATAAATATTTCTGGAGATGAAGGTGTTTTTGATGGTAAAATATCACTTAGTGTAAAGAATAGTGCACAATTAAAAAAATTAATGAATCGAATTCAAAAGGTTGAAGGTGTAAAAAAAGTAGAACGTGTTAATAGAATGTAAATATCATTTCTATAAAAGTATATTTTTATTCAGAAATAACTGTAAATTTGTTTTTTCGTAAAAATTAAATCCATGAATAATTCTCTTGAAAATCAAGAAGTAGTTAAAAAAGTTTTTACCTCATACCTACAAGAGCATAAACACAGAAAAACTCCTGAACGTTATGCAATCTTACAAGAAATTTACGATGCAGATGAGCATTTTGATATAGAATCACTCTACATCAAAATGAAAAATAAGAACTACAGAGTAAGTAGAGCTACACTTTATAATACAATAGATTTACTTTTAGACTGTGGTTTAGTGCGTAAACATCAATTTGATGGGCAAACCATGGCACGTTATGAAAAGAGTTATTTTGATAAAAATCACGATCATGTAATTTTTACAGATTCTGGAGATGTAAAAGAATTTTGCGATCCACGAATACAGATTATCAAAAAAACCATAGAAGATATATTTGAAATTGATATCCACAATCATTCCTTATATTTTTACGGTACAAAAAAGAAAGACACAAACAACTTATCATAAATTAAATTTAAAGATTTAACAATTACAATTACAAAATGGCAGTAGATTTATTATTAGGATTACAATGGGGTGATGAAGGAAAAGGGAAAATTGTTGATGTATTAACCCAAAACTACGACATTATTGCACGTTTTCAAGGTGGGCCAAATGCTGGACATACTTTAATTTTTGATGGATTTAAACACGTTTTACATACAATACCTTCTGGTATTTTTCATAAAACAGCTTTAAATGTTGTTGGTAATGGAGTTGTAATAGACCCAGTTATCTTTAAAAAAGAATTAGAAAATTTAGACAAACACAATATAGTTTATACTTCTAAACTTTTAATTTCTAGAAAAGCACATTTAATTTTACCAACTCACAGATTGTTAGATGCAGCTTCAGAAACTTCTAAAGGTAAAGCCAAAATTGGTTCTACTTTAAAAGGTATTGGACCAACTTACATGGACAAAACTGGTAGAAATGGAATGAGAGTTGGAGATTTAGAATTAGACAACTGGAAAGATAAATATGATGCTTTAACAGAAAAGCACATTAAAATGCTTGAATTCTTTGATGTTCAAATAGATTATAATTTAGATGAATTAGAAGCTGAATTTTGTAAAGGAATAGACAAGTTAAGAACACTTCAATTCATTGATAGTGAAGAGTTTTTAAATCAAGCTATAAAAGATAAAAAAACCATCTTAGCTGAAGGTGCACAAGGTTCTTTACTAGATATTGACTTTGGTACATATCCATTTGTAACATCATCTAATACAACTGCTGCAGGTGCATGTACAGGTTTAGGTGTTGCTCCAAATAGAATTGGAGATGTTTTCGGAATTTTTAAAGCATACACAACAAGAGTTGGTTCTGGTCCTTTTCCAACTGAATTATTTGATGAAGATGGAGCAACAATGGCAAGAGTTGGGCATGAGTTTGGTGCAACAACAGGTAGACCAAGAAGATGTGGTTGGTTAGATTTAGTAGCTTTAAAATATGCAGTGGATGTAAATGGAGTTACTCAATTAATGATGATGAAAGGTGATGTTCTTTCAGGTTTTGACACCTTAAAAGTATGTACATCTTACAATTATAAAGGTGAAGAAATTACACATTTACCTTACAATATAGAGCCAGAAAATGTTTCTGTAAACTATTCTGAATTTAAAGGTTGGGCCGATGATTTAACAAAAATGACATCAGAAGATCAACTACCTCAAAATTTATTAGATTATGTAGCTTTCATAGAGAAAGAAACTGGAGTTCCTGTAAAAATTGTTTCTGTAGGTCCAGATAGAAAACAAACAATTACAAGATAGTTTTATCTTAAAATTAAGAACTTGAGGTATTCTTTTCATTATTTTTGTCGCAAAACAAATCTTTTGAAAAGAATACTTTTTTTATGCCTTTGTCTTTCTTCTATCATCACTTTTTCTCAAGAGAAAAAAAAGATTATTATAGAAAACGCAGAAATTCAATATGCAGATGAAGAAAAAACACCTGGAGCTACTATCCTACTTGGAAATGTTCGCATAAAACATGATGGCATAAATCTAACTTGTCAGCAGGCTTTATTCTACAAAAAAGAAAACTTTTTTAAAGCTATTGGTAATGTACTTATAAAACAAGGAGATACCATTACTCAAACTAGCGATTATGCAGATTATGATGCTAATGCAAAGCAAGCACTTTCTTGGGGTAATGTAGTTTTGAAAGATCCTACAATGACACTTACCACAGACACATTACAGTTTGATAGAATCAATCAAAAATTGTATTACCAAGATTATGCAACTATTAGAGACGTTACAAATACACTTAAAAGTAAAAACGGTAACTATTATTTAGAAAACAAAAAATTTACAGCTACTACAAGAGTTACAGTTGTAAATCCTGAGCACAATTTAGCTTCAAATCATTTAGATTATTACACCAATTCTGGCTTAGCCTATTTGTATGGACCATCAACCATAACAAATACACAAAACGAAAATAGGTTATATTCAGAAAGAGGTTTTTACAATACAAAAACAGATATTTCCTATTTTACAAAAAATGCAAAACTCTTTTTAAAGGAAAGAACTGTAGAAGGTGACAGCTTGTATTATGATAAAAACAAAGGGTTTGCATCTGCCACAAACAACATAAAAGTAATTGATACTGTTCAAAATTTTATTTCGAAAGGAAATTATGCTGAGTTATTTGAAAAAAAAGATTCTCTTTTTATTATAAAAAGAGCTGTAGCTATATCTATTATAGATAAAGATTCTATGTTTATACATGGAGACACATTATTAGTTACAGGAAAACCAAAAAAACGTGTAATTAGAACTTATCATAATGTAAAAATTTACAAATCTGATTTACAGGGAAAATGTGACTCTATATATACCAACCAAGAAACTGGTTATACAAAAATGTATAGAAGTCCTGTAATTTGGTCTGATCAAAACCAAATTACAGGAGATAGTATTTACTTACAATCAAATGTAGAAACAGAAAAATTAGATTCTTTAAAAGTATTTAATAATGCTTTTATAGTATCTAAAGATTCCTTGGCTAAAGAAGATTACAACCAAATAAAAGGTAGAAATATGTTTGGTAAATTCGATGCTAATAAACTAAAATTTCTTTTGGTTAAAGGTAATGCAGAGTCTATTTACTTTAATAGAAATGCAGAAACCCAAGTTTTAGAAACAATTACTAAAGAAGTTTCAAGCAATATTGAATTTACTTTAGACAAAGGACAAATTCAATCTATTAAATACCTTAAAAGTTCTGATGGTAAAACCTACCCTCCTTCTGAATTAGATTTAGAAGGAAGAAAAATTAAGGGATTTATTTGGAGAGAAGATGAACAGCCTAAAAGCAAAAATGATATCTTCATTAAAGATGGAAATGAAAATAAAGCACCTTTAAAAAAGAAAGCTTTAGAAAAACCCTCTTTATTCATTGATGAAAAAACAAAGGATAAAAAAAAGGGAAAAAAGAAAACTGCAATATCTATTATTGGCCAATAATTTGAAATCAGATTTTTACAAATATCAAGCACAGACATCTCCTCACCCATTAGCAATAGAAATTTCTCATGCAAATGGTTCTTACATTTATGATACCAATAACAAAGCTCATTTAGATTTTGTTGCAGGAGTTTCTGCAAATAGTTTGGGTCATAATCACCCTAAAGTTAATGATGCAATTAAAGATCAGTTAGATGCATACACACATGTTATGGTTTATGGAGAATTTATTCAACAGCCACAAGTGTCATTATGCAAAAAATTAGCCTCTACTCTACCTGAATCATTACAATCTGTATATATTACCAATTCTGGAACAGAAGCTACAGAAGGCGCTTTAAAACTCGCTAAAAGAGTAACAGGAAGATCAGAAATAATTGCTGCTAAAAACTCTTATCATGGAAACACACAAGGATCTATGAGTGTTTCTGGAGTTGAAAAACAAAATGCGGCTTTTCGACCATTAATACCTGGTATAAAATTTATCGCTTTCAATTGTAATTTTTGTTTAAAACAAATCACAAATAAAACTGCAGCTGTTATTTTAGAAACTATTCAAGGAGGTGCTGGTTTTATAGAACCTTACTCTAATTATTTGGCAAATGTAAAAGCTAAATGTGATGAAGTTGGAGCACTTTTAATTTTGGATGAAATTCAAACAGGAATTGGTAGAACAGGTAAATTCTGGGGATTTGAAAATTATAATGTTACTCCTGATATTATTATTACAGGAAAAGGTTTAGGAGGTGGAATGCCTATTGGTGCTTTTATTGCATCTCAAGAGAGAATGAGTTTGCTGAAAGACAACCCTAAACTAGGACATATATCTACATTTGCTGGTCATCCAGTAATTGCTGCAGCTGCTAATGCTACTATAGATGTTATTTTAGAAAATAATTTAGTTTCAGAAAGTTTACACAGAGAGAAAATTATTAGAGAACAACTAAAACATTCAGCTATTTTAGAGATAAGAGGCAAAGGTTTAATGTTAGCTGCAATTGTTGATACTCCAGAATTAGCAGCAAAAATAATTATGAAATGTTTAGATAAAGGTCTTATTCTATTTTTCTTATTATTTGAAGGTAGAGCAATGAGAATTACTCCACCTTTAACTATTTCAGAAAAAGAATTAATAAAAGGTTGCCAAATTATAGTTGATTCTATAGAAGAATGCATTTAAATAAAAAGTAGCTTTTAAATCTTTCTGATTCTTTTATTTTTGCAAAATGAATCAACAGCAACAAAACACCAAAAAACTTCAGAAATCTGTAGCTCAGGCAATAAAACAATACTCTATGATTGAAGATGGAGATAAAATTATGGTTTGTTTATCAGGTGGAAAAGACAGCTATACCATGTTAGATATGTTGCTGTACTTTCAAAAAGTAGCTCCTATTCATTTTGATTTAGTTGCTGTTAATTTAGATCAGAAACAACCAGGTTTTCCTGAAGAAGTGTTGCCTAATTATTTAAGTGAACTTCAAGTAGCATATAAAATTATTGAAAAAAACACCTACAAAGTAGTTATGGATAAAACTCCTGAAGGCAAAACCACTTGCAGTCTTTGTTCTCGATTACGTAGAGGAACTTTATACGAAGCAGCAAAAGATTTAGGATGCAATAAGTTAGCTTTAGGTCATCATAAAAACGATATTTTAGAAACGTTCTTTCTTAACTTTTTCTTTTCTGGAAAGTTAGAAACAATGCCTCCTAAATTTAAAAATGATGCTGGAGATTTAGTAATTTTAAGACCACTAGCTTTTTGTAGTGAAACTGATATAGAAATGTTTTCTAATTATAGAAATTATCCAATTATACCATGTAATTTATGTGGTTCTCAAGAAAACTTACAACGTAAAAAGGTAAAAGAAATGATTTCTAATTGGGAGCAAGAATTCCCTAATAGAAATGCAATTATGATGAATGCTCTACAAAATGTTTCTCCTTCTCATTTATTAGATACAGAACTGTATGATTTTAATAGTTTGGAGAACAAACAAAATGAGACTACTCTAATTAGCTAATTCAACCTTAGTAGCTATCAACCTTAAAGTTAACCTATTAAATCTGATAAATAGTAAAATTGAAGCTGTAGTTAAGCCTGCTAACAAACCTAACCAAATACCAAAACTACCATACATTTCTTCAGATCCTAAATAGTAAGAAACAGGAAAACCAACACACCAATAAGAAATAAAAGTTAGTATTGTTGGTATTTTTACATCTTGTAAACCACGTAAAGCGCCTAAAACAACTACTTGTATACTGTCTGAAATTTGAAAAAATGCTGCTGCAATTAAAAGCTTAGATGCTATAGAAATAACTTCCATATTGTCTGCATAGTTAAGCTCATCACCCAAATCTACATAAATGGTTGGCATAACTTTATGAAAGATAAAAAATAGAATTGCAAAGATGGTTGCAAAAATCATCCCTAGTAAAAAGATTGAGAATGCTATTCTTCTTAACTCTTTAAAATTTTGCAATCCTTTTTGATTACCTACTCTTATCATAGACGCAACACTTAAACCCATAGCTACCATAAATGTCATAGATGATAAATTCAATGCAATTTGGTTTGCTGCTTGTGGATTTTTACCTAAAAGACCACTAAGCCAAATAGCTGCAGTAAATATGGCTACTTCAAAAAACATTTGCATTGCACTTAAAGAACCCAAATTTATTATTTTCTTAATCATTAGAATATCTAAAACAAAGAATTTTAGATTACTCATAATTCGTTTTGATCTTTTCTTATAGCTTAATAAGAGCCACAAATAAATAACCATAATAATTCTTGAGGCTAATGTTCCATAAGCTGCACCAACAATACCTAATTCTGGAAAGCCAAACTTCCCAAAAATGAATAAATAGTTTAAAACTACATTTACAATATTTGCAATTAAAGTAGCGTACATTGGGTATTTAGTCATAGACATTCCATCACTAAACTGTTTTATTGCTTGGAAAACAATCAATGGAATTAAAGAGAATGCAACCAAATCTAAATAAGGTATTGCTAGTGCAACTACTTCTTCTGGTTGTTGCATTAAATACATTAGTGGTTTGGCAAAAAACACCATTAAAAAAAGTAATATTCCTAAAACAGTACATAAGAATAATCCATTTTTAAAAGTAGATCTAGCTTGCTGTAAGTTGTTAGATGAATCAGCTTCTGCAATTAAAGGAGTTATTGCTGTAGAAAAACCTATACCAATAGACATAGCAATAAACATAAAGCTATTTCCTAAAGACACAGCAGCCAATTCTGCAGTTCCTAACTGCCCAACCATAATATTATCTATAAAAGCTACAAATGTATGACCCAGCATTCCTAACATTACAGGTGCTGCAAGCTTCCAATTATATTTAAATTCTGATGTATATTGAGCTAAATTCACTAAAGGACTTCTATTTTAGTTCGCGAAGATACATATTAGAAATGCATTTTTTTAAGGAGAACTTCACAGTTTTAAAATAATAGTATCAATAAAATTAATTACTTTTGAATAAACTAAATTTACAAAAATGGCAGGAATAACATTAGGAGGAAATCCTATAAATACAATAGGAAATTTACCAAAGGTTGGTGAGAAAGCATTGGATTTTAAATTAAAAACAGTTGAGCTAAAAGAAAAATCTTTGGCAGATTATGCTGGTAAAAACATTATTCTAAACATATTTCCTAGTGTAGATACAGGCGTTTGTGCACAATCTGTAAGAGAATTTAACAAAAAAGCCTCAGAATTAGAAAATACTGTTGTGCTTTGTATTTCTAGAGATTTACCTTTTGCACAAGCTCGTTTTTGTGGAGCTGAAGGTATAGAGAATGTAGAAATGCTTTCTGATTTTGAAGATGGTTCTTTTGGTAAAGATTATCAAGTTACCATATCTGATAGTGCATTTAAAAACTTACACTCAAGAGCTATTGTAATTATTGATACAGAAGGTAAAATAGCGTATACAGAGCAAGTTTCTGAAATTGGTTCAGAACCTAATTATACAACTGCTTTAGAGGCTTTATAATATGAAAAACCCAAAAGATGGTTTTTTAAGAGGTAGAATTAGAAGCCTAAAATTTGCTTTTAAAGGTCTTTGGATTTTAGTTACATCTGAAGATAGTATTAAAGCACAATTATTTATAGCATTTATAGCTACAATTCTTGGTTTTGTTTTTAATATATCTCCTTTAGAATGGGGAATTCAATTTTTAGCAATAGGTTTAGTTTTGGTAGCAGAAGCTGCAAACTCAGCTGTAGAAGAGATTGCTGACTTTATTCATCCAGAATTTCATGAAAAAATAGGTAAAATAAAAGATATTGCTGCAGGTGCTCCAACATTTGCAGCTTTAATATCTTTAATTATTGCATCTATTATTTATGTGCCTAAAATAGCACTGTTATTTTAAGCAAATATGTATATTTACCCTTTAAAAATTCTTAATTTTTAATGGCCAGATCAAAACAAACCAAAACAAAAACATCGAAATCTAAAGAAGAAAAAACACCAGTTTTTGCTTTTTTAAAAACAAGACAAACTCAAAATATATTAGGTTTGTTTCTAATCTTGTTTTCGGTCTTTTTATGTATTGCCTTCATTTCATTCTTTTTTAATTGGCAAGCAGATCAAAGTACTTTAAACCATTTAACAGATAAAACTGTAAAAAGCAATAATTTATTAGGTAAGATTGGCGCTAATTTAAGTCACTTTTTTATTTATAAAGGTTTTGGTTTAGCTGCTTTCTTTATTGTTTATCAAATATTTATCACAGGCTTTTACATTTTAATTAAAAGAAAATTTGCTAAGATTATTATTTCTTGGAATTGGGGTCTATTGTCAATGGTTTGGTTATCTATTACCCTAGGTTTTCTGCATCAGAAATATGCCTTACTTTCAGGTATTGTAGGTTTTGAGATTAATAATTATCTACAAACATTTCTAGGTAAAACAGGTTTAGCTATAGTTTTGGTCTTCTTATTTTTTACATATATCATTATACGCTATAAAGTTACTATTGATACCTACTTAGAAAACTGGAAAGCACAAAGAGCTGAAAGACAAGAAAATGCAGAAAAGGAAGCCATAGAAATTTCCTCTGCTGAAGAAGTAGAAAAGGTTAAAGAAATACCTTTAGAAAATAAAGAAGAAAAGAAATCTGAGTTTGAGCTTTCTTTAGAGAATTTACAGCCTACCATTAGTAAACATTCTGATGTAAATAAAAAAGAGACAATCACCTTAAAAATTGAGGAAGAACCAAAGATAGAACCAGTACTTGTTGAAGAAACAGTTGAAGATAAAAACGATTTAGACATAAATGTTGAAATCTCTGAAGAAGAAGAACATTCTACAGAAAATTTATCTGATAAAATTTTAAAAGATTTTGGTGAATTTGATCCTACTCTAGAATTATCTAATTTTCGTTTTCCAACCTTTAATTTATTAAAGCAATACAATGAAAGTATTTCTATTGATCCTGAAGAATTAGAAGCTAACAAAAATAGGATTGTAGAAACGCTTAAAAACTATAAAATAGGTATTGCAGAAATTAAAGCTACAGTTGGGCCAACAATTACGTTATATGAAATTGTTCCTGAAGCAGGAATTCGTATCTCTAAAATAAAGAACTTAGAAGATGATATTGCTTTATCCTTATCAGCTTTAGGAATACGTATTATTGCTCCTATTCCAGGAAAAGGTACAATTGGTATAGAAGTTCCAAATAAAAAATCTACAATAGTATCTATGCATTCTGCAATTTCTTCTAAGAAGTTTCAAGAATCACAAATGGAATTACCAATTGGTTTAGGTAAAACCATTTCTAATGAAACCTTTGTAGTTGATTTGGCTAAAATGCCACACTTATTAATGGCAGGTGCTACAGGTCAAGGTAAATCTGTAGGTTTAAATGCGGTTTTAACTTCTCTTTTATATAAAAAGCATCCAGCAGAAGTAAAATTTGTATTGGTAGATCCTAAAAAAGTTGAACTTACTTTATTTAATAAAATAGAGCGTCATTATTTAGCCAAGTTACCAGACTCTGAAGAAGCCATTATTACTGATACTACTAAAGTTGTACATACTTTAAATTCATTGTGTATTGAGATGGATAATCGTTACGATTTATTAAAATCGGCAATGGTTAGAAATATTAAAGAATACAATCAGAAGTTTAAGAAACGAAAATTAAATCCTAATGATGGTCATCAATTCTTACCTTATATAGTTTTAGTAATTGATGAATTTGCAGATTTAATTATGACTGCAGGTAAAGAAGTAGAAACGCCTATTGCAAGATTAGCTCAATTAGCTAGAGCTATTGGTATACATTTAATTGTAGCCACTCAAAGACCTTCTGTAAATGTAATTACAGGTATAATCAAAGCAAATTTTCCTGCAAGAATAGCTTTTAGAGTAACCTCTAAAATAGATTCAAGAACTATTTTAGATGCTGGTGGTGCAGACCAATTAATTGGACGTGGAGATTTATTATATACCAATGGAAATTCTATTACAAGAATACAATGTGCATTTGTAGACACTCCAGAAGTAGAAAAAATTACAGATTTTATTGGATCACAAAAAGCATATGCAGAAGCGCATTTATTACCTGAATATGTAGATGATGAAAGTGGCACAAGTATTGATGTTGATATAGCAGATAGAGATAAATTGTTTAAAGAAGCAGCAGAAATTATTATTACAGCACAACAAGGTTCTGCATCTTTATTACAGAGAAAATTAAAACTAGGTTACAATAGAGCTGGTAGATTAATAGATCAATTAGAAGCAGCAGGAATTGTAGGTGGTTTTGAGGGTAGTAAAGCAAGACAAGTTTTGGTACCAGATTTTATGGCTCTTGAACAATTATTAGAAAACGAAAAAAAACAATAGCATTTTGCTTAAACAAAATGAGAATTAAACAAAACATGAGAAAATTCGTAGTATTATTTTTTAGCTTGTTTCTAACAAGTTTAACTTTTTCACAAAACTCTTTAGAAGCTAAAACGTTGTTAGATGAAGTTTCTTCAAAAATGTCAGCCTATGACAATATGTTTATAGGTTTTAGTCAGACATTAAGTAATGAAGAAGCAGGTATTGAAGAAGGAGATGAACCACCAATTAGAGGTGAAATTAACTTAAAAGGAGAAAAGTACAGTTTAATGTATCTTGGAAATCGTTTTATTTATGATGGTAAAAAGTTATATGTAATTAATAACGAAGAAAAAGAAATTTCAACTTCAGAAGGAGATATGGATGCAGATGATGGTTTTATTTATCCTTCTAAATTATTAAGTTTTTACAAAGAAGGTTATAATTTTGAGATGGGAAAACTTGTAAATTTGAAAGGAAGAAAAATTCAATTTGTAACTTTAAATCCAATTGATAGTGATTCAGATATCATTAAAGTTGAATTGGGTGTAGATGCAAAAACAAAGCACATTTATAAATTAATTCAGACTGGTTCTAATGGAGCAAAGACAAGTTTTACAATTACTTCATTTAAAAGTAATCAACCACTTTCAGACAGTTTCTTTACGTTTGATAGAGAGAAATATCTAAAACAAAAATACACGATTGATTAATTATTTCAATTAACAGAAAATTAGTAGCATCTTAATTATTAAGATGCTATTTTTGTTTTTTTATGAAGATTTTAGATAAATACATCTTAAAGAGCTTTCTAGTTCCATTTATAGCTACCTTTCTTATAGTACTTTTTGTACTGGTAATGCAAGCTTTATGGCAAGCCTTCGAAAACATTGCTGGTAAAGGGATTAGTGTTATTTTTATCCTTAAATTTTTATACTACACAACTTTAATGATAATACCACAAGCACTACCAATTGGTGTGCTATTATCATCTATAATGGCTTTAGGTAATCTTGGTGAAAACTATGAGTTTGCAGCAGCAAAATCAGCAGGAGTTTCTTTACAAAGATTAGTAAGACCTATTGGAATTTTAGCAATCGCTTTAAGTGGTCTAAACTTTCTTTTTTTAAACAATGTTTTTCCCTATGCCAATCAAAAACAGCGAAATCTATATTTAAACATTAAAAAGAAAAAACCAGCTTTAGCATTAGTACCTGGAAGTTTTAATGCAGATATTCCTGGTTATCAAATAAAATTTGATGAAAAATATGGAGAAGAAGAAAATCTTCTTAAGAAAGTATTAATCTATGATTTAACTAGTAATAGAGGAAATCAAAAGGTTATAACTGCAGAAAGTGGAAAAATAGTTACTGAAGAAGGAAGTAGATACATGACTTTCATTTTATACAATGGTAATTATTATGAAGAACACGTTAAAACTGCAAGAACAACTTTAAAACGTAAAAAAATGGCAGCCTCTAGTGCCACTTTTAAGGAGTATGAGTTTAATATTGATATAGGAGATACTTTAGATGAAGGCCAATTAGACTCTATAAATTCAGCAACATTACCAATGATGCTCACTTTAGAAGAAATTAAAGATACTATACCTAAGTTAAAAATTAATTACGATGAAGTTTTAGAATTAAGAGCTAAAAACATTTATATAAGCACTTATGCTAAAGATTTATATAAATATCCTGATTCTTTAGTAAACAAAAGTTTAGACAGTATTACTATAGATAATTTCGAATTACAAGAAAAAATTACAATATTAAACTCAGCATTAACAAAATCTACTAGAGTTGTAAGTACACTAAATAATAATTTAGATAGTATAAAATGGAATCGAAAAATGGTAAACTTTTATGATACAGAATATTATAATAGAGTTGCCTTTTCTTTATCTTGTGTAATTCTATTTTTTATAGGTGCTCCTTTAGGTTCTATTATAAGAAAAGGAGGATTTGGTTTACCAATGATTTTAGCAATTGCAGTGTATGTATTGTACTTCTTTACAAATACTTTTGGTAAAAATCTAGCAGAAGAAAGTTCAATATCTTCAATGTTAGGTTCTTGGATATCAGCCATTTTAATGATTCCATTTGCAATTTTACTAACAAACAGAGCCACAAAAGATAAGGGAATATTCAATTTGAATTCTTTCTTACAACCAGTAACTAATTTTTTCAAAAAAATACTACCTAAAAAAGGTAATTAGATATGACAACAAAACCAGCAAATCAAACGCAGTTAAATACTATTGAAGAAGCAATAAATGATATCAGAAATGGTAAAGTTATTATTGTTGTTGATGATGAGAATAGAGAAAATGAAGGTGACTTTTTAGCAGCTGCAGAAAAAGTAACTCCAGAAATGGTAAACTTTATGGCTACTCATGGTAGAGGGTTAATTTGTACACCATTAACAGAAAAGCGTTGTAAAGAGCTTGAGTTAGGAATGATGGTGAATAACAACACAGATCCTATGGAAACTGCATTTACAGTTTCTGTAGATTTAAGAGGAAAAGGTGTTACAACAGGTATTTCTGCTTCAGATAGAGCTTTAACCATAAATGCTTTAATAGACAAAGACACTAAACCTTTCGATTTGGCCAGACCAGGTCATATTTTTCCTTTAAAAGCAAAAGAAGGTGGAGTTTTAAGAAGAACAGGTCATACAGAAGCAGCTATAGATTTTGCAAGATTAGCAGGTTTACAACCAGCAGGAGTTATTGTAGAAATCATGAATGAGGATGGAACAATGGCGCGTTTACCACAACTTTTAAAGGTTGCTGAAAAGTTTGATATTAAGATAGTTTCTATTGAAGATTTAGTAGCCTATAGAATGGAACACGATTCTTTAATAGAGAAAAAAGAAGATTTTGAAATTGAAACACGTTTTGGTAAATTTCGTTTAAGAGCCTACCAACAAACAACTAATAATCAAGTACATATTGCTTTAACAAAAGGTTCTTGGACTAATGAAGATGGAGTTCTAACAAGAATAAATTCAACATTGGTAAACAATGATATTCTAGGAACATTGACAAATAATGCAGATAAAAAATTAGACCAAATGTTTCAGGTTGTAAATGATGAAGGTAAAGGAGCCATTCTTTTTATCAATCAACAAAATCAATCTAAAAACTTATTAAGCAGATTAAATATTCTGAAGGAAAATCAGAAAAAAGGAGAGCTTAAAGCACCTGCAATTGCTATGGATCAAAGAGATTTTGGTATTGGAGCTCAAATTTTGCACGATTTAAATATCAGCAAATTAAAACTATTAACTAACAATCAACAAGCGAAAAGAGTTGGTATGATTGGGTATGGTTTAGAAATTGTAGATTATGTAACGTATTAATAAAAAAGGGGATAATTTAAATTATCCCTTTTTATTTTATTCTTTTAGCTTACCTCCTATTTTAAATAATAGCAATTTTACCAAGTTCTAATTCAACTGGCTTTTTGTCCTTTTCAAATAATCTTGCAGTATAATTACCTTTTAACGAAATATTATTAGCATTCACCTCTAGCCAACTACCTTCTCTTAAACCTAAAACTGGAGTTTCATTAAAAGCGTGAAATTCTTTAATTCTAGTTTCTCGAGTTTCACCCATATGTGTATTTCCTTCAATAGGATCTAAATAATGAGCATTGATATTAAAAGAAATACAACCCAATGTTTTAAAACTTGGTGGATAAACAATTGGCATATCATTAGTGTTTTTCATGTTTACTCCACAAATATTACTACCAGCACTTGTACCCAAATAAGGTGTACCTTGTTCTAAAACTTCTTTTAAAGTTTCTAGTACATCATTTTTATATAATTGATTTACCAATTCAAAAGTATTTCCTCCACCAGTAAAAATACCTTCAGCATTTTTTATTGCTTCTTTGGCATTTTTAAATTCATGAATTCCTTTTACATCAATTCCAATAGAGCCAAATGCTTCTTGTGCTATAGCTGTATAAGTATCATAGGTTATTCCACTTGGTCTTGCATAAGGTATAAATAAAATTGTTTTTGCTTCCTTAAAAAATGATTTTAAGGTTGGTAATAAATACTCAAGGTACTTGCCTCCATAAATTGTAGATGTACTTGCAATGATCATTTTCTTCATACTTCAAAAATAAGTCAATTTTTATGGATTCCAATTCTTAAAATCATCACAAAAAACAACTGAATTAAAGCCCGTTAACAAAAGTTTATAAATGTCTTAATAGAATTTTAAGAGGTCTTAAGGTTTCTTTGTTTCAATGAAAAATCAACTACTACTCTACTTTTTATTTATATCTGTTGTTTCCTTTAGTCAAAAAAAACAGAATATCATATCTGGAACTATATTGTTTCAAAATGAGGTAATTGCTGATGTGCATATTATCAACAAAAACACAAATCAAGGTTCTGCTTCCAATGATTTAGGAACCTTTGAAATTCCTGTTTCAATCAATGATACTTTGTTTGTATCTCACATCAACCTTCAAAAAAAAGAACTCATAATTACTCCAGAAATTTTTAAGAGTAAATCAGTTATAATTCATTTAGAAGAAAAAATTAATGAATTGAATGAAATTACCTTTGAAAGATCTACAGGTATTTTTTATGTTGATAAGCAATATGTTAAACCACCAACTGTAAATGCTAAAACACTTAATCTACCTTATGCTAATACAGTTGCAAAGAAAGATGAAAGCATAGTAAGTCTTCAATCTGGAGCTGCAATAAATTTAGAAAATTTAATAGGTGCTCTAAATGGAAGCAATAGAAGAAAAAAAATGCTAAAGAAATTAACCTATGAAGATCAAATGTTAGCAAAAATTAGAAAGCATTATACAGATGATTTCTTTATTACTGATTTAAATATTAAACAAGATGAAATCAATGTATTCTTAAACTACTGTTTCAAAAAAAATGTCATCAATTTATTTAAGAAAGATGATAAAATTAAAGTGACTGCAATATTAATGAGAGAGAGTAAAACATTTCCACAAAAGAATAAAACTGAAATTACCCTACTTCAAAAAAATTGATTTTTATAAAAATTGTATCAAAATATTGCGTAATTTTCAAGTTATATAAAAGAACATCACTAGCCTATTAACTCTATGAAAAGAATATTACTATTTTCTTTACTAATGCTATCAGTAGTGTTTACAGCACATTCACAAAAGAAGAGATATATTATTACTGGTAAAGTCACTGATTCTTTAGGTGCAATTAAAAATGCAAATATTATTAACTTAAATACATATCAAGGTACTTTTTCTAGTGATGAAGGTTTGTATAGAATTTTTGTTTCTGAAGGAGATACTTTAAGAGTTTCTTCTATACAATACAAAGGAAAAAAAGTCTATATATCAGAAGAAATTATTGATAAAAGAGAGTTAGATATTAAACTAAAAACCAATGTTTATACCTTAGATGAATTTGAGTTAAAAAGAAACAATTTATTAGGTAGATTGGGTATAGATACTAAAGATGTTCCAAGAGATGTACAAGATTCTTTATTAAATAAAGTAATGGATTTCTCTAACGTTAATTTTAAAGAGAAAGATTTTACTATAGATGAAATTTCTAAAGCCAAACCTCCATTAGTAAATACAATGGAAGGTGCAATGCCAATGGCTGGTGCTGGAGCCAAAATTGGTATGCCTTTTAAACATTCTGAACGCTTATGGGCATTAAGAAATAAGTTGAATCAAAAAAGACAGTTTCCTTATAAAATAATGTCAGAATTAGGAGAAAAGTTTTTCTTTGATGAATTAAAAATTCCTATTGATAATTACTTCCACTTTTTAGAATACTGTAACCCTTTAGGAATAGAAGATTTACACAAAGAAAATAGAATGTTAGAGCTAATAAAAATATTAAGAGCAGAAAGCATATCTTACCTTAAACTCATAAAAAAAGAGTAATTTGGCTCAATAATTGTTTTTACATTTTTATGAAATTAAAAATACACCTACTATTATTAGTAGCCCTGCCACTATTATCATTTACTGCACATAAATACTATTTAAGTTTAACTCAAATAAATTACAAGAGCGAAGCTAAAGCAGTACAAATTATTATCAATGTTTTTATGGATGATATAGAGCTTGCTCTGAATAAAGATTATAATATCGATTTGCAATTAACTACCAAAAGAGAATTAGAAAATAACGATATTTATTTCGAAAAATATTTAAAAAATAAACTGAATTTTAAAGTTGATGGTAAAGCAAAAAACTTTAATTATCTTGGCAAAGAATATGATGGAGATTTAGTGTTTTTTTATTTAGAGATTGAAAACATCAATGAAGTCAAATCAATTGATGTCTCTAATCAATTACTTCTCGAACATTTTCCAGAACAACAGAACCTTATCAAGTCTAAAGTAGGTAAGAAAAATAAAAGTGTTTTACTTACAAAAGACGAAAGTTCTACCCTATTAAAATTTTAACTTAACAAACCCAAAATCAATATTTATGAAAAAATTTGGATTAGTAATGCTTTCATTTCTGTTTGCAGCCACAACTTATGGGCAAATAACAAAGCAAGGGCATGTAAATACAAATAAGTTTAAACAATTAAAACAAGAATTACCAACACCAAACTTAGAAAGAACAGCTTCTGGTAAACCAGGTACTGCTTACACTCAGCAAAAAGTAGATTATGTAATGGATATTGTTTTAGACGATGCCAAAACAAAAATCACTGGTTCAGAAACCATTACCTATCATAACAATTCTAAAGATGATTTAGAGTATTTATGGGTACAACTAGACCAGAATATGAGAGCTGCAGATTCAAAAACTCCAGACATCTCTCCAAACTCAATTCCAAAAAGAATTAGCAAAAACAGATTTAACAGAGCTTTTCCTGAAGAACGTTTTGATGGTGGTTTTAATATTATGAGTGTTACCAATAAAGATGGTAGTAATTTATCTCACACTATTAACCAAACTATGATGCGTATTAATTTATTAGAGCCTTTAGCTTCTGGTGCTACTTTCGAATTTAATATTTCTTGGTGGTACAACATTAATAACCACAGAACAGATGGTGGTAGATCTGGTTATGAGCATTTTACTGAAAATAATAATAACAACTATGTAATTGCACAATTCTATCCAAGAATGTGTGTTTACGATAATGTTGAAGGATGGCAAAATGACCAATTTTGGGGAAGAAGTGAATTCGCCTTAGAATTTGGAGATTTCACAGTAAATATCACAGTTCCTGAAGATCATATGTTAGGAGCAACAGGAGTTTTACAAAATCCTAAAGAGGTTTTTTCAAAGCAAGAATTAAAAAGAAGAGAAAAAGCTAGAAAAAGTTTTGATAATCCTGTAGTAATTAGAACTCAAGAAGAAGCTGAAAAGATTGAAAAGTCAAAAGCTACAAAAACAAAAACTTGGAAGTTTATTGCTGAAAACGTACGTGATTATGCATTTGCAACATCAAGAAAATTTATATATGATGCAATGGCTGTAGACATTAATGGTAAAACAGTAATGGCAGAATCTTTATATTCTAAAGAAGCAAACCCTTTGTATGGAGATCATTCTACAAGAGCTGCAGCACAAACATTAAAAACATATTCTAAATATACGTTTGACTATCCTTACCATAAAGCAATTTCTGTTGATGGACAAATGGGAATGGAATATCCACAGATTTGTTTCAATCCTGGAAGACCAGATTTACCAGATGGTGGTTATTCAGACAGAATGAAATATAGAATGATAAAAGTTACCATTCATGAAGTGGGTCATAACTTTTTTCCTATGATTGTTAATTCAGACGAAAGACAATGGACATGGATGGATGAAGGATTAAACTCATACATGGAAATGTTAGCTGAATTAGATTATGATAAAGATTTTCCTATTGTAAGAGGGTATCCTAAAAATATAGTAAGATATATGTCTGGAGATCAATCTAGAATTGCTCCAATTATGTCTAAAGGAGATAATGTATATAGCTTTGGTTCTAATGCTTATGGTAAACCAGCAACAGCATTATGGATTTTAAGAGAAACAATTATGGGTAAAGAATTGTTTGACCACGCATTTAGAACTTACTCTCAAAGATGGATGTTTAAACACCCATCACCTGCAGATTTCTTTAGAACTATGGAAGACGCTTCTGGTATAGACTTAGATTGGTTTTGGAGAGGTTGGTTCTACACTACAGATGTTACAGATATTGGTGTAAAAGGTGTAAAGAAATTTACAACAAAAGAAAATAATAATATTGTTGAATTTGTAGAAGATTCTTCAGCTGGTTTAGGTTTTGCTGATACTAATGATAAATATCATTATGAAATTACTTACGAAAAACCAGGGGGTTTAGTAATGCCTATTATTGTTGAGTTTACTTACAAGGATGGTACAAAAGAGAAAAAGACTTATCCTGCTCAAATTTGGAGATATAATGATAAGGAAGTAACCAAAGTATTTACTTCTTCTAAACAAATAGAAAGTATAATGATAGATCCTGATTTAGAAACTGCAGATGTAGATACTTCTAACAACTCTTTCCCTAGAGAAACATCAAATAAATTTGACAAATTCAAACAGAAAATGAAGGGATAATTTTCATTCAACTTAAAGAAAAAGGCAATATGAAATCATATTGCCTTTTTTTTATGATAAAGGTTTGTTAAAATTTTTAACAATTTCTTAAAATTGTTTAAATATCAGTAATTTTATAGCTACTTAATTCAAATCAATACAAATGAAAAAAATCTCTTTACTAGTTTTTTCTTTGTTTTTTATTGCTACAGCTTCGATAGCACAAGAGCAAAAAGAAAAAAAGAAAACACAACTAGGTCACACTGATGAAAACAAGTTTAGGCAACTAAAAGATGTTTTAGCAACTCCAAATGATCAGCATACTGCATCAGGTGCACCAGGTCATCAATATACTCAACAAAAGGTTGATTATGTTATGGACATTCGTTTAGACGAAGCAAATAACAAAATTTATGGTAGTGAAAATATTACTTACCACAATAACTCTAAAGACGATTTAGAATATTTATGGGTTCAGTTAGATCAAAACATGAGAGCAGATGACTCTAAAACGCCTTTGGCAAGATCTAATTCAGCTTCAGCTTTTATTACACCAGACAACTTTAAATCTACTTACATGAATGAAGGTAAAGGATTTGGTTTTAAAATAGAAAGTGTAATGACAGATGGGAAACCATTATCTCATTTCATTAATAGAACTATGATGCGAATTAATTTACCAAAAGCATTAGCTCCTGGTGAAACTTTTAAATTTAGCATTAAATGGAACTATAAAATTAATGATATCAACAAAGATGGTGGTCGATCAGGACTAGAATCTTTTGATGATGGTAATAACAATTATACAATTGCTCAGTTTTTTCCAAGATTAGCAGTTTACAACAATGTAGAAGGATGGCAAAACATGCAGTTCTGGGGTAGATCTGAATTTGCATTAGAATTTGGTGATTATGAAGTAAACTTAACTGTACCTGAAGATCATATTGTAGAAGCTACAGGAACTTTACAGAATGAAAAAGATGTTTTAACTAGAACACAACGTAAACGTTATGACAAGGCTAGAAAAAGCTTTGACAATCCTGTTTTAATTGTAACTCAAGAAGAAGCAGAAAAAGCTGAAAAAGGACGTGCAACTGGCACAAAAACTTGGAAGTTTAAAGCTGAAAAAGTTAGAGACTTTGCATTTGCTACATCAAGAAAATACATTTGGGATGCTATGGCTGTAAACGTAAATGGTAACACAATTATGGCTACATCATTATACCCAAAAGAAGGTAACCCTTTATGGGAAGAACATTCAACAAGAGCTGTTGCAACTACTTTAATAGAATATTCAAAATTAACTTTTGATTATCCTTATCCAAAAGCTGTTTCTGTACATTCAGAAAGACAAGGAATGGAGTACCCAATGATTTGCTTCAACTTTGGTCGTCCAAATCCTGATGGATCTTATTCAGACAGAACTAAAAAAGGAATGTTAGGAGTAATTATTCATGAAGTTGGTCATAACTTCTTTCCAATGATTGTAAATTCAGATGAAAGACAATGGACATGGATGGATGAAGGTTTAAACTCGTTTGTAGAAATTTTAGCTGAAGACGTATATGATGCAGAATTGTTTGCTTCAAACCCAGCAAAAGACATTACAAGATATATGGGTGGAGATCAGTCTAACATCTCTCCTATTATGTCTCAAGGAGATTATGTAAAGCAATTTGGTCCAAATGCGTACTCTAAACCAGCAGCTGGTTTATACATGTTACGTAAAACGATTATGGGTCCTGAATTATTTGACCATGCATTTAGAACGTACTCTCAAAGATGGATGTTTAAACACCCAACACCTGAAGATTTCTTTAGATCTATGGAAGATGCTTCTGGTATGGATTTAGATTGGTTTTGGAGAGGATGGTTTTACACTACAGATGTTACAGACATAGGTATTAAAGAAGTTAAGCCATTATATTTAACAGATAAACCAAGTGAAAGAGTTACTAAATTAAAACAACAATACAAGCAGTATTTTGACAATTTAGGAGACCTAGTATATATTACAGACAAAAAAGAAGATGCTAATCCAAAAGCGATGGATAAATATGCAGATGGTAAAGAAATACCTTCTTATATCTATTCTGTAGAATTCGAAAAGCCAGGTGGTTTAGTAATGCCTCTAATTGTAGAATTAACTTATGCAGATGGTTCTACAAAAAGAGAAACTTTTCCAGCTCAAATTTGGATGAGAGATGACAACACAGTAAAGAGAGTATTCTCTTCTACGCAAGAAATTAAAAGTATCAAAGTAGATCCAGATATGGAAACTGCAGATGTTGATACTTCTAATAACAGCTGGCCTAAGCCAGAAGCTGATAAATTTGATCAGTTTAAAAATAAGACAAAAGGATAAGATACTTTTTGTTATTTGAACAGAAAAACCTCGCAATTTTGCGAGGTTTTTTATTTATAAAAAGAAAAAAATTAATCTTTATCTTCAGGTAGATTTACATCAAAATCATCATTATCATCAAAAAAATCTTCATCCTCTGCATATTCTTCCATAGCATTTTCCAGTTTAGAACTTACCTTTACTAAATATACAGTATCTTCTGTTCTTAATTCTACTGCTTTAACATTTTCACCTTTAGCATTTTTAAAGGTAATAATATCTTCATAATCATAACCATCTGGATATTTTTCTAATAACATATCTAATATGTCTTTAGTTAATTTTGCATAGTCTACAATTACTCGTTTCATATTTTCTATTTATTATTTATACACAAAGTTTTTATTAATTACATTTCTAACAAATATGCAAAAATTAATGGTGCAACAATTGTAGCATCACTTTCTATGATAAATTTTGGTGTATTAACATCTAATTTACCCCATGTGATTTTTTCGTTAGGTACTGCACCAGAATACGAACCATAACTAGTTGTTGAGTCAGAAATCTGACAAAAATAGCTCCAAAAAGGTGTATCTATTCTTTCCATATCTTGATACAACATAGGTACTACACAGATTGGAAAATCACCTGCAATACCTCCTCCTATTTGAAAGAAACCTATACCATTGTCTGAATTATCTGTATACCAATCTGCCAAAAAGGTCATGTATTCTATACCAGATTTCATAGTACTTGCTTTTAACTCACCTTTTAACACATAAGATGCAAAAATATTACCCATTGTAGAGTCTTCCCAACCAGGAACTACCATTGGTAAGTTTTTTTCTGCAGCAGCATACATCCAAGAGTCTTTAATATCTATTTCGTAATATTCTTCTAAAACACCAGATAATAATAGTTTGTACATAAACTCATGAGGAAAAAAACGTTCTCCTTTAGCTTCTGCATCTTTCCATATTTTTACAATATGCTCTTGTATTCTTCTAAACGCTTCTTCTTCTGGAATACAAGTATCTGTAACTCTGTTTAGACCTTTTTCCAATAAATCCCATTCATCTTGTGGAGTTAAATCTCTATAATTAGGAACTCTTTTGTAATGCGAATGTGCTACTAAATTCATAACATCTTCTTCTAAATTTGCGCCTGTGCAAGAAACAATGTGAACTTTGTCTTGTCTAATAATTTCTGCAAATATTTTACCTAATTCTGCAGTGCTCATAGCCCCTGCTAAAGAAACCAACATTTTAGAACCTTGTTCTAGTTGGTTTTCATACCCTTTTGCAGCATCTACTAAAGCAGCAGCATTAAAATGCAAAAAGTATTTTTCTATAAAGTTTGTAATTGGTTTGTTCATTTTAAACAAATATTTGAACTACCTCAAAAAGGATTAATATAATTATTATCCATTCTAACATACTACTGTATTTATGTTGAGATAATTCGTTAAATAAATCTAAGTTTTCTTTAATTGTATCTAAGCTTAAGTGTAAGCCTTTAAATCGTTTTTCTATATCTAATTCTTCTTTCAGTTTAGTATCTAACAAAGACAAACTTTCATTAGACCATGCAAGGTTTGAAGTATCAAAAACAAATAGTTCTTCAGTTATGGTGTTTTTAATATTTAACGTCTTTCCAATAAATTTTCTCATTTTTATTTTGGAAAGATTTATTCTTCCTTTAAACTCTAGTTGTTTTGTGTAAACTAATGTACTCTCATATAAACTTGATGTCTTTTTCACATAAGCTTCTAAAGCTACTGATTGTGCTAAGTTTAGCATTATAATGTGAAGGAAATCAATATCAAAATTATTTAAGTAGACAGCATTAAAATCAACCTCTAAATTTTCAGATTTATAAACTTGGTATTCTTCTTTATTATAATATTTCATTCCATAGTTTTCATTTTTCGAAATTTTCTTCAAAAATTGATTTATTATATCATTTTTACAATTATAAAAAACAATACTACCATAGTCTTTTATGTACACATATGCATTGTCTGATGCTTCATAAAGTAAAAATGATGCTTCTCTCTTTATTAATTGATAATTAAAAAGGTTTCTGGCCTCTTTAATTGCTATATTTTTACCAACATGTAAAGCTACAACTGAGAAAGATTCTTTGTTCATTGTTTAGAAATCGTCTTCGTCTTTAAATTTAGATAATTTGCTAAAAGTTGTTTTATTATCATCTTCTGAATCTGAATCATAAAAATCATCATTAGAAGAAAACTTATAGCTTAACATTTTGTAAAATAATTTAGCTGCTAAAAAGTCTGATGATTTTTCATTTTCATTTGGGCAAAGTTCTACCATATCAAAACCTACCACATTTTTCTCTTCAAAAACACGTTTTAAGAACTCTAAAGTTTCATAATAAAATAACCCACCTGGTTCTGGAGTACCTGTTGATGGCATAATTGACGGATCTAAAGCATCTAAATCAAAAGTTATAAAAACATTCGTGGTTAATTGATCGATTACATCATCCATCCAATCTTCGTTAACAGCCATATCATGAGCAAAGAAAACCTTATCTAAATTCATTTCTCTTTTCTCAGAAATATCCATACTTCTTATTCCAACTTGCACTAAATTAGTTGTAGAATTCGCTTCATACACAGCACAAGCATGATTGTATTTAGTTCCTTCATAAGAGGCTCTTAAATCTGCATGAGCATCTAAATGTAACACAGTTAAGTTTGAAAAACACTCGTTAAAAGCTCTAATAGTTCCTATAGAAATAGAGTGTTCTCCACCAAAAACCGTAACAAACTTATTTCTGTTGATGTATTTTTTTGTTGTTTCATGTACATCATCTACTACTGCTTCTGGTGAGTCTTTTGCTGTAATTTCATCAGCTAAAAAAACACCTTGCTTGTATACTTCAGTATCAGTTTCAATATCATATAACTCCATATTTTCTGAAGCTTCTAAAAATGCTTTTGGTCCTTTATCTGCTCCTTTTTGCCAAGTACTAGTTCCATCATAAGAAACAGGAATTAATACAATTTTTGATGTTGCTAGCTTAGAGAACTCTTCTCCAATTCCAGCATATGTTTTATTTGTTGCCATTTTAATTTTATGTTGTTTAGCTATTGTAACCTAAAATTGATAACAACTCGCTACTTTTTTGTTGTTCTTTAAATATTGTTGTTGTTAGGTTTCCATCCTCATCTCTATCTAAAATAAGATGTTTTGGATGTGGAATTAAACAGTGCTGTAAACCTCCAAAACCACCAATAGTTTCTTGGTAAGCACCAGTGTTAAAAAAGCCTATATACAAGGGTTTTTCTTTTTCATAAATAGGTAAATAAATACCATTTATGTGTTGTTCAGAATTGTAATAATCATCACTATCACAAGTTAAACCACCTAGTAAAACACGTTCGTATTTATGATTCCATTTATTAATTGGTAACATTATAAAACGTTTATTTATAGCCCAAGAATCAGGTAAAGTTGTTATAAATGATGAGTTTATCATATTCCAACGTTCTCTATCATTTTGTTTTTTCTGGTACAATATTTCATAAATAGCTGCACCAGATTCACCAACTGTAAAACTGCCAAATTCTGTAAAAATATTAGGAACATCAACCTTTGCCTCTGCACAAGCTTTACTAATTTGATTAATAATTTCATCAATCATATAAGCATAATCATAATCGAAAGCCAAAGAGTTTTTGATAGGGAATCCTCCTCCAATATTTAAACTATCTAGTGTTGGACAAACGCGTTTTAAATTGATGTAAACATTTAAACATTTCATTAGTTCATTCCAATAATAGGCATTGTCTTTAATACCTGTATTGATAAAAAAATGAAGCATTTTTAGATCTACCTGCTCATTATAGGCAATTTCTCTTTCATAAAAAGTAACTATGTTTTTATATCCAATACCTAATCTTGATGTATAAAATTCAAACTTAGGTTCTTCTTCTGATGCTATTCTTATACCAACTAGTAATTTTTCTGAAGTTTCTTTTTGTAATAAAGGTAATTCTTCATAATTATCAATTATTGGTATACATTTTTTATGGCCTGAATTTATTAAATCTCCGATGTTTTTAATGTATTGATCTCTTTTAAAACCATTACAAATAACATATGTAGAGTTTTTTATTTTACCTTCTAATTTTAGTTTATTTACTATATCAATATCAAATGCAGAAGAAGTTTCTATATGTATATCGTTTTTTAAAGCTTCATTTAAAACATGTTTAAAATGAGAACTTTTTGTACAATAACTATAATAGTATTTTCCTTTATAGTTATGTTTATCAATACTATTTTGAAACCAACCTTTTGCTTTATTGATATTCTCTGAAATTTTTGGCAAGTATGTAAATTTTAAAGGTGCTCCATATTTTGCAGCTAACTCCATTAAATTTATATCATGCCAAATAAGCTTATTATTTTCTATATTAAATTCTTCTTGAGGAAAATCGAACGTTTGTTCAATTAAATCTATGTATTTAGTGTTCACTTTTTTATTTTAAAATAATTATAGTATAAATGAACTCATTCTTTAAAACCAAAGGTTTAGAACAAGTATAAAACTTCTACAAAATTTTAAATTATCACTGTAATATTTGTAAGTAAACTACATGCAACTTAGAGGAAAGAAGCAAAAATATAATATAAGTTAGTGGAGAAACCTTAATTTTTTCGTCGCATTTCCAAAATGCATAATAATTATTTATCATCTCCTGTAAATAATCAATTCCGAAATAAGTAAAACGTAACATTCGACTTAAAAAAGCAAATCAAAAGTAAATTATTTTTTAATACAAAAAACATTTTCTAAAAAAAAATGATTTTTTTTGATTTTATTTTTTCAAAGTTATAAAACGCAATAAAATAAAAAGTTAATGAAAAATAATAAACTAAATTATATTAAAAAAGCTCTGAAAATTCAGAGCTTTTAGTGTTTTTATTCTTCAATTGGTGGATGACCAAAAATCTTCTCATATTCTTCATCGAAATTTTCTCTTAGATAAGAGTTTAACTTCTTTCTGTAATCATCCTTTAACCAGGTTACAAAATTGTGTGTGCTTTTAGAGATACATTTTGCATATCTATTAATTCTATCATCTATCTCCTCTCCTAGCATTTTTGCTAGAATTAAAGCATCAAATACATCTTCACTATTTTCGATACACATTTTTGCATGATGTGCTATCGACTTCTCTAAAACACGCTTAGAAGACTCACCAGATCTAATAGTATCAATATAAACAGCTTTCATATCAAAATAAGTATCTTCAGAATTTGCAAATTCTTTTTTAACATCTGCAGGTAATTCATATCTAAATGTGCTTTCTATTTCCTCATCAGATAAAATAGCATTTAAATAATAATCTGGAGCCCTAAACATTTTTTGCCAATCTAAATCTGCTCCCCAAGGACCAAATCTATAGAAGTTGTTTCCTAAATCTACAACATCAAAAGTATTCTTATCGCCAAAAATACGCGAACCACGACCAATCATTTGATAATAAAGTGTCAATGACTTTGTTGCTCTATTTAAAATAATAGCCTCAATACTAGGCTCATCGAAACCTGTAGTTAAAATACTAACAGAGGTAATAATTGCATTTGGTGTTTTATGAAACCATTTTAAAATTAATTCACGTTCTTTTTTGGTATTGGTGTTATCTAAGTGTGCAATTGGGTAACCTGCCTTTTTAAATGCATGAAACACCTGAATAGAGGTATTAATACCATTATTGAATATTAAGGTCTTTTTACCTTTTGCAGTTTCTTCATATGCAGAAACAAGCTTGGTAAGCATGTCTGTATTAGTATAAAGATCTTCAGAAGACTTTACTGTATAATCTCCATTAGCCCCAACTTCTAATGATGTTAAACCAACATTATAAGAATACATATTAGCTCTTGCTAAATAGCCATTATCTATTAAATCTTGAATAGATTCACCTACAAATAATTCTTGATAGTTCTCATACATTGGTAATTTAATGTTAGAACTTAAAGGTGTTGCTGTTACTCCAAGAATAAAAGAATCATTAAAAAACTTAAATATTTTAGTAAAAGAATTATAGTGAGCCTCATCAACAATTACTAAACCAATATCAGAAATATCTAGTTTTTCATCATTTAAACGATTCTTTAAAGTCTCAACCATGGCAACAAAACATTCAAAATCATGCTGATCATCTAGTTTTGCAGTTGAGTTTATAATTTTATTACGTACACCAAACTCCTTTAACATTCTAGAAGTTTGTTTACTTAATTCAATTCTATGGGTAAGCACTAAAACCTTCTTTTTAAAGGTCTTAATATAACGTCTTACAATTTCTGAGAAGATTACAGTTTTTCCACCTCCAGTTGGTAATTGATATAATAAGTGATAATCTTTAGGTGCACTTTCAAACCTTTGAAAAATTTCTTGAAGTGCATCTTTTTGATATCCATATAGTTCTTTACCTACAATCTTTTCTGAAGTACTGTTTTCTGCCAAAATTTTAAAAATTTAAGATACAAAAGTAAGACTTAAATAAGGTTTAATGCAAGTTTCACTATACAAATTTGGTTAAATCTGCTAAAGTTATTTCATAATGAGAGGCATTAAATACAGAAACTTCATTTTTAACAACAATAAGTTGTGGAGATTGATGCATAACTTGAAAAGTGTAACCCACTTCATCAGAAATATCTCTATACCTCAATAAATCTAAATAATAAACTTTTAAATTTTGATGCTCTTCTTGAAAAAGCTTTTCAAATTGTTTAATAACCATACTACTAATTCCACATCTTGTAGAATGTTTGAAAATTAAAACGGATTCTGTTTTAGAAATCTGTTTAATTTCATCTAATTGAGAAATATCTGTTAAAGGAATCCAATTTAAATATGTCTTTTTTTCAGACTTAGCATTGTCTTTATCATTTTTTCCAAACATATTGTTAAATATACCCATAGCTTACTTTTTGTAATTTTAGAGTACAAAGATACAAAACTTAATCAGTCAAAAAGTCAGCATTTACAGCCTTTTTAAGACAAATTGACTGATTTTATTCTTATATTTATGATGGTACTAATATTGCTATAATCGATCTGAAAATTGAAAATAAGAATAGAAAATGAATTTTAATAACTATACAACAAAATCACAAGAGACCATTCAAATGGCGCAACAAATTGCGCAAGGGTTTGGTCATAATCAAATAGAAAACGAACATATATTTAAAGCTTTAACTCAAGTTGATGAAAATGTTTTACCTTTTTTATTGAAGAAATTGAACATTAATCTAGGTTTGATAACTCAAATTTTAGACAAGCAATTAGAAAGTTTACCAAAAGTTTCTGGTGCTGAATTAATGTTATCTAGAGAAGCTGGAACGAGTTTAAATGAAGCATCTATTATTGCCAAAAGCATGAAAGATGATTATGTATCTATAGAACATTTAATTCTTGCCATTTTTAAATCTAAAAGTAAAATTGCTCAGGTTTTAAAAGATCAAGGAGTTACTGAGAAGGATTTAAAAGCTGCAATTGAAGAATTGAGAAAAGGAGAAAATGTTACCTCACAAAACCAAGAAGAAACATATAACTCTCTTAACAAGTTTGCTAAAAATTTAAATCAGCTTGCGCAAGAAAACAAGCTAGATCCTGTAATTGGTAGAGATGAAGAAATTAGAAGATTACTTCAAATTTTATCACGTAGAACAAAAAACAATCCAATTTTAGTTGGTGAACCTGGTACAGGTAAAACAGCTATTGCAGAAGGCTTAGCTCATAGAATTGTAGATGGTGATGTACCAGAAAATCTAAAGGATAAATTAATTTTCTCTCTAGATATGGGTGCTTTAATTGCTGGTGCAAAATACAAAGGAGAGTTTGAAGAGCGTTTAAAAGCAGTAATTAAAGAAGTAACAACTTCTGATGGAGATATCGTTTTATTTATTGATGAAATTCACACTTTAGTTGGTGCTGGAGGTGGACAAGGAGCAATGGATGCTGCAAATATTTTAAAACCAGCATTGGCTCGTGGAGAATTACGTGCAATAGGTGCTACTACCTTAGATGAATATCAAAAGTATTTTGAAAAAGATAAAGCTCTAGAACGCAGATTTCAAAAAGTACAAGTAAATGAACCAGATACAGAAAGTGCCATTTCTATACTTAGAGGAATTAAAGAAAAGTATGAAACGCATCATAAAGTTCGTATTAAAGACGAAGCAATAATTGGTGCTGTAGAATTGTCTCAAAGATATATCACCAACCGTTTTTTACCAGATAAAGCCATTGATTTAATGGATGAAGCTGCATCTAAATTACGTATGGAAATCAACTCTAAACCAGAAGAATTAGATGTTTTGGATAGAAAAGTAATGCAGTTGGAAATTGAAATTGAAGCCATTAAACGTGAAAAAGATGAAATTAAATTAAAATCTTTACGCTCAGACTTAGCAAACCTAAAAGAAGAACGTAATGAAATAAATGCAAAATGGAAATCTGAAAAAGAGGTTGTAGATAATATTCAGAATACCAAAGCAGCTATTGAAGATTTTAAATCTGAAGCAGAAAAAGCAGAACGTGAAGGAGATTATGGTAAGGTAGCTGAGATTAGATATGGTAAAATTAAAAAAGCTCAAGAAGATTTAGAGGCTTATCAAAAGGTTTTACTAGAAAATCAAAACGAAAAATCTTTAATTAAAGAAGAAGTAACTTTAGATGATATAGCAGAAGTTGTAGCAAAATGGACAGGAATTCCTGTAACTAAAATGATACAATCTGAGCGTGAAAAGTTGCTAAAACTAGAAGATCAATTACATAAAAGAGTCGTAGGTCAAGAAGAAGCAATTGTAGCTATTTCTGATGCTGTTAGAAGATCTAAAGCTGGTTTACAAAATCCTAACAAACCAATTGGTAGTTTCTTATTTTTAGGTACTACTGGTGTTGGTAAAACAGAATTGGCAAAAGCATTAGCAGAATATTTATTTGATGATGAAAATGCCATGACACGAATTGATATGAGTGAGTATCAAGAACGTCATTCTGTTAGTAGATTGGTAGGTGCTCCTCCTGGTTATGTAGGTTATGATGAAGGAGGACAATTAACGGAAGCTGTAAGAAGAAAACCTTATTCTGTAGTACTCTTAGACGAAATTGAAAAAGCACATCCAGATACGTTTAATGTACTCTTACAAGTTTTAGATGAAGGTAGATTAACAGACAATAAAGGACGAGTTGCAGACTTTAAAAATGCGATTATAATCATGACATCAAATATGGGAAGCCATATTATTCAAGAAAAATTCGCTGATCCTAAAGCAGATTTAGATGCGGTTACAGAATTGGCAAAAATTGAAGTTTTAGGTTTGTTAAAGAAATCTGTTAGACCAGAGTTTTTAAATAGAATAGATGATGTAATTATGTTTACACCTTTAAATAAGTCAGATATTTTTGAAATTGTTAAATTACAGATAGAGCAATTAAAGAAAATGATTGGTAAACAAGAAATTACATTAGATGCTACAGATGAAGCTATTACTTACCTTGCACAAAAGGGTTATCAGCCAGAATTTGGAGCAAGGCCTGTAAAAAGAGTAATTCAGAAAGAAGTATTGAATCAACTTTCTAAAGAAATACTTGCAGGTAAAATTACCACTGATAGCATTATTTTGTTAGATGCTTTTGATGATAAATTAGTTTTTAGAAATCAATCTGATTTGGTTGAGAACTAATTTATTAAATAGTTAAGTTAGAAAAAGTGATGTTTGAAAAAACATCACTTTTCTTTTTTAAGTATATTAGCAGCCTAACCTATCTATTATGAAGAAATTTTTTCTATTATTTGTATTTACTTTCACTTTACTAATAAGTTGTACAGCAAACGAAACCACTACTTACTATTTAATTCGTCATTCAGAAAAAGATAGAACAAATCCTAGAGATAGAAATCCTAATTTAAATATTGAAGGAGAAAAAAGAGCTCAAAATTGGGCAGAATATTTTAAGGACACTCAAATTGATGCTGTGTATTCTACCAACTATAATAGAACCATACAAACAGCTACACCAACTGCCTTAAGCAATAATTTAAAAGTTGATACTTATGATCCAAGAAGTATGTACGATTCTATTTTCCAGAAAATTACCAAAGGAAAATCGGTTTTAGTAGTTGGTCACAGCAATACTACACCTGTTTTTGCTAATAAAATTTTAGGCGAAGATAAATACCCTAACATGTCTGATGATGATAACTCAACTTTATTTATTGTTACTATAAAAGGAGATAAAATTACGAGTGAAACTAAAAAAGTAGAATAGTTTTTTAATAAAATATTAATTGATTTTTAGTCCATTTCTAACAATATATTTTAATTAAAATCGACTTCTATATCTTCAAGTATTATTTCAGATACCTTTTCTAACTTATTGCCTTCAAATAACTTATCTAAGTTAATTAATTTAGTATCTGCAGCAGAAGGTTTATAATTATAGTAATCAACAAAACGAATTCCTTTTATAGAACATTGCTCTTTTAAAACACGGAATCTTTTTCCTCCTCCATTTGTTTCATAAGCATAAGCTAAATAATCTATTAGAAAGTTTTCTTGATTAATCCAATAAATAAAAACATCATTAAAATCTTCTCCTCCCCCATTTTCATCAAAAGTAATTTCTACTTTATAATAAAGAACTCCATTTACAGTATTTGAAGGCAATAGCTTTTTATTAACTGCTTTATCATTTAATCCAAAAGGTAAAACAGAAAAATAGTGAACAGAGTTAATAGAGTTACTGTAATTTGTAATCATTGAATCTGCAACCTTGGTTGGCTTTTCATTAATCAATCTTTGATAACTAGAATTAGAAATAGATTCATCTATATTTATAGAATCTTCTTTAAAAGTTCTAAACAATTTAAAAACTCCATTTTTTCGAATTGCCTTATATTTTTTATCTCTAAATCGAAATGAAATTTCTGAAGAAGCAACTTTTTGAGCTCCAGAAGCATGGATGCTTTTATCTATAATTTCTTGAGCTGTTAACGTAACTTTATTTGGTTTACAAGAAATAAAAAGAGCTACTATTAGTATGTATATAAAGCGCATTGAATGAGTTTCTTTGAAAAATAAGTCATTATTAAACGTCAAATTTACATTTCTTTCTCTAATCTAATAATGTATCTTTGTATTAAATTAAAAGTAGATTTAGAATTGCAGAAAAAAATAAACATTCAGAATAAAAAAGCACGTTTCGAATTTGAAATCCTAGACAAATATGTTGCTGGTATTCAATTAACTGGAACAGAAATTAAGTCAATAAGACAAAGTCAGGCTAGAATAACTGAAAGTTTTTGCGAATTTAATGAGCGTGGAGAATTGTTTATTGTAAACATGTATATTAAAGAATACATGTATGGAAATCACTTTAATCATAAACCAAAAAGCGAAAGAAGATTACTTTTAAATAAGCGTGAACTTAGAAGTCTTAAAAAAGATGTTGAAGCTAAAGGTAATACCATTGTTCCTCTCAAACTTTTTATAAACGATAGAGGTTTTGCTAAGCTAGAAATAGCACTTGCAAAAGGAAAACAAACACATGATAAAAGAAATGTTATTAAAGATAGAGATAACAAAAGAGATTTAGCAAGAATAAAGAAAGGCTTCAATGCTTAGAGAAAAATTAAAAAATTACACTATTATTTTAGCTTCAGGATCTCCTAGAAGACAACAGTTTTTAAAAGATTTAGATATCGATTTTATTATCAATACTAAGTCTGTAGATGAAATTTATCCTTTGCATTTAAAAGGTGCAGAAATAACAGATTTTTTAGCAGATTTAAAGTCTAAAGCATTTACGGAGTTAAATGATAATGATGTATTAATAACTTCAGATACCATAGTTTGGCATAAAGAAAAGGCTCTAGGCAAACCTAAAGATAGAGATGATGCTATTAAAATGTTACAAAGCCTTTCTAATAAAACACATGAAGTAATAACTTCTATAAGTATAAAAACAAAACACACTCAAAAGATTATAAATGATACTACATTAGTTTCTTTTAAAAAGCTAACTGATGAAGAAATTAATTACTATATAGATACTTATAAACCTTATGACAAAGCTGGTGCTTATGGTATTCAAGAATGGATAGGTTTTATAGGTATAAATAAAATAGAAGGTAGCTATTATAATGTAGCTGGCTTGCCTGTTCATAAGCTTTATGATGAGTTATTGCAATTGTAAGCCGAAACTTCCTCACAAACTGTTAAAAAGTCTTCTTTCTTATCTTAAAAATAACAACTCTAAAGAAAAATAAAAGTTTATTTTTACCAAAATTTTTACAACAATATATTTATAATGAAAAAATATACATACACAGAAAAAAAAGATACACGTTCAGGCTTTGGTGATGGTTTAACTGAGTTAGGTAGAACAAATCCAAACGTAGTTGCTTTATGTGCAGATTTAATTGGTTCTTTAAAGATGGATCAATTTATTAAAGAAAATCCAGAACGTTTTTTTCAAGTAGGTATTGCAGAAGCAAACATGATTGGTATTGCTGCTGGTTTAACAATTGGAGGTAAAATACCTTTTACAGGTACTTTTGCAAACTTTTCTACTGGTAGAGTTTATGATCAAATTAGACAATCTGTTGCTTATTCTGGTAAAAATGTAAAAGTATGTGCATCTCATGCAGGTGTTACCTTAGGTGAAGATGGAGCTACTCACCAAATATTAGAAGACATTGGTTTGATGAAAATGTTACCAGGAATGACAGTGATTAATCCTTGTGATTATAACCAAACAAAAGCAGCAACATTAGCTATTGCAGATTTTGAAGGTCCTGTTTATTTACGTTTTGGACGTCCAAAAGTACCAGTATTTATGCCTGAAGATGCTAAATTTGAAATAGGTAAAGGTATTCAGTTAACAGAAGGTACAGATGTTACAATTGTTGCTACTGGACATTTAGTTTGGGAATCTTTACAAGCTGCAGAACAATTAGAAGCAGAAGGTATTTCTGCAGAAGTAATTAATATTCATACAATTAAACCTTTAGATGAAGAAATTATCTTAAAATCTATCGCAAAAACAGGTTGTATAGTTACTGCAGAAGAGCATAACAAATTAGGTGGTTTAGGTGAAAGTGTTGCAAGAACATTGGCATTAAATACTCCTACTCCACAAGAATTTGTAGCAACAAATGATACTTTTGGAGAATCTGGAACACCTGCTCAATTAATGGCTAAGTATGGTTTAGATGCAGATGCAGTTGTAAAAGCCGTTAAGAAAGTAATTTCTAGAAAATAAATACGTTTAGTATAAAGATTTATTCAATTAATAACTAAATAAATATATTATGAAAAAAGTAATTTTAGTAATGTTTTTGGCCTTAGGGTTAAGTCAAGTTTCAAATGCTCAAATTAATTTTGGTATTAAAGGTGGTATTAACTACAACAACAATGGAGATGCAACTTTATCTTCTACAGGAAATGACATTATAAACGGGGCTGAATCAAAATCTGGTTTTCATGCAGGTGTTTGGTTTAGAGGTAAACTACCTATTTTAGGATTATATCTTAGGCCAGAACTTGTTTATACTCAAGTAAAAAGTGAATATACATACAAAAGTGCTGCTACTGATTATGATTTTAAAAAGTTAGATGTTCCTGTTTTATTAGGAAAAAAAGTATTAGGTTTTGGTAATGTATTTATAGGCCCATCTTTTCAATATATTATTGAGGATGATTTCAGTTTCTCAGATTTATCATCAGATGATTTTGACAAGTTCTCAGTAGGTATGCAAATGGGATTTGGTGTTGAGTTTGGTAAAGTAGGATTAGATGTTCGTTGGGAAAGAGGTTTATCTGATTCTGAAGCAAGATTTACAGACAACAACACAAATATTACTGTTGACAATAGAACAAATCAAATTATTTTTGGCCTATCATTACAATTGTAAAATTTGTACAATTCAAATAAAAAAAAGAGGAAAACGAAAGTTTTCCTCTTTTTTTATTTCACAATAATAGATTTTATTTCAAAATCTGTTCTGTATGTGCTTTCGTTTTTACTTTAGAAATTACCTCTTCTATCTTTCCTTCTTCATCAATAATAAAAGTAGTTCTATGAATACCATCATATTCTCTACCCATAAACTTTTTAGGTCCCCAAACACCAAAAGCATTAATTACTGCTTTATCTTCATCTGCCAATAATGGAAATTTTAATTCATTTTTATTAATAAAATTTTGTTGTCTTTTTGCAGAATCTGCACTTACCCCTAAAACATCATAACCCTTACTTAAAAAGGTTTGATAATTATCACTCAAATTACAAGCTTCTGCTGTACAACCAGGAGTACTTGCTTTTGGGTAAAAGAATAGCACCAATTTTTTTCCTGAATAATCAGATAACTTAATTGTATTTCCTTCTTGATCTTTTGCTTCAAATTGTGGAGCATTATCCCCTACTTTTAATGATGTCATTACTTTTGTTTTAGCATTAATAAAGTGGAAAGTTATAAAGTAAAATTGATACTAAAAACTTTTTGCTTTGCAACTTATAAATCTTTAGAAACTTTTAACTTTACACTTTATCAAAAAATAGTATTATGACTAAATCAGAAAAAGTAAATTTTGTAATTGAAACACTACAAAATCTTTATCCTGAAATTCCTGTTCCTTTAGATCATAAAGATCCTTATACTTTATTAATCGCAGTTTTATTATCTGCACAATGCACAGATGTAAGAGTAAATAAGGTTACTCCTTTTTTGTTTCAAAAGGCAGATAATCCTTTTGATATGGTAAAAATGACACAAGAACAGATTAAAGAAATCATTAGACCTTGTGGTTTATCACCAATGAAATCTAAAGGAATATATGGTTTGTCAAAAATTCTGATTGAAAAATATAATGGAGAAGTTCCAAAATCTTTTGAAGGTTTAGAAGAACTGCCTGCTGTAGGTCATAAAACAGCGAGTGTTGTTATGAGTCAAGCTTTTGGAGTACCTGCTTTTCCTGTAGACACACATATACATAGATTGATGTACAGATGGAATTTAACCAATGGTAAAAACGTAAATCAAACAGAGAAAGACGCAAAACGTCTTTTCCCAAGAGAATTATGGAACGATTTACACTTACAAATCATTTGGTATGGAAGAGATTATTCTCCTGCTCGTGGTTGGAATTTAGAAAATGATATTATTACAAAAACAATTGGTAGAAAAACAGTGTTAAAAGAATATTATAAAACAAAAAAAACACCTTAAAAGGTGTTTTTTATTTTACGTTAAAAGATGACTCTTAATTAGGAATTGCTTTCCCAATTAAAGTTTCTCCTTTAATAATTTCGAAAGTTTCATTTACTTCTGCAGAATCGTGCAATACTCTTACTAAAGTTTGTGCAACATCATCTCTACTAATTTCTCCATGTTTATTTAGCTTTCTTTCTAATTGAATTTTTCCCAAACCTTTATCATCTGTTAAAGAACCTGGCCTTACTATAGAGTAAGGTAAATTACTTTTCTTTAAATATTCATCTGCATTGTGTTTTGCCTTTAAATATTCCTGTAAATCATCAGCCTCTTCTGGGTTATCTGCTCCCATTGAACTTAACATCACAAATTTTTTAATATTTTCTTTTTCTGATGCTTCAATTAATTTCTTAGCTCCATCTTCATCAACTTCTTTTACCTTTTTTCCTCCAGAACCAGCTGCAAATATTACTTTATCTATATCCATAACTGTGTGAGATATATCTTGTTCTAAATCTCCAATAACAGTTTTTATATTTCTATTATTAAATTGCGCTTCTTGTTCTTCTTTTCTAACCATTGCTACTGGTGTAAAATATTGAGAAGATTCTAAAAGTGTTACTATTTTTTTTCCTGTGGTACCATTGGCACCTGCTACTAATACATTTTCCATGCCTCAAAATTAAGAGAAATATAAAGTATGTATTAACTCATTTCATTGATAGTTTGATGGAAATGATAACAAGTATAAACGTAAAAAAAGCCCCAACAATGTTGAAGCTTTTTCCACTCTTAATTCAAATTCAATTCAATGAAATCTTTTGATTTAGTTTTTACAATTGTTAGCGATTTGGAAAAATTAATCAAAAATTGAACTGTTTCTTTCTTGGGTTGCATCTGTTTTTCAGATGACTTTCTTGAGTAAAGTTGCATCATATATTTTATTTAGTCTCTTGGTTATAAAACTATTAACGATGCTTTTTTACAAATATTGTTAATTCACTAAAATAATTTTATGTTTCTCAATTAGCTTACGCATATTAATTAATGCATAACGCATTCTACCTAGTGCTGTGTTAATACTTACACCAGTATTTTCGCTAATTTCTTTAAAGCTCATGTCTTTATACATGCGCATAATAAGTACTTCCTTTTGTTCTTCAGGTAATTCACTAACCAACTCTCTTACATCAGAAAAAATTTGTTCTTGAATTAATTGTTTCTCAGCGTTTAAATTACCATCACCTAAAACAGAGAAAATATCAAATTCATCTGTATTTCTAAATGCAGGCATTCTGTTAGATTTTCTAAAATGATCGATAACCAAGTTGTGCGCAATTCGCATAACCCAAGGTAAAAACTTACCTTCTTCATTATAATTACCTTTCTTTAAGGTTCTAATTACTTTAATAAAAGTATCTTGAAAAACATCTTCTGTAATATCTCTATCCTGTACTTTACTATAAATAAAGCTAAATAATCTTTGTTGATGTCTGTTGATTAGAATTCCTAAAGAAGCTTCATTACCTTTTATATAATCGCTTACTAATGTACTATCGGAAATTGTATTTTTTCGCACCATAACTACTTTTTTAAACGAGCAAGTAGCTCATTAAAATATTATTTTATTAATAATTTTAAAAGTAGTTTTTAACTATATGCGTCTAATTTAGTGAATATTAAGTTCGTAAATATAAAATTTATTTTCTATTTACCAAACAAATTAACAAAGACAATGCCAATCTTTTTTAGTTTCTTTAAAATAAGTGGTATTTTTATAGTTTATTATTATACTGAATGAAGACTGATATTTCTACTGTAAATCCGAAGGAAAATATAATTATTAAAGGTGCAAAATTGCACAACTTAAAAAATATCGATGTTGTAATTCCAAGAAACAAATTGGTTGTAATTACAGGTTTATCTGGTTCTGGAAAATCATCTTTAGCTTTTGATACACTTTATGCAGAAGGCCAAAGAAGATATGTAGAAAGTTTAAGTTCTTATGCTCGTCAATTCTTAGGTAAACTAGATAAACCTAAAGTAGATTATATAAAAGGTATTGCACCTGCTATTGCTATTGAGCAGAAAGTAAATTCTACAAACCCAAGATCTACAGTTGGTACATCAACAGAAATTTACGATTATATAAAACTGCTATATGCTAGAATTGGTAAGACCTACTCTCCTATTTCTGGCAAAGAAGTTAAAAAAGATACAGTTTCTGATGTAGTAAAATTCGTTCAAAAGATTGAGGTTGGTACTAAAATGTTATTACTTGCACCGATTGCAATAAATGAAAATAGAAATTTAAAAACTGTACTTCAAGTTTTAGAACAACAAGGTTATGCCCGTTTAAAATGGAATAATTCTGTTTATAGAATTTCTGAATTTCCTCAAGAAAAATATAATAATGAGCAATTGTATTTAGTTGTAGATAGAATTGTAACTAAAGACGATGAAGATTTTTATAACAGATTAGCAGATGCTATACAAACTGCTTTTTTTGAAGGTAATGGAATCTGTTTTATAGAAAATTTAGAAAATAAAGAAAGTACTGAATTTAGCAATAAGTTTGAGTTAGATGGAATTACTTTTCTTGAACCTAATACACATTTATTTAGTTTTAATAATCCTTATGGAGCTTGTCCTACTTGTGAAGGTTATGGAAATGTAATTGGCATAGATGAAGATTTAGTAATACCTAATACAGGGTTATCTATTTTTGATGATGCCATTTTCCCATTTAGAACACCATCTTATGTGCACTATAAAGAAGATCTTATTTCTGTGGCTTATAAGTTTGATATACCAATACACAAACCATGGTTTCAGTTAACAGAGAAACAAAAAGAATTGGTTTGGAATGGTAACAAATCTTTTAACGGAATTCATCATTTCTTTTCTACACTAGAAGAAAAAAGTTACAAGATTCAAAATAGGGTAATGCTTTCACGTTATCGAGGTAAAACAAAATGTACCACTTGTAATGGTAAACGTTTACGTAAAGAAGCAGATTATGTAAAAATAAATGATAGCACGATTTCTGACTTGGTTTCACTTCCATTAGATGAATTGGCTGTTTTTTTCAAGAACTTAAAGTTAGATAAATACCAAGAGAAAATAGGAAAACGATTGTTGACAGAGATTAACAACAGATTAAAATTTCTTACAGATGTTGGTCTTTCTTATTTAACCATCAACAGAACTTCTAATACACTTTCTGGAGGAGAAAGTCAGCGAATAAATTTAGCAACATCTTTGGGTAGCTCCTTAGTTGGTTCTATGTACATTTTAGATGAGCCAAGTATAGGATTACATCCAAAAGACACAGAGCGTTTAATAAAGGTTCTTAAAAATTTAAGAGATTTAGGAAATACAGTGGTTGTTGTAGAACATGATGAAGACATCATGAAAGAAGCAGATTACATTATAGACATTGGTCCAAAAGCTGGAACGTATGGTGGTAATGTTGTTGCAGAAGGTACTTATAAAGAAATATTGCAATCAGATTCCTTAACTGCACAATATCTTAATGAAGATTTAAAGATAGAAGCACCTAGAAAACGAAGAACCTCTAAACATAAAATTGAAGTTGTTGGAGCAAGAGAGCACAATCTACAAAATATAGATGTAACTTTTCCCTTAAATAGCTTAGCAGTAATAACAGGCGTTTCTGGTTCTGGTAAAAGTACATTGGTTAAGAAAATTTTATATCCTGCAATGCAGAAAAAGCTTGTAGGTTATGGAGATAAAATTGGGCAACATACAGACATTAAGGGTGATTTTGATACCTTAAAGAATATTGAGTTTATAGATCAAAATCCTATTGGACGTTCTTCAAGATCAAACCCAGTTACTTATATTAAAGCTTATGATGATATTAGAGCCTTATTCTCTAATCAGCAATTGGCGAAGATTAGAAACTTTAAGCCAAAACACTTTTCTTTTAATGTAGAAGGAGGACGTTGTGAAACCTGTAAAGGTGAAGGTGAAGTAACCATTGAGATGCAATTTATGGCAGATGTGCATTTAGAATGTGATGTTTGTAATGGCAAAAGATTTAAAAAAGATGTGCTAGAAGTTACTTTTGATGGAAAATCTATAGATGATATCCTTAATTTAACCATAGATGATGCAGTTACTTTCTTTTCCGAAAATCTAGTTCCAAAAATTGCAAAAAAGCTAAAACCCTTGCAAGACGTAGGTTTAGGCTATGTTACTTTAGGTCAATCTAGCTCTACACTTTCTGGTGGAGAGGCTCAAAGAATAAAATTAGCATCATTTTTAGTAAAAGGCACAACAAAAGACAAAGCATTGTTTATCTTTGACGAACCCACAACTGGTTTACATTTTCACGACATTAAAAAATTATTAAAATCTTTTAATGCACTGATAGACAAAGGTCATTCTATCATAGTTATTGAACACAACATAGAATTAATTAAATGTGCAGACTATATAATTGACTTAGGTTTAGAAGGAGGAAAAAATGGAGGTGAACTTATTTTTCAAGGAACACCAGAAAAATTAGCCTCTAATAAAAAATCATACACTGCTAAATATTTAGCAGATAAGCTAGTTTTTTAACACCTTTAATAGCCCTTTACAATAATGCCCCCTGAAATATTTGAGAATTACAAATTCTTAAACATTAAAAATTTTGTAAATAAATAAATTTTGAGAGGACATATAAATATTTTAATAGTAGAAGACAATGTTATTATTGCTGATGATTTGCAATATACTATTGAAAGTTTAGGACATGTTGTTGTTGGTAATGTTATTTCTTATAATGATGCTTGTATAGCATTACAGAATAAAAAAGTAGATTTAGTTTTCATAGATATACAGATAGCTTCTAAAGAAACTGGTATAGATTTAGCCGAGTTTATCAACGAAAACCATATTATTCCCTTTGTCTTTTTAACTTCTAATTCAGATACAGATACCATAGAACTTGCTTCAAAAACGAAACCTTCTGGTTATTTAGTAAAACCATTTCATCAAAACAATTTAAAAGCTGCTATAGAAATTGCGATTAGCAATCATAAATCTAAACAACTTGAAGAAGCTCAAGACATTATATTTGTAAAGAAGAATAACTTTCAGCACAAAATTATTCTTAATAATGTTTTGTTTATAAAATCAGATAACATTTATCTTGAATTACATTGCGAAGATGGCAGTATGTTTTTACAAAGAGCTACTTTAAAAAGTTTTTTACCACAATTACCTAATTACTTTAAAAGGTGTCATAAATCTTATATTGTTAATATAAAGTACATTACAGCTTTTAATAAAAAAGCATTAATGCTTAATGATGAAAGTATACCAGTTTCTAACCAATATATTGAAATATTAGATGCTATTACATCATGATTAAAATATTAAAGTTTTTATTTATTTTTTCAGTTATATTAAACTCTTCTAAAGTAGCAAGTCAAGAAAAACAAAGTTTAAGTCAAGAAGAATACTACCAAAATTTCTTATCAGAAAAAGATTTAGACAAACAATTATATTTTTTTTATAAAATTGAAGATTTTATTAAGTACAAAACATTAGAAGAATGGAATGAATATTTGGATGATGAAAAAGAAAAATATAATTCATTTAATAATAATGTTTTTGTTTTAGAACTTTATAGAATTGGGATTTATAGTAATTTAAAAAAATATGAATTTTCTAATAATTTATCTTATGATTTATATTTCAAATCAAAAAACGAAATAGACAAAAAATATCTTTGCAAACTTTTAAGAAGAATGAACAACAATTTTCTTAAAGAAAGCAAAATATTTGAAATGTTCTATGTGAATAGTGAAATGTTAAAAATATGTCCTGAAAAGGCTAACTTATCTAATATTTATTCATTCTTAGGCCAACCAGAATTAGCAATTAAACTGCTAAAAAAACATAGAACATTTAAAAAAGATAGTATCAGTTTTAAAAATGCGCAATCACTAAATGATTTTGGTGTTTTTTATAAAAGAAATAATGAATACGATTCTGCATTTCATTATTTCTGGAAATCATTATCATTATTAAAAGTAATAAAAAAGTCTGATACCTTTAAAAATGAAACAGATATAAATATTTTAACTGGAGTTGTTAAAGGTAATATTGGTGAGTATTATTTATATAAAAAAGATTACACTGCAGCAAGAATGTATTTTCTGCAAGAAGCAAAATCTGCAAGAGAGCATTTTAAAAAAGGTAATTGGGGTTTTAAAAATGATTATTACAGAAACATGGCATTCTGTTATTTAAACACAAATCAAATTAATATTGGTAAAAAATATATAGATAGTTTAGATTCTAAAGCAAATACTGGTGATAAATATCAACTCTTAGCCACCTATTATACCAAAAAGAAAAATTTAGACTCAGCTAGCTTTTACTCAGAAAAGTATTCGAATTTTTCAAATGCTTTAAACTTAAAATTAAATAAAGAAAAAAATAATAGTTTATTAAACCTTTTAGAATATCCAATAAAACTTATTCAAAAAGAAGAAGAGAATTTTAATATTCAAAGAATAAATGATCAAAAACAGAAAAGAAACCAGATAATTATTTTATTCTTAGTAATTGCTATTTTAGTAATATTACTTCTATATTATTTCTTTGTTAAAGAAAAAAAACAAAACAAGCTTATTGCAAATAAAAATGAAGAAATTAAAAAAGCGCTCTCTGAAAAAGGAATATTATACAGTGAATTAAATCATAGAGTAAAAAACAACTTACAATTGATAATAAGCATATTAAAAATGCAAATGAATAGATTATCTAATGATGAGCTTAAAACAACGTTTCAATATAGCATCAATAGAATTTCTACAATAGCAAGTCTACATCAAGATTTATTAAAGGATGAAACCATTTCAAAAATATCACTTAATAAGTTTATAAGTACAATTGTAAATGATTTAAAAAAAGTATATGGAACTTTAGAACTGGTAAAGTTTAAAATAGATATACAAGAAAATTTATTTATTCATATTGAACAAAATCAGGCTTTAGGATTAATTGTAAACGAATTAATAACAAATTCTTATAAACACGCTTTTAATACATCTATTAATAATGAAATATGTATTAAAGTTCTTGAAAAGGAAAATAAAGTTTACTTTGAATATAAAGACAATGGCATTGGATTTAATGCAAGTAAAGTAGACAAATCTAAATCTATAGGTCTTATACTTATACAAAGACTTGCAAATCAGTTAAAAGCAAATGCAACCATAAATTCTGAAAATGGTACAACTGTACATTTTAATTTTGTTATAGATTAAAAGTCTTATTGATAAACAAAATTAGCTATAATGGTAATTTTACAACTAAAAAAACACTATTTACAACATAATATGAAGGTTAGTAGAATAAAATTGTACATTTAAAATAATTAAAATGCAATGCTAGAAGAATTTTTGTTCCCCCAACTTTATATTTCCAACTACTAGCATTGTATTTTTTTACGAATTCTAAATTACTTCTAACGAATTCTAATTAGCAAAATATTTAAGTAAACATCGCTCCTATTTTTACAATGTATTAACATTAAAAAATAGAAAGATGAAAACTCCACTCAAAAAAGCAAGTATTTTATTATCATTAATTGTTATGGCTACCTTAAGCCTAAAATGTGATCATAAAGCAGAACCAGAAATTATTGTATCAACAGAAATTAATCAAGAAGAAACAGATTACAGCATAGATGAAGATGTTGTGCTTAGAGAACCTGTAGTTTTTATAACTGGCAATGATACAAGTTCAGATAATTACTATACAAATGCTAGAAATTATTTCGAACAACGTAAAGTAGAAGTTGTAAATGGTAAATACTCTTTAGAAGAAATTATAAATTGGTTAAATAACAATGCAGATGATTTACCTTATGGAGAAATCCATATTGTAAATAAAAGTAATCCTTTTAAAGGTTTAACTTTAGAAACTGTTGTAAATGGAGAACCTGTAACTAAAGAAAATTTACAAGAAATTAATAATGAAGGTAAACTACCTACTCTAGAAGATGCAATAACATCTAATTCAAAAATTATTTTTCATGCAAATGGTTTGGGTAATAATAAAGAATTAATGAATACCCTAAAAAGTACTTTCAGCGCTAACAGTTCACCTAAAGTTGTGGCATCTGCCTACTACTCTATTTTTAATGGTGAATTCTCAAATCACTTTTTGGCAAAACCTTACCATGTTTTTTATCCAACAGCAAACTCTCCAGGTAAAGTAGATTTATCTAAAGAAATTGCAAAGAAATATCCTAATGAAAAAGATATTAATTGGCATGAGGCTATTTATAATGAAACAGAAAGATTTGTGGGTGAAGCATATTATACACAACAAAATGTACCAGTAAAATTTGAATTAGATTATCATAATTCAGATGATGAAATACCAACGTTTGAAATTCAAGAAGAGATTATGGATTTTATAGAGCAAAGAACTGAGCTTTACACCGAGTTTCAAAAATTGAATATTCCTTTAGAAAAGTTTAGATGGTCTTATAAATTAAAAAATAGTGTTCTAACCATTAAAGGTACAAGTACAGTAATTACGATTTTAAAGCCTTTAATTAAGCCTTATGGAGAATTACAGCACATAGAACCAGATACTAATAATAAAAGATTATATGCAATGAAATAATATGGAATAGAAATTGTAGTTTTATAAACGTCATTATCAAAACTTTGATTAATGACGTTTTATTTTTAATAATATGATTAAAAAAATATTTAGCCTCTTCATATTGATCGTCGTTTTTTCGCAAGGAAACTATGCACAACAATATAATTTTAAAAATTATACCTTTAATAATGGTTTGCCAAGTAATAAAATAATTGCAGGCAATATAGATGATATTGGTTATGTATGGTTTGCGACTGATAAAGGTGTTGTTAAGTTTGATGGAATTTATTTTGCAGAAATTAGCAACAAACCTACAACTGCTATTTATAATTCTACTTCTTTAACTATTCTTGGTCATAAAAATGGTTTAACATTAATTAAGAATAATAAAGAAACGTTTTTGAGTTGCAAGGAAGTACTTAGCTTTCTTAAAAAAGACGATTCAATTTTTATAGCTACCACAGAAGGTGTATTTGAACTTATAAATCAAAAATTACAACCTTTAGAGATTAACTCCACTTTAGATTTTTCAATCATAGGAAAAATTCACTTTACAAATAACCATTTTTATATTTCGTCTAATAACGGTTTATGGAAAGTTGATAGCCTAAGAAATCCTAAAACCATACAAAAAATTTTAGAAAAAGAAATTATTACAAGTGTAATTGATGAAAATTCGCTCATAATTACAACGCATCAAGATGAAATATTGCAGTTAGAAAATGATAAAATAACTTACAAAAGTTCTACCCTAAAAAATGTTTCATCATTAAATATAATAGCTGATAAATTGTGGATAACATCATTAACTAATGGAATTGAAATTCGAGATAGAGATACATTTTCTTTTCTTCAAAATATAAATAAATATAATAGTATAGGTACAGACAACGTAAGTTCTATCATTGAATCAGAAAAATTAATATTAATAAACACTTTAAATAAAGGAGTTTATGTTACTGGATATCAATACAATAATATATATCATGATTTAAATTTAAAATTTGAGAAATTTTCAGTTAATGGTAATTCAATTGATTCCCTTCTACAATCGAAAAAATCTATAGTACTTAATTACGATCAAAACAACCTCAATATTAAGTACAAAACTATAGCTCTAAGAAACCCGAATAAAGTAAAATATCAATATGTATTAAATGGAGTTTCTTCTAATTGGTCTAACAATAATGAAATACAATTGCCAAACTTAACTTATGGAAACTACAGCTTACAAATACAATCAAAAGTTGATGAAACAAAAAGTGAACCTCAAATATTGAACTTTAAAATTGATACTCCTTTCTATAAAAAGGATGCTTTCTTCCTTATTACAGGAGTTTTATTGCTTATTATAGCTTACCTTTTTTTAGAAATGTATTTAAAACATCTAAAAAAGAAACACGCTAAAGAACTTATGTCACTTAAACAGACAAATCATCTATTAACGTTAGAACAACAAGCATTGCAACTCCAAATGAACCCTCACTTTATTTTTAACGTACTAAATGGTATTAAAGCACTTGGTAATAAAGGAGATGTTACTGAACTAAATAAAACTATTAATAAGTTCTCAATTCTACTAAGAAGCGTATTAAATAACTCTAGAAGAGAAGAAATAACCTTAAAGGACGAACTTGCTACAATAAAGAATTATATTGAGTTAGAACAAAGCATGAGCTCTAAATCATTCAACTACAACATAGATCTTCACTTGAACAATATAGATAGTGATGAAATTCTATTTCCATCAATGCTATTACAACCTTTTATAGAAAACTCCATAGAACATGGGTTTACTAACGATAAGCCTGGCTTAATTAATATTGAAATAACTATAATCAATCAATACATAGAAATTAGCATAATAGATAATGGTATAGGAATAGACAAATCATTAAAAAAGAAGTTTACCACAAATAATAATTCTCTAGCTTTAAAAGTAACTAAGGAAAGAATTCAGTATCTTTCGAACTTGAATTCTTATAGAATTCAAAATATAAAAAATAAGGAAAATACAACCGGAACAAAGGTTTTCTTTAAAATACCATTAAAAACAGATTACTAATGAAGAGACTTACATCATTTGTGGTAGACGATAATTTAAATGCATTAGATCTTCTATGTAGTGATTTAAACCAGTATCATAAAGAAATAGATATTATTGGTAAAGCTACAAGTGTAGTTAATGCTGCAAAACAGCTCCAAACACTAAAACCAGATATTTTATTCTTAGATATTATGTTAGGAGATGGCACTGGCTTTGATATATTAGAGCTAATACCTTCTTTAGACACAAGAGTTATCTTTATTACTGCCAGTGATGCATATGCACTTAAAGCTTTTAAATTTGCAGCTATAGATTATATACTAAAGCCCTACTCCATTGAGGAATTAGGTGTAGCTATTAATAAAGTAAAAAAACAGATAACACCAAAAGAGGAACAAATTAAAGTTTTAAAAGATATTATTGATAAGCCTCACCACAAACCGAGTAAAATTTCTTTAAACACATTAGATAAGATACAATTAGTCAACATAAAAGATATTATTAGATGCGAATCTGATAGTAATTACACTACTTTTTACTTAAAAGATAGATCTAAAGTACTGGTATCAAAAACACTTAAGCATTATGCTAACCTACTATCTAGCATAGGATTCTTAAGAGTACACCAAAGTCATTTAATTAATAAAGCCTATATAAAGGAGTATATAAAGGCTGATGGTGGTTATTTAGTACTAAGTAATAATAAAACGATACCTATTTCCTCTCGAAAAAGGGCGGAAATACTAGAGATTTTAAAAAAAATATAAAATAATTTAAAAATAATCATTGTTTGTGGTAAATAATTACTACATTTGTAGTGCCCCCAGATATGAAAGATGAAAATAGACAAAGAGCGGATAGAGTAATAAAGGTTTTTAAAGACTCTCAACTAAACCAAAGACAGTTTTCGGAACTCATTGGAGTTTCTCAACAATTGGTAAGTGCAGTAGTTAATTATACAAAAAAGCCAAACGAAACAATATTACTCGCAATCATTGACAACATAAAAGATGTTGATCCAATGTGGCTGCTAACAGGATTAAAAAAAGAAGAAGCTAAAAACTATACCCCTAGTAATAGCGAAGTTCAATCCCCTATTGAATTTCACATTAAAGAAATAGTGAAAAAGCAGGTTGAAGAATTATCGACAGATATTCTTCAGAGATTATCAAATATTGAAGAGTCTGTTAAACAAGCTAACCCCTAGTTCTGCTTGAAGAATAGAAATAACTCTTTAAGGTAATGTTCCCTAAACATTACATTATTGAAAAGGACCTTCAATATTTGATAAGCTTTTTTATTAAATACCCCTTAATTGACCCCTTAACCCCTAGTACCCCTAAGAATTACCCCTAAAAGTAAAAAAGCCTTCTCATAAGAGAAGGCTTTTTTTATTTTGGGTGGAAGATGGGGCTCGAACCCACGACTTTCGGTACCACAAACCGACGCTCTAACCAACTGAGCTACAACCACCATTTGCTTGCGAGTGCAAATATACTTCTTTTTACATTTTTTAAAAGAAAAATTTAAAAAATTTTATCTAAATTTTCTAATGCTACATAACGTTCTGTCGTAAAGCCTTCTGCATAATCGACACCTATTAATCTTCCTAAATCTCTAGCTCTATAGTTTACACTATCTATAAAATTTTTACTGGTAATTGGTGTTTCTGGTTCATCACTTTCAGGATCAAAGAATTGAGATGAATATGCTAATACAGATTTAGTTTTATAATCTATAAATCCTGAAACATCAACAACAAAATCTGGCTCAATATTTTTCCATTGAATATAATGATACACATTTTTTGGCCTCCACTCTTCTTGAGTTTCACCATTATCTTTTGTAACAATTTTAGATAATCCACTTAAAAAACATGCGTCAGAAACAAGTTTGCTGCCTTTTCCATGATCTATATGTCTATCATCAATAGCGTTACAAAGAACTATTTTAGGCTGATATTTACGTATCATTTTAATAATTGATAATTGATGCTCTTTATCATTTATAAAAAAACCATCTGCGAAAGCCAAATTTTCTCTAACTGAAACCCCTAAGATTTCTGCTGCTTTCTTCGCTTCTTTATCTCTTAATTCTGCAGATCCTCTAGTACCTAACTCTCCTCTCGTTAAATCTACAATACCAATTTTTTTACCTAAAGATATTTCTTTAGCCAAAGTTGCACCACAACCTAACTCTACATCATCTGGATGTGCACCAAACGCCAATATGTCTAACTTCATTATTTTGATTTTTCTATGGCTTGCTCAATATCTGCAATTAAATCTGCAGGTTCTTCTATCCCTACAGAGAATCGAATTAAGCCATCTTTAATACCTCTTTCTAAACGTTCTTCTTCACTTAAAAGTGCATGCGTTGTTTGTGTAGGACTAACTGTTGTACTTTCTAAACCTGCCAAACTCATTGAAGGCTTAATTAAACTTAAATTATTTTGAAATGTCATTGCATCTATTTCTTCCTTAAGTTCAAAAGATAACATAGCTCCAAAACCTTTCATTTGCTTTTTGGCCAATTCGTGTTGAGGATGACTTTTTAATCCAGGATAATATACTGAATCAATATCTGAACTTTGTTCTAAATATTCAGCCATTTGTTGAGCATTTTTTGTTTGCTCTTTAACTCTTAAGTTTAATGTTTTTAAACTACGCTCTAATAACCAAACTGTTTGATCACTTAAATTACCACCAAAGTTAATGGCAGTTTTCCAAATTTGCTCCATATGCTCTTCACTAGCAGCAATTGCACCTGCAGAAATATCAGAATGACCACCCATGTATTTTGTTGCAGAATGAATTACAATATCAATTCCAAAATTAGCAGGATTTTGATTTATTGGAGATGCAAAAGTATTATCGATCATCGTTAAAATATTATTTTCTTTAGCGATATTACTTATAGCCTGCATATCCGTAATTCCTAATAATGGATTAGAAGGAGTCTCTATATATAGTATTCTTGTATTTTCTTTAATTAATGCCTTAAAATCTTCAGCTTTATCAGATTCTGTGAACGAATATTCTATTCCATATTTATCAAATTCAGAAACGATAAAATTATAGGTACCCCCATAAATAACCTGCTGCACAATTACATGATCTCCTCTTTCTAAAAAAGCTAACATTGCTGATGAAATTGCAGCCATTCCAGAACTAAAAATTAAACCAGCCTCAGTATTTTCTAATGCTGCAATTTTTTTGCAAAGCATTTCTTGATTGGGTGTGTTGTAATAACGTGGATAGCGTTTTACTTCTACCCCATCAAAAGCATAAGATGTAGACAAGTACATAGGTGAAACTGCACCTTTAAATTGCTCATCCTTTACTTCTCCAACATGAACACAAGTTGTGTTTATACCTAATTTATTACTCATAATTATCTTAAACTAATTGTTGATGACATATAATATTTTTGATTTTGTTTGTAAATGGAGCAGTAAAATGTATCCTTCTTTTTTAAATTCAGAACTTTAAAACTATCCAAATCATAAGAGCTTGGATTCTCAATTTCTAAAATTTTATATTTTGATATGTCTATGGTCTGTCTATATTTTTTTATTTCTGACTTATCTAATTCAATCATAAAATTTTTCCAAATAATTACTCCTTCTCTACAAATACCCTTTTTTTGTTTTTTTATATTTTGCCAAACTAATTGGTAAATAGAATCATTTAATTCTAATGCATCTTTTTTTAAATACTCATCATAGATACTTTCTTTTTTCAAGGTATCATTTTCAATCCGAATCTCCTCATAAAAATCATCAGAATGAATTTCATTTTTTACAATTGGCTCTGAAATTTGAAAATGTACAGTAGTATCATTCATGATTTTACCAATCATAAAAACATCACTACCAAAAGTTCTCTTAAAACCATTATCGTATAAATCATTACAGGAAAGATTTTTGTTTAATTCAAAAGCTGAAAACACTAGCTTCTCTTTTTTACAAGAAAACAGGATTAAACTAAATATGAACAACCAAGTAAACTTTCTCAACAAATAAACTTTTATATCCGCTAAATTAACAAATCTTAAAAACATGTTGTCTTAAAATTTCAATATCTTCGTATTATGATATCAGTTTTAATTGTTGGTGATGGAAATGTAGCAAATCATTTGTATAATGCATTTACTAAAATTGGTGATTTAAAGGTTACTAAAATAAACTCAAGACGTTTAGAAAACATACCAACTGCAGATATTACAATTCTAGCAGTTTCAGATGACGCTATTGCTGAAGTATCAAAAAATATTCAGAATAATTTTGTTGTACACACTTCAGGAGCTTGTAACATGAATGAGTTAAAAAACAAGAAACAGAAAGGAGTTTTTTATATGCTGCAAACAATCTCTAAGAATAAATCTATCAATTTTTCTGTTGTACCCTTTTGTTTAGAAGCAGATAATGATAATGACTATTTACTTTTAGAGAAATTAGCAAATTTATTAGGAAATCGAATTTATAAAATAGATTCTAATCAACGCAAAAAACTGCATGTAGCTGCAGTGTTTGTAAACAACTTTACAAATTACATGTATACAATTGGGAATGAAATTTGTGATAAAAACAACATTCCTTTTGAAATTTTATATCCTTTAATAGAAGAAACATCAAACAAGATAAAAAGTTTATCACCTAATGAAGCTCAAACAGGGCCAGCAGTTAGGCATGATGAACAAACTATCAAAAATCACTTAAATTTGCTAGATAAAAATCAGCAAGAAATTTATAAACTCTTAACAAAATCAATCCAAAATGGAGCTTAGTTACAAACAACTATTACCTAAAATTTCAACATTTATTTTTGATGTTGATGGTGTATTAACCAATGGAATGTTAACCATAATGCCTAGTGGAGAATTAGTTAGACATATGAATGTAAAAGATGGCTATGCTATGAAAATAGCACTAAATAAAGGTTTTAGAGTTTGCATAATTTCTGGAGGTACTAACCAAGCTGTAAAAAGTAGATTAGCAGCATTAGGTATTGAAGATATTTATTTAGGTGCGCATGATAAAATACAACAGTACAATGAAATTGTAGGCAAGTATAATTTATCTACAGAAAATGTGTTGTATATGGGTGATGACATACCTGATTTACCAGTAATGCAAAAAGTTGGCTTAGCAAGTTGCCCAAATGATGCTGTGCCAGAAATACAAAATGCATCTAAATATATTTCTAATTTAAAAGGTGGTGAAGGCTGTGTTAGAGACGTAATAGAGCAAGTATTAAAGGTACAAGGAAAATGGAATGATTATTTTGACGCAGAAGCATAACAATTAAAATTATAAATGATGAGAAAACTATTAACATTAGCAACCCTATTGTTCGCATTTACCATAAATGCACAAGATATTTTTGGAAAATGGAATAGCACCAATGAAGAAACTGGTGAAGTAGATTCTATTATTGAAATCTATAAAAAAGATAATAAAGCCTATGCTAAGGTTGTAAAAATCATGGATCCTGCAAGACAAAACTCAGTTTGTACAGCATGTGAAGGTGAAAATAAAAATAAGAAAATTCTTGGTTTAGATATTTTAACAGGACTAGAGAAAGATGATGATGAGTGGTCAGGAGGAGAAATATTAGATCCTAGAAATGGTAAAGTTTACAAGTGCTACATTAAGCTTGTAAAAGACAACAAATTAAAAATTAGAGGCTTTATTGGTGTATCGCTTTTTGGAAAAACCAAATATTGGGAGAGAGCTCAATAATTTAGTTCTTTTCTTCTAACATTGGTACAAAAGCAAAATCACCCAATTCTTGTTTTTCGAATTCTTTGTTAGATTTTCGAATAAACAAGGTCATTATTTGAGATTTATCACCAACAGGAATTAGAAGCTTACCCCCTATTTTTAATTGAGCCAATAAAGGTTTTGGTACAAATGGAGCACCAGCTGTTACAATAATTTTATCAAAAGGAGCTTGTTCTTGCAGTCCTTTATAGCCATCACCAAAAATAAATCTCTTTGGTTTATAATGTAACCTTGGCAGAAAGCTAGAGGTTCTTTTAAACAATTCATGCTGTCTTTCAATTGTGTATACTTCTGCTTTAAACTCTAATAATACTGCTGTTTGATATCCAGAACCTGTACCAATCTCCAATATTTTATCTGTAGGTTTTATTTCTAAAGTTTGCGATTGAAAAGCCACAGTATAAGGCTGAGAAATGGTTTGTTCTGCTGCAATTGGAAAAGCTTTGTCTTGATAAGCATGAGCCTCAAAACTAGAATCAATAAATAAATGTCTAGGAATTTTACTAATGGCTTTTAATACATTTTTGTCATGTATGCCTTTTGCTTCTAAAACTTTTACAAGTTGATTTCTAAGTCCTTGATGTTTGGCTGTATCTTTCAATGAATGGCTAGTTTCTAAAGTCTAAAAATAGTAATATTTCTAAATATACTCTTATAAAATTGTATCTTTGTTTGTAGCTTATTTAAGATGTAAAAATCAACAGATTAGCTAAAATTAAAGCGCTAAAAATATTGTTTAGGGCTACAATCTTAATTAAAATTTTAAATTTATCTATATGCTTAAAGTTGGAGTTTTAGGTGCTGGCCATTTAGGAAAAATACATCTTCGTTTATTAAAAGAATCTTCTAAATATGATTTAATTGGTTTTTATGATCCAATTAAAGAAAATGCGAAAAATGTAACAGAACAATTTGGTTACACTTCTTTTGATTCTATAGATGAATTAATTGATGCAGTAGATGTTGTTGATATTGTTACACCTACACTTTCTCATTTTGATTGTGCAGAAAGAGCGATTAAAAAAGGGCGACATATATTTATAGAGAAACCTATAGCAAAAACAGTTTTAGAAGCAGAAGCTATTAAAACGTTGGCCAGTCAATACCATGTTAAAGGTCAAGTTGGTCATGTAGAACGTTTTAACCCTGCATTTAAAGCTGTAAAGGATAAAATTAAGAACCCAATGTTTATTGAAACTCATAGGTTAGCAGAATTTAATCCAAGAGGTACAGATGTTCCTGTAGTTTTAGATTTAATGATACATGATATTGATATCATTCTATCCTCTGTAGATTCTAAAGTTAAGAATGTTCATGCAAGTGGTATTTCTGTAATATCGGAAACACCAGATATTGCAAATGCTAGAATAGAGTTCGAAAATGGATGTGTTGCCAACTTAACTGCTAGTAGAATTTCTATGAAAAACATGCGTAAAACTCGTTTTTTTCAGAAGGATGCCTATATCTCTGTGAACTTTTTAAGTAAAGAATCAGAAATTGTAAGAATACAAGATGCTCCTGAAGATTTAGACGAATTTGCAATGGTACTTAAAAATGACGAAGGTGTAGAAAAGCAAATCTATTTCGAAAACCCTGAGGTTACCAACAACAACGCAATTCTAGATGAATTAGAAACTTTTGCAGATGCAATTGTAAACGACACTACTCCTATTGTGTCTTTACATAATGGAACAGAGGCTTTACGAATTGCACAATGGGTGATAGACTGTTTTAAAACAGAAGAAGACTTAAAAAACTAAATTAAAATTAATAATATACAATATGAAAAATATAGCTGTAATTGGTGCTGGAACAATGGGTAATGGAATTGCACATACTTTTGCACAATTTGATTATAATGTTCAATTGATTGACGTTTCTGAAAAAGCTTTAGAAAAAGGAATAGCTACTATATCTAAAAATTTAGATAGAATGGTTGCTAAAGAAAAAATTTCTGAAGATGATAAAAATAAAACTTTAGCAAATATCACAACATATACTTCTATTAAAGAAGGCGTAAAATATGCAAGTTTGGTAATTGAAGCTGCTACAGAAAATGTTGCACTAAAATCTAAAATATTTAGAGAATTAGATGAAGTTTGTCCTGAAGATACAATCTTGGCAACAAATACATCATCTATTTCAATTACTCAAATTGCTGCAGAAACAAACAGAGCAGATAAAGTAATAGGAATGCATTTTATGAATCCTGTACCAATTATGAAATTAGTTGAAATTATAAGAGGCTATAATACATCTGATGAAGTAACTGAATTTACAGTAGAATTAAGTAAAAAAATAAATAAAATCCCTGTTGAAGTTAATGATTACCCTGGTTTTGTAGCGAATCGAATTTTAATGCCAATGATTAACGAATCTATAGAAACCTTATATAATGGTGTTGCTGGTGTTGCAGAAATTGATACTGTAATGAAGTTAGGTATGGCTCACCCAATGGGACCTTTGCAATTAGCAGATTTTATTGGTTTGGATGTTTGTTTATCTATCTTAAATGTTATGTATGATGGATTTAAAAATCCGAAATATGCTCCTTGCCCACTTTTAGTAAACATGGTTATGGCTGGTAAATTGGGTGTAAAATCTGGTGAAGGTTTTTACGACTACTCAGAAAATAGAAAAGCAGAAAAAGTAGCTCAAATGTTTAACTAAATAATTATGAAAAATAATTTACTAATTCTTTTTATAGCTTTTATCTCTGTGAAAAGTATTGGTCAAAATTCTGATAATAATATATTAAAGCCTATGAAAATAGGCTTTTTATATGCTTTTGGTTCAAATGAACGTTTTTTTCATGATGATCCAGATTACACTTATAAAGCACAAATTTTAAAAGGTCAAGCTTTCTATAATTTAGGAAATTGGAAATCTCTAAACTTAGAATTAATTGTACAACCTCAAGTACAATTTTTAGAACATCAACTCCTAAATAATTTTTACGTAACTCCTGATCAAGAACATTATCAAGAAAAAATAGAGGAGTTTACAAAAAAGAAAAACATGAATTTATATGCTTTAGAATTTGGATTTTCTGCACGTAAAACCATATTTACAAAACTAGATATTCAAGCAGCTATAAGTTTAGGCTTCTCATATATAGATACTCGTTCAGAACGTTTGGCAAAAGGATTTACATTTATAGAGAACTTTACTTTGGGTCTAAATTACCAGGTTTTTAAAGATCAGTTTATTTATCTAGGTTCGCACATTGGTCATGTATCGAATCTAAATTTTCAAAAACCAAATGACGGCTATAATCTATTGGGTTTTCAAATAGGATACTCTTTTGTATTGAATTAAAAAAGAGGACCAAAAAGGTCCTCTTTAATATTTTCATTAAGCTGCTATTACTTACCCAACCATGAGTTTAGCATCCAAATTGTTTTTTCTTGTTCAGAAATTAAATCACTCATCATAGCATTAGTACCTTCATCATCAGATTTATCTGATAAATCTAAAATATCTCTTTCTATTTTTAATAGCTCAGACAAAGAAGTTACCACCAACTCTACTGCTTCTACATCTTTTGAAATATCTTTACCTACAGGCACACTGCTATTTGCTATATAATCTGTAAACGTGTGTAATGGTTTACCCTGTAAAGTTAAAATACGTTCAGCAATTTCATCTATTTTAACTTGACTGTCTGTATATAATTCTTCGAACTTTACATGTAAATCAAAAAAGTTTTTACCTTTAATATTCCAATGTAAACCTCTTAAATTTTGATAATAAATTTGAAAGTTTGCTAATAATCCGTTTAATTTTTCGACTGATTCTTTAGAGTCTGCTTTCTCTAATCCTAATATATTCTTGTTCATAATATTTCTTTTGTTATTTACTCAAATTTATTAAAAATAAGTCACTTAAAACTATAATCAAGATTGATAGATTTAATATCTTTATCAAAAATTCTTATCAATGACAATTACCCAACTTAAGTATGTTTTATCTGTAGCAGAATATCAGAATTTTACTGTGGCTGCAGAACACAGTTTTGTGACTCAGCCTACACTTAGCATGCAAATTCAAAAGCTTGAAGATGAATTAGATGTGCAAATATTTAATAGATCTAAAAAACCAATTGAACTTACAGAAGTAGGTAGAAAAATTGTTGAACAAGCTAAAGTTATCGTAGATGAAAGCAATAGAATTTTAGATATTGTACATCAACAGAAAGGTTTTATTGGTGGCGAATTTAAATTAGGAATTATTCCTACAATAATGCCAACCTTGCTACCTATGTTTTTGAATAATTTTACGAAGAAATATCCAAAAGTAAAAATTATTATAGAAGAGCTTACTACTGAAGAAATTATAAGAAAACTAACAGATGGTCATATAGATGCTGCAATTGCTGCTACTCCACTAGAGAACGAGGCTATTAAAGAAAAACCTTTGTACTATGAACCGTTTATAGGTTTAATTCCTCAAAATCATAGACTTTTTAAAAACAAGTTTATTGATGTGAATGAATTAGAAATGGAAGACATTCTTTTACTAGAAGATGGTCATTGTTTTAAAGACAACATTTTAAACTTATGCAGAGCTCATAAGATTGATAATAAAAAAGGGTTTCAATTACAGAGTGGAAGTTTTGATACCTTAATTAAACTTTCTAAAGAAGGTTTAGGAATGACGCTTTTACCATATTTACATACCTTAGATTTAAACGATTCTGACAAACAGTTTTTAAGAGAATTTAACAATCCACCACCTGCAAGAGAGGTTAGTTTAATCTACCATAAATCTCAATTAAAAATGCAATTAATAGAAGCTTTAAAGAAAACTATTGATGGTGTTGTAAGAGGTGCAATTTCTTTTTCTGATGTAAAAATTATAAGTCCATTGCAGAAAAAATAAAAACACAATACACTGTTTTACAGTAATTAAAAAACCATTATTTAAACTTTTAGTTTACATAATGGTTTTTTGTTTTAATTTGTAAATCTTATAATTAAGAATACATAGAATCTCTTAATTCTTTAATTTTAGGATCAGATAAATAATCATCAAAAGTTGCATATCTATCAATAGCTCCTTTAGGTGTTAATTCTATAATTCTATTAGCTACAGTTTGAGCAAATTCATGATCATGTGTAGAAAATAAAACTGTTCCTTTAAAGTTAATTAATGAATTATTTAATGCTTGAATAGATTCCAAGTCTAAGTGGTTTGTTGGCTCATCTAACATTAAAATATTAGCTCTTTTCATCATCATTTTAGATAACATACATCTTACTTTCTCACCTCCAGAAAGTACATTACTTTTCTTTAGAGCTTCTTCACCAGAAAAAATCATTTTACCCAAAAATCCTCTTAAGTAAACTTCTTCTCTCTCCTCTTCAGTTTGCGCATATTGTCTTAACCAATCTACTAGGTTTAAATCTCCATTCTGAAAATACTCAGAATTATCAAGTGGTAAATAAGATTGTGTTGTAGTTACACCCCAAGAATATTTACCAGCATCTGCAGGTTCATTACCAGAAATAACTTGATAAAAAGCTGTAATAGCTCTTGAGTTTTTAGAGATAATAGCGACTTTATCTCCTTTATTTAAATTGATATGAATATTATCAAACAATTTTTCACCTTCAAAATCCTTACTTAAGCCTTCTACATTTAAAATTTGATCCCCTGCTTCTCTATCTCTATCAAAAATAATTGCAGGATAACGTCTACTAGAAGGTTTTATATCTTCTACGTTTAATTTATCAATCATTTTTTTACGAGAAGTAGCTTGCTTAGATTTTGCTACGTTTGCAGAAAATCTACGAATGAATTCTTCTAATTCTTTCTTTTTATCTTCTGCTTTCTTGTTCTGTTGTGCTCTTTGTTTTGCTGCTAACTGACTAGATTCATACCAAAATGTATAATTACCTGAATAATGATTAATCTTACCAAAATCAATATCAGAAATATGAGTACAAACTGCATCTAAAAAGTGTCTATCATGAGATACCACAATTACACAGTTATCAAAATTGGCAATAAAGTTTTCTAACCAAGCAATAGTTTCGAAATCTAAATCATTGGTAGGCTCATCCATTATTAGAACATCAGGATTTCCAAAAAGTGCTTGTGCAATTAACACACGAACTTTTTGCTTACCATCTAAATCTTTCATTAACGTATAATGTAAATCTTCAGCTATACCTAAGTTAGATAACATTGCTGCTGCATCAGAATCTGCATTCCAACCATTCATCTCTTCAAAAACAATTTGAAGCTCACCTATCTTTTCTGCATTTTCATCTGTATAATCTGCATATAAAGCATCAATCTCTTTTTTAATTTTAAAAAGATCTTTATTACCCATAACCACAGTTTCTAAAACTGGGTAATCATCATAAGCATAATGATCTTGAGTAAGCACAGACATTCTCTTACCTGCTTCTAAATGAACCTGACCTGAGGTAGGATCCATCTTTCCAGAAATTATTTTTAAAAATGTAGATTTACCTGCACCATTGGCACCTATAATTCCATAACAATTTCCTGTTTGAAACTTGGTATTTACTTCATCAAACAAAACTCGTTTTCCAAACTGAACAGATAAATTAGAAACTGATAACATAACTCTATTTTAATTTTTTGCAAAAGTAGTAAATTGATTTGTTTTAAGTTAGATATAGCTAGTCTTTTTCAGACTATTAAAGAAAAACAAACCCTAAATTTTTGTAATATTTTTAACAACGTATTAACAAGCCCAACTGCATTGAATAGTTATTTTTGTATCAGTTATACCCACAACATTATATGAATAATAAAATATTAATTTTATTACAATTACTTTCTTTAAGTTTTTTAATTAGCTGTGAAACAGAGGTTAAAGAGCAAACTACATATTTTGGAGGTAAGATTATTAATCCAAAATCGAATAGGGTTATTCTTTATTCGATGGAACAAGTAATTGATACTTTTTTATTAGATGAACATCAGAAATTTATTGGAGAGTTAAAAAATGCAAATGAAGGTTTGTATTATTTTGTTCATGGTAATGAAAATCAATACATATATATAGAACCTCAAGATAGTTTAATGTTACGTTTAAACACTTGGGATTTTGATGAGACCCTAAGTTTTGCAGGTAAAGGTGCAGATAGAAATAACATGTTAATTGATTGCTTCTTAGCAGATGAAAAAGAACGAAAGAATTTTTATCAATTAAATAAGCAAGAAGTAGATGTATTTAAAAAAGTTACAGATTCTTTATTAGCAACTAAATTAGTTACTTATAATGACTACGTTTTAGAACACCCAGATGAAACTGAAGGTTTTAATGAGGTTTTAAAAGTTGCACTCACTTTCCCTATATATTCTAGATTTGAAAGATATCCTATTATACATTCTAAATATGCTGAAGATGGACACTTCCCAGAAGTAGATGATAGCTTTTATGATTACAGAAAAAATATAGATATAGATAAAGATACAATGATGTATTTTCCTCCTTATTCTAGATACATTAGAAATTATTTGTACAATGAAACTTATGCTTTAGGGCATAGACCAATGAGAAACGAGTATACTCCAGATTTTACGTTAGATTTACTAAATATAATAGACGATAGAATAACATCTCAAAGCACAAAGAATGCATTTTTAAAGCAAACTTTAGTGAGTCACTTTTACAATAAATCTTCAGATCAAGTAAACTTAGAAGCTTTCGATTTATTTTTAAAGTCTTCTACTAATGAAAAAGATAAAACACAAATTCAGAGTTTATTAAATGATTCTAAGGCTATAACTTTAGGAAATGAATTACCAAATTTTGAAATTACAGACTACACAAATTCTAACCATTCAATTCATAAATTAATTAAGGACAAAAATACGTTCTTACTATTTTGGAATCCAGAATACGTATCTAAGTCTTATTTATCCTCTAGACTAGTTTATTTACAAGAAAAATTTCCAAATATTCATTTTCAGTTAATAAAAACTGATGGATTAGATGTTGAGAAAATTGAAAAATTAGACATTAAAAATCAATTCTATATTAATAAAGATAATTTAGCTCAAACTTTTCTTAGTAGTAAAATGACAAGAACTATTCTTGTAAATCATAATGGAAAAGTAGTTAATGGTTTTGCTTCTATCTACTCTAACAACCTTATTCCTTACTTAGAGGATTTGAATAACAATCAATAAAACGAACTTTCTTCTTTTGTTCATTTAATTTGTAGTACATTTGCACGATTTTAATTTTGAGTGTAACTCATTAAAAATCAGGTCGAATTTATAATCAGATTTACAGGTGGGCGTTCTGTGAATCTACAAAATCACAGAAATGTCAACATTTAAAGAAATAGGGCTAAAAGCACCTATAATCAAAGCGTTAACAGATTTAGGTTACGAAAAACCAACTGTTATACAAGAAAAAGCAATTCCACAAATAATATCTTCTGATACAGATTTAAAAGCATTTGCACAAACTGGTACAGGTAAAACTGCTGCCTTTAGTTTACCAATATTAGAGCTTTTAGAAGAAGATAACAATAATGTACAAGCAATTATATTATCACCAACAAGAGAACTTGCAGTTCAAATTGGTAATAATATTAAAGACTTTTGCAAATATTTAAAAAATGTAAAAGTAACTACTGTTTATGGTGGTTCTAGTATGGAAGATCAAATTAGATCTTTAAAAAGAGGTTCTCAAATTGTTGTTGGAACCCCAGGTAGAACTGTAGATTTAATTAACAGAAGAGCTTTAAAGTTAGGTAATGTTAGATGGTTAGTTTTAGATGAAGCTGATGAAATGCTTAACATGGGCTTTAAAGAAGAGCTAGATAAGGTATTAGAAGCAACACCAGAAACTAAACAAACGTTATTATTTTCTGCAACTTTTCCTAGAGAAGTAGAAGCAATTGCTAAGAATTACATGACAACTCCTGTAGAAGTTACTTCTGGAGAAAAGAACTCAGGTTCAGAAAATGTAAGTCATGAGTATTATGCAGTTACAGAAAGAACACGTTATCCTGCACTTAAGAGAATAGCAGATTTAAATCCAGATATTTATGCAATTATCTTTTGTAGAACCAGAAGAGAAACACAAGAAGTTGCAGATAACTTAATTAAAGATGGCTATAATGCAGATTCTTTACATGGAGATTTATCTCAAGCACAGAGAGATTCTGTTATGGGTAAATTCAGAAAAAAAACCATTCAGATTTTAGTAGCAACAGATGTTGCAGCTCGTGGTTTAGATGTAAATGAATTAACACATGTAATTAATCATAAGTTACCAGATCAAATAGAAAACTATACTCACAGAAGTGGTAGAACTGGTAGAGCTGGTAATAAAGGTGTATCTATTGTTCTAGTAAATAATAGAGAAAAAGGTAAATTACGTGTAATAGAACGTATCATTAAGCAAAAATTTGTTGAAGGTAAAGTACCTACAGGAAAAGAGATTGTAGAAAATCAATTAATGAATTTAATTGACAAAGTAAATGATACTAAGGTTAATGAATCTGAAATTACAGAGTTTTTACCTAGCATTTATGACAAATTAAAAGACTTAGACAGAGAGCAATTAATACAAAAGTTTGTTTCTTTAGAATTCAACACAATGTTGGCTTATTACGAAAACTCTAAAGATTTAAATGATTTAGGAAGAGAAAATTCTAGATCTAGAGCAACTGCAGATAATATGTCTCGTTTCTTTATCAATATTGGTAGAAAAGACAGTTTGAATCCTGCTAAATTGATTGGTTTAATTAATGACCAAAATATTGGTGATAAGATAGAAATTGGTGCTATAGACATATTAGATACTTTTTCTTTCTTTGAGATTGATAAAAACTTCGAAAGCCAAACTTTAGATGCTTTTGCTTCTAATCAGCCAGATTTTGATGGTAGATCTGTAAATGTAGAAATTACCAAAAAAGAACGTTCAGGAGGAGGAAGAAGAGGAAAAAAGAAATCTTTTGGTAAAAAAGATGGAGGTTTTGGACGAAGAAGAAGTACTGAAGGTTCATCATCTAGAAGAAGTTCTGATAATAGTGGAGGAAGAAATAGAAGTGATAGAAGATCTTCATCATCTGGATCAGACAGAAAACCAGGAGGATTTGGAAGAAAAAGAAGAGATTCTTAAAATTGATAAAAAAAGCTCAAGATTTATTTCTTGAGCTTTTTACTTTTATATTATTTCATTTTTAAATAGCTAACTACAGCTTTTCGAATATCATAAGCCATTTCATCTTCTTTAGGATGATAAACTGAATAGACTTCTTTGTTTTTCGGAGATAAAAATGGAATATCAAATCCTTTTAACAAATAATCAGAAAATGCTACTGTATATGTCTTACTTAAATTAATTTTTTGATTGTTGATGTACCAAGTATCCTCTACTCTATTAGCATTAAATCTATGCAAGTAAGCTCCTGTACCTGAAGCCAATACTCCATAATCTAAAACTCTTTTTAGTAATCTACCTTTAATTTCAACCTTTACAATTGCACCTCCAAAAGGCAAAACTCTAAAAATGTCTACAGGTGTTACATCTCCTAACAATTGATCATCAATTCTTATAGAACCACCATTTACCAAAGCACAATCTACTTTATCATTAAAAGCGTAAGACATAGATTCTGTAATAATTTTACCCAAATTTGTTTGCGTGCTTCTAATTGGAGTATCTCTACCATCTAAAGGAATATCAGTTTGATAAATAATTTCATTAGGTTTTACTAAAACCTCTTTAATTTCTTTTTCTAAAATGTTTTGCCATTTCTGAACAACCTTAGCTACTTCAACATCTTCTTTAATTGATGCATTAATTTCCTTTAACTCAGATTTTATCGTTGTTTCTTTAGTTGTTTTATCAAATACTATTCTGTGAATGTAAACTGTTTTTGCATTCGCATCTGCTTTAGTAATAATTCCGTTTTCAGTTTCAATTCGCATATTGGTATGCTCATGACCTCCCATAATTAATGGAATTTCTGGCAACAATTTGGCAATTCTTTTATCATTGGTGATTTTTACATGTGTTAATCCAAAAACGACATCTACTGAATCTTTAAGAGTTGCATAAGAAGTTCTTACTTTATCGAACATATTTTGGTACTCCACATAATCTCTTGGGTTAGAAGGTATACAGACACTTACAAATCCTATTTTTATTTTTGTACCATCTTCATCTTTAAATTCTTTGACAAAGGTTTCTGGTATATACTCCTTAACATTATTAACTTCTTTATAAAAAGGAGTTGTATTCTCATTTGCAATTAATTTTACATTTGCTGAAACCCAAGGAAACGTGCTTTCATTCAACCTTTTTTGTAAATCTTTTTTAGACAAATCGAATTCGTGATTCCCAAAAGTGGCTAGATCAAAATTCATAGCATTCATCACATCAATCATTTGCTTTCCTCTAATTCTTTCTCCATCTAATTTTAAAGTTCCTAAAAGAGAAGGATTTAAGAAATCTCCTGCCATAAAAAGCATTGTATTTGAATTCTCTGCTAATAAATCTTTGTGGACTGTTTCTACTCTACCTAATCCTCCAAATTCTCCACCTTGAATTGGTGCTATCTCATAGACATCATTTAATTGTAAAAAAGTAAATGCTATTTTATTATCATTCTTTTTACAAGAATTAAGTACTATAAGTGTAAAAATTAGAATTAATCTAATACTATTCTTCATGCTAAATTGGTTTACATGGTTTGATTATCAAAAATAAGAACATAAAACAAAAAACCCATCAAATAATTGATGGGTTTTATATTTTAAATTAGAAATCTAATTACTCATTAGAACCAATATTTCCTTGAGCTACAATAGTACTTAATTGAGTTGCACTTAGATGAACGTTAATATATCCATCAAAAGTTAAAATCTCATCGTAAGTAATTGCTGTACTATCATCTAATTCTTCTACTTGTGTCATACTTAAACCAGTATCTCCATTTACTGGATTAAAAGAAAATGCGATTGGACCACCTGTTGCTGCATCATTTTCATGAATATGAGATGGGTGCATTTCTCCAGCTACTGTGTTTTCAATATCTAGAACTGCTAAAGAACTACCATCTACTCTTTTGTAAAAAGTTGCAGTTCCCATAATTCCAGCAACATCCTTTTCATTTAAAGTATAAACCTTAGAATCTCCTGTTAAATCGTTTCTACCAATATCTCCTTGAGCTACAATTGTACCTAATTGAGTTGCACTTAAATGTACATTTACATACGCATCTAAATCTTCAATTGCACTATAGTCTATTGTATCTACATTAGTTACACTCATACCAGTATCACCATCAACAACATTAAAAGTGAATAATATTCCTCCAGTTTCTGCTGCTGTATTTTCGTGAATATGTGCTGGGTGCATACCTCCTGCTGGAGTATTAGCAATATCTATAACTGCTAAAGCTTCTCCATTTACTCTTTCTGAGAAAGTAATGTCACCTGAAATTCCTGCTACATCTTTTTCTCCTAAATCATAAACTATTGTAGAACCTGTTAAATCATTTTGTCCTATATCTCCTTGCGCAACAATTGTACTTAATTGAGTAGCACTTAAATGCACATTTACATAAGCATCAATATCTAAAATATCTGCGTAAGAATATGCGTCTACATTTGTAGCACTCATACCTGTATCTCCATTTACTACGTTAAAAGTAAATAAAATAGCCCCAGATTCTGCAGCTGTATTTGCATGAATATGAGCTGGGTGCATACCTCCTGCTGGAGTATTAGCAATATCTATAACTGCTAAAGCTTCTCCATTTACTCTTTCTGAAAAAGTTATATCTCCAGAAATACCAACAACATCTTTTTCTCCTAAGTCGTAAACTTTAGTTGTACCTGTTAAATCATTCTGACCTATATCTCCTTGTGCAACAATAGTTGCTAAATTATCCATACTTAAATGTACATTAACATAAGCATCTATATCTTCTATATCTGAAAACATTAAAGAGCTTAAACTAGTAACACTTGTACCTGTATCTCCATTTACTGTATTAAAAGTATATAAAATAGCACCTGTTTCTGCTGCTGTATTTGCATGAATATGTGCTGGATGAGATCCACCTGCAGGTGTTCCATCTAACTCAATAACTGCTAATGTTTCTCCATTATTTCTTTCTGAAAAAGTTATATTACCTGAAATACCAGTTACATCCTTTTCTCCTAAATCATAAATGATAGAAGTACCTGATAATGCATTTTGACCAATATCTCCTTGTGCAACTACAGTACCTAACTCATCTGCACTTAAATGCACATTGATGTAGCCATCAAAATTTAATAATTCTGCATAAGAAATTGCTGTACCATCATTTAAAGTGGTAAAAGTTGTAGCGCTTAAACCTGAGTTTCCATCTACAGGAGTAAAGGTTAAAGCAATATCTCCACCCTCAGCAGCTGTGTTAAAATGGATATGTGCTGGGTGCAAACCATCAGAAGGAGTACCTTCAATATCTAATACCACTGTTACAGAAGCATCTGTATTTTCTACAAATGTAGCTTTACCAAAAATACCATCTACATCTTTAGATCCTAATTGATATACTACTGTATTTCCAGAAGGTTCAGGAACCATTAAATCATCATCGTCATTACAGCTTGTGTACACTAAACTTGTTAAGACGAATAAAAAAAGTAATTTAAATTTTTTCATAATTCTATTTTGTTTATTTATTTTAACGTAAAATTAGACAAAATAGAGCTTGAAAAGATGCTCTATCCAAATAATATGTGCTCTATTGAGAATTTAACAGTTCTTTAAGAATTGTGATAAATGTTTAAAGATTAAGGTGAAAGATTAAAATTAATTTAGTGCTATTTCTAATTAAAAACTTCTAAAGCCTTATTATAAGCACTTTCGAAACTCATTGGTTTAATATTAGTCTCTGCTTTTTCTGAAGTAAAATAACTTAACAATTTTTCTGTTGGCATATTACCTGTAAGTTCATCTTTAGCCATTGGACAACCACCATAACCTTTAATAGCTCCATCAAATCGTAAACAACCTGCTTTAAAGGCAGCATCTACTTTTTCGAACCATTTATCTAGGGTTGTATGTAAATGAGCACCAAATTCTATATTGGTATACTGAGGAATTAGGTTAGAAAACAAATATTCTATAACATCTGGAGTAGATGTACCTACAGTATCTGAAAGCGATAAAATTTTTACCCCCATACTTGAAAGTTTCTCTGTCCACTCACCCACTATTTCAACATTCCAAGGGTCTCCATAAGGATTTCCAAAGCCCATTGATAAATAAGCCACAACTTCCTTATTGGATTTATCAGCTAAGTTTAATATTTTATCTAGTGTAATTATAGATTCATCTATTGTTTTATGAGTATTTCTCATTTGAAAATTTTCAGAAATAGAAAAAGGATAGCCCAAATAATTAATTTCCTCAAATTGAACTGCATCTTCTGCTCCTCTATAATTTGCAATTATCGCTAATAACTTACTTTTTGTAGTACTTAAATCTAATTGAGATAATACAGCTGCTGTATCTCTCATTTGGGGTATTGCTTTTGGTGATACAAAACTTCCAAAATCAATCGTATCAAAACCAACTTTTAATAAAGAATTAATGTACAAAGCCTTTCTATCAGTAGCTATAAAGTGAGACTTTATACCTTGCATAGCATCTCTTGGACATTCTATAATTTTGACATTTTTCATCTATTCAAATATAGATAAAGTAATGATGATTAGAAATTTTTCTAGTTGATTATTCTTTAATTTATACTAATTTCGTAATCAAATGATTACGCAAAAACACATCCTACCTATTATAGTAATAGCTCAATTTTGCTGCACTTCTTTATGGTTTGCAACGAATGGAGTCATGAATTCTGTAATTTTAGAATATCAATTAGAAGCAACTGCAATTGGTTGGTTAACTTCTGCAGTACAATTTGGTTTCATAGCAGGTACCCTGCTTTTTGCTCTTTTTACAATTAGTGATCGATTTTCTCCCTCTAAAGTGTTTTTTATTAGCGCTTTATGTGCATCCTTATTCAACTTTTGTTTTATTTTACAAAGCAACAACTTACCTTATATACTGATTTTTAGGTTTTTAACAGGATTTTTTTTAGCAGGTATTTATCCTGTAGGAATGAAAATTGCCACTGATTATTTTGATAAAGGATTAGGTAAATCCTTAGGTTTTTTAGTAGGTGCTTTAGTGTTAGGTACAGCTCTTCCACATTTAATAAAAGATTTCTTTGCTAGTACTTCTTGGAAATTTGTAATAGTTTCTACCTCTATTCTATCTGTTATTGGGGGTTTACTCATATTATTATTTGTAAAAGATGGCCCTTATAGAAAAAGAAATAACATATTTGATTTGAAAACTATCACAACTGTCTTTAAAAAAAGTGAATTTAAAAAAGCAGCTTTTGGTTATTTTGGTCACATGTGGGAACTCTATACATTTTGGGCTTTTGTTCCTATCATGTTATTTTCATATAATAAAATACACTCCAATTTAACAATTGATATTTCTTTACTCTCCTTTTTAATAATTGGTATTGGTAGTATATCATGTATTTTCGCAGGCTATATTTCCCAAAAATTAGGAGTAAGAAAAACTGCTTTCAATTTTTTATTAGGATCATTTGTTTGTTGTTTAATCGTTCCTTTTTCTTTTCTATTTGATAGTCAAGTTCTATTTGTGCTATTTTTAATAATATGGAGTTTCTTGGTTATTGGAGATTCGCCTATGTTTTCAACTTTAGTAGCTCAGAATGTAGCTTCTAAAGACAAAGGAACAGCCCTAACCATCGTAAACTGTATAGGCTATTCCATTACAATTTTGAGTATTTTAATTATTACACAATTAAATATCACTTTACAATCTAACTATATTTATATGTTGTTAGGTTTAGGTCCATTTTTAGGCCTTATTGTCCTTGGTAGAAAAACGGCATAAAAAAACTCCTGAATTTCTTCAGGAGCTCATATAACTTCTAATTTGCTTAAGCGTTTTGCTTTTTAATTAAATTTAAAGCAGAACCTTCATTGTACCAATCAATTTGAGCTTTATTATAAGTGTGATTTAGTTTGATAGTATCTGAACTACCATCTTTATGCACAATTTCTAAAGTTAATTGTTTGTCTGGAGCAAACTCATTTAAATCTGTAAAGTTAAAAGTATCATCTTCTTGAATTAAATCATAATCAGCCTCATTAGCAAATGTTAAACCTAACATACCCTGCTTTTTTAAGTTTGTTTCATGAATTCTAGCAAAAGATTTTACAATTACTGCAGCTACACCTAAATGTCTAGGCTGCATTGCTGCATGTTCTCTAGAAGAACCTTCACCATAATTGTGGTCTCCTACAACAATTGTTTTAATACCTTCTTTCTTATATTCCCTTTGCACAGCAGGTACTGCATCATACTCTCCTGTTAATTGATTTTTAACAAAGTTTGTCTTTTTATTAAATGCATTTACTGCTCCAATTAGGGTATTATTTGCAATATTATCTAAGTGTCCTCTAAAACGTAACCAAGGTCCAGCCATAGAAATATGATCTGTAGTACACTTCCCAAAAGCTTTGATTAGCAATTTTGCACCTGTAATCGTACTTCCTAATGGTGTAAATGGTGTTAATAATTGTAATCTTTCTGAATCATCATTTACAGAAACCACTACTCCACTTCCATCTTCATCTGGTGCTAAATAGCCATTCTCTTTTACCTCAAAACCTTTTGGTGGTAATTCCCAACCAGTAGGTTCATCAAACATAACTTCTTCTCCATCTTCATTAATTAATTTATCTTTTAATGGATTAAAGTCTAAACGACCTGCAATTGCAATTGCTGCTGTAATTTCTGGTGATGCTACAAAAGCATGTGTATTTGGGTTACCATCAGCTCTTTTTGCAAAGTTTCTATTGAAGGAATGCACAATACTATTTTTTGGTGCATTTTTAGGATCTGAATATCTTGCCCACTGACCAATACAAGGTCCACAAGCATTCGTAAAGATTTTTGCATCTAAGTTCTCGAAAATTTGGAGAATACCATCTCTTTCTGCAGTATATCTTACTTGTTCAGAACCTGGATTAATACCAAATTCTGCTTTGGTTTTTAAACCTTTATCAATGGCTTGCTGTGCTATGGATGATGCTCTAGATAAATCTTCATAAGATGAGTTTGTACAAGAACCTATTAATCCCCATTCAACAGTTAATGGCCAATCATTTGCATTTGCTTTCTCTGTCATTTCAGAACCTACAGTTGTAGATAAATCTGGAGTAAAAGGTCCGTTTAATAATGGGCCCAATTCAGACAGATTAATTTCGATTACTTGATCAAAGTATTGTTCTGGATTTTCATAAACTTCAGCATCTGCAGTTAAATACTCTTTAATTTCATTTGCAGCATTTGCAACATCTTCTCTATCTGTAGCTTTTAAATAACGCTCCATAGATTCGTCATAACCAAAAGTAGATGTAGTTGCACCTATTTCTGCGCCCATATTACAAATAGTTCCTTTACCTGTACAAGACATTGAAGTTGCTCCTGGCCCAAAATATTCTACAATAGCACCTGTTCCTCCCTTTACAGTTAAAATTTCAGCAACTTTTAAAATAACATCTTTAGGAGCTGTCCAACCAGAAAGTTTACCAGTTAACTTAACACCAATTAATTTTGGAAATTTTAATTCCCAAGCCATGCCAGCCATTACATCAACAGCATCTGCACCACCAACACCAATAGCTACCATTCCTAATCCACCAGCGTTTACAGTGTGAGAATCAGTACCTATCATCATTCCTCCTGGAAATGCATAATTTTCTAAAACTACTTGATGAATAATTCCTGCTCCTGGTTTCCAAAAGCCAATTCCGTATTTATTAGAAACAGATTCTAAGAAGTTAAAAACCTCACTACTGGTATTATTTGCATGTTTTAAATCTTTTGCAGCACCTTCTTTTGCTTGAATTAAATGATCACAATGCACAGTAGTTGGGACTGCAACCTTAGCCTTACCTGCTTGCATAAATTGTAATAATGCCATTTGTGCAGTAGCATCTTGACAAGCAATTCTATCTGGTGCAAAATCTACATAATCTTTTCCTCTCTGTAATTCTTTTGTAGGATTCCCTTCCCATAAATGTGAATACAAGATTTTCTCTGCTAAAGTTAGCGGTTTTCCTGTTATTTTACGAGCAGCGTCTACACGTTCAGTCATACTTTCGTAGACCTTTTTTATCATATCAATATCGAATGCCATAGATTTTTTTTTAATTGTAATTCTAAAATTTCAAGATACTAATATACAAAATTGATAAGTTTGTTTAAAGTGATATAGATAAATTAGAATGATTATAATATAGAGTAGTACTATAAATAAAAAAGCCTAGATTATTCATCTAGGCTTCTTATATAATTGAATTCAATATCGCTTAACCTACTAACTGTTTAGTAGAAGGTTTAAATTTAGTTAATACGATACCATCTACAGCAGCTTGATATTCTTCTATAGTTGGTGTTCTACCTAAAATTGTAGATAACACAACTACTGGTGTAGAAGATAATAATGATTCTCCTTTTTTCTCTTCAGTGTCTCTTACAACTCTTCCTTGAAATAAACGTGTAGAAGTAGCCATTACAGTATCTCCTGCTTCTGCTTTTTCTTGATTACCCATACATAAATTACATCCAGGACGTTCTAAGTATAACATATTTTTATACTTAGTACGTGCTAAACCTTTTGGAGCACTATCATCAAATTCAAAACCAGAATATTTTACTAAAACATCCCAATCTCCTTCTGCCTTTAGCTCATCTACAATATTATAGGTTGGTGGAGCAACAACTAATGGAGCATTAAATTTAACTTCTCCATTTTGAGCCTCAATATTTTTTAACATTTGGGCTAATATTTTCATATCACCTTTATGAATCATACAAGAACCTATAAAACCTAAATCTACTTTCTTAGTTCCTCCATAAAATGATAAAGGTTGAATATTATCATGTGTATAACGTTTAGAAACATCTTCATTATTGACATCAGGATCAGCAATCATTGGCTCTATAATCTTATCTAGATCAATTACTACTTCTTGATAATATTTAGCGTCAGCATCTGGTTTTAATGCAGATTTAGTTCCTGTCTTAATCTCAATGATTCTTGTATTTGCTTTATCAACTAATCCTTTTAAATCTTGTTTAGGATTATCCATTCCTTTATCGATCATAATTTGAATACGATCTCTAGAGATTTCTAATGACTCTATTAAAGTTTCATCCTCAGAAATACAGATAGAAGCTTTTGCTTTCATTTCAGCAGTCCAATCTGTAAATGTAAATGCTTGATCTGAAGTTAAAGTACCAATATGCACTTCTATAATTTTACCTTGAAAAACATTTTCGCCATCAAACTGATTTAACATTTGTTGTTGTGTGGCATGTACAACATCTCTAAAATCCATATAAGATTTCATTTCCCCTTTAAAGGTAACCTTTACAGATTCTGGAATAGGCATAGTAGCTTCACCTGTAGCTAATGCAAGTGCAACTGTTCCTGAATCAGCTCCAAAAGCAACTCCTTTAGCCATACGTGTATGTGAATCTCCACCAATAATTACATCCCAATCATCAACAGCAAGATCATTTAAAACCTTGTGTATAACATCTGTCATTGCATGGTACTTACCTTCTGGATGACGTGCTGTAACTAATCCAAAATCATTCATGAATTTCATTAATCTTGGAATATTTGCTTTAGATTTATCATCCCAAACAGAAGCTGTATGACAACCTGATTGGTAACCACAATCTACAATTGGAGAAATTACTGTAGCAGCCATATTCTCTAATTCTTGAGAGGTCATTAAACCTGTAGTATCTTGAGAACCTACAATGTTTACTTCTACTCTAACATTTGAACCTGCATGTAATGTTTTACCTGGAGTAGTACCTACTGCATTTCTGTTAAATATTTTTTCAACAGCTGTTAAACCTTGTCCATCAATAGAAACTTCTTTTGCAGTTGCATAAACTTGAGGAACATCAATACCTAATACTTTACAAGCAAAAGTTTGTAATTTTTTACCAAAAACAACAGCATAAGATCCTCCTGCTTTTATGAATTCTTTTTTAGGCGGAGTTAACGCTGTAGAAATATCTTTAACCTCTTTACCATCTTTGTAAAGTTTCTTCGTTTTTGTATTTATAGTAAGAACAGTTCCTGTAGTTACAGAATATTCTTCTTTTAAAATTGGTTCTCCTTCTTCGTCAACAATTGTATTTCCTTCAGCATCTTTTTGCTTTACCCAGTTTTTTAAATCGATACCAATACCACCTGTTACACCTACAGTTGTTAAGAAAATTGGTGCAATACCATTAGTACCAGCAATTACTGGAGCTATATTTATAAAAGGAACATAAGGACTAGATGGAATCCCTGTCCATAAGGCAACATTATTTACACCAGACATTCTAGATGAACCAACACCCATAGTACCTTTATCTGCAATTAACATTACACGTTTGTTTGGGTGCTTCTCTTTTAATGCTAATAATTCCTTTTGCATTTCTTTATTATGTTCAAACATACACTGACCATGTAATTCACGATCTGATCTTGAATGAGCATCTGCACCTGGAGATAATAAATCCGTAGAAATATCTCCAATACCTGCAACAAAAGTTACAATTTCTATTTCTTCTTCAATTTCTGGTAATTTTGTAAAGAATTCAGCTTGAGCATAACTTTCGATTAATTCTTTAGCTATTGGATTTCCTAATTGGTATGCATCTTCTAATTGAGCTGTATCTGCTTCATATAAAAACACTTGCGTTTTTAATACTTTTGCAGCCTCTTTTGCTATTTCTATATTACTACCTAAAGCTAGATCTAATAAAACCTTTACAGAAGGTCCACCTTTCATGTGCGATAATTGTTCGAAAGCAAAAGTTGGAGTAATTTCTTTTACAACTTCTTCTTTTAAAATAATTTCTTTTAAGAATTTAGCTTTTACTTCTGCAGCACTTGTAGTACCAGGTAATACATTATATATAAAGAAATTTAAAGAATCTTCTCTGAATTCGTTATCTAAATCTTTAATTTGATCAATAATTACGCTTAATAATTCAGCGCCATCAATTGGTTTTGGATGTAAACCTAACTCTTTTCTTTCTTCAATCTCCTGGAGATAATCACTGTAAATGCTCATAAAATTTATAATAGAATTATTTTTGGTTATTAATTTCAGATATCTAATTTTAACCTAAACAAAACAATTTATAATAATGACTTAAATTATTACTTGGAGTTTAATCAAGTTAATTTCAGTTATCTGTAATCGCAAAATTAATGCATTAAAGTTGAATTTGAAAAATAAATAATAGATTGCAGTAATTAATAAATAAAAAATTACTATTTCTTTATTTTAGTGGTATTTTTCAAAAAAATAGACCTAAAAACTCTATTTCTTTGAATTAATCATAAAAAGCAGACTCGTAAGCCGAATTCTGTTCCAATATAATTGGTTCTTATCATTTATCTAGTTTTAAAATTGCTCTTAAAATCTATCTGCCTACCCTTTAGAATCGAGCGAGTAGCTCTCAAGCTCTAATTTACATGACATTGCACCTCATAGAGTTTACCTGGTTTCACTACAGCCTAACTGTACTTGCTTTCTGTTGCACTTGTCCTCAACTTACGTTGGACGGATGTTATCCGCTATGAATACTCTTTGGTGTCCGGACTTTCCTCTTTAAAATTCTTTAAAGCGATAAGATAAGTCTGCTTAAATTATGATTATTTGTATTATCTCTTTTCAAACAAAACCCACTCAAATAAAAATTTGAGTGGGAAAAATTGCTATGAAAAAGAAAAAGTGTTATTGGTTACCCAATAACACTTCAAAGATACTATATTTTAAGACAAATATATTATGATAAAAAGAATTAAATAACTCTGTATTATCATTTTAATATTTCTTTAAGAAAACATGTCTTTAACTTTCTCAAAAAATGATTTATCTGATGTATTTGGGTTTGGTGAAAAGTTTTCATCTTCTGACATCCTATCAAAAAACTCTCTTTGTTCTTTGTTTAACTCCTGAGGAGTCCAAACATTAATATGAATTAAAAAATCTCCAGTTCCATATCTTTCAATACTTGGCAAACCTTTACCTTTTAATCTTAGAATTTTTCCAGATTGTGTTCCTGAATCAATCTTTATTTTAACCTTTCCTGTAACTGTTTCTACCTCTTTACTAGTTCCTAAAACTGCCTCTGAAAAGTTGATATATAAATCATAATGTATGTTGGTGCCTTCTCTTTTTAATTTATCATGTGGAATTTCTTCTATTAAAACCAATAAATCTCCAGCAATAGAGTTCTTACCTGGCGCTTCATTTCCTTTACCACCAACTTTTAATTGAACACCTTCAGTAACTCCTGCAGGTATATTAATAGACACAGTTTCTTCTTTAACAACTAAACCTTGGGCATCTGCTCCATTTGGCTTACTGCTAATAATTTCTCCAGCTCCAGAACAAGTAGTACAAGTAGTTGCAGTTTGCATTCTACCTAAAATTGTATTAGTAACTCTCATTACTTGACCTGATCCATTACAAGTGTCACAAGTCTTATACTTTACACCATCTGCCTGTATTTTTCTTCTAACTTTTACTTTTTTCTCAATTCCTTTAGCAATTTCTTCTAAGGTAAGTTTAACACGAATTCTCATATTACTTCCCTTAACTCTAGCTTGTCTTTGGCCTCCACCTCCAAAGCCTCCAAAACCACCACTAAAGCCTCCACCTCCAAAGATGTCACCAAATTGGCTAAATATGTCATCCATATTCATGCCTCCACCTCCAAAGCCTCCTCCACCTTGAGGTCCATCGAAAGCTGCATGACCATATTGATCATATCTTGCTTTTTTATTTTCGTCACTCAAAACTTCATATGCTTCAGCTGCTTTTTTAAAGTTTTCTTCAGCAGTTTTATCATCTGGATTTTTATCTGGATGATATTTAATTGCCATTTTTCTATAAGCCTTTTTAATCTCTGACTGGGTAGCAGATTTTGATATGCCTAATATTTCGTAAAAATCTTGTTTTGCCATTTTTATTTCAATTATCAATTAACAGTAATCAATGAAAACTGGTAATTGTGCATTGTTAATTGGAATTATTTACTGTCCTATTACAACTTTTGGATAACGTATAACTTTATCACCTAATTTATAACCTTTTTCTACGCAGTCTATAATTTTACCTTTCATGTCATCAGAAGGTGCTGGAATTTGAGTGATTGCTTCATGAATTTCAGCATCAAATGTGTCTCCTGCTTTTGTTTCAATTTTCGATAAACCTTTCTGCTCTAAAGTATTATAAAATTTATTGTAAATTAATAAAACTCCTTTTCTTAATTCTTCTGCCTCTTTATCATCTTCAATATGTGTTAAAGCGCGCTCAAAATCATCTACAATTGGCAGTAAAGATGTCATTAATTCTTGACCTGCTGTTTTGAATAATTCGATTCTTTCTCTAGAAGTACGTTTTTTATAATTTTCGAACTCTGCAAATAACCTTAAAAACTTATCTTTTTCTGCTTGAATTTGCTCTTCAGCAGTTGGTTCTTTCTTTACTTCTTCAGCTTCAATATCTTGATTTTCTTCAACTTGCGAATTTACTTGCTCGTTGTTTATTTCTTCTTCTTGTATATTTTCTTTCTTACTCATTTCTTTGTAATCGTTAAATTGTCTACAATTTATAGACAAAAACATTGCCAATAAAAAAATAGTGCCAATTTGACACTATTTGATTTAAATTTTAACATGAGACCAATTCTCACCTGTTTTTATGCGATGAATTTGCATATCTGATACACCAAATCGCTTGGCAATCATAGAAATTCTGGTTCTTTTGTTTTTTAATTGACGTTTGATAATCTTTACTTTACCCTCACTCAATTTTCCAATATTTCTACTCCTCTTTTTCACAACACCTTCCCAAGTAGGGTTGTTAAATTGATGCAATTCTTTTTCTCTTTTTGTTGCCCATTTTAAATTACTAATTTCATTATTAGTTTTATCATAATCTAAATGAATTACAAAACGTTGCTCATCATTTTCTTTTGTGATAAAATGTTGTGCAACAAGCTTATGAACATATCTACTAGTAGATTTTTTATTCACTTCTTGTTTAAGGGAAATGGTTTCATAACCATTAATAAACGTTTTATTTCTAAGGTAAGGAACCTCTGTGTTACAATTAATTACCCTGCCATAATTAGAGATTTGATATTTCTCTTTTACAGCTATTTTTTCATCAAACTGAATGTCTTTCCATTCTTCATTATACAAGTTTCTAATCATGTTTAAAAAAGTTAAATTATGGGGTATTCAAAATTTACTCTTTTTCTTTTCGAAACTTTTTCTTAGCAATAAGATTTTATTTTTACGCTACTCTTTCAATTTTTGCGCCAATAGATTTTAATCTAGCTTCTATATTTTCATAACCTCTATCTATTTGTTCTATGTTATGAATGGTGCTAGTTCCTTTGGCTGATAAAGCAGCAATTAATAATGAAATTCCAGCTCTAATATCTGGAGAAGTCATTGTTGTTGCCTTTAATGCACTTTGAAAATTATGCCCAATTACAGTAGCTCTATGAGGATCGCACAAAATAACTTTGGCACCCATATCTATTAACTTATCTACAAAGAACAGCCTACTTTCAAACATTTTTTGATGTATTAAAACTGTACCTTTTGCTTGCGTTGCAATAACCAATACAATACTTAATAAATCTGGAGTAAATCCTGGCCAAGGAGCATCTGCCACTGTTAATACAGAACCATCTATATAATTCTGAATCTCATAAGATTCTTGTTCTGGAATATAAATATCATCTCCTCTTTTCTCAAACTGAATTCCTAGTTTTCTAAAAACATTAGGAATCTGCCCTAAATTATCCCAACTAACATCTTTGATTGTTAATTCTGATTTTGTCATTACAGCAACACCAATCCAAGATCCAATTTCAATCATATCTGGTAAAACTCTATGTTCACAACCTCCTAAAGCATCTACTCCATTTATAACTAATAAATTTGAGCCAACACCTGTAATATTTGCACCCATAGCATTTAACATCTTACATAATTGTTGAATGTAAGGTTCACAAGCTGCATTGTAAATTGTTGTTGTACCAGTAGCCAAAACTGACGCCATTAAAATATTTGCAGTACCTGTTACAGAAGCTTCATCTAGCAACATGTCTGTACCAAAAAGCTCATCTGCTTCTACACCATAAAAATGTTCTTCCTTATTATATCTGAATTTTGCACCTAATCTAATAAAACCTTCAAAGTGTGTATCTAATCTTCTACGACCAATTTTATCTCCTCCAGGTCTTGGTATGTAACCTTTACCAAATCTTGCTAAAAGAGGACCAACTATCATAATAGAGCCTCTTAAAGAACTACCATCTTTCTTAAAATTTTCTGATTCTAAGTATTCTAATTTTAATTCATCTGCTTGAAATGAATATGAATTACTGCCTAATTTTTCAATCTTTACTCCTAATTCTCCAAGTATAAAAATTAGTTTATTTACATCAATAATATCTGGTACATTATTAACAATTACTTTTTCAGGAGTTAATAATACAGCACATAAAATTTGTAATACTTCATTTTTTGCTCCTTGAGGTGTGATGGTTCCATTCAATTTATGACCACCTTCTATTTTAAATGATGCCATTGTTTAATATCTTTTTCTACCTTTATTATTGGTGTGAGATTTTTTGTGATTGCTTTTAGAATGATTCTGACCTTGAGAATTTCTTTTCTTTAATAAATTTTTACTTTCTGAAAGTGCCTCTTCAGATTCTCTTAAATCTATTTTTTTATCAGATAAGTCATATAAATGCTTAAATATTACAGCATCATCTACAGTATCCTTATTCCAATTTAAATAACACTTCTTCATGTGATTAGCAATAGTATATACTAATGCCTCTTTCTTATCTCCATCTTCCCAACTTAGTGCAACATCTATCATAGTTTGAATATTGTTACCATAATAACGATATCTTGATGCTGATTTTGGGTATGCTAAACCTTCTGGTTTTTCTTGCAATTCTTCTTTAGAAGGAATTGGATAAGGAGAATCTACATCTAAATTAAATTTAGACATGATAAAAAGTTGATCCCAAAGTTTATGCTTAAAATCTGGCACGTCTCTTAAATGGGGTTGTAAATTACCCATAACATCAACAATTGCTAATGCCATTTTATTGCGCTCTTCTTTGGTTTCTAAAGCAACACAATGATTTACTAATTTTTGTATGTGTCTTCCATATTCTGGAATAATCATTAATGTTCTTTCTGAATTATATTCTAAATCGAATGTCATTTATCTATTTTTGTGAAGTGTATTATCGAATTAAAATTCCATTTTAAGTAATGAAAACTTTTCGATTTGCTAACTATACTATTGTAGTTCTTAAACGTTGCAAAATAACACTTTATTTTTATTTAAGGTTAATTTTTTAACCAATCACTTTTAATTTAGCAAATTGTAGTAATAATTTCTTTTTACCAACAGTACTAAACTTAATTTCTGCTTTTTGATTTGGACCTTTACCTTCTAAAGCAATTACCTCTCCTGCCCCAAACCTATTATGTTCTACAATGTTACCAACTGCTACATTACCATCAAATAAATTGGTTTTTTGTGTAGTTGCTTGTGATACCTTTTTAAGGTTTTTCGGAATTATAATTTCTTTCTTCTTGGCTAAATCTCGCTCCATTTTTTTACGCTGAATTGGTTTTTGAAAACGAATTCCTTTTGGAGCATCATCGAACAAACTTTTATCTACAAAACGATTTATAGATGGCTCAGGCATTTTTGGAGCTATATAATGCAAATATTGATCGTCTATTTCTTCTAAAAACCTACTTGGCTCTGCATCTACTAATTTACCCCATCTGTAACGAGTTTGTGCATAACTTAAATAAGCAACTTTTTCTGCTCTTGTTAAAGCTACATAAAATAACCTGCGTTCTTCTTCTAATTCGCTTCTAGTATTCATACTCATTGCAGAAGGAAATAAATTCTCTTCTAAACCAACAATGTAAACATATAAATATTCTAATCCTTTAGATTGATGTATGGTCATTAAAGAGACACTTGGCTTATCGCTATTTTTTTTGGAATCGAAATCTGTAGCCAAAGCAACATCTTCTAAAAATGTAGTTAATGATGCATCTTCACCTTCTTCAATCTTATCTGTAATAAAATCTTTAATTCCGTTTAAAAGTTCTTGAACGTTTTCTACTTTACTTACTGCTTCTGGTGTACCATCTTTTTCTAGATCTTTTATCAGCCTAGTTTCTTTAACTACAACTTCTGCAATTTCGAATGCATTCTTAGTTTGTGCTTCTATTTGCAATCTAAGAATCATATTCATAAAATTCTGTAACTTATTTTTTGTTCCAGAATTTATTTTGATGTCAATCTTATCAATGTATTTAATAATTTCAAAGATTGATTTTTTGTAATGATTTGCAGCTATCGTTAATCTATCTATAGTTGTTGCACCTATACCTCTTGCAGGGTAATTGATGATTCTTTTTAAAGCTTCTTCATCATTTGGATTAATTAGAATTCTTAAATAACTTAAGATATCTTTTATTTCCTTTCTTTGATAAAATGAAATTCCACCATAAATAGTATAATCTATATTCTTTTTTCTTAAGGCATCTTCAATAGCTCTGGACTGTGAATTTGTTCTGTATAAAACACAAAAATTATCTGGAGTTAATTGATGATTCATCATGTTTTCCCAAATAGATTGAGCTACAAAACGCCCTTCTTCACCATCAGAAATTGTACGCATTACGTTTATAGAATCTCCTGCATCATTACTTGTCCAGACTTCTTTATCTAATTTGGTTTTGTTTCTTGCAATAACTGAGTTTGCTGCATTTACAATATTTTTTGTAGATCTGTAATTCTGCTCTAGTTTAAAAGTTTTAACATCTGGATAATCCTTTTGAAAATTAAGAATATTCTGAATGTTTGCTCCTCTAAAACTATAGATACTTTGTGAATCATCACCAACCACACAAATATTACCAAATTTATCTGCCAAAGCTCTAACAATAATATACTGAGAATGATTTGTATCTTGATACTCATCTACCATAATATATCTAAACCTGTCTTGATATTTGGCTAAAACATCTGGAAAACGTGCTAATAACTCATTAGTTCTTAAGAGTAAATCATCAAAATCCATAGCTCCAGATTTAAAACATCTGTCTACATACTCTCTATAGATTTCACCTACTTTTGGTCTGCTTGCATGCATATCTGCTTCTTGCAAATCAGAATTATTAAAATAAGCTCTTACTGTAATTAAGCTATTCTTAAATGATGATATTCTGCCTAAAATCTGTTTTGGTTTATAGCGTTCTTTATCTAAATTCATTTCTTTAATGATTGTGCCCATTAATCGAACTGAATCTTGCGTATCGTAAATTGTAAAGTTTGAAGGAAAACCTAGCTTATCTGCTTCTGAACGTAGAATTCTTGCAAAAACCGAGTGAAATGTACCCATCCAAAGATTTTTAGCTTCACTTTGCCCAACAACACCTGCAATTCTCTCTTTCATTTCACGAGCGGCTTTGTTAGTAAATGTTAAAGATAAAATATTAAAAGCATCTACTCCAGATTGCATTAGGTGTGCAATTCTATAGGTTAATACTCTTGTTTTTCCAGAACCTGCACCTGCAATAATAATCATAGGACCATCTTTTTGCAATACAGCTTGCTTTTGAGGTTCGTTTAAGGAATCTAAATAGGTATTCAATAGTTTGTTTTGAAAGATTTTATGAAAGTGTGAAATTAGCGAAACTAATCGTTTTTATAAAGTAAGATTGCTGGTTTTTATTCACATTTTTCAAAAATAAATTACAAAATTAAATTTAAATAATATTGTCAAAATCTTTCAAAGCTATTATCTATTAATTCAACTTAAAACACGAAAAAATTTGCTAATTTCGATAAAATTAAATTTTAGATGGAAGATAAAATTTTAGAAAGCATTGCCTACATTTTACCAGCTACTGTAACTGGCTTGGTTGCTTATTATATGTTTACTGGCTTTCTTAATCAAAAAAGCAAAGACAAACAATTAGATTTATTAGCTTTAAAAAAGAAAGAAGCATTACCAATAAAATTACAAGCTTATGAAAGGATGCTATTGTTCTGCGATAGAATTAACCCTACTAAAATGGTAGTTAGAGTTGCTCCTATTACTGATAACACAAACGATTACCTTCAACTTTTAATAGCAAATATTGAGCAAGAATTAGAACACAACTTTGTGCAACAACTTTATGTTACTGAAACAAGTTGGAGAACAATAATAGCTACAAAAACTACAATTATAAAAAATCTTCAAATAATTGCAAATGAATCTAATTCTGCAAAAGACTTAAGAGAGAATATCTTAATTGAATATGGTAAGAAAACTTCAATTAGTGAAACAGCTACTGCAGTTATTAAAAATGAAGTGGCTAAACTAATTTAATAAGAAAAGCCTTCTTGAAGAAGGCTTTTCTATGTATGATATGTTCAATATCATAAAATTGGGGGACATTAAATTGTAATTAAGTTAAACTTAATAAAATACTATAAACAGTACATTATTCTTAAAAACTAATTCATTATTATACAGATAGTTGTAAAATTTCGTATTATAAATATAATAATAATAATTAACAAAAGATAATCATTGTCTTAAATAGTTGTTAAATTCAAATTATTAAATTTAATAATATAACTCAAAATCTATCAATTTCAACTACAGGTTAATTTTAAGACCTAAATTATAATTTCTTCCTCTTGTTGTAAACCCTGCAATTTCTTGAAAATCTTCGTTTAAAATATTCGTGAGACTTCCATAAAATGTAACTTTATTATCTAAAATACTGTGGTTTATAAATAAGTCGAATAAATTATAAGAGTCTAAGTTAACATTACCAAAATCTTGAGTTTCATCTACCCATCTGTAGCTTAAAGAAGTAAAAGTATTTTTGGCTAAATTATAATTGGCTTTAATAAAGAACTTATTCTGAGGTATCTTTAACAATAAATTTTCATCTCTATCTATAAAGGTATAATTCGCTAATAAGTTAAGCTCATTTGTTACATTATAAATTATTTCAGTTTCAAAACCTTTTGCTGAGAATGTTCCTAAATCATTTATGGTTTGAAAGGTATTTGGATCGTAACCAATTTTATTAGTTTCTTCTCTATAAAAATAGGTTGCATTAAATGTAATTTTATCACCTAAAGATACATCAAATCCACCTTCTACTGTTGTTGTTTCCTCTGGCAACAGTTCATCTATACTAGGTAATTTTGTAAAAATTTCTGATAATGTAGGTGTTATAAAAGCAGTGCTATAAGATGCAAATACTTTAACATTATTTTCATCAATATTAAAGTTATATGATGGGTTTACATTGTATACAAAGTTGTTACCATATTCACTATGAATATTTAACCTACCTCCTACATTTAAATTTAAACCAGTTTCTGACATATAATTTAAAGACAAATATGGGTCGTAAAAATGTTGTTTACCTGAACCTTCTTCAATAGTACTAAAAGATGTTCTTTGAGTCATATCTTGATATTGAGAAGTAACTCCTGCAAGAAAAGAAAATTCATCATTAAACGTATAATTATTGTAAATATCAAAACCATATACTTCTCCATTAAAGAAATTATCAGATGGAGTTTCTGTTCTATTAATATCTGTAAAAAAAGTTCTAATTTTTAAAGCTCCATTTGTGTAGGTATAATCTGCATTAATACCTACTCTTTTTTGTACACTATTTAAGTTATTATCTCTATCTGCAGGAATACTAGCAAATGTTACAGGATCAAAATCAAAACCATCAAAATCTGTAGAAAATTCATCAAAGCTTGTCAATAAACCTATTTTAAAATTTTCATTAAGTGCATAATTTAATTTTAACATCACATTTTGCCTTGCAAAATTATCTTCTTCAAATTGGTTAGATGTAGTACTTTCTGCAGCAGATAATCCAGATGAACCATTTGCATTAAGTGCTAATAGATAATCTAAATTACCTAAAGTACCATTAAAATTAAAATTTGTCGAAAATTCTTCTGCAGATAAATTGCTATTTTCACTAGAGGTATTAGAGCCTATAGAACTATTAAATGAACCATTGAACCCTTGCTTTGATGCTTTTTTAAGAATGATATTAATTACACCTGTAGCAGCACCTGTACCATATAAAGTAGAAGAAGCTCCTTTTAAAATTTCAATTTTCTCTACTTGATTAATATCAATTTGACGTAAATCAAAATCTCCATTAAAAGAACTTGGATCATTTACATTAACACCATCTAATAAAATAGCAACTTGTCTATTTCTACCTCCTCTAATATAATATCCTAAATTTTGACCTTTTGTACTAAAATTACCATTAATTTCAACTCCAGGTACATCATTTAACAAGTCAACTATGGTTTTACCTTGACTGTTTTCTATAGTTTCTTGTGTAATTTGATATACTACTTTACCAACATTTTTTTTGTTGGTTGCAAACTTAGTAGCTGTAACAACTACTTCATTTAAGGCTTCAACTTTCTCTTTCTTTTCTTGAGAAAGCACATTTTTGCTGACAATACTACATGCCAAAACACTAACAATTAATAATTGTTTTTTCATTTTTTAATAAATTTGATTTACAATAAATCAGGTAAATTTAGTGTACATAAAATAGTAGTACATAAACTTTTATCCCGAAAGTTTTTATCTCATGATTAAGGGCAGGTCTCCTGACTTGCGTCTTGTAACAAACCTTCCCAACAAATAATAGTCAGTGGTTAAAGAATTAGTTACAAGCTTTGTAGCTTACAGTTGCGGGTACAGCTCTGGATTTTAACCAGATTCCCTTTTAATTTAATGCAAAATGATTTTTACATTAAAACCAAAAATCGCTGCAAATATATGTGCTTTATTACTTATAATCTAATTAAAAGCCATTCAAATTATATATCTTTAAACCTTAATTTAAAATGATAGATGAGAATAGAAAATGAATTAAAACTTGGTTTTAAAGATGTAATGATAAGACCTAAAAGATCCACACTAAAATCTAGGTCACAGGTTAGCCTTGAAAGAAATTTTAAATTTTTACATAGCGATATTACTTGGACAGGTGTACCAATTATGGCTGCAAATATGGATACAGTTGGTACTTTTGAAATGGCTAAAGAATTGGCTAGGCACAAAATGTTTACGGCCATTCATAAACATTATAGTATAGAAGAGTGGAGAAATTTTGCAGAGAATAGTCCAAAAGAAATTTTAAACAACATCGCAATTAGTACTGGAACAGGAAAAGAGGATTCAATTAAAGTAAAAAAGGTCTTAGAAGAATTTCCTCAAATTAATTTTATATGTATTGATGTTGCAAATGGCTACTCAGAGCATTTTGTAGAGTTTGTAAAACATATGCGTTCTGAACATCCAAAAAAAGTAATTATAGCAGGTAATGTTGTTACTGGTGAAATGGTAGAAGAATTACTTTTGGCTGGAGCAGATATAATTAAAGTAGGTATTGGACCTGGTTCTGTATGTACAACTCGTGTTAAAACTGGTGTGGGATATCCTCAATTATCAGCAATAATTGAATGTGCAGATGCTGCTCATGGAATGGGTGGACATATTATTTCTGATGGTGGTTGTAAAATTCCTGGTGATCTTTCTAAAGCATTTGGTGGTAGTGCAGATTTTGTTATGTTAGGTGGAATGCTTGCAGGACATTCAGAAAGTGGTGGAGAAACCATTGAAAAAAATGGAGAAAAGTTCAAAGTTTTTTACGGAATGAGTTCAGAAACAGCCATGAATAAATATGCTGGAGGAGTAGCAAATTATAGAGCATCTGAAGGTAAAATAGTAGAAGTTCCTTTTAAAGGTAATGTTGAAAATACTATAATTGATATTTTAGGCGGAATTAGATCTACATGTACTTATGTTGGCGCTAGCAAATTGAAAGAATTAACAAAAAGAACAACTTTCATTAGAGTTCAAGAACAAGAAAATCAAGTTTATTCATAATGAAAACAAAAATTTTCCTAATTGCATTATTGAGCATTTTAATTTCATCCTGTAAAAAGGAAACTAAAAAGAATACATCAAATTTAGAGTCAAGTATTTCTATTAAATACGCGAAAGGTTTTTCATTAAAAGTAGAGGATGGAGTAAAAAAATTAATAATTAATGCTCCTTATCAAAATACAAACAAAACGTTCGAATATATTATTTCTAGTGAATCTTTAGAGAGTAAGAGAAAAATCAATCATATTTATGTTCCCATAAGTAAAATGGTAATTACCTCAACTACTCATGTACCAATGGTTGAGTTGTTAGGTGAAGAGAATTCTATTGCTGGTTTTCCTTATGCTAAATATGTTTCTTCTGAAAAAACTAGGGCATTAATTGATGATGGAAAAATAAAAGAAATAGGTAAAGAATCTTCTTTAAACACAGAGATTTTATTGGATTTACAGCCAGATTTAGTGGTTGGTTATAGTGTTTCGTCTGCAGACAAATCACTAACTACCATAGAAAAATCTGGAATTCCTGTTATTTATAATGGAGATTGGCTAGAAGAAACACCCTTAGGAAGAGCTGAATGGATTAAGTTTTTTGGAGTTCTTTACAATAAAGAGAAAGAGGCAGATAGCATATTTAATATTATTGAAAAAAATTATTTAAATGCAAGGGCCCTTGCTAGTAAAACAGAAAAACAGCCAACTATACTTTCTGGTGCTATAATGAATAAAGATATTTGGAATTTACCTGCAGGAGACAGTTTTGTTGCTCAGTTTCTAAAAGATGCAAACCTTAATTATCTCTGGCAAAATACAGAAGGTAAAGGAAGCCTTTCTTTAAGCTTTGAAAGTATTTTTGACAAAGGAGCAAATGCAGATTTTTGGATTGCTCCAGGTTATTTTTCTTCCAAAGAACAAATGTTACAGAATAACCAAATTTACCAGCAATTTGATGCTTTTAAAGAAGATAAAATTTACACACCTTCTACTAAAAAAGGGGCTACAGGAGGAATTATTTATTATGAATTAGCGCCAACAAGACCTGATTTGGTTCTAAAAGATTTAATTAAAATTACCAACCCAGATCTGTTGAAGAATTATGAACTAACATTTTTTGAAAAGATGCAGTAATTCAGTTTTAACGATATAAAAAAAAACTCTCAATTAAATTGAGAGTTTTTTTTATTTACTAATAGCTAAAAAAGTTTAGTTTGATTTTCATCATCTAATTTCTTTTGTTCAGCCTTTTTCTTAGCTATCGATTTCTGAAGTGCTATTTTAGCCTTCTCTTCAGCTGATAGCTCCTCAGCTATTGGCTTTTTAATATCAGTTTCAGAGATTTCTAAGGGTAGTTTTTCTTCCAAAACCTCTTCATCTACAACTTCAATTTCCTCAAAATTTTCTTCTTCTGGTTCTTCGAAAGGCAGCGATTCTAACAAGTTAACATTTTTAATTTTGTCTGTTGTTAATTGGTTTCCTAAAGCCTTAATACCTTTAACAGCTATAAATTCTTCAAAATTCACTTCTTCATTCTCTAAGCTTCTTTTTGAGAATTGAACCTCTGCCATTGGCCTATAATCTGTGGCAACAATTTCTAACTGACTTTTAGGATGATCTGAAATAAACTCCTCTTCCTTTTCTGGAGTTTCAATAACAAAACGTTTTACATAATAACGTTCTTTTTCACCATCAAAATAAATTACTGATATTGGTTTGGCAGGTTTCCACTTTTCCAATACAATCATATCATCTTCAAAATGCATAGCCAAATCTGGCTTAACAGCTTTTGCCTTTCCACTTTGAGTAATAATTAACAATTTATCTTCTGCTTTAAATTCACCTAAAAGCTCTCCTCTATTATCTACATTTAAACGTTGAACAGCATCATCGAACCAGATTTTTCTAGGTTTTAATGTAGAAACTCCTTCAGACTTAAAATCAACACTTTTAATTGCATATTTGGTAATTGTATTTCCACGAACACCTCTACCTTTTACAGCTAAATCAGCGAAATCAATATCCCATTTTAGCTTCTTTACACTACCTACTGCTCTCAAATTAATGCTTACAACCTCTGCTTCTCCATTAGGATTTGCAGAAAAATAATGAACTATAGAACCTTTACTTTCATTCGCTAAATTATACTCTTTATCTCTTGTTACAGAGGTTACATTAAAACGTTTCATGTAACTAGGACCACTTTTTCCATCTCTGTACATCATATTATACACAGTACGTTTGTCTTTCTTTTTAAAGACAGCAATATGTATAATATCTTTACCTACAAAAGTTTTAGCATCTACCTTTGTAACTAGCATTACACCATCTTTTCTAAAGATAATTATATCATCTATATCAGAGCAGTCAGTAACAAATTCGTCTCTTTTTAAAGAAGTACCAATAAAGCCTTCTGCCCTATTTACATATAACTTAGCATTATTCATTGCTACTTTAGATGCGACAATGTCATCAAAGATTCTTATTTCTGTTTTACGTTCTTTACCTTTTCCATAAGTATCTTTTAAACGTTTAAAATAATTTATGGCAAATTCAATCAAATTGTCTAAATGATGCTTAACACCAGCAATTTTATCTTCTAAACTTTCTATAAATTGTTTGGCTTTATCAATATCAAATTTTGATATTTTTTTAATACGAATTTCTGTTAACCTTACAATATCTTCTTCTGTAACTGCTCTTTTTAAATGCTTGATATGTGGCTGTAGACCTTTATCAATAGCCTCAATAACACCTTGCCAAGTTTCTTCTTCTTCAATATCTCTATAGATTCTATTCTCAATAAAAATTCGTTCTAAAGATGAAAAATGCCATTGTTCCTCTAATTCATTTAACTGAATTTCTAGCTCACGCTTCAACAATTCTACAGTTAAATCTGTTGAATGTTTTAGCATATCAGAAACGCCTGTAAAAACAGGTGTATTATCTTTAATTGTACAGGCTAATGGTGAAATTGATGTTTCACAATTTGTAAAAGCATATAAAGCATCTATTGATTTATCTGGAGAAACATTGGGTGGCAAATGCACTAAAATTTCTACTTCTGCAGCTGTATTATCTTCAATCTTTTTTATCTTGATTTTACCTTTATCATTGGCTTTAAGAATACTATCAATTAAAGAAGATGTTGTTGTAGAAAAAGGAATTTCTGTAATAACTAAGGTCTTTTTATCTAGTTGAGATATTTTAGCTCTAATCCTTACCTTTCCTCCTCTTTTACCATCATTATAATTGGTAAAATCTGCAATACCTCCTGTTAAAAAATCGGGTACTATTTTAAAACTTCTACCTTTTAAATATTTAATAGAAGCATCTATCAACTCATTAAAATTATGTGGTAATATTTTAGTTGATAAACCAACTGCAATACCTTCTGCACCTTGAGCCAGTAATAATGGAAACTTTACTGGTAAATCTATAGGTTCTTTTCTTCGACCATCATAAGATAACTTCCAATCTGTAGTTTTTGGATTAAAAACAACATCTAAAGCAAATTTAGATAAACGTGCTTCTATATATCTTGATGCTGCAGCTCTATCTCCTGTTAAGATATTACCCCAGTTTCCTTGCATATCAATAAGCAATTCTTTCTGACCAATTTGAACCATGGCATCTGCAATAGATGCATCTCCATGAGGATGATACTGCATTGTGTGCCCTACAATATTGGCAACTTTGTTGTAACGTCCATCATCCAGATCTTTCATAGAATGCATTATTCTACGTTGTACAGGTTTTAAACCATCTTCTAAAGAAGGTACAGCTCTTTCTAAAATTACATAAGAAGCATAATCTAAAAACCATTCTTTGTACATTCCTGTAACTTTGGTAATGGTTTCTTCTTGTTGCGAATCTGCATTAGAATCTAGATTCGTTAACTCTTCTTCGTGTTCGTTTTCGTTAATTTCTTCGCTCATGTTCTAAACTTCCTCTTCTACGTAATCTAATTCAACCTTTAAATTATTGATGATAAATTTTTGTCTATCAGGTGTATTCTTACCCATATAGAATTGCAACATTTGTTCTATAGACATTTCTTTATCTAACATTACAGGATCTAAACGAATGTCATCACCAATAAAATGAACAAATTCATTTGGTGATATTTCACCCAAACCTTTAAATCTAGTAATTTCTGGTTTTCCTTTTAACTTTTCTATGGCTTCTCGTTTTTCTTCATCTGAATAACAATAGAACGTTTGTTTTTTATTTCTTACTCGAAACAATGGTGTTTCAAGAATATATAAATGCCCTTCTTTTATCAATTCTGGAAAAAATTGCAGAAAAAATGTAATTAATAACAAACGAATATGCATACCATCAACATCTGCATCTGTTGCAATTACAATATTATTATATCTTAAATCTTCTAAGCCATCTTCGATATTTAAAGCTGCCTGCAAAAGATTAAATTCCTCATTTTCGTAAACAATTTTCTTGCTTAATCCATAAGAATTTAAAGGTTTCCCTTTTAAACTAAAAACAGCTTGTGTGTTTACATTTCTAGATTTTGTTATAGAACCAGAAGCAGAATCTCCCTCTGTTATAAATAGCGTAGTTTCTAAATAATTTTCTTTTTTAATATCACCTAAATGAATTCTACAATCACGTAGTTTCTTATTGTGTAAACTTGCTTTTTTAGCTCTATCTCTAGCTAATTTTCGAATTCCTGAAAGTTCTTTACGCTCTTTTTCTGCTTGAACAATTTTCTTTAGAAGCTTATCTGCTACTTCTGTATTTTTATGCAGATAATTATCCAACTTTGTTTTTACAAAATCGTTAATATAAGTTCTTACTGTAGGTAAATCTCCACCCATATCTGTAGAACCTAATTTTGTTTTTGTCTGACTTTCAAAAACGGGTTCCATCACTTTTATAGCAATTGCTGCAATAATAGATTTACGAATATCTGAAGCCTCAAAATTCTTACCATAAAATTCACGAATGGTTTTTACAATAGCTTCTCTAAAAGCTGATTGATGAGTACCACCTTGAGTTGTATGCTGACCATTTACAAAAGAATAATACTCTTCTGAATATTGCGTTTTACTATGAGTTAGTGCAACTTCTATATCATCTCCTTTTAAGTGGATAATAGGATACAGCATATCATCTGTATTGTTATTATCTTCAAGTAGATCTTTTAATCCGTTTTTAGAAAAGAATTTTTCGCCGTTAAAAATTATGGTTAATCCTGGATTTAGATATACATAATTTTTTAACATTTTAGCTACGTATTCATTTCTGAACTTGTAGTTTTTAAATATGGTTTCATCTGGTACAAATGAAACTTTAGTACCTTTTCTACGTGAAGTTTCTTCTAAAAATTCTTCGTTTTCTAAATTTCCTTGACTAAATTCTGCTGAAGCCGATTTTCCTTCTCTTGAAGATTCTACTCTAAAGTATGAAGAAAGTGCGTTTACTGCTTTTGTACCAACTCCATTTAAACCTACAGATTTTTTAAAGGCTTTAGAGTCATACTTCCCTCCAGTATTCATTTTAGAAACAACATCAACCACTTTTCCTAAAGGAATTCCACGTCCATAATCACGAACAGTAACTTTGCTACCCTGTATAGAAATTTCGATGGTTTTACCTGCACCCATCACATATTCATCTATAGAGTTATCTAAAACCTCCTTTACTAGAATATAAATACCATCATCTGCAGAAGAACCATCACCTAATTTTCCAATATACATTCCTGGACGCATTCTAATATGCTCTTTCCAGTCTAATGATCTAATATTATCTTCTGTATATTTTGTTTCTTTACTCATGTAATCGCTTACTATTATTAGGATTGAAGTATTTGCAAGATAGGATTATCATCCTAAAAATAAAATAGCTAAATTAATTAGTTATCAACAGGATTTCAACGGTTTTTTGCCTTTGGCTTTGGGCTATTTGCCTTTTGCTTTTAGCTAATTTCGAACAATGAAAAAGCGAAAAGCGAAAACAGAAAAATCACAAAAAAAAACAATATGTTGTATTTTTAAACAAATACTTCTTGATTACTAATTTTAGTTACTTTTGAACAGAATTAAAATGATGAATTGTGGAAAACACTCAACTTATAGAATTAGCAAATAAATATGGAAGCCCCTTATATGTTTATGATACAGATAAAATTGCTTCTCAATACAATAGATTAACAAGCGCTTTTAGTAACGTAAAAAATCTTAAATTAAATTATGCAGTTAAAGCACTATCTAATGTAAATATTTTAAAATTCTTTAAAAACTTAGGTGCAGGTTTAGACACTGTTTCTTATCAAGAAGTGCAATTGGGTTTAACTACAGGAATTAACCCTAAAAATATTATTTACACACCTAATGGAGTTTCTTTACAAGAAATTGAAGAAGTGGCAAAATTAGGAGTTCAAATTAATATTGATAATTTATCTATCTTAGAAATTTTTGGCCAAAAACATCCAGAAATTCCTGTTTGTGTAAGAATCAACCCACATATTATGGCTGGTGGAAATTCTAAAATTTCTGTAGGTCATATAGATTCTAAATTCGGAATTTCTATTCATCAAGTTCCACATATAAAACGAGTTGTTGAAAATACAGGTATGAATATCAATGGTATTCACATGCATACAGGCTCTGATATTTTAGATATTGACACTTTTTTACGTGCTTCAGATATTTTATTTGATGTAGCTCGTCAATTTAAAAATATTGATTTTATCGATTTTGGAAGTGGCTTTAAAGTGCCTTATAAAGAAGGAGATATTTCTACAGATATTGAACAGTTAGGAATTCAACTTTCTGAAAGGTTCAATGAGTTCTGTGCAGATTATGGTAAAGACATCACTTTAATGTTCGAACCTGGAAAATTTTTAGTTTCAGAGGCTGGTGTTTTTCTTGCAAAAGTAAATGTTGTAAAACAAACAACATCAACCGTTTTTGCGCATGTAGATTCTGGTTTTAATCATTTAGTAAGACCAATGATGTATGATTCATATCATCATATCACAAACATCTCTAATCCAGAAGGTAGAGATCGTTATTACTCTGTTGTAGGTTACATTTGTGAAACAGATACTTTTGCATCTAATAGAAGAATTGCAGAAATTTCTGAAGAAGATGTATTATGTTTCCATAATGCAGGCGCTTATTGTTTTTCAATGGCATCTAACTATAATTCGCGTTATTTACCTGCAGAAGTTATGCTTGTAGATGGTAAAGATTATTTGATTAGAAAAAGACAAACCATTCAAGATATTTTAAACAATCAAGAAAATGTTGAGCTTCCATCAAAAAAAGAAGTAGAAAAGGCAGAAGTAACAGCTTAGAACAACATTTCAAAATTTATAAAATCCACTAAAGAACATATTTTTTTAGTGGATATTTTTTTACATTTACTCTAATTAAAAAACCAACACATGAAAATTCTAGGTATAGGTAGCAATTACGTAACAGACTTAAAAGACATTCCAGAAAAAAAGAAAGGTAAAAAGTTTATTTTTTCTAAACCAGAGTCTAGCTTGGCTGTTAATTGCGATGTTGAGTATCCTTCTAAAATTACCAACGAATTAATTTATGAGGTTGAATTAGTGGTTAAAGTTGGAAAGGAAGGTAAAAATATAACTAAAGAAAATGCAAATTCTTACATTTCCGAAATTGCTATTGGTATAGATTATACAGCCAAAGATATTTTAACGAAGGCCAGAGAAACAAAACATCCTTGGGAGTTTGCAAAAGGTTTTGATGGTGCTGCACCTATCTCTACCTTTAAATCTATTGAAAACTATGATTTAGGCAACATAGATTTTGATTTAAAAATAAATGGAGAAGAAAAGCAAAAAAGTAACACAGCTTATATGATTAATGATTTTGCTGATATTATTTCTTTTATTTCTGAATATATGACTTTACAACCTGGAGACTTAATTTTTACAGGAACACCAGCCTTAGGTAAAGGAGAGATTTTTAAAGGTGATCAATTACAATGTTCTATAAATGGTGAATTGCTACTAGATTTTAAAATGATATAATTATAAATTGGATGAAGATTAGACAGTCTACCTTAAAGGATGTGCCAAGCATTATGACTATTATAGACGATGCAAAAGCCTACTTAGCATCTCAAAATATTGATCAATGGCAAAATGGTTATCCTAATGAAGAGCAGGTTAAAAACGACATCGAAAAAGAGGAAAGTTATGTAGTTGTAAATGACGATAATCAAGTCATGGCAACTTCAATGTTCACCTTAAGAAAAGAACCAACTTATAAAGAAGTCATTGATGGTAAATGGCTTAATTCTGAAGAAGAAACTTATGGAGTAGTTCATAGATTAGCTATTAAAAAGGAATACAGAAAACTAGGTTTAGCTACTTTTTTATTTGATGATTTTCATCAACAATTAAAAAATAAAAATATTAAAAGTTTAAAAATTGATACTCATGAAGATAATTTGGGTATGCAATCTCTTATAAAGAAACTTGGTTATCAATATTGTGGAATTATTTACACAAGTTATAATGCAAAAAGATTGGCTTTTGAGAAAATAATTAGTTAATTTGGAGAATATAATTTTTCAGAATGACTCTTTTTAGAAAAGCATTATTATTATTTATTTTCGTTTTCATATTGTCTTGTAGCAGTTCTGAAGAGGATTGTAAAAAAACTATTATAGTTCAATATAGTTATACAATTGTAGCTCCTACAGGAACCACAATTATACCAGAAATTTCTCGAGTTGTAGATTGCGATTTTCCAGAACCAGATGTGGCAGAAACTATTGAAGAATTACCAAGGTTAAACGATTTTTCTTATGAAGTTACTGAGTTGATTGTCATACCAGATACTGGTAATAATACTAGCAGAGTATCTTATAAAATAACCATCAGTAATTTAAGTGATGCCAATGTTAAAGGCATTCCATATGTAACTACTAGAATCAATAATGATTCCTTTACTTCTTCCAGTGCAAACACAAGCAATTGTTTAGAATTACAAGCTAATTCTAGTTGTGAAATCACTTATGATGTAGAAAGTTCTTTAAACCTAGGAAGTTTAACCAGCTTCGAAATTATAGATGTAAATTATTTAATTACACAATAGATTTTGAAAGTTTGTATTGCAGAGAAACCAAGTGTAGCAAGAGAAATTGCAACCATTCTAGGAGCCAAAACAAAACGAGATGGCTTCTATGAAGGTAATGGTTATGCAGTAACTTATACTTTTGGGCATTTGTGTACACTTTTAGAACCTAAAGATTATAAACCTCATTGGAAAAGCTGGGATTTAAATAATTTACCCATGCTTCCAGAACGTTTTGATACTAAAGTTACTGGCGATTCTGGAATTAAAAAACAATTTAATATTGTAAAATCTTTATTTGAAAAAGCAGATGTTGTTATAAATTGTGGTGATGCAGGAACTGAGGGAGAATTAATACAAAGATGGGTAATCAATCAATGTAATTATAAGGGCAAAGTACAACGTTTATGGATATCCTCACTAACTGAAGAAGCCATAAAAGATGGATTTAACAACCTAGAGTCTTCAGACAAATATGATAATCTTTATTATGCAGGCTATTCTAGAGCAATTGGAGACTGGCTTTTAGGTTTAAATGCAACACGTTTATACACTGTCAAATTTGGAGGCTATAAGCAAGTATTGTCTGTAGGTAGGGTACAAACTCCTACTCTAGCAATGTTGGTAAATCGTTATTTTGAAATTCAGAATTTTAAGCCACAACCTTATTGGGAGTTACAAACTACATACAGAAACACACTTTTTAATTATGAAGATGGTCGTTTCTTAAAAAAAGAAGATGGACAAGTTTTAGCTAATAAAGTTGCACAATCTGATTTTGAAATTGTTTCTGTTACTAAAAAGAAAGGAAAAGAATACGCGCCTAAACTATTTGATTTAACTGGTTTACAGGTGTATTGTAATAATAAGTTCGGATTTTCTGCAGATGAAACTTTAAAAATGGTTCAAAAATTGTACGAAATGAAAGTAGTTACTTATCCAAGAGTTGATACAACCTTTTTACCTAACGATTTGTATCCTAAAATTCATGGAATTCTATCAAAATTAACCAATTATAGTGAGTTAACACAACCACTTTTGGGCAATAAAATAAAGAAAACCAAACGTGTTTTTGATGATAAAAAAGTTACAGATCACCATGCAATAATTCCTACTGGAATTCAAGGAAACTTACAATATAATCAGCAACAAGTTTACGATATAATTACGCGTAGATTTATTGCAGTTTTTTATCCTGATTCTGACGTTTCCAATACTTCTGTAATTGGTAAAGCTGCAGAAGTACCTTTTAAAACAACTGGTAAAGAAATTATCAATAAAGGTTGGCGAGTTGTTTTTGAAAAGAAAGAATCTGCAGTAAAAAAAGAGCTAAATGCAGCTACAACTCTACCTTCTTTTGTTAAAGGAGAAAAAGGGAAACATGAACCTTCATTCTTAGAAAAAGAGACAAAACCACCAAGAAATTATACCGAAGCTAGTTTACTTAGAGCAATGGAAACTGCTGGTAAACAGGTTGATGATGATGAAATGCGTGAGTTAATGAAAGAAAATGGTATTGGTAGACCATCAACCAGAGCAAGCATCATAGAAACCTTATTTCGTAGAAAATATATAGAGCGTAAGAAAAAGTTGGTTTTACCAACACAAACTGGAATTGATCTTATTAATATTATTGATAATGAACTGCTAAAATCTGCTGAATTAACAGGTAGATGGGAAAAGCGTTTAAAGGAAATTGAACGTGGAGAATTCAATGCAGGTACTTTCATTAACAATATGAAAAAAATGGTAGATGAATTGGTTTATGAAGTACGTTCTAATAAAGTAAAAAAGAGAATATCTTCAGAAAATCAAAAATCTAACCAGCCTGAAACTAAAACGAAAGCTAAAAGTAAAAAACAAGTTGCTGGTAAAACTTGCCCTAAATGTAAAAAAGGAAAATTATTAAAAGGGTCATCTGCTTTTGGCTGTTCTGAGTATAAAAATAACTGCAATTTAAAAATCCCTTTTGTTCTATATGATAAAAAATTATCTGAAAATCAAATAATTAGACTTTTAGATAAAGGATGTACTACAAATTTAAAAGGTTTTGCTTTAGATGGTAAAAAAACGGAAGGCTTATTACGTTTTGATGATGATTATAACATTAAATTAGAACCCAAGTTAAAGCCAATCAACGAATCTAACAAATCTACTGTTAGCGAAAAAATTAGTTGTCCTAAATGTAGTACAGGAACTATTTTAAAAGGTAAAACTGCTTATGGATGTTCTAATTATAAATCTGGCTGTGATTTTGTGTTTACATTTGATAACATAAAAAAAATCGCCAATGGTAAGCCATTGACGAAAGAGTTAGTTATCAAAATTATTTCTAATTAATCTATCATATTTTTCACATAAAATTGTTCTACTTTTTCTCTAGCCCAAGGTGTAGTTCTTAAAAATTTTAACGACGATTTATAGGTAGGATTATTTTTAAATGCATTAATATTTAAGGCATAGCCCAATTCTTCCCAACCATACTCTAAATATAATTCTTCTAAAATTGTGGCTAATTTAATACCATGCAAAGGATTGTTTGGTTGCTCTTTACTCATTATTTTGTATTTGCTATTTCTTGAATTTTATCCGAACTAAAAATAGTTTCTATAGGTTTTGTGTTGGCCAAAATTCGCATACAAGTAGCTATTTTTTCTGGATGAATCATTTTATATTTCTCTAGACTTCCCACTAAAAGTGGATTAAAAACACGCATTATTCCTTGTCCCATCTTTTCTCCTAACCTAAACTCATTTCGATTTCCACCTATTAAAGATGGTCTTAAAACATAAGTATTGTTTATACGCTGGTTTAAAACATCACGTTCCATTTCTCCCTTTGTTCTATTATAAAAAACAGAACTATTTTTATCTGCACCCATTGAAGACATCACTATAAAAGTGGCAATGCCATTTTCTTTTGCAATCTTTGCTGCAGTAACAGGAATTCCATAATCAATTGCTTTGTACAATTTTTTATCTTTGGTTTTGGCAGCTGTTGTTCCAATACAACAAAAAACTTCATCTGCAACAAAGTCTTTGGTTGAATCTTCTAACGCTAATAAATCGATTATAAATTCCTCAATTTTATCTGATGTAACATCAACAGAATTTCTTGAAAATAATTTAATCTTTGAATAATTATTATCAGTTATTAATTGCTCAAGCAATAGATTTCCAGTTAAACCTGTAGCACCTAAAATAATTGCAGTTTTACCCATTATTTATCTAAATCTGGCAAAATAAATTCATCTAGAACTGATTTTTTAGCCATCATTGCTTCAATAGCTTCTGTAGTTCTTGGTGCTTCTTCAGATAGATTCACAGGTCCGTTTTTGGTTACTAAAATGTCGTCTTCAATACGTATTCCTATTCCCCACCATTTTTTATCACATGGACTCCCATCAGGTATGTAAATTCCAGGTTCCATAGTAACTACCATATTCTCTTCAAACGTATTGTAATTTCCTGGATCATGTACATCTAAACCAATGTGATGAGAAGTTCCATGAGGGAAATAATTATGTCTTTCATCTACAGATTTTATGATACCTAATTTAAATAAACCTTCGTTTATAATTTTTCTTGCTGCTTGATTTGGTGCTCCCATACTCGTACCAACTGTATATAAAGCAATACCAGCTTCTTGAGCTTCATAAACCAAATCATAAATCTCTTTTTGCTCTTTGGTAAATTTTCCGTTTGCAGGTATTGTACGTGTAACATCTGCTGTAAAACCTCTATACTCTGCACCTAAATCCATTAAAACCAAATCGTTACCAACTTTAGTTTTGTTATTCTCTATATAATGTAAAATACAGCCATTATTTCCTGCTCCAACTATTGAAGGATACCCTTCATACTCTGCTCCATATTTTTTGTATACAAATTCATGAATACCTTGTAATTCAGTTTCAGACATATGAGGTTTCATCGCTTTCATTACCTCAATTTGTCCAACAGCAGAAATTCTAACTGCTTTGGTTAACAATTTTACTTCCTCTGCAGTTTTAACTTCACGCATTGTAGCTAAATTAGTAGGTAAAAAATTTAAATCGATATTGGTTTTAGGTTTTAATGCTAATGAAATTTTTTGCTGAACTTTTTTTCTAATAGCATCTGACTCTGCAGTTTTATAGGCATTCAACAACTTATCATCTTTAATTTCTTCAGATCTAGTTGATAAACGGTCTATGATATTAATCACATTTGCACTGCTTTCTACAGGTGTTTGTGCAACATTACTGTACACATACTCTTTCATTCTAGAAAGGTATGCATCAGGATTATATGCTGCTTTTATTTTGAATGATTTTACCAAATCAAAAATATCTGCACCTCCTAAATTTCTATAATCGTCATTAAACTTTTCTATAAAAACTTTATCAAACTTCTTATAATCAATATTCGTACTTAAAAATTCTGATGCATTAAATGCCATTTTAAATCCTAACTCATTTTTAGCACCTTCTACTCCTAAACGTTTTCCATTCCATTGTTCTGCTCTAGCATCTCTTTTTTGTACATATAAAATTTCATTATAAGTATTGCCTTTAGCATCTGTCTGTTCTTCAGAAAAAAGAACTAAAACTCCATTTGGTTCTCTATAACCAGTTAAATAATAAAAGTTAGGATCTTGATGAAACACATAATCTACGTCATTTGCTCTATTTCTTAATGGATTTGCAAAAACTACAGCCACAGAATTCTTTGGCATTTTAGAACGTAATACATCTCTTCTATCCTTATGAAAATCTTTTGATAAAAAATCTGTTGGGACTTGAGCAATAGATTCTACAGAAAATACCAAACACAGAACTAATAAAAATTTAAAAACCTTCATGAAAATTTATTTATAGATTATAAACTCAAATGTAAGATTAATTCTTTTTTAAGTACAAATATTAACAGAAATTTAGTGCTTGGTTATTGCTGATTTTTCAATAATTTAGCCAAAAATTAAAGAAATCTACAAATGAAAAATATTGCTTTACATCAAGTTCATGAGAAATTGGGAGCAAAAATGGTACCTTTTGCTGGTTATAATATGCCCGTACAATATGAAGGCGTAACTGCAGAACATTTAACAGTTAGAGAATCTGTTGGTGTTTTTGACGTAAGTCATATGGGTGAGTTTTTAGTTTCTGGAGAAAATGCCTTAGCGTTAATTCAGAAAGTAACCTCTAATGATGCTTCTAAATTAGCAATTGGTGATGCTCAGTACAGTTGTTTCCCTAATACAGAAAATGGAATTGTAGATGATTTAATTTGTTACAGAATTAAAGATAATCAATATTTATTAGTGGTAAATGCTTCTAATATTGAAAAAGATTGGAATTGGATTTCTAAATATAATGAAGAGTTTGGAGCTGATCTTAAAGATTTATCTGATGATTATTCTTTATTGGCTATACAAGGACCTAAAGCTGTAGAAGCTATGCAGTCTTTATCTTCTCTAGATTTAGCAGATATTCCTTTCTACAAATTTAAAGTCGGAGATTTTGCTGGAATAGAGCATGTAATTATTTCTGCAACTGGTTATACAGGTTCAGGTGGATTTGAGATTTATTGTAAAAACTCTGAAGTAGAACAAATTTGGAATCGTGTATTTTTAGCTGGTGCTGAATTTGGAATTAAACCAATTGGTTTAGCTGCAAGAGACACTTTACGTTTAGAGATGGGATATTGTTTATATGGCAATGATATAGATGACACCACTTCTCCTATAGAAGCTGGTTTAGGTTGGATTACAAAATTTAACAAAGACTTTGTAAATGCTGATGCTTTAGCTAAACAAAAAGAAGAGAAACCTTCAAGAAAGCTTGTAGCTTTTGAACTAAATGCAAGAGGAATACCAAGACAAGGTTATGATATTGTTGATGAAGAAGGTAATACAATTGGTAATGTAACTTCAGGAACCATGAGTCCTAGTTTAAGTAAAGGAATTGGTTTAGGTTATGTACCTATTGCTTCTGCAAAAATGGGTTCACAAATTCTGATACAAATAAGAAAAAAAGCAATACCTGCTACTGTTGTAAAATTACCATTTTACAATAAATAAAACATACTATTATATAAAAGACAAAACCTCAATAACTAGGGATCATTGAGGTTTTGATACTTAATATAAGTAGGGGTTGTGCTATCAAACACTACTTGCTTTTACGCAAGCATTCTATTGAATATTTTTTAATGTTTATTTATTAGTAATTCGTTCTTAAGCGCTTTATTTTCTTTTGCTCTCTCTAAAAGAGTATTTGCTCCTGCAAAAATTAAAAAGAATACTAAAATTGTCATGGCATATTTTAACACACCAAAAGCGAAAGTATTTAACAGAATAACTTTAATTAAAAGAAACATCATAATTGTACGTTTTAACACTTCAAAACTAAACAATTAATGAATGTTGCTTTTCAATTATTATTCGAATGGTATAATTTAATAGTTAAATGGTTTTTTTAGATAGTTAAGCAATTATACGTTAAACCTGAAATGCATAACATCTCCGTCTTTAACTATATAATCCTTACCTTCTACTCTCATTTTACCAGCTTCTTTTACTTTGGCTTCAGAACCATAAGTAACATAATCTTCATAAGCAATAGTTTCTGCTCTAATGAATCCTTTTTCGAAATCTGTATGAATTACTCCTGCAGCTTGAGGTGCTGTAGAACCAATAGGAATTGTCCATGCTCTTACCTCCTTAACACCTGCAGTAAAATAGGTTTGTAAGTTTAATAATTTATATGCAGAACGTATTAAACGTGAAACACCAGCTTCTTCTAAGCCAATATCTGCTAAGAACATTTGACGCTCTTCATAATCATCCAATTCAGTAATATCTGCTTCTGTACCTACAGCTAAAACTATAACTTCTGCATCTTCTTCTTTTACAGCTTCTTTTACTTTTTCTACATATTCATTACCAGAAACTGCAGAGTTTTCATCAACATTACAAACATATAAAACTGGCTTAGCAGTAATGAATTGTAATGATTGTACAAACTCAACTTCTTTTTCATTAAAATCTAAAGCTCTAACAGAAGTACCTTGTAATAAAGTATCTTCTATTTTTAGTAAAACTACTAATTCTGCTTGTGCTTCTTTATTACCCGTTTTTGCAGTTCGTTTAACTCTTTCTAAACGTTTTTGAACCGTTTCTAAATCTTTTAACTGCAACTCAATATCAATAGTTTCTTTGTCTCTAACAGGATCAATAGAATTATCAACATGAATAATATTATCGTTATCAAAACAACGCAAAACGTGCAAAATTGCATCAGTTTCTCTAATATTTGCTAAAAATTGATTTCCTAAACCTTCACCTTTACTTGCGCCTTTTACTAAACCAGCAATATCTACAATCTCTACAGTTGCAGGTATAACTTTTTCAGGATTAACAAGTTCTTCTAACTTTTCAATTCTTGTATCTGGCACATTTACAACTCCCAAGTTTGGTTCAATTGTACAAAAAGGAAAGTTAGCACTTTGCGCTTTTGCATTTGATAAACAGTTAAACAAAGTTGATTTTCCTACGTTTGGTAATCCTACAATTCCAGCTTTCATAAATAAAATTTACAGTTTAAAAGAAAGGTAATTAACTTAATTTAAGTTAAGTATTCTTAAATTTTGAGAATGCAAATATAATACTTTGTTAAACTTAAACTCATATTTATTTACAAAAGTAAAATTGAATTACTTTTCATGAAAAATCAACCAAATTATGATAAAAAAATTACTTCTTACATTACTATTTTCTAATTTAATTTTTACCTCTAATGCTCAATCAATAACAGGAAAAGTTCTTAGTAAAAAAACTCTAAAGCCAATAGAAGGTATTGCTATTGTTACCGATTTAAAAAACGGAACTACCACAAATAGTAAAGGAGTATTTACCTTAGATATTTCTAATGTTGCTAAAATTACATTTACCAATCTAAATTACGAGACTTTGGTTTTATCTCAAAAGAATTTTAAGGCTAAAAACTATACTGTATATCTAGAAGAGAAAGTGAATGAACTTGCAGAGATAAAACTAAATCTTAAAAAAATATCTTTAGATTCTATTGTAGCAAAAACATTAAGAAGTATGAAGAACAATTATGTAAAAGGAGCTTCTACCAGTAATTTTTATGTTAGAGAAAATAGTATTATCAATTTTAAAAATTTAGAATTAAATTTAGATAAGAGTGCACTTCTTAGCAGAAAGAAGAAAAAAATGGCAGAAAAAGAACTTGCAGCATATGCCAACAACCTAAAAAATAGCGATCCTGTTTTTTCCAATGAATTTTATGGGAAATTCAAAACAAAAAAAGTGTTTTCAGAGAAAATTAAGAAATATTATAATGTAGATAAAATAGATACTGTGCAAGGTTTTAAATCTATGCAAAACAATAAACAAATAACGATAAAGAAAGCTCAAGAAGATTTACAAAACATAATACTTAAAAACTTGGATAAAGATAAAACCTATAAAATTAGTTCAGGGTTATTTAAAATAGAAGACTCTTTGTCTATTAAAGAAGTAATTCAAGATGCAGACTCTTTACATTTGGTAAATACGTTTAACGAGTTTTCTGCAACAAGCGCTTTTACAAATGCTAAATATAAAGGCCGATTTTTCTATTTCAAAAAGCAACAAAACTTTTTAAACAGCAAATACTATCATCATTCTTTGAGTAGCAATGAATTTTTAGGTTCAGATTTAATGTATGTACTCAACTTTAAACCTAGAAAATCGAAATCAAAATTTAGTGGTAAAATATTCATTAATCCCAAAGATTTTACCATTTCAAAATTAGAATATCAATTTGCAGAAGGTAAAAAGGGTCAGAACTTGAACCTAAAATGGCTTTTAGGTATAAAGGTTTCTGAAGATGTAAATAAAGTAACCCTATATTATGAGAAAAATAAAGAGGATAAAGTGTACAACTCTTACTTTAAAGAAACTAAAAGTGCTTATGCATACGTTCATAGGCCTATAAAGTTTAAAGAAAATTCAGAAACAAAAAATAAAGTGAAGTTCGATATCAAAATTGAAATGGATACCAAAGAAATTAGAGAAGTTTATTTATCTGAAGTAGTATCTATGGATAAAGACCAGGTTCAAAAAGTTGTTAAGGACAAAAAAATAAAGAAAAACCAATACTTATCAGTAAGTGAATACAACACAAAACATTGGAAAAACCGACAATTGGTAACCAATTATCTAAAAAAATATGAATAAAAAAAGCCTCTAATAAATTAGAGGCTTTTTTAAAATATCTTATTTATGAATTGTGCATAAACGCTTGTTTTTCTAACAAAACTTCTTCTGTTTCAACATTATCTTCATCTGGTACACAACAATCTACAGGACAAACTGCTGCACATTGTGGCTCTTCATGAAAACCTTTACACTCTGTACATTTATCTGCAACTATGTAATAAATTTCATCAGAAACAGGCTCTTGGTCTTCCTCTGCATTTGCAGATTTTCCATTAGGTAATACAATATTTCCACTTAAGTCTGTACCATCTGCATACTTCCAATCATCTGCACCTTCGTAAATTGCAGTATTAGGACATTCAGGCTCACAAGCCCCACAATTTATACACTCATCTGTTATTATAATTGCCATAATTTTCTTTTCTGTTTTTGTACCTTTGCAATTGCAAAAATAAAGCCAAAATAATAGACAACCAAATAAATGACTAGTATTCAAAACAGAATTACTGCATTCGCAAAATTAGGTGACTTTTTAAGTCAGTTTTCATCAGATAAGATTGAGAAAAAACCAAATATTGAGCATAATGATTTATTTTTTGAAGGGTTTCAGCATCAAATTAAATTAGCACAAGAAAATAACTCTTGGTTTACCAAAGACAACATTTTATTTGCTATACAAAGTTGGTCTAAAGCATTATCTACAGAAAATTTAAATGATTTTATTAAAGAGGTTAATCTTACCAAAAATTCCAGTAAAAAGGTAGCTATAATAATGGCTGGAAACATACCTTTGGTTGGTTTTCATGATTTTTTATCGGTTTTAATTTCTGGTCATGAAGTGATTATAAAACAATCTTCTAGTGATAAACATTTACTACCATTTTTGGCTAAATATTTAGAATACGTGGAAGAAACTTTTAAAGGTAAAATTGCATTTACTGAAGAAAAATTGAGCTATTTTGATGCTGTAATAGCAACAGGAAGTAATAATACAGCTCGTTATTTTGAATACTATTTTAAAAACAAACCAAACATCATTAGAAAAAGTAGAAATTCTGTTGCAGTTATAACAGGTAATGAAGGTGATGAAGATTATATTGGTTTAGCAAATGATGTTTTTCAATATTTTGGTTTAGGATGCAGATCTGTTTCTAAATTATATGTTCCTAAAAATTATAATTTTGATGCCTTTTTTAATGGAATGTACACCAAAAAAGAAATTATAAATAATGCTAAATACGCAAACAACTACGATTATAACAAGGCTGTTTATTTAATGAGCGAGTTTGATTTGTTAGAAAATGGTTTTTTAATGATAAAAGAAGATCAAAGTTATTCCTCACCTATTGCTACTATTTTTTACGAATATTATGATAATGAGGTTGATTTAAAAATTAAGTTACATGAAGACAGAGAAAAAATACAGTGTATTGTAGCAAAAGACTTTCTAGAACATGAAATTGCTTTTGGGCAAACGCAACACCCACAATTAACAGATTATGCAGATGGTGTAAATACACTAGAATTCTTGTCTAAATTATAAGTTATGAAAAAACACAATTTTAGTGCTGGTCCTTGTATTTTACCAGAAGAAGTTCTACAAAAAGCATCTGAAGCTATTTTAAATTTTAATGATGACAATTTATCATTAATAGAAATTTCACATAGAAGTAAGCCATTTGTAACTGTTATTGAAAAAGCTAGAGCCTTAGCTTTAGAACTTTTAGGTCTAGAGAATAAAGGATACAAAGCTTTGTTTTTACATGGAGGTGCAAGCATGGAGTTTTTAATGGTGGCTTATAATCTATTACAAAAAAAAGCAGCTTATTTAAATACAGGTACTTGGTCTGATAAAGCCATTAAAGAAGCCAAAGAATTTGGTGAAATTGTAGAAGTTGCCTCGTCAAAAGACAAAGGTTTCAATTATATACCTAAAGGATATTCAATACCTAATGATGCTGATTACTTTCATTGTACTAGTAATAATACTGTTGCAGGAACTCAAATGAAAGATTTTCCACAGACTGATGTTCCTTTAATATGTGACATGAGTTCAGATATATTTTCTCGTCAATTAGATTTTGAAAAATTTGATTTAATTTATGCTGGAGCTCAAAAAAACATGGGGCCAGCAGGCACAACTCTAGTAATTATTAAAGATGGTATTTTAGGTAAAGTTGAAAGACAAATACCTTCTATGCTAAACTACCAAACACATTTAGAGAAAGACAGCATGTTCAATACACCAGCTGTTTTTCCTGTTTATGTATCGATGTTAACTTTACAATGGTTAAAAGATTTAGGAGGCATACCTTTCATTGAGAAAGTGAACAATCAAAAGGCTGAACTTTTATATTCAGAGATTGATAGAAATCCATTATTTAAAGGAATTGTAGCCAAGGAAGATAGAAGTACAATGAATGCAACTTTTGTACTAACAGATGACTCCTTAACTGAGAAGTTTGATAAAATGTGGCAAGATGCAAACATTAATGGTTTACATGGTCATAGATCTGTAGGTGGTTACAGAGCAAGTATGTACAATGCTTTGCCTTTGTATAGTGTGCAAGCATTAGTAGATGTAATGCAAGAATTAGAAAGAAATAATTAAAATAATATATTGAAAATCAAACCTAAGGTTTTCAAAATTTCAATTTGTAGATAGATAATGACAATATTAGCAAACGACGGAATTACATTAAAAGGAATCGAAGCTTTAGAAAAAGCAGGTTTTGAAGTAAACATTACTAAAGTTGCTCAAAATCAATTAGAAAATTTTATTAATGATAATAATATTGATGGAGTTTTAGTAAACTCAAACACCCAAATTAGACAAGAACTAATAGAAGCTTGCCCATCTTTAAAATTGATTGGAAACTCAAGCGTAAATATGGATAATATAGATGTTGATTTTGCAATCGATAATGGTTTACATGTAATAAATCCTAAAAATGCCTCAGCAAGTTCTGTAGCAGAATTAGTATTTGCTCATCTTTTTGGTATGGCTCGTTTTTTACATTCATCTAATAGAGAAATGCCTTTAGAAGGAGATATGCGTTTTAAAGAATTAAACAAGGCGTATGCTTTAGGTACAGAATTAAGAGGTAAAACTATTGGTATTTTAGGCTTTGATAAAGTTGGCCAAGAAGTTGCAAAAATTGCAATTGGTTTAGGAATGCATGTTATGGCTTATGATGATTTTGTTGAAGAAGCAACCATAACTTTAGACTTTTACAATCAGCAAAAAATAGATTTTACCATTCATACAGATGCAATTGATGATGTTTTTAAAGAATCAGATTTTATCTCTTTGCACTTAACAAATCATGAAGATTATATTATTACTGCTACTGAGTTCGATAAAATGAAAGAAGGTGTTGGTTTTATAAATACAGCAAAAGGTGGAATTTTAAACGAAGTAGATTTAGTAAGTGCTATAGAAAGTGGTAAGGTACAATATGCAGGTTTAGATGTTTTTGAAACAGAACCAACCCCAGCAGTTCAACTTTTAATGAACTCAGAAATTTCGCTTTCTCCAAATATTGGTTCATCAACTAAAGAGGCACAAGAAAGAGCTGGTTTAGAACTAGCAAATCAAATTATTAAATTGTTAAACTAGATTTATTTTATAAAAACTAATATCAATTAATGGCAATTGTAAAACCGTTTAAAGCTGTAAGACCAAGTAGAGATAAAGCTGCTTTAGTTTCCTCTAAATCTTATGAGGCTTACACTCCTGCAGAATTGGGTGCCAAACTAAATTTTAATCCTTTTAGTTTTTTGCATATCCTAAATCCAGATTACAAATACCATCAAGAAGTTTCTAGTGAACAACGTTTTCAATTAGTTCATAAAAAATATAGTGAGTTTAAAAGCAACGCTTATTTCACTAAAGATGATAAGCCTGCTTTTTATATTTATCAAAACAACACTCCAACAAAATCGTATTGTGGAATAATTTCTGCAACTGCAGCAGAAGATTATCATAATAATGTAATTAAAAAACACGAAGATACACTTCAAAAAAGAGAGGTTCTTTTCGAGAAATACCTAAAGAAAACTGGTTTTAATGCAGAGCCAGTATTACTTACCTATCCTGATAATGATGTTATAGAAAACATCATTAAAAAACACCAATTAGAAAGACCTGAGTATGAATTTGCAACTACAGATAAAAACACGCATTTTCTTTGGGTTATAAATCATGAAGAAGAAATTAATTTAATATCTGAAGCTTTTAAAAATGTTGCTACTTTATATATTGCAGATGGGCACCATAGAACAACATCTTCTTGTTTGCTAGCCAAAAAATTAGCAGCAGAAAATAAAAATCATACAGGAAATGAAGCTTATAATTATTTCATGAGCTATTTATTACCTGAAAGTCAAGTTGATATCTATGAGTTTAATAGATTCATTAGAGATTTAAACGGATTAACTTCAACTCAGTTTTTAGAAGAATTAGGTAAAGTTTTTCAAATTAAAAAGAAGCATCAAGAAATATTTAAGCCATCAGAAAAAAATGAATTTAGTATGTATTTAGATGGCGAATTTTATGCTTTAAGTTTAAAAGATTCCATTTATAAAATTACGGATGAATTGAGCAAATTAGATGCTCAAATTTTATTTACTACTGTGTTAAAACCAATTTTAGGGATTAATGACATCAGAAATGATTCTAAAATTGTGTATTCTCAGAATAAATCTGGCAGTTTAGAATTAAAAACAAAGGTAGATACAGGAGAATTTAAAGTATCTTTTGGCATGTTACCAGCTACAATTGATGAACTTAAAAATATTGTAGATGCAGATTTATTGATGCCTCCAAAAACAACTTTTATAGAGCCAAAATTAAGAAGTGCTTTAACCATATACGAACTATAAATATGATTCAAGAAAACTTAAAAAAAATAAAAGCTACTTTACCTAATAACGTAACATTAGTTGCAGTTTCTAAAACAAAACCTGTAGAAGATTTACAAGATGCTTATGATGCAGGTCAGCGTGTTTTTGGAGAAAACAAAATTCAAGAAATGGTAGATAAGTTCGATGTTTTACCAAAAGATATTCAATGGCATATGATTGGTCATTTACAGAGTAATAAAGTAAAATATATGGCTCATTTTGTAAATTTAATTCATGGTGTTGATAAACTAAAAACCTTAAAAGTAATAAACAAAGAAGCCAAGAAACACAATAGAGTAATTAATTGTTTATTACAGGCCAAAATAGCAGAAGAAGATTCAAAGTTTGGTTTGTCTTTTGCTGATATTGATTCTATTTTACACTCAGATGACTTTGCAGCATTAGAAAACATTAATGTTGCTGGGTTTATGGGAATGGCTACATTTACTTCTGATGAAAATCAATTAAACAATGAGTTTTCATCACTTAAAAAATTCTTCGACAAACAGAAAGAGGCAATAGAATTATCTAACTGCAATTTAGAAATTTTATCTATGGGTATGAGTGGAGATTATCCTTTAGCAATTGAAAACGGAAGTACTATGGTTAGAGTTGGTAGTGCAATATTTGGCAGTAGAAATTATAATTAGTAAATTCGACCAAAAAGAGAAATAGAATTTGTACGCAATTTTAGATATTGAGACTACTGGAGGTAAATTTAATGAAGAAGGCATTACAGAAATTGCGATTTATAAATTTGACGGTCAAGAAATTGTAGACCAATTTATTTCTCTTATCAATCCAGAAAAACCAATTCAAGAATTTGTTGTTAGATTAACTGGTATCAACAATAAAATGCTTAAAAATGCACCAAAATTCTATGAGGTTGCTAAACGAATTGTAGAAATTACCAAAAACTGTATAATAGTTGCTCATAACTCAGCTTTCGATTATCGAATTTTAAGAACAGAATTTGACAGACTTGGGTATGATTTTGAGAGAAATACGTTATGTACTGTAGAATTGAGTCAGGCACTTATTTTAGATCAGCCTTCTTACAGTTTAGGAAAACTTACCAAATCATTAGGAATACCAATAACAGACAGACATAGAGCAACTGGAGATGCCTTGGCTACAGTAAAATTATTTAAATTATTATTAACCAAAGACAATAAAAAAACAATAATTCAGAATGCTATTAAGTATTTTGATAAGCGATTAGAAAAACAAAAGCTTAAAAATTTAATAGAAGAAATACCTGCAGTTTTAGGTGTTTATTACATTCATGATACCAATGGAAAAGTTATTTATATTGGGAAAGGAAAAAATATAAAGTCGGAGATTAACAACCTATTTATAAAAACTTCTAGACGTTCTGTAAGAGTGCAAGAAAGAGCTACTTCTGTTTCTTTTGATAAGACAGGAAACGAACTTTTTACGCGTCTAAAATACTATTTAGAGCTAGAGGCTTTAACTCCGAAATTCAATTTTAAAAAGAAGTTTAAACACGTTTTCGACAATTTCAATAATGACAATTTTCTAATTATTGATAAAGGAAGAGAAGTTGAAGAACATGCAGTTGTTTTAATTGAAAATAACGAAGTAAGTAGTTATGGATATACCAATCTAGCATTTCAAGAAAACAATATTGATATATTAAAGTCAATCTTAACAACGATTGAAGAAAAACAAATTGCCAAAACTGTTATTAAAAATTACTTAAACCGAAATAAAGTTAAAAAGATTATTAGGTTGGACAATCTATAAATATTGAAAAAACTACTTTATATCTACAATTAATTCAATAAGAATTCATCAAAAAATTTAAAGAAACTTGGGTTCTGCCTAAAGAATAAAAAAATACGTCAGATGACGTATTTTTTTATTTGCATTAATTAGATAACTTTGTTAGGCAACCATAAAACTCCCAAAATGAAACAATTATTTTTTATTTCGTTTCTATTATTAACGTCAATTCATTCGTATTCTCAATTTGCAACAGGTTTAGAACCAGCATCAGATGATGATTATTCTAACATTGCAACTACAATTCCTTTAATCACCAGAAGTTTTAAAGCAATGCCTTCATCATATAGTTTAAAGGCCTACTGCCCTACTCCAAAAAGCCAAGGAGCACAATCTTCTTGTGTTGGTTGGGCAAGTGCTCATGGAGCTAGAACTATTTCTTATGCTGTAAAAAATGGATGGAAAAACAATAAAACCAAGATAAATGCAAATACATTTTCACCTTCTTTTATTTATAACTCAATAAAAAATCCAAGAAAAAGTGATAATACTTTAGATGTAAAATGCGAAAGAGGCTCAAGTCTTACAAGTGCTGCTCTTGTATTAAAAAAGTTTGGAGTTGTTAAAAACAATGATTTTCCCTACAATGTAAATAACTGTTCTGCACAACCAACAAATTACTTGGTAAATAAAGCTAGTGAGCATAAAATTAGTCATTTCGAAAAATTAAATGATAGAGGCTATAATGCAAATTTGGTAAACAATGTTAAAAAAGCGATTTCAAAAAATCATCCAGTCTTATTTGGCTTATTCAATTATGGTAAAATAATATTTGAGCCAGGCACCTTTGTTTACAAGAGAAATCCAGGTAATAAAGGACATGCTTTAGTAGTTGTTGGTTATGATGATAATAAGTATGGAGGAGCTTTTGAAATTATGAATTCTTGGGGTTCTTGGTGGGGAAATAAAGGTTTCTTTTGGATTAAGTACGAGGATTACAAAGCTCAAGCAAAAGAAAATTACGTAATTATAGATCAATTAAGTAATCCAACTCCTGTTGTTGATAAAAATAAAACTACAATTGCAAACAATAAATTAGGAGGAGAATTGAAGCTAAGATTAAGTTCTGGTAAAAACATGCCAGTAAGTTTAACTGATGGTGCATCTAGAAACTTTAATATAGTTAAGGCTTCAAAAACAACTTATAGCGTAAATGAATCTTATACCTCAGGTACTCAATTTAGAATTTATTTAAACAGTAAACAAAGAGGTTACGTGTATTTATTAGGTTATGGATCAGCAGATAAATCTGTAAATAAATTATATCCTTTTGGCAGTTACAGTGATTTTTTTAATTATTCTAATAGTGAAATTGCTTTGCCAAATGAAGACTACTTTATTGAGTTTGACAACAAACCTGGTAGAGATATTTTATGTGTTTTATATAGCAAAGAAAAACTGAATATAAATAGTATTGTAAGTAAGGTAAAATATGGTTCTGAAGACTTTGTTTCGAGGGTTAAAAAAGCCTTAGCCAATAAGATGTATAAAGGGTCTGACATTAACTTTAGTAAAGACAAAATTGCATTTAATGCCAGTTCAAATAATGTAACTTCAAAAATTATTCCTATTTTTATTGAAGTCAACCACCAATAAAACTGCTATGAAAAATTTTAAAATCTTTTTCCTACTAATCTGTTTATCAAGTTTTTCAACTTTATCACAATCTTATTATGTCTATGAAGAAAATTTTGACGGAAGCTCAAATTGGCCTGAAGGAAATACAGAATTTAGTGAATTAAGCGTTTACAATAATCGTTATTATTTTGAGCATAAAAGAACTGAAAAAAGTTGGCAGATAATTACATCTGAATTTGATTTAGATAGTTCTAAAGATTTTGATATTGAAACTAAAATTCAGAAAATATCAGGTTCAGCCAACTCAGGAATTACCTTTAAGTATGATTATAAAGATGCAGACAATTACAAAGAATTGGGTATTGCTACCAATGGCTATTTTAGAGTTGCACAATCTGTTAATGGTACCTATTCTAATTTAAAAGCTTGGACCAAATCAGATAAAGTTAATACTGGTAATTACAGTACAAACATTCTTCGTATTTCTAAAAAGGGAAATACTGTGAGCTTTTATGTAAATGATGCTTATGTATACTCTACTACTCACAAAGCTTTTGTAGGTAAGAAAATGGCAATTGCCCTGTATAAAAACCAAAAGATTTCTATAGACTACATAAGAGCTAAAAGTTCTAGTGCTAAAAAGAAAGTGGTTACAAAAAACACCAAAACTATTTTATTTGAAGGTTTTAACAACAATAACAACAATTGGGCTATTGCAGATGATGCAGATAGAACTTTTCAAGTAAAAGATGGTGATTATCATATACATCATAAAAGAGATCATAAAGGATGGTCTACAAGTATTGAAAAAGAAATTGACACCAAAAGAGATTTTAAAATTGCTGCTCAAATAAAAAAAGTAAGTGGAATAACCAATAATGGTTATGGAATTATGTTTGGTAGATTAAATAATGATAACCAAAATCAGTTCTTTATATCTGCAGATGGTTCTTATAATATTAAGAAAATTAAGAATGGCGTAACTACTTATCCTAAAAACTGGACCAAAAGTAGCTACATAAAAAAAGGTCAAGGTGTTTACAATTACTTAGAAGTAAGGCAAAAAAGTGGCAATCTTGAATACTACATCAATTCTAACTTAGTATTTACAGAATATAATCCAGAGTATTTTGGAAAAAGAGTTGGTTTTATTGTTTATAAAAATCAAAAAATTCAAATAGGCTATTTAAGCATTGCTTATCTAAAAAATGATGGTAATAATAACTATAAAAAAGATGAAAACTTTACTGAAGTACTTACAGAAAACTTTAGTAACAATAACAATGATTGGTCTTTAACAAACTCAGAAAGTGTTTCTTTATCTATCTCTAATGGAAAATATTATCTTAATCATAAAAGAGATGAAAAAGGTTGGCTAACCAACTTAAACCAGTCTTTTGATACAAAGAAAGACTTTGAAATAGAAACTAAATTAGAGCATATTTCAGGAGATAAAAATTCGCCTTTTGGTTTAACTTGGGGTAAAGAAGGTACTAATTATTTTAACTTTTTAATTACTGATACAGGTTATTATAAAATAACAAGAACTGTAAATAATAAAAATGAGGATATTATAAAATGGGTAAAAACTTCTAGCATAAAAGATAGTGCCAACATTCTTAAACTAAAAAAAGAAGATGATTCTTACAAATTTTATATTAATGGTACTTTTTTAACTAAAATAGATTTTGAACCTTTTAATGGTTCTTACTTAGGTTTTGCTATATATTACAAACAAAAAGTAGCTGTAGATTATTTAAAAATTAAAACCAAAACAAGTACCAAATTAAACCCAACTAAAAAGTCTACAATTCTAACTGCACCTTTAGTAGATAATTTTAACAACAACAATAGTAATTGGAATTTAGATGATGCAACAGACTATGAAGTAGATTTAAAAAATGGGCAATTATTGTTATCTAGAAAAACCAAAGGAGGTATTTTTATAAGCAGAGAATTAGATTTAAATACAAGTAAAGATTTTATTTTAGAAACAGCTATCAATGAAAAAAATACTTCTGATGGTTGGTATGGAATTACATTTGGTAGAAAAAACTCAGCAAACGAATTTTCATTTTTGTTATCTGGTAATGGAAGTTACAAGTACAGAAAATTTGATAATGATGAATACAAAGAGATAATTCCGCTCACATTTTCATCAGCAATTAAGCAAGGAGAAAATACACCTAATAAAATAAAAATTGTAAAATCTGGTTCATTATTACGTTTTTACATCAATGATCAATATGTAAATGAGACTCCATTTGAATCTTTCTTTGGCAACAAAATAGGTTATACTATTTATTTTGATAGAAAAATTGCAGTAGATTATTTAAAAGTAGATTATCAGTCATTAAGCTATAACAATCCTCCAATAGTAACAATATCTGAACCTAATGTAGAATTAAAAAGAGGATTCAAAATTGTTCAAACAAAGCGAATTTTAGTTAAAGGTCAAGCTTCAGATTCTGATGGAATTTACGAAATAACAGTAAATGGTGTTGAAGCAAATGTGCAAGAAGATGGAACTTTTATAGCAAATGTTCCATTAAAATATGGTAAGAATGATTTAATTGTAAAAGCAACAGATTTAAAACAAGCATCATCAACCAAAACATTTGTAATAAAAAGATCATCACCAAATATAGATCAAGATGTAATTACAGATAACACTACCAACAAAGATTTAGATATTGGTTTTGGTAAATATTATGCACTTATAATTGGTGTTAGCGATTATACAGACACAACCATACAAGGTTTAAAAGGTGAACCTACAAAAGATGCACAAGCTTTAGCAGATGTTTTAACTTCTAAATATAGTTTTGCAAAAGAAAATGTTACATTACTTAAAAACCCTACAGAAAATCAGATTAATAGAGAGTTTATTAAACTAAGCAGAAAAGTAGGTAGTAATGACAATTTAGTCATTTTCTATGCTGGCCATGGAAATTATGATAAAACCACAGAAAAGGGCTATTGGATGCCTTCTAATGCTAATATGGAGTTTGAAGAGAACATCATATTAAATACAAGTATTGTAACCTACATTAAAGCAATACCTTCTAAACATACTTTGTTAATTTCTGATGCGTGTTTTAGTGGTAGTATTTTAACCACAAACAGATCTTATAAAACTGCTTCTAAAGCTGTGCAAAAAAAATATGAGTTGCCAAGTAGAAAAGCCATTACTAGTGGTACTTTAACAACTGTGCCTAATGAAAGCGTATTTATGAAATATCTTTTAAAAAGATTAAATCAAAATACTCAAAAGTATTTATCTGCAGGTCAATTATTTAACATGATAGAAGATCCTGTTATTAATAATACAACAGGAGATAATCAACCTCAATATGCTCCAATTAGTAGAACTGGAGATGAAGGAGGAGATTTTATATTTATAAAAAGAATTTAATTTTATTGATTAATTTATTCTACTTTAGCCCTAGTAATTAATCTATGAATCAAGAACAACTTATTTTACAATTTCAGAAAAAGGATGTGAAAGCATACGAAAAACTATACAGTTTATACTGTGATAGTATTTCTGGTGTTGTAAATAACATTGTTAAGAATGATGATGTTGCTCAAGAAATTACTCAAGACGTTTTTATAAAAGCCTGGAATAAAGCAGATACCTACTCTGCTAAAAAGGGTCGTTTTTTCACGTGGTTATTGAATATTGCAAGAAATGCAGCCATAGATTATACACGTTCTAAAAAATTTAAACAGTCTAAGCAAAACCTTAACGCAGATTTTTTCGTAGATATATTAGAGAGCAGTTCTAGTTTAGATAGTTCTACAAATACAATTGGTTTAAAAGAGTTTGTTACCAAGTTAGGTGATACTTGTAAATCTGTTATAGAACTTTTATACTTTAAAGGCTTTACACAAAAAGAAGCATCAGAAGAATTAAACATGCCTCTAGGAACAATAAAAACAAGAAATAGATCTTGCATTGGCGAATTACGTATAATGTTAGGCGTATAAAAAATGAATACTAAAGATTACATAGCATCTGGAATTTTAGAACTGTATGTTGCAGGCTCGCTTTCTGAAAAAGAAAATGAGGAAGTGCACAATGCAATTTTGGAAAATCCTGAGTTATTAGCAGAAGTAAAATCCATAGAAAATGCGATTGTACAATTAACTGCTTTTGCAAAGAAAGATGCTGCTTATTCATTTAACGATATTAAAGGTCAACTAGCTGCTAATGAGCCAAAAGTAATTCCACTTACTACACCAAAATCTAATTGGAAAACTTACGTTGGTTGGGCTGCAGCCATTATATTTGGTTCTACTTTAATACTTTCAGTGTTACAGAACAATCAATTAAAAGAACAATTAGCATCAGAAAACTTAGAAAAAGTAACTTTAGAGGCTCAAATAGATAGTGCATCCACTAGTTTAGCTGCTGCAGAAAAATTAATAGAAGTTTTTAGAGATAAAGATATTGTATCTGTTCCTTTAGATGGTCAAAAAGTTTCTCCTACTTCATATGCTAAAGTTTATTGGGATAAAAAAACAAACTCAATTTATTTAGACGCAAAAGGATTACCTGAACCACCAAAAGGTAAAGTATACCAAGTTTGGTCTTTAAAACTAAGCCCTTTAACACCAACAAGTTTAGGAACCTTAGATTCTTTTACAGCAGATGCTAACAAAATTTTTACCATTACAAATGCAAACGAATCTGAAGCATTTGGTATTACTTTAGAACCTGCAGGAGGTAGTGAATCTCCTAACTTAGAACAACTGTATACTTTAGGAGCTGTTTCACCTTAAAATCACATAATTTTCTAAATTTTACCTAAACAAAAATTTGTTATATTTTTGCAAATCTTATAGTTATCTATAAAAAATGAAAAAAAATATACAATTACTTTTTGGTTTACTTATAATTATTTTAGTGTTTTCATCTTGTTCAGGCTCTAGTTCTGAAGGTGAAACTACAGAAGAAATTGATGCTTGTACCCTATTAGAATGTCAAGAAAATGCTTCTGTTGTAGACTGTGCATGTGTTTGTGATGAAGGTTATTTAGGCGAAGATTGTACAGATTTAGATGTTGCTTTTACGCAAAAGTATTTAAATGATGGTATCTCTCCTTTCGATTTATTAGATGCGAATATTCCTATTGATAGTGTTTATGGTAAAGTATTTCAAGATGGGATTATTTTTAAGTTAAATACCGTAAGTAAAATTGTAAAAGTTACAGCAATTACAGATTCTCCAGAGACTTTAAATTGGCCAGAAGCTATAGATTACTGTGAGGCTTTTGAAGTAAACGACTATACAGATTGGTATCTGCCAGATTTACAAGAACTTGGTGAAATTAGAACAAAATTATATGCTGAACTTAAAGTAGGCGATTTTAACGATGATTTCTATTGGAGTTCAGAAACACAAGATTCAGATCCTAATAATGCAATGGCTGTTTTCTTCTTAAATGGTAATGTTGGTCCTATAGAAAAAGCTCGAGTAAATCCTGTGAGCTACAATCATGTAAGACCAGTAAGAAGTATTGAAGAATAAATTCAATCACTAAAGAGAATGAAAATCTATCAAACTAGCCTATTCTTTTTTTTATCAATTTTGATTCTTGGTTGTAATTCAACCAATGAAAAAACTTCAGAATTTCATATTGTTGGCCAAATGAAAGATGTTATGTGGAAAGGAAAACTTGGGCCTTCAATTCAATTAGATACGATAAAAAACACAAAAGGTTTGTATGGTTTAGGTCCTGTTAGTTTTTTAACTGGAGAACTTGTAATAATTGAAGGACAAACTTACGTTTCTAGAGTAACTTCAGATACAACAATGCTTGTTGAAAAAACAAATAAAATTGGTGCTCCATTTTTTGTGTATGCTAATAACTCAGAATGGAATATAATTGACTTACCACAAGAAATTCAATCGATTCCAGAACTTGAAAGCTTTATCAGTAAAAGGGCTGAAAGTTTAAAAAAACCTTTTGCTTTTAAGTTAAAAGGAATTATTGGTAGCGCAAAAATTCATATTCAAAATTTGCCAAAAGGTAGCATAGTTCGTTCACCAAAAGAAGCACATGTAGGACAAATTAACTACAATTTGGAAGAAGAAGATTGTACAATTATCGGCTTTTACTCAGAAAATCATCAGGGTATATTTACACATCATGATTCATATCTACATATGCATTTACTTACAAATGACGAACAAAAAATGGGACATTTAGATGAAGTAAATTTTAAATCTATAAAACTATATCTTCCTAAAAACTAAGGTTTGTAAAATAGAAATGCCTATTACAAGATTGTAATAGACATTTCATCCAACTAAAACTAACCAAACAATAGTTTTACTTTTAAATTGATATTGTTAGTGAAAAGAAGTGCTTATTGAAACAATGCTATAAGCACTTCAATTCAACTAAACTAACCAAACAATATATTTTTATTAAAACTGGTAGGTAATTGTTGCTTTCGCAAAAAATGGTGTACCAGGTGTAAAATGTATTTCTTCTACTGAGTTTGCTTCGTTCTGCAGTCTACTTTCTGTAGCAAACTGAGTTTCATTCCAAGCCACATCAAACAAATTTTCTATTGCAACTCCAAATGTGATATCTTTTACTTTATAATTGATATTTAAATCACTTACAAAATAACCTTCTGCAACTATACTATTATCTTCGTTTGCAGCTCTATCTGCTATATATCTATATCTTAATCCTCCAGAAAATCTACCTAAATTAGTAAAGGCTAAACCACCTGCAAGTGTAAAGTTAGGTGCTAAAGGGATGTAATCTTCTCCTGCATTTGCTTCTAAACTTCTAGCTTTAGTTATAGTGGCATCAGTATCAAAATATATATTATCTGATAATTGATATCTAATACCTAAATCTATTCCAAATCGTTCTGATTTTCCTGAAGCTTCTACAATACCTGCATCACCTACATAAACAAATTCTTCTTCTGAAAACAAATACCAAACTGCTGTATTCAGCACAATATTTTTTGTTGGTTTCCAAATATTTCCAAAGTCTGCACCATAAGCTCTAGGTAAAACCTTATCTGCATTATCTTGCAATACAACTCTTGCATCATTTGAATGAAAACCAATTCCTGATTTTAAAAACCATTGTAAATTATCATTTTGTGTATACAAGAAATTCAATTTAGGATTTACGATAGTCTTTGTTTTACTTAAAGTTTCATAAGTTGCACTTAAATTATCATTGTATAAAAACTTAAAATAATCAAATCTTAATGCTGGTGATATTTTGAATTTACCAATCTCGAATTCTGAGTTTAAGAATGCATAAGCATTAGTTTGTTGCACATCACCAAACTGTATTCTATTTAGTAGTTCTCTCCTATTTTTAGTACTAGATAATTCATTATCTGTAATATTATCAAAACGTAAACCACCTCCTTTAGTAAATTTTGCTTCTACATTTCCATATTTTCTTTCGGTGATGATTTTGGCATTCATTCCAAATATATTTCTGTCTTCAAATTGTTTAATTTGATCTCCATCTACTGGATTATCTAGGAAAAAGGTAAAGTTGGAATACAACTCGAAATTGTAATTAGAGTAAAAAGCATTGGCTTCAAAAATTGAATTATTATCTATTGTTTTTTGCAACTGAACATTAACATTAGATCTAGAGGTGTAACCACCTTCTGTATCATCTATTGCTCCAAATCTGGTAATATTACCATTGGCAACTTCTCTTTCTGGTATTTGACCAGAAGCATCCCAAGCACTTGTAAAGTGAGAAGCTGTAAAGGTTAATCTGTTATTTCCTTTTAAAAAGGTATTGTATTTTGCAAATAGATTTAGCCTGTTAAAGTTTTGTGGAGATTCAAATGGACCATCAGTTTCAATATATTCTATAGCCACATAAGCATCATCCTTTTTAGAACTTTCTAGTAAGTTAAACATAGCAACAGTTCTAAAGGAGTTAAAATCTCCATAACCAACAGATATCATGTTATCTTTAAGGGCTGTTTTTGTGGCAAAATTTACGTAACCTGCTGTATTAAAATCACCTTGATTTGCATAATAAGGACCTTTACCAAAATCGATATTTTTAATGGTTTCTGGAATTACAAAGTGTAAGTCTGAATATCCTTGTCCATGAGCATGAGAAACCATGTTAATTGGCATTCCATCTACAGAAAGTGTAATATCTGTACCATGATCAATATCAAAACCTCTTAAAAAAATTTGCTCTGCTTTTCCACCTCCTGCATGTTGCCCTATAAATAAACCAGGTACTTTTCTTAAAATCTCTTGTGAGTTATTTACAGGATTTACTTGTAAATCTATTTTTGTTATGGTTTGTAAGGCATTTATTTCCTTTCTTAAAACCAACTCTTCTAATTGAAATATCTTGGTTTCTAATTTGATTAGAATTCCGTTGTTAAAATCTGCTTTCGAAACTTTTATCGTTTTTTTCTCAAATCCAAGAATACTAACTTGAATAATATCATTCACTCTAGTTTTCTCAATGAAAAAGCTTCCATTTTCACTAGTGTGTGTATGTGTATTTTTTGCTTCATTAACAACATATACATTTTCTAAAGGCTCGTTAAATTGGTCTACAATTTTACCTTTTAAACTTTGTGCAACCGATTGTAAACTAAAGGCAACCACAACAATAACTAATGCTAAATGTCTCATATTATTTGGTTTATAATCGATTTATATATTTCTAATTTCATTTTCAGATGCTGGTCCTAACTCATAGATGGCACCTAATAACTCCTCTTTTATTTTCTTTGCTTCGCTTTTTTCTCCATTCGCTTTTAAAATATAAGCTGTATGTAATAAAGCTTCTGGCTCAAAAGTTTTATTGATAACAAATTCTTTTGTTATTTCTAATGCTTTTTGAAATTCTCCATTTTTATAATAAGACCAAGCTAGTAAATCATAAGATTGTGTTGTAGGTCTCTCCATAACTTCCTGTTTAGCTAGTTCAATTGCTTGTTGTTTTTTATCGGCATTGTCTGCGAATAACAAAACGTTATATTTTGCATACATGGCTCCATAATTTTCGTTCGATACTGAACTTAAATACTTCTGTTCAAGTTTTTCTTTTTCAACAATATTCCCTATAAAACCAGCAATTTCTGATTTCAACAAGAAGTAATCTGGAGAGGTGTTTTCTTTAGATATAGCATCTAAAATTCTTAAAGCCTCTTCTGGGTTTCTTTCGTAAGAATACACAATCCAAGCAATACCTTTTTTTGCATAACTATTATTAGGGTTTATAGCTAAAGCCTTTAAATATGCATTGTAAGAATCTTTTATTCTACCTGCATGACCATAATAATCTGCTAGATTTGTATAATTCCACTGAATTAAATTTTGATTATTAGAACTTTCTGCAATTGCTAAAGCATTCTCTAAGTATAAAATGGCTTTATCTAAATTTCCTAAATGATCATTGTATTTAGAAAGTCTTATTAAATAATCGAAATCTTTAAAGTTTTTTAATTTTGAAAGATACATTTCTACCTGATCTAATTCTCCTAGCTCTAAATACACATCTACTAACATAAATTGTGTTCTGTTTAGGTGCTCACCATTTTCTTCCGCCTTTAATAATAAACCTAAAGCTTGTTTAAAACGATGTTGTGATATATAATTTCTGGCTAGGGCTCTTAAATAACCAGAGTTTTCGAAATTAGTTTTTGTATTTGCTAATATTAAGTTCTCTTCAGCTTTTTTTAATTGATCTATATCTCCAGTTAATTTAAAGATAGTAGAATTGGCAGCTGCCATTTTTGAATAATAAGGATATTGATTTGGGGTTACATGAATTTTATCTGTCCAAAATTCTAAATCTTCTTTGGCTATATCTAATGAAGTATTATCCTCTAAGTTTAAATATGCTTGATAATCTTGTTTGTTTGTGACCTGTTTGGTTTGTTCTGTGTTGCAACTTATTGTTAGTGAAAAAGTTACAATCATTAAAATAAGTTGAAAATATTTCATGATTTGTAAATTGTTTTAGTTGGGTTTTGCTTGGTTATGTTTGGTTCAAATTTAAAATTAACAGGTGCAATATTAGGGATTTTACACCTGTATATTTTAAGGGATTTTTGCTAAAATTAAATTTTAACTAAGGGTTTTTATGGGGTATAATTTTAATGTTTTAAAATACTGACTTACATCCCCCAACATAAGCCAGTAATATAAAAGCATTACGCTTTATAATATTTTACCAAGGTGAAGCTAAGTATGGAAAAGAGGTTGAAAAGTCTTTATCATTAGCATCTACATTGTCATCAGATAAAGTTGGATTTTCTGTAAAATCTTCTCCACCAAAAATCAATAATAACTCTACTGTAATAACGTCATCTGCTAAAGCTCTACCTGTTAATACGTTAGTTCCATCAAAGAAAGTAGTTTTACCATCTAAAGAAACATTTAATACATCTGTTGCTAATAACCCTGTAAAAGCGGAAGCTGTTAAACCTAAAGCATTTGCATCTCCAGGGTTTGCATATGCAGGACTTAATCCTGTTAAGTTTGCTTCGAACATAGATTGAAACATTGCTCCTTGCTGAGAAGGAATTGTTGTATTAAAAGCATCTTTACTTGAAGAGGATACAAATACTGTGTTTACTGCTGGTCTACCCATTTGATCTTTCTGAACAAAAGTTCCAGCAAAATCACTATTTACGGTTAAGTCATCAGAATCGTTATCACAACTAATTACGATTAGTGATAATACTAAAATTGCTATATATTTTTGAATATTTATTTTCATGATATTGTTTTTAAAAGTTTGTGTTAATTATTGTCTTGCCTTTGCTTCTACCCAAGTATTAATTGTACCAGTTCTACCAATTTGACTTTTTGGAACTTCTACTACTATAGACATAACATTTGACCCAGCAAAAGTGTCTGACCCTGGGTTGTTAAAACCTGGTGCATTTCCACCAATAATTTCTCCATATCTAGCAAAGTCCATAAAGAAAGGATCATCTCTTGGCCCAGCAAAAAATTTCATACCATTCATATTACTTACAACAGCACTAGAACCATATGCAGTAATATCTACTTCAGATTTTGTAGCCATTTCATTAATAGTACTATTTAAACCAGTAGTTTGTGGTGGATAAGGACCAAAGAAATACATTTTACCATCTTTTGGTATAGCTTGTATTACTAAATTTTCGATATTATCATTATCAATATCAATGTTAAATTCTACCATAACATTTTCATCAAATGATGCTGAACCTGTTGCTGATGGACTTAATAATCCTTGAACGTTTGCTACAAACACTAAGTTATCTGTGTCTTCTCCTTGAAAGGCATAGAAATCTGTAATATCTGCACTTGTTCCTGCAGCAGCTGGAGCATCAATATGATCTGCAGCAATTGTAATTAAACCTATAATCGCTAAGAAAATGGCTCCTACTAAAATTTTTGTTTTTTTCATTGTGTGAGTTTTAGTTATTATTAATTGAATCTCACTAATACTTACGAGGTTTTTTAAACTACGGTTTTTAAAAAGTTGATTTTTTTTAATTTTATTTTAAGAATCCTTATAAACAAAGAGAAAATTGAGATAAAAAAAATTATAAACTCATTAAATATTTGTAGTATTGTAGTAACAATTTTAAAATCTATTGGAAAATAAACCTCAAAAAAGCAACTGGAAACATAAACTTCATGAAATCATTTATGAAGCAGATACTAGTGAAGGTAAATTGTTTGATGTTATCTTGCTTATAGCTATTCTAGCTAGTATCATTTTAGTAATGTTAGAAAGTGTAGATAGTTTTGATGCTAAATATCATGACTCTTTAATTATAGGTGAATGGGTAATTACCATTCTATTTAGTTTGGAGTATATTTTTAGAATAATCTCTATTAAAAAACCAACCAAATACATTTTTAGTTTTTTTGGTATCATAGATTTTCTATCAACCATACCTATTTATTTATCATTAATATATGCTGGTTCTCAAGGCTTGGTAGCTTTAAGAGCTTTACGTTTACTAAGAGTCTTTAGAATTTTAAAACTAGCTAGATATATAGGTGCAAGTAACAAGTTACTATTGGCCTTAAAGGCCAGTAAAGCAAAAATTGCTGTTTTCTTATTTTTTGTATTAATTGTATGTATCATTTTAGGTACAGTAATGTATATGATTGAAGGTGCTGAAAATGGTTTTAATAATATTCCTAAAAGTATTTACTGGGCTATTGTAACCTTAACAACTGTTGGCTTTGGAGATATAGCTCCACAAACTCCTTTAGGTCAGTTAATTTCTAGTGTAATTATGATATTGGGTTATTCAATAATTGCAATTCCAACAGGTATAGTAAGTTCAGAAATGACTAAAACACCAGATGAACATAACACAAGCACACAATCTTGCCCTAATTGTTTAAAAGAAAAACATAGAGAAAAAGCAGTTTTCTGTTATAATTGTGGTAGCATCTTAAACCCATAATCTAAATTTGAAAAATACTCTAATAACCATTGTTGGGCCAACTGCTATTGGTAAAACTGCTTTAAGTATAAAGTTAGCCAATCATTTTAAGAGCGATATTTTATCATCTGATTCTAGACAGTTTTTTAAAGAGATGACCATTGGTACTGCAGTTCCAGATCCTGATGAATTGGCTGCAGCAAAACATCATTTTATTCAAGATAGAAGCATTTTTGAAGCTTATAATGTGGGTGAATTTGAAAGAGATGCATTAGAAAAATTAAACACCCTTTTCACTGAAAACAACACTCAAATAATGGTTGGTGGAAGTGGTTTGTATGTTGATGCAGTTTTAAAAGGGTTGGATTATTTTCCTGAAGTTGATGCATCTATAAGAGAAAATTTAACTAATGATTTAGCTGAAAAAGGAATTGAATATTTACAGCAAAAACTAAAGGATTTAGATATTGAAACCTACAACAATATAGAGTTAGAGAATCCTCATAGAGTAATGAGAGCTTTAGAAATATGCATAGGCACAAATAAAACCTATTCATCTTTTAAGAACAAGCCAAAAGCTAAACGTAACTTTAAAAATATAAAAGTTGGTTTAACTGCAGACAGACAACTTATTTACGATAGAATAAATTTAAGAGTAGATTTAATGATTGAAAATGGTTTAATTGAAGAAGCTAAAAAACTTTATGAGCATAAAGAGTTAAATGCTTTGCAAACTGTTGGTTATAGAGAACTGTTTAATTATTTTGATGGTACTTTTACCAAAGAATTTGCCATTTCTGAAATTAAAAAAAATACAAGACGTTTTGCCAAAAGACAACTAACTTGGTTTAAAAGAAACCAAGAAACAATTTGGTTTGATTATGCTGAAGATATCAAAACTATTATTGCAACTATTGAAGAGAAAATAAAAAATGAAAGATAAGTTTATACAGATTTTTAGAAGGATTTATCACCTTAAAGATAAAATAGCTTTCTTTCCAACCATCATTTCGTTTGCAGGTGCATTATTTGCTTATTTAATGATGTATGCAGAGAATAGAGGAATTTCTAAATATCTTATTGAATTTCTACCAGAATTGGTAATTAACGATACAGAAACAGCCAGAGTTATTTTAAGTTCTTTTATTGGTGGCTTAATATCAATTATGGTATTTAGTTTCTCGATGGTAATGATATTACTAAACCAAGCTTCTAGTAACTTTTCTCCAAGGCTTTTACCAGGGTTAATATCCAACAGAAAACATCAAATTATATTAGGTATTTATATAGCTACAATATTGTATTGTATCTTTATTTTAGTTTTTATAGAACCTACAGGAAGCAAATATCAAGTACCTGGTTTCTCTGTTTTATGTAGCATTGTGCTTATGGTTTGTTCTTTAGGCGCTTTTATATATTTTATTCACTCTATCTCTCAAGAAATTCAAATCGAATTTATAATGAATAGAATAGGTTCTACAGCCAAAAAGAAATTGCAAAAACTATTAAAATTAGAAGAAGATAGAAAATTCGATTTTTCTGATTCAAAGAATTGGCATTCTTTTGAAGCAAAAACTACAGCATACTTTCAAGACGTTTCTATTCAATTACTAAAAAAAGTAGCTTTAGCAGAAAATTGCAAACTACATGTTATTTCGAAAAAAGGAGCTATTTGTTATAAAGGTGACATTCTTTTTAAGACAGAAAAAGAATTAAGTGAAGAAACTTTAGAAAAAATATATAAAGCTTTCGATTTTTCTAACGATGAATTTATTGAAGACAATTACTTAATAGCTTTTAAACACTTAAAAGAGATTGCTTTAAAAGCAATGTCTCCAGGTATCAATGATCCTGGAACAGCTATGAATGCCATAGATTATTTACACGAACTTTTTAAATTACGAATTCAAAAACAAGAATATGATTTTATTTTTGATGAAGACAATTGTGTTATACTTTTAAACATAGTTTCTTTTAAAGACCTTATTTACAGAGTTATGGCATCACTTAGAACCTACACAAAACACGATGTTATTATTGTAACTAAAATCTTAACATTCTTAAGAGATTTAAAAAACTACACTAATGATGATCAAAAAAAGGAAATCATTGATGTTGAAATAGACAATTTACTAAAAGATGCCAAAAGCGCTATTGAAAACGATTATGACTATCAAAAGTTATTAGATTTACAAGAATAAAAATTTAACTTTTTTTAAGGGAATCACATTTTCGTAAGTCATTCTCTTTTATATCTTTGCCTCACTAAAATCACCAACATGAAATTTAAAATTACCTTTTTATTTATCACCTTATTAAGTACTATTTCAATTGCTCAAACAAAAACAGGAACAATTGATAGCGATTACATTATTAACCTAATGCCAGAAGCAAAAGTGGTAATAGAAAGATCTCAGTCTTATGGATCTAGATTAGATTCTTTATTCTCAATTAAAATGCAAGATTATCAAACAAGAGTTGCAGATTTTAGAGAAAAAGAAAAAGAAATGGGTGAGTTAATGAAGAAAACACTAGTTAAAGAGTTAACTGCTTTAGAACAAGATATTAAGAGATACCAAGAAAATGGAAATAAATTAATGCAACTTAAGCAAGATGAATTAATGAGACCTTTGTATAAAAAATTAAATACAGCTATAGACGAAATTGCTAAAGCAGAAGGCTACACATTAATTCTTACAATTGCTGGTAATCAGTTTGCTTACGTTGATGATAACTATGACATTACAAAAAAGGTTATGGCTAAATTAGGTGTTAAAGAACCTGTTATAAAAGAGTAATTCTTTTAATATAAAATTTATAAAAGCTTCACTTCTGTGAGGCTTTTTTTTATATCAATATAAAAATGGCTATACTAATAAAAACAACAATTTGCATCCATTTTAAGTAAAGGCCAATTTTGTTATTCTCTTTAATTTTGGTTGATATTACTCCAGCTAAAATTGCTATTAATGAAAATATAAACAAAGAAACTGCCATAAAAATAAAGCCTAAAATATAAAACTGCAATATAGATGATAAGGTTTCAGAGAACAGAAAACCAGGAAAAAAAGCCAAAAAGAAAATAGAAACTTTAGGGTTTAGAACATTCATTATAAAACCTTGCTTAAACAACTGTTTTGTGGTTTTTTGTTTTACATTTTCATTAGATAATAAAATTGTTGCATCAGATTTATAGACTTTATAAGCCAAATAAAGCAAATAAAAAGTACCAAATAATTTAATGATAAAAAAAAGTGTTGCAGATTCTTTAATTACTAGAGAAACTCCAAATGCTAATAAGGTTGTGTGTACCAAACAACCAGAAATTAAACCAAACACAGTAGCTAAACCATATTTTTTACCATTTACTATGCTTTGTGTAAGAACAAAAATATTATCTGGCCCAGGAGAAATGGCTAAGATTGATGTTGCTAATACAAAAGAAAGTAAAGTTTCTATCACCAAAAAAAAATTAAAGTGATTTTAAAATTGCCTTATTAATCTTTTTAATTAAGCTTGGACCTTCATAAATAAAACCTGTATAAATTTGAACCAAATCTGCACCAGCTTCAATTTTTTCTAAAGCATCTTTTGCAGAGTGTATACCTCCTACTCCAATTATTGGAAACGCCTTGTTAGATTTTTCTGACAAATAACGTATTACTTTAGTACTCTGATTTTTTATTGGCTGTCCACTAACTCCTCCATTACCAATTTCTTTTAATCTTTCTTCAGAAGCCTTTAAATTGGCTCTAGTAGTAGAAGTATTTGAAGCAATTACACCATCAATTTTAGTTTCAGCAACCAATTCTATAATTTCATCTAATTGAATATCATTTAAATCTGGTGCTATTTTAAGTAAAATTGGTTTTTGTACATCTTTAGAATTATTTAGTTTTTGACAAGCTGTAATCAACTCTACTAAATAATCTTTGTCATTCAATTTTGCATGACTACCAACATTTGGACAACTAACATTAAGTACAAAATAATCTACATATGGATGCAAACCATTAAAACATTCAATATAATCTGCTGTATAATTTTCAGGCAGAGTTTGTGTATTCTTACCAATATTTCCACCTATAATTAACTTTCCTTTATTTCCTCTCAGTTTTTCAATGGCAGCTTTTAATCCTTCATTATTAAACCCCATTCTATTAATGATACCTTTATCATCTTTTAAACGAAACAATCTTTTCTTAGGATTACCTTCTTGACCTTTAGGGGTAACTGTACCAATTTCTATAAAACCAAAACCAAAATTGGCCAATTCATTATACAGAACTGCATTTTTATCAAAACCAGCAGCTAAACCTACAGGATTTTTAAAAGTTAATCCAAATAAATTTCTCTCTAATTTTTTATCATTTACTTGATATAAATTTCTAAAAATACTATTTATACCTGGTATTTTAGATAAAGTACGAATTAAAGAAAAAGTGAAATAATGAATTTTTTCTGGATCAAAAAGAAAAAATATGGGTCTTATTATGGCTTTGTACATAGTTTACAAATATAAAAAAAGCTCCATAAATGGAGCTTTCAAATTATCTTAATACAGCTTCTAAATTCTTTTCGAAGCTTGCTTGTAATTTTTGCATTATTTTATCTATCTGCTTGTCTTCTAAAGTTTTGTTTTCATCTTGCAACACAAAACTAACAGCATACGATTTTTTACCTTCAGGTAATTTATCACCTTCATAAACATCAAATAAATCAACTTCTTTTAAAAGTTTTCTTTCTGATTGAAAGGCCAAGTTATATACTTCTTTAAACTCAGTTTTATTATTTAATAATAAAGCTAAATCTCTTTTTACTGAAGGAAATTTAGAAAGTTCAGATACTTTAACTGATTTTTTACTTGCTAATTTTAAGATGTTTTCCCAATTTAAATCTGCAAATAAAACCTCTTGCTTAATACCAAACTCTTTTAAAATACTTCTTTTTACTACTCCAAAATCTGCTAATTTGATTTTACCTAAGCTAAAAGATAATCCTTCTGAAAACACATCATTTTTAGAAGGTGTACTTTTTAGTTTATTAATACCTAACCTTTCTAAAACAGAAGTTAGCACACCTTTTAAATAAAAGAATTCAGATTGAGCAACATTTGCGTTCCAAGAATCCTTAGTTCTATTACCTGTAACAAAAAGTGTTAAGTGTTTATCTTCTTGATATTTCTCTGAATATTTATGATATGTTTTACCAAACTCATAAAATTTTAATGCGTTATTTTTTCTGTTTAAATTATAAGAAATAGATTCTAAACCACTGAATAACAAAGATTGACGTAAAACACCTAAATCATTACTTAAAGGATTTAACATAGCCACATTTGCTTCTTCATTAATGTTGTCAGACAATTTAGTATAATCTGCTTTGGTAAGCGAATTTGCCATAGTTTCATTAAAACCTAAAGCACTTAATAGCTCTGCAACAACATTTTCTATTTTGGTTTCTTTATTAGAATCAAAAGAAATAGAGGTGTTTAATTTATGAGAAAACTCAATGTTATTATACCCATAAACTCTTAAAATTTCTTCAATAATATCTGCTTCTCTTTGCACATCTGTTCTGTAAGAAGGTATTGTTAAACCAAGACCTCCTTCAGTTTCACTATTGATTTTAATTTCTAAAGAAGCTAAAATATTTTTTATGGTTTCCTTTGGAATTTCTTGTCCAATTAAACGATATGCGTTTTCATAAGATAAGAAAACTTGAAAGTCTTCTAATTTTACAGGATAAAAATCTGAAATGTCTGAAGCTAATTTACCTCCTGCATATTCTTCTATTAATAAAGCTGCTCTTTTTAAAGCATACTCTGTAATATTAATATCTATACCCCTTTCAAAACGAAAAGATGCATCTGTATTTAAAGCATGTCTTTTAGCCGTTTTTCTAACAGAAACAGGATTAAAATAAGCTGATTCTAAGAAAATTGAATTGGTATGTTCTGTAACACCTGAATGTAATCCTCCAAAAACACCACCAATACAAAGTGGGTTTTCATCTGCATCACAAATCATAATATCATCTGCAGAAAGTGTTCTTTCAACTTCATCTAAAGTGGTAAATTTAGTACCAGCTTCTAAAGTTTTTACAATTACTTTATTTCCTTTAATTTTTTGAGCATCAAAAGCATGCAATGGCTGCCCAAGTTCGTGCAATACATAATTTGTAATATCTACAATATTATTTTTTGGTGTTAAACCAATGGATTTTAATCTATTCTGAATCCATTCAGGAGAATCTTTTACAGTAACATCTGTAATTGTAATTCCACAATAACGTGGAACTAAGTCTTTATCTTCTACTTCAACATCAAAACGTAAAGTTCTTTCATCTACGTGAAAATTACTTACGGAAGGTGAAATTAGTTCTAACTTGTTGTCTTGTTGAATTAAACCTGCTCTTAAATCTCTTGCAACACCATAATGACTCATGGCATCAGATCTGTTTGGTGTTAACCCAATTTCGAAAACATGATCTGTTTCAACATTAAAAACATCTGCACCTAAAGTACCTTCTTTAACATCCTCATCTAAAACCAAAATACCTTCATGACTGCTACCTAAACCTAATTCGTCCTCTGCACAAATCATTCCATGGCTTTCCTCTCCTCTAATCTTACCTTTTTTAATTTTGAAGCTTTCTCCTTTATCATCATACAATAAAGTACCAATTGTGGCTACAGGCACTTTTTGACCAGCTGCAACATTAGGAGCTCCACATACAATTTGTACAGGATTTCCATCACCTAAATCTACAGTTGTAACTTTTAAACGATCTGCATTTGGATGTTGTACACATGTTAAAACTTTACCTACAACAATACCTTTTAAACTTCCTTTTATAGATTCTTTGGTTTCTATACCTTCTACTTCTAAACCTAAATCAGTTAACAACTCACCAGTTTTGGCTGCATCCCAATCTATTTGTAGAAACTGCTGTAACCAATTGTAAGATATCTTCATGTTTTTCTCTTGATTTTTTCAGCGGCTAAATTAATCTTTTTTAGCTATTTTATTAAATATTGATGTAAGTATTTTATTGTAAATTTGACCCTATTTTAAAATTAATAAATGCGATTAATAGTAGTGCTTATCGGTTTTTTATGTTTTTTTTCTTGTACATCTAAGGAGACAAAAACTCTGGAAAAAGGGAATTATAGAGGTTTTCTGCAAATTCAAGATAATGAAGAAATTCCGTTTTTGTTTCAAGTAGAAAATGATACTTTGTTAACCATCTTTAATGCCGATGAAAAAATTAAGGTTGATGAAATTACGTATACTAACGATTCTGCAAAGATACAAACACCTGTTTTTGAAGGATATATTATTGCAAAATTAAATAATACAGGCTTAAAAGGCACTTTTCATAAACCTAGTTTAGACAGAATAGTACCCTTTAAAGCTGTAAAAGATTCAACAAGATTTTCTATAGTTAACCAAGCTTCTGTAAACATTTCTGGTAATTGGGAAACTGTATTTAGTAAAGATTCTGAAGTAGATAAATATATTGCAAAAGGTATATTCAATCAAAAAGGAAATACAGTAACAGGTACATTTAGAACAACTTCTGGAGATTATAGGTATTTAGAAGGAGTAATGGATGGCGATTCTTTACGATTATCAACCTTTGATGGTGCACATGCATTTTTATTTAAAGCGAAAGCAACAGATTCTACTTTAAACGGATTTTTCTATTCTGATAATCATTGGAAAGAACCTTTTACAGCCAAATTAAACTCAGATTATGAATTGCCAAATGAAGAAGAATTAACTTACATCAAAGAAGGTTATGAGTTTTTCGATTTTTCTTTTCCAGATACAAGAGGAAGAGTAGTTTCTTTGAGTGATCCTGAATTTAAAAACAAAGTAATCATTATACAAATTATGGGAACTTGGTGCCCAAATTGTTTAGATGAAAGTAAGTATTTAGTAAAATACTTACAAGAAAACCCTAATAAAGACTTGCAAGTTATTTCCTTAGCTTTTGAAGTGGCTAAAACTAGACTGAAAGCTTATGATAGAATAAATCGTTTAAAAGACAGAATAGGTATTAATTACCCTGTTTTATTAGCTCAGTTTGGTAATGCTGCTAACAAAGATTTAGCTCAGCAAAAACTACCAATGCTAAATCATTTAATATCTTATCCAACAACATTGTTTTTAGATAAAAACAGAAAGGTTAGAAAAATACATACAGGTTTTAATGGACCAGCAACTGGTGAAAAATACCAAGAGTTTAAAAAGGAATTCGAATCTTTTGTAGCTTTATTATTAACTGAAGATGAATAAAATTTATATCGCTTAAATACCATTATTTAAATGTTGAAAAAGATTCCTAATTACATCAAATATATATTCTGCAACTTTGCTTTGTTAATACTCTTTAACATCATTTTCAGAATCTTATTTTATTATTTATTTGCTGAGTTAGAAACAGCAACTTCTTCAGAAAGACAGACTGCTTTTTGGCTAGGTTTAAGGTTCGATATTAAATTGGCTTCTATTGCTATATTTCCTTTAGCGTTATTAATTTTAATTGTTAATAGACGTTTTTTTGCATATAAATTCTACAGAAAGCTTTCCTACTTTTATTTAATCATAACCTACATTGTACTTACATTATTCTATATAACCGATTTTGGTTATTATGATTATTTATCACTTAGATTAGATGCAGCTTCTTTACGCTTTTTAGAAGACTTAAAAATTTCTACGCAAGTGCTGTTTGAAAGTTACCCTGTTTTTAAAGGTATTTTTGGCTTACTAATTTTAGGATACTTTATTTACAAACTTTCTAAATTTCTGTACAATCAATTCAGTAATCAAGAAACTCATTTTTCAATAAAATTAAAAACAGGATATTTTGTAGCAACAATATTAATACTCTCATTTAGTATTTATAATAGTTTTACTCATTATCCTCTGAGATGGAGTGAGGCTTTTTTCTCTAAGAATAATAAAGTAAATCAGTTTGCTTTAAATCCTGTTCTATATTTCTTTGATAGCTTTAAATTTAGAAGCGAAAGTGTTGATATGGAAGAATTTAAAAAATACTATCCAGTAATCGCAGAAGAATTAAATTTACCAAAAGACACAATTTCGTTTGAAAGGAAAGTTGTTTTTCCTGATAGTTTAAAAACAAAGCCAAATGTGGTTATTGTAATGTTAGAATCTGTTGGAGTAAAACCTTTAAGTTATTATGGAAATCCCATAAACAGTTCTCCTGTAATAGACTCTTTAATTCCTTTAAGTACTAGTTTTTCTAACTTTTATGTGCATAAATCTGGAACAGCTGCAAGTGTATTTGCAAGTGTAACAGGTTTACCAGATATAGATGATATTAACACTGCTTCTAGGAATCCAATGATTATAAATCAACGAATTTTGTTTGATCAGTTTGAAGGATATGAAAAACTTTACTTTCTTGGTGGAAGTGCAAATTGGGCCAATATTAGAGGAGTTTTTCAAGCAAACATTAACGGACTTAAAATTTTTGAAGAAGGCAGCTATGAAAATGAAAACAGAGCTGATGTTTGGGGTATAGACGATTATGAGTTGTTTAAAGAGTCAGATAAGGTACTTAAAAAACTACATGAAAAAGAAGAACCTTTTGTAGCTTACATTCAGACTGCAACTAATCATATTCCATTTACAGTACCCGATCAAAAAGAGAGTTTTGCTCCTCTTTCTGAGGATGCCATTTCTAATGACTTGTTAAAAAAATCTGGCTTTAAATCGGTTGCACAATTAAATGCTTTACGTTATTTAGATTTTAATATTGGTAAATTTTTAGAAAGAGCTAAAGAATCTGGTTATTATGATAATACCATTTTTGTGTTTTTTGGTGATCATAATACCATGATGAACAGAAATCATCAATATACAACTGAGCATGATTTGAATATTAATTTACAACACGCACTTTTCTTTATCCATGGACCAAAATATGTAAAACCTAAAGTAGTTCAGAAAAATGCAAAATTGATAGATTTATTCCCTACAATTATGCATCTAATTAAAGAAGATTATACAAATTATACTTTAGGAAGTAATATTTTAGACACTTTAGATAATAAACTAACATCATCTTTTGTGTATTTAAATATGAAAGGTGAACCTACTGTTGGTTTACTGCAAGATAGCATGTATTACTCAAGAACAAATATCTCCAAAACAAAAGGATTGTATAATTTAAAGGATAATAACTTGGTTGATATTAAAGAGAAATATCCTAATAAAGCAGCAGCTATGGATAGCCTTTTGAATGCTTATTACCACTCAACAAAGTATTTATACTTCAATAATAAAAAGCTAGAAGAATAGTTTTTCATCAACTTTCTTAAAGAAAAAGTAGTAGATATTTGCAAAGATAAGCCCTGTAAGTATACCTGATATTACATCTAATGGGAAATGCACTGCTAGGTATAATCTACTAAAAGCAAAAAGAAATGGAAAAATTAAGATTAAATATATCTTTTTATACTTTTCTCTTAATAAGAAAATTACAAAGACTGAAAAGAAAGTAGATGTTGTTGCATGCCCAGACATAAAACTAAAACTTTGTGGTTTTACCAAAACACGCAATAAATGTGCTATCTCAGGATCATTAATTGGTCTTAATCTATAAGAATTATCTTTCACAAAAACCGTAAACTGATCTGATATAGCAACTAATGCTATTAAGAACAAAATCATTACTCCTCCACGTTTCCAACCAAAGTTTTTTAGAATCAAAAATAAGATAAGAGCAAACAATGGAATCCAACTGAATTGATTGGTTACAGCCAACCAAAATGGATCCCATTGTTCTGTTCCTAAATTATTTATAAAAATAAGAACTTGTTTGTCTAATTGTATTAATGATTCAAACAACCTATTTGCCTATTTCTAAAATTTCTACTTCGAAAACTAAATCAGATTTTGCAGGAAAAGGACCGTATTTTGCCTCTCCAAATCCTATATAATAAGGAATAAAAAGTCTAACCTTTTCACCTGTTCTTAAGTTTTTAACACCTTCTTTAAAACCAGTAATCATAGGCCTTTGCTCATCATCTAATTGAAAAACAAATGGCTTACTATTCTCTTCTGTAGTTTGAATTTTTTTACCATCAGCAGTATACAAAGTAAAATGTGCCTGAATTGGTTTATTATCAACTACCTTTTCTCCTGAAGGATTACTTTTTAATTTTAAAATACGTAAACCAGAATCTGTTTTCTTAGCCTTAGCTTCATCCATTTTTGCAAGAAAAACATCCTTATTTGCCAAATATTTAGAATAACGAGCAGTTTCAATATCTTTCTCTTTTTTTAAACGATCTTCTTCGCTTTCAGCAAATTCAGATAGTTCTCTATCAAAAACTTCAGCCTCGTCAAAAGAGTTAGCTTCAGCACCAATTCTAATAATTTTAATGGTTTCTATGGTATCTAACCTTTTTATGTTATTTACAACAGCCATTCTTAAAGAATCAATAGCTTTATCTAAAGCTAAAGAATCTGAAAATTGCTTTTTTAAAGCTGATAATTGCTTAGAATTTACAATTGTTTTACCAAAAACACTATGCTTACCATCTAAATGTGGTATTGGTTTGTGTGTAATAAAAAACTGACTTCCATTAGAATTAGGGCCTCCATTTGCCATAGATAAGATTCCTGCATCATTATGCTTATACATTAATGCACCTTCTTCATTTCTGGTAAATTCGTCTCCAAATCTATAACCTGCAGTTCCTCTTCCTGTTTCTGTAGGATCTCCTCCTTGTATGATAAAATTATCTACAACTCTATGAAAACGAATGCCATCATAGAATTTTTTACCTTTTAAAGAATCTGCTACTCTATTGTTTGTACCTTCTGCTAAAGCTACAAAGTTAGCCACAGTCATAGGAACATCTTTTGCGTAAAGTTCTATTAAAATATCACCTTTATTTGTCTGTATCTCAGCATAAAGACCATCGTTTAAGTCTTTATACTCTGCTGGTTTACAACTAAAAAGTAATACTAAAAATAATACGCTATATATTCCCTTTTTCATCTAGTCTTCTAAAATTTCTAAAATCTCTACCTCAAAAATTAAAGCAGAAAAAGGCTTAATTAATTGTCCTCTTTGTTGTGCTCCATATGCCAATTCTTGTGGAATAAAGAATTTATATTTAGAACCTACTTTCATCATAGCTAAACCTTCGTTAAAGCCAGGTATAAAAATGTTTGCTACAGTTTCATATGGTTCATTTCTATCTACTGTACTATCAAAAACTTGTCCATCAATGGTAGTTCCATGATAATGTAACTTCACTTTATTTGTAGGGTCTATCACATCACCTTTACCTTCTTTTAAAACCATGTATTGTAATCCACTATCTGTAGTTACAACACCTTCTTTCGTTTTGTTTTCTGCTAAGAATTTTTCTCCTGCAGCTTTTACTGCAGCAAATTTTACTTTTGCTTCATTTTGTGCTTTTTCCATTTGTTGTTTCTGGAAAAACGTTCTTAAGAAATCTCCAAGTTCTTCTTCTTTCATCAACATATTTGTTGAATCCATTCCATTTCTATAACCTTGTAAAAACATATCTGTGTCTGCCTCACTAAAATTAGATTTAATTTTAATAGCCATATCCATACCTAAAGCATAACTAGCTGAATCTATTTCTGTTTCTAAAGACTTAACATCTGCTTTTTGATTGTTACAAGAAACCATTGTAGCTAAACCTGCTACTAACGCTAAACTTTTAATTACTTTCATTTATTTTCTATTTATTTATGTTGATTAATGTTAATGTACTTTTAATTGATTGGTTTAAACCTATTTTATTGTTGTCTCCTGTAATACCAAATGCACTATATGCAGGTAATACAAAGGTTACTGTTTCTCCTACTTTCATAAGCTTAACCCCTTTTTGCAGACCTGTAATAAAATCTTCTCTGTCTACTTTATAAGTTTTTAAACCTAATTCTTCTTTGCTATAAATGATAGAATCATTTAAATCGGAGATTGAATAAGTGATTGTAATTTCATCACCTTGTTTTGGTGTTGGTAAATCTTCTTCTACCTTTTCATTATAAGTGTACCAAAACCCATTTGATGATTGTATGTATTGAGTTGTAGAATCTTTTTGAATTAATGCTGCAATAAGTACATCTGCTTTTTGATTTAAAATTTTATTTTGTTGCATTGCTTCAAAATACAGTGTTGTAGATGGTTTTGGGTTTATAGGTTTTCTTGGCTCTATTTTAGAGCAAGAAACAGCACCAAGCATCAACAACAAAAATAGCACTAATTTATACTTCATAGGAAACCTCTAAATCCGATTTATAATTATCTAATAAAGAAGAAAACTTAGTTACAGTTTCCTCCATAGATAAATGCGATTTTCCACCTGCTGCATTATCATGTCCTCCTCCTTCAAAATGATTTCTAGCAAATTGATTTACAGAAAACTTACCTTTAGATCTAAAAGAAATTTTAATAATATTCTGTTCTTTATCTTCAATAAAAATTGCTGCAAAAATAATTCCTTTTAAAGATAAAGCATAATTTACAACACCTTCTGTATCTCCTTTTTGAAAATCGAAACGTTTCTTTTCTTCATCTGATAAGGTAATGTATGCTGTTTTGTAAGAAGGTAAAATCTGTAAATTACTTAAAGCTTGGCCTAATAATAAAAGTCGGTTGTAAGAATTCGCATCATATACATTATTGTGTATTCTGTCATTCTCTGCACCTTTATCTATTAAATCTGCAATAATTCTATGTGTTGTGCTTGTAGTAGATCTAAATCTAAAAGAACCTGTATCTGTCATAATACCTGTATACATGCAAGTAGCTATATCCTTATCAATAAGATCAACATCATTATTCATTTCAATAAATTGATATACCATTTGTGCAGTAGAACAAATAGTAACATCAGAATACATGTATTTTACATCATCTGGTTGTTGATGATGATCTATCATAGCAAAGTCATTAGGATATTCTTCTAAGGTTTTTTGCATATTAGAACCTACTCTATGTAATGCATTAAAATCTAATAAAAAGATAATATCCGATTTTTGAATTGCTCTTTGAGATTGTTTGTTCTGCCAATCAAATCTATATGTATTCTCAGAACCTGGCAACCAATGTAAAAAATCAGGATAATCATTAGGCATTACAACTGTTGCATGATGCCCTTTTTTGTTTAGATAATGGCTTAAGGCTAAGGTAGAACCAACAGCATCTCCATCTGGATTTCTATGACCTACAACCACTATGTTTTTAGGAGTTTCTAAAAACTTTTTTAACTCATCAAATCCTTTTAAAATCATAGTTTGCGAAGATACAATTTATTAACATTGCTTAATTATTTTTTACATTACATTTGAAAACTTTAACTGTTTATTTAACTCTTTTTTATGAGAATTTATTTCGTTTTATTTCTTACTAGTTTCTTGTTTTCTAACTGCAATATAAAAAAACAAAACCAAGTGACTAAAGTCTCTAAAAATTCTGATTTTACAATAGCTTTTGGTTCTTGCAATAAACAGAACAAAACCAATGTTTTATGGCAAGAAGTTAAGAAGAATAATCCAGATTTATGGATTTGGGGTGGAGATATCATTTATTCTGATACTGAAAATATGTCTAAAATGAAAAGTGATTATGAAACTTTACTAAGCCAAGAGGCCTATAAAAACTTGGCAAATAAAGTTCCAATTTTAGCAACTTGGGATGATCATGATTATGGAGTAAATGATGGTGGAATAGAATTCCCAAAAAAGCAAGAAGCACAACAACTATTTTTAGACTTTTTAGGCGTTTCTAAAAATAGTGCAAGAAGATCACAAGAAGGTATTTATAATTCTAAAAAGTTTATTACTACTAAAGGAAGTATCAATGTAATTTTATTAGACACTCGCTATTTTAGAACCAAACTAACAAAAGCAAAGGGCAAAAGAAGATATGTGCCGAATAAAAACGGAGAAGGTACAATATTAGGAAAAGAACAATGGTCTTGGTTACAGAATGAGCTAAACAATTCTAAAGCCGACTTTAATGTGATAGTAAGTAGTATTCAAGTTTTGTCTTCTGAACATGGTTTTGAAACTTGGGGAAATTTTCCTCATGAAGTAGATAAGCTAAAAGAAACTATCATTTCTTCTAAAGCAAAAGGTGTTTTGCTTTTATCTGGAGATAGGCATATTTCAGAATTTTCACAAACAGAAGTACCGAATTTACCTTATAAACTTACAGATTTCACTTCTAGTGGTTTAACACATGCTTATACCAGTTATTCAGGTGAACCTAATAAATATAGAGTTCAAGAAGTAGTAAATGAGATTAGTTTTGGAGTATTAAATTTTAATTTTGATGACAAATTTATCGATTTAGAAATGAGAGGAAGAAACAATAAATTGCTGCAAAAAATGAAACAATCATATTAACTTGCAAATCACATTAAAAGACGTACTTTTGCAAAAATTTTATAAAATAAAATGGCAACAAATAGAACATTTACAATGCTTAAACCTGATGCTGTAGAAAACGGACATACAGGTGCAATCTTAGAAAAAATAAACGCTGCAGGATTTAGAATTGTGGCTTTAAAGAAAACTCAAATGACAAAAGCAGATGCTGAAACTTTTTATGCTGTGCATAATGAGCGTCCGTTTTTTGGTGAGTTAGTAGAATTTATGACACGTGGACCAATTGTAGCTGCTATCTTAGAAAAAGATAACGCAGTAGATGATTTTAGAACCTTAATTGGTGCTACAAATCCTGCTGATGCTGCTGAAGGTACAATTAGAAAATTATATGCAACTTCTATGGGAGAAAATGCAGTTCATGGTTCAGATTCTGACGAAAATGCAGAAATTGAAGGTAACTTCCATTTTTCTGGTAGAGAGCAATTCTAAGAATTTAAATTCTTAATAAATAATACAAAACTCATAACTTCATTGTTATGAGTTTTTTATTTGATTAAATTTGAAAAGTAAAAAACATAGCTTGAGAAAACTAATTTCTATTTTTTGTTTACTATCATCAATACTATTTACAAGTTGTTTTTTGTTTGATGATACAGAAACACTGCCAGAAAAGACAGAAACTGGGAAAAACTCTTTTGGCTGTTTTGTTAATGGTAGATTAGTGCAAATAAGACATACACAATTATCTAGAGCAGAAACACAAGGTAATTTTTTCTTTTTAAGATTTTCAAATACAGTAGACAACCAATTGTATGCAGATCCTATTAAAAATTTTAGTTTCAAAATCACTAAAGATATATTAGAAAATGTGTCTTATGATCTTACCAATATTGATTTATATAATGTGCAATACACAGATTTCATAGATGCTAAACCTAATTGTATTTATAATAGTTCAGATATTACAAAAGGTACTATTACATTCTCTAAAATTGATAGAACTAAGTATATTATTTCTGGAACTTTTGAATTTGAAGGCAGCACTCAAAATTGTGTAGATATTAAAGTTACAGATGGTAGATTTGATATGAAATACTTTCCTTATTAAGCTAAACCAACATTAATTTAGAAATTACAGAACTACCCAATTCTTCATTCATAAGTTTAATAATTTTTTCTTTACCATAACTTAATTCCTCTCTTAACACAGAAGATTTTAATTGAATAATTAATGTTTTGTTTTGCAATTTTACAGAGGTTGTATTGTTCGCAACTCCTGGCCCCATCATTTTAGTCCAAGTTTCTTCTACTTTAATTTTTTGCATTCCTTTACTTAAGTTATTTTCTTTAATAAAGCTTTGCATTAAATCTTCTATCGAAAAAGAATCATTCTCTCTTTTAGCCATTTCTTGTACTTTTTCTTATTAATCTTTACAGTTTAAAAATTTGATATTGCTTATCACCTTCCTTTAAAATATTTTCTGTTCTTTCTGCATGAGTATCAGTAATAAAAATTTGACCAAATTCATCATTATTAACCAAATCTATAATTTGTGCTACTCTATTTTCATCTAACTTATCAAAAATATCATCCAACAATAAAATAGGAGTAATATTTGCCTGTTGTTTTATAAACTCGAATTGTGCTAATTTTAAAGCGATTAAAAATGATTTTTGTTGACCTTGAGAACCGAATTTTTTAATAGGATAATCACCAATCTCAAAATTCAAATCATCTTTATGAATTCCTGAAGTACTGTATTGTAAAATCTTATCTTTATCTAATGCTTTTTTTAATAAATCTGGCATCGAAAAATCGTGTAACTGGCTTTTATAGTTGAGATTTACATTCTCTTTATCCCCAGAAATTATTTTATATTTTTCATTAAAAATAGGAATAAACTCTTCTAAAAACTGACTTCTAACTTCATAAATTCTTGCTCCATAATCACTTAGTTGATCATCATAAACACCAAGGTTTAAGGCATCAAAAGTTCTATTAGCAGCAAAATATTTTAGTAATGCATTTCTCTGCGTTAAAACCTTATTGTAGGCCATTAAATCTTTTAGGTACGTTTTATTCTGTTGTGAAATTACACCATCTATAAACTTTCTTCTTAAATCACTACCTTCAGTCACTAAATCTCTATCTGCAGGAGATATAATTACTAACGGAAATTGTCCTATATGATCTGAAAATCGATCATAAGCTTTAGCATTTCGTTTTAAGATTTTTTTCTGACCTTTCTTTAAACTACAAACTATGGTTTCATTTCTATCATTTAAAAGGTAATTTCCTTCTATCATAAAAAAGGACTCATTGTGTTTTATATTCTGCACAGCTACAGAATTAAAGTAACTTTTTGTAAAAGATAAATAATAAATTGCATCTAAAACATTCGTTTTTCCTACACCATTATTACCTACAAAACAATTTATTTTCTCTTGAAAATCAAATGATTGCGAAGCTATATTCTTAAAATTAACTAATGAAAGTTGTTGTAAATACATGTAGAAAAAATGATATTAAAAAACGTCTGCAAATTATTGAAAATTTTGCGAAATAACCTCTTTTAAAATCCAATTAAAAAAACTATTTTTGTCGCCACTAATTTTTAAGGAAATATGGCAACATACAAGAAAAAATACAAACCAGAAGGTAAAAAAGCTGAACAACAAGCAGAAGAAATGGACAGCACAACTGCTGAAGTGTTTAACACTTTAGATGAGACTGCATCCAAATCTGAGCAATGGATAGAAAAAAACAGTAAAGTTTTATTTGGTGCTTTAATTGCAGTTGTGGTTGTGTTTTTAGCTTTCTTAGGTTATAACAAATACATTGTAGAACCTAATGAATTGGAGGCTTCTAATGAGTTGGCTTTTCCAAGAAAATATTTTGATGAAGCAGCAACTGCTGGTTCAGGTATCGATTCTTTATTAAACTTAGGTTTAGAAGGTGCAGATGGTAACTATGGTTTTTTAGATGTTGCTGATGCTTATAGTGGTACAGATGCAGGAAACTTAGCAAACTATTATGCAGGTGTTTCTTATTTACAAATGAAACAATATGACAAAGCAATTGAATATTTAAGTAAATTCAATTCTGACAATGCTGTTTTAAATGCAGTTTCTTTAGGTGCTATTGGAGATGCTTTTTCTGATATTGATCAGCAAGAAGACGCTTTAGAATACTATGAAAAAGCTGCAAATGTAGAAAGTAATGAATTTACTACACCTCTATTTTTATACAAAAGCGCACAAACTGCAATGTTGTTAAAGGATTTTGATAAAGCTGAAAATATGTTTTCTATAATTAAAGAAAAATATCCAACTTCAGACCAAGGTAAAGACATTGATAAATTTATCAATGCAGCAAAATATGCAAAAAATTAGTAGGTAGTATCTCTTTTAGTTTGCAGTTCTCTGCTTACTAAATATTGAAAACTAAAGACTGAAAACTATAAATATGGCTACAACCAATTTATCTTATTACGATAAAGCTACAATCCCAAATGCGAAGAATTTTCGATTTGGGATTGTTGTTTCAGAATGGAATCCTGAGATTACACAGAACTTAAAAAACGGAGCAATTGAAACCCTATTAGATTGTGGTGCTTCTAAGAACAATATTGTTTCTTGGGATGTACCTGGAAGTTTTGAATTAGTTTACGGATGTAAAAAAATGATTCAAGCTGAAAAACTAGATGCAATAATTGCAGTTGGTAATGTAATTCAAGGAGAAACAAAACACTTTGATTTTGTTTGTGAAGGCGTGACTCAAGGAATTATAGATTTAAATGTAAAATATGATGTACCTGTTATCTTTTGTGTTCTAACAGACAATACCAAACAACAATCTCTAGATAGATCTGGAGGTAAATTAGGTAATAAAGGTATTGAATGTGCAGTTGCAGCTATAAAAATGGCAGCCATTAAAAATTCAGATCGCAGCTCAGAAAGCATTGGGTTTTAAATGCATTTCTAATCTTATATTTTAAGAAAGGTTTTAACATCAATACTTGATGTATTCCTTTAAATTCTTTAAATTTGAAATCCTTTAAATTGGTATAATAATTGCTTTTTCTAAGTAATTGAACATCAATTTTTACTAGAAACTATGGGATTTTTAAAAAGAACAAATAAGAAATTTGATTATCAACCTCGATATTATAAAGGTGAAGGAAGCCCTTTTAAAATTGAGCATAAGTTAGATAAGTTTAGAACTACCACAGGTAAAAACAAAGGAATTAAATCGAAGTTTACAGATGCCATTAATGATTTAAAAACATCAGACCAAGGCACAAACAAAACTATTATTTACATCATTTTAATTTTAGTTTTTGGTTTTTTGTATATCATCGATTTTGATTTATCTATATTCTTATCAAAATAATGTCAGACATCATTCAACTTTTACCAGATCATGTAGCGAACCAAATTGCTGCAGGAGAAGTAGTGCAAAGACCTGCTTCTGTAGTAAAAGAACTTTTAGAAAACGCTATAGATGCAGGTGCAACCAGTATTAAATTACTTTTAAAAGACGCTGGTAAAACACTAATTCAAGTTATTGACGATGGTAAAGGAATGAGTGCTACAGACGCAAGAATGTGTTTTGAAAGGCATGCTACTTCTAAAATTCAAAAGGCAGAAGATTTATTTAATTTGTGTACCAAAGGGTTTAGAGGAGAAGCTTTGGCCTCTATTGCAGCAATTGCGCATGTAGAACTAAAAACTAAACAAGAAAATGAAGAATTGGGTACTTGTCTTAAAATAGAAGGTAGCACCATTATTTCTCAAGATTTTATTTCTACAGGTAAAGGTGCAAGTATTGCCGTTAAAAATTTATTTTATAATATTCCAGCTCGTAGAAATTTCCTAAAATCAGATACAGTAGAAACAAGGCATATTATAGATGAGTTTCAAAGAGTTGCTTTGGCACACCCAAACATTGCTTTTTTATTACATCATAACAACAATGAGGTTTATCATTTAAAAAGCAGTAATTTAAGACAACGAATTGTAGCTGTCTTTGGTTCTAAAATGAATGAAAAATTAGTACCAATAAATGAGCAGACAGATATTTTAGATATTGAAGGTTTTGTAGCTAAGCCTGAATTTTCTAAACGCAAAAGAGGTGAACAATTCTTTTTTGTGAATGATCGTTTTATAAAAAGTTCTTACCTAAATCATGCAGTTGTAAATGCTTTTGATGGTTTATTAGAGCAAGGTTCACATCCTTCTTATTTTTTATATTTAAAAGTACCTGCAAACACCATTGATATAAATATTCATCCCACAAAAACAGAAATAAAGTTCGATAATGAGAAGGCATTATATGCCATGTTAAGAGCTACTGTAAAACATAGTTTAGGGCAATATAATGTAGCACCTGTATTAGATTTTAATAGAGATGCTAATTTAGATACATCTTATCATCAAAATAAAAGTACTTTAAAAAGTAGCACCCCAAAAATTACGGTTGATCCAGATTTTAACCCTTTTAATGAAATAAAACAGAAAGAAATTCATTTTCCTTATCAAAGAGAACAAAAATCTCAAAATTGGGAAACTTTATACTCTTCTGTATCTATTGCAGATGAGCAAAAACAGGATGAATTATTTACAGATCAGCAAGAAGTTAAAACCCAGAAAACATTTCAAATTCAACGTAAATACGTAATGAGTTTAATAAAATCTGGTGTGGTTTTAATTCATCAATCTTTGGCTCATCAACGTATTTTGTATGAAGAGTTTTTAGAAAGCATTACAGTTAAGGAAGCCAATAGTCAACAATTATTGTTTCCTGTAAAGATTTCTTTCTCATCAGCAGAAATAGAAATGATTTATACTATTAAATCAGAATTAGAAAATGCTGGTTTTTCTTTTGATGAATTTACAAAAGATAGTGTAACTATTAAAGGGATACCTGTTTCTGTAACTGAAAGTAAAATAACTATAATTCTAGAAGAATTATTAAATGACATGAATTTAGAAGTGCCAGACACTAGTTTTAGCCATTTTGATATTATGGCTAAATCTTTTGCAAAAACATTATCTATTAAAACAGGTACTCAATTAGCAGAAAAAGAACAAGAAAGTTTAGTAAATAATTTGTTTTCTTGTAAAGAACCTAGTATTTCTCCTTTTGGAAAATCTACATTTAAAACATTAACTTTAAATGAAATAGATCATTTATTTAATAGCTAAGTATGAATAGACTTACAGATGCCATAAAACACCTAATTATAATCAATGTAATTGTATTTGTTGCTCCACAATTATTACAATTAGATTTTACAAATATGTTGGCTTTACATTTTCCTAAGAACGAAAATTTTGGCTTTTGGCAGTATGTAACGCATCTTTTTATGCATGGTAGTTTTGCTCATATTTTGTTTAACATGTATGGTTTATGGGCATTTGGTACACCTTTAGAACAAATGTGGGGTAAGAAAAAATTTCTGTTTTTTTATTTTTCTGCAGGTTTAGGTGCAGGTGTAATTTACACTTTGGTTAACTATTATCAATTTAATGGAATTTTTGAGTTGTTTATTAATGCTGGTTTAAGTGATTCTGAGGTTTTATCAATCTTAAAATCAGGCTCTCCTAACGATGCAAGAGTTATAAATGCAATATCACAAGAACAATTTAATAAAATTACAGCCCTATATAACACACCAGCTGTTGGTGCATCTGGAGCAGTTTATGGAGTTTTAGTTGCTTTTGGATTATATTTTAAAAATGCAAAATTGGCCTTGATATTTTTTCCTGTTCCAATTGCTGCAAAATATTTTATTCCTGTTATGATTTTAGGTGATTTGTTTTTTGGGATGACCAAATATTCTGTAGGTAATATTGCTCATTTTGCACATATAGGTGGTGCTTTAATTGGCTTTATTATTGCATACTATTGGAAAAGAAATCAGTTTAAAATTAATTAATGAGCATTTTAGATAATTTAAGAGTAAGATATAAACAAGGTAATATTGTAGAGAAATTAATCTACATAAATATTGCTGTTTTTGCTGTTACACTTTTAATAAATGTAGTTGAAGGTTTATATGCCAATCAGCAAAATTTTATCGTGAACTGGTTTTCTTTAGACCATTCTATAAATTCGTTACTTACAAAACCATGGACAATTATTTCTTATGGGTTTTTACATGCTGATTTTCTGCACATTTTAATGAATTTAATTGTACTTTATTTTATTGGAAACCTATTTTTAGAATATTTTACTCAAAAACAACTACTAACTTTTTACTTTTTAGGTACTTTCTTTGGAGGTGTTTTATATTTATTTAGTCAGAATTACTTTCCTCTTTTTGAAGGATCTAACTCAGTTTTAGTAGGTGCTTCTGCAGGAATATCTGCCATTTTTATAGGTATAGCCACTTATATACCCAATTACCAAATTAAATTACGTTTTATAGGTTTTGTAAAACTATGGCATTTAGCTGCTTTTTGGATTGGATTAGATGTCATTGGATTAATAGGTACTAACGCTGGTGGGCATTTTGCACATTTAGGTGGAGCTTTATTCGGCTTTTTATATGTAAATCAAGCCAGTAACAAGGAAATTAAACTTTTTGATTTTTTCTCAAACCTGTTTAAAAAGAAAGAGAAACCTTTAAGAACAGTGCATAAATCTAAAAGTAACAAACGAACAACAACTACCCAAAATACAGATTTAACACAAAAACAAGTAGATGCTATTTTAGATAAAATTAGTAAATCTGGTTATGATACTTTAACCAAATCTGAAAAGGAATTTTTATTTAAACAAGGAAAAAAGTAGGTCTCATTTCGTGAAGAAATTATCATTCATAAATAAAATTATTTACCTGCTTAACTCTCTGTTAGCAACAGGTCTGCTTCTCTCCTATTTATTACCTTGGGTTTCGCCTAGAACTTTATCTAGCTTTGCCATTTTAAGTTTATTGGTTCCTATTTTAATGCTTATCAATCTAGTATTTGTTGTTTACTGGTTAATTCAACTAAAAAAGCAATTTTTACTTTCTGCTCTCATTTTAGGTTTGGGCTATTTTGTTACAACTCCTCTTTATAAGTTTGATGAAGGTAAATCTTCTCTAAACAGCGATTTAAAAATCATGTCTTATAATGTGAGAATGTTTAACCATTGGCAATGGATTGAAGATGATAAAATACCTGAAAAAATAAGCAATTTTGTTTCTGATAAAGAACCAGATATTTTACTGTTGCAAGAATTTCATAAAACAGATAGTCCAAAATTCGATTATCCTTATAAATACATCAAATTAAAAAAACCAAACTCGACTATTGGTTTGGCCATTTATTCAAATTATAAAATAATTAATAAAGGATCTTTGGAACTCTCAGATACTTCTAACAATATTATTTTTGCAGATGTCGTAAAAGATAAAGACACAATAAGAATTTATAATTTACACTTGCAATCTTTAGAGTTGAACACGAAAGCTGAAAATTTCGGCCAAGAAAATTCTGAGAAATTATTAGCAAGGTTAAGAGCAGGGTTTAAAAAACAGGCAGAACAAACTGAAGAATTTTTAATACATGAAGCAAACTGGGAAGGCAAAAAAATAGTTGCTGGCGATTTTAATAACACAGCTTATTCTTGGGTATACAAGCAAATTGCTAACAACAAAAAAGATGGTTTTATAGAAGCTGGTGATGGTTTTGGAAAAACTTTTAACTATTCATTTCCACTTAGAATCGACTTTATTTTAGTTGATGAAAATGCAATTGTAAATCAATTTTCATCATTCAAACAAAAAAACTCAGATCACTACCCAATACAAGCTCGTATAAATTGGTAAAATTATAAAGTAGACTTTTTAAGCTTTTTATTTTTCTGTTTTTGTTTGTAATACTTTTTATCAGCTATATATACAGTTTTAGAGACTTCTGCAAAAACAATGCTTTTATCCTTATTGGTTAATTGTATGTGCTTTACCAAGTCAATCTCATTATGATTGGCAACATCTGTCTTTATTTTGTCAATTTCATCTTTAGTAAAAATAAAATCAACATAGCAGGCTTCTCTTGCTGGTCTTTTAAATTTTATAGAAGCAGATTTATCCCAAACTACATAATTATCATCCAAAATATTTAAAAGCTGAATCATAAAAATTGGGTCAGTTGCCGAAAACAAACTTCCTCCAAAGATAGAGCCAACATAATTACTGTTTTTGTAACTTAATTTAATTTTAATTGTAACCGAATACAAATCATCAGAAACTGCTATAATTCTACCTGTAGATCTTCTATACATTGGTGATAGGTTAAAACCATATTTGTAAATACTGGCTTTACCCATGAATTTTTCTAATACTTTTTGAATTTGTGCGTACATTATTTATCTCTTAAATCCATATTCACGTTCAACTTTACAAATTCTTAATTGATACTGTTTGTACCATTTTTCTCTTCCTAAATTTCTAGCTTCTGTATGTTCAATATTATTTTTCCAATTTTGGATAGCTTCTAAGCTTTTCCAGTAAGAAACTGTAATTCCAATTTCATTTCTTGCAAACTCTAAACCTAAATAACCCTCTTGCTGCTTTGCTAAGGCTTCAATTCTAGCAGAAGTTGCTGTATAACCTTCTGTATTATCGCTAATTATTGTTGTAAAAATTACAGCATAATATGGAGGTTTTAAATGATCTACTATCATAAGTGAATTTTATATTTTGTTTCTGTTAATTGATTAATAGCTGTATTAAATCTTTCTACAACTTTAAAATTTAATTTTTCTAAAATTTTAATTGATGCTTTATTTTCATCTGCACAATAAGCAACTAATTGCTTCATTCCAATCTTTTTGCAATAGGCTAAAGCACCTTTACACACTTCTAACCCATAACCTTTGTTCCAATAGTCTTCTAAAAATCGATACCCAATTTCGTCATCTGCATTATCTTTTACAAGGGCTAAAGTACCTACAAAAACTTCGTCTATTTTATGATCAATTGCATAAATCCAAAAATCATTATTTGTGATTTGGTATTTATCAATTAGGTTTAATAATTCTTTTTGATGCCCAATAAAATCATTAACCTCACCATCAGCATATTGCATTACTTTAGGATTACTCTGCATTTTATGAAAAGAATCTAAATCATTTAATGTAAGTAATCTGATTCGTAACCTTTGCGTTTCAAAAATCATCAAATATTATTGTAAATTTGCCAACGATAAAAGTAAAGGAATGATGTCAGATAAAAAAGTCGCTTTTTATACCTTAGGGTGTAAATTAAATTTTTCTGAAACCTCAACAATTGCAAGAAACTTTGTAAATGAAGGTTTTGAAAAAGTTGATTTTGAGGATGTTGCAGATATTTATGTAATAAATACATGTTCTGTAACAGACAATGCAGATAAGCGTTTTAAATCTATTGTAAAAAACGCATTAAAGAAAAACGAAAATGCTTATTTAATAGCTGTTGGTTGTTATGCACAATTAAAACCAGAAGAATTGGCTGCTGTAGATGGTGTAGATTTGGTTTTAGGAGCAACAGAAAAATTTAATGTAACTAGTTATTTAAATGATTTAAGTAAAAATGATTTAGGTGAAGTCCATTCTTGTGAAATTGTTGATGCCGATTTTTATGTAGGCTCTTATTCTATAGGTGATAGAACTCGTGCTTTTCTAAAGGTTCAAGATGGTTGCGATTATAAATGCACCTATTGTACTATACCTCTAGCTAGAGGAATATCTAGAAGCGATACTTTGCAAAATGTGATTGAAAATGCTAAAGAAATATCGTCTAAAGGCATTAAAGAAATTGTATTAACAGGAGTTAATATTGGAGATTATGGAAAAGGTGAGTTTGGCAATAAAAAGCACGAACATACATTTTTAGAATTGGTTAAAGAATTAGATCAAGTAGATGGCATTCATCGTTTACGAATATCTTCTATAGAACCCAATTTACTAAAGGATGAAACTATAGATTTCGTCTCTAAATCAAACTCTTTTGTTCCTCATTTTCATATTCCATTGCAATCTGGAAGTGATGAGTTACTAAAAAAGATGAAACGTAGGTATTTAAAGAACACTTATACCAATAGAGTTCATAGAATTAAAGAAGTAATGCCAAATGCTTGTATTGGTGTAGATGTAATTGTTGGTTTTCCTGGTGAAACAGAGGAATTATTTCTAGAAACCTACAATTATTTAAATGATTTAGATATTTCTTACTTACATGTATTTACGTATTCTGAAAGACCAAATACTGAAGCTGTAGATTTTGAAGGTGTTGTACCTAAAAAAACAAGAGCAAAACGTAGTAAAATGTTACGTGGTTTATCAGCTAAAAAAAGAAGAGCTTTCTATGAATCTCAATTAGGAAACACCTTAACTGTACTATTTGAAAATGAAAATAAAGAGGGCTATATAAACGGATTTACAGAAAACTATGTAAAAGTAAAAACACCTTGGAATCCTGAGTTAGTAAATACTTTACATACAATTCAACTTACCAAAATTGATGAAGATGGTTTGGTTCGTTTTGATTTTGTATCAGAAACCGTAAATGTATAAAAATGGTAAATGCTAAGATTCCTATTTACTTTATGCCAGGTTTAGCAGCTGGTCCTGAAATATTCGAAAACTTAGCTTTAGACCCAAATCTATACGAATGTCATTATTTATCTTGGATAGAACCTTTAGATCTAGAAGAAGAAATTAGTAATTACGCTTTACGATTATCTAAAGAAATAAATCATGATAATCCTGTTTTGGTTGGTGTTTCTTTTGGCGGAATTATTGTTCAGGAAATAAGCAAGTTAATTCCCGTTCAAAAATTAATTATTATTTCTAGTATAAAATCTTCTGAAGAATTGCCAAAAAGATTTGTTTTGGCAAGTAAAAGCAAAATCTATAAATTATTCCCAACACAAATAGTAACCAATTTTGAAGATTACTCTAAATTTTTTGTTGGTAAAACTTTAGAAAAAAAAGCCAAACTATATAAAAAATATCTTTCTGTTAGGGGTGAAACTTACATAAAATGGTCTATACATAATGCCATTAATTGGAAACATACAAACGTTATAAAAGATATTGTACATATTCATGGTACTAAAGATGAAATCTTTCCAATAAAGAGCATATCTAACTGTATTAGAATAGAGAATGGTAATCACTCTATGATAATAATTAAAGCCAAAGAAATTACTCAAATAATTCACGAAAATTTAACTGCTTAGACTCAATATTTTCTTTATTTTTAAAGTAAAATTACAATTTCGCATGAAAAAATCATTTCGCCTTTTAACCTTAGTTGGTGTTGTTTTAATAACTATATTTTTCATGAATGCCATTCATGAGAACGAAGTGCAATCTATTACTAACACCCATAAAAACTATAAGATTCAAGCATTGCAATTACCAGCAAATTTAAATTTAGCAGGTGAAAGAGTACCTATTGAAATTCCTGATGTTAAAGAACGAATGGACAGAGAGTTACTTGTAAATACTTATTGGCAATCAAATGGTTTACTATTAATAAAAAGGGCTAATCAATACTTTCCTATCCTAGAACCTTTATTAAAAAAATACGGTTTACCTGATGATTTTAAATTTTTGGCTTTAGCAGAAAGTGGCTTAATTGATGAAACTTCTTCTGTTGGTGCAGCAGGAATGTGGCATTTTATGAAAACTACTGGAAAAGAATATGGACTGGAAATCAATAAAAATGTTGATGAACGCTATAACATAGAAAAATCTACAAAGGTTGCAGCTGAGTATTTAAAAAAATCTAAAGAAAAATTAGGTTCTTGGACATTAGCAGCAGCAGCTTACAATGCAGGGAATTATGGAGTGGCTAGTAGATTAGAAACTCAGGAAGTAGACAATTACTATGATGCTTTATTACCAGATGAAACTGAACGTTATATTTTTAGAATTTTAGCTTTAAAAGAAGTAATTAGTAACCCTAGAAAATACGGTTTTGTTTTTGCTGAAAGCGATTTATATACCTTAGAAAAAACCAAAGAAATAGAGGTAGATACTGCAATTACAAATATTGCCACTTTTGCTAAAAATTACGGATTAAACTACAAAGAGTTTAAGAAGTACAATCCTTGGTTAAGAGAGAATCACTTAAACAATAAAAGCAGAAAACTGTACCAAATAAAAATACCTATTAGATAAGGTTACTCCAATACATTTTTAACTCTACCCACCAAACCAGATTTTAACTGAACTTTAATTCCATGAGGATGTTGTACAGATTTGGTAAGAATTTTGGCAACTTCACCTTCTGTAAGTTCACCTGATCTTTGATGGGGTTTTTGTACAATTTCTACAAATAATCCTATTTTAATGTTTTTTCTTTTTCGACCGTCAATCATAATAACTATTGAAAAACTAAAATAAAAAAAGCCTCGCAAATTGCGAGGCTTTTAGATAAAAATTTAACTAGTAATAAATATATATTATAATACTCTTACGTTTACTGCGTTTAATCCTTTTCTTCCATCTTGTAAGTCGAATTCAACTTCATCGTTTTCACGAATTTCGTCAACTAATCCTGACACGTGTACAAAATGTTCTTTGTTTGATCCTTCTTCAGTGATAAATCCAAATCCTTTAGACTCATTGAAAAATTTTACGGTACCTTTATTCATTATAAAAAAATTATGTGCTGCTAAATTAATTCCTAGCAACGTTTATGTAAGTTGCAAAGATAATGCCATTATTTCAATTTCTATGTAAAATATTGATATTCTTTTATTTAATTCTAATTTATTTAAACAAATTAGTAAGAAGTTTTCATTAAATTAAATATTTCTTCTTGTGTAATTTTTGGATTAGCACCTTCATTTTTAGCTACTAAGGCACCCATTGCACATGCAATATCGATTGCTTTTTGTGGTGGTTCTTTCTTTAAAAGAAAATTTATTAAGGTAGCTAAAAAAGAATCTCCAGCCCCAACTGTATCTTTAACGCTTACTGAATATCCAGAATTTGAATAAAACTTTTTATTATAATACAATATTGCACCATTACTACCTCTAGTTACACAAATATGACTTGTGTTTGTTTTTTCTGCTATAAATTCAATATTCTTTTCAATTGACTTTAATCTAGAACCTAAAAAATTACTGATTTCTAAGAGTTCATCATCATTAAACTTTACAAAATCACTTTTATGTAACAAATCAATTAAAATATCTTTAGTATAATGTGGTGCCCTTAAATTAACATCAAAAATCGAGTACTTAGAACTTTTAATCAAATGATATAATGTTTCTTTAGACACTTTATTTCTAGTTATTAAACTCCCAAAAATAAATGCATCTGAAGTTTCTATTGAATTTACTAATTCATTATTAAATTCGATAAAATCCCAAGAACTTGGGTATTGAATATCATATGTTGCACTCCCAAATTTATCTAAGGTTACTTGAACATTACCTGTTTTATATTTTTCATTAATTTGAATAAAATCTACATTTACATTGTGTTCTTTTATAAAATTAATTAACTCTTCTCCTTCTATATCTTTACCAACACTACTTATTATTGATACTTTATTTTTTAGAGATTGTAAACGCAGAGCAACATTTAATGGTGCTCCTCCAATTTTTTTATGTGTAGCAAAAACATCCCAAAGAATTTCACCAAAACAAAATATTTTTAACATACTATTTCTTAGTTAAAGATGCAGATAATTCCTCTAAAGATTTTCCTTTTGTTTCTGGAACATAAAACCTTACCCAAATCAATTGTAAAATCATCATTATTGCAAAAATGGCAAATACAACTGCTGCTCCTATCAAATTAAATAAAATAGGTACTAGTGAAGGTATTATTGCTGCTAAAATCCAATGAACAGAACTAGTGAAAGCTTGTCCAGAAGATCTCATATGGTTTGGGAAAATTTCTGACATAAAAACCCAAATAACTGCTCCTTGTCCTATTGCATGTGAAGCAATAAATAAGAATAATGAGGTTGGAACTATCATACCAGACCAATTATTATAAAAACATAGAGAAACTATACTTAGTGATATTATATAACCAAATGAGCCAATATAAAGTAATTGTTTTCTTCCTAATTTGTCTATTAAGAACATACCAAGCAAAGTAAATATAAAATTTGTAACTCCTAAACCTATTGAGCTTAAATCGCTAGCTTGTTCTGCTAAACCTGCTTCTTCAAAAATTCTATTTGCATAATATAAAATTGCATTAATACCACTAAATTGATTAAAAAAAGCAATAAAAAATGCTAGTGATAAAGGAATTGAATATTTCTTATTAAAAAGACGTTCTGTTGTATTTACGTTTTCTTGAGAATCTAAAATCATTTTAACTTGCGCTTCTACATCATCCTCTTTTTTATATAAACTTCTAAATATTTCTTTAGCTCTTTCTACATCATTTTTTTTAGATAACAACCATCTTGGACTTTCTGGTACTGTAAAAACCAAAATAGTATAAATAAATGCTGGTAAAGCCTCAATACCAATCATCCATCTCCATGCATCTACATCAATAAATTTTGCGAATAGTGCATTAGAAACAAATGCGATTAAAATTCCAAAAACGATATTAAATTGATAGGTTGCTACTAGTCTTCCTCTTTTTTCTTTAGGAGCAATTTCTGAAATAAATGCGGGTGCAGCTATTGTTGATGCTCCAACACCTATACCTCCAATAAATCTAAATATTGCAAATAACCAAGGATCTGTTGATAATGAGGAACCAATTGCAGAAAAGGTATATAAAATTCCTATAATTATTAAAGTTTTCTTTCTTCCTAACCTATCATTTGGAATAGCTCCAAAGATAGCACCAAAAACAGTACCCCATAAAGCAGAACCTACAACTACAATACCATGAAATAAATCATTTCTACCAAAAAGGGTATACGTTCCCCAAAGTTTTTGAATATCTTGTTCTGCACCACTAATTACGATAGTATCAAAACCAAACAAAAAACCTGCTAGTGCAACAGTTATGGACCAATAAATTATTTTTTTCGAATTCATTCTTACAGTTTAATTTGTTTTCCAAATTGGTTTTATTGGAGTTAATTTGTAGTCTTTTATTGCTTCATTTACATAAATTTCTGTAAGTGGATTTGTTGGAAATATTAATTCTGTCATTACCAATTCACCATTGTTCAAGAATATTTCTACAGAAGAATTATCTACAAAAATCTTTACATTAAAAATTTTTTCTAATTCCATACTTTTATGAACAGCACCAAATTCTTCACTAAAAGAATTATCTCCTGTTTTTGTTCTATCTGTAATTAAAATTCCATTTTTAGTTTCTATTTTAAAAATATCTCCTGTAGAATTTTGGAGGTTAATTTTAAAATCTTGAATTTCTTTATTTATTTCAATTAAATAAGATGATGTTTTTACAGTATGAATTTTAGAAGTAATTAATTCTGATTTTGTTAGGATATTTTTTATTTCATCTATAGGTTTAGATTGTATATAGTACTCATTATTATTTTTACTTAATAATAATTCTCTAGGTAAGGTCATAGCACTTCTCCAAGAGTAAGTAGGTACTGCTTGAGAATACTGCCAATTGCTCATCCAACCAATTAAAATTCTTCTTCCATCATCTTTGGGTATATCACTAAATGTTACACCTGCATAATTATCTGCTCCATAATCTAACCATCTTATTTTTGTATCGTCTGAAGTAAATACACTACCATTAAAATCTCCAATAAAATATTGTGTAGCTGAACCTCCTTGAGGGCCATTAGGGTTCAAACTTACTAGAAGTACCCACTTTGTATTACCATATGAATCTTTTATTGGAAATAAATCTGGACATTCCCAAATACCTCCATGAGAACCAATGTTTTTACCAAACTCACTCTCTAAAACCCATTCTTTTAAATTTTTAGAGCTATAAAAATTAATTTGATCGTGAACTGCTAAACTCATAATCCACTTATTACTTTCTTGATGCCAGAAAACTTTTGGATCTCTAAAATCTTTTATACCTGGATTTTCTAGAACAGGATTTTTTTCATACTTAACCCAAGTTCTACCTTTATCTAAACTATAGGCAATAGCTTGTGTTTGATATTTAATTTTTCCAGATTTTTCACCAGCCATATCATGATAGGTATATATAGCAACCATTGCTGGTTTTTCTTTTGTACCAAAACCTGTTGTATTATTCCAATCAATAACAGCACTTCCACTAAAAATATAACCTAATTTGTCTGGAAATAAAGCAATTGGAAGTCTTTTCCAATGAACCATATCTTTAGAAATTGCATGCCCCCAATGCATTGGTCCCCAAATATTATCATCTGGATAATATTGATAAAAAAGATGATATTCTCCTTCAAAATAAACTAATCCATTTGGATCATTCATCCAATTTTTCTCAGGGGTAAAATGATATGCAGGTCTATATTGTTCTCCTGATTTTTTTTCAATTATGGTTTCCTTTTTAATAAGGGTATTATCTGTTTTTTTACAGCCCATAAGTAAAACTAGACATAAGATAAAGTAAGTATGCTTCATTAGTTGATTAATTAATTAAAAATAAAAATAAATATTTTTTTTTATCTAACGTTACTAATGATTACCAAAATAATTTAATTAAATAAAAAAAGTAAAAAGTTTAATAAAAAAGTTAAAGCTTACTCAAAGAAATTTTAACTTTTTCAAATTCTACTATTATATCCTTTAAGACCTGTTTTGCAGGTTTTATTTCATGTATTAAACCTGCAATTTGACCAATTTCTAGCTCTCCATTCTCTAAATCGCCTTCAAACATTCCTTTTTTTGCTCTAGCTCTGCCTAACAATTCTTTTAAATCTTCAATAGTTGGTTTTTGCTGATATAACTCTTGCACTTCTTGATAAAATTTATTTTTTACCAAACGAACAGGAGCCAATTCCTTTAAAGTTAAATGTGTATCACCGTCTTTAACGTTTACAATGGTTTCTTTAAAGTTATTGTGGGCAGAAGATTCTTTAGTAGCTGCAAACCTACTGCCTATTTGAACAGCATCTGCTCCTAGTACCATAGCTGCTAACATTCCTCTTCCTGAACCAATGCCACCTGCTGCAATTACAGGAATTTCTACTTGTTCTTTAACCATGGGTATTAAGGTAAAAGTGGTAGTTTCTTCACGTCCATTATGACCTCCAGCCTCAAAACCTTCACAAACAACAGCATCTACACCTGCTGCTTGTGCTTTTAAAGCAAACTTTACAGAACTTACAACATGAACTACTGTAATTCCTTTAGATTTTAAATGTGCTGTCCATGTTTTTGGATTACCTGCAGAAGTAAAAACAATTTTTACACCTTCTTCAATAATAATTTTCATGATTTCCTCTATTTGAGGATACAACATAGGAACGTTAACCCCAAAAGGTTTATCTGTTTCTTTTTTACATTTCTGAATGTGTTCTCTTAATACTTCTGGATACATAGAACCAGCACCAATTAAACCTAAACCTCCTGCATTTGAAACTGCAGAAGCTAGTTTCCAACCAGAAACCCAAATCATTCCACCTTGGATAATTGGATATTGTATATTAAAAAGCTGTGTGATTTTATTTGTCATAATTATTTAAAATATACTGTAAATGAGTTTTGAATAGGCACCTCTCTTCCACCCGAAAAACCTGGTTGCCATCCATTTATTTTACTAAAGAAATCAATTATTTTATTTTTTAATTCAAGAGGCAAAACATCATAAATTCTTACGTTTCTTAGTTTGCCATCTACACCAATTGTATAATCAACTGTAATAGAACCTTTGATGTTATAATTTAAACCCTTTACAAATTTTTGAACAATTTTTCTATATTTCTTTATTCCACCTTTAAACTCTGGTTTACTGTTGCAACAATTTTTATTTATTTTTTTCTCTTCTCCGTTTTTTTCATAAAATCTTTCACTCAATAATGAATCATTCTTAAATAAAGCTTTTGCTGCTAATTCCCCTGAGTAATAATAACGTCTCCAAAGACCTTCTCTTTTCCCATTAATATATCTTCCTTCAAAATTCTTATTACGATTATCAAACCAAGAAGAAAACTTTCCGTTTTTCAATCCTTTTTCATTATAGTATAATATCCTTGAAATACTATCATTGATATCGTAAGTAACCATTTGACCAATCTTATTTTTAGAATCTTTAGTTTTAGAATACCAATAAACAGCCAATTGATTATTCCTTCTAAAGCGTCTAAATAACCAAAGCGAATCGTTCTCTTTCGTCAATTTTTGTATGATTCTTGTTTGTAATGGATCTTTAGTGATATTACCTTTTGAGTCATAAAACGTAGTAATTTCTTCATTTTGTGAGAAACCTAAGAAAGAGAAAAACAAAAAAATAATTAAGCAAGATTTTTTCACCACAAGATTTTTATAAATCTACGAAATTACTCCAGAACCTAACAACTCTTCATTTTTATACCAAGCTACAAATTGCCCTTCTTGAATGGCAGATTGTTTGTTTTCAAATTCAACATACAACCCTGAATCTACTTTGTATAAAGTAGCTTTTTCTAATGCTTGTCTGTATCTTATTCGTGCATCAACGTGCATGGTTTCACCAGATTTTAAGGTTAAATCTTCACGAATCCAATGTATTTCATCATTAGCAACAAACAATACATTTCTATACAAACCTTTGTGTTGTTTACCTTCTCCTGTATAAATTACATTATCTACAACATCAGTTTCAATTACATACAATGCTTCTTTTGTACCACCAACATTTAAACCTTTACGTTGTCCTTTTGTAAAATAATGTGCTCCTTGATGTGAACCCACAATTTTACCATGGGTTTTATGGTATACAAATTTGGTTGATAAGTGTTTTAGCTGCTCTTCTTTAGTTTCAAACTGTGGTTGTTCTTTTACGTACTCTAAGTAATCAGCAGGGATTGTAACTATATCCCCTTTTTTTGGCTGTAGTTTTTGTTGTAAAAATTCTGGCAAACGTACTTTACCAATAAAACATAACCCTTGAGAATCTTTCTTTTCTGCAGTAATTAAATCTGCTTCTTTTGCAATTTCTCTTACCTCTGGTTTTGTAAGTTCACCAATAGGAAATAAAGCTTTTGCTAATTGTTGTTGGGACAATTGACATAAAAAATAAGACTGATCTTTATTATTGTCTTTACCTGCTAATAATTTATAAACAGGTTTACCATCAATAACTTCCTCACCTTTTCTACAATAATGACCTGTTGCTACATAATCTGCGCCCAACTTTAAGGCAATATCCATGAAGACATCAAACTTAATTTCTCTGTTACAAAGTACATCTGGGTTTGGAGTTCTACCTTTCTCATATTCAGCAAACATGTAATCTACAATACGTTCTTTGTACTGCTCACTTAAATCTACTACTTGAAAAGGTATTCCTAGTTTCTCTGCTACAATCATGGCATCATTACTATCTTCTAACCAAGGACATTCATTAGAAATGGTTACAGAATCATCGTGCCAATTTTTCATAAAAAGACCAATAACTTCATATCCTTGTTCTTTAAGCAAATGTGCTGTTACACTAGAATCTACTCCACCAGAAAGACCAACAACTACTCGTTTCATTTTTTATTTTTGAGGATGCAAAGTTACGCTTTTGATTAGGAATAAGAAATTGAAAGAATTGATGTATCTATTGTATAAATTGATGTATTCTAGTTAAGGTAATTTTAGCATTAGAATTGGTTGATGTTAATTCTAATTTATCATTATTTAGTTGAAAGGTGTAGAACTTAAATTCAGGCACTTTACTATAACTAACCATGTCTATTTGGGGTCTATGCCCATGAGTTTTAAACATTCCATATTTTTCACCTTCTGGATAATTGTGCAATACATAGGTATTGTCCCACCTTAAAAACAACATTGCTTTTTGATTAGAATTTAATGTTTCAGAAACCTCTTTACCCTCCTCAGTTATGGTATCAAACTTCCATAAACCATATAACTCATTTGCTGGCGATGTTGGTAATTTATTAATCTTCTCTAGGGTTACAGTTACATCAAATTCGCCTTCTTTTCTTTGCCAGATCATGTTATCACGAGAAAAATTCACCTTAAAAGGATCATTAAATTCATCTTGCACTCCATTTGTATTTTCTACTTGCAACAAGTTTTTATCAGAATTAAAAGACCAAGTTCCTATAGAATGTTGCAACCAACCATTACCTGAAGTTTGTGTAGAATCTGCATTAAATTTCATCCATCTTGCAATAGGCGTCATTTCTTGCTCTCCAATGTTTACCTTAGTTACCTTCCATAAGCCATCAATATTGTTTTCATTAGATTGTTTTTTACTTTTTGAACAAGATATTAGTACTACAAAAGACACTAAAAGCGATCGATAAATTGATTTCATAATTTAATTGTTACCTTTTTTATATTTGTTTTCTTTCTCCAATTCTTTCTTGTCTGAAATTTCACCATCCAAATAAAATTCCCACTCTCCTATTCTTTTTCCGTTTTTATAAACGCCTGTTTCTTTTAAATTACCATTCAATTCAAAATACTTGGCTACACCATTTTCTTTATCATTCTTGTAATTTACTTCTTCAATCAAAATTCCTGCACTTGAAAATTTCTGAGATAAACCCTCTTTTAAACCCATTTTATAATTAGTGATTTCAGTCGGTTTTCCATTAGGGTAATAATTAATGACTTTTCCATTTAATTTTCCATCAACATAAAATTCGGTAGACATTATATTCTCTTTATCAAAATAATACACCCATTTACCTACTCTTTTCTTATTGATAAAAATTCCTTCACTTTGCTTTTTACCTGAAATACTGTAAAAAGAAACTGCAACAGAATCGTTCTCTTCATTAAATTTTTTAATAATGATTGGGTATCTTGAATCAGAAATGTCATAATATTTAAAAACACCTATTTCTTTACCCTCTTTAAACTGACCTTGATAACGTATTCTTTTGTTTGGATAATACTTTTTCCAAACTCCAGTTCGTTTCTTATTGGCATCAAACTGATTTATTTTTTGAGCAAACGAAGTTTTACCTAAAAAAAAGCAAGAGAAAAATACGATTACAATACCAAGTCTTTTTATCTTTAGCATGAATTTTCTATTTAGAGTAAATATATAATTTTCAATTTAAAATGAGCATTCTAAAAATTACAGAAGAACTGCAAAACTTAGGGAATGCTGCAAGAGAAAACAGACAAAGGGTAGCTAATATTGTTCTTGCTAACCAAGATTTGTTTGAACCTCTTGTTCAGGTTACCTTTCAAGTAAACCAACCCATTTCTGTAAAAGCTGCTTGGGTATTAGAATGGATTTGTACACATCATAACTTAAATTTGATAATTCCTCAGCTACCCTTTTTTACTCAGAACATTAAATATTTAACCTTAGATAGCGCAATTAGACCTTGTGCTAAAATTTGTGAACATATTGCAAATGCATATTATTCTAAAAATGATAATAAAATTAAACATCATTTGACAGAGGAACATATTCAAGCAATATTAGAAACAGGATTTGATTGGTTAATTACACCACAAAAAATTGCTGTTAGAGCTTATACCATGAACACTTTGTATTTATTTGGTTTAGAACAGGATTGGGTGCATCCTGAATTAAAACACCTCATAGAAAGTAAAATTATTCATGAAAGTAAGGGCACAAAAGCAAGAGGAAAACACATTTTAAATTTGATAGAAAAACATGAAAAATCTAGATAGTAAATCTCATTAAATCCTTATTTTTGCATTTAATAACACAACAAAATGAACTTGACTCAATTAAATGCCATCTCTCCTATTGATGGTCGTTACAGAAATAAAATATCTAAACTTTCTAACTATTTTTCTGAAGAAGCTTTAATAAAATATAGAGTTCGTGTAGAAATTGAATATTTTATTGCTTTGTGCGAAATTCCTTTAGCACAATTAGAAGACTTTAATACAGATTTGTTTGCAGATTTACGTAAGATCTATACTGATTTTACTGCAGATGATGCTCAGAAAATTAAAGATATAGAAAAAGTAACCAATCATGATGTTAAGGCTGTAGAGTATTTTATTAAAGAACAATTTGATGCTTTAAACCTGCAACAATACAAAGAGTTTATTCATTTTGGATTAACTTCTCAAGACATTAATAATACTGCTATTCCTTTATCAATAAAGGAAGCAATGAATGATGTTTTTGTACCTCATTATTTTGAGGTTTTAGAAAAATTAGAGGAGTTGGTTATTGAGTGGAAAGATATTTCTATGTTGGCAAGAACTCATGGTCAGCCTGCATCGCCTACAAGATTAGGTAAAGAAATAGATGTTTTTGTAGTGCGTTTAAAAGAGCAATTTAATTTATTGAATGACATACCAAGTGCTGCCAAGTTTGGTGGAGCAACTGGTAATTTTAACGCCCATAAAGTTGCATATCCTGCTACAGATTGGAAACAATTTGGAACAGATTTTGTACAAGAAAAGTTAGGTTTACAGCACTCTTTTCCTACAACACAAATAGAACATTATGATCATTTAGCTGCGCTTTTTGATACTATAAAACGTATAAATACTATAATCATAGATTTAGACAGAGATTTTTGGACCTATGTTTCTATGGATTATTTTAAACAAAAAATTAAAAAAGGAGAAGTTGGTTCTTCTGCAATGCCTCATAAAGTAAATCCTATTGATTTTGAAAATTCTGAAGGAAATTTAGGTATTGCAAATGCCATTTTTGAACACTTATCTGCAAAATTGCCTATTTCTCGTTTACAACGTGATTTAACAGACAGTACTGTTTTAAGAAATGTTGGTGTACCTTTTGGGCATACCATTATTGCATTTACTTCTACTTTAAAAGGATTGAATAAATTATTGCTAAACAAAGAAAAGTTTGAGCAAGATTTAGAAAATAATTGGGCTGTAGTCGCAGAAGCTATTCAAACTATTTTAAGAAGAGAAGCTTATCCTAATCCTTATGAAGCATTAAAAGGATTGACAAGAACTAACGAAAAAATTAATCAAAATTCAATTGCTAATTTTATTGATACCCTAGAAGTTTCTGACGATATTAAAACAGAATTAAAAGCAATTACACCATCAAATTACACAGGAATCTAATGAAAAATATCATTTATCTTCTTTTTGGAATCTTAATTTTAACATCTTGTAAATCTGAGTTTGAAGACAATTCAAACAAGTTTAAAGAAGGTATATTTGAAATTCCTGCTGGAGATAATTTTGTAAAGGAAACGATTATTAGAAAAGATAGTATACAGATAAGTAAGTATGGAGATAACATAGATACTTTATCTATTAAGTGGAAAAACAATTTCTTTTACACACTAAAATACATCAATCCAAAAAATAGTTTACAGGAAGATCCTATGTATATTCAGATTAATAAAATCAATGAAGATTCTTATGATTTTACTGTAAAAATTGGTTTTTCTAAATTTACCAAAAAGGGTACAATTTATAAAGTAAAGTAAATGGAGATATTTTTACAAGCAGAAACCTGGGTTTCACTACTTACACTAACGTTTCTAGAAATTATTTTAGGTATAGATAATATTATATTTATTTCTATCTCAGCAAATAAACTACCAGAAAATCAGGTTAGAAAAGCAACTTTACTAGGTTTGGCTTTGGCCATGATTACAAGAATAGCCCTGTTATTTAGTGTTTCTTACTTAATTGCTTTAAAAGATCCTTTTTGGACTATTGATGCTGGATGGTTTAAGACAGGTTTAACTGGACAAAGTTTAATTCTATTTTTAGGAGGAATTTTTCTGCTGTACAAAAGTACCAATGAAATTCGTCAGAAAATGGAAAACACGAATGAAGAGCAAGTTATTAAATCACCAAAAATAATCTCTTTTAGAAGTGTTATCATTCAAATTATATTAATTGATATTGTTTTCTCTTTCGATAGTATTTTAACTGCTGTTGGTATGACTAATGGTGTAAATGGAGCTTTAACAATTATGGTTATTGCTGTAATTATTTCTATTGTGATTATGATGTTATTTGCACAACCTATTAATAAATTTGTAAATAGAAATCCTACTATTCAAATGTTGGCTTTATCTTTCTTAATTTTAATTGGTTTTATGCTAATTACAGAAGGAGCTCATTTATCTCATACAGAATTTTTTAACAAAACTGTAGGTGCTATTCCTAAAGGATATTTGTACTTTGCAATCGCATTTTCGCTAGGTGTAGAAATGCTTAATCTAAGAATTAGAAAGAAAAGTTAATATCAAGAATTTTAAAACACATATAGGCACTTTATTAGTGGTAATTTTTCTATTACCATTGGCTATCAATTCTGTGCATGATTTATTAAATCATGAGCATACAGTTTGTAGTTCTAAGGTGGTAAAACATGTGCATGAAAAAGATGTAGATTGTAAACTACATCTATTAAAACAGAATGATGTTTTTCTTGCAGAAAATACATTTCAACCAGCAATAAACACATTTGTTAAAAGTAACAATTGTGCAACCTATAATTTCTTACAAAATTATCAGCAATTATCGTTTTCTTTAAGAGGGCCACCTATTTATATTCTAGCTTAAAAAACTTAATTAGAATATAGAAAACAACTATGCAAAAACTATTTATTTTTTGTGTCTTTATATGGTGTATAAACCATATAAATGCACAAGACTGTAATTACACTTTTAAGGGTAAAATAACCGATTTTCACGACAATAGTATTATTGTTGGTGCATCTGTACAGATTATTAATACAAATAAATTTACCTCTTCTAATTTAGAAGGTGAGTTTATGTTTAATAATTTATGTGAAGGTAAACTAACACTAGAAATAAAACATGTTGCCTGTGATACTAAGAGAGTGTCTTATAATTTAACTAAAAATACGTTTAAAGAAATCTCTTTAGAACATCATTTAGAAGAATTGAAAGAAGTTGTGGTAAAAACAAATACCAAAACAGAAATTACAAGTATAGAAAAATCACTTAAAAAAGAAGTAATTACACAATTTACTGATAAATCTTTAGGTGATGCCTTAAATACAATAAGTGGTGTGACTTCTCTAAATACTGGGAATTCAATCGTAAAACCTATGATTCATGGTTTACACAGTAGTAGATTATTAATTATTAATAATAATGTACGAATGTTCGATCAAGAATGGGGAGATGAACACGCACCAAACATAGATATTAATTCTAGTGATAGAATTGATGTTATTAAAGGTGCTAATTCATTAAGATATGGAAGTGATGCTGTAGGTGGTTTAATTTTAATTAGACCTAAAAAATATGCTATTATAGATAGCTTATTTGGTAGTACAACAACTTCTCTAAATTCTAATGGTTTTGGAGGCAATGTAAATACAGAAATCGTTAAAACATTTAAATCTGGCTATTACACAAAGCTTCAAGGTAATTACAAAAGATTTGGAGATTTTAGAGCTCCAAATTATTATTTAACCAATACAGGCATACAAAGTATTAATGGATCTTTTAGAGTTGGTTACAACAGTTATGAAAAAGGTTTTGATGCCTATTATAGCTTTGTAAATAATAAGATAGGTATTTTAAGATCTTCTCATATTGGTAACGTAAGTGATTTGGTTGAGGCTATTAACAATAGAGAACCTAGAATTGTTGAAGACTTTTCTTATGATATTAATTTTCCAAGACAAAACATATTTCATCATTTAGCAAAAGTAGAAGCATTTAAGAGATATAAAAACTTAGGTAAACTAAGTATTCAATTAGATGCCCAGCTGAATAGAAGAAAAGAGTTCGATCTTAGAAGAGGAGATTTAAGAAACAGACCTGTTATAGATTTACAATTGTTTACTACAAGTATTCAGCCTAACCTAGAAATTAACAAATTCGAAGATTTTAAAATAAATACAGGACTTTTAGTACGTTACCAAAACAATGATGCTATTGTTAATACAGGTGCCAATACGTTAATACCAGATTATAACAAATACGAATTAGGTACTTACGCTATTTTAGATTACAATCTAAACGAAACTTCAGAACTAAGTTTTGGTGTGAGATATGATTATTCTAAAATAAAGGCTAGAAAATGGTACGTAGAATCAGATTGGACTGCATTAAATTATGACGTTTTATTCCCAGAATTTGATACTGGTATTACTGATGGTTTAGAACTTTTAACGAGACCTGAATTTACATTCAATAATTTCTCTACTAATGTTGGATATTCCAAAAGATTTGGAGATGCTTATGCATTTTTATTCAATTATGGTTTGTCTCAAAGAATGCCAAATCCGTCTGAATTATTTAGTGGTGGTTTGCATCATAGTGCAGCTAGAATTGAGTTTGGTTTTTTAACTATTAACAAAGAAACTGCCAATAAGTTTATAATGACTTTAGAGAGAAACAACAAAAATTTTGGTTTTTCTATCAGTCCATATTACAAACAAATTGATGGCTTTATACAATTAATACCAACAGGTATAAAAACCACAATTAGAGGCGCTTTTCCTGTTTGGGAATACAACCAAGTAAATGCTAGAATTTTTGGAGTAGACATTGATATTAATAAAGAAATTACAAAGAATTTCGATTATAAAGGAAGTTTAAGTTTATTACAAGGTGATGACTTAACCAACAACAACCCTTTAATTCATATGCCTTCTGCAAATTTTAGCAATAAAATTACATATACAAACAACGATTTTCATCAACTAAAAATTGGTGTAAGTCAAAGAACAACCTTACAACAAAATAGATTTCCAGATTTTAATTTTACAACTTTCAACCCTGTAACACAGCAACAAGTATTTGTAGACATTAGTTCTACCCCACCAAGTTATACACTTTACGGATTCAATTCTTCTGCTGTTTTTTATCCATTTAAAAAAGGAAGTATGGAAGTTGGTTTTAATATAGACAATCTATTTAATGTAAGTTATAGAGAAAACTTAAACAGACTGCGTTATTTTGCTGATGACTTAGGACGAAATTATAACCTAAAAATTAAACTAAATTATTAAAGAATTAAAAAGATGAAAACAATAAAATTATTAGCAGTATTATTTATTTCAACATTAGTATTTACAGCATGTAGTGATGATCATGATGATGATCATGACCATGGAGATGATGAAGAATTAATAACAACTGTAATTTACACATTAACAGATGGTACAAACCCTGATGTAGTTTTACAATGGCAAGATTTAGATGGTGATACAGGTAATGATCCAACAATTACTTCTGGAACCTTAATGGCAAATACAACTTATACAGGATCTATTCAGTTATTAAACGAAACAGAATCACCTGCAGAAGATATTACTGTAGAAGTAAGAGCTGAAGGAGATGAGCATGAATTTTTCTATACTCCAAACAGTGTTAACTTAAGTGTAACAAAAACTGATAATGATGGTACAAATCCTTTAGGAATTGAAACAGAATTAGTAACAGGCACAGCAAGCACAGGAACTTTAACAGTTATCTTAAAGCATGAGCCAACAAAACCAAATGATGGTACAGCTGCTGGTGCAGGAGGAAGTACAGATGTAGAAGTTACTTTTCCAATTACAGTTCAGTAATAAATAGCATTCTTAGAAAGGTCTGAAATTTTTAGAATTTCAGGCCTTTTTTTATATAATTTCTTTAATTTTGCACTTCAAATTAATTGTGCTGTTTTATTCTTCGCAAAAAATAAAAATGCTCATAACAAAAGCATTTTATGTCTAAATTACCTAAAGAATATCAATTTTTAGATTTATCAGATTATGGCAGACCTGTTGCTAAAGTAATTGCCAAATCTCTTAAAAACACAAGTATTACTCCCATAGATGTTACATTAGCCTTTATTATATCTGGATTGTTGGGCGTTTATTTTATATTTGAAAACCACTACTTCTTTGCTGCATTTTTTATCATCTTTAAATCAATTTTAGATGCTGCAGATGGTGAACTTGCCAGAATAAAAGACACACCTTCTTACACTGGACGTTTTTTTGATTCTATTGCAGATATTATTCTAAACTTTATCATAATCATAAGTATTTGGCAATTAACCAACATACATATTGGGTTTGCTTTGTTGGCTTTTTTTGGTATACAATTGCAAGGTACTTTGTATAACTATTATTATGTTATTCTAAGAAATCGTTTTAATGGTGATACTACAAGCAGGGTTTTTGAAGATACTACACCAATTGCATTAAAAGGAGAAACTCAAAAATCTGTAAATATTTTATTCGGTATTTATAAAAAATTATATGGTGTTTTTGATGAAATTATTTATGCTTTAGATAGAAATGCCCCAAATGGAAAACCATTACCTAATTGGTTAATGTCTTGTATCTCAACATTTGGTTTAGGCTTTCAACTGCTAATTATAAGCGCTTTATTGATTTTAGATTTAAAAGAAATTATCATTCCTTTTTTTATCATGTATTCAGGCTTAATCTTTGTATACATTCTTATTAGAAGAATATTCTTTAGCTAACGTATTTGGTGCGTTTTAAAGTACTTAATATAATAAAAGACGCCAAGAAAAAGAAAGCCAAACATAATACAGACCATTGCATAGAGTCTGTAATAGCATAAAGTAAACCGTATACAAAAGTCCCTAATACAATAGCTATTTTTTCAGTTACATCATAAAAGCTAAAATACGTTGCATGATCTTCTGTTTCTGGGAGTAATTTAGAATAGGTAGATCTTGTTAAAGATTGTATTGCCCCTAGAACTAGCCCTAAAATAGCACCTAAAGAGTAAAAGTAAATAGAAACATTGGGTAAATCTTTATGCAACATAAATGCACAAAAACACACAACCATCCAAATAACAATAGTTACTTTAAGCGCAAAGAAGTTACCTTTACTTTCAGATAATCTCGAAAATAAGAATGCCCCTAAAATAGCAACAACCTGAATTAATAATACTGTAACTATTAAATCTATGGTTTCTAAGCCAAGCTCTGTAGAGCCAAAAATAGTAGCTAATAAAATAATGGTTTGCACACCAACACTTAGCAGAAAAAAAGAAATTAAAAAACGTTTTAATGTAGGGTAATTAACCACTTCTTTTGCCACAATTTTTAATTCTCTAAAGCCTTTCCATATATAATCTTTCTCTGGTTTTTTATTATAAATATCATCAGGTAATTTTTTAAATGTTATTTGTGCAAATCCTAACCACCACAGACCAACCATCACAAAAGACAATCTTGATGCTAAAGAAGCAGATATACCAAATAAATCTGGTTTCTGAATCATTATTAAGTTAATGATTAACAGAATAATAGAACCCACATAACCATACATAAATCCTTTTGCACTTGCTCTATCTTGTTGCTCTGGGTTTGCAACTTCTGGCAAATAGGCATTGTAAAAAACTAAACTTGCCCAAAAACCAATACTTGCTAAGATTGTAAACACAATTCCTATCCAAACTGTATCTAATCCATCAAAGAAATACAAACTCATTACAGACAAACTCCCAACAAGACAGAAGAATTTCATAAACTTCTTTTTGCTTCCTGTATAATCTGCAATACCAGATAAAATTGGTGATATAAAAGCAACTACCAAAAATGAAAATGATAAAGCATAGCTGTATAAACTATCTGGATGATCCCAATCCATACCTAAAAAAGAAACAGTTTCACCTTCTGTTACTGCACTGTAATACAAAGGAAAAACTGCTGTACTAATTACTAAAGAATATACAGAGTTTGCCCAATCATAAAAAGCCCAAGCATTGATTAGTTTTTGATCACCTTTTTTAAACATATATCGTATTTATAAAAAAACCGCTCAAAATATTTTGAGCGGTTACAATATAGAAATTTTATTTCTTTAAACTCTTAACTTTTTTGTGGTGCATTATATTGAGCTGCTAATTTTCTTGCAGTTGGTAAATATGCTCTTAAATCTTGAATTCTAGATTCATTGTGTGGGTGTGTACTTAAAATTTCTGGTCCTTGACTACCTCCACCTGCTCTTTGGCTCATTCTTACCCAAACCTCTGCAGCTTCAGTACCTTCATAACCAGCCATAATCATAAATACCAATCCTAATCTATCTGCCTCTTCTTCATGGGTTCTACTAAATTTTAACATTCCTAAACCAGAACCGATACCAAAAGCAGTATTCCATAATTGCTGTGTTTCTGGGTTTTGGGAAGATGTTCCTAAAGCCACAGCCAAACCACCTATTTGTTGCAATTGTCCTTGAGACATTCTTTCTTGTCCATGTTTTGCAAAAGCATGTGCAACCTCATGTCCCATAACTGCTGCAACTCCATCCTCATTATCACAAATTGGCATTATTCCAGTATAAAATACAACTTTACCTCCTGGCAAACACCAAGCGTTAACAGTTTGATCTTCAACTAAATTAAACTCCCATTTATAATTATTAGCTTCTTCTACCATATTATTAGCTCTCATGAAACGATCTACAGCTGCTGAAATATTTTTACCAACATTTTTAACTTGGTTACTCATAGCTCTATTTGTAGATAATTTATTTTCTTCTAAAAAGTTATTATATTGAGCAAAACTTGCTGGTAATACTTGAGAATCGCTTACAAAATTTACTCTCTTTCTTCCTGTAATTGGCACTGTACTACATTCTACAAATAGAAAAACGGTAAGCACTAATGTTATTATTTTTTTCATTATTCAGTATTTTTATGTTTCCGAGAGCAATTTATTAATTAAATACACAATATTTGTGCTGTATTGAAAATTAAAAGAACCTTTTCGACTTTAATCAACAATGAATTCCTTTTTTAACCAACCCAAATTTGAATCTAATTTAGCCATTCCTAAAGCTTTTAAGTTGGCTATTAAGGCCTTATCTCTTATTTCTACCCAACTCACACTAAAAATTACGAGTAGTCTATTTGCTAAACCTATAGTATTTGCGACCCCAAAAAGAGAACTAGGTATGCTGCAAAGTTCTCAGGTAAAAAAGTTACAAATACAAGGTACTAGTAAAAATATAAATGTTTTGTCTTATGGCTTTTCTGATAAAAAAGTATTACTTGCTCATGGTTGGTCAGGTAGATCTACACAATTATATATGATTGCCAATTATTTATTAGAACAGGGTTATATGGTTATTTCTTTTGATGCGCCTGCTCATGGTTCCTCTTCTGGTAAATCAACCAATCTCATAGAATATATAGAAGCAGTTAAAGCCATACATTATGAATATGGACCATTTGATGCAGCTGTAGGTCATTCTTTTGGAGGTATGGTTTTAATGAATGTGCAAGCTGAATGTAGTGCTTTTAAATGTTTAGTAACAGTGGGTGCTGCAGATAAAGTTTCTAAAATATTCTATAATTTTGCAAATAATATAGGCTTAGACAATTCTTTTGGTAAAAAGTTTATAGCTCGTTTTGAAAAAAAACTAAACATCCAACTAGATGATAAAGCAACAAGTATAGTTGCCAAAAAAATTACTATTCCTGCTTTAATTGTTCACGATGTTTTAGATGGAGATGTTTCTGTAAGTTGTGCCACTAGTATTCGTCAAAGTTTACAGAAGGGTGCTCTTCTAATTACACAAGGTTTAGGGCACACCAAAATTTTAAGAAATAAAGAAATCGCATTAAGAATCGTAAATTTTATAAAACAACATACATGAAAAAAATAGCAATTTTACTCATTTTAGTACTAACTATAAGTTGTGCAGGCAATGCTCAAAACACAAAAAAAGAAGAAAATAAAACCTACAAGGTAGAAAAAACAGCTTCTGAATGGAAAAAATTACTTTCTCCTCAAGAGTATTATGTGTTGAGAGAAGCAGGAACAGAAAGACCTTTTACAAGTCCTTTAAACAAAAACTATAAAGAAGGCACCTTTGTTTGTGCTGCTTGTAAAACACCTTTGTATAAATCAGAACATAAATTTGATTCAGGTACAGGTTGGCCTTCATTTGATAGAGCTATTAAAGGCAATGTAGAACTAGATGTAGATTACAAAATTGGTTATGCAAGAACAGAGTTGAAATGTAATACTTGTGGTGGTCATTTAGGGCATTCTTTTGATGATGGCCCTGCCAAAACAACTGGTAAACGTCATTGCATCAATGGAGTTGCTTTAAATTTTATTCCAAAAGAGCAATAAGACAAACTCTTAATAAAAGTTGAACTCACTAGGATTATATTTTAGTGAGTTTTTTTTATGGATTATAAGTAGTTATATAAATTCTTACAATACCTTTAACTAAAGTAACTTCAACAAGAGAGGCTTTTAATAATCACTAAATACCTTCTAACCATGTTTTAAAGGCAGAAACTTTTTCTCTACTTACAATTATTTCTTTATCAACATTAACTTTAGATGTTATTTTAAGCCTGCTATTAGAAAATACCAAAACATCTTTTATGCTATTAATATTTACAATAAAAGAACGATTTACTCTAAAAAATGATTGACTACTCAACAGATTATGAACATCTTCTAATTTAAAATCAAGTATAAACCTTTTCTGCTCTTTGGTGATCAAATAAACTGTTCTACCCTCTGCATAAAACAACGCAATATCTTCTGTTTTTATTGAATGGATATGATTTCCTAAACGAACTAAAAATCGATCTTTTGTTTTCTTTTTTTGAAGATCATTCGTAATAACAGCAATAGATTCAGAGCTAAATATAGATTGCATTTGTTTTAATTTATTCATAGCCTTAGAAATATCTGTAAAGGTTATCGGCTTCAGGATATAATCAATACTATTTACTTTAAAAGCATCTACAGCATATTCATCAAAAGCAGTTGAAAAAATTACTGGTTTATTAATTTTTGTCTGATTAAAAATTTCAAAACTTAAACCATCTGTCAATTGGATATCCATAAAAATAACATCATAATCTATATTCGTATTAAACCAGCTTACTGCATCTGTTATACTAGTTAAAACAACTACTATTTTATTTTCTGTATTATATTTTAATAAATAACGCTCTAACTTTTCAGCAGCTAATTGCTCATCTTCTACAATAACTATTTTCATAATTCTGATTGTATTTCTAATCTTGGTATTTTGATTTGTCTAATCTGAGTATCTTCTAAAATTGTAATTTTTTCTTTAGAATATATTTTATAAGTTCTTATTATATCCTTTAAATCTTTGTAAGATAGTTTATCATTTATCTTATCATTTATCAAATAAGAGACTATTAAAAACTTAGTTTCTTCTGTAATATTTATAGCTATTGGAATTTTTCTTGACGCTATTGATGTTCTAGCAATTTGTTCTATTAGAAGTAATAAACTTCCTGGAACTACTAAAAAGTGAGACTTACATTTATTTTGAATTTTTATCTCGGTGTTTGGTAAATAATTTAATAAAGCCACTAAATTATGTACTCCTTCTAATTCTTCAAAAAATTCAATTAACTGTTCATTTTTTTTTGATAAGATGTATCTGTAAATAGTAGCCAAATTATCAATAAAATCATCAGATTGCTCTTTATCTGTTTTAATTAATACTAATAAAAACTCTAAACTTTCAAAAAGTAAATTAGGGTTAATTCCTCTTTTAAATTGCCTAAAATCTTCTTCAATATTCTTTTTGATTAATAGCTCTTGGTTTAGCTTATCTGTATTTATTGTATACAAATATTGATGACTAATATATAGTAAGATATAAAAAAAGGTAATGACACAAAGTATACTATCAAAAACATAAATTTCATCAATAGTGACTGAAAAGCCCAAAACGAATTCAAAAAACAAATTAATGGCAATAGTAGATAATAAAACACATAAAAAAAGTGAAACTACTATTTGAACAATAATTGTAATTGCAGACAAGCTATTTGAGAAAAAGTGTTTGAATAGTAATAGTAACAATCGAGAAAACTCTTGAATTAAATAACATAATCCAATACAGAAATATAATTCTGAATTAAAAAATTCTTCCTGAATTTGCCCAACATTATTATTTAATAATAGTAACAAGAGATAAACAATAAACCCAGAAAATAATGGGCTTAAAAGTCTAAACAATGGTTGATGTACAAATAATTTTCTCATCTAATTATCGGAATTTGTACTCTGAAACTTTTATCCTTGATTACAGATATGGCTTCATTTATCAAAAGTAAATAACGTGAGTTAATATTATCTAACCCAATATTGAATGAAGTGATGTGTAGTGCAGCTTTCGTAATATTATTTGTGATTATTATTTTAGATTCTGATGATGTAATACTTACCAACAAAGGTTGTTCTTTTGAAAATTGATTATGCTTTACAGCATTTTCTACCAGCATCTGTAATGTTAAAGGCGGAATTTTAGAAGATAGTAATGCATCATCTATTTGAATATTACAAGAATATTTGTCTTGAAAACGAGTTTCTAGTAAGTAATTATAAGAATTTAAAAACGCTAACTCTTCCTCAATAGTTATTAATTTTTGATGATAACTTTTTAAAATAGCATCATACATGGATGCTAATTTTCTAACAAATAAACTTGCTTTGTGCTCATCTTTATGAATTAGCGATGAAATTGTGTTTAAACTATTAAACAAAAAATGCGGACTTAATTGAGATTTTAAAGCATTTAATTGTAATTCGATTTGCTTTCTTTCTTGTTTTACAGTTTCTATCTGGAATTTAGAAAAAGAATAGTAAGAATACAAAGCAAAGTAAATAACTTCAAAAATTAGAGAGAATATTAAAAACACAATACCCAATTTTATAAATGCAGCATTATGATTTAGAAAAAAGTCGTTATTTCTATTAAAAAACCACTCATGTATATAAAAAGAACTGACTATAAGTATAAACAAATACACAAAATGTACTAAAAACCCAACAAACAGACGAACTCCTACATTTTGATGCCAAGGAAAATACTTATTAAGAATTTCTGCAATTTTCACTAGTGAAACCAGTGCAAATACACCTAAAACACCACCATAAAAACCAAAAGTAAACGAAAAATTTAGCGTTTCTTGTAATTCACTATAAAGGATAAAATAACATATTGAAATACCTAAAAGTGCACCCAAGAAAGCAATAAAGAAATACTTTTTCAAAAGAAGTTGATTGGTTGATTGATTGAAAAATTGCATATAAGCAAGGTAATGAATCTTATAAAAGATTCATTACCTGATAAAAACTTTTTAATAAATAGCTTTCATTACTCTACCAAAGTAAGTTTCAGAATTGATTGATTTTGCAGCTTTTGTATAAGCCTCTTTAAGTTGGCTAGATCCGTTTTTAACTACAGGAGCAAAAGCCACTAATGTTTCTGATAAATAATGACTAGAGTTAATACTCTTTATAGCGCTTAAAACATTCATCATTTGTTCTTCAGTAAGATCTCTTCTTTTTGCCATTTTTTTGTAAATAGCTGTAGCATAATGATCTGAACTAATGTTTTTCTCTATTATAACTAAAACTTTATTTAATTTATCTGTATCTAACTCATTGCTCATTAACTCTTTTATTACTTCAGAAGCATAATGATCTGAACTTATATCATCTAAAGAGTTAATAAAGCTAGTATAAGCTTCTTTAGACAGGTTGTTACTTCTAAGTGCTTTTTTTAAGATTCCTGTTTTATAATGATCTGAATTTATAGATTTTGAAAGTATCATAACTTGCTCCATATTTTGCTTATTTAACTCTCTTTTGTCCATAATTTCCTTTAAAACTTCACTCAAATAATGATCGGAATTTATAGTCTCAGAGATCTTCAGCAAACTGCCTAATTGATCATCAGAAATACCTCTATCACTTATTGTACTCTTCAAAATTTGAGCTAGATAATGATCAGAATTAATACTTTTTGTAGCATTTATGTATGCATCAATTGTTTTTGGATTTTTCAAAAATAATTGCTGATTCACTTTTAATATTTGTGATAAGTAGTGATCAGAATTTATGGTATTCCCAGCAGTTTTAATAGTACTTACTATTTCATTAGTACTTAAATTTTTAGTTAACAACAATTTAAAATAATGGCTTTGCACATAATCACTATCCATACTTTTTATTTCTGAAAGTACTTTATCTGCTCCTCCAGCTTTATAAAACCTATCTACTCTACTTTTAGCTGCAATAGTTGTAGATCTTAATATTTCTGGAAGTATATCTTCTAACCATTGTTTTCCATCAGGATAATAATCTTTCTCACTCCAACCTACATAAAATTTCCTAACCAACTCTCCACCATCATTTTCAATTACAATTTTACGTTTTCTTCCAAATGAAGACTTTTTAATTTCTATATAACCACCTCTAGAAATAGATTTAATATCCTTATCATTATCTGTTAATTTAATTTCTCCATCATACTCTATAGTAAGGTCATTCTTACCTTTATTAATACTTATTTTACTTTTACTGTTATTAATGGTAACAGTATTTTGAGCATTAAATATTGATGAATTTGCCAAAAAGCAAATGATGAAACTGAATTTTAAAAATGTTTTTTGGATGATTGATAATGAATGCATAATTATTTATTTTTAGTTTGATGCTACAAATATATATGGCTATTAAACTCATAAAAAATGAAATGTAATGAACTGTTTAAAGACTGTAATGAATTGTAGATCTAATTTATTTTCATACTTTTAAAGACTTATAAATAAAAGATGGATAAAGTTGACATTGCCAATTTATTAGAAGAAAAACACAAAGAACTTTTTGATTGGCTCAAAGAGAACCCCAGAGATATTTGGATGGAGGGTCCTGAAGGAAAATGGACCACAGGTCAGCACATTTTACATTTGGTAGATAGCATTCAACTCTTAAATAATGCCTTAAGTTATCCAAGATTTTTCTTGAAATACAAGTTTGGTGTAGCCAACAGAGAAAGTAGAGATTATGAAACTGTCGCTAATAAATATCAAGACAAATTGATAGCTAATAAAGACAGAGCTGCAAAGTTTAATAAGGATTTGAAAAAACCTACGTTAAAACAAAGAGATCGATTGTTAACTCGTTATCAAATCCAACAAAAAAAGTTACAATACAAGACTAAAAAAATTAGCGAGAAAAATTTAGACACTTTAATAGTACCTCATCCTCTTATGGGTAAAATGACTATAAGAGAAATTATTATGTGGACAGCACATCACACAGAACATCACTTAAATTCCTTAAAATTATATTACTAGTTGAAAAAAATCATTAACAAACCCCATCTCTTCTTTTTTTATTTAATACCTATTTTTTTAATTTTAGGTTTCGTAAAACGAAATGTACCTATAGATTTAAGCATCTCTTACATATATTATTTAATTAATGTAGATTTCTGGTGTTATGTATCTGCTGTTTATTTTGGCTTAATAGGCCTAAATTACTTAGCTTTAAATTGGGCAAATAAAACCCCACAAAAAGCCTTAACTGTGCTACATATTATATTACAAATAGCCTCGCTACTACCCTATTTATATGCAATTTTTAATTTGGATGAAAATGGAACTTTACAAAAACAAACCTTATTAGGCATCGATTTAAATAGCATATTTGTTGTATCATTTATTCTTTTTTTAATCTCCATATTTATACATTTAATCAACTTTTTAACCAGTCTTTTTTTAAAGAGAGATTAGGTTTTAAAATTTTTATAAGCGAACTGTAATTTGTAAATTTGTTTTTCCAAAAAACGAATTCAAATTATGTTTAATAATTTAAGTGATAAATTAGATAAAGCCTTACACACCTTAAAAGGTCATGGGCAAATAACAGAGATTAATGTTGCAGAAACTTTAAAAGAAGTTAGAAGAGCATTATTAGATGCCGATGTTAATTTTAAAATAGCCAAAGAATTTACCAAAAAGGTACAAACAGAAGCTATTGGACAAGATGTTTTAACCACATTAAACCCAGGTCAATTAATGGTTAAATTGGTTAAAGATGAGTTAACCAAATTAATGGGTGGTGAAACTGTTGGTATTAACCTTGGTGGTTCACCTACTGTTATCTTAATGTCTGGTTTACAAGGTTCTGGTAAAACTACGTTTTCTGGTAAACTTGCCAATTATTTAAAAACTAAAAAATCTAAGCAAGTATTATTAGTAGGTTGTGATGTATATAGACCTGCAGCCATAAATCAATTACAAGTAGTTGGTGAGCAAATTGGTGTTGAAGTGTATGCAGAAGTTGGTAACAATAACCCTGTAGAAATTTCTGAAAATGCTATAAAACATGCCAAAGCAAATGGTAAAAATGTGGTTATTATTGATACTGCAGGACGTTTAGCTGTAGATCAAGAAATGATGACAGAGATTTCTAACATCCATAAAGCAATAACGCCACAAGAAACTTTATTTGTTGTAGATTCTATGACTGGGCAAGATGCTGTAAATACAGCAAAAGCTTTTAACGATATCTTAAATTTTGATGGTGTTGTACTTACCAAATTAGATGGAGATACAAGAGGTGGTGCTGCATTATCTATTAAATCTGTAGTAAACAAACCAATTAAGTTTATTGGTACAGGTGAAAAAATGGAAGCCATTGATGTATTCTATCCAGATAGAATGGCTGATCGTATTTTGGGAATGGGTGATGTTATTTCTTTAGTAGAAAGAGCACAAGACCAATATGATGAAGAAGAAGCTAGAAAATTACAAAAGAAGATTGCTAAAAATCAATTTGGTTTTGATGATTTCTTAAATCAGATTCAGCAGATTAAAAAGATGGGTAGCATGAAGGATTTAGTGGGTATGATTCCTGGTGCAGGTAAAGCCATGAAAGATGTAGATATAGATGATGATGCATTTAAGGGTATAGAAGCTATAATACACTCTATGACACCTAAAGAAAGAAGCATGCCATCTACCATAAATGCAAGCAGAAAGAAAAGAATTGCAAAAGGTTCAGGTACTTCTATTCAAGAAGTAAATCAATTAATGAAGCAATTCAACCAAATGAGCAAAATGATGAAGATGATGCAAGGTGGTGGAGGCAAAAAAATGATGCAAATGATGCAGGGTATGCGTTCATAAAAACAAGAAACAACACACTTACATAACAACACATGATATTATTAGATGGCAAAAAAACTTCTGCAGACATTAAAGAAGAAATAGCCTTAGAAGTAACAGAATTAAAAGACAAAGGTCATAAAACACCTCATTTAGCCGCAATTATTGTAGGTAATGATGGTGCAAGTATAACTTACGTAAATGCAAAAGTAAAAGCTTGTGAACGAGTTGGTTTCGAGTCTACTCTAATACGATTATCTGAAGATATTTCTGAAGAAGATTTATTAAATGAAATTGCTGTTCTTAATGTAGATAATGATATTGATGGTTTTATTGTACAACTACCTTTACCAAAACATATAGATGAGCAAAAAGTAATTATGGCTGTTCATCCTGATAAAGATGTAGACGGATTTCATCCAACCAATGTTGGTAAAATGGCTTTAAACTTGCCTACCTTTATTTCTGCAACACCTTTTGGCATTTTAGAACTGTTAGAAAGATACAATGTAGAAACATCTGGTAAGCACGTTGTTGTTTTAGGTAGAAGTCATATTGTTGGTAGCCCAATGAGTATTCTTTTGTCTCAGAAAAGAAAAGTAGGTAATGCTACTGTAACTATGTGTCATAGTAGAACTAAAAACCTAAAAGAAATTACATTACAAGCAGATATTATTATTGCTGCTATTGGTATACCAGAATTTGTAAAAGCAGATATGGTAAAAGATAATGTTACTGTTATAGATGTAGGTATTACTAGAATAGCAGACTCCAGCAAAAAAAGAGGCTTTAGATTAATTGGTGATGTAGCTTTTGATGAAGTTGCTGCAAAATCAGAATTTATAACACCAGTACCTGGTGGAGTTGGGCCAATGACCATAGCTATGTTATTAAAGAATACTTTACTAGCTTGTAAACGCAAGAACAAGTAATTTAAAAATACATAAAGCATAAAAAAGCTCTTTTAATAATTATTAAAAGAGCTTTTTTATTTTATTAGTTAGAGTTTACCCTAATTGATATCTGGATTTAAATAATCTGGTAAATCAGGATTATTAGGATCACTAAAATCATTAGTTGGGTCTCCATCTCCATTTGCATCTTCATCTAAAGTAAAAACTCCATCTCCATCATCATCTACATCAAAATAGTTTGGAAAACCATCTTCATCTGTATCATCATTAGTCACAATTCCATCTCCATCCACATCTTCATCTATAGAAGGCACTCCATCATTATCATGGTCTGTATCTGGTACAATAGTTAATAAATCAAAGTAGAACATTAAATTAGTATCTACTAAAGCATTAGATTGGTTGTTTACGTTAGATGATGGGTAAGCCAAACCAGAAGGTATAAATAATACTCCTTTAGCTCCATTTAAATACGTTACAGGGCCATTAAAAGGATCTCCATTTGCTTCTTTTTTAAGCTCTCCTCCTTTTACTTGCGTAAAACCATAAGACCATCCTCTAATTACAGAAATTAAGGTAAACCAGATTCCTGAGGTATTGCTATCAAAACTATTTTCAGAAAAGGTTGTTCCTCCCATAGTTCTTCCATCGTATTTTACAAATACAGAATCTACACCTGTAGGAAAACCTTTATCTGGATCTGCACCAGAATCTCCTTGTCTTGCTACATAAACGTACAATTTATAATCGATAGTATTTTCTGTAACCTCTAATGTTCTTAAACTAGAAACATCATTAATCATTGCAGTTTCACCATCTACTAAAGGCTTAACAGAGTCTAAATCTTTATCATAATAGTGGTTCTGTAAAAACTTTACAATAGAGTCATTATCTGTTTTTGCAAGTTCTATATGATTTACATCTGCAAACGGATTTACTAAGAAACCATCATCTCCACATGCATATATTAAAATTGATAGTACAAGAACTACAATTATATTTCTAAATTTTATCATTTATAGCTTAAATTTGAGCGCGCAATTTACCATTTTTATACCTTTGTAAAAAGACAAAACCTATATTTTAACTTTTTTTATGAGAATTGATAAATACTTATGGTGTATTAGACTTTTTAAGACAAGAAGTTTAGCCACTAATGCTTGTAAAAAAGGACAAGTAAAGTTGGCAGATGCCAATGTTAAACCTTCTAAAGAGGTGTTTGGTAATGAGCTGATAAGAGTTCGAAAAAATCAAATCAATTATCAAATAAAAGTTTTAGATTTACCTGACAGTAGAGTTGGTGCAAAATTGGTAGATTTATATCGAAAAGATGTAACTCCAAAAGAAGAGTTTCAGAAAAATGAACTTTTAAAATACTCAAAAGACTATTACCGAAAAAAAGGTACTGGTAGGCCAACTAAAAAAGACAGAAGAGATATAGAAGGATATACAGACAATACTGAAGAATTATGACCACTGAAAGCAATATAATTTTAGATCACATTCAGATTAACCAAAAGATAAAGCGAATTGCTTACCAAATTTACGAGAGCAATAGCAATGAAACCGAAGTTATTATAGCTGGTATTGTAGGTAATGGCTTTATATTTGCTGAGAAACTTGTAGCTACTTTACAAGAAATTTCTTCGCTTACCATTACCATTTGCGAAGTACATATTAATAAGAAGAAACCATTAGAAGCTGTATCTACTTCTCTAGATGTTGCTGATTATAAAAACAAATCTTTGGTGTTGGTAGACGATGTCTTAAACTCTGGTACCACTCTTATTTACGGTGTAAAACACTTTTTAGATGTACCTTTAAAACGTTTTAAAACGGCTGTTTTAGTGAATAGAAATCATAAAAAATATCCTGTAAAGGCAGACTTTAAGGGTGTTTCACTTTCTACATCGATTAAAGAACATATACAAGTAGATTTTTCTGACCAAGAAGCTAAAGCCTATTTACTGTAACAACAGTGTTGCTTCTATTTCTTTAGCTACTTCTTTCTTTTTCTTCTGATCTATTTTAAAGGTCATTTCCGCCAATTCGTAAAATGCTCTTCTTTCAAAAAGATGTTTTGCTACAAACTCTGGTATTTGTTCGTCAGATAAAGAAGCTATTAAAGGTCTTTTCGCTTTCTTTTTAATTAACCTTTCTACTAAAGTGGTTACATTACCTTGCAAGTAAATAGAGGTTGCTTTACTATTTTTTATGAGTTCCATATTATTGGCATAACATGGTGTACCTCCACCTAAAGAAAGTATAAAGTTTTTTTCATTTTCAAGAATTTCTTTAAGGTATAAATGCTCTATTTTTCGAAAATAAATTTCGCCTTTAGTGCTAAAAATATCTGCAATACTCTGGTTTTCTTTCTCAATGATATAGTCATCTAAATCTATAAAACTGATATTTAAAGATTTAGCCATTCTTTTACCAATACTAGATTTACCTGAAGCCATGTAACCTAATAAGACAATTCTCATAATTTCATATTTTCTACAAATATCGATAAAAATTTATGCTTTTTTCTATTTCATTTTCAAAGATTGATAGTATATTTGCACCTGTTAATTTTTGACCTGGTAGCTCAGTTGGTAGAGCATCTCCCTTTTAAGGAGAGGGTCCTGGGTTCGAGCCCCAGCCCGGTCACAAGAAAAAAAGTTAAGCATTTGCTTAACTTTTTTGTTTTCTAATTACAACGCGCACGTGGCGAAACTGGTAGACGCGCAGCCTTGAGGGGGCTGTAAACGCAAGTTTGTGGAAGTTCGAATCTTCTCGTGCGCACTAATTGCCTCTTTTTTATACTTCTTCACAAAATATTAACCTTTATACCGCGTTTAATACTTAATTTTGTGTTTATGCGAAAAATTATCTTTTTATTGAGTTTTGTATTCACGCTAAATGCATTTTCTCAGAATGACAGTATTCAAAAAACTATTTTAAAAGGTCAGATTATTCATGCTGATAATAATAGTGCCTTAAGTGCTGCTCACGTTTTAAATCTAAACACAGTACAAGGAACCATTACAAATGATAAAGGTTTTTTTGAATTACCTACTAGGGTAAATGATACTATATTGGTCTCTTACTTAGGTTTCTCATCGATAAAATTAAAAATTACCAACGATTTATTAAAAGGGAATGAACTAGAAATTGCGTTGTATGAAAAGCCTCAGGAAATAAAAGAAGTGGTTATAAAATCTACCAAATTAATTGGTGTTTTAGAGATTGATGTAAAGCAAGTGCCTAAAGATAAATTTACTAGAATTCATATTAACGGACTAAGACAAACCTATGAGGTAGGTAAACCTCAAAAAAGAGATTTCTCATCGCCATTAGCAGCGCTCTTTCAACCTGTAGACTATTTGTATAATTTGTTTGGTAAAAAACCAAAGCAACTTAAAAAACTACAAAAACTTAAGAAAGAAGACGATTTACGAAAAATGTTAGCAGGTAAATTTGATAGAGAAGTAATGATGGAATATCTTGATATGGATCGACAAGAATTAAGTGAACTCTTAACGGATTGTAGTTACTCTGAATACTTTATTAGAAAGGCCTCTGACTTGCAATTGATTGAAGCTGTCTTAGATTGTTATGAAAACTATAAGGCCTTAAAAAAGGGTAAGATTGAAAGAGATAAAATACCCTCTAAAAAAAACTAATACTCCCTATAGAAAAGAGTCAGAAACATTTACTGCTCCTGACTCTAGTCAAACTATTAAAAACTAACTAATATGATTTGTATAAGTTGGTTGTGTGTAGTTTAATCTACAGTTTATCCTTCTTATTGCAATCATATATATGACGCTTACATTTGTATTTTGTTACAGATGTATTTTGCTTTAACAGAATATTGGGAAACAAAAAACTTTTCTACATTCTAAAAAGAACAGAGAAAAGTTTATCTATATTTTTAAAAAAGCCGCTTACCTCCTACTATAATTTGGTGCTTCTTTTGTAATGGCTACATCATGAGGATGACTCTCATTAATTCCACTAGCTGTAATTCTTACGAACCTACCAGTTTCTTTTAACGTTTCTATATCTTTAGAACCACAATACCCCATACCAGCTCGTAAACCTCCAATAAATTGATGTATGCTTTCGTATAATTCTCCTTTATAAGGAACTCTACCAACAATACCTTCTGGTACTAATTTTTTAATATCATCTTCTACATCTTGAAAGTACCTGTCTTTAGAACCTTGTTTCATTGCTTCTACAGACCCCATACCTCTGTATGATTTGAATTTTCTTCCTTCGTAAATAATGGTTTCTCCTGGAGACTCTTTAGTACCTGCAAGCAGCGATCCTAACATAACACAATCTGCACCTGCTGCAATTGCTTTAGGTATATCACCTGTATAACGTATACCTCCATCTGCAATAACAGGAACGCCACTACCTTTTATGGCATTAGCTACTTCTAATACTGCCGAGAATTGAGGAAAACCTACTCCAGCAACAACTCTTGTAGTACAAATAGAACCAGGTCCGATTCCTACTTTTACTGCATCTGCACCAGCATCAACTAAATATTTTGCAGCTTCTGCAGTTGCTATATTACCAACAACTACATCTAAATCTGGAAATTTTTCTTTTACTGCTTTTAAAACTTTTACAACACCAGCTGTATGACCATGAGCAGTATCTATTATTACAGCATCTACCCCTGCTTTAACAAGTGCAGAAGCTCTTTCTACTGCATCTGCAGTAACACCTAAGGCTGCAGCTACTCTTAATCTACCAAAAGAATCTTTATTTGCTATAGGTTTTTGTGTAACCTTTGTTATATCTCTAAACGTTATTAAACCTTTTAATTTATAATCTGCATCAACAATTAAAAGCTTTTCAATTTTATAATTTTGTAGAATTTTCTCTGCGTCTTTTAATGAGGTACCTACATCTGCAGTAACCAAGTTTTCACTTGTCATTACTTCTACAATAGGTCTTTTATTTTTATGTTCGAAACGTAAATCTCTATTGGTTACAATACCTTTTAATATACCCTCTTTATCTACAATTGGAATACCACCAATGCTATGTTCTTTCATGCTTAATTTCGCATCTATAACAGTAGCATCCATTTGAAGTGTTACTGGGTCTAAAATCATACCACTTTCTGCACGTTTTACTCTTCTAACTTCTTGTGCTTGTTGGTCTGTAGTCATGTTTTTATGTAAAACACCAATACCACCTTCTCTTGCAATTGCGATAGCCAAAGAAGATTCTGTAACAGTATCCATAGCTGCAGAAACTATAGGTACATTAATAGTAATGTTTCTTGTAAATTTTGTTTGAATACTAACTTCTCTAGGAAGAACTTCTGAGAATGCTGGAACTAGAAGTACGTCATCATAAGTAAGACCTTCTCCTAAAATTTTGTTTTCGTGTGCGATCATGTGGCAATTAAGATATAATTGCGAGCAAATTTACAATATATAATGATTTTAAACTAATTTAATTTTAAGCATTATTGCTTTCATTATGATTATCAGGCATTTCCTAAACGTTTTAATAAAAATCTTAAATTTTATTTTAATTTATTCTAAATAAGCTTTGGAAAAACTCTTATGAGGTTGTATATTTGCACCCGATTTAAAAAACTATTTATACTTAATCTAAATAAAATGAAGAAGGTAGCAGTATTAATTTTATCATTTATCACTTTAATAATAAGCGCTCAAGAGAAAAAGGAAGTCGCAAAAACTTTAGATTCTATACAACAATTAGACGAAGTTATCATTTCTACAACAGCAATTTTTGGAAACAAATATGTTGCAAAAAACAGAACAGGTTCTGCTTACTATTTATCTCCTAAAGAATTACAAAAATTTAGTTTTACAGATGTTAATAGAGCTTTAAGAACTGTGCCTGGTGTTTCTATATATGAAGAAGATGGTTTTGGTTTACGACCAAATATAAGTTTAAGAGGTACATCTCCAGAAAGAAGTTCTAAAATTACAATTATGGAAGATGGTATACTAATAGCACCTGCACCTTATAGTGCATCATCTGCTTATTATTTTCCAACTATTGCAAGAATGGAAGCTGTAGAAGTATTAAAAGGAAGTAGCCAAGTGCAATATGGACCATTTACTACAGGTGGTGCAATAAATATGATATCTTCTCAAATTCCGACAGAGTTTGGTGGTAAAATTAGAGCTAGTTATGGTAGTTTTAATTCGCAACAATTACATGCCAAAGTTGGTGGTGGTAATGCTACTTTTGGATATATGGTAGAGTATCTAAATTATGGTTCTGATGGATTTAAAACCTTACCAAGTGGAAAAGATACTGGCTTTGATAAGAATGATATTGTTGCTAAGTTTTCGGTAAACTTATTTCCAAATTCAAAAGTAAAGCAATCATTAGAGTTTAAATTTCAATATTCAGATGAAGTAGGTAATGAAACTTATTTAGGCTTAACAGAAGCAGATTTTAATGCAAATCCGTTTTCTAGATATGCTTCTTCTAATGAAGATAAAATGACTACAGACCATACTCAATATGCTATAACACACAAAGCTGATTTTTCTAAAAATGTACGTTTAACAACTACAGCTTATAGAAACAATTTTGCTAGAAATTGGTATAAGTTAAATGATGTTACTTTTAATGGTGATAAACAATCTATTGCTAATGTATTAGAAGACCCTAACACGTTATCAGATCATTTTGCTATTGTGAATGGAAGTGTAAATTCTGGTGCTGATGCCATTGGTGTTAAAGCAAATAATAGAGCTTACTACTCACAAGGTATACAATCTAAATTAGATTATCATTGGTATAATGGAGACGCTTTTCATGATATAGAATTTGGTGTTCGTTTTCATTATGATGAAGAAGACCGTTTTCAATGGGTAGATCAATATAGTATAAGCAATACAGGTAATTTAGCATTAACTACTGCTGGTGTTCCTGGTACAGATGCTAATAGAATTTCTAGTGCCAATGCATTTGCTTCTTTTATTACTTACAGATTAAAGTATAAAAACTGGACATTTACACCTGGTTTACGTTATGAAAACATTTCTTTACAAAGAGAGGATTTTGGTAAGAGTGATGTAGATAGAACTGGAGTTAATTTAGCCACAAGAGAAAATAATGTTGATGTACTAATCCCTGGAATAGGAACAAACTATAAATTTAGTAACGACTTTTCTATCTTTGGAGGTGTTCATAAAGGATTTTCACCTCCAGGAAATCAAGATGGTCAAGAACCAGAAGAGAGTATTAACTATGAATTAGGAACACGTTTTAACTTCTTAGGTATTTCTGGTGAAGTAGTTGGTTTCTTTAACGATTATTCTAACTTATTAGGAAGCGATTTAGCAGCAACTGGTGGTACAGGTTCATTAGATCAATTTAATGCTGGTGAAGTAAATGTAAATGGTTTAGAATTGTTAGTAAACTATAATTTTGCAAAAGAAAATGCAACGCTTTCATTACCATTATCATTTGGTTATACTTATACAAACACAGAATTTCAAAATAGTTTTGGTAGTTCTAACGATTTATGGGGTACAGTAACTGTAGGTGATGAATTACCATACATACCAAAACACCAATTTAATGTTGGTTTCTCTTTAGAGCATTCTAAATTTGAACTTAATTTTAATGGTCGTTTTAATGGTGAATTTAGAACCTTGGCAGGTTCTGGAGCAATTGCTGATAATGAACGTGTAGACTCTAATTTTATAGTTGATGTCTCTGGTAAATATTATGTTACAAAAAACTTAAATGTTACAGCAAATATCATTAATTTATTAGATGAAACTTACGCTGTTTCTAGAGTACCTGCTGGCTTAAGACCTGGGCATCCTTTTGGAGCTTTTGCAGGTTTAGAATTTAGATTCTAATTTCATAATTAAATTATAACTTATACTAAACTCGATTAGCTTTTGTTAATCGAGTTTTTTTTGGGTTTTAAATACAGTAACTCGAATCGCTTCAGGACGCAAGGAAAGCTGCATACGTAATCAATTTAGAGTTTTTTTTAGCTACTAAAAATCAACTTTTTAAAAACAGGTGAAATTGCTTATTTTTTTTCTATACTTGATATATTAAAAGAGAAAAGAAATATCGAGTTTTCCCAAAGTATTCTTATCGAATAAAATACTATAGATAATTAACGTCAACTATGATAGCCCAAAACACATCTATTGATAAACGGTATAAATAATGAAAATCCACTAAATAATGCATCAATTGAAAGAAGTGTAAATGTGGTATACTTTGACACAAAAGATGGTTCTGTATGTGCCAATTTTTACAAACCTTAAAAACGTATATAGAAAACCGTGTTACTATGTTAACATAGGTTTTAAATCCTACTATTAAAAAGGCGCTATTTTATAGCGTCATTTTTTATGTTTTATGCTTTATGTTTAGTTTAACCCCTTCTACCCTCTTTATAAGTATCTACACCTGCTTTTAGACGTTGCTTTAATTTCTTAGAAGGTTGATAGTTTATATGGTATTTTTTAATGTTACGTTTAGGCGTTAAAGTATTAGGGTCGTTACTTGCAGTACCGTTAAAACCCATTTTAAAACGGCCAATATCACCTAATTCTACTATTTTACCATCTGTAAGAAAAAATTCTAGTTTTAACCCCAAAGCAATTAAAACTGCTTTTACATCAACTTCATGTAGGCTGCACTCTTCACTAATTAGTTTACTAATGTAATCTAATTCTATAGTACCTGTATTAACAGCTTGTAAAATATATTGCTCTGTATTGTTTTTTAAAGAGTTATTTCTTTTAGTTATTCTATAACGTAATGACATGTTTAGCTTTTTTTTTGTATTTTGTAGGTAACTTATTTAGCCTTCAATATATACTAATTTATTTTTTTACTAGTATTTTTCATAATTTATTCTAGTATTTTCATATATATATTCTAGTATTTTTTATAACATTTACTACATTAATTTTTTACTTTCTCTTTATGAATGCTAAAAAAGTAAAGCAACTTTACCATAAAACATAAGTAACCTTTAAACAAAACTTACTTAGTAATAAAATGCTTTTTAATAGAATTCTATTCTACTATACAATTATTTTTTGTAAATTGTTTACGCATTGAAAAAGATTAGTACATACCCTCCTATTACAGTAATCTCTAAAAAACATAGAGGTAAACAAAGCCTTTGTTTATATTTTGATTATCATACTCCTTTAATAAACATTGTAAAAAAATTACCTAATGCAAGATGGAGTAAACAGCTAGCTTGTTGGCATTTACCTTTTACGGAAGAAAACTATCTACTAATTAAAGAAAAGTTAGTTAAAATTACCAATGTTAAATTTGATCAGTTTACCCCTACTACCACTTTAAAAATTAAATTAAAAGAAAAAGAAAGAAGCTTATTAAATGGATTTTACACTTACTTAAAAGGAAAGCGTTATAGTGCTAGTACTTTAAAAACTTATACCTATTTAGTGGCAGATTTTATACTCTATCATCAAAAAGAAACGATAGATAATGTTAGAGAAATTGAACGATATATAGAGAGTGATTTTATTAAAAAGAATCCATCTATTAGCACTCATAGACAATTGATAAGTGCTTTAAAACATTTTTTAATATATACTAAAGCTAATTTTGAATTAGATTTTAAAAGTATTGCACCAAGAAAGGATAAAAAATTACCTAGTGTATTGTCTAAAGAAGAAGTGATTCGTTTAATACAGGTCACAAAAAACTTAAAGCACCGTGTTTGTATTGCTTTATTGTATTCATCTGGTTTACGTATTGGAGAACTTTTAAATCTAAAACTTAAAGATTTAGATTTTGAAAGGCAGATGTTAAAAGTAAGTATGGGTAAAGGAAGAAAAGACAGGTATGTACCCATGGCAAATAGTTTATTACCTATGTTGCATAATTATATAACCACATATACTCCACAACAGTATTTAATAGAAAATGATAGCAAGCATATACCTTATGCAGCAACATCAGTTCGAAGTTTTTTAAAAAGAAGTGTAGAAAGAGCAGGTATACAAAAGGCGGTTACACCACATACATTAAGACATAGTTATGCCACACATTTATTAGAGAGTGGTACAGATATAAGATACATACAAGCCTTATTGGGGCATAGTAAACCAGAAACAACAATGGTATATACTCATGTGCAGAGTGATGCTGTAAAAAAGATAAATAACCCATTAGATTTAATTGTAGCTCAATATAAAAATTCACAAAAAAGTACTACATTTATTTCTGATAACAACGATAAAAATACGTCGATATCCGGAAAATAAACCCTAAAAACGACGTATATTATAAAGATATAACCAGTTAGCCACAAATTACAGATTTGACAGATAAATCATGATAATGTTAGAAAATAAAAAAGAAATCGTTTTATTCTTATTATTGATTATAAACTTTAATTCGTTCTCACAGAATGAATCTAAAGTTAAAGAACTTATCCAAAACCTGTCATGGAGTTCATTTTATTTCCAAATTAATTACGGAACTGCCTTGATTCTTAATGATGATTCAAAAGAACTAATAGAAATAGGTAAAAGTTGTTCTACGGATTTACTTGAAGAATTAAAAACAACTGAAAAATCTGTAGTTATTCATATGATACTGACTAAAATATGGGAACCTGAAGTCTTTTTTTGGAAACAACATTTTAATGAAAACAAAGAAAATGAAGAATGGAATTTTACTGAATACTCATTGAATAATTTATCATGGTATGAGTATAAAGATAAATCATCTATAGACCCTTTTGAAATAAATAGAATTTACAACTATTGGAAAAATAGAATTGAATAAAATTCTGACTTGAATATTGAGAGAATACATCTGTGGCTAACACCGTATATAATTTGTTGCTGGCTTCTCGCATACTTACGAAAGTCCTCTCGGACTTTCTTGGTCGGTAATTATTTACTAAATTAGGTGCTTGAAACACGCAACAAACCATATACAATAACGTTGTAAACAATTTATGAGAACCGAGAAAATCATAATAATTTTAGTTCTGATTTTGACATTTAGTTGTCAAAAAGAAAAGAAAGAATCGGAATCAAAAAATGATTCAAAAATTGAACTTGAAAAAGAAAAATCAGAAACGGAATTTAAATCTGTATCTGATACCAATCCTATCTCAAAAAATGACTCTGAAAATGTTACTTTCCGAAATATAACGGATTTAGAAAAGTATAATGGATTTGAAAAAGTAAGTGCGCAAGTTTTAGGAAATTCAGATAAGGCTTTGGTTTACATTCAAAAAGACAGTCTAAAAGTGTTGATTTTAGAAAAAATAATCAAAAATTCATCACCTAAACCTAACTATTCAATTCTTGACGAAGTGAATTTGATATTTAAAAATTCTGACCAATACGTCGCTTTAACTCAATGTGAATTAATTGAAAATCCAAATGAAAGAATGGTTTTCAGTTTGGTAGAGAATGAGGATGTTGAATTTTTTGATAAAATATTAAAAACTTGGTTTATTGACTTAAAGGAAAATAAATTCAAGGAAATTGAATCGAAAAAAGTTAAGTGTGAGAACGAATGGTTTGGTTATGATGGATAAAAACTGTTTACAACACCGTATAAAATTAATTGCTAGTTCTAGCTTACTTACGAAAGTCCTCGCGGACTTTCTATCTGTGTTTTATTTGCTAACTTTAGTGCTTAAAACACGCAACAAAGCTTATACAATCACGTTAGCAAAAATTAACTACACAAATAAAAACTATGACAAGAGAAGAACATTTATCCTATTGCAAAATATGTTTGAATAGAAAAATGGACCTGAAAAAAGGATTAATCTGTAATTTAACAAATGAAATTGCAAGTTTTCAAGAAACCTGTGAGAGTTTTAAAGAAGACCCAATAAAGAAAAAAGAATTGGAAGAAATACCAACTATTGAACAAGTTGAAAGTGTTGCAAAGCTGAACAATGGATCGCAATGGTTTTTATGGATTTTTGGTTTATCTGCTATAAATACTTTAATACTCTATTTCGGAGGACAAGTTTCATTCATATTTGGACTTGGAATAACTCAAGTATTTGAAGGAATTTATCTTGCCGCATTTGGAAACTTTAATTTGTTAGGAGTTATAATTAGCCTTTTTATTTCTGGAACTTTTGCTGTCATTTGGCATTTTTCGAAAAATTTGAGTAAACCAGCATTCATAATTGGAATGATAATATATGGTATAGATGCTTTGATTTTATTAAGTATTCAGGATTGGTTAAGTTTTGGAGTTCACTTATATGCTTTGTTTATGATTTTTAAAGGTTATCAAAGTATAGATGAATTGAAAAAAGAAAAAACTTTTGCTAACAACGTGTAAAAAAAATTACTGGTAAAAGCCTACTTACGAAAATCCTCGCGGATTTTCTTGGTTTGTGTTTTATTTACTAACTTTAGTTCTTAAACCACGTAACTTTTCCTACACAAACACGTTATAGCACATTATGAGCCTTGTACTTTCCTGAAATAGGTTGACTAAAATTTAAACATAATGAAAAATCCAATTCCTCTTATTATTAAACTCTTTATAATATTATTTTTAGTCAGCTGTAAAAAAGCGAGTACAAGCACGACTAATTTGGTTTTAGAAAACAAAGACTCTACTCAACATTTAGAAACTATAATTACGGGTAAATCAGATGACCCACAAGCATTTAAATATTTAAATTTTCTTTATTTAGATGTTCCTAAAAAAAAACTAAAATCAAAAAACTTTAAAGTACTCAATCACCCAGATTCCATTTTTTTTAAAACCGAAGATTTACTTGAATCTCAATACATTGAAATCCTTGCGTTTGGAATGAAAAAAGTTTATGAACTTCCTATTTTTATTAGTCCTGGAGACAGTATAAATATTATAATAAAAAATGGAGAGTTATCTGTAGCTGGAACTAATAAAAATCATTATAAACTCTACAAAGACATTTCTTTAAATGAATATCCAATATTTAGAAATGACTTATTACAATACAAAAATAAATGTTGGGAAGTTTTTCAAAAAAGAGACAGTTTGTTTGAATACTTCATATTAAAAAACCCTGAAGTTAGCGAAGATTTTATTGAAAAAACCCGTACTAGAATTCTATTTGAATATTATTCTAGAATCCTTCATTTAACAATTGACAAATCTGGTCGTGTAAAAGAACTTGATGCAAGTCATTTTGAACAAGTATCTAAAGGATATGGAATAGAAACTTCTTTAAAATTTTCCGAATCATATTTCGGAAATCTTTCTTTTCAGTTATTGAATAATCCAAAGGTATTGAAGAATAAAAACTATTTGGGTATTCTTAGAAGTTATGTGCACTTAAATCAAAATTTAACAGACTCTTATTCACCATCCCAATTTTTAATAGAAAAGGAAATATTTTTAAATAAATTTAGCAACAAAGCACAAGAGGGAGGACTTGCCAATACTATTCTTAAATACATAGAGGTAAGCCCTTTTAGAAATAGCAGTAACATTAAAGAAGCAATTAAAGAGTTTAAAGTTCTATTCCCTAATTCAAATTATTTAATAAAAATAGATGAGGCAGCAAAAAATATTGAATTGTTAAATAAGTTGCCTCCTAAGGAGGTTCTTGATGAGAAATTAATTACAATAAAAGGAGATACCATAACATTTAGCGATATGCTTATACAAACTGGTGAAAAAATTAGAGTTATAGATTTCTGGGCAAGTTGGTGTGGACCTTGCATATATGACATTAAAAAAGGAGGAAAGAATAAAGGATTGTTTGCTGAAAACTATTTTCTAGATTGGGTATATATATCAATAGACACAGATTTAGAAAAATGGAAACAAAAAACTTTAGAATTAAAAAAATTTGGAACTTTAAATAATCAATATCTTTTGCTAGATACTATAAACTCAGAACTAAAAAAGAAATTTGAAATTAATTCTATTCCAAGGTATATTATTTTTAATAAAAATGGATATTTAGTAAATGACAAAGCTCCAAAACCTACGGAGTATAATAGTTTTATTGGTGCTTTAAATGATATTAACAATAATTAAAAAAGTGCTATAACACCTTATATAATTTATTGCTGGCTTCTTGCATACTTACGAAAATCCTCGCGGATTTTCTAATCGGTTTTTATTTGCTAAATTACGTGCTAAACCACGCAACAAACCATATAAAAACACGTTGGGCACAATTAAAACTGAATGAATAGACTCCTAATTTTACTTTTTTCAATTTTCTTAATTGGTTGCTGTAATCAACCAAAATTGCTGAATAATGGACTTACTAAAAAAGCTCATAAAACAACCATTTATTTTATCAATATTCGGAAAGATTCTTTAAATAAGAAAATTCAAGATACAGTATCAATTATTGAAAATAAATATAATAATAATGACAAAATATCCTATTTAACTCAAAATCCATTATTTACGAATGAACAAATGGAAATTGAATACATATATGACGAGTTTAACAAAATAAAAAAAGAAATTGGAAAAATTTCAACTGATAGCATAATGTTTACTGTCAATTATTTCTATAAAGACAGTTTAGTTTTCAAAACAAAATCAGAAACTAAAAATGATATTTTTCATATGAAACAAATTGGAAAATATGAATATAATTCTGACAAGACCCTAAAACAAACTTCATTACTAAACCAATATATAGATATTGAATCCAATGATACAATTTCGAATACAATTGAAATTAGTAAATATGACAAAAAGGAATTAATAACTGAATCTAGATTATCTGATTTAATAAAACCCGAAAGAAATATAAATTCTAAATATGAATATGAATGTGGAATCTTAAAAGCAGTAAAGGAATTTAACGATAAAGATTCGCTAATTTCAAAAACAGAATATAAATATGAATTTGACAAATTCAAAAATTGGATTAAAAGAGAGTCTTTTGAAAATGGAAAACTAGAATATATTAAAACTAGGAAAATTGAATATAAATAACTGTGCCCAACACCGTACAAAATTAATTGCTTGCTTTTTGCTTACTTACGAAAATCCTCGCGGATTTTCTTTGTCAGTAATTATTTAGTAAATTTATTGCTTAAACCACGCAACTAACCTTGTACAAACACGTTGTAGCTAATTACGAAAAATGAAAAAACTATTATACTTTATATTAATAATTTCTTTGAATTCATTTTCTCAAACAGTCAAAATAGACACTTTACATCTTTATAAAAGTGAGCAAAATACTTCACCATTAGACAAATTAATATACCCAATATTCAAAACAGGAAATAAGAAAATCGATTCTTTAATAAATTTCGATTTAAAAAATAAATATACTTATAATGAAGCTCCTAATTCATCTATAAATAAAACTTTAAAACAATGGATTGGTGACCAAATAGGTTATATAAATTTTAACATAACTTACAATAGAAATAATATAATATCATTTAATATTGAAACTGAAGGATGCGCTGCATATTGTACTTATTGGAAATCCTATTTCAATTACAATACAAAAACTGGAAAACCTATTAAAATTGATTCGCTTTTAAAGTTGAATAACTTTAAGCAACAAATTCTTAATAAGAAAAATGAACAATTTGAAAATGAAATAAAACAACTTAAAGAACTTTTTAAACAAAAAGATATTGACAAAAATGAATATGATTGGGTATATGAATACTTGAATAAATGTAAGAATGATGAAGAATTAGGAGATTTTTCTTTAAATGAAAATCACATAGAATTCATTGAAACTTGTTCTCTTCCAAATGCTATTAAGAATATGACTCCAGCTATTGACTTAAAATATAAATATAATGACATTAGAGAATATTTGAATTTTGAACCATCAACAAAAATTGAAAATTACTACAACCATACGAATCATTTAGAAATAGTTAACATTGATAATGAGAGTATAAAAATTGACTTAATGATTTCCAATGAAAAATGTGCTATGCCTAATTATGAAGGAATATTATCAAAATCTAAAGAAAATTTTTATGAAGGTTTTGTATACTCTGACAAAGGAGAAATATTTGAATCAAAGCATCATTTAAAAATTATTAAAAACAATGAAACTATTCAGATTTCATCAAATGATTCATATGAAAAATGGCAGTTAGGTGCCTTTTGTCGAATTGAAGGTAAATATAAAAAAAACTAGCTACAACAACGGCTAAACTTAATGTGGGTTTTATTCCTTTCTCGAAGTTTTTGGCTTTTTTATTTTGTCCGCTTAAACTTATTTGATTAATTTTAAGTCAATAAAGAAAAAACTATAAAATAAGTCTAAGCTAAGTGATGTCTTCGATAATTTGTGAGTATCAAATCCCACACTAAGCTTAGCCAAACCGTTACATGCAATTTTCCAAAAAAAATGAAAAACAAAAAAACTAAGATTGGAATTTGTAGAATTTGCAAAGAAGAAAAAGAATTAAATTTTGAGCATATTCCTCCAAGGTCAGCCTTTAACAAAAGTAGATACCAAATAGTTGATTCGACTGAATATTATACAAAAGTAGAAAAGTATTTGAGTAAAGAGGAGAAGATAAAAACCAAAGTTGAACAAGGTGGAATAGGAGATTACTGCTTATGCTTTGATTGCAATAGTTTCCTCGGATCAAAATACGTAAGAGAATACAAGAAATTTGCAAATATTTGTATGAGTATCATTACCCATGAGGATAAAAATGCAAAAGCTTATCAATTCGATATATCTGATATAAATCATTTAAAATTTTTAAAACAAATAATAGCAATATTTATTTGTAATAATCAAAGTGTATTTACTGATCAGTATCCTGAATTGATTGACTTTGTAAAAGACCCCGAATTGGAAAAATTAAGTGATAGGTATAAAATTTATATGTATCTAAATAATGAGGGTCAGGTTAAAAAAGGTACAATTTTCTTCACTAATCTTTATGGAGCAATATGCGATTTTACTTTTCCACCGTTCGGATTTGTATTAAGCATAGATAATGACAAACCACTGGATAAAGTGACTGATATAACAGGTTTTAAATTTTATAATAAATATAAGTCTTTAAAACATGCTCCAATAATATTAAACAAATATCCGACATATTATCCATTCCCTTTAGATTTCAGAAGTTTTGATGGCAAATCAAACAGCATGTAACACCGTATAAAATTAATGTGGGTTTTTATGGTTTAGTCCAAAGTTTTGGTTTATTTATAAAGTCCGCTTAAACTTATTTATCTATTTTTAGGTCGACAAAGAAAAAAACACAAAATAAGTATAAGCTTAGTGGCTCGGCTGACAAAATAAAGTTTGTCTACCTCCCACACTAATCTTATACAAAAACGTTGGCAATAATTATGAAGAACCCGATAATCATAACAATGTTTATTCTGATTTTTTCAGCAAACAAGGTTTATTCTTGTTCTTGTGAAAAATCAAGCGTTAAATATGGATTTGAACATTCGGACTTGATTTTTACTGGAAAAGTTGTGGAAATTAACGAAGGAAAGGTGTATGACTCAATCCCAAGCTCAACTGAAAAAGGAAAATATTACATTCGAGAAATTAATAGAATTGAGTTTGTTTTTAAAGTTACGGAACTGATTAAAGGAAAAGAAAAATCGGATTTCATAACTATTGTAACTTCTGGTGGAGGAGCGGATTGTGGAAATTATTTTGACCTGAACTCGGAACATTTGATTTACTCATACGAAACGGATTTACAAGTAAACACTTTCGAAGAGAATAATAAAGTTGAACCGTATTTTTCGACTGACCTTTGCACTCGGACTAAAAATCTGAACCGAACAAAGAAATCGGAAATAAACCGATTGAAAAGATTGAACAAACGGAATAAAAAATAACTATTGCCAACACCGTGTAAAAATAATTGCTTGGTTCTTGCCTACTCGGAAAATCCTACGGATTTTCCTCTGGTTCGTTCCATTTTTAGTAAGTTGGTTGCTTGCACACGCAACTATCCTTACACAAAACCGTTGGCTACAATTAACAAGAAATGAGCAAAATAAATGAATTAGATGATTATGAATTAGCCTTTTTTGCAAAATTCAAATTGTCAACATATATGAAAGTAACTCAATCAAAAATTAAGGAATATTTAGTTGAAAGAAATTTGAATGAATCTAAAATTGAAAGATTAATTGCTGAAAATCCTGAATCAAAACTTGAAGATAATCTGAAAAAATGTCCACGCTGTTACTCTGACAAAATTCGGAAAAATAAAGTGGAATGGACAAACACAGATGGTGGAATTGGACTTGCAGATGAAATAGCAATTGCAGATGGAATTGGTGGAAAAGCAACTTACAAAAATGAGGTTGTTTGTGACGTTTGTGACTTTTGGTTAGAAGACCCAAATGAGGAAAAACCAGTTTCTTTTCCGAAAAGAATAATGAAAGAAATTTGGAAAAATATAATTGGAAAATAAATTGAATGAAAAAAATAATATTTAAAACAATCATTTTGACTATTGGATTAATAATAATTTCTTTGCTATTGATCTACATTCTGACACTACCTAATATTTGGAAAGTATTTGACTTAACAAATACTTCAAGTATAGGAGACACTATTGGAGGAATTACTTCCCCTCTCTTAGGAATTATAAGTGTAATTTTTTTGTATTTAACACTGAACAGACAAATAGATAGTTTTAATGACCAAAAAATAAAAAATGAAAGTGATATAATTTTTATGCTTTTCAATCAACTTGATAATGAATATAATCAGATATACTTATACTCAACAAATAAAGGTGAGAGAATTCGAAAATTTGGACACGAAGCTCTAATAGATTATTGTAATTCAGTTTTCAAATTTTATTCAGGAAATAAGAAATTCAGTCAATATTATATAGCTGACAGTATAATTTTAGTAATTAGGTCTTTTGAATTAATAAAAAAACGAATTCATATATCACCATTGAATTCTGAAATGAAAGAATTGTTTTTTAAAAAAATGGAAACTTTTTATTTATGTAAACTCAAAGACCCTTTATATAAATTAACTGATTTATTTGAAAGAGAGAAATCATTATTAGATGAATATACATTGGAAATAAATGAATTTTATAAATCAATGGAGAAAAAACTGTAGCCAACACCGTACAAAATTAATTGCTTGCTTTTTGCTTACTTACGAAAATCCTTGCAGATTTTCTTTGTCAGTAATTATTTAGTAAATTTATAGCTAAACCACGCAACTAACCTTGTACAAACACGTTGTAAACAAGCTAAAATAAACTTATGGCATTAACAGGAATTATGGAAATGTTTTTGAAAACACGAGCTGAACAAGCAAAATCAATTCCATCAAAAGTCTTTTTTAATCATTTCTTTTCTATAATTTATTGTCTTAATTGTAATAGTGAGAAATTTGAATTAAAAAAGATTCCATATTATAATGACATAAAAATTAAGAATAGTAGTTTTAATATAGACGAAGTTAGAAAACTACTTTGGAATTCTTGGAGTACAGAATACGCTTATCGAATTGGGGAAAAAATTGATAATGATGAATACTATAAATTCTCTCTTCATTGGAACTTTCCTCAAGCATATTATTCGGTTTATCTATCTATGACAGCTTTCCACGAAACACAAGGTTTAGCAAACGAACAGCACGAAAAATCAATTAAACTTTTTGGAAATTCAATAAAAGACAATCATTATCCATCTGCAATTTCTTTTTATTCATCAGGCTTGAAAAATGAATTTGAATATCAAGGATTGCCGACTTTTAAGGAATTCCCAAAAGACAGCAGTGTTTTAAGAAAAATAGAATGTTTAGAAGACGCGGAAATACAGTTAGCTACTTTTTTAAAAACTACACGAAAAAGAAACGCAGAAGATAAACGAAATCGTTTAGCAAAACAAAACGATAAAAGATTTAGAAATGGAAAAGGGGAATTTAGAAAATCATTTAGTAAGAATCATTGGGATATTATTTACAAAACAATCCCAATAACTTCAATTTTCAATCTACTTTATAGGTTGAGAATTAAAGCAAATTATAGAGATATTGAAAGTTTTATTAATGCTGACATCGATTTTAAAAGTTTTCATTCGAGTTTAGGAGAATTAATTTACTATTTAAATTTTGTCCACGAAGCTTACATAGCAAAAGCCATTGGTATAGTAAAATATGAAAAAATATTGAATAGTTTCCCAAGTCATCTAAACAAAGAAACAGCGATTAAAAGGTTTGAAGAAAATATTAAGGTTTTAGGATAAAGCCAGTTTACAACACCGTATATAATTTATTGCTGGCTTCTTGCCTACTTACGAAAGTCCTCGCGGACTTTCTATCTGTGTTTTATTTGCTAACTTTAGTGCTTGAAACACGCAACAAATCATATACAACAACGTTGCCACACATTTGAGAAAAACCGAATTCCATAAAATGAACAAACTATTTTTTATAATATTTATTTCTATTCCATTTTGGAGTTTTGGACAAATTGAAAATAGATGGCAACCTGATAGTATTTACGTAAACCGACAAGTAAAGAAAATATTTGTCTATTTAAATTCACCTAAAGACATATCCGAAATTGTAGAATTTGACCGAAATGGAAAAAGGATACGCTCGACTGAATTTAGTGCGTCTTATAATCGTAAAAGCCGAAAACACAAATTAACTGACAAAATAAATCGTTATGAATACGACTCTCAAAATCGATTAATTAAAATAATAGATTCAATAGGGAAAGATTCAACAACATTTAAATATGGAACAAATAATAAACTGATTTCATCAAGAAAAAATTTAGGCAGTTTTGTTTATGAAACGAATTACTATTACGAACCATTTAAATCAACCACAACGCAGAAAAAGGATTCAATACTGGTTTACGAAAAGACAAAAGAATATGAAAAAGACTTTTATGTTAGTAGATTTTTCGGTTATTATTTAAAATCTAAACTAAAAAAAGTAAAAACGACGGAAAACGGAATAACAAATACTTTGGCATATTCTGACCAAACCGATTTACAAAGATTTGAGGATAATAAAACCATTAAGAACAGTTTTAACGAAAAAGGTCAACTTATAAAATCAGATATTAAATCCGTATTTATGAATGACCGAACTAATGAATATGAACTGAATTATAAATATTACGAAAACGGACTTTTAAAAAGCGTTCGTGGATATGTACCAAGATATTTCAAATATGAATTTTGGGAATAAAAAAACGTGTAGCAACACCGTATATAATTTATTGCTAGTTCTAGCCTACTTACGAAAATCCTCGCGGATTTTCTATTCGGTTTTTATTTGCTAAATTAGGTGCTCAAACCACGCAACTAATCTTATACAAACACGTTACCCAACATTAGCGAATGAACTCAAAAACGAAATATTTACTTTTAACATTAGGAATTATTGGAACTATTCTAATAATTTTTAATTCTATTGAAATGTGGTATTGGTATGATTTTAAATTGGAATTGGAAATTTCTCAAATCCTATTTATAATTGGTTTAATAGGTTTTGGACTATATTTTATTATTACAAAACACCGAAAAATTTTAATTAAAATAATAATTGGATCTTTAGGAATTTCTCTAATTCTGAACATACATCTTTCGACCGAAAATTTTGAAAATATATTACGCCAAAATCGCCTTTCAGAATATTCCGAATTAGAAACTTGCGAAAAGATGGAAAAAAGATTTAATGCTGACTTAACAAAAGAAGAATTGAAATACTTTCATTTTGGAATAGCCTCTATTTCTGGAATGAGAGAAATTATGAAATCTAAATATGATATTGAATATTTTTCAATGGGCTGTCTTTTAAGAACAGAAATGGAATGCTATAATAAATTAGTGAATAAATACATAAATGAAAAATATGACAAATCTATAAATGATATTTACGAAGAAATTGAAAATTAATAAAAACGTTGGGTAACACCGTGTATAAAAAATTGCTATTTTAGTACTTAACCAAAGGCAGTTGCGTTTTTATGCACTTTGATTTTCCTTCGGAAAATCCTCGCACACAAAACCGCAACTTTTCATACACATCAACGTTGGCAATAATTATATGAAAATCGAAGACAACAAAGAATATATAGAACTTATAAATAGTCATCACGATAATTTAAAAGAATCTATGAAGGTTGTAAATTTCCTTAAGGTAAGCGAGAGTCGATTGGAAATGACTGAAAAACTTGAACATATATTTAAATATTCAGAGATAAACATTAAGTATTTCAGTTTTTTAACTTCTTCATTTTTAGACTTACTTTGTACTTTAAAAGGGTTATTTAATTCGGAATCTGAATGGGAAGATATTTATTATTCAAAATCTGGTTTTTTAACTATTTATGAAACTATAAATACATATCATTTTCATCAAAAAGAAATAAAGAAAATTGTAGATAACGATCATCCAAATTTACTAGATGATTATAAAAAATTGAATAGCTTTCTAAAAGAATACAAATCCAAATATAATCACAAAACAGAGATTGGACCTATTAGAAACAAAACTGCGGGGCATTTTGATAAAAATTTTACAGAATATTATGAGCTTGTAAAAAAATTAAACAAAACTGATTCCATAAAAGCTATAGAATCGTTTCTAAATTTTTTAAAACTATTAATGTATTTCATTAATACAATGGCTGACTTAATGAAAGTCAGAACGGAAATTGATTTAGATAAATCAAAAAGAGAATTCTATAAAAATCAAAATAATGGCTGATAGAGAAGAGATAAAAAAAGAACATCGTGCACAAACTTCAAAGTTTGTTTATTACATAATAGCCTTATGTGTTGCTGCGATTGGCTTTTCCATTGTTCAGACATCAGGACAATCATTAGATTATTCGCATATTCCTCTTGGGATCGCATTGTTATTATGGAGTGTTAGTGTTTATATTGGATTTGCTTTTGTAAAAAGCAGGTTAAATCTTCTTTATGGAAATAATCTGTACTTAGATATATTGGATGGTAAAGTTGATGACTTCAATAAATCAAAAGCTCATCAAGAATATGCAGCAGAATTGACAATGAAGGATATAGAAAGAATTAATCAGAAGTATGAAAAGCATTTATATATTCAAGAAATACTTTTCTATTTAGGTGTAATCAGTTTTGTAGTATGGCACATTATTGAAATGTATAATATTTCTATTACTGTAATTGCCTAGAGGCACTCAAAAGGGATATTTATTAGTTAACTATTGCCAACAACGTGTATAATCAATTGCTGGTTCTGTGTGTACTCGGAAAATCCTACGGATTTTCCTCTGGTTCGTTTTCTTTTGTTAACTTAGTTCTTGCCAACACAACTAACCATACACGAACACGTTGCCAACAATATGAAAAAAGTACTTCTAATAATATTCATTTTTACTTCAACATTCTTGTTTGCTAATCAAATTGACAGTTTGAACAACTCAAAAGACGTGGAAGAATTTGCGAAAAAGATATATCCAAAATTCACCAAATTTGAATGGTCTGAATTCAAAATAATATCAACAGAAAAAGTGAAAGAGAAAGTTTCCTGTAAAGATGAATATGATTTACTAGGAATGAAAAATTGGGAAAAAATTGACATAACAAATGACGGATTAACCGATTTGATTTTAACTGCCTATTGGGGAACAACTCTTTACAGCTACGCAATCGTAGATAATGGAAATAATAGCTTCAAGACTTATACGCTTTCAAAGAATGTTTTTGATAATTGTGAATTGTTTAAACCAATCAAAAAAGGTGATTTAAATTATTTAAAAATTTATATTAAAAAACAAGAGCAAGTAGGATTAATGGAATCTAAAGAATTAATTATAAAGGATACGTTAATTTTTAAGTTTCAGGAATTTATAGAGCTTAATAAAAAACCTGCAAATTATAAAATCAAAGGAATTGAATTTCAAACTAGTGGCTGTTATGGAACTTGTCCTGTATTTAACTTAAAAATAAATTATAAAGGAAAAGCCGAATTTAATGGACAAGCGTATATAAAGCACAAAGGAAAGTCTGAAAGAAAAATACCAATTAAATTATTTAATCAAATACAGGAATTACTGGAATTTATTGAAGTTAAAAAACTAAAAGATAACTATTCTGTTGCTTGGTCAGATGATCAAACTAGTACTTTGACTATTCATTTCAATGACAATAGCATAAAAAAAATAAGAGATTATGGTATGATTGGTACTTTTGGGTTAATGGCAGTTTATAGTAAATTAATAGAAATAGGAAAAGAAACAGAATGGAAAAAATAAATACTGTTGGCAACACCGTATATAATTTATTGCTGGCTTCTTGCCTACTTGCGAAAGTCCTCTCGGACTTTCTTTGTCCGTAATTATTTACTAAATTAGTTGCTTAAAACACGCAACAAACCATATACAACAACGTTGGCAACAAGCTGAAAAAACCGAGAATGGAAACAAAATCAATCGAACAATTAGAAAAAAATATTTGGAACAACCCTTCCGAATTTCCGACTGATATGGTTGAAAAATGCTATCATTTTCGGAAAATAAGTATTGCGGAATTGACTAACGAACAAATAAGGCTTCTGATTTCTCAACAAATCGGAGTTGAGTATCTAATCAGAATCGCACTCGAAAAACTCAAACGGAATATTTTGACCGAATGTGATTTTTATGAAGGCGATTTACTTGTCGCTGTTTCAAGTTTACCGACTGAATTTTGGAATGAAAATCAAACTGAATTTCTGACTTTTAAAAACATTGTGGAACAAAATTCGGAATTAATAAAAAATGAACTCGGAGAGAAAAAATTTGACCGAATAAATGAAAAGGTAAAAGCCAATTGACATCAAGCTAAAAATGAAAACAAAAACAATAATACTGACTATGGGAATTCTATCATTTTTGTTTGGTTGTAAAGAAGAAAATAGATACAAAGACAAACACGGAAATGAAATCATTGAAAAAGGAGATGAAACATATATAATCCCAGCCGAGTATGAAAAATCAGGAGAAAAATATAAAATCTTTTTACGAAACGAAACTGATAAACCTGTGAGTATTAAAGATAAATTCACCTTGCAACCGAATGAAGAGAAAATATTCGAATTCGTAGATACAGATTCTATTTTATTTAATATTGGACCTAAAATTTATTTCGGAGATACTGGACTTGAAGTTGAGGACAAAAAAGGTGAATTAGCTGGAATTGGTGGCGAATATTGGAAAAAGTATAAAGTCCCTGATGATGTGGAATATGGATTTGTAATAGTACCATCAGGCGAAGGTGATATGCCGACTGAATAAAAGCCAGTTGCCAACAATGTGTATAATTAATTGCTAGTTTTAGCTTACGTGGAAATTCCTGCGGAATTTCCTCTGATTCGTTCCATTTTTGCTAAATTAGTTACTTAAACACGCAACTAATCATACACGACAACGTTGGCAGTAATTTGAGAAATCCGTTAACTAATCGTAAGTAACGTTTCACTCATTAAGCCTTTTATTAAAAAGTAAACTGAATTAAATTGGAATTGAATTTTAAATAACTGATTTTGAAAAAAACAATACTTCTGATTTTCTTACTCAAATGTGGAATTGGAATTTCACAAACTGAATTTCCTTTTTATGAGCAAATTGCATTTGACTTTTATCAATCAAAACTTATTGACTCTTTTCCGACTAAAAAGAAAATAAAAGTTTATCAATACGTAAATGATTTTCAACCTGACTATTTTGTGTTTTCAAATCCTAATTGTTTAGGAATTAAATGGAAAAACAATGAACAATTTCAACCTATAGAATCATATGTTGAGAGCCAAAGAAAAATCGATTCTGAAAGGTTTGAACTTGACTTCTCTGATTTAGACAAAAAGAAATTTAAAATAAAAAAACGTGGAAAAGGAAATTATCCAAGATTAAATATAACTGCACCTCACAAAGAAAAAAATGGAACTGACCGAATTTTTGTGAATATTCACGAAACACACGAGAATATTTATGTAACCTATCATATTGAATTTAACGACAAAGGAGAAATAATAGATTGGTGCAAAGAAATGGATGAAATAATAAGAACATATTAAAAAACTACTGCCAACATCGTGTATAAAAAAATGCTACATTAGTGCTTAAATAAAGATCGTTGCACTTTTGTTACGTCTGATTTTCCTACGGAAAATCCTCGCTTACAAAAACGCAACTTTTCATACACAAACACGTTGCCAGTAATTTAAAAACACACTCATTGAATCCTATTTACTTAGATACACACATTCACACTTCTGCTAATCCTAATGAAGTAAATGAAGATTATGACATCAATTTATTAGTCACAAAAATTCAAGAATTCAATGGGAATTCCGATTTTTTAATTTCACTAACTGACCATAATATGGTTAATAAGAGTGCTTATCTAAAAGCGATAGCTTTAAACTTAAATATCATTCTTGGTGTAGAATTACATATAAAAAATTATGACGATTGTCCTGCATATCATTGTCATATTTATTTTGACATAAAAGAAATCACGGAAGATATACTTGATGATATAAACAAGAAACTCGATGAATTATATCCCAACAAAGAAGTTGTCAAAAAAGACCCAACTATACCTACAATTCAAGAAATAATTAACAAATTTGATTCTTATGAATTTATGTTATTGCCACACGGTGGACAATCACACGCAACATTTAACACTTCTATACCAAAGGATACGAGATTAGATAGTACTTTAGAAAGAAATGTTTACTACAATCATTTTGAAGGATTTACTGCAAGAGGAGACAAAGGACTTGAAAAAACTCAAGATTATTTCAAAAAACTTGGAATAAACGAATTTGTAAATCTTATCACTTGTAGTGATAATTATACACCATCAACATATCCTAATGGTAAAGACAAAAATCCTTTTAACCCAACTTGGATGCTTGCAAAGCCAACTTTTAATGGCTTAAGATTATCATTATCAGAACAATCTAGATTAATTTATTCGGAAACTAAGCCTAAATTTTATTCAGAGAATATTAAATCTGTTTCTCACAAAGAAGAAAATCTAGAAATAGATGTTGAACTTACCTCTGGGTTAAACGTAATAATCGGAGGTTCATCTAGTGGAAAAACACTACTTGTCGATTCTATCGTCAAAGGTATAAATAAGACTGTAGAAGACTCAATATATAAACAATATGAAATCGATAAGATTAATATTGTAAACCCATCAGGAATGAAACCTCATTACCTCTCTCAAAATTACATTATGGGAGTTGTCAATAATATCAGTGAAGATAAAATTGAAAATATAGATATAATAAAAAGAGCCTTTCCCGGAGATGAAGATATCAAAACAAGTATTAATAATGGTTTACGAGAATTTAAAAAGAATATAATCTCATTAATTGACAGTGTAAAAACTCTTGAACACGAAAGTAAAACATTACAAACTACTCCTATTATTTCAAGGTTAATTACAAGAGATAATTTAGAAACCAATATTTACGACAACCTTCAATCAAGTGAAGTAGAGAATGAAAAATTAAGATTCACAATAGGGACTTATGATGAATATGTTCAATCCTTAGAATCGATAGATAACTTTTTATCTAAATACCCATTTATTAAACACGATTCTGATTTAGTGACTAAACTCAAATCTGAATTGTCAGATGTTTTAAAAATTTCAAATAAGGAAAAACAAGTTAGAAATTTACTTGAGCAAGAGCAAGAGTCATACAATCAAGTATTGAGACATTCAAATTCTGAAGAACAAACTAAAAGTCAAAACTTTATCAAGCTTTTAGAGTCCTTAAAAAAATATGTTAGAGCTTATAGAAAATTTCATAGAACTATAAATTCAATTTCAAGTTATACTCTCAATTTTGATTCAGAGGAAATAGAATCAATGGGGCATAAATTATACATAGAGAATGATTTTATACTAAGTACAGATAAGTTTATTGAAATAGTCAATCATTTTCTAAAAAATAAAATAAGTAGTTTTGAGAATATTACACCTGAATTACTCTTTGAAAGTAACTTTAAAAAACAAAAACCTAAAGTTAAAGATTATGACGATTTCGAAAACAGAATATATAACAGTTTTGAAGAGCTAAATAAGAAGAAATATAAAATCATTACTAATGATGGTCGTGAATTTGATAAACTTAGCCCAGGCTGGAAAACATCAGTAATTCTTGATATAATTCTAGGATATGATAAAGATAGTGCTCCAATAATAATAGACCAACCTGAGGATAATCTGGCAACTGATTACATAAATAAAGGACTTGTTACGGCAGTCAAAAAAATAAAAAGTCAAAAACAAATTATATTAGTTTCTCACAATGCAACAATACCAATGTTAGCTGATGCTCAAAATATAATACTGTGTAGAAATGAAAACAATAAACTAATAATAAAATCTAGTCCTTTAGAAGGCGAAATTGAAGGAATAAATGTCGTTGACCTAATTGCTAAAATTACAGATGGTGGAAAATCTTCAATCAAAAAAAGAGTTAAAAAGTATAACCTCAAAAAATTTAGTGAATAATGAAATTAATATTCAATAAGGAAGATAATAACGATATAACTGTAAAAATCCAACAAGGAACTATACCTGTAGAATTCACTTATACAGAAATGATAAAACAACTTCTAGAAAACAATACAATTGATGATACCGATTTCGGAAACCTTTCAGATGAGGAAAAACAAAACCTAGAGGATATGTTAGAAAAAATTTCAAACATTTTTGACGAAGAAGAAGATACTGAAGTAGAAAATGTAGAAGAAACGGAATAAAAACTACTGGCAACAATGTATAAAAAACATAGGGCGGTTTAGGCTTAATTTGAAGGTTCGTGCTTCTTTATGAGGTCGCCAAATTTCCAATTTGGCATTTAGAAAAAATTAAAAGCAAAATATGTAAATTTGACTTAGTAATAATCCGAAATGTAGTACTTATACTCTGCCCTACGTTTCTTATACTAACCGTTGCCCACAATTAAAACCAACTTTTCGAAAATATGGAAATTGAAGAATTAAGACGACAATGTAAACACTTTTTTTGGTGTGATACAATTCCTATTTGTCAAGAATTATTGGATGTTTACGCTAACTTTTTCTTCGAGGCAGTAGTTAATCATAATTATGACAAAGTTGATTCACAAGCAGATGCTGACGCAAGAATGGTTTTGCAAATGATGATGACTAAAGTACTACACTTAAAGAATGTACTAAATGGAGTTGATTTTACATCTAAAAAAGGGAAAACATTAAATAATATCATTGACCCAACTATTGTTGCTTCATTAATTCGGAACATCTACGAAACTACAGGTATGTTCAATTTGATTTATCACGAACCAAAAACCAAAGATGAAAAGCAAATTAAATATTTACTTTGGGTTCACGCTGGACTTTCTTATCGAAACAGATTTGATGGAGTAATTACGCTTCAAGAAAATAAAGATAAGATGGAAGATGAATTAAAGCAAATGGAATCAATCCGAAAAGAAATTGAACAAAATCCGCTTTTCCGAAGTATGGATGAAAAAAATCAAGGAAAAATTCGAACAATGATTAAAAAAAAGGATTACTTAATTAAATTCAATGGTAATCAAGTGTCCTTTTTGAGTTGGAGAGAATTAGTAAAAGTAATGGATATTAAAGGTGATAAACTTGACCAAATTTATACTTACTTTTCCCTTTATGCACATCCATCAAACGTCGCTGTTTTTCAATTTAAGGATATGTTTGGTAAAAATGAAAGTGCTTATAAAAATATGGTGATTTTTAATTTACAAACTGCTTTTATGATGTTGAGTATTTTTATTGCTGACTACATTAAAGCTTTTCCAAAAGTATTAAAAACCTATGAAAAAATGGGACTTGTGGAACAAATTGTAATTAACTTTCACAATAGATTAGCGAGAGGTGGAAATTATGACATTAATGAATCTTGGAAAGCAACAGAGGAAATTTAACAATATGGCAGCAGCAGAATTTATAGGAAAATTAGTTTTAGTTGAAACAGTAAAAGCTTCAATTAAAAAATTGATGGAGGAAATTAAACTCATCGGTATGTCTCAAGAAAAAAGAGAAAGATTGTCGGAGGCTTTGACCTCTATTCAATATGCATCTATCGAAACACGAAATTTCATAGACAATAATGGATATGAACCAAATATGGATTTAGCGAAATTATGGAATGTTGCACTTCAAAAATCAATCAACGCTGAATTAAAGGAATTACCAGATTATTTACATAGCAAATCAAAATTTTGGGGCAAACCACAAGATTGGATAAACGAACCAACTTCAATGGAATTAGTTCCAAAATTAAAGTACATTAATGTACAATGTGATTCGTTATTAGTCCAATTGAATAAATAACTGTGGGCAACACCGTATAAACTTTATTGCTAGTTTTAGCTAACTTGGGAAATTCCTTCGGAATTTCGCCATTCGTGTTTTATTTAGTAAATTCATTGCTTAAACCACGCAACAAATCTTATACAAACACGTTGGGCTTAATTCTATACAATTCGAAAATCTAACTAGTATTAAAATATACTTCATTTTTTTTGTAGTACTTTTAAAAAGTAAAATTATAACGTTTAGTAAGGCTTAAAATAATGACAAAAAAAGAATATCTTAATTCAATTGGACTTTCAGCTAATCCTTTTCAACATACTAATGCTGATAAAGAAAGTGATATAATAGATAAATATTTCGTTTCTCCTGATTATTTTGAAGACGTTTGGGGCGACCCTGAAAACCCAGTATCTAATATCGTTTATGCTCCTAGAGGTGCTGGAAAAACTGCACAAAGGGTAATGATTGAAAAAAGAGCTCAACCAATTGACAATATACTTAGTATAACATACACTGAACATGATTTATCTAAATTCAAAAAAATTGAAGATGTAGATTCTAGTTATCATTTAGAGTATTTAAACAGGTTATTGCTTCTTTCCTTTTTTAATAGACTAAATGAATTACATGATTTTCAATACATATATCAATTTTCATATAAAGAAAGACAGTTCATATACAAACTTTGTAGAATATATTTATTTGAAACTCCTGCTTCATTTCCAAATCAAGCAATTAATTCTTTAAAATCTATTGAAGATCATGCTACAGATATCTGGAATAAATTTAGAACTCCATTTGCTGAAGTAATAAAAAAAATAAGTAAGGCAAAAGGAGTAGAAGTTGATATATCTAAAATTGAGTTCGATAAAAAAATTCAATTATCACACAAGGATAATCTATTTAATATTCGTTCATTTTTAGAAAGAGTAGGTATTGATACAATTTATGTTTTAGTAGATAAAGTAGATGAATTAAGTTTGACTGGTAATAACCCAAAAGCTAGTTACCTTTTTATCTCACAAATTATACGCGATTTAGAATTATTAGAAACACCTGGAATGGGTTTTAAATTTTTCCTTTGGGATGAATTAAAACAATATTGTGCAAAAGATGCAAGACCAGATAGAGTATATAGTTATCAATTAAAATGGACAGTTAAGCAAATAAGAGTAATGCTTAATAAAAGATTATCTGTTTTTAGTAATGGAAAAATCAAAGACGCATCTGCCCTTTTTGAAAAAAAAGAGAGCTTTGGAAGAGTCATTGTCTTTTCCGAATTTTCTCCAAGAGACTGCATAAGAATATGCAACAGAATATTATCTGAACAATTAAAAGAAAACCCAAATTCTTTAAAATTCCAACCTCATATAGTTAATAGAGCAATTGATATGTTTTGTAAAGAAAAAGTTGAGGAAATAATATTAAACCAAAGTAACTTAAGGCATTTAACAAAAATAAATGCTGTTTCATTTACAATTGAAGAATTAGTAACGAAAAAAGTAGCAGCTGATTCCCCTGCAATTAGGAATATAATTTTACCATGGACTAAATCAGAACTTTTAAAAAAAATAGGATTAGTAAAAAGAAAATCAAAGAAAGCAGTTAACGAATATGCTTTTTCAGATATTAGAATGGCTAGATATGCAAACCCATCTTTAGACTTAGATTCCTTTATTAAGAATAAGATTAGAAGATGTGTTGTTTCTGAATGCAAAACTTTTGCTTACAGGGATTTTGATAAAAAACATTATAATTGTTTAGAATGTAATACACATTTAATAAACTAAGCCCAACAACGTGTATAATTAATTGCTACTGATGGTTAAGAAGAAGATTTATTCTCACAATTTACTATATTAGTTCATTGGAAAAACAAAACTGATTTTCCGCAACTAATCATACACGAACACGTTAGCAAATATTCCCAAAAAAAAATGAAAGGACTGAAATTAACTTTTAATAGTTCAGATTTTCCGAAAATTTTAATTGATGAGACTTTCTTCAAAATCAAATCTAATTTTGACTTTAAGAATGAAAAGTTTAATTATTCAGATGTAGAAAAAGTGAGTCATCATATTTTTGAAAAAAATGGAATCTTAAAAATTAAAATGAAAAATGGAGAAGAATTTTCTTTTGAAACATCTTCAGAACCTAATGACTATTTTGAAAATGCTTTGGAATTAATTAAAGCAGAGATTGACCCAAATTACAAAATGAATACTTATGTAGCACCAGAGCATAATAATCATCCAGAACTTCACCAAATAGAACTTGATTTTAATGAATTTGCTATGTTAAATCTAAATCTGCCTGAAATCAGTTTTAATATACCTAAAGGAGAATCATTAGTTATAGAAATAGATTTAGAATTTGAAGTTGACAATAATGGAAAACCAAAAAATATAAAGCTATCGAAACATAGAAATCCTATTCCTAGAACATCCAATAATAATAAAGACTTAATTAAAACTGATAGTGAGGTATTTGTAAAAAACGCAGTTAAATTGATTGAAGGTTTTAAAGACTGGAAACCTTATACTTATAATGGTAAGTATGTGGAAAAATCTTTTCATAAAACAATATATTTCACTTATCATTCTAAATATTTTATTGACAATAAATCTTATATTTTAAACCCTGATTTAAGAGCAAGTTTTGACAAGGAAAGTGAATTATATCAAAGAATTATAAAATGCAAATATGGTTGTGATGGGATAATAAATGTTTGCTGTATAGTAGATAAAAATGGAAAACTAATAGATATTAATATAATTAGTCAATCTGGAAAAATTAGTTCAGAAATGGCAATTTCCGAATTGAAAAAACTAGGACAATTGAAACCTGCACTTAAGGACAATAATCCTGTGGAATCTCAATTAGACATAATGATTTATATATAAAAAACATTTGCTAACACCGTATAAAAATAATGCTTAGTTTAGTGCTTAATCAAAGGTTAGTGCGTTTTGCTAGCTTCTGATTTTCCTTCGGAAAATCCTCGCACACAAAACCGCACTATTCTTATACAATCACGTTGTGTGCAATTAACCCAAACCAACAAACTTTGAGAAAAAGTCTACTATTTTTATTACTACTATTCATAATTCAATCTTGTCAATCTGACCTTTTGACTGATAACAAACCTCTCATTAAGAAAATCGACAAATTGAATTTTAGCAAAACGACATTTGAAGTTTCAATCGATGATAACGAAAACATTATTGATACAATTTCAATTGTCAAAACTAAAACTGATGATAACGAAAAAATCCTTTACACATTAAAAGAATATTTTCCTAAAGTAGACGGACAACCAATACAACAAAGTTATTTTCGCAATAATGAAGATTTGTTTTATCAAGAAACCAGAATAAATGAAGAATTTAAATCAATCTTTCAAACCTTTGTTAATAAAGACAATGAAATTGTCAACGCTCAAATGATAAGTATCGCTTCTGAAAGTACAAATGACACAATCTCTATGAAATATGACTACAAATATGATAGTGATGGAAAAAAAGAAAGTTTATTTATAACATCTAAAACAGATTCTATAAATTCTCTGGACTATACAGAATATAATAAAAAAGGGAAACCTGTACTCGGATATTTAATATTTGATAATGACACTTTGCAAAGACGAAAAATGAAATACCTAAATGGAAAAATGATTGAATCAACTTTTGAATTCAAAGAGCCATTTAGAATTACAATTACTACTTATGATAGTAACGAAAAAATAAAATCTGAAATACTATATTTAAAAATAAATGACACGATAAAAAAAGTATCGGAATCTACTTATGATAATAGTAAATATGAAAATACGGAATTGATAATCACGAAAAACATTCTGAAAGACACAATAACGAAAAAGAAAAAAATAACTGCACACAACAACGTGTATAATTAATTGCTTTTTACGTGCTTACTTGCGAAAATTCCTGCGGAATTTTCTCTGGTCCGTAAAAGTTTGTTAACTTAGTTGCTAAACCACGCAACTAACCATACACAAACACGTTGCCAATAATTAGAAAAAGAAATCATGTACGAAATCCGACCAGAATCATTAAAAAGCTTTATAGAAGATACTAACATTAAACTTCCAAGATTTCAGAGAAAACAAACTTGGGATGACAAAAAGAACTTTCAACTATGTATTAGTATATTTAAAGAGTACCCTCTAGGAGTAAGTATTCTAAATGTGGAAGATAATGGTGGTTTAAAAACAAGATGGTTGTTAGATGGTAGACAAAGAAGAAATGCTCTTACTAAATTCTACCGAGACCCTGAAAATGTTTATTTATGGGCAAAAAAATTCATAGGCTTAAAAGCAACTGATCAACTACTCGATATTGATGAAAAGTTTTGGAAAAAAATCAATGAATATCTTGAAGAAGATGAATTAAATGAAGAAGTTGATGAAAATTCAAATTCTGAATATATTGGTGTTGAAAATTTAGATCAAGATGAATTGAATGAAACCGAACAAAAATATGACAAATCTAAAACAGGACTCGAATTATTATTACATATAATAAAATTAACGCATAACAAATCCACTAAATATAGTGGCTTCACTAGACCTTTTGATTTCACAAAAGAAATCCCAAATTTACCATATTCAATTGTTAATGAAAATGGAAAAAAAGTTTTAAGTTCTTTAAAATTAAAATCATTTATTAGTGAATACAAGAATTACTGCTCAAATGATAGCCTAGATTACACATTAGAAGAAAGTTTTGAACAATTCATGAAATATAGATTTTCTTTTGACGATAAAACTCAAAGAAATATTGAATTAAAAATATCACAGCGATGGGATAATATATTCGAGAGAATTGACATATTAGACAAAATAAACAATCTTTACTTAAATTCAAAAATAGGTTTAATCGAAGTTAAAAATTTAAAATCTGTTGATGCTCAGAAAATATTTAATATAATTAACTCTGAAGGAACAAAACTCTCTGCTGTAGAAATCCTTTCTGCAAAGCCGAGTTGGAACGTAGTTATAAAAAACCCGAACGAACCTCAAATTAATGCAATAAAAGACCTTTATAAGACAATTAATGTAATAAATGAAGATATCGTAAAATGGGATTTACCGGCAACATTATTAAATAGGATAGAGTATTGTAATTTATTTTTTAAGGAATTTAATGAAAACTCAAAAACTGATTTTTCAAAATCAATTACTTTAGGGTTTAAAATATTAGCAGGTAAATATCAAAATGGAGTTACAAAAGATGATATTGACAAATTAGGTAGGAACAAAAACATCCATTGGGAATCTGAATTTGAAGAATTTGTCGGTGATCTAAATACAGTATCTAAATTAATTTTAAGTTCAGATTATTTTAAGTATTTAAAATCTTGGAAATTTTCAATTATTACTCAACTAAGTGATGCAATATCTATAAATTTCATTTTATTAACTTATAAAGATTGGGTTAGAAAAGGTAAACCAATTGGAAATGATTTGAGAGTTAAACAACTACAAAAAAATGCATTTAGCATACTGGACAATTCAATATATGAATATGTGACAAAAATTTGGAGAGGTTCGAGTGATTCAAAAATTTCGAGAAACTTAGCTGAATTTAATAATCAACACGACATTATTAAGCCAATTTCGGATAATAAATGGAATTCTCTACTAAATGAAATTTTAGAAGACTCAACAATTGATGGTAATCCAATAAATCAAGGATTGGTTCAACCCATTCTTTATCATTTTTATGCAATATCAAAAATTCAGGGACCAGATACTAATTATAAGATTGAAGTAGATCATATTATACCACAATCATTGTTTAAAGCATCAACAATTGAAAACAAAGAAGTAATTGTTCATAATATATTTAATTTAGCTTTACTACCGAAAGATGAAAATGTCAGTAAGAGTAATAAAAAACTTACAGAAATCACAAATGAATGGTTGATAGATGAGATAAAAAAGTATGAATTTATTGACCTTTCAGATTTCAGAAAATACTCCGACTTAAATAATCTTAATGAACTTAAAGAGCTTAGAGGTGAGATTATTTTAAATGCATTTAAAGATAAACGTAATAACATACTGAACAATTAACTATTGGCAACAACGTATATAAAAAATTGCTGCACAGCTACTCTGTTGAAAAATTGGGTATTTTTATAAAAAACAAAATACTATGAAAATTAGCGTTCCAAAAAACGCAACTTTTCATATACAAAAACGTTGCCAACAATTATGAAAAAGATATTTTTACTTACAATATTAATTTTTGGAATTATATCCTGTTCTTCTGGACAAAAAGCGAATGAAAAAGAATGTTTTTATGTAATAAACGTTTTAGGTGCTGAATTATATGAAAAACCTTCATTGGATTCGAAAGTAATTCGAAAAATTAAGGTTGGTGAGAAAATTATTGCGAAAGAGATTCTGAAAACTGATCAATCAAAGAAAATAGGAGATGACTTTTATCTTGGTGGAAGTTTTATTAAAATTCAAAGCGAATCAATTAAAGGTTTTGTTTTTAGTTCTGACTTGACGAAAATAAAACCATTATTGAGAGAAGTTCAAAAGAGCATTATAATTCCTGATATTGATGGGAAAGAAAAAAGTAAACGAATTGAAAAACGAATTGAAAAATTTGACAATAAAGAATATGAAATTGAGGATGAAATAACGGAATTTGAAAATGTGACTTATACTTATACTGCATTCAATGGTTGTTTTGACCACATTTATGTGTATAAGAATTTGACATTGAATGAAGTATATCATCAATTAACAGTTAATAGCGTAGTAATTAACGAAACCAAAGATGGAAACTTTATAGAGATTCCACGTTTTACAGAAAAGAAAGGAAATGAATATCTGTTTGAAGGTGAAGGAGCAACACAAGATTTGAAAATTATTGTAAATAAAGATGGAACATTTACGATTTCATCATATGATTGTACATAAAAAACTGTAGGCAACACCGTATATAATTTATTGCTAGTTCTAGCCTACTTACGAAAATCCTCGCGGATTTTCTATTCGGTTTTTATTTACTAAATTAAGTGCTTAAAACACGCAACAAACAATATACAAACACGTTGTAAGCAAGCTAAAAATGAACTACATATGAAATTTAAAAGTAGGAAAAATATAGTATTTAAATTAATGACTTTATTTTTTTTCGGAATTTCAAGTTTTTCTATTTATCGAATTTTCTCTGGAGGAATTGAAAATTATGAATTTGAAATGGCTGAAATACTCTTATTATTATGTACTTTATATATTTTGTGGACATATTTTGGAACACAATACGAACTAAACAAAACGGAATTAATATATAAATCTGGACTAATTAGAGGGAAAATAAAAATTGAAAGTATAAATGAGGTAGAAACAAATAAAAATGTTTGGTATGGAATAAGACCTGCAACTGCAATAAATGGAATATTAGTAAAATATAAAAAATATGATGATGTTTTTATTAGTCCGAAAAATGAAGAAAAATTCGTTTCAAAATTATTGGAATTGAATAATAAAATAAATATTTCAAAGAACTGAAAAGTAGAAATATAAAAGCCTGCTTACAACAACGTGTATAATTAATTGCTTTTAATCGCTTACTTGGGAAAATCCTACGGATTTTCTGCCATTCGCTTTCTATTTATTATCTTTATTCTCAGCCAACGCAACTAATCATAACACAAACACGTTGCTATTCATAGTGAAAACTATTAAAAAATGAATATTTTCGAAAACCTGTTAAAAAAATATCCTGAAATAAAGGATCAAATTGATCTCTTTGAAGAAACAATTTCAGATCAAACTTATTTATCCGAATCACAAATAAGAATAATAGCCTGGGCTTCTTGTGCACAACTAAAGCATGTAGAAATTAAAAAAATTATAGAAAATAAAATTGGAAAGCTTACAACCGAGGAGGAAAAGATAGTTTTAATTGCTTCTTCACGAATGAGTATAACAAATCCATATTTTATGGGAAGAAACGTTCATTCAGTAAAAGCAGGAGGTACTTTGGACGTTTTAAACTTACGTCAATTTATGGCGTTAAAAATTTATGATGTTGTTGCTTATCATTATGCCTGTATCTCGTTTTCCCTTTTAAATGCTGGATATATGTGCTTTGATAGTCATATTACTTCTTTAGAGAGACTTCAACAAAATCCTGAAGCCATTGACCAAGCTATGAAATTAACGGTTTCTATAGCTTCTATTCGCCAATTAATATCTAATGAATCAATTTTAAATTTAGAATAACAAATTTCTAAAGCCAACGAAATGGCAACATCGTATAAAATTAATGCGGGTGTTTCTAGCTTAACTTAAAGATTCTCGCCTATTTGCTATGTCGCTTATAACTATTTAATTATTTTTAGGTCACCAAGATAAAAACACAATTAATTATAAGCTTAGCGTAGCTTCAATAAATCTTGTCGATTTTTATATCCCACACTAATCTTATACAAACACATTGTGCTTCATACTGAAAAACGAAACGGATATTAAAAACGGGAAAGCCGAAAACCGACTAAAGTAGGCTATAAATAATTAAAAATAATGAAAAAACTAACTAACCGATTGACTTTACTCGCAATACTTTTTGCATTCGCTTTTGGATTCCAAAGTTGTGAACAAAAACAAAAGGAAGAAACTAAAGAGGTGGAAAAAGAAATAATTATTGAATCCGAAAAACCTGAATATTTTCTCCTGCGTCCAGAAGTAGAAAAAGCATACGGATATTCACACGCTGTGAAAATTGGAAACGACATCAAAATATCTGGTGCAGTAAGTATGGACAATGAAGGAAATCCAACAGCTGTTGGAGATATAGAACAGCAGATGAAAAACTGTTATGCTGATTTAGAAAAAATATTAAAACACTTTGGTTGCACATTTGACGATGTTGTAAAAGAAGATATTTTTACAACTGATATGGCTCAAATGCTTGAAAAATCAGCATATCGTGCTGAAATTTATAAAAATGGATTTCCGACTGGTTCTTGGCTTGAAGTAAAAGGATTAGCATTACCTGAATTTATGATTGAAATCGAACTTGAAGTACATAAATCGGAATAAAAAGTACGAAAGCACAACAATGTATAACCGCAATTACGGCGGATTCGACTACGTCCGAATCCACTCGGAATTACTAACGCCTGTGCTAAACCGAAAAGTCTGTGTATATTAACCCGTAACTGACGGTTATACGAGACCGTTGTGTGTAATTACCACTCATACCAAAAAGTATACAACATTTGAAAATCCGTATAAGGAATTAAGACTACTACTACCCGACCTTTGTCTTATAATTTTAATCTTAAAAAAAATAGACAAAATGAATACAAATCGATTTGGTAAAAAAGGTTGGACACCAGATAGAATTGAAAAATTAAATGGTAAAACATACGTCATTACAGGAACTACAAGCGGAACAGGATTTGAAGCAGCGAAAATATTGCTATCAAAAGGAGCTAAAGTTGTAATGCTTAATAGGAATCCTAAAAAAGCAGAAGTCACCATTGCTTCATTGAAACAAGAATTGGGTAACGATATTGATGTAATTAACATTCAAATGGACTTATCCGAACAAACCTCTGTAAAAAAAGCTACTGAAAAAGTTATAAAAACAGTTCATCAAATCGATGCACTTATTTGCAATGCAGCAATTGCACAAGTACCTAAACAAACATTAACAGTAGATGGGTGGGAGAGTCAAATGGGAACGAATTACTATGGGAATTTTACGCTTCAAGCATTATTGTTCCCACTTGTTGAGAAATCCAAAGGACGAATTGTAACGGTAGGAAGTTTGGGATATGATATGGGAATTAAAACCATCAAATTTGACGATTTGAATTGGAATAAAGATTACACGCCTAATAATGCATATAGTCAAAGTAAACTGGCGCAGATAATGTCTATGTACGAATTACAAGATAGATTAAAAGAAGCTGGGAAAACAGATGTTAAAGCTTACGCTTGTCATCCTGGTTCTTCAAGAACCAACTTAATAAATTCAAGTGGTAGCTTTATGATGAAATTCATCTTTAATCTAATGAAATTGTCGCCATTAACACAATCAGCTGAAAAAGGTGCTTATCCGCAATTGATGTGTGCCACAGAACCTAATTTAGACCAAAGTAGTTTTTATGGTCCTACAGGAAGAAATAATTGGACGGGTCCAGTTGGACCACATAAATTAGAATCGCACGCAAAAGATAAAATCGTATCAAAAAAATTATGGGAACTTTCGGAAAAAGAAACAGGTATAAAATGGAATATCTAAATTTGTATTATGCAACATTTTAAAACAGTATCATCCTATTTAGATTATTTGGAACTGCCGAGACCAGAACACCCTATGTTGAGTGTTTTCAACTCAAAAGGGGATGGATTTCTACCTTGTCCAAAAGAAAGTTCACCACCAATTACAAACGATTGCTATTCCATTAGCTTAAAGAAATTTGTAAAAGGCGACTTAAACTACGGACGAACAAAATATGATTTTACCAATGGAGCGTTAATTTTCATTGCTCCAAGGCAAATTCTACAATGGGACAGTAGCGTGGTTTTTGAGCGAAAAGGCTTTTCAATAAACTTCCACGAAGATTTTTTAAAAGGAACAGAATTAGCACAACAAATAAAAAAATACGGTTTCTTTTCCTATTCAGTAAATGAAGCATTACATCTTTCGCCAAAAGAAGAAAAGCAAATAGAATCTATAGTTGCAAATATTGAAATAGAATACCAGAACAATCAAGATGAATTTAGCAAAGAAATTATCATTTCTCAATTAAGTACGCTTTTTAAGTATTCCAATCGATTTTATGAAAGACAGTTTTTGAATAGAAAAGAATTATCAAATAACTTGTTGGAGCGATTTAATCTACTATTGTCTGAATATTTTGAATTAGGACAGCTACAAGAAAAAGGTATTCCAAACATAAAACAAATAGCTAATAAAATGTCAGTTTCTCAACGCTATTTAAGTGATACACTTAAAAAAGAAACAGGAAAAACGACTACCGAACATTTACACTTGCGTTTAATTGATGAAGCAAAAAATATTTTATTGAAACCGAATAAAAGTATTTCAGAAGTAGCTTATGAGTTGGGGTTCGAATACCCACAATATTTTTCAAGATTATTTAAAAAGAAAGAAGGTATAAGTCCAACGGAATACAGAGAAAAATATAAATTAAATTAAAATTATGGATATATTAAAAACGGCAACAGACTGGGCAAAATCCGAATTATTCTCAACTCCATTTTTCATTCTTTTCGGAATTGTATTTATTTCAGCAAGTATAGGATTTTGGCAACTTGGAAAAACAGATGTAGCAAGAGCATACATAATTCCGACTGTGGTATCAGGTGTTCTGCTTATAACCATAGGACTTGGATTATTTTTCACCAATAAGTCAAGGATTACACAATTTGAAACTGCTTACAATAAAGATATTTCCACATTCATAGAATCAGAAATCATTCGTACCGAAGCAACTCTTAAAGAATATAATACAATAGTTTTTAAGACTATTCCGATTATAATCATTGTAGCAGCCTTGTCAATTATTTTTATTAATACACCAACTTGGCGTGCAATTAGTATCACAACGATTGCTATGCTAATTGTTATCTTATTAATAGATGGAACCGCCTATTCAAGAATTGATACCTACCATAAGGAGTTGAAATTGGTTGATATAGAAAATGAAATCAAAAACTAACTACACACAACCCCGTGTATAATTAATTGCTTGGGTCTGTATGTACTCGGAAAATTATACGGATTTCCCTAAGGTTCGTTTCCTTTTACTAACTTAGTTCCTAGTCAACTCAACACATCATCACACGAACACATTGCCAGTAATGTAAAAAACACCTTGTTAAAATTAATCAAATGAACAATAAACTGAACATTTTTTGTAACATTAAATAGAAATCCTACACTAATTGTTTAATGATTAAAGACATAATTTTTCGAATTAAATACACTTTTTCTCAAATAAAATTCAATAGAAAAAAAGAGTTAAATCAAAGGTTAAAAGAATCATTTGGAAAACTGAAAGATGATTCCTTTGACTTTGAAGCCATTGAAAAATACTTCAGAAAAAAAGATAATTCAAAAGCACATCAAGTATTATCAGACAAAACCTGTAACGACTTGGATTTTGATGACTTATTTATGTTTCTTGACCGAACTAATTCAAAAGTTGGTCAACAATACTTTTACAATAATCTTCGGACAATAAAAGTAAATGAAAAGCAAACCAAACTGAACGAAGAAATAATAACTGAATTATCGAAAAATCCAGAATTAAGAGTTTCGGTTCAAAAAAAGTTTGAAAAACTAAAACATAAAGATGCCTACTACATAACTACATTATTTCAAGACGAGCATATTAAGCCACCAAAATGGTTTTTTGTTATAAAATTATTGTCGTTAACAAGTTTATTTTCATTGATTTTCGCCTTTTTCGACCCTAAATTTTTTATAGTTTTATTAGGCGTCTTCTGTGTGAATTTTGTATTACATTATTGGAATAAAAATAATTTAATTCAGTATGTAAATTCAATTCCACAACTTTTAAGGCTTAATAATGTGGCTTCTCATTTATTTACCAACTCATTGTTTAAAAAGATAAATCCTGACTTACCAAAGTCCATCAAATTAATAAATGAAGTTAAAAATAGAATGTCATTTTTTTCACTTGAAGCCAAACTTCAAGGAGAATTTGAAATCATAGCTTGGTTTGTATTTGAGATCTTTAAAACAATGTTTTTGCTTGAGCCCTTATTATTATTTGGAGTTTTAAAAAGGTTAAATAACAAAAGAGGCGACATAGAAAATGTCTTTAAATTTGTTGGGCATATTGATATGCTAATTTCAATAGCGTCTTTAAGAAACGGAGTTAAAACATTCTGTTTACCAATTATTAATGATGGAGATAAAATCATTGTTGAAGAGATCAGTCATCCTTTAATTTTTAATTGCACAACTAACAGCATAAAAATATCTGAAAAATCCATACTTCTTACAGGTTCAAATATGTCTGGAAAAACGTCTTTTATTCGTGCAATTGGACTAAATGTTATAACTGGATTTACAATTAATACTTGTTTTGCAAAATCAATGACTTTTCCTTTGTTAAAAGTGTTTTCGGCTATCAGAATAAGTGATGATTTAATGAATGACAAAAGTTATTATTTTGAAGAAGTATTAACCATTAAAGAAATGCTTAATGAGAGTGCAAAAGGAAATAAAAACTTATTTCTTTTAGATGAAATATTTAAAGGTACAAATACAATAGAGCGTATTTCTGCTGGGAAATCTATTCTATCTGCTTTAACAAAGAATAATAATAAAATATTGGTTTCAACTCACGACATAGAATTGACAGATATGCTTTCTAACGAATATGAGCTGTATCACTTCAGCGAAACAGTAAACGAGAAAACAGTAGGTTTTGATTACAAACTGAAAGAAGGAAAACTAAGAAATAGAAATGCAATTAGAATACTTGAAATTAATAATTACCCAAAAGAAGTTGTGAAGGAAGCAATCGAATTAGCAAAAGAATTAGATAAAACATATGTAGCAAAAAACACTACTGGCAACACCGTTTATAATTAATTGCTGGTTCGCCTACTTGCGAAAATTCCTGCGGAATTCTATCGGATTCGTAAATGTTTGTTAACTTACTTGGGCAACCACGCAACTAAGAATAAACAAATACGTTGTAAACAATTTAAGAAATGTAATAAAGCATTCATATTACAAGGAAGAATTTTAACGATTTAACTGAAACCGAACTTGACGAACAAACTCAAAACCCAAATTCTGAATTAACAGAATGGGCTCGAAAAAGTGTGATTAAAAAAGAGGTTAAGAAAAACCGAAAAAATGAAAAGAATAGCAATTAAAATTAGCGGAGTTTTAATCGTACTAATTTTTATTTTACAGTGCAATGGAAACATACCTTTGATGAAGAATGATATTGCAGGTATCTATATTAATAAAAATTATCAAAAGAAAATCTGTTGCATTGAATCACCTCATAAACCAGACACTTTAACTCTGAAACTTGATAGAACATTATCAAGTAATTTTTTTGGAGTTGGAACTTACAAAGTCAATTACGGAATATTTGAAACTGAAATTGAACTACATTATGAAAATAGAAACGGAAAAGCTGGACACTATACTTATTTTGTAAATAGATTATTTGAACAACCAAAAATCATAATGAATGCCGATACAAATCATTATTTCCAAAAAATGGAATAGATTGGCTAAAAATGAAAACAAAAAAACTGTTTACAACACCGTATAAAATGGATTGTTTGGTACATGTATACTTACGAAAATCCTTTCGGACTTTCTATCTGTGTTTTATTTGCTAACTTTAGTGCTTAAACACGCAACGAAATGATACACAAAAACGTTGTATCTATTTACGGACTGAAAAAACTATGAAATCAAAAATCGGAATTGGATTAATTATTTTATCATTTATAATTTGCCTAAATCCATATTTTTTAATTTTTATAACTTGTAGAAAATAACATCACATGAAAAAGCTATTATTTTTTGTTTTAAGCATCTTGTTTTTCAATGTAACCCTGTCACAAAACAAGGCACTTAAAATAACCAACTTAAAAACCAATAAAGAAAAGGTTATCAAAGAAAATAAAAGAATACAACTAAAAACTTTTGATGGAGAAAAAATTAGTGGTCGTTTTAAATTAGAAAACAATAACATAATTATTAATAACTCTGAGATAAATTTAGCCGATATTGAAGAGTTGAAACGAGATCCTCTTCTAACATCTCTACTTACCTCTGGGTTTCTTATTTATGTAGGTTCTGTAACAGCTGGTTTAGGAGTTTTAATTGGTGTATTGGTAGATTCTACAGCTTATTGGTTGGTTTTACCTGCAGCAGGAATGATATATGCAGGAATAAAATCGCCAAATATTAATAAAAATCATAAAATAGAGAAAGGTTGGAAATTCGAAATAATAAATACCTCTAATTAAAACAATTACTATATTTAAGTAATTACTGCTACTACTCCACTTACGAATTTAGCATAGTAATTAATTGATTTGCTTCTACTTTACTAACTTAGTTCTTTAAACTACCACATGGAAAATGAATAGCATATTAAAATGAAACTTTTTTACAAACTTGTAGTCTTAGTTTTAGTATTTAATTTATACGCTTGTAAAGACAAAAAAAATACAATAAAGCCAATTGAAATAAGTAAAAATGTTTCAAGTGACTTAGAACTTGATCATTTTAACATCTGGGTTAAACAACCAGAAAAAGCTAAAAATAAACTTAGAGAAATTGGGTTTACAGCTGTACCTGACTCACTTTCAGCAGTGCATATAGGCCAGGGTACTTCTGGTAGATATTTTCGTTTTTTAAATAGCTATCTCGAATTCATTTTTGTCTACGACCAAAATGAATTAGAACAAAACAATGAAAAGAATAAAGATTTAGACTTTACAAAAAGAGCCAACTTTAATAAAAATGGAGCATCTCCTTTTAGCCTAGCTCTTAAAGTAAAAGGCTATTACATAGAAAAAATACCTTTTAAAAAAGTTGCTTATCATCAAGATTGGATGGATGAGCATATGAATATATATGCAGCCAAAAACTCAAACATAGAACTTAAAGAGCCTTCAATTTTTGTGGTTTACCCAGAAATGGAATTCGAAAGGTTTGAAACGTTATCTGATTTAAAGAATATTCCTGAAGAACACGCAATTTGGAGGACGTTCTATAAACATCCTAATGGAGCAAAAAAAATAACTAAAATTGAAATTACTTCAGATAATTTAAACACGAATACTGCAACCATTAAGGCTGTAAATGAAATTGAAAATTTAACAGTTAAAAAAGGTAAAGAACATTTAATGAAACTCTATTTTGACAATAATTTTCAAGGAAAATCTTTTGATTTAAGACCAGATTTGCCATTAATTATATATTTATAATCTAAAAAAACTAGTACTACCCTACTTACAAAAACCAGTAATAATTTTCTATTTCGCCTAAAAAACAAGAACTCCTATGATAAAAGGACTTTATGAAACACATTTATATGTTGAGAATTTAGAAAAATCAATTGAGTTTTATGCTAAAGTTCTTGTTTTTACACAATGCAGGTTTGGAGCTGAAAAACGAAATCTAACAGCGAAAAACGAGTTGTTACTTATAAAGAATGGTTAGAAATAAAAGATTAATAAACTACGCCTCTAATTTACCTGCTTAATTTATTAAGCGAAGCTAACTCTACCCCTAAATTTTGAAACATATTAATAATACTACTAATCTTTAATTCATGCTCTTCATATTCTTGAGTATTAATACTGCATGTAAACTTCCAAAGCTCTAGAACCTCAGAAATTGGCACTTGATAAGATTGATATGAAGGATTATCTGGCTTTAACAAAAAGCAACCTTTTTCTTCTATAAGATTCTCTACCCTTTTATAGGTCATACCATCATTTTTAGTAACAACAATATAAGAATAGCCGCTTTTTGCCTGTTTTATATCTTCTACAAACTCTGCAACCACATAAGAACCATCTTTCATAGGCAACATAGAATCACCTTTAATAGGAAAAGCCCTGTGTTTTCCTGTAGGTAAAAAAGGCAGTTTAATCTTTTCTAACTGTTCTATATATTCAGGGTCATCATAGCCTAATAAATACCCTGCAGAAGCTTTTGCTGGTATTACCTCTATAAGGTTTTCATTCTCACTATCTACAGCAATAGGAAACAATACACGCTTATTACCAACCTCTATAAAAGACACATCATTAGCTTTTGTTAAATCGTTTTTTATGATAATATCAATAGGTATTTTAAAATACTTAGAAAAATCTATTAAAAACTCTATAGTTGGTGATGATCTGTTCTCTTCGTAAGAACTTATTCTAGATCTAGTTACAGATAATTCTTCTGCTAAAGCTTCTTGTGTTAACTTTTTAAGATTTCTTAAATGCTTAATGTTTTTTGATAAATTATTCATAATGCTACAATATTGAGCAACAAATGTATGAATTTGTAGCTAATTTTGTAGTGTGAATAAACATATTTTACATCTTGATTTAGATACTTTTTTCGTTTCCTGTGAACGATTGATTGATAGTAGGCTTCAAAAAAAACCGCTTTTAGTAGGTGGTACAGGAGACAGAGGTGTTGTTGCTGCTTGTAGTTATGAAACTAGAGCTTTTGGTATACATTCTGGAATGTCTATGAAAATTGCCAGAAAACTATGTCCAGAAGCTGCTGTTATTAGAGGCAATACAGGTATTTATTCTAAATACTCAAATATTGTTACAGAAATTATAAGTGATAAAGTTCCTGTTTTTGAAAAAGCGAGTATTGATGAGTTTTATGCAGATTTATCTGGAATGGATGCTTTTTTTGGCAGCTATAAATATGCATCAGAATTGCGTCAGAAAATTATTAAAGAAAGTGGTTTACCCATTTCTTTTGGGTTATCTCAAAACAAAATTGTTTCTAAAGTTGCAACAGGAGAAGCAAAACCTAACAATCAACTTTTAATAAATAAGGGTTTTGAAAAAGACTTTTTAGCTCCTTTATCAATTAAAAAAATACCTTCTGTGGGTGAAAAAACCTATCAAGTTTTACGAAATCTAGGTGTAGATAAAGTAAAAGTGATACAAGAAATGCCTTTAGAAATGATGATAAGTGTGTTAGGCAAAAACGGAAAAACCATTTGGAAACGTGCAAATGGGTTAGACAACCCTCCTATTATTACCTATCATGAGCGCAAATCATTATCTACAGAAAGAACTTATAATAAAGACACTATAGATGTAAAAAAGCTAAAAGAAACCATTTTTGCAATGGCAGAAAATTTAGCTTATCAGCTTAGAAAGGGAAACAAATTAGCTTCTGTTTTTAGTGTAAAAATTAGATACTCAGACTTTAACACTTACAGCAAGCAAATAAAAATACCTTACACAAGTGCAGATCATATTATTATACCAACAGTTTTAGACCTTTTTCAAAAACTATATCAAAGAAGATTATTAATACGTTTGATAGGTGTAAAAGTATCTGATATTGTAAATGGTAATTATCAAATTAATTTATTTGATGATACTCAGCAAATGCTAAATCTGTACAATGCAATGGATACTGTTCGTGATAAATATGGCGAATTAAGCATTATGAGAGCTTCTGCAATGGGTGCAAAAACCATTGGCAGATTCAATAATCCTTTTAATGGTGAACCTCCTTTAGTTTTAGCTCATAGAAAACAATAATGTATGTATTTAAATTGTCATACATATTACTCTTTGCGTTTTGGAACCTTCTCTGAAATAGACCTTTTGCAACTGGCTGTAAAAAATAAGAGCAACTGTATTGCACTTACAGATATTAATAATACTTCTGCTTGTATGAATTTTGTGCAGCAAGCAAATAAATTAAATATTAAACCTGTAATTGGGGTAGATTTTAGAAATGGAAACTCACAACAATTTGTTGCTATTGCTAAAAACAACAGGGGTTTTCAACAAATTAATGCTTACCTCTCTTACTTTTTAGAAGCTAAAATAGATTTTCCTAATCAACCTAAATATTTAGAGGATGTTTTTATTATTTATCCTTTTGAGAAAGCACTAGAACTTAATTTAACATCGTTTAAAAAAAACGAATTTGTAGGGGTTTCTGTAGCCGAAATTAATAAGCTTAGATTTTCTTATTTAAATAAATACAAAGACAAAATTGTAATTCAACAACAAGTTACTGTTCGCAATAAAAAAGACTTTAATGCACATCGTTTACTTAGAGCTATAGATAAAAATATTCTGTTAAGTAAATTATCTAAAACTGAAGAGTGTTTAGAAACAGATGTTATGTACACGCTTCAAGACTTAAAAAATTACTTTAAAGATTTTACGAATGTTATAACCAATACAGAAAACTTATTAAATGCGTGTACTATCAACTTTGGGTTTAATGAAAACAGAACCAATCAAAACTTAAAATTTTACACCAATTCTTTTGATGAAGATTGTAAATTACTAAAGAAACTATGTGCAGAAAATTTAAAAAAAAGATATACAAAGCCTACTCAAAAAGTATATGATCGTTTAGAAAAAGAGCTAAAGGTTATTGTAGACTTAAAGTTTGTATCGTTCTTTTTAATAAATTATGATATTATACACTTTGCCAAAAGAAACAACTTTTTTCATGTTGGTAGAGGAAGTGGAGCCAATAGTATTGTTGCTTATATTATTGGTATTACAGATGTAGATCCTATAGAATTAGATTTGTATTTTGAGCGTTTTATAAATCCATTTAGAGCATCTCCTCCAGATTTTGATATCGATTTTTCTTGGAAAGATAGAGACATTGTAACCAATTATATTTTTAATCGTTTTAACAATGTTGCTTTATTAGCTACCTATGTAACCTTTAAATACAGAGCTATTGTAAGAGAATTGGGTAAAGTTTTTGGTTTGCCAAAAGAAGAAATAGACAAACTAAGCAAAGGTGTTTCTACCCTTGGTAACTATTCAAGGTCTCAAAAATTAGCAACTACCACTAAGAAAATCAATCAAGAAAAAAAGAGTCAGTTTGATTCTATGGCTCATTTGGTTTTAAAATACGGAAAACTCATAGAAGGCTTCCCAAATTATGTAAGTGTACATTCTGCAGGAATTCTAATTTTAGACAAACCTATTCATTATTTTTCTGCAACAAGTTTGCCTCCAAAAAACTTTCCTACAGTTCAGTTTGATATGAATATTGCAGACGATGTTGGTATTTTTAAATTTGATATTCTTGGTCAGCGAGGTTTGGCAAAAATAAAAGATGCATTAGCTCTAATTAAAGAAAATAATCCTGATGCACCAGAAATAGACATTACAGATATTGAGCGTTTTAAGAACGATAAAAAAATAAACAACCTTTTAAAAACAGGAGGCGCAATTGGGGCTTATTATGTAGAATCGCCTGCAATGCGTGGTTTAATGCAAAAACTACAAACGCAAGATTATTTAGGTCTGGTAGCTGCAAGTTCTATTATTAGACCTGGGGTTTCTAGCTCTGGAATGAAAGATGAGTTTATTAAAAGGCACAGATACCCTGAACATCGAAAAAATGCTAATCCTATTTTGTTAAAAATTATGCCAGAAACCTATGGAGTTATGGTATACCAAGAAGATGTAATGAAAGTTGCCAATCAATTTGCAGATTTAACTTTAGGCGAAGCTGATGTTTTACGAAGAGGAATGAGTGGTAAATACAGATCAGTATCTGAGTTTAAAGCTGTAGAAAATAAATTTATAGAAAACTGTAGAAAAAAAGGGTTTAAAGATGAGTTAATCTTTGAGGTTTGGAATCAAATTAAAAGTTTTGCAGGTTATGCTTTTGCTAAAGGACACTCTGCTTCTTATGCTGTAGAAAGCTACCAAAGTTTATTTTTAAAATGCTACTACCCTATTGAGTTTATGACTGCTGTTTTAAATAATGGTGGTGGTTTTTATTCTACAGAACACTATATTCATGAAGCAAAAATGCGAGGTGCAACAATTGAATTGCCTTGTATAAACACAAGCGATCATCCTAATATTGTAAAAGGTAAAACCATCTTTTTAGGCTTTGGTTACCTAAAAAACTTAGAACATTTATTAATAGAAAGAATTTTAAGCAGTCGTCAAACAGAAGGTAAATTCCTTTCTCTAAATAATTTTTTAGATAGAGTTTCTATATCTATAGAGCAACTCACTATTTTAATTAGAATTAATGCTTTTAGGTTTACAAAAAAACCAAAAACAACTTTGTTATGGGAGGCTACCTTTAGAATAAATGGAACTAAGAAAAACGAATTAGTAAGCCAAGGAAAACTATTTGGAGTTCCACATCAACAATTTAAGATACCAAAACTAGAAAGTCATTGGTTAGAAGATGTTTATGATCAATTAGAATTGATAGATTTTACTACTTATGATTATTTTTCTTTGGTTATAGAAGATTATCACAAGCATATTAAAGCAAAAGACATGTATAAATATGCTGATAAAAATGTGCTTCTTTATGGTAAACTTGTAACCACAAGATATAACAAAACAAGTACAGGAAAATTAATGAGATTAAGCACTTTTATAGATGTAGATGGTAATTATTTTGATGCTGTACACTTTACAAATGTGGTGCACTTGTACCCAATAAATGGTATGGGTATTTATGCTTGTTATGGTAAAATTACCAACAGATTTGGTTTTTGTAGTATGAATATTATAAAGTCTAAAAAAATGAGTATTGCTTTAAATCCTCGTTGTTAATTTTATATATTTAATACTTTCATATTTTAGAATACCTATTAAAACATTTACTTGATTTATCTGTTGTAAATAGCAAATAATTACAAACTCAATTCATAAATGATTAAGAGAAAATTTAACTTATTTTTATTAGTTACCTTATTATTAACTTTTTACAATTGTACTATTCCAACAGACTTTTACATCCAAAATTCTACGAAAACAACTCAAAAAATTGAGATTACACATAGCTTAAAATCAAGCTTAAAATCAAGCTTAAAACTAAAAAATGCTATTTTAAAATCATTTAGTCTTAAAGCTGTTACAGGTATACATAATCCTAAAAAATTTCAGCAAAATAAAACTGATGTGAAATTATTATTCACAGAAACATCAGATTCTACATTTGTATTTTATGCAAAGCCAAATACTACTATTCAAATTGCAAAATCTAGTAATTATAGATGGGCAAATTATTTAATAAAAAATATAACCATCAATAATGAATCTCTTAGTATTTCTCAATTAAAATCAAAATCTGAGAGAATGAAGCACGATTATATCTATAAGATTGATTAATAATGTGATTACTACTTTAAACCATAATCTAGTTTTAAAATTTAATGATTTGGATTTAATTTACATTTAAGCATTCCAACATTATTTCCTAAATTCGATGCATCATAAAAAAAGGTATTTATCTACATAGAATAATAAACTTTAATTCAAAAACAACATTATGATTAGTAGCTATAAATGTATATATTTTGTATTTATTTTCTCTTTTTTATTATTGAGCTGTACAACTAAAACAAATAATAATTTTCAACTGAAAGAAGGTGATATACTGTTTCAAAATACAGGCACAGATGAAATTGATACTGCAATAAAAGATGTAACAGCTACAGAAATGGCCAAAAATTATTCTCATGTTGGTATAGCCACAAAAAAGAATGGTGAATGGTTTGTGGTTGAAGCTATCCCCAAAAAGGGAATTCAAAAAACATCTTTAAATGATTTTTTAGATAGAAATAAAAATAAGGCGAATAAATCTCAGACTACAGTTGCAAGACTAGATGAAAATTATCAAAAATACTTTTCGAAAGCCATTCAATATGGTTTAGATAGATTAGGTACTCCTTATGATGAAATTTTTCTATGGGATGACAACTCTTACTATTGTTCTGAGCTAGTTTACAAGATGTTTTCGTCACAAAATTTACCAAAAGATGCTATTCCTTTTCTTACTCATCCAATGACTTTTAATGGCAAATCAGGTAAACCCATGCCTAGTTGGATTAAGTATTACAAAGAACGTAAACATTCTATTCCTGAAGGAATTGAAGGCACAAATCCTAATTTAATGGCTAGTAGTCCTCACCTAACATTTGTGCATGATTATGAAATTGAATAAAAAAACACTTCTCTTTTTCTTCTTTTCTTTAATCGTTTTTATTGGTTATTCTCAAAACATATACACTTACAAAAAACCTGTAACACTTAAAGATGGCTGGCAAACAGGTAGCATTCTAAACCAGAATATAGATACTACTTTAATTCATAAAGCATTTACTCAGCTTTTAAACATAGAAAATGAAATTCATAGTATTTTACTTATAAAAAATAACGAACTAGTTCTTGAGGAATATTATAAAGGATACACTATTGATAAACCTCATGATCTAAGATCTGTAACTAAAAGTATTGTTGCTATTTTATTAGGTATAGCCTTAGATAAGAATATTATTGAAGATATAAATGATCCTATTTCAAAATATTTAAAAAGCCCTGTACCTGCTAAAAATATTGATAAAAGGAAAAACGAAATCACCATAAAAAATCTAATCACCATGTCTAGTGGTTTAGATTGTGATGACTGGAATAAAAAATCGAAAGGACAAGAGGATAAAGTTTATAAGCGAAAAGATTGGCTGCAGTACACATTAAATTTACCAATAATTAATGAACCAGGCTCAACCTCTACTTATTGCACAATGGGTGTTGTATTGACAGCTGAAATCATTAGTCAAACTTCTGGATTATCTATAGATGAGTTTGCCAAAACATATTTATTTGACCCTTTACGAATTGATAATTTCTATTGGAGCCATACTTCTAAAAAAAAGGTGATACCATCAGCCAAAAGAGTTTATATGACTCCTAGAGATTTGGCTAAAATAGGACAGTTAGTTCTAAATAATGGCACTTGGAAAGGCGAACAAATTGTATCAAAAAAATGGATTGAAGAAGCTACTTCACCTAAAACTAAAATTACAAATATAGATTATGGTTATTTATGGTGGAACATTCCTTTTAACCACAAAAACACTATTATTCAATCTAAAATAGCTACAGGAAATGGAGGCCAATACATAATGATTCTGCCTTCATTGAACTTAGTAGCCATCTTTACAGGTGGTGCTTATAACTCACCAAAAGACAAATTACCTTTTGCTTTTTTGAATGATATTTTTATTCCCACTTTTAAAGAATAAAATTAAAGTTAATAAGTCTAAATTCAGAAATAAAAAATTTGAAGCTAAAAATATCATCAGTAATTAAAGAGAATATTTTATTAACGACACATTAACTAAATAATTAGTACTTTCAAAGATTATGTGAATAGAGGATTATGAACGTAAAAGAATGGTACAAAAGTGGTGAATTTACTAAAGTAAATGAGCTCAAGATTTTTAATAAAAGAGCTGGAACAGGTGAAACATTAGTTTGTATTCATGGTTTTCCTTCTTCTTCTTGGGACTTTGAAAAAATATGGTCAAAACTAACAGCAAGGTTTGACGTTATTACTTTTGATTTAATTGGATTAGGAAAATCTGCAAAACCTGATAGAGCATTATCAATTAGTTTACAAGCAGATATGATAGAAGAGTTATTGATTCAGAAAAACGTTTCTAAAGCACATATATTAGCTCATGATTTAGGTGATACTATTGCTCAAGAATTATTAGCAAGGCAAGCAGAAAACAGTTCTAAAATACTTTGGCAATCTTGTATTTTTCTGAATGGTGGTCTTTTTCCTGAAACACATAAAGCTCTTTTTATTCAAAAACTGCTCATTTCTCCTTTAGGTTCTTTTGTAACTAAATTCATGTCTAAAAAATCATTTACAAATAGCATGAACGGAATTTTCAGCAAAGCTCATCCTCCTACTTCAGAGTTTTTAAATGAAACATGGAATTTAATAGTTCATAACAATGGTATTGCTATGATTCCTAGATTAATTCGTTATATGAAAGAGCGAAAACTACATAGAGAAAGATGGTTAGCTCCATTAGTTAAAAATTTTATTCCTCTATTGCTTATTAATGGTATTGAAGATCCAATTTCAGGTAAACATATGGCTGATAGATATGCAATATTAATACCTAATGCAAACATTACTTTGCTAGAAAATTCTGGGCATTATCCTCATGTAGAAACTCCAAATAAAGTTCTAAAAGCTATTTTAGAATTTCATGAAAAATAAAGTTAAAGTGAGGGTTACTTTTATAACTCTTTAGAAACATAAAGTAAAGTTAATTGTAGATAAGCATTAATGTTTATACTGTTCGTTTTTACTACATTCGATGCTTAATCTATAGTAAATAATATAAAAGTGATTCTAAAATTAATTAATAGACTTTTTTCTAATAATAAAATTTTGCTCCTTTTCATCTTAATCCTACCTCTTTCTATAAATTCTCAAAAGCAAGAAACCATAAATTGGATTACAAAAAATTCTATCGAGATTGAAAACGCTAACCCTGATTCTGAACTGATTAATTTTAATAAAAATATACCTGAAAAATTTAAAAATGCTAAAATTTTTGGTTTTGGAGAGGCTTCTCATAATACCAAGGAGTTTTTTAACCTGAAAGCTAAATTTTTTAAATATTTAGTTAAAACACAAGGTGTAAGAACTTTTATTATGGAAGAATCTTATCAAGCAGAAAAAGGAATTAATGAATGGATAAGTGGTGGAAAAGGAGATATTAAAACAATTGCTAAAAATTTTAATATTGGCTATTGGTATACCAAAGAAATTGTGAACCTCTTAGCATGGATGAGAAATTATAACGCAAACAAACCAATAGAAAACCAAATTCGATTTTATGGAATGGATATTCAAGTTGGTAAAAGAATTAACCTAGAAATACGCGAGTTTATTGATGCTAATAAAATTAATATTTCAGAGAAAATATTAAAAATTGTAGATAGTTGTGCAAACAAAAAAATAAATTACAGTGTTAAAGATAATTGGTGGCAACAACAACTTCCTGTATTAAATCAATTAAAAAAAGAAATTTTAAAATCTAACAAGAAAGATGTAGCATACAATTCAGTAGAAAGAAGTCTAGATTATTTGATTAAATATACTGAATACGCATCAAAAATTAATTTAAAATATCCAGAAAGCACAAAGAGTAGAGATTTAAAGATGTTCGAAAATGTTAAATGGATTGTTGAAAATGAAGCTGAAAATGGTAAGGCATTTATTTGGGCACATAATGAACATGTCAATAAAAAAGAGATGTATTATACAGGAAGTGAAATCATAAATTTAGGTCGCCATTTAAAAGACTATTATAAAGATGATTACTATAGTATTGGGTTTGATTTTGGAGTTGGTAAAATTGATGGTTTAACAACTAACAAAAAAAGTGGTAATCGTTGGGAAATTCATCATATAAAAAAACCTTTTAAAAAAACATACGCCTATACTCTAATGTCTGTAAATAAGAATATTTATTTTGTAGATTTAGAGAAAGCGAATAAAAATGGTACTTCTAACTTTTTTAACAAAAAAAACAAACATTTATTAATTGCTGCTGGTGGCTATCAACCAAAACCTCTTCATAAAATAATGATAAATAAGGTATATGCAGACACCTATGATGCCTTAATCTTTGTTAAACAAATTTCACAACCTGATTACAATTTAGACAGATAAAAGCCTTTAAGAATAGCTTAAGTAGCTTATTCCAATTCCCTTATTTAAAGTAGATATATTCTAAAAAGATTTAACATTTCTTTAAAGTTGTATTTTGTAATTTAATGACTTAAAACATTAATAATTAACAACTTAAATAATGAAAAGTATTTTAACCTTTATTAGCATTTTATATACGATAAATAATTTCGCTCAACAAATGTTGCCAATGAGTAATACAGAAATCAAAAAAGAGATTTCTATGGCAGATGCAACTGGTAAAACTACTAATGGAGTTTATAAATATTATGCCAAAGGTGATAATAAACCTTTTACAGGAATTTTATTTGCCAAATATAAAAATGGGAATTATGAATCTTGGCAAGAATTTGAAAATGGTGTTGGACAAGGAAAATGGATTAACTATTATGAAAACGGAAATTATAAAGAAATAGGAAACTATAATAACAATTTAGTAGAAGGCTCAATTCAAAAATTTTATAAAAATGGGATTTTAAAGTCAAAAGGTACTTACAAGAATTGGCGAATTAAAATTGGTGAATGGAAATATTACAATAAAGATGGTTCTTTAAACAATACAATAGATTATGGTAAAAAAGGTAGTATAGAAGAAGTAAAAGCTTACTATAAACGAGGTGAAATATCTTACCAGTGGTATAGTAGTATTCTAAAGAAAAATGGATTTACTGAAGATTAATTAAAACAAAAAAGCCAAACATTGCTGTTTGGCTTTTTTGTTTTATGAAAATTTCATTTACATCATTGATGCAGCAATTTTCTTATAAGTTCCATTTTCTAAATTCTCTCTAATTGCAGAAAAAGCAGTAATGGTTTCATCAATATCTTCTTGAGTATGTGTTGCTGTTGGTATTAATCTTAAAATAATTAATCCTTTTGGAATTACAGGATACACAACAATAGAACAGAATATACCATGATTTTCTCGTAAATCGTTAACCATAGCCATTGCTTCTGGAATATCTCCTTTTAAGAAAACTGGAGTTATACACGTTTGTGTAGTTCCAAGATCGAAACCAGCATCTCTTAAACCAGATTGCAAAGCATTTGTGTTTTCCCACAATTTCTCTTTTAACTCTGGCATTGTACGCATCATATCTAAACGTTTTAAAGCACCTTTAACCATTGCCATTGGTAAAGATTTTGCAAACATTTGAGAACGTAAATTGTATTGTAAAAACTGAATTACATCTTTATCTCCTGCTAAGAAAGCTCCAATACCTGCCATCGATTTTGCGAAAGTTGCAAAATAGACGTCTATATCTTCTTGAACTCCTTGCTCAAAACCAGTTCCTTTACCACCTTCACCAAGTGTACCAAAACCATGAGCATCATCTACTAATAATCTAAAGTTGTATTCTTTTTTAAAGGCAACTATTTCTTTTAAACGACCTTGCTCTCCACGCATTCCAAAAACACCTTCAGAAATTACCAAAATTCCTCCACCTGTTTTTTCTGCCATCTTTGCAGCACGTTTAATGTTTTTCTCAAAACTTTCCATATCATTATGACGATATACGAAACGTTTACCTGCATGTAAACGAACACCATCAATAATACAAGCGTGTGTATCTATGTCATAAACAATAACATCGTTTTTTGAAACTAATGCATCAATTGCAGACATAATACCTTGATAACCGAAGTTTAATAAGTATGCCTTTTCTTTTTCTACAAAAGCAGCACATTCTTCTTCTAATTGTTCGTGGAAAGGTGTATGACCAGACATCATTCTTGCACCCATTGGATAAGCCATACCATGCTCTAAAGCAGCCTCTCCATCAACTTTAAGTACTTCTGGATGGTTAGCTAAACCTAGATAATCATTAATACTCCAAGTAACTACTTTCTTACCATTAAAAGACATTCTATTAGAAATAGGACCTTCTAACTTAGGAAACACATAATATCCTTCTGCTTGATCTGCCCATTTTCCTAAAGGACCCTTATCTTTTTTAATTCTATCGAATAAATCTGTCGTCATTTTCTACTATTTTTTCAAGTTTGCAAAGTTAGCAAAAAAATAGAGTTTAGACAATTAGCGAAGTTTTGTTCTAATTTTAAAAAATTAATCGATAAAACCCTGAATTTTCATCCATTTTGCATTATAAATCTTATTCATGTATCTAGAGCCATGATCAGGAAATATAAGTACAACAAAACTATCTTCTGTAAAATAATTTTGTGCATTGTATTGTTTTGTTGCTTGTAAAACTGCACCACAAGTGTATCCACAGAAAATACCTTCTTGCTGTACAATATCTCTAGCAGCAAAAGCTGCTTCTTTATCTGAAACCTTTTCGTAAATATCTATCACATCAAAGTTGGTAGCAGTTGGTATTAAATTTTTTCCTAAACCTTCAATTTTATAAGGTGAAACCTCATTTAAATCTAACTCACCTGTTTCATGATATTTTTTTAATACAGAACCTATAGCATCTACACCTAAAATTTTAATATTAGGATTTTGCTCTTTTAGATATTGACCTGTACCTGAAATTGTACCTCCTGTTCCACTAGCAACAACTAAATGTGTAATTTTACCTTCTGTTTGTTTCCAAATTTCTGGCCCAGTGGTTTTATAATGTGCTTCGCTATTTAATTCGTTAAAATATTGATTGATATAAACAGAATTCGGAGTTTCTAAATGAATTCTCTTTGCAACTTCGTAATAAGATCTTGGATCGTCTGCTGGCACATTTGCTGGACAAACATGTACCTCTGCTCCCATTGTTTTTAGTAAATCAATTTTGTCTTGAGATGATTTATCTGATACTGCTAAGATACATTTGTAGCCTTTAACTAAGCCAATCATTGCCAAACTGTAACCAGTATTACCAGAAGTAGTTTCTACAATTGTAGCTCCTTTTGTTAGAATACCTTTTTTCTCTGCATTTTCTACAATGTGCAATGCAATTCTATCTTTTTGAGATAACCCTGGATTAAAAGCTTCTAATTTTGCGAAATAAGATCCTTTTAAATCTTTGGTAACTCTTTGTAATTTTACAAGTGGCGTTTGCCCTACTAAATCTAAGATAGAATCTTTTATGCCCTGATTTCTTGTCATTGTTGTCATTTCAATCGAGTGCAAAAGTACATTTCCTATTTGAATTACAAAAAATGCACGTACTTTTAATTATCTAACTTATTTTCTAGCGCTAAAATAAATGTATAATCTTTAGCTGTTTCCTTTAATGCTTCAAAACGTCCAGATGCTCCTCCATGACCTGTTTCCATATTTGTATCTAAAAACAATAAGTTTGAGTCTGTTTTTAACTCTCTTAATTTAGCAACCCATTTTGCAGGCTCCCAATATTGTACTTGAGAGTCATGAAAACCTGTGGTTACAAGCATGTGTGGATATTCTTTAGCTTCAACATTATCATAAGGAGAATATGATTTTATATAATCGTAAAACTCTTTATTGTTAGGGTTTCCCCATTCATCATACTCGCCTGTTGTAAGTGGTATACTATCATCTAACATAGTAGAAACTACGTCTACAAAAGGCACAGCTGCTATAATACCATTGTAAATTTCTGGTTTCATATTTATAATTGCACCCATTAATAAACCTCCTGCAGAACCACCCATAGCATATAAATGTTTGGCTGATGTATATTTATTATCAATCAAAAATTGAGAACAATCTATAAAATCATAAAACGTATTTTTTTTATGCAACATTTTTCCTTCATCATACCAATCTCGTCCTAAATATTCACTTCCTCTAATATGTGCTAAGGCATATACAAACCCCCTGTCTAACAAACTTAAACGAGTTGTAGAAAAACTATCAGGAATGGTATATCCATAAGAACCATAAGCATATTGCAACAATGGTGTGTTTTCATCTAACACAGTGTCTTTGTGATAAACTAAAGAAATAGCTACTTTTTTACCATCTCTTGCTGTTGCCCAAACACGTTCGCTTTTATAATTTTCTTGTTGAAATTTACCTCCTAAAACTTCTTGCTGTTTTTTAATTTCTTTGGCTTTGGTAGCCATATTAAAATCGATAACAGAACTTGGTGTTGTAAAAGAATTGTATGAATATCTTATTACTTCAGTATCAAACTCAGGATTACCATAAACACCTGCTGAATAGGTTTCTTCATCAAAAGGCAAATAGTAATCTACTGTATCATCCCAACGTTTTATGCGTATTTTATTGAGTCCATTTGTTCTTTCTTCTAAAACCAAATAATCACTGTAAATAGAAAAATCTTCTAATAAGGTATCTTTTCTATGTGGAATTACGTCTACCCAATTTTCTACAGTTGTTTTAGAAACAGGCGTTTTCATCAACTTAAAATTAGTAGCACCATCTTTGTTTGTTAAAAAATAGAAATGATCTTTATAATGAGAAACATTGTACTCTAAGTTTTTTAATCTTGGTTGTAAAACTGTAAATTCTCCTGTAGGATTATCTGCATCTAAATACCTAGATTCAGTTGTCATTGTTGCAAAAGAACTTATAATAATATATTTCTTAGATTTTGACTTGGTTACATAAGTTCCAAAAGTGTCATCTTCTTCATGATAAATTTCTACATCTTCAGAAGTTGGTGTTCCTAAAATATGTCTAAAAATCTTTTCGCTTCTTAAGGTAGTTGGGTTTTTCTTGGTATAGAAAATGGTTTTATTGTCATTTGCCCAAACAGAGCCTCCAGTAGTATTTTCTATAATATCGTCATAGATTTCACCAGTTTCTAAATTCTTAATTCTTAAAAAGTATTGTCTTCTACTTACAGTATCTGTGGCAAAAACAACCAATTTATTATTAGGTGATACATTTAAACCTCCTAATTGGAAATATTCAAAACCTTTAGCCATTTCGTTTACATCAAACAAAATTTCTTCTCTCGCTCCTAAATTCCCTTTTTTTCTGCTGTAGATAGGATATTGTTTCCCAACCTCATATCTGGTATTATAGAAATAGCCATTGTTTTTATAAGGTACAGAAGAATCATCTTCTTTAATTCTACCTTTCATTTCTTGAAACAAATCTTCTTGAAAATCTTTAGTATATGCTGTAACTTCTTTATAATAGTCGTTTTCGGCTTCTAAATAATTGGTAACTTTTTGAGTTTGCTCATCTTTTATTGGAGCTAATTTTTGCTCATCAGACAAACGCATCCAAGAATAGTTATCTACTCTAACATCTCCATGTTTCTCTAATCTAGTAGGTTTCTTTTCTGCAATTGGATGTTTAGCATCTGTACTCTTCATTTCTAGTAATTTTTGGCGTCAGCAAAAATAAGACTTAATTGTAAGCCTTGTAGAAATTTTCTTTTCATTTTAATAAGAATCAAGATAAATGTATTTGATTTATTAAATTTGCTTGCAAATAAATAAATCGAAAGAAAATGTTTGGAGATATTTCAGGAATGATGGGCAAATTAAAAGAAGCCCAGCAAAAGGTAGAAGAAACAAAAAAGAGGTTAGATACAGTTTTGGTTGATGAGAATTCTGCTGACGATAAAATAAAAGTAACACTAACTGCTAACAGAAAAATAAAATCTATTACTATAGATGATTCTTTATTGAACGATGCAGAAGAGCTTGAGGATTACTTAATTATAACCTTAAATAAAGCAATAGAAAAGGCTTCTAAAATAAACGAAAACGAAATGGCTATAGCTGCTAAAAGTGGTATGCCTAATATTCCAGGAATGGACATGTTTAAATAAGTTATGTTTCAGGATTTAGAAAGTTACATGTTGCCTTGCTTTAGCAAAACATTCTTAAACATAGAATGTCTTGGTTGTGGTTTGCAACGTTCTTTTCTGCTTTTAATAAATGGTCATTTTTTTGATGCATTTAAAATGTATCCTGCAATTTTTACGCTCATTTTACTAATAAGCTTTGCAATTTTTAATTTTTTTAAAAAGATAAAAAATGCTAATAAAATTATTGGTAGATTAGCATATATAAACTTATCAATAATCATTATCAACTATCTAATTAAAATTAGTATTTAAAAAGAATTACATGAAAAAACTGAACACAACCTTAATTTATGTTTTATCTTCTATCAGTTTAGTTTGCTGTATTTGTTTAGGTTTAGGTATTTTATTAGCCTTACCTTCTTACTTAATAGCAAATAAAAAATTAAAGGAAGCTGAATTAAATCCTGAAGAATATGATGCAGAAGACATTAATGCTATGGGTAAAGCAAAAACATTTGCACTAATTGCTCTAGGTATAAATGGGGTATATTTCTTATACAGCCTTTATGGTTTAGCAACAACAGATTGGGATACCTTTATGTTAGAATTTGAAGAAAAAATGCAACAATATCAACAATAGAACATATTGTTTATCAAATAGAAATCCAGCTTTATAAAAAGCTGGATTTTTTTTGTTTTGAGTTATATTTAACAGTAAATGAATTAATCTCTTTGCTTTATTCAAGTAACTTTGTAGTGTCTAAAACTAGTAAATGGAAACTCAAAAAAAATCAACAGGAAAGAAAGTATTAAAGTGGATTTTAATTTCACTTTTAACCATAATAATCATATTATTTTCTGCTCCTTTTATTTTTAAGGGTAAAATTGAGAAGATGGTTACAAATGCCATCAATAAAAATATAAATGCTACTGTTTCTTTTACAGACACAAATCTAAGTTTCTTCACAAATTTTCCTTTAGCAAGTTTAACCGTAAATGAAATTACTGTAGAAAATAAAGCTCCATTTTTAGGTGATACATTGTATGCAGCAAATGAATTAAATCTAAGTATGAAGATTACTGAACTATTTAAAAGTGCAGACGAATCTATTGCCCTACAAAGTATTTCTACCAAAGATGGTTTTGTAAATATATTCATCAATAAAGAGAACCAAAATAATTATAATATTGCTATACCAAGTGATTCTACCTCAACAACAACTACTCAGAATTCTTTAGCTTTAGATATCGAAGATTATCAATTAGAGAACATGACATTTAATTATGTTGATGAAACAAACAACATCAAATTAAACGTAAAGGAAATAAATCATTCAGGTACTGGTAATTTTGCAGAAGAGATTTTAGATTTAGATACAGAAACCAATGCTCTACTGAGTTTAGATTATAATGATGTAAATTATTTATCTGATGTTAATATTAGTTTAGATGCAATAATTGGTATCGATTTAAAAAACACCAAATACACTTTTAAAGAAAATAAAGGTTACATAAATCAATTGCCTTTAGAGTTTGATGGTTTTATTCAGTTGTTAGAAGAGAATCAACTTTATGACCTTCAATTTAAAACACCAACTTCCGATTTTAAAAACCTAATTGCACTTTTACCTCAACAATTTTCAGGAAATTTAAATGACATAAAAACCGAAGGAAATTTTGATTTAAATGGAGTTGTAAAAGGTATTTTGTCAAAAGAAACCATTCCAACTTTTGATATTTTATTCTCCTCTAAAAATGCAATGTTTAAGTATAATGATTTACCAAAGGCAGTAGATCAAATTAATATAGATGCAAAGATCATCAACAAAACAGGTTTAGCAAATGACACATACGTGAATGTAAACAACCTTACATTTAAGATAGATGATGATGCATTTTCAGCAAATGGAAATATTGCTAATTTAACAACAAACCCAAAAGTGAATTTAAATGCCAAAGGAATTATAAACTTGACGAGTATAAACAAGGTATACCCTATTCAATTAGAACAAGAATTAGCAGGAATTGTTAATGCAGATGTTTCTACAAAATTTGATATGAATTCTGTTGAAAAAGGTCTTTATCAAAATATTCAAAACTCAGGTTCTATTATAGTAAGCAATTTTAAATACGATGCTAAAGATGTTGCAAACCCATTTTACATCAATAAAACCGCTTTAAACTTTAATACAAACACCATTCGTTTAACTGAATTTGATGCAAAAACAGGAAGTTCAGATCTAAATATTAATGGGAATTTAAATAATTTCTATGGCTTTTTATTTAATGATGAAGTTCTAAAAGGTAATTTCAATTTAAATTCTACCAATTTTAAAGTAGCTGATTTTTTAGCTGAAACTAGCAGTACAAAACAGGTAAAAGACAGTACAAAATCAACATCTTTAAAAATACCAGCGTTTTTAGATTGCAAGTTTACAGCAAATGCAAAAAATGTTACTTATGATAATATTAACCTAAAAAATGTAACTGGAGTAATCTATGTAAAAGACGAAACTATAAATCTACAGAATTTAAAATCTGATGTTTTTGGTGGTAATATTGGTTTTAATGGTAACGTTTCTACAAAAAATAACACCTCTACTTTTAAGGTTGATTTAGATTTAAATGAAATTAACATAAAAGAATCTTTTTCGAGTTTAGAGATGCTAAAATCAATTGCGCCCATTGCAAAAACTATTGGTGGTAAAATAAACTCTAAAGTTAATGTTGCAGGTGTTTTAGATGAGAACATGACACCAAATTTAAAAACCATTACAGGTAATTTATTTGGTAAATTAATTAATCCAAAACTTACAACAGAAAACTCTAAAGTGTTACAAGTACTAGGTAATAACGTATCATTTTTAAATGCAGAACGTTTAGATTTAGATGGTATAAATGCCTATTTTTCTTTCGAAAATGGCCTAGTGAATATCAAACCAATTCCTTTAAAATATAAAGATGTAGGTATTGAAATCTCTGGTAATCATACCTTTGAAAATAAAATTGATTATGATGTAAATTTTGATGTACCTGTAAAATATTTGGGTACAGAAGTAACTAGTTTAATTTCAAAATTAAATCCTAAAGATGCTGCAGAAGTAAAAAGTATTCCTGTAAAAGCAAATATTACAGGTAGTTTTACGAGTCCTAATTTTTCTACAAACTTAAAAACAGCTACTTCTAATTTGGTAAAACAATTGGTAGAGAAGCAGAAACAAAGTTTACTGAATCAAGGTAAAGACAAACTGAAAGATTTGTTTAATACTAAAAAAGATGATAAAGACTCTACAAATACAACTAACAAAGGTGCTACTAAAGATAAAATAAAGAATACCTTAAAAAATTTATTCAATAAAAAGAAAGATACTACAAAATCGTAATACTAATTATATAGCGAAAGCACCTAGAGCAAACGCAACAACTGTTAGTACGTTTAAAGAAATTATGATAATAAATAAGACTCCAATATACTTATAGTGTGATTTTAACATTTCGAAAGCATTTGCTAAAACTTCATCATTTTTAGTATTCAATGCTTTTTTAAGTTTTGTAGAAAACTGTAATAAATAATATATAGGAAAAACATACAACAAAGCCATAACTAAGTAAAAGATAGATGTAGCTAAACCCATATCAAAAGGGACTTGTGCTTGTGAAGCTTGAGGTAAAGCATCAAAAACAAAAAAAGAGGCAATAGCACCCAAAAACATAAAAGCTATTCCAAAAATTCCTAAGATTGCTATAAAGAAAGCCCATTTAGCAGTCTCTTTTAGAAATATTCTAGCATCAGCATTTAAAATTAATTGTTCTAATTGTGTTATTGGGTTGTGAGCTTTCATCAAATTTGAATTTAGGTTCTAACAAAAATAAAAAAAAGCCATGATTTAATAATTTAAATCATGGCTTTATATTTTAACTACGTTATTCCTATTTACTAAAGTCAGTAATTGTAGTTGTTATAATAGCTATACATTCTTTTAATTGCTCCTCATTCATAACCAAAGGTGGTGCAAAACGAATAATGTTACCATGAGTAGGTTTTGCTAATAAACCATTATCTCTTAATTTAATACAGATATCCCAAGCAGTAGAACTTTCTTCTGTATCATTAATTAAAATAGCATTTAATAAACCTTTACCTCTAACTGATTTTACTAAATCATTTGATTTACAAAATTCAGTTAATTCATCCCTAAAGATTTTACCTAATCTATCTGCGTTAATAGCCAATTTTTCGTCTGCTACTACTTCTAAAGCAGCCATTGCAACTGCAGCTGCAATAGGATTACCACCAAATGTAGAACCATGATTTCCAGGTCTTATTACATTCATAACTGCATCATTGGCTAATACAGCAGAAACAGGATAAGCTCCTCCACTTAAAGCTTTTCCAAGAATTAAAATATCTGGTTTTACCTCTGGTGTTCCAGAACAATTTTTATCTTCACAAGAACAATTACCACAAGTTGCTAATAAACGACCTGTTCTTGCTATACCTGTTTGTACTTCATCTGCAATGAATAACACATTATGATCTTCACACATCTTTTTTGCTGCAGCTAAATATCCTTCAGAAGGCACATAAACTCCTGCTTCACCTTGAATAGGCTCAACTAAAAAAGCTGCTATATTATTACTACTTTCGAGTGCCTCTTGCAATTCTTGAAGATTATCATACTCTATTTTTAGAAATCCTTTTGTGTAAGGACCAAAGTTTTTTCTTGCTACTGGATCATTAGAAAAAGAAATAATAGTTGTTGTTCTACCATGAAAATTATTTTCACAAACAATAATTTCGGCTTTGTTTTCATCAATTCCTTTTACTTCATAAGCCCATTTTCTTGCAATTTTTAAAGCGGTTTCTACAGCTTCTGCTCCAGTATTCATAGGCAATAACTTATCAAAACCAAAATACTCTGAGGCAAATTTTTCGTACCTACCTAACATATCATTGTAAAAAGCTCTTGATGTTAAGCTTAATGTTTTTGCCTGATTTGTCATTGCATCTACAATCTTAGGATGACAATGACCTTGATTTACTGCAGAATAAGCAGAAAGAAAATCGTAATACTTTTTACCTTCTACATCCCAAACATACACTCCTTCTCCTCTACTTAAAACTACAGGTAGTGGATGATAATTATGAGCACCATATTTGTTCTCTAATTCAATCGCTTGTTGCGATGTTAACTTGTCTAAAACAGCCATTTTAATTTATTTAAATGTTTATACTAAAAACATTCCTGTTCTACCTTTATCCTTCTGAAAGTAATCAGAAATTCAGCGTGGGAAAGAAATCATCCTCGAAGAAAAACAAAAATAAGAAATTAATCTAAATAGTGTTCAATTTTCCTAATTTTGCAATCCAAATATTTTAGAATGCCAAGAAGAGAACGAAACAAATTTGTAAAGAGAAATCAGGTTTTAGAACTTAAAATTGAAGATTATGCTTTTGGTGGAAAAGGAATTGCAAGAATTCATTCTGATGAAGGTAGTTTTGTTGTTTTTGTGCCTAACACTTTACCAGGACAATTGGTAAAAGCCCAAATAAAAAAGTCGAGTAAAAAATATGCTGAGGCAAAATTAATAGATGTGATAACTCCTTCAGAAAATGAAGTAGAAGTGCCTTTTCAAGACATTCCTGGAGCTCCTTATATTCAGTTACCTATAGCATTGCAACATCAATATAAGAGAGAAAGTACTTTATCTCTTTTTAAAAGAATAGGTAAAGTAGAAAATATAGAAGATTTATTTGATGAATTTATAACCTCTCCAAATGTATTTCATTATAGAAATAAAATGGAATATGGTTTTTCTGCTATTGGCTATGACAGAGTTGCTAAAAGAGATAAAGACGAATTTACTTTAGGTTTTAAAAGACGTGGAGTTTGGTGGATGGGAGATAATCTAGAAAAAGATTCTGGTTTATTTGATAAAGAGTTTGAAGACAATTTAAAAAACATCAGAAAATATTGTTTAGATACAGGTTTAGATCCTTGGCATGGACCTAGAAAAGAAGGCTTTTTTAGGTATTTTGTAGTTAGAAAATCATTTAAAACCAATGAGTTACTTTTTAATTTAGTAACTACTTCTTATGATTTACCAAAATTCGATTTAAATAAATTCGCTAATTTTCTAGTAGATCTTTTTGGTGATAGAGTTGCTGGTTTATTACATACTATAAATGACGAAGTTGGTGATAGAACCATTGCAACCTCTGGAAGCATAGATTTAGTATATGGAAAAGATAAAATTGTAGAAGAGTTATTGGGTTTAAATTTTGAAATTAGTATGAAAAGCTTTTTTCAAACCAATCCAAAATCCGCAGAAAAATTATACTCAAAAGTTGTTGATTACGTTTTAGAAGATAAATCTAAAGTAGACAATACTGTTGTAATGGATTTATTCTGTGGTACAGGAACTATTGGGCAAATTGTGGCTTCTAAAAGCGATAATGCTAAAATTGTAGGTGTAGATATTGTTGCATCAGCCATTGAAGATGCTAAGGAAAATGCTAAAAGAAATAATATTGATGGTCTAAAATTTTATGCAGCTGATGTTGGAAAGTTCTTAGCTCAGCATCCTGAATATCAAGATAAAATTAAAACTATCATTTTAGATCCTGCAAGAGCTGGTATTATGCCAAAAACATTGCAAAAAATTATCAACCTAAATGCAGATAGAATGGTTTACGTGTCTTGCAACCCAGCAACACAAGCTAGAGACACAGAGATTCTAAGAGAGGCTGGTTATCAAATTAAAAAAATTAGTTTGGTAGACCAATTTCCACATACATCTCATATAGAAACAGTAGTTTTGTTTGAAAAGTAGAATTACTTGATTTGTTTAACAGTTAATTACATAAAATCATTTTATTTTAGCAATTAAAATTAACATCATGAAAAAACTATCAGAGAAAGAAATAAATTCAAAATTAGAAAACTATCCTGATTGGGAGTTTTACGAAGATGCCTTACATACAGATTTTGAATTCGAAAATTTTAAAGATTGTATGTCTGCCATGAATAGAATTGCCTTTGAGTGTGAAGCTTTAAATCATCATCCAGAATGGACAAACGTTTATAATACTTTAGATATCACCTTAACTACTCATGATGAAGATGGTGTTACTGAATTAGACTTTAAACTATTAGAAGCTATCAATAAAATTGTAGAAGTAGAAGAGTAATATGAGAAAATCACTTGTTCTTTTAAATTTAATAATCTTTACATTTTTGAGTTGCGAAAAAGATGATTTTTGTACTCAAAATCCTGTAACTCCAAACCTAATTTTACGCTTTTATGATGATACCAATAGAGATTCTGTAAAAGTTGTAGATAACCTATATGTTTGGGCAGAAGGTAAAGACAGTTTATTTATTAACTCTAGTTTAGACTCGTTATTTATTCCTTTAAATTCGGCAGCAACAGAAACAGTTTATAACTTTTCTAAGAACAATGTTGTGAATCAATTTACCATTCAATATACTACAGAAAACGAATATGTTTCTCGTTCTTGTGGGTTTAAGGTAATTTTTAATGATGTAAATTTTGCATCAGACAATACTTGGATAACCGATTTTGAACCAAATACATTAACCACAATTGAAAACCAAACTGAAGCTCATGTACAAATTTATCATTAGCCTAATTGTATTTTTTGTTTTCGCTAGTGGTTTTGCACAAGAGACAGAAATAGATAAAACAGAGATAGAGCAAGACTCTATTGTTTATAAAACTGCCTATGGTTTACGTTTAGGAGCAGATATTAGTAAGCCAATTAAATCTGCTATAGATGGCTTTTATAATTCTGGATTTGAAATTGTTGGAGATTATAGAATTTCTAAAAGATTTTATGTAGCAGCAGAACTCGGTTATGAAGATGAAACTAGCCAAGAAGATTATACCAATTCCAGAGCAAAAGGTAGCTACGTTAGATTAGGATTTAATTACAATGCGTATGACAATTGGTTAGACATGAATAACGAAATTTTTGTAGGTTATAGATATGGATTTAGTTTATTTGAACAAACCTTAAACAGTTATACCCCAAATATTGGTAACGAATATTTTCCTGCAACTACTGTAACACCTAATACTACAGCCGATTTAAATGCACATTGGTCTGAGCTAATGGTTGGTGCTAAAGTAGAAACCTTTTCTAATTTATTTGTAGGATTTAGTTTTAGCTATAAAATATTAATGAGCGGAAAAGAACAAGAAGGCTTTAAAACTTTATATTCACCAGGTTTTAACAGAATTTTCGACAGTGGAACTGGCTTTGGATTTAATTACACCATTAGTTACCTAATTCCATTTTCAAAAAAATAATTTCACTTAACACATAGATATTAATTTCTAGAACAGAACTTTCAAAAATTGTTCCTATAGCTTTTGTGCTTAAATATTAACTTTTTTTGTAACTTTAAAATCTCTTTTTATTAAAATTTAAATAGAATGAATAAAATACCAAGCGTTAATTTAGCCGATTTTTTATCTGATGATGAATCTCGCAAACAAAAATTTATTGATGAAATTGGTCATGCATATGAAAATATAGGCTTTGTAGCCCTAAAAGGTCATTTTTTAGATGACAAGTTGGTAGATAACCTTTATAAAGAAATAAAGAACTTTTTCGATTTACCTACAGATGTAAAAGAAAAATATGAAATTCCTGGAATTGGTGGTCAAAGAGGCTATGTGTCTTTTGGTAAGGAATCTGCAAAGGGTAAAAAGGAAGGAGATTTAAAAGAATTCTGGCATTTTGGTCAATATGTAGATAAAGATTCTAAATATGCTAATGAATATCCAGAAAATGTAGTTGTAGAAGAATTAGACAACTTTAATAAAGTTGGTAAGGAAACCTACCAAATGTTAGAGAAAACAGCTAAATACGTGCTAAGATCTTTAGCATTACATTTAGGCTTAGAAGAAACCTATTTTGATAACTATATTAAAAACGGTAACAGTATTTTAAGACCAATTCACTATCCACCAATACAAACAGAACCAAAAGGTGCAGAAAGAGCTGCAGCCCATGGAGATATTAATTTAATTACCCTTTTAATGGGTGCACAAGGTAAAGGTTTACAAGTGCAAAATCATGAAGGTGAATGGATAGATGCAATGGCTGAACCAGATGAATTAATGATTAATGTTGGAGACATGTTATCTAGACATAGTAACAACAAATTAAAATCTACCATTCATAGAGTTACAAACCCTCCAAAAGAAATGTGGGGTACTTCTCGTTATTCAATTCCATTTTTTATGCACCCAGTTTCTGACATGAAATTAGATGTATTAGAAAATTGTATCGATGAAAATAACCCTAAAAAATTCGAAGACATTACTGCTGGTGAGTTTTTAGATGAGCGTTTAAAAGAATTAGGACTTAAAAAATAAAAATCAGTAATTTTTAAAACTGATTATAAACAACATATGGATTTAAAAGATCAACTAAAAAACTTATTTCCAGAACATAAAGAACCCCTTGAGCCCCCAAAAGAAAAGTCGAATATTTGGTTGCAAGATGACCCAATACTTTGCAAGTACGAAAAAAGAAAAGGAAAGCCTATTACCATTTTAGATGGTTACACAGGTGCAACATCAGACTTTAAAACTTTAGCTAAAGAGATTAAAAAGAAACTTTCTGTAGGTGGTAGTTTTAAGGATGATAAAATAATCATTCAAGGTGATTATAGAGACAAAATCATGGCTATGTTAAAAGAAAAAGGATTTAAGGTAAAACGTGTTGGAGGTTAATAACCTACAACAACAAAAATCAAAATTCTTTGTTATTAAATTATGGGGGCATCAATTTTACATATCACAAATGGTGATAGCACAACAAATTACTTAAAAAGCTTACAGTTTTCGGGTGAATTTATCACTTGGAGAGAAATGCTTTGCGAAGGTAAAACAACTACAGATGTTGGTAGTGAGTCTTTCTGGAAAAACAGATTTCAGTTTTTAAAGTCCTCTTACAATGTTAGTAAGAAAAAATTTATTGATTATACTTTGAAAGAATACAGAGCACTTTGCAACAAAAAAAGTCATGATGAAATTGTATTGTGGTTCGAGTATGATTTGTTTTGTCAAATTAACATGATTGCAGTTTTAAGCTGGCTAAAAAGATATAGAAAAGGATACAACATTTCTTTAGTTTGCAGTGGTAAAATTGGTAAATCAAAAAAAATGTATGCTTTACCAGAATTGAATGAAAGTCAAATTCAAAATCATTTTGATAAACGAATTTTACTTACTGAAGACGATATAGCCTATGCAGATTATATTTGGCAATTATATTGCTCAGATTCTCCACTAAGATTAGAAACAGTATATAAGTTTAAAAACACAACACCTTTTCAATATTTAGCATCTGCTATAGAAATGCATTTAAAACGATTTCCTTCTATTGAAAATGGCCTGAATGAAGTAGAAAATAGAATTCTAAAAATTGCAAATAACAAGCAACCAGTAACCAAAAATAAATTAATTCACCAATTACTAAAACAACAAAATGATTATGGTTTTGGTGATATTCAATATGAGAATAGTATTAATGAATTAAAAAAGCTATTTTCTTCTTTTAATCCTGTAGAGCTTAGTAAAAAAGGAAAACAGGTTTTAGAAAATCAAATAAATTATTACGCTCATTTAAGAAATGATAATTCTTATCTTGGGGGTTCTAAAAAATATAGCTATTTGCATCATAACAAAGCAAACAAGCTTTTACAAATTACCTCTTAAATGCCTATAAAAGAATCTGAATTAATCTTGAATCCTGATGGAAGTATCTATCACCTAAATTTAAGACCAGAACATATTTCAAACGATATTATTTTTGTTGGAGATCAAGATAGAGTAGATCAAATTACAAAACATTTTGATAATATTGAATTTACCACACAAAAAAGAGAATTTAAAACAACTACAGGTTTTTATAAGGGTAAACGCTTAACTGTTCAATCTACAGGTATTGGACCAGACAATATAGATATTGTTTTAAATGAATTAGATGCTTTAGTAAACATCGATTTTAAGACTAGAGAAATTAAAAATAATCATACAGCTTTAAACATTGTAAGAATTGGTACGTCTGGTTCTCTACAAGCAGATATTCCTGTAGATTCTTTTTTACTTAGTTCTCATGCCATAGATTTAAATGGAATGTTACAAGCTTATAAAGTGGATGAAATTTCGCATCCAGAAATAGAAAATGAATTTATATCTCAAACCAATTGGAGTGCCAAAAAAGCAGCTCCTTTGGTAGTTGCCAATAATAAAACTCTTGCTGACAAAATAATTTCTGATGTTATCTATACAGGAATTACAGCAACTGCAGGTGGTTTTTATGGTCCTCAAGGAAGAAAATTAAGATTAGCCTTACAAGACGAAAACCTAAATTCTAAAATTGATAGTTTTAATTTTAACGCAATTAGAATTACCAATTTAGAGATGGAAACTTCTGCTATATATGGCCTATCTAAACTTTTAGGTCATAATGCTGTTTCTATGAATGCAATAATTGCAAACAGAGCAAATGGAACCTTTAGTAAAAAGCCAGCTCAAGTTGTAGAAGATTTAATACAATATACCTTAGATAAAATTGCTAAATAAATGACAAATTTAAAAGTAGGTGGAGTACCTGAACATTTTAATTATCCTTGGTATTTAACCTTAAAAAATAAAGAATATACAGAGCATAATATTAATTTAAGATGGCAAGATTATCCTGGAGGTACAGGTCAAATGTGTAAAGCTTTAAGAGAAGGTACAGTAGATATTGCAATTGTATTAACAGAAGGTATAATTAAAGATATTTCTAATGGTAATCCTTCTAAAATTGTGCAAACCTTTGTAAAATCTCCTTTAGTTTGGGGTATTCATGTTGGTGCAAAATCAAAATTCAAAACTATTAATGATTTAGAACATGCTACTATTGCAATTAGCAGATTTGGCTCTGGTTCTCACTTAATGGCCATTGTTAATGCACATAATCAAGGTTGGGATGTAACAAAACTTAAATTTAAAGTTATTAAAAATTTAGAAGGTGGTATAGAAGCTTTAACAAATGGAGAAGCAGACTATTTTATGTGGGAGCATTTTACTACAAAACCTTTAGTTGATGATGGTACCTTTAGAAGAATAGATAACTGCCCTACTCCTTGGCCTTGTTTTGTAATTGCTGTAAGAAATGAGGTTTTAGAAAATAATTTTGACGAAGTTCAAAAAGTTTTAGAAATTATAAATGCAAAAACTAAAAACTTTAAATCTATCCCAGATATTGATAAAACATTGGCTAAGAGGTACAAACAAAAGCTAGAAGACATTCAAAAATGGTTAAAAATAACATCTTGGAATAGTAATAAACCCATCACTAAAAATTTAATAACACGTATTCAAAATAAAATGATAACCTTTAACGTTATTGAAAAGAAGAAAAATTCTAGTGATTTCATAAAAAATATGTACCTTTAAATCGTAAATAAAATAGAATGAAAAAAGTAGTATTTATTGCAGTTTGTATTTTAGGAATTATTTGTTTTTCTTCTTGCAGAAGCACATCAAGTTCATGTGGTTTGGCTGATGATGTAACTACCCAAACAATCGTAAAGCAAGCAGATTTAGTTTAAATCTAATTGTTTCTTAATTTCAAATTCAATGAATCCACTTTACCAAGTGGATTTTTCTTTGTCTATTATTTTACTTAATTTCATTAAGTTACCACTCAATTATTTCTTTTCCTAGAGAAGATAAAAGCTCATTAGTTTTAGAAAAATGTTTATTACCAAACCAATAGCCTCGATTTGCACTTAAAGGTGATGGATGACCAGATTCTAAAATATGATGTTTGCTTTTGTCAATCAATTTGGCCTTTTTCTTTGCAAAACCACCCCAAAGTAAAAAGATGATATCTTCTTTTTCTTTAGAAATTTGTTGAATTACTTCATCAGTAAATGTTTCCCATCCTTTTTTTTGATGACTTCCTGCTTCATGAGCTCTTACTGTTAAGGTTGCATTTAGCAATAGCACACCTTGTTTTGCCCATCGTTCTAAATTTCCACTCTTAGGATATTCAACCTTTAAATCTGTAGAAATTTCTTTAAAAATATTAATTAATGAAGGTGGGTGAGCAATTTCATCTTTTACAGAAAAACACAAACCATTGGCTTGATTTGGCCCATGATAAGGATCTTGCCCAATGATAACAACTTTTAAATTATTTAAATTACAATAATCGAATGCTGCAAAAATATCTGCTCCTTTTGGGTAACAGGTTGTAGTTGTATATTCCTTTTTAACAAAATTAGCCAACTCTTTAAAATAGGGTTTCTCAAATTCTTGATTTAAAATATTTTTCCAAGGTTCAGCTATTTTTACCTGCATTGTTTCTTATTTTTGTAATAAAGTCAAAGATACCATTTTGAGCAAAAATATTTCAGAAAAAACACTTCAAGATTTAGAATTTTCTACGGTTTTACAACACATTTCAGAGTTTTGTATTTCTGGTTTAGGCAAAGAAAGAGTTCTTGAAACTAAGCCAATTCCTAGTAGAAAATACTTATTTAAAGAATTGCATTTGGTAGATGAGTATTTATCTTCTTTTCAAAATGAAAATAGAATACCCAATCATGGTTTTGATAATATTTCTGAAAGCGTAAAACGTTTGGCTATAGAGAATAGTTTTATAGAAACAGATGCCTTTTTAAAAATTGCTGCAACCTCTTTAACAGTAAATGAGCAAATTAAATTCTTTAAAAAGTTTCAGGTGCTTTTTCCAACTTTTTTCAAATTAACACAAAGCATTGAATTCACTACTTATGTAGATGATGAAATTAAAAGAATAATTGATATTTCTGGAGAGGTTAAAAACAACGCTTCTTCTGCATTAAAACAAATTAGAAGAGACATTAATAATGTCCGAGGCAAAATTGGAGCAAGTTTCTCATCAGCCTTATCTAAAGCCGTTTCTGCTGGTTATTTAGATGACATTAAAGAAACTATAGTAGATAATCAAAGAGTTTTGGCAGTATCTGCAATGCACAGAAGAAAAGTTTCTGGTAGCCTTTTAGGCTCTTCTAAATCTGGGGGAATTGTTTACATTGCTCCACAAGCAACTTTGGCTTACAGCAGAGAATATCAAAATTTAGTTTACGAAGAAAAACAAGAGGTTATTAAAATTTTAAGAGCGTTGGCAGATACTATTCGTCCAATGGTCTCTTTGTTAGAAGAATATTTAGAGTTTTTAATTCATTTAGATGCAGTTGGTGCAAAAGCAAAGTATGCAAAAGATATGGATGCTATTTTACCAAAAATATCTAAAAACAAGAAGATATTTTTTAAGGATGCTTATCATCCTATTTTATGGAAAAAAAATAAGGAACAAAAAATAAATACAGTTTCGCAAACCATTCATTTAGATGAACAACAGCAAATAATTGTTATTTCTGGGCCAAATGCTGGTGGTAAAAGTATCACCCTAAAAACTATTGGTTTACTGCAAATAATGGTACAGAGTGGAATTTTAATTCCTGTTGATGAGAGAAGTGAAACTTATATTTTTGATACAGTTTTAACTGATATTGGAGATAATCAATCTATAGAAAATCAATTAAGTACTTATAGTTATCGCCTAAAAAACATGCGTTACTTTCTAAGAAAATGCAATGAGAATACCTTGTTTTTGATAGATGAGTTTGGTACAGGTTCAGATCCTGAATTGGGTGGAGCTTTAGCAGAAATTTTTTTAGAAGAGTTTTATCATAAAAAAGCATTCGGAATTATAACTACGCACTACTCTAACCTAAAAGTATTAGCCAATGAGTTAGACAATGTTACCAATGCAAATATGCAGTTTGATGAACGTACTTTAGAACCCTTATACAAGCTTTTTATAGGGCAAGCAGGTAGTTCGTTCACTTTTGAAGTTGCACAGAAAAATGGTATTCCTTTTAGTTTAATTAATAAAGCTAAAAAACGAGTTGAAACAGAAAAGGTACGTTTAGATAAAACCATTTCTAAATTACAGAAAGAAAGAAATCGTTTACAAAAAACGTCTGATAGTTTAGAAAGTCAAAAAGAAAAAGGAAAAGAGCATTTAGAAAGTTTACAAGAAAAGGAACTTAGAATACAAGAAAAATTATCTGGCTTTCAAGAACTGTACGATAAAAATCAAAAAATGCTTTCTATTGGTAGAAAGATTAATGAATTGCTAAACAAATACTTTCAAACCAATAATAAAAAGCAATTAAATACTAGTTTTAATAAATGGGTAGCAGATGAAAAGGTAAAATATGCTAAGAAAAATCCATTAAAACCTAAAACCAAATCTCAGAAACAAAAAGCCAAGGTTGTAGAAAAACAAATACAAGAGGTCATAAAAAAAGTAGAGAAAGAAGTATTAGAAAAAGTTGTAGAGGTTAGAAAAGAAAAGAAAATAGAAGAGGCAAAAATTGCAAAAGCTAAATCTGAATACATTTATAAGTTAAATGATAGAGTAAGAATTATAGATTCTAACTCTGTAGGTACTATTGATAAAATAGACCGTAAAAACGTAACTATTAATTATGGAGTTTTCACCACAAAAACCACGCTCAATAAAATAGAGCTGGTAGAGAAAGCAAAATAGTCGTTAACAAACATCTTAAAATTTCTTAATAAAAAGGCTTTTTATTCTTAATTTCAGTTAAATGATGTTAAGATTATATTAAAGCCTTCTTTTTGTTGAAACGTTTTTAAAACTATCAAGTCTTATTGGTATACGTTTAACTTAACACACTTATTATGAGAAATTTAAAATCAATCATTGCCATCTTCGCTATTAGTTTATCAACTGTATTTGCTACATCAGCATCAGAGAAAAACCCTTCAAAAGTAACCAAAGAACTTAGAACAGAAATTGTTTCTATGTTAGGTAAGAAAATTCCAATTGAATTTAAAAAAGCAGAAAAAGTAGAAGTTTCATTTATGATTAACAAACAGAACGAACTCGTTGTTTTAACTGTAGATAGTAATCAAACAGAGTTTAATACTTACGTAAAAAGTAAATTAAACTATAAAAAATTAAATGCTGTAGGAGCCAAAAAAGGTGAAATTTACAAAGTACCAGTAACCCTTAAAATAAAATAACAACTGGTTGGTTAGTTGGAGCCCAATATTAGTTTTAAGTAACTAAATTGGGCTTTTTTTATTCATATTTTTTCATTTCTTCATCATAGAATTCACCTGCTTTATCCATTAAAACAGCTAATTCTGTAGCAATATCTTCTTCATTCTCACCTGTCAAATCTTCAAACCACTCTACTTCATCATCTTTTAGATTTATCATAAATCTCGGAAATTCTGTATGTAGAACAAAAATGTCTTCTGGGTAGTTACTATTATCTGCTAATAAAAATTTTGGTAATTCCATGCTTATAAAATATAGACTGTAAAGTTACAAATATCTTTCTTTAACTATGTTTAAATGATGTAATTGATGGCCAGAAAATAAATAACCTAATGCTCTCACAGACATCTTATTATTAGAAGCTACACCAATTCTTTTCAAAACTTCATCAGGAAAACTTTTAAATAGAGCAATAGAACTCACTCTAACAACTTTCATTTCATTCAATAAATCTTCGAATTTTCTTTCATTAGAATTGTCATTATGAGTAAAAATGTCTTGATCAAAACCAGGTAAATCTGTTTTATCATTTCTTGCAAAACATAGAGCTCTATATGTAAAAACGCGCTCAGTATCTATGGTATGTTGTACTAATTCTTTAAGGGTCCATTTGCCTTCTTCATAAGCAAAATTGTGTTTGGAAGCATCTAAATTTCTTAAGGTAGCATCAAACTCTTTTTGTGATTCTATTAAATTTTCTACTATATATTTCTCTTGATCTACCAACTGCAGATATTGCTCAAAATACGGAGCATACTCATTTTTAGGAACCATTTATTGCTATTTTATAGTTTAATACAGCGAATTTAATCATTTTTGTAAAACTTTAAATGTTTTACAATCCAATAAGAAAAATGGTATATAAATTCATCTCTTATTTAAAATTTTTAATAAAATCTACCAATCAACATGGAGTTCACTCTCCATTCGTTTACAATTTTGTTACAAAAGGTTTATATACCAAAAGCAGTAAATCTCCATTAATAAAAAAGTATACGAGATTAAAAACATTAAGTAATAAAGAACTAAAGCTGCTTTCAAAAATCATTGCCTATTTTAATGTTGATGAAATATTTTTTCAAAATAATCTTTCTAATTTACAGTTGAATAAGTTATATGAGCAAGAGTTAGTGTTTTTAAATGATTCAAAACAACTGCAACTTGTAAGCTTATCTACCCATTTTTTTATTGTAGTACAAAGTATTTATAAGGATAAAGAAAGCTATACTACTTGGTTAAACTATCTTGAAAAAACAGAGAATATAGTTACCATAGACACATTTACTTATGGAATAATTTTCTTTAGACCAGAACAAGCAAAAGAGCATTTTATAATAAGAGTTTAACATATCTAAAAGTAGAAAGTTCGTATTTTTGATACTTTTAAATAACACAACCAATTCATGAAAATATATACAAAAACTGGTGATGAAGGTACTACTGCCCTTTTTGGTGGTACAAGAGTAAAAAAATACAATTTAAGAATTGATAGTTATGGAACTGTAGATGAATTAAATGCATACATAGGCCTAATTAAAGATCAAAATATAGAAGATGCTACTAAAGACTCTTTGTTGAAAATTCAGAACGAATTATTCACATTAGGAGCAATGTTAGCAACTCCACCAGAAAAAGAAACTTTAAAATCTGGAAAAGAACGATTAAATATTCCAAAAGTAGATAGCAACTCTATTCAATTTTTAGAAAATGAAATTGATGCTATGGATTCAGAACTTCCTCAAATGACGCATTTTATTTTACCTGGAGGTCATCAAGCAGTGTCATTCTGTCACGTAGCAAGATGTGTTTGTAGAAGAGCAGAACGTTTGTGCGTAGAATTAAATGATGAAGAAACTATAAATTCTGATATTTTAAAGTACTTAAACCGACTTTCTGACTACCTTTTTGTGTTGGCACGAATGTTGTCTAAACAGTTACAGGTAGATGAAATTAAATGGATTCCTACCAAAAATAATTAAGTTCTTTTTTTATTGATGTTATATTTCTTAAAAAAGACTTGCATAATTCAGCAAAAAAATTATTTTTGCACCAAAATTAAACAATAAGAAATGTATTGGACATTAGAATTAGCATCTTATTTAGCAGATGCACCTTGGCCAGCAACCAAAGACGAATTAATAGATTACGCTATTAGAACTGGAGCTCCTTTAGAAGTTGTAGAAAACTTACAGGATATTGAAGATGAAGGTGATGCTTATGATTCGATTATAGAAATTTGGCCAGATTATCCAACCGAAGATGATTATCTTTGGAATGAGGACGAATACTAAACTCAATAAAAATATAAAAAGTCTCTAAAGAGGCTTTTTTTTTGTTTTCTTTTCTGCACTTGTGCTGAAAAAAATCAAATAGAATTTTATTGATGTAAAACATATAATACAGTTAATTTTAACTGATAAAAAAATTTGATAATGGGTATATTAGATTCAGTAATAAAGCTCTTTGTTGGTGATAAACAAGAGAAAGATTTAAAATTATTACAACCAGTTGTAGACAATGTTAAAAAATTTGAAGCCGAAATTGCTAAACTTTCACACGATGAATTAAGAGCAAAAACGTTATCATTCAAAGATCAAATTAAAGAAGCTACAAAAACCTTAGATGAAAAAATAACTGTATTAGAAGCAGAAGCTAAAGCTGCTGATATAGACAGACAAGAAGATATTTACACAGAAATAGACGCTTTAAAAGACGAAGCATACACTATTTCAGAAAAAGTTTTGGCAGATATTATGCCTGAAGCTTTTGCAGTTATAAAAGAAACTGCTAAACGATTTGTTGAAAACGAAGAGTTAGAGGTAACTGCAACTCCTTTTGATAGAGAATTATCAGCACAGAAAGAAAATGTCTCATTAGAAGATGATAAAGCTTATTGGGCTAATTCTTGGGATGCTGCTGGTAAGCCAGTTACTTGGGATATGATTCATTATGACGTTCAATTAATTGGTGGGTCTGTTTTACATCAAGGTAAAATTGCAGAAATGATGACTGGTGAAGGTAAAACATTAGTTTCTACACTACCAGTTTACTTAAATGCTTTAACTGGTAATGGAGTTCATGTAGTAACTGTAAATGATTATCTAGCAAAACGTGATAGAGCTTGGATGGCTCCTATTTTTGAATTTCATGGTTTATCAACAGATTGTATCGATTTTCATCAACCAAATTCAGACGCTAGAAGAAAAGCATATAATGCAGACATTACTTATGGAACAAATAACGAATTTGGTTTCGATTATTTAAGAGATAATATGGCTAGTTCTAAAGATGATTTAGTACAAAGAACACCAAATTATGCCATTATTGATGAGGTAGATTCTGTATTAATTGATGATGCAAGAACACCACTTATTATATCTGGTCCAGTACCAAAAGGAGATGTTCATGAGTTTAACGAACTAAAACCATTAGTATCAGATTTAGTATCTCTTCAAAAACAAAATTTAGTAAAAGTTTTAGCAGAAGCTAAAAAGTTATTAGCTGAAGGTGATGAAAAAGAAGGTGGTAAATTATTACTAAGAGTTCACAGAGGATTACCAAAAAACAAAGCATTAATCAAATTTTTATCTCAAGAAGGTATAAAACAAATTCTGCAGAAAACAGAAAATACCTACATGCAAGACAATAATAAATTGATGCCAGAGATAGATCAAGATTTATATTTTGTTGTAGAAGAAAAAAATAATCAAATTGATTTAACTGATAAAGGAATTGCTCATTTATCAGAAAAAACAAACAACGATACATTTTTTGTATTACCAGATATTGGAGTAAATGTTGGTGAAATAGATGCTTCTGAAAAAACTGCAGAAGAAAAAGCAGTTTTAAAAGAAGAATTATATAAAGATTTTAGCATTAAGAGCGAACGTATTCATACTATGAATCAACTTTTAAAAGCATACACTGTTTTTGAAAAAGATGTTGAGTATGTAGTTATGGAAAACAAAGTAATGATTGTTGATGAGCAAACAGGACGTATCATGGATGGTCGTCGTTATTCAGATGGTCTGCACCAAGCAATTGAAGCTAAAGAAAACGTGAAGATTGAAGATGCTACACAGACTTTTGCTACTGTAACTTTACAAAATTACTTTAGAATGTATAGAAAACTGTCTGGTATGACAGGTACAGCAATTACAGAAGCAGGTGAATTTTGGGAGATTTACAAATTAGATGTTGTAGAAATTCCTACAAATAAACCAATTGCAAGAGATGATAAAGATGATTTGGTTTACAAAACTGCTCGCGAAAAATACAATGCAGTAATAGATGATATCGTAAAATTGGTTGCTGAAAAAAGACCAGTTTTAGTAGGTACAACCTCTGTAGAAATATCAGAATTATTAGGTAGAATGTTACAAATGCGTAAAATTCCACATAATATTTTAAATGCAAAATTACACAAGCGTGAAGCAGATGTAGTTGCAGAAGCTGGTAAACCAGGAGTAGTTACCATTGCAACAAACATGGCTGGTCGTGGAACAGATATTAAACTATCTAAAGAAGTTAAAGAAGCTGGTGGTTTAGCTATTATTGGTACAGAAAGACATGATTCTAGACGAGTTGATAGACAGCTTAGAGGACGTGCAGGAAGACAAGGAGATGTAGGTTCTTCTCAATTCTATGTGGCTTTAGACGATAATTTAATGCGTTTATTTGGTTCTGACAGAATTGCAAAAATGATGGATAGAATGGGTCTTAAAGAAGGTGAAGTTATTCAACATTCTATGATTTCTAAATCTATTGAAAGAGCTCAGAAAAAAGTTGAAGAAAACAACTTTGGAATTCGTAAGCGTTTATTAGAATATGATGATATTATGAACGCTCAGCGTGAGTTTGTTTATAAAAGAAGAAGAAATGCTTTAGATGGTAAACGTTTGCAAGTAGATATTGCAAATATGATTTATGATACTTGTGAAGCAATCGTTTTAAAGAATAAAGGAGTTAAAGATTTCCAGAATTTCGAATTTGAATTAATTCGTTTTTCTTCTATGACCTCTCCTATTTCTGAAGAAGAATTTAATAAGTTATCAGAAAAGGAAATTACAGATCAATTGTATGATATTGTAACCAAACATTACAAAGATAAGATTGAAAGAAATGCTGTTTTAGCATATCCTGTAATTAAAGATGTTTTTGAAAATGAAGGTGATAGATATGAACGTATTGTAGTACCTTTTACAGACGGAATTAAATCTTTACAAGTTGTAACCAATTTAAAAGAAGCTTATGAAACTGAAGGTAAAAGTTTAGTTACAGACTTCGAAAAAAATATTACACTTGCCATTATTGATGAAAACTGGAAAGATCATTTACGTAAAATGGATGATTTAAAACAGTCTGTACAAAATGCATCTTATGAACAGAAAGATCCTTTATTAATTTATAAGTTTGAAGCTTTTGAATTATTTAAAAGAACTGTAGACGAAATTAATAGAGAGGTTTTATCTTTCTTATTTAAGGGTGAATTACCTGCACAAGATAGAAATCAAATTTCTGAAGCTCGTCAGCAAAAAAGAGAAAGTTTAAGCACAAGCAAAGCTGATGTGCAAAACACAACAGAACAAGCCATTCAAAATTCTCGTCAGCAATCTGGAGAGCCAGTTGAAACTGTGGTTAGAGAGCAGCCAAAAATTGGTAGAAACGAACGTGTTACAATTAAAAATGTAATGAGTGGTGAAGAAAAGGTTGTAAAGTTTAAACAAGCAATTCCTTTAATTGAAAAAGGAGAATGGGTTTTGGTAAACTAAAATCTGCCTGAAATAAAATAATAAACCGTTTAGAATTTTCTAAACGGTTTTTTTAGTTAATAACGTTTTTACTTATTCTTTTATAAATTTAGTAGTGTAAGATCGATTTTCATTATAAACTTTTATCAAATACAAACCACTAGTAAGCTCATCTACTTGCAGTAAATTAAAATCACTTGTAAAAACCTTTATCTTCTTACCAATCAACGAATAAATTTCTATTTTACTTATTGGATATTTTTCTGAAGTTACACTAACAGTGTTTTTAACAGGATTTGGAAATATGCGTAATCCTTGTGAGAAATAAAAATCATCTGTATCTAAGGTACAATTATCTCCAACAGTATAAGATAAATATTCTGTAACTGCTAAGCCTCCTGCAAAAGCAAACTTACAAGCATAACTTATAGTTTCTCCCTCAGATAAGCCAGATAATGTTTTAGAAAAACGTTGTTGTCCTGTACTATTCATTTGTACTTCAGAAAAAGGAGTTTGTTTCCATAAATAAGCAACTACACCACTTTTATCTGTATCTAATAGCTCAAAATTAATAGTAACATCTGTTCCATTTGTTATAAATTCATAAGAGTAACCAATAGAAAACGAACCTTGTGCTGCACTACTTGATGTACCTGAACAATCTGAGTTTGTATTTTCTGAAGTGGTTGCTTCTAAAACTATGGAATTATTGGCTGCTTCATTTCCTGATAAATCTTTTGCAGCTATTGAAAAAGAATAAGAAGTTTCAGCACTTAATCCATTTATAATAATTGATTTTTCTACACCTGAATCTTCACCTACACTTTGTGTAGTATTATTATAAGACAAATCATAAACTACCCTTCCTGAATCGTCTGTTGCATTTAAAAGAAGTTCTACACTAGAAGCAGTAATCTCGCCAATTGAAGCTGTAAAGTTCTCAGGAATAGTTGTGTCTGAACTATCTGCTGAACAATTAGTACCTACAACATAATCAAAATATTTAGTAGCAGAAAGGCCTCCTGCATAAGCAAATTTACATGCATAACTTATTGTCTCACCTGTTGTAAGACCACCTACTGTACTTGTAAAAAGCAATCCAGACTCTTGGCTCATTTGAGTTTCTCCAAAAGGAGATTTCTTCCATAAATATGCAACTACACCTGCCTTATCTGTATCTAATAATTCAAATTGAATTGTAACTGCATTTCCAATAGTTTCAAAAGAAACTTTATATCCTTGAGAAAAACTACCTTGACTTGCTTCTGCTGAAACCTCTTCACATTTTTGTTCTTCAGTAACAGAAATAGTAATTGCTTGAGAAGTTGTTTTACCTCCAAAATCATCTGTGGCAACTGCAGTAATTTGGTGTGATCCTATAGCTGCAGCTGTCCAATTATAAGAAAATGGGGCAGTTACAGTTTCTTCTAATTTAGTTGTACCATTAAAAAACTCTACAAGCTCTATAGTACCATCTAAATCATTGGTAGTTGTTGTAATATTTATCTCCTCTCCTTCCTTAAATGTGGCATTGTTAGTTGGACTATTTATACTGATGGTCGGATTCACATTTCCATTAGATGTTACAACTACTAAAACCTCATCTGTATCTTCATAAGTTCCATCACTTACTGTTAGTTTAAATTTATATACACCATTTTCTAAATTAGAAATGCTTGGGTTCACAATATTATTATCACTAATAACAGCAGTTGTAGGTCCATAAATTTGTTGCCAACCATAAGTAATAGCCTCTCCTTCAGGATCATTACTTGCAGAACCATCTAGATTAGTTGTAGAAATTGGTGCTATTATTGAAATAGTCTCACCTGCATCCGCTATTGGTGGTACATAAGATAAAGCACTGTCATATGAAAAAGATAGTTTACCGATATTAAATTCACCACTAACAATATGTAAGCGTAAAACCTGTACACCAGATGTTAATTCAATATTAGAAACAGAGGCTGTTTGCCAACTGTCCCAGTCAGAAGTATAATTTACAGTTATATCTGAACTAATTTTTTTACCTTCTACTTCAAAATAAAAAGGTCCTCCTCCACTTTCATTACCAGATGCATATCTAAAATCTAAATTATAATTACCAGAATTTTGTACATCTACTGTAAATTCTAACCATTCTCCTGCAGCATTCCAACCTACAGTTGCTCCTTCTCCATTCACGATAACTGCATCTATATTTTCTTCAGGTCTAAAAGTTCCATTATTACCTACTGAAGTATCTACATAACTAATATTTTGTCCAATTCCGCCTTCAAAAATATCATAATGACCTACCTCTATTTCACCTGGAATAGTATGTGGATTTCCTAAATAAGAAACTTGTTCACCCACTTGAACTTGTACAATATTAGTTACATTAAATGCTGTATTTTCATAAACTTTAGCGTAAAAACCATGTACTCCAAGAGTAAGGTCTTCTGCCTTTAATTCATATGGAGCTGTTGAAACTTCTCCAATTTTAGTAGATCCATCATAAAACTCAACTTTTGTAACATTAGACCCTGTTGTATTTACAGATAAATCTACACTTCCATTAGGAAAAGCCTGCACAAAATTAGAAGTTAAAACTCCTGACACATTTACATCTTTACTTGTTTTCATTTCGTTAGCAGGAACAGTTAACTGATATCCATCAGAAAAAGTAACTAAAGTTGGTGTATTTGCATAATTATGAGCAACATAGGTAATCTCTCCATCTTTAGAAAACGCAGCTGCTATTGGGTAATCTGCTGTAATTGTTGCATCTATAATACCCAATGCATTAACTGAGTGAAGCCAATGGTATGTTTGTGCATCAGAAATACCAAACTTTAAATTCCTATCAGGATAAGCATCATATAAATTTACAGCCTCTTGAGGATTGGTCATTGATAAAAATTTCCAATACGTATCATGCCATAGGTTATCATTATCCTCTTGGTTTAAAACACCCGTATTTTGACTTATTTCTGACCAAAGATTTTTAGCATAGTCTTGATGATGCCCCAAATAAAATGAACCTCCATGAATTGGGTACATTTCTATACCATATGATGCAGCAATATCTGAGGTCCAAAATGTTCCATTATCGTAAGAATTACCCCAAATTCTAGAAACTAAACTATACTGCTGATTGCTTGCAAAATTACGATCATGAACATCAAACCAATATTCTTCTACAGCAGTTTGCTCTGTGGTATAAATATAAATTCCTAAATCTCTAATGGCATCATTTTCAGTAATAGTTCCCCAATGGATTAAAGATGAAGCAAATTGCATACTTTCTGAGGTAGATTCTTGATCATTTCCTTGTGGAAAACTAGCAAAACCATTAGCCCAACTATGGCCTGCATATGGACTAAAATTTCTTAAAAAAGGAAATGAAGTGTCATTTCTATCTGATGAAGCAGCATCCTTTATTAAGGTATTTATCATTGCTCCCCATTTTGAAGCCCAACCAGGCTCAAATTGCTCCATAAAAGCTGCAGCATGAATAAAGTATCCCCAATGAAAATGATGATCGTTTATGTTGGTGTCTTGTCCATGACCTGAAGGATAACCTAACAAAGCAGACCATGTATCATTATAATAAAACAAGAATGCTTTTTCTCCAGATTCATAAGTTAGCCAATCTTCTAAACGTTCTTTAACAGTTGCTATCATTTTATCTCTTGCAACTATATTTCCTGTTTGATCTGCAATTCTTGCTGTTTGAATTAAACGATTCATAACTTGACCTTCGTTGTAAGAATCTGTCCAAGTTGCTAAGCCATCGTTCTCTATTTGAGAAATTTTTGCATCTAAATCTGCTGGACTAAAACTTGAACTATAATTAGCTAAGTAAGGTATTGTTGGAAGAATCCCTTTGAATGTATTTTCTACAGTAAAACTATTACCCTCTAGCATTTTTAACTCACCTCTTACAGATGCGTAAGTATAAGAACTAGGTACTGGTGAATTTGAACTTGTGTTGTACCATTGATGTGGTAATAAACCTAATAACATGTTCGAATTTGATCCTTCTTTAACATCTGTAGTTACTGAAAAGGTTGTAACTACTTTAGAGGTAGCTTCATCATAATCCCAACTTGTAACTGTATTATTAGGAAAAACATACGCGTATTTTTTTAAATCTAGAACAACGTCATTTACATTACTTGTGTTTTGTGGTAACATAGCCATAGACCAATATGTTTTTCCATTTAAAGTTGATGTATATGTTGTACCTGATTGATTCCAAACACTACCAATTGGTGCATAGAATACAAAATCTTGATCTCCAGATGCGTTTTCGATAATTAATATTTCGTTATTAACTGTTGCTGAACCAGAATTTACCTTGATTTCTACAACGTCATCTAATTCTTTTTCATAATATAAAAAGGGCATTCCAATTCCAGAAGTTACATTCATTTCATTATCAGCATCTTTCCAATTCATAGTTACTGTCCAGTCTGAATAATCTGAAACTGTTGTTTTATCTGTAGATAGACCTTGTAAGCCAACCTCTATAGGAGAAGAATCTCCAATAACTCCCCAAGGAATATAAGTAACAACTAAACCTGTATTTGTGGTTTTCATTGTCATTGGGTAATTGAATAAATTGTCTGCATGATTTTCTTTAACCAACTTAGACCACCAGTCATTAGTAGGTACTGGTTTGCCCAATGCAATACCAGTTAATTGAGGTGAACCTGAAGGAAAACCATTTCTACCTGCTTCATCTGCTCCTGGATATGTATTAGTATAACTCCCATTACCAACTTGTGTAGTTTGTGAGTTTATTGAAAAACTAATAAAAATTAAAAATGCACTAAGTAAGTATTTTAACATGTAAGTAAATTAAAGTGAATACGTTTTTTGTAAATCTAATTTATTGGTTTGTATAAAAGAAAAATTAAAGCAATACAAAAACCATACATATAGCAATTTATGCATCATTTATATTAAGTAGAAATAAAAAAATCCGTTTAGAAAGTTCTAAACGGATTTTTTTACTTTGGGTAATAACCTACATTTTTCTTAGATAAACAGTACCATAACCACTGTTTAATTTCATTTTATATTTACCTGAATTGTATTTTAATTTCATTCTAGTATTGATATGACCAAAATCATCCATCTCTTTCTCTTCTAAAACATTAAAATCTACATCACTATACACAGATTTACCTATGGCCTCTATTAAAAGACTTGATTTTTTTGGAATTTGAACATCAATAAAACCATTGTTACTGTATATCGAAAAGATTCCTTTTGGATATTCCTTATCAAACTCAATAGTTACATTACCACCTATTGTGTTTAGTGTTACTGGTCCAGAAACATCTTTCAGTTTCATATTATTTATAGTTGATGTAATTTCTACTTCTCCTTTAAAATAAGAAAGGCTAGATGCTTTAGAACTAAAAAAACGCATTTGGTTGTTGTTAGATTCCTCACTGCAATTATTTGTAGACCAATTTAATTTTATAGTGTTTGGTATTTTTACCAAATACCTTTCATTACTTGCCATTATAAATCGAACTTGATTTTGGTCTTTAAAAAGTAACTCTCCATCTTTTTGCTCAATGGTAAAATAGATCCCTAAATCTGCATTTTGATTTTTCTTTCCTAATTTTTTAAGTCCCTTTTTTCTGTCATTGTCAACGTTAAAAAAAACAAACTGATTACCTGATATAGAATCTTTTCTTTTAGTAACTATAGAGTTTACTTTTGCTAAATTTTTAGATTTGGCATAACCAGTAACTACCCAAGGTGTGTTTTCTTCTCTCTTCTCATGTAAACTTTTTATGATTACTTCATCTCCATCATAACCTTCTATTTGAAAAGCTTTAGACGAACATATTTTTAAAGTTCCTTTATTAAATTTTATTTTTTTTTCTTGTGCGTTCACTGCCCAAAATGCGAATAAAAATAATGCTAAAAAAAGTGGTTTTATATTTTTCATGATATTATTGTTTTATGTTTACCATAGCTAATGTTGCGTTATTTTTAACTATAGGAAAGGTTTGTTTACTATTAATTATTTTTTCAAGAGGTTTTTGTGCACGATTCTCTCTTAAAATACTTAGCGCTTTTATTAATTTTATTTGAACTAGAGGTTTATCTTCATTTTCTAAAGCTGATATTAAATTCTTTCTTATTTTCTCATTTTTAGGAAACTGTAATAGACCATCTATTGTTGCTATTTTAACATTCGCATTTTCATCTTTATGCAAAATTTCTATTAATCTATTTATAATTCTTGTGTCTTCTTTTTGATATTCATCGTTAAAAGCATAAACACCTTCTAAGCGTTTACCAGCAGAATCTGCATCTAAATTTGCTAAGAGTTCTTGCTCTTCTGAAGAAATATTTTCTTTGTTTGAAAACCAAAATCCTAGAGAGAATATCAATAAAATAGAAGCAGCAACAGATATGTATTTTAAATACACTACCTTTTTCTTCCTTGGTTGATGAAGCTTATGCTTTAACAAACTATCAAAATTAGCATCAGCTTTGCTAGACATTTGCTCTTCTGAAACTGCATCTTTATTATTTTTAATAAAATCTTCTAATTTCATACTTCTTGTTTTTTAATCATTTCTAAAAGTTGTTGTTTACCTCTTCTAAATTGATTTCTTATGGTACTTTCTTTAGTATTAAGCATTTCTGCAATTTCTCTATGATTGTATTCTTCTATTAGATACAAAGACAGTACAATTCTATATTTATCTTTTAAATTGTTAATACATTGTTTAACAAAGTTTACAGAAATTCCAGAACTTAAATCATCATTATTTTCTTCAATTTTATGTTCTAAAACTTCAAATTCATCTGTTATAATAAACTTATGTTTAGATTTTACAACATCTAAAGATTTATTAACTACTATTCTTTTAAGCCAAGCACCCAAATTAGCATCATCTTTTAGTTGAGATATTTTTTCGAAAGCCTTAATAAAGCAATCTTGAACTATATCCTCTGCTTCCTCTCTACTCTTTAAGATTCTTACTGCTGTTCCATACATCATATTCTTATAAGAATTATAAACCTGCATTTGGGCTTCGTAATTATTAGATTTACATTTTTGTATGAGTTGCTTAGTATTCAAAAAAATTAGGTTGGTTGATTTTGTTTACACTATAAGAACGTGAAAATTTTAAAAGTGTCGCAAAAAAATATAAAAAAACCGTTTAGAAATTTCTAAACGGCTTGTATATTTAACTAAGTAACTGAAAATCAATCAAAATCTGTTTCTAATTTTAAATAATCTAAGAATTCTCTTTTGGTTTCTTTATTTTTAAATTTACCTCCAAATTCTGCAGTTACAGTAGAACTCTCTATATCTTTAATTCCTCTTGAGTTTACGCATAAATGTTTTGCATCTATCACACAAGCAACATCCTCTGTACCTAAAGCTTCTTGCATTGCTTGCACTACTTGCATAGTTAAACGCTCTTGTACTTGAGGCCTCTTTGCAAAGTATTCTACAATTCTATTCATTTTTGATAAACCAATTACTTTACCATCAGAAATGTAAGCCACATGTGCTCTACCAATAATTGGTAATAAGTGATGCTCGCAAGTAGAATAAACAACAATATTTTTTTCTACTAACATTTCACCATAATTATAATTATTGTCAAATGTTGATGCTTTTGGTTTGTTCTTAGGATTTAAACCCATAAAAATTTCATTTACAAAAGCTTTTGCTACTCTTTTTGGAGTTCCTTGTAAACTATCATCAGTTAAATCCATACCTAAAGTGTTTAAAATATCTTTAACACTCTCTTCTATTCTCTTTATTTTTTCATCATCAGAAATATCAAAAGCATCTGCTCTTAATGGAGTTTTAGCAGAAGTTCCTACATGATTTTCTCCTATTTCTTCAATTCTATCTTCGTTCATTATGTTATTTAATTCAAACTTTTTGAAACGTTATTATTTTGCAAATTTACGTGTTTGCAACGTATTTTATCCTTTTTTGTATCAATAATCATTATTGAAGTATAATATTTTATAGCTACAGGCAGTAAGGATATAATTCTATCGTAGTTTTTTAATTAAATCTGCTTTTGAACATTTTTGCTGTTCTCCAGTAATCATATTTTTTAAGGTGAAAATTTCTTGTTCAATTTCTTGAGAACCAGCTAAAACTACATATTCAATTTGTCTATTGTTAGCATAAGTCATTTGCTTTTTCATCTTAGCTGTGTCTGGATACAATTCTGCTTTAATGTTGTGTTTTCTAAGTTCTGTAATTGCTTTCATGCAATACAAACCTTCTGCATCTCCAAAATTGATAAAAAGTACTTTTGGTTTTGGTAAATCTACAGCCTTAAACAAACCAAGTTCTTCTAGTACTAAATAAATTCTATCTAAACCAAAAGATATCCCAACTCCAGAAACATCTTTCATTCCAAAAATGCCTGTTAAATCATCATATCTTCCTCCTCCACCAATAGAACCCATTTTTACTCCTTTTGGTGCAGATACTTCAAAAATTGCTCCTGTATAATAGTTTAAACCTCTTGCTAAAGTTACATCTACCTCTAAATTTGCAGATTGCAAGCCCAACTCAGTAGTTGCATTAATTACAAAACGTAATTCTTTTACACCTTGTAAACCTTCTTCTGATGTTGCTAACATGCTATCTAAAGCATCTAAGTTTTCTAAGTTAGAGCCTTTAAAATTAAATAATGGTTGTACTTTTTGAATGGCTTCTTCAGAAATACCTTTTGAAAGCATTTCTTCTTCTACTTTCGCTTGCCCAATTTTATCTAACTTATCTAAAGCTACTGTAAAGTCGATTAATTTATCTTGGGCTCCAATAACTTCTGCAATTCCAGAAAGTATTTTTCTATTATTAATTTTAATAGTTGTTTCTGTTAAACCTAGTTTGGTAAAAACAGTATCGTACAATTGTATAAATTCTGCTTCTTGCCATAAAGATTTACTACCAACAACATCTGCATCACATTGATAAAATTCTCTAAAACGACCTTTTTGAGGACGATCTGCTCTCCAAACTGGTTGTACTTGATAACGTTTAAAAGGAAATGTCATTTCATTTTGATGCTGAACCACATATCTTGCAAAAGGTACTGTAAGATCATATCTTAAAGCTTTTTCAGAGATTTGCGAAGTTACTTTTGTACTCTCTTTATCTGCCAATAATTGTTCATCTGCCTTCTTTAAAAAATCGCCAGAATTTAAAATTTTAAAAATAAGACGATCTCCTTCTTCTCCATATTTACCCATTAAAGTTGATGAGTTTTCAAAACTCGGAGTTTCTATTGGCTGAAATCCAAAAGTTTCAAAAGCAGTTTTAATTGTGTTCATAATATAAGAACGATTAGCTACTTCTGTTGGCGAAAAATCTCTTGTTCCTTTTGGGATACTTGGCTTCATAAAATTCAGTTATCAATGTTAAGTTATCATTTATCAATATATCAAAACCATGATAATTGTTAAAAGATAATTGTTTTTTGCGGGTGCAAATATCGTGAAAATCTTACAAATTTTCGTTTGTAGCTTTGCTTTTATTTCGAACACGTAAAGAATAAATAGATGCATTTAATTCGAAACCTAAAAGAAGAATAATTGCATTTAGCCATATAAATAACATTAAAATAAGTAATGTACCTATAGAGCCATACAACTCATTATATTTTGCGAATTCATTTACATAAAAACCAAATAAATAAAAAGACAATACAGATAAAACAGTTGTAAACACAGCTCCTGGAGAGAAGAATCTTGAGTATTTACCTTCTTTAACTCCATAATGATATAACATGGAAACTGTAATAAAAATCATTGCTAAAAATATGGAACCACGTACAAGTTGAATCCAAATTAAGTTATCTTCTAACCAAGCCAGTGTAACATAATCTTTTAAAAGTAACTCAAAAAAGATAATAATAACTACTGTTATCAATAGAAATGCTACAATTACAAAAGAAACAAACATTGCTATAAAATAGGCTCTAAATATGTTTCTAATTTCTTTTACATGGTAAGAGAACTCAAATCCACCAAAAATAGCATTTACTCCATTTGTCATTAAAAATATAGAACCTATAAAACCAAAAGATAATAGACCTCCATATTGATTATTTATAATATCGATAATAACAGTATCTACTGCATCAAAAGTTTTTGGTGGTAAAACATCGCTTATAATAGATAGCAAACCTTCTTGGGCACCATCTATAGGCACATAAGGTATTAATGTAAGAATGAACAGCAAAAATGGAAAAATAGCCATAAAGAAACTGTAGGCAATTCCACTTGCTCTAGTTGTTAAAGCACCTTCAACAATACCTATAACATACATTTCAATCACATCAAATAAAGACATACCTTCTAAACCAGGAACTTTAATTTTCTTTCCTAACTTAACTAAGGAATTAACCACAGGTATTTTATCAAATCTATCTTCTTTGCTTTTAGACATATACCACTAATCTATAACAATTTTATATTTTGATAAAAGACCAACAAGATTTTCTTTGCTAAATTTTGCGCCCTTTACTTTGTTTTGCTCTAGACTAAATGTAAAGTTTTTAGCTGATCTAAAATCTACTTTTTCTAAAACAGTATTTTCAAAAATGGTGTTATGTAAGTCTGAGTTACTAAAACCTGAACCAGTAAGATTAGTTTCTGTAAAATCTACTTCCTCTAAATTACTATTGATGAATTTGGTATTCGGAATTTTTAGTTGGTAAAAAGAGCTAAAGTTTAATTGGCAATCTTTAAAACTGAATTGCAATAAAAAAGAATCGCATTCATTAAATTTTACACCTATCATTTTACAGTTCACAAAAGAAACATCTTTAAATGCTGTATTAGTTACAATTGTATTACTAAAGTTACAATCTATAAATTCACATTCTACAAATTGAATATTAGAAGCATGAATTCCTTCAAAATTACAGTTTAAAAATGTACAATTATCATATTCTCCTTTTTTGATTTTAGTATTCATAAAATCAATTTTGGAATAGGTTTCACCGTCAAAAAAATCTAACATAGAATTTTATAGGGCTTTTAAACTTAAATCTAAATTATACACAGAATGTGTTAAAGCTCCAGAAGAAATGTAATCTACACCACATTCTGCATACTTTCTTATAGTATCTTCATTAATACCTCCTGAAGATTCTGTTAAACATTTATTACCAATTAAAGTAACTGCTTTTCTGGTATCTTCGTAATTAAAATTATCTATTAAAATTCTGTAAACACCTTCGTTATTCAAAATTTCTTCAATTTCTTCTAAACTTCTAGCTTCTACAATAATTTTTATATCTAAGTTTTTTTCTGCCAAATATTTTTTGGTTTTGGTTATTGCAGCTGTAATACCACCTGCAAAATCTATATGATTGTCTTTAATCATTACCATATCATATAAGGCAAATCTATGGTTTTCTCCTCCACCAATTTTTACAGCCCATTTTTCTAAAGCTCTTATACCTGGTGTAGTTTTTCTTGTATCTAAAACTTTGGTATCTGTGCCTTTTAGCAAGTTTGCAAAAAACGCTGTTTTGGTTGCAATTGCAGACATTCTTTGCATGGCATTTAACACCAAACGTTCTGCCATTAAAATTGATCTTGATTTACCTGAAACATGAAATACAATATCTCCAAACTTAACTTCATTACCATCATTTATAAAAGTTTCAACCTCTAAATCTGCATCTACATAAGAAAAAACTTGCTTTGCAAATTCTACACCAGCAATTACACCTGTATCTTTTACCAACAATTTAGCCTTACCTTCTGCTTCTGCAGGAATACAAGACAAAGAAGTGTGATCTCCATCACCAATATCTTCTCTTATTGCATTTTTTATTATTAAGTCTAATTCGTTCTGAAATTGTGTTTCTGTAATCATATCATTTAATTCTGATGTAAAAATAGCAATTCATACGTCATAATTCGTAATTTTGAAGCATGAAAATTAAACTTTTAGCGATAGGAAAAACAGATAATAAACAACTATCTCTTTTGATAGATGAATATCAAAATCGTTTAAAACATTATATTAAGTTTGAGTTAGAAATAATACCAGACATTAAAAATGTTAAAAATCTAAGTGAACTTCAGCAGAAAGAAAAAGAAGGTGAACTTATTCTTAAAAAACTCCAGAATACAGATGTTTTAGTTTTGTTAGATGATAAAGGAAAGCATTTTACATCCATAGAATTTTCTAAATATCTGCAAAAGAAAATGAATGCTGGCTTAAAACAATTGGTTTTAGTTATTGGTGGGCCTTATGGATTTTCTGATACTGTTTATCAAAAAGCTCAAGGAAAAATATCGCTTTCTAAAATGACGTTTTCTCATCAAATGATTCGTCTTTTTATAGTAGAACAGCTCTATAGAGGTTTTACCATCTTAAAAAACGAACCTTATCATCATGAATAATTATAGTTTGCCTTTTAATTTTAAGGCAATTCTGTAAATTAGAATAATCTCTAAAATTTCTACAATAGCCTGGGTTACTAATGCTATTGGCGATAAAATTATCAAGAGTAAACAAGCTCCTGTAATAATTTCTATAATTCCAGTCCAATAAGCTAAACCACCAAATTCTTTTAATCTTAAGAGAGCAACACCAAATAAAATACTTACAATCCCATAAGAAATCAGTTTAGATAAACCAACAATACCAACAAAATCATCTGATAGGTATAATGATAATACATCTAAAAAAGATAAGAATAAAGTGAAAACAATAATTAGAAAGGCACTGATTTGTAGTAGATAGTTTTTGTAAATATTACCTACAATTATAAAACCTCTAAAAAAGAAAAGCAGAGTAATAAATGAAAGCGATTTTACCAAAGTATAAATTACTTTAAATAACCAATCATCTTTAAAATCTAAAAATTCTACCAATATTTCTAAGGAACCAAAAACGAAAAATCCAATTCCGAAGATAAAAGCAAAATTCAACTGTTTTAGAATTATGCTTTCTTTAATACCTAAAATACTATCAAACTTTCCTGGTATATATTTTTCTTCAAAAATTTCTTCATAATTAAAACCTAATACTTCTAAAATAGCTTTTATAGTATAACTTCTAGGTGATACATCTCCAGCTTCTATTCTTTGTATGGTTCTAACATTAATATTGCATTGGTCAACAAGTTCTTCTTGCGTAAAACCCTTTTGTTTTCTTAACTCAAGAATCTTTTTACCTAACTCTGGCTGTTTCATAATCTGTTGATTTTTAAATTCCATACAATGTTAATTCAGTAAAATTAGTTTACAAATTATTTTGAAGTTTTTCAACCCGACATTTTCACGACAAATCAATGACAGCAATACTTACAGTAAATTTAGATTTTTAGCAATTTACAAGATATTTTTAAAATTCTCTCTAATTTTAGAAGTAAACCTACATTATAAAATGATTACATTTGTGGAAAATCAAATTAGTTCTAATGAAATTAGTTTTTGCTACAAATAATTTAAACAAGCTAAAAGAGGTTCAAGAAATGTTACCAAACTCAATTGAGTTATTAAGCTTAAAAGACATTAATTGTAATGAAGAAGTAGATGAAACTGAGGTTACTTTAGAAGGCAATGCCAAATTAAAAGCAGATTATATTACCAAAAATTATGGTTATAACTGTTTTGCTGATGATACTGGTTTAGAAGTGGCTGCTTTAGATGGCAAACCTGGTGTATATTCTGCAAGATTTGCTGGTGCACCAAGAAGTGCAGAAAGAAATATGCAAAAATTATTAAATGAATTGATTGATGAACCAAATAGAAATGCACAATTTAGAACTGCCATTTGTTTAAACTTGAATGAAAAGCAATTTTTATTTGAAGGTATTTGCACTGGTACAATTTTAACTGAAAAGCAAGGTGAAAAAGGTTTTGGGTATGACCCAATCTTTAAACCTACTAATTACAATGAATCTTTTGCAACCATGAGTTCATCAGAAAAAAATAAAATTTCTCACAGAGGTTTAGCAGTTCAAAAATTAGTTAATTTCTTAAAAAACTATTAACCTATATTACTGGTTGTCCTAATTAATTTATGATTACAAAAAACTACACAACTCACTTTATATTATTATCGGTTTTACTGGTATTTTTATTTTTTGTGAATGTTAGTTTAGGTTCTGTATCCATTCCAATTAAAGAGATAATTTCGACACTTTTAGGGGGTGTTCCTTCTAAAGGCAGTTGGGAAATTATAATTATCAATTTTAGACTACCAAAAGCAATTACTGCAGTTTTAGTAGGTTCTGGTTTATCTATTTGTGGTTTATTAATGCAAACATTATTTAGAAATCCGTTAGCAGGACCTTTTGTTTTAGGTATTTCATCTGGAGCAAGTTTAGGAGTGGCTATTTTAATTTTAGGGTCTTCGTTTTTGGGTGGTGTTTTAATTTCGCCAACCTTATCTAATTGGTCTTTGCCAATTGCAGCAAGCTTAGGTGCTTTTTTGGTGTTAACAGCTGTAATAGTTGCTGCAAATAGAGTTAGAAATATTATGTCTATTCTAATTATAGGTTTAATGTTTGGTAGTTTAACATCGGCCTTAATTAGTGTACTAGCTTACTTTTCTCAAGCAGAGCAAATTCAACAATATTTATTTTGGAGCTTTGGTAGTTTAGGTAATTTAAGTTGGGCAGAATTAAGTGTTTTCGCATTTATTTATTTTATAGGGATACTTGGTAGCTTAACTATCATAAAACCATTAAATAGTTTTCTATTAGGAGAAAATTATGCGAAAAGTTTAGGAATAAATATCAAGAGAAATAGAAATATCATTTTACTAATTACAAGTATTTTAGCTGGAGTAATTACAGCCTTTTCAGGGCCAATAGCTTTTGTTGGTTTGGCTGTACCTCATATTGCAAAATTGCTTTTCACAACATCAAATCATAAAATATTAATACCTGCAGTTGCTATTTTAGGCGGAATTATCCTTTTAATTTGCGATGCTATTGCACAATTACCAACAAGTGAATTTACATTACCTATAAATGCAATTACCTCTTTATTTGGAGCTCCTGTTGTAATTTGGTTATTAATTCGAAAAAAGAAAATTTTTATTTAAGATGGATAAAAATCAAAATAATATCGTTTTAAAGACTAAAAATTTATCTATTGGTTACCTAAATAGAAAAAAGAAAACTGTTGTTGCAAAAGATATCAATCTAAATTTAAAAGAAAAAAACCTAATTACTGTTTTGGGTAAAAACGGAATTGGTAAATCTACATTTTTAAGAACCATTGCTAAAGTTCAAAATGCCTTATCAGGTTCAATTTTTATCAACCAGAAAAACTTAAAAGACTATTCTAATAAAGATATTTCTACATTATTAAGCTTAGTATTAACTGAACGTTTACCTGAAAGCCAACTTACTGTTTTTGAATTGGTAGCCTTAGGTAGACAACCTTATACCAATTGGATTGATAAATTATCTGACAAGGATATCGAAAAAATAAAAATTGCTTTAAAACAGACCGAAATTGAACACCTACAACATAAATTCTTTTATGAATTAAGTGATGGGCAATTGCAACGTGTTTTAATTGCAAGAGCTTTAGCACAGGATACAGCAATTATAATTTTAGATGAACCTACTGCTCACCTAGATTTACATCACACATTAAAAATTTTTTCGCTTCTAAAAAAATTAGTAAAAGAAACTTCTAAAACTATAATCATTTCTACACACCAAGTTAATTTGGCACTACAATTTTCTGATACTGTAATTTTATTTAAAGACGATAAAGTTATTTCAGGCTCAGTAGACGACCTAAATAGCACAAATGCTTTAGAAGATTTATTTCCTGAAACCATTATTAAATACGAGTCCAACTTAAAACAGTTTATTATTAAGCCTAACTAATTTTGATTAAGCTGTAACTTTTTGTTATTTTTGGTTAATAATCTTAGAAATTTAAATTTAATCGATGAAAAAAATACTTTATGTTGCAAGTGCAGTCGCTTTTATGGCTTGTGGTACTAGCAAAGAAGCATCTAAAGAAGATGCAAATGTAGATCAGGCAGCAAAATACGCAGCAACTATTACAGCAAAAGATTTGGGAAATCACTTATTTACTTACGCCTCTGATGAGTTTGAAGGTAGAGAAACTGGTGAACCTGGTCAGAAAACAGCTGTAGAATACTTAAAAAACTTTTATGTAAGTCAAGGTATTGTTAGTCCAATAGGAGGAGATGATTATTTTCAAGAAGTTCCTGCAGAATGGATTAATAAAAATACAAGAAGAGGAAAGTTTAAAGATTCAGAAAATGTGGTTGCATTTATAGAAGGTTCTGAAAAGCCAGAAGAAATTGTAGTAATTTCTGCGCATTTAGATCATGAAGGTGTTAAAAATGGTTTAGTTTATAATGGTGCAGATGATGATGGTTCAGGTACTGTTGCTATGTTAGAAATTGCAGAAGCTTTTCAAATGGCAGCAAAAGCTGGTAAAGGACCAAAAAGATCTATATTATTTTTACATGTAACAGGTGAAGAAAAAGGATTATTAGGTTCTAAATACTATACAGATGTTGATCCTATTTTTCCTTTAGCAAATACAGTTTGTGATTTGAATATAGATATGATTGGTAGAATTGATAGCAGACATAAAGCAGATCCTAACTATGTTTATTTAATTGGTTCAGATAAGTTAAGTACTGAGTTGCATACTATTTCTGAAGCAATGAATGAGAAGTATACAAACATCAATTTAGATTATAAATACAATGATGAGAACGATCCGAACCGTTTTTACTACAGATCAGATCATTATAACTTTGTAAAAAACAATGTGCCAATTATATTTTATTTTAATGGTACTCACGTTGATTACCATAAACCAACTGATACACCAGATAAAATTAACTATGAACTATTAGAAAACAGAGCACGTTTAGTTTTTCATACTGCTTGGGAAGTTGCTAATAAAGAAACAAGAATTATAGCTGATAAAGCTAAAAAAGAAGAAACTGAGGAATAGTATTTCTTAGTCTACAAATAAAAAGCCTGATAGAAATATCAGGCTTTTTTTTATGTTATACTCCAAACTGAGTTAAGTGATGATCTAAATGTTTGTAAAACATATTGTTCCATTCTTCTGATGTAAGTTTACCAAACGAATTAGATTCTTTACCATGAAAATGTGCCTTACCCAATTCTTGAGTTTGGATAATATAATCTTCTAGCCTCTTTTTCTCTTCTAAAAAATCCTTTTGATCTGTAATTAGAAACTGAGGAGCTGTTCTACTATTTTTTGGATATAATTTTTCTGATACAACTGCTCTTTTAACAATTGTTTTAAGAATCCATCTTGTAAAAGCGTTTGGCTTCTGATGTTTGTTGGTATAAACCATTTCGTAAGTTACATTGCAATGTGCCAACATTTGTGCAACAGACATTGTACCCCAAATTGGCTGTGTATCTTTTGTAAGCTTATTGATTCGTTCAATTACTTCTTCCGTAATTTCTTTGCTAAAAATATTTTTCATAATCTAAATTTAGTGTAAAATTTTGAAAATCAGTTCTTTTAAGATATCACCTTGAGTTTGGTTTGCACCTACACCTTTACTTTTTACATCTGCATCTCTTAAAAATGCAATTACTTGAGCTACTTTACGCATTGGATAATTTCTAGAAGCAGCAAAATAATCTTCAACAAAATAAATATTTACGCCTAAAGCTTTAGAAACAGCATCTTTGGATTTATTTTGTAACCCATGAAAAAGTAAAAGTTTGGTAAAAAAATTATTCAACAAAGAGATGGTCATAATTGTAGGGTTATTCTTAGGATTCTCTACAAAATAATTAATAATTCTGTTTGCCTTTAAAATGTTTTTATCTCCAATAGCTTTTAGCAGTTCAAAATTATTAAAGTCTTTAGATATACCAATATTCTCTTCTATATGGGCATCATTTATAATGGTTTCTTTAGGCAAAATTAAGGTTAACTTATCTAATTCATTTGCAATTTTACTTAAATCAGTTCCTAAAAATTCAACCAACATTTGAGCTGCTTTTGGCTCAATTTGATACTTTTTACCACTTAAAACTCTACGAATCCAATCTGCCACTTTATTGTCATACAACTTTTTACTCTCGTAAACTAAGCCAGTTTTAGCAATTGCTTTATGCAGTTTTTTACGCTTATCTAATTTCTTGTATTTGTAATTAATAACCAATACTGTAGTTGGCTGTGGGTTATTTGCATAGGCAACTAACTTTTCTATAGATCTGCTTAAATCTTGAGCTTCCTTAATGATTAGCACTTGTTTATCTGCCATCATTGGGTAACGTTTTGCAGAAGAAACAATATCTTCTATACTTGCATCTCTACCATACATTACTTGCAGGTTAAAACCCTTTTCAGATTCATCTAAAACATTCTCTTCTATATAATCAGAAATTTTATCAATATAATAAGGCTCTTCACCCATTAAAAAATAAATAGGTTTTATATCTCCCTTTTTAATATCTGAAACAATGGTTCTAATTTCGTTCATTTTCTTACTTTTGATTGATGCAAAAACTCAATCTGCCTAAGTATAATTTTAAGCTCAAAAATAGCGAAAATAAGGTGCTTATTTTCGATAATTTGAGAAAAAAATACTTGGTTCTTACTCCAGAAGAATGGGTTCGTCAGCACTTTGTACAATATTTAATTGATGAAAAACGATATCCTGCAAGCCTTATAGCTTTAGAGAAGCAACTTGTTATTAATAATCGAAAAAAAAGAACTGATGTCTTAATTTTCAATAAAAATGGAACTCCAGAGATAATTGTAGAATGCAAAGCACCTTCTATCAAAATTACCCAAGACACTTTTGATCAAATTGCTCGTTACAATTTAAAACTGAATGCACACTATTTAATAGTTACTAATGGATTGCAGCATTATTACTGTAAAATGGATTTTGAAAATGAAACTTATATTTTCTTAAAAGACATTCCTAGTTACAATTAAGAAAACTTTATTAAAAAACTCAGTTATAAAATGTAAATTCGCAACCTTGAAAACCGCGATTGTTATATTAAATTGGAATGGTAAAAAACTGCTAGAACAGTTTTTACCCTCTGTTGTAAATTTTAGCTTGCCAAAAGCAGAAGTTTATGTTGCAGACAATGCATCTACAGATGATTCTATAGCTTATATTAAAGAATTTTATCCTACAGTAAAAATTATAGAGAACAAAGAAAATGGTGGTTATGCAAAAGGTTATAATGATGCTTTACTTTCTGTAGATGCAGATATTTATGGCTTAATTAATTCTGATATTGAGGTTACAGAAAATTGGTTAGATTCTATTTCTAAGGAGTTTAAACAAAATCAAAACACAGCTATTGTGCAACCCAAAATCTTAGATTTTAAAAATAAAACCAAATTCGAATATGCAGGAGCTGCAGGTGGATTTATAGATTTATATGGATACCCTTATTGTAGAGGTCGTGTTTTTAATCATCTTGAAGAAGATCAAAGTCAATTTAATGATGTTGCTGACATTTTTTGGGCTTCTGGTGCTTGTTTCTTTATACGATCATCTGTTTTTCATGAACTAAAAGGTTTTGATGAAGATTATTTTGCTCATCAAGAAGAAATAGATTTATGCTGGAGAACTCAAAATTTAGGATATAATATAAAGTATGTTGGTACATCTACTGTATATCATGTTGGAGGTGCTACATTACAAGAAACAAATCCTAGAAAAACATTTTTAAACTTTAGAAATAGTTTATTTAACTTAGTAAAAAATGTACCTAAGCAATGGTTTTTATTTGTAATCTTTTCAAGACTAGTTTTAGACGGAATTGCTGGTATTAAATTTATTTTGCAATTAAAACCCATTCATACTTTGGCCATTTTAAAGGCTCATTTAAGTTTCTATAAAAATCTAATGAAGTTTTTAGGTAAAAGGAAACAACTAAGTAAAAGAAACGATTACAATTTACACACTAGTGCTGTATGGCAATATTTTGTTTTAGGTAGAAAAAAATTTAAGCAACTAAAATAAAGCTAAAGAATATCTAAGCTTCCTTTACCTTCTCTAATAACCTCTGGAATATTATCTGTTAAATCTATAATTGTAGAGGCTAAATTATCTCCATAACCACCATCAATTACCAAATCTACTAAGTTATTCCACTTTTCATAAATTAATTCTGGATCTGTGGTATACTCTAAAATATCATCATCATCTCTTATAGAAGAAGACACAATTGGGTTACCTAAAGCTTCTACCAGAGTTCTTGCAATGTTATTATCTGGTATTCGAATACCTACTGTTTTTCTCTTTTTAAAGGCTTTTGGCAAGTTATTACTTCCTGGTAAAATAAAGGTGTAAGGACCAGGTAATGCTCTTTTTAACAACTTAAAAGTAGGCGAATCTAACTGCTTTACATAATCTGAAAGGTGACTTAAATCATTACAGACAAATGAAAAGTTAGCTTTTTCTAACTTGATTCCTTTAATTAAAGCAATCTTTTCTAAAGCTTTAGTATTGGTAATATCACAACCTAAACCATACACAGTATCTGTTGGATAAATAATTAAACCTCCACTTTTTAAAACCTTAACCGCTTTTTGAATTTCCTTAGGATTAGGGTTTTCGTTATAAATTCGAATAAAATCAGCCATAATATAAAAATACAAAAAAACTCAACTTAAAAAATAAGTTGAGTTATATATTTAAGGGAAGTTAATCGTATTAAGATTTATCCACCAATCTAAATCCTTCTCCATGAATATTTAAAATTTCAACTTGTTCGTCTTCTTTTAAATACTTACGCAGTTTAGCGATATAAACATCCATACTTCTAGAAGTAAAGTAGTTGTCATCTCTCCAAATCTTTGTTAATGCCAACTCTCTAGGCATTAAATCGTTTTTATGGATGGCTAACATTCTTAACAATTTACTTTCTTTAGGTGATAATTTACTTGGCTCACCATCTTCGCCTACAGATAGGTGTCTTAATTTAGAATTGAAAAAGAAAGATCCAATATTAAATTCAAACTGCTCTGATTCTGTAGATTTATCTGATTCTTTTCTTTGTAAGATTGCTTTAATTTTATGTAATAAAACTTCAGAATCGAAAGGTTTATTTAAATAATCATCTGCACCAACTGCATAACCTTTTAATACATCTTCTTTTAATGTTTTAGCGGTTAAGAAAATAATTGGCACTTCCTTATTTGTTGATCTAATGTCTTGTGCTAAAGAAAAACCATCTTTTCTTGGCATCATAACATCTAGAATACATAAGTCATAATCACTGTTTTTAAACATGATTAAACCTTCTATACCATCTTTGGCATGTGTTACGTTATAATCATTTAACGCTAAATAGTCTTTTAGAACCGTTCCAAAATTTGGATCGTCTTCTACTAACAAAATCTTTTTACTTCCCATTTTTAAACTTTTAAATTAAAGGTAATTTTACTGTAAATATGCTTCCTTTTCCTTTTTCACTTTCTACAAAAACTGTTCCATGATGTTTATCTACAATCTCTTTTACATAAGCCAAACCTAAACCATGACCTTTAACATCATGTATGTTTCCTTTTTGCTCTCTGTAGAATTTATCAAAAACATTCTTTTGTACACTTTTATTCATTCCTATTCCTTCATCCTTAATTTTAAAGATGAAAAATTTATTTGTACTCTCTGTATACACATCTATTTTTGGTGCACCTTCTGTATATTTTATAGCATTTTCTAACATGTTTACAACAACGTTAGTTAAATGAAATTCATTACCAGTAATTTCTGGAGTAAGTGCTTCAAAATGCGTTTCTACACTTCCTCCTTTATCATTAATTAATAAATGAACGTGACTAATTGCTTCTTCAATTATGTCGTGAATATCTACTGTTTCCTTACTAATCTCTAACTGGTTTTTTTCTAATCTAGAAATACGTAACACGTTTTCCACTTGTGTATGCATACGCTTATTTTCATCACGTATCATATTTACATAACGAACTACCTTTTCTTGATCTGAAATAATTTTTGGATTTTTAATAGAATCTAAGGCCAAATTAATTGTTGCAATTGGTGTTTTAAACTCATGTGTCATATTATTGATGAAATCTGTTTTTATCTCAGAAATTTTTTTCTGTTTGATCAATTGATATAATGAACTTGAAAAAGCAATAATAATTATGAATATAAAAAATAGTGACAGTAATAAAATACCAGAAATTCCAGAAAGGATATGATTGTTCTTTGTTGGAAATGTTACATATAAATAATGAACTGGTAAATTGTCTGAATTAAAAAATAATGGATGTCTGTAACTGTCTTTTTTATTAATAGTATAATAACCAGACTTTAATTTGGTAGCCAAGCCATCTACACCATAAACCCCATATTTAAAATCTAAAAATATGTTTTTCTTATTCAGTTCATCTTTAATAGTGGCATTCAACTCCCTATTACTAACTCTTTGGTTAATTGGTTTTTTCTCAAATAAACTTCTAAAAGTTTCATAGTTATACTCCTTTTCTAAGTTAGTATAACGTTTTGTAAATGATGTTCTTAAAACTTTTGGAGGTGTATTATTATCCATACCAGCAAAAGACTTTGTCTGAAAGAAATCTTTTTTACCAGAAATACGTTTTAAAATAATACTATCATTATCTAAAAAATCTTCTGCTGGTAATTTAAAATTTTCCTCTAAATAGGTAGCTCCTAAAGAAAAGGTTTGTTTGTTTGTAGTATCTATCTCCTGAAAGAAATAATTTTTGATTTGAGCTGCATTTGCCAAACCAATATTTTCTATCATTCCCTCAATTTTTCTATCAATTAAATCTTGCTCTTTTTCATTAATTCGCTCTGCAACTCTTATTAAAGAAATTTTAACATCGTTGGTAAATTGCTGGTTTTTACTCTCAACTGCATTGTCTATCCAATACAGTTGTACAGCAATAATTCCTATTAAGGAAATGCTCATTAAAATAACGATAAGAACAAACATTTTTTTGCCCATAAATCAAAGTTAAGTTTTTAAAAAATTGGAAATCTCGTTTTTAACGTTGATTAACAGATTTAGTTCAATTTTAAGAACAATTTAACAAAAACACTGAATATAATAAAAGCATTCAGGCTTTTTCTGTTAAAATTTTATGGATTTTTTCGACTTGAAGCTTAGTTTGATCTAAATTTTTATTGTAAATAATGTAGTTAGATTGTAGTAATTTTGGAGTATCACTCAACTGATTTTTAATACGATTTAAAACTTCAGTTCTGCTAGAATTATCTCTAGAAATTATACGTTCTAATTTAGTTTCTAGATCTACATAAACTGTAATTATAAAATCGCATAATAAATTACTTTTACTTTCAAACAAAATAGCAGCTTCGTAAATAATAAAGTCTTTATTTATTTGGCTTTTCACAAAATTTTGAAAATGCTTTCTTACTTCTGGATGAACAATTTTATTTAAGATCTCTAATTTAGATTTATCTTTAAATACAATATTAGAAATGTAAGCTCTATTTAGTTGATTGTTGCTGTAAGCTTTTTCACCAAACTCTTGAATCACTTTACTTTTAATTACAGAAGAAGTATGCATTAGTTTTTTTGCTTCTACATCTGCAATATAAATGGCAACATTATTATAGGTTGCAAAAAGATTGGCAACTGTAGTTTTACCACTTCCAATACCACCTGTTAAACCAACTATTTTCATATTATTTTTGAATTAAAAAATCAATTTTAGAAGGTATTAGTTTTACACTTCTAACATAGTTGGGTTTTAAAGTAATTTTTGGAATCAAATAGCTCAAATCATTATTGGCAGACATTTCATAATCACATTCCACTTTAAAAGAAGATTTAGAAACTTGATTAAAATTTGATAAAGCTACCACAAAAACAACCTGAATTTCATCATTTAAAATAGTAACATTTACATCTTCAGGTAAATTAATTATGGTAAAAGGAATATTTATTGAGCCTTCTGTAAACTTATCTACTTTACCTTTAATTGTGGCAGATGTTGCAGTTAATTTTAAATTTTCAGCACTTTCTGGCTTCAATATTTTTAAAGAATGATTAAAATCTGCTTTTATATCAGATAACATTAAGTTCTCTAACTCTAAATAATCAATATCCTTAATTTGTGATGAAGGGCCAGAAATTAAAATTGAATCTGGTTCTACAACCACTTCTTCTAATAAGTCATAACCTATGTGATACTCTAACTCTAGTTTAGGCTTTACAGCCACCAATTTAGAAGCTAATGCACCAATATTTAAGTTTATAGTATCTCTTTCTATTTCTTGTAAATCAACTCCTGTGAATAATTGCTTTTGAATTTTTAAAAACTGATTTTTAGTTAGGAGATAGTAATCATCACCTTTTTTTTGCTGCAATTTAGAAGCATCAATAGTTAGACTTTTTTTGCGTATTTCTGTAATTGCAATTTTAAAACCAGTTGCTTTTATAGATAAGTTCAACTCAGTAATTGGAGCTTCTTGTAAAAGTTTATTTTGCGGAATATTAGTGTATTGAACAGGCAGTGTTACTTCTGTAATATATTCTTTAGAAAAGGTAATTAACAACCAAATAAAGAAAGATATAATGACAAAAACAATAAACGTTTTCGGTATTTTCTTAGAAGTTTTCAATAGAGATTTTTTTTACTGCAATCTAGCAAAAAGGATGTTAACAAAAAAGTGAGCTTTCTCTAAAAAAGAAAAAGCTCACTTATAAAATTATTTGTAAAAATTATTTTTTAGCTGGTGCTAAATACTTTTTACTTAATTCCATAGAAATTGCAGAACGTTCAAACTTAATTTTACCTGCTCCTGTTTCTAAAGTAATAGTGTTATCTGTAGCATTAATCTCTACAATTTTACCATGTATACCACTAGCAGTAATAACTTTTGCTCCTTTTTTAATTTCTGCTTGAAATGCTTTTTCTTTCTTTTGACGTTGCATTTGTGGTCTTATCATAAAAAAATATAAGACTAAAATCATTGCCAAAAATGGCAACATACTTGCTAAACTTCCTGAATCCATTTATAAATGTAATTATGCTTTTGGGGTAACCATACCTTTAAGCGTTAATATTTCTCTTCCAGATTCAGTATTTGTAATTAAAGTAATATTCTTTTGTTGTCTATTACTTTTACCATTTGTATTAAATCTTACTTGAATTTCTTCTGTAGCTCCTGGCTTAATAGGTTTTTTTGGCCAAACAGGAACTGTACAACCACAAGTTACTTGTGCATCTGTAATAACTAAATCTGTTTTACCAGAGTTTGTTAAGGTAAAAACTGTTTCTACAATTTCACCTTCTGTAACTGTACCAAAATCGTACTCTGTTTCATCGAAAGTTACTACTGCAGCTCCGTTTTTAATTTCTACATCTCTATTCTTTGCACTTTCTAAATTTTCTTTATTAATTTTAGATGATGCATTGCTATTATTACCACAAGAAATAAAAGCCATTGACGTTGCTAAAAACGCTATTAAAATTGTTGATCTTTTCATGTTATATTAATTTGTGTAAAAATAATGAATTAAAAATGGAGTTTACAAATTTATAGTAATCCTCTTCCAATTTTTACAATTCTTTTATCCTTTGTAAACTCTTTAGAGATTTTATCTAATACTCCATTTATAAAATAACTACTCTTTGAAGTAGAGTAGTCCTTGGCTATTTCAATGTACTCGTTAATGGTAACTCTTACTGGTATAGATGCAAAGTTTACAAATTCTGTAATTGCCATTTTTATTAATATCATATCAATATCAGCAATTCTATCTGTTTCCCAATTTGGAGTTTTATCTGTAATATCTTGTTCGTAAGTTTTGCTCTTTAACATTGTTTTTCTGAACAATTCTGAAACAAAATCTTCATCATCTTTATCTTTATATAAATTACCTAGAATAAAGTTTTTAGATTCTTTTTGCTTGCTTAATGTCTTTAAAACCCATGTATTCACAAAAGGAATATCATCTACCCAAGAAATCATTTTGTCTTCATAATACTCAGCTAACTTTTCGTTTGGAGCTATAATTTCTTTGTAAAAATCGTGTACAAAGGCCTTATCAATTTTATAAGAATCTTCTTTATTGTCTAAGTAGTTTTTATATAAATCACTTTTTTGAAGTTCATCAAAAAGAATTTTTACATACTCATCATCTAAAGACCAATTGCTTAGTTTATTAACTTCTAAATAGCTTTCCATGCTTATGCTTTCTGCAATTGCATTGATAACCTTATTGTCGATAAATTTTGTGTTTGGTTTTAAATCTTCTGAAGTTGCTAAAATTTTCCTTTTTGACAACTCCATTTTTTTTGAGGCTAATTTTTGTACTTCTACAAGCAACTGTATGTTTAACACATATAAATCGAAAATTTTTAAAATACTGTGCTTTAAAAACTTCTCTTCTCTAACCATATCATCATTATGAGATTGTTGCATGGCATAGACAGACTGCATTACTTTAACTCGAATATGTCTTCTGTTAATCATTGTAAAGAACTTAAATAATTTGCTTTTTGGTGCACTGCAAAAGTAGTATTATTTTACTTTTGAGAACACTCTTTTTAATTCTTTTTTAAGAAAATTTATCTTTTCGAAACTCGTATCTTCGTGCTTTCTTTTTAATATATTTTCATTGAAAGCATTACAATATCTTAATAAATACTTTTCGAAATATAAATGGCGAATTATAATTGGTTTGCTTATTACCATACTTTCTAAGTTACTTGCATTACAAGTACCTAGAATTATTGGTGATTCTTTTAATATTGTCGAAGATTATTTAGACAATACTATATCTGATTTAGCCTTTGTTAAGCATGAGCTTTTAATGAATGTTCTTATTATTGTTGGTGTTGCATTATTGAGTGGATTCTTTACTTTTTTAATGAGACAAACCATAATTGTTACTTCTAGGTTGATAGAGTTCGATTTGAAAAACGAGATTTATCAACAATATCAAAAATTATCTCTCAATTTTTACAAGAAAAATAGAACTGGAGATTTAATGAATAGAATAAGTGAAGATGTTTCTAAAGTAAGAATGTATGTTGGGCCAGCAATTATGTATACCATGAATATGATTGTACTTTTTGCTGTTGGTTTTACCCAAATGCTTCAAGTAGATAAACAACTTACATTATACACTTTAATTCCTTTTCCTTTATTATCAATTTCAATATTTATACTTTCTAAGGTTATTCATAAAAGAAGTACTATTGTTCAGCAATATTTATCTAAATTAACCACTTTTAATCAAGAGTTTTTCTCAGGGATAGATGTTGTAAAATCTTATGGAATTGAACGTTCTATAATTAAAGATTTTGATGTTATTTCTGATGAAAGCAAAGAAAAAAATATCGACTTACAGAAAGCCAACGCTTTATTTTTTCCTTTAATGATTTTATTAATTGGAATTAGTAATTTAATTGTGATTTACATTGGTGGCTTACGTTATATAAATGGAGAAATTCAATCTGGAGTTATCATAGAGTTCATCATGTATGTAAATATTTTAACATGGCCTGTAGCTGTTGTTGGCTGGGTTACATCAATGGTGCAACAAGCTGAAGCTTCGCAAGCAAGAATTAATGAATTTTTAGATGAAGTACCAGAAATACAAAATACAAACAACAACCCTACTCCTATTAAAGGTAAAGTAACTTTTAAAGATGTTTCATTTACTTATGAAGACACCAATATTACAGCTTTAAAAAATATAGATTTAACTGTTGAAGCAGGAGAAACCTTAGCTATCTTAGGAAACACAGGCTCAGGAAAGTCTACCATTATAGAATTAATATCTAGACTCTATGATGTTACTAAAGGTGTAATACTTATTGATGATACACCAATTATAGAAGCTAATTTATATGATGTTAGAAGTCAAATTGGTTTTGTTCCTCAAGATCCATTTTTATTTTCAGACACTATAGGCAACAATATTAAATTTGGTAAAGAAGAAGCTACCAAAGATGAAATTATAGATGCAGCTAAAAATGCTGTTGTACATGATAATATAGTTGAGTTCACAAATGGTTATGACACTATTTTAGGTGAACGTGGAGTAACTTTATCTGGAGGACAAAAACAACGTGTTTCTATTGCTAGAGCAATTATAAAGAATCCTAAAATTTTAATTTTTGACGATTGTTTATCTGCTGTAGATACAGAAACAGAAGAAAAAATACTGTCAAACTTAGAAAAAGTATCTAAAAACAAAACTACTTTTATTATCAGTCATAGAGTTTCATCAGCAAAAAATGCAGATAAAATTATCGTTTTAGATGAAGGTAGAATTGCACAGCAAGGAACTCATAATCAACTAATAAAAACAGAAGGCTACTACAAAGACCTTTATGAACAACAACTTTTAGAAAAAGAAATTTAATGTTTAACATTGCTACGTAAAATATTTTATTAGATTTGTAACAACAACAATTACAAGATAACAACTATATTTTAGATTATGGCAGAGAGAGTTGAACAGGAAGAAATTTTTTCGCAGGTATTAAGAGCTGGTAGAAGAACTTACTTTTTTGATGTTAGAGCTACCAAAGCAGATGATTATTATCTAACAGTAACTGAAAGCAAAAAATTTACACACGATGATGGCTCTTTCCATTATCAAAAACATAAGATTTATCTTTACAAAGAAGACTTTTCTGATTTTCATGAAATGTTAAAAAAAGCTACAGATTATATTGTTGCTGAAAAAGGAGATGAAGTTATTAGTGAACGTCATCAAAAAGATTTTAAGAAAGAAGATCATACTAATAAAGAAGAAACAACCTCTGCAAAGAGTTTTACTGATGTTTCTTTTGACGATATTTAAAAAGAAGAATCTTTTTAAGCGATTTTAATTCAAATTCAATTTTACACTTGCAAAACCGTAACTTTAATTAGTTACGGTTTTGTATTTTTATAAAACAGTTTTCATTGTTTTACTTTTAGAAACTGTTTCTTCATATTCTTTTTCTGCAACACTGTCTTTGGTAATTCCTCCACCAACATATATAACTGCTGAATTATCTTTAATAGACATACATCTCAAATTTACAAATAACTGCGATTTTTGAATTGAATTTGTAGTATTCTTTAAATTCAGTTCACCTAAAAACCCTGTGTAAAAAGTTCTATTATAGCCTTCGTTATTCAATATAAAATCTTTAGCAGACTTTCTTGGCAAACCACAAACAGCAGGTGTTGGATGAATAGCTCTAATTAATTGCTCTAGATTGGCATTTGTACTTAGCCTACCTTCTACCCTTGTTCTTAAATGCAATAAATTACCAGCTCTAATGGTTTCTGTAGCATCGATTTTTAAATTGAATGAAATAGGGTTTAATTGGCTTTCAATAAAGTAAGTTACCAATTGCTGCTCTTCTAACTCTTTAGATTTCCATTCAGGATTTTTATTTTCTTGATAAACTTGTGTACCAGCTAAAGACATCGTTTTAAATTTATCACCTTCAACATGTAATAAAGTTTCAGGTGTTGCACCTAACCACAAACCTACTTTAGGATGAAACCATACATATACAAATGCGTTTTGATATTTTTTTAACAAGGATTTGTAAACCCTTAATAGATCAAATTTTTCTAAATCGACTATTTCATTTCTTGAAATAACTATTTTCTCTAGATTTGATTTTTCTATAGTATCAATAGCCTTATTTACAATTTTAATGTGCTTCTCCTTTGCAAGCAGATCTTCTTGATCACTTAAGACAGACTCACTTTCTATAAGTAAGTCATCGAAATCTATATTCTTTTGATAAAACTCAGATTCCTCTTTAGGAAAAAGTATTGCATCTTCTACTTCATCAAAGGGTGCAAAAACAAAACCAGAAACCTCAAAATTTTCTGTAATTCTAAGAGTATCAGATTGCATAAAAAATGCACTTAACTTTGATTCATTTGGTTTACTATAAGCCACAAAAGGCTTGTTATCAGCAAAATGCTCATGTATTTTATTAAAAATATTCAATCTAAACTTTTTAAGAATTGTTCTTTTATGATATCAAAATCTTCCCAAATTAAAAAATGTTTTGCTCCAGGAATCTTTACTAATTTAAATTGTTTCTCAGGAAATTGTTCTAGCAAGTATTCTGAGTTTGAAAAAGGAACAATAACATCTTCTGTACCATGAATGCTTATAATATCATTTTTATTCTCTGTCCAAATATTATCAAACTTTTGCAAATCTTCTTTATGAGTTAACTTTTCTTTACCTGCTTGTTTCCAAATATTTGGCACTAACCATTTTGTTAAACTCCATTTATAAATATTTACGAACCAAAATTCTGGTTCTACTTTATGATAAACTGCAGGTGCTATTAATATTGTTTTTTTATAATCATTAGTGTCTGCCAAAGCTATTGGACCTCCATAAGAATAACCAACTACTATTGTTTTACGACGCTTTAAATCTTTAGTAATACTTTGTAACAAATCACGCTCAAAAGCAATAGAAGCTTGCGTTCCATGCTCATCATCATAATTATATCCTACTCTATCATAACTTATAAAGTTTGTTTTCTTTGCCAAAACAGAGTCACTCATATAACCAATAAAATCTAAAGATGAACCAATTGTACCATGAACAAAAACCATAGTAGGTAAATCTTTATCATTAGTTATTTTTATCTTTCTGTAGGTAAACCCTCTAAAAGTTTCATAGGTTAATTCAGGCTTAATACCTAATGCTTTAAACTCTGATAAAATCTTTTCATCAGACTTAGGTTTGGTAAAATAATAAAATGAGAAATAACCTAAAATTAAGCTGAGGAACAGAAACCCAATTAAATATTTTAAAAGCTTTTTTAATTTATTCATCCTATTTTTTAGCCAAAACAATATTTGTCATTTTAGCCACAGAAATCAGATTATCATTCTCATCTACTATTGTTACTTCCCACAAATGCGTGCTTTTTCCTTTATGAATATTCTTAGCTGTTGCATAAACAATACCCTCTCTTTTACTTTTAATATGGTTAATAGAAAGTTGAATTCCGTTTATAAATTGATTTTTATTATCTATAAAAAAATTAGAAGCAGCACTACCAACAGTTTCAGCCAAAGCAGCAGTTGCACCTCCATGCAATTGTCCATAAGGCTGATGCACTTTAGGAGAAACAGGCATTTTTGCTGTTAAAAAATCATCACCAATAGCAACATACTCAATATCAAGCGTTTCCATTAATGTGTTTTTATTACGTGCATTAAATGCAGCCAAAAGACTTTCTGTATCCATTTCTACGTGTTTGTGATGTAAAAATACATATAAAAAGTCGTATTTTTGCCACTGAAAATGATGTAAGTTTATGTACAAAATCAGAATTATTTTAGACACTAAAGAAGATGTTTTAAGAACTATTTTAGTTGATGACACCATTAACTTAGAAAGTTTGCACTATACCATTGCAAAAGCTTTTGGTTTTGAGGGACAAGAAATGGCATCTTTCTACAGAACTGATGATGAATGGAACCAAGGTGAAGAAATTCCTCTTTTTAACATGGCAGAAGCAGGTGAAGCAATTTCTATGCAGACGTGTATACTAAATGAAACGCTTCCTGATGAAAACAATAAACTTATTTACGTTTATGATTTTTTAAATATGTGGACGTTTTATGTTGATGTAGTGGAAATAAATGAAGACAAAAGAACAGATTTACCACAAACTATTTTAGAAGTTGGTGAAATACCAAGCGAAGCTCCAGAAAAAGAATTTGTTGCAGATAAACTAGGCAATGAGTTTGATGAAGAAGATGATTTAGATGACGACTTTGGGCATTATGATGACTTCGATTATAATGATTATTAATTAGCTTTTAATAGAACTGCTTTAAATGTTTTCGTAACAAAATTGTACTTTAGTCGTCTTACTTTTTATAACTGACTAAATCAATTGCATTGGAAACTATCTTATCACTCAAAAATCTCGACAAAAAATATGGCAAAGTTCATGCTGTAAATGATTTATCTTTTGACATTCAAAAAGGTAACGTTTATGGTATTCTTGGCCCAAATGGAAGTGGAAAATCGACCACTTTAGGTATCATATTAAATGTTGTAAATAGAACATCAGGTGAGTTTTCTTGGTTTGATGGAAAATTATCTACACATGAAGCTTTAAAAAAAGTAGGCGCAATTATTGAACGCCCAAACTTTTATCCATACATGACAGCTGCACAGAATTTATCTTTAATCTGCAGAATAAAAGGAATATCTACTGAAAAAATAGATGAAAAACTAACCACTGTAAATCTTTTTGAAAGAAGAAATAGTAAGTTTAGTACCTTTTCTTTAGGTATGAAACAACGTTTGGCAATTGCATCTGCATTGTTAAACGATCCTGAAATTTTAATTTTAGATGAACCTACAAATGGTTTAGACCCTCAAGGAATTCACGAAATAAGAGAAATTATAAAGAAGATTGCTGCAAATGGTACTACAATTTTATTAGCATCTCACCTTTTAGATGAAGTGGAAAAAGTGTGTAGCCATGTAGTTGTAATTAGAAAAGGTGTAAAATTATATTCTGGTAGAGTGGATGAAATGACAGCCTCTAAAGGCCTATTTGAACTTAAAGTAGATAAGGATGAAGAAAAATTAATTTCATTATTAGAGAGTCATGATGCTATTTTAAAGGTTACCAAAGAGCAAGATCAAATCATTGCTACACTTAATGATGAGATTTCTGCCTCAGAAATAAACAGTTTGTTATTTAAAAATGGATTAGTACTAAGCCACTTGGTAAAACGCAAACCAAGTTTAGAACAACAATTTTTAGATTTAACAAAAAACAACTAATCAACTAAAAAAACCAGTCATGTTAAGACTTCTCACTATAGAATTTCATAAATTAAGATATAATAAAGCTAGTAAAGTATTATCTATTATTTACTTTGGGCTACTTACATCAATTGCTTTAATTGCAGCCATTAAATTTGAATTTGGTGATTTTAAATTGCATTTAGCGGATGCAGGAATTTTTAATTTTCCTTACATCTGGCATTTTAACACGTTTATAGCAGCCATTTTAAAGTTTTTCTTATTGCTAGTTATTGTATCTATGATGTCTAATGAATACAGCTACAAAACCTTAAAACAAAATTTGATAGATGGTTTAAGCAAAAAAGAGTTTATACTTTCTAAGTTTTACACTGTAATTGCTTTTGCCTTAATCTCTACACTATTTGTATTTGTAGTTTCTTTAATATTAGGTTTAGTGTATTCAGATTTTGATGAATTTTCAATCATAGTATCTGATTTAGACTATTTATTAGCCTTTTTTGTGAAACTGGTTGGCTTTTTCTCTTTTGGATTATTCTTAGGAATTTTAGTAAAACGATCTGCTTTTGCAGTTGGAGCCATGTTTGTTTGGTTAATTATAGAAAGTATGTTTAAAGGCTATTTGTATTGGCAATTTCAAAGCGCTGAGAACACAGGTGAAAAAGTAGATTCTATTATGCAATTTTTACCTTTAGAAGCCATGTCTAACTTAATAAAAGAGCCATTTTCTAGATTAGGAGCTGTAAGGTCTGCTGCAAATACAATGGGTGAAATGTTTACAAAAAGTTATGATGTAGAAGTAATTAATGTACTTATTGTTTCTGCATGGACATTCATTTTTATTTATTTATCATACAAATTATTATTAAAGAGAGATTTATAAAAAAAATCTCTTTGAGCCGAAACTCAAAGAGATTTTACAATTTTCTTTTTCAAAATATTACTTAACCTAAGCCACTTTAGAAACTTCTAATTTGGCTTTTTTATTGGTATTTATATTATCAAACTGATTTGAGGTATTCTTTGTTCCACCAGCTTTTAAGGCTTTGTCTCCTGCAAAAAACGTTTTATGATCATCACCTAAATCTGAACCAGCCATTCTTTGATGTTTAACACAAGAAACTCCTTTTCTAATTTCTTGTCTTTGTACACCTTTTACATAAGCTAACATCCCTTCTTCTCCAAAATAACCTTCAGTTAAATCATTCATATGCAAAGCTGTTGTATGATAGGTAGGTAATGTAATTAAGTGATGAAATATACCTGCTTCTCTAGAACTATCTGCTTGAAATGTTCTTATTTTTTCATCTGCTCTTTTGCAAAGGTAAGATCCATCATATTTTGCGTCCATTAAATTTTCTTTATCATAATGTAATATATCTAACCCAGAAGCAGCCATTTCTTCATACACTTGTTTTCTAAAATTCAATGTCCAATTAAATGAAGGTGAATTATTATACACCAACTTTGCATCTGGCACCATTTCTTTAACTCTATTTACCATAGAAGCAATCTGAGCTACATTAGGAGTTGGAGTCTCTATCCACAATAAATCTGCACCATTTTGCAAACTTGTAATACAATCTAAAACTACTCTATCTATATTAGTACCTTCTTTAAATTTATACAAACCATTTGCCAAACGAATTGGTCTTAACAACTTTCCTCCTCTTTTCATTAAAACCTCATCTTCTTTGGCTTCTTTTAAAGTGATTTCTTCAGCATCTACAAATGCTAAATACTGAGAAGCTAAATCTCCTGGTTTTTGACTTACAGGTAATTTTTGAGTTAAACCTGCACCTTCAGAGTCTGTTCTTGCAACAATTACACCTTCCTCTACTCCTAACTCTATAAATGCATATCTAATAGCATTTAATTTTGCAATAAAATCTTCATGAGGTACAGTTACTTTTCCATCTTGATGACCACATTGTTTTGCATCTGAAACCTGATTTTCTATTTGCAAAGCACAAGCTCCAGCTTGAATCATTTTTTTTGCTAATAAATAAGTTGCTTCTTCATTACCAAAACCTGCATCAATGTCTGCAATAATTGGCACAATATGCGATTCATAATTATCTATTTCAGCTTGCAAATCTTCTCCATTTTCTAAACGTCTAAACAAATCATTCAATTCAATTGCATCAGCTTGCCTTAAAAAGTCATAAATTTCAGCAATTAAAGCAGGCACAGCAGTTTTTTCATGCATAGATTGATCTGGTAATGGCCCAAACTCTGAGCGCAAAGCAGCAACCATCCAACCTGATAAATACAAATACCTTTTGTTAGTAGTTTTATGATGTTTTTTAACTGCTATCATTTTTTGTTGCGCAACAAATCCATGCCAACAACCTAAAGATTGTGTGTATTTACTTGAGTCTGCATCATAATCAGACATATCTTTTCTCATTATACCTGCAGTATATTTTGCAATATCTAACCCAGTTCTAAATTGATTTTGACTTACCATTCTTGCAGCACTTTCTGCGTTTATTGATTGCCAAGAATTTCCAAATTTCTTCTTCAGATTTTGAACTGTTTCTAATACAGAACTGTAATTGGGTTGTGCTAAATTTTTCATAATTTTGTTTTTTGATTATTAAGGTTTTTGTGATTTTAGTAATTACGTCTCGTAATCTATTGCAGTAGTTACGAGACATTTTTTTATATATAATTATAAGCTTCTAAGGTTAAGAATTCTTTGTAATCTTTAGATAGCACTAAATCATCAAACAATTCTATTGCTAAAGGAAATCTTCCTTCTTTAAAAGAAGTCTCACCCACTAAATTTTTAATCTTTTCTATTTCTTCATTTTTTAGTTTTTGATACATAGCTACATCAAAAGTTTCATCATTATTAATCTTAATATTATTATGTAACCAAAGCCATACTTGAGTTCTAGAAATCTCAGCAGTTGCAGCATCTTCCATTAAATTATAAATAGCAGCAGCCCCATTTCCTCTAAGCCAACTTTCTACATATAAAATTCCAACATTAATATTTTTACGAATTCCTTCTTCAGTAATTGTCCCTATTGGCAACTCTACAAGATTAGCTTCTGTGATGTTTAAATCATTCCTTTTTACATGAATTTGATTTTTAGTTGGCATATTTTCATTAAAAACAGCCAATGCTACACTAACTAAACCAGGATGAGCAACCCAAGTTCCATCATGACCATTTTTAACTTCTTGCTCTTTATCATTTATGACTTTTTTAAATGCAGCTTGATTAGCCATTTCGTCATTTTTAATCGGGATTTGTGCAGCCATTCCACCCATTGCATGCACCCCTCTTTTATGACATCTTTGAATAACTCTTAAAGAATAAGCCTTCATAAATGGAGTACTCATAGTTACCTGATCTCTATTAGGCACCATAAAATTAGAATGATTTCTAAATTTTTTGATGTAAGAAAAAATGTAATCCCATCTACCACAATTTAATCCAGCCATATGATTTCGTAATTCGTAAATTATTTCATCTAACTGAAAACTTGCAGTAATTGTTTCTACTAAAACAGTTGCTTTAATCGTTTTTTGAGGTATACCCAATTCATTCTGAGCAAATGCAAAAACATCATTCCAAAAACGAGCTTCTAAATAGTGTTCTAATTTTGGTAAATAGAAATAGGTTGCTGAGCCTTTTTCAATTAGAGTTTTAATATTATGAAAGAAGTACAATCCAAAATCTACTAAAGAACCAGACATTGGTATACCTTCAATTTTAAAATGTTTTTCATTTAAGTGCAATCCTCTAGGCCTAACTAATAAAGTTGCAGTTTCATCATTTATTTGATAGCTTTTGTTCTTTTGTACGTTATAGAAACTAATTGTACCCAAGTTTGCATCCCTTAAGTTTAGCTGCCCATTCAAATTATTTTCGATACTTGGAGAATTACTATCTTCAAAATCTGCCATAAAGGTTTTAGCTCCAGAATTCAATGCATTAATTACCATTTTACGATCTACAGGTCCTGTAATTTCTACACGTCTATCTAATAAATCTTCAGGTAAAGGAGCACAAAGCCAATTAGAGTTTCTAATGGTTTCTGTTTCTTTTGGAAAAGTTGGATAATTACCAGCATCAAAATAAGCCTGTTCAATTTCTCTTGCTTCTAATAAGTTTAATCTTTGCTGATTAAACTTAGCATGAAGTTTAATTAAAAAAGTTTGTGCTTCTGGTGTTAAAATTGATTTGTAGGCTTCTTTTTCAAAACCTTCAAAATCGATTGCTCTAGAAATTACTTGTTCATACATAACTATTTATTTTAATCTTACTATGCAATGATATAAATTTATTTTGAACTCCACAAGCGAACGTTCGCTATTTTATAAAATAATTTTATTTTTATTGGTTTCGCTAATTTTATATATATTTGATTTATGACAATAGAAGATGAATACATTCGATTAATTTTTGGACTTAAACTCAAACAAATAAGAACAGAGAAAAACTTATCACTATTTGGTTTAGCAAAACTATCTGGCTTATCAAAATCTTATTTGAATGAAATAGAAAAAGGAAAGAAATATCCAAAGACCGATAAAATTCTATTATTATCTGAGAGTCTTGAAGTTTCTTATGACAACTTAGTATCTCTAAAACTCGATAAGAACTTAGCTCCAATTGGAGAAATTCTGCAGTCTAAAATCTTAAAAGAAATTCCTCTTGAACTTTTTGGCATTAAAGAGAATAATTTAATAGATATTATTGCAAATGCTCCTGCAAAAGTGAATGCCTTTATTAGTACTGTTATTAAGATAGCTCAAAACTACAACTTAACTAGAGAAAGTTTCTTCTTAGCGTCTTTGCGCTCTTATCAAGAAGCGCACAATAACTATTTTGAAGATATTGAAAATGATGTGGAAAAGTTTGCAAAATCCTATCATATAAATTTATCAAAAAGAATAAAATCTGAAGATTTAGAAGAAATATTAATAGAGGAATTTAACTATAAAATAAACACTAACGAGTTAACAAAACATAAGCATTTAGAAGGATTACGTAACATTTACATTCCAACCAAGAAATTACTTTTTATTGATCCAAAAATATCTGAAGAGCAAAAAACGTTTATTTACGCAAAAGAGTTAGCCTACAATTTTTTAAAAATTGATCAACGTTTATATACTTTTCCATGGATAAATTTTGAGAATTTTGATCAGGTTCTAAATAATTTTATTGCTTCTTATTTTGCTGGAGCTCTAATTATTCCAAGAAAAAACTTGACTGAAAAGTTATCTAACTTTTTTGAATTAGAGGAATGGAACTCTTTAAAGCTTCATCAAATTATAAAAGGTTTTAATTGTTCTCAAGAAACGTTTTATCAGCGTTTAACAAATATTCTTCCTAAATATTTTAATATTAAAAACCTGTTCTTTTTACGTTTTACACATTTAGAGAATTCAGCTGAATACAGATTAAACAAAGAACTACACATTACACAGCAACAAACGCCACATGCTAATAGAAATAACGAACACTATTGCAGAAGATGGGCATCTATTAAAACCATTAAAGCATTAGAAAACTCTAATAAAGATAGATCTACTTTTGGTGTCCAAATATCATCTTACGTCAATCAAAAAAATGAATATTTAGTACTATCATCTGCAGCACAAGATCCTTTCAAAAAGAATATAAGTAGAAGTGTTAGTCTTGGATTGTTATTAACTCCTCAGTTAAAAAAGAAAATTAATTTTTTAAATGATACTACTTTTCCGAAGCAAACTGTTGGAGTTACTTGCGAAACTTGTTCTGTTAAAAATTGCGAAGATCGAGTTGCATCACCTAGCAGATTACTTAAAAAGGAAAAGTATGAAGAAATTGCAAAAACTGTTGATGAAATTATAAAATCTTACAGTTAAAAATTATTAATTTAGCAAGATAAAATTTAAGAAATTTATGGATATTAACTTCAATAAAAACGAAGATTACAATAAACTTTTAGTTTCAGATTTAAAAAAACGTTTTGCCCACGTAAAACTAGGTGGTGGTCAGAAAAGAATAGATAAACTTCATGCCAAGGGTAAAATGACTGCTCGTGAACGAGTAGATTATTTATTAGACAATAATACTAAATCGATTGAGATAGGCGCTTTTGCAGGTGATGATATGTATGAAGAACATGGAGGATGCCCTTCAGGAGGTGTTATTGTAAAAATTGGCTATATTAAAGGAAAGCAATGTATTGTTGTTGCAAATGACGCTACTGTTAAAGCTGGTGCATGGTTCCCTATTACAGGAAAGAAGAATTTAAGAGCTCAAGAAATATCAATAGAAAATAAATTACCAATTATTTACTTAGTAGATTCTGCAGGAGTTTATTTACCAATGCAAGATGAAATTTTTCCAGACAAAGAACATTTTGGTCGTATTTTTAGAAATAATGCTGTAATGAGTTCAATGGGTATTACTCAAATTTCTGCAGTCATGGGTAGCTGTGTTGCAGGTGGTGCATACCTACCTATTATGAGTGATGAAGCCTTAATTGTAGACAAAACTGCTAGTATATTTTTAGCAGGAAGTTATTTAGTAAAAGCTGCTATTGGAGAAAGTATTGACAACGAAACTTTAGGTGGAGCAACTACACATTGTGAAATTTCTGGAGTTACAGACTACAAAGCCAAAGATGATAAAGACGCTTTAGATAAAATAAAATTTATAGTTGATAAAATAGGCGATTTTGATAAAGCAGGTTTTAGTAAAACAGAATCTTTTGAGCCTAAAGAAAATCAAGATGATATTTTTGGAATTCTACCAAAAGAAAGAAATGCGCAATATGATATGTTAGAAATCATAAAGCGTTTGGTAGATAAATCTGAATTTGAACAATACAAAGAAGGTTATGGACAAACCATTTTAACAGGTTATGCAAGAATTGATGGTTGGGCTGTTGGTATAGTAGCAAATCAAAGAAAATTGGTTAAAACAACCTCATCTAAAACCAAGCCTACAGAAATGCAATTTGGTGGTGTAATTTATAATGATTCAGCTGATAAAGCCACACGTTTTATAGCCAACTGTAATCAGAAAAAAATACCACTGGTATTTCTACAAGATGTTACTGGTTTTATGGTAGGTTCTAAATCTGAACATGGAGGAATTATTAAAGATGGTGCAAAAATGGTAAATGCAGTTAGTAACTCTGTAGTACCTAAATTTACTATCGTTATTGGTAATTCATATGGTGCAGGAAATTACGCTATGTGTGGTAAAGCTTACGACCCAAATTTAATTGTAGCTTGGCCAAGTGCTGAATTAGCGGTTATGAGTGGTAATTCTGCTGCAAAAGTTTTATTACAAATAGAAACAGCATCACTTAAAAAGAAAGGTGAAGAAATTACACCAGAAAAAGAAGCAGAGTTATATAAAGAAATAAAATCAAGATATGACAAGCAGATTTCTCCTTATTATGCTGCTGCAAGAATTTGGACAGATGCTGTAATAAATCCTTTAGATACCAGAACTTGGATTTCTATGGGTATTGAAGCTGCAAACCATGCTCCTATTGAGAAAAAATTTAATATGGGTGTTTTACAAGTCTAATCAATAACAACTATATTTTTATAGATAATAAATGACTAATATCAGAATTAGTCATTTTTTTTTGCTTTATTTTTGTATCATAAACCACACAAAATGAGTAAAGCAATTTACGTTACAACTATAGAACCCAATAGTGGAAAGTCTCTTATATCACTTGGTGTTTTAAGAATGATGCTTACCAAATCTACAAAAGTCGGCTACTTTAGACCAATCATCAACAAAAGTAAAACTGATAGTTTTGATAATCACACAAATACAGCCATCAACTTTTTTAATCTAGATTTAGATTATAATGATTGTCATGTTTATGAACAAAATGAAGTTGTAGAGCTATTAAGTGAAGGAAAAGAAGATGAAATAATTCATAAAATTATTGAGAAGTACAAAAAACTAGAACAACGATTTGATTATGTCTTAGTTGAAGGTACCGATTTTTCTGGAGAAGGTGGTTTTACTGAAATTGACGTGAACTTAATGGTTGCCAAAAACTTAGGTATACCTGTATTAATTGTAGGTGCAGGAAATGGAAAAAAGAAAAAAGACTTTATAAACACCATGCAATTAACCTACAATTCTTTTATTCAAAAAGAAGTAGATGTAATTGGTTTAATAGCAAACAAAACAGAAACAGATGAAATTGATTATGTTAAGGAACAATTGGCAAAATCAATTGCTGGAGATATTCAAATAGATGTAATTCCTAACGTTAACTTTTTAGCCTATCCTACAGTTAAAGAAGTTGTAGAAGAGTTAAATGGTAAAATTTTATTTGGAGAACAGTTTTTAGACAACGCAATTGGTAGTTTCAGTACAGGTGCTATGCAACTTAGAAATTACTTAACACACATTAAAAACAATGCACTTGTAATTACTCCTGGAGATAGAGCAGACATTATTTTAGGAGCTTTACAAGCAAATTCGTCTAGTAATTATCCAAACATATCTGGAATTATTTTAACAGGAGGTTTAATTCCTGAAGATTCTATTATAAAATTGATTGAAGGTGTGCAATCTACCATTCCAATTATTTCTGTTGAGGGTGGTACTTTTGGAATATCAAACAAAATTGGTGCTGTAAAACCAAAAATTTACGCAACCAACAGCAAAAAAATATTATTAGCTTTAGATACTTTTGATGCGCATGTAAACGCAACAGGATTAACAAATACATTGTCTAATTTTAATTCAGACAAGTTAACCCCAAGTATGTTTCAATACAACTTACTTCAAAGAGCAAGAGCACACAAAAAACACATTGTATTGCCAGAAGGAAATGATGAACGAATTATTAGAGCTGCAGCAAGATTACAACTTTTAAATATTGTTGATTTAACTTTATTAGGTGATAAAAGAGAAATTCAGGCTAAGTGCAATCAATTAGGAATTCAAATTGATTTAGAAAAAATTAATGTATTAAATCCAGAAGATTCTATTCATAATATAGCCTTTGGAAAAACCCTTTATGAAGCAAGAAAACATAAAGGAATGACAGAAACAACTGCTCAAGATTTAACAACAGATGTATCTTATTATGGCACATTAATGATTTTAAATGGTTTAGCAGATGGTATGGTTTCTGGAGCTGTACACACAACTATGCATACCATAAAACCTGCACTACAAATCATAAAAACAAAACCTGGAGTTTCCGTGGTTTCTTCTGTATTCTTTATGTGTTTATCAGATAGAGTTTCTGTTATGGGTGATTGTGCTGTAAACCCAAATCCTAATGCAGAACAATTGGCTGAAATTGCAATTTCATCTGCACAATCTGCAGAAGCTTTTGGTATTGAAGCAAAAGTGGCAATGTTGTCTTACTCTTCAGGAAGTTCAGGTAAAGGCGAAGAAGTAGAAAAGGTAAGAAAAGCTACAGAAATTGTAAAAGAAAAACAACCAAGCTTAAAAATAGAAGGCCCTATACAATATGATGCAGCTGTAGACATGTCTGTAGCTAAAACTAAAATGCCAAATTCAGATGTTGCTGGTCAAGCCTCAGTATTAATTTTTCCTGATTTAAATACAGGTAATAATACTTATAAAGCAATTCAAAGAGAAACTGGAGCACTAGCTATTGGCCCGATGTTACAAGGACTTAATAAACCAGTAAATGACTTAAGTAGAGGCTGTACAGTAGATGATATTTTTAATACAGTTTTATTAACAGCAATTCAAGCAGAACAAGGATAATTATGAAAATATTAGTTTTAAATGCTGGTTCTTCTTCTTTAAAATATCAAGTTATAGATATGCCATCTGAAGAGGTTAAATGTGTTGGTTTAGTGGAAAGAATTGGTATGGAAGATGCTATTTTTACTCATGAAATAGAAAACCAAAAACAATCTGAAACATTACCTATTTTAAACCATGAAACAGGGTTAAAAAAAATAGCAGCTACTTTATTAGATTCTAAAATTGGAGTAATCAATAATGTAGAAGAAATTGAAGCTGTTGGTCATAGAGTCGTTCATGGAGGAAATAAGTTTAACAAAACCACCATTGTAAATAAAGAAGTTAAAGATAATATCCGTGAATTATTCAGTTTAGCTCCTTTGCACAATCCTGCAAATTTAACAGGTATAGAAATAGCTGAAACTATTTTTACTTCTGCAAAACAAATTGCCATTTTTGATACAGCTTTTCATCAAACCATGCCTAAAGAAGCGTATCAATATGCCATAAAAAATGAATTTTTAGAAAATTATAATATTAGAGCTTATGGGTTTCATGGTACAAGTCATAAATATGTTTCTGAAAAAGCAAGAGCATATTTAGGCATTAAAAATGCTAAAAATATTATTACCATACATTTAGGAAATGGCTGCAGTATGTCTGCAATTAAAGATGGTAAAAGCATCGAAAATTCATTAGGTTTTGGCCCAATGAATGGCTTAATTATGGGAACTCGTTCTGGAGATATAGATCAATCTGTTATTTTTTATTTGATGAAAAAACTAAACAAAACTCCTGATGAAGTTGCTAGTTTACTAAATAAAGAATCTGGAATGTTAGGTCTTACTGGCTATTCAGATTTAAGAGAAATCTCTGAACAAGCAGAAAATGGCAGTGTAGATTGTAAAAATGCTTTAGATTTAGCTGGCTATAGAATTAGAAAATATATTGGTAATTATGCTGCTGTATTAAATGGTTTAGATGCTATTATTTTTACTGCTGGAATTGGTGAGAATTCAGCTTTAATGAGAGCCTTAGCTTGTAAAAACCTGTCTTTTTTTGGCATTGAGTTAGATGAAGAAAAAAACTCAAAAAGAGAAAAAGGAATTAGAGAAATTCAAACTGAACAATCTAAAGCAAAAATACTAGTAATACCAACTAATGAAGAAATTGAAATTGCTAAACAAACCTATAATTTACTTCAAGAAATATAAATAGTACTTAATGAAAATCATAAAAAAAAGTCAATCATATTTATAAAAATCTAGTATAAATCCATCAATTAAAAAATTGCAAATCACCTTGCTAATTTTTACATTTGTGAGCATTAAAAAAATCAACAGAAATGGGTAGAGCATTTGAGTTTAGGAAAGCACGTAAAATGAAACGTTGGTCAGCAATGGCTAAAACATTTACCAGAATTGGTAAAGACATTGTTATGGCTGTAAAAGAGGCAGGTCCTAATCCAGATACTAACTCAAGATTAAGAGCAGTTATTCAAAATGCAAAGGCAGCAAACATGCCTAAAGACAATGTAGAACGTGCTATAAAAAAAGCTTCTGATAAAGATACTGCAGATTATAAAGAAGTTTTGTTTGAAGGCTATGCTCCACATGGAATTGCTGTACTTATTGAAACTGCCACAGATAACAATAATAGAACTGTAGCTAACGTAAGAGCTGCATTTAATAAATGTGATGGAAATCTAGGAACTTCAGGTTCTGTATCGTTTATGTTCGATCATACTTGTAACTTCACAATCAAGAAAGAAGATATTTCTATTGACATGGAAGAACTTGAACTTGAATTAATTGACTTTGAAGTTGAAGAGGTTTTTGATGATGAAGAAGGTGTGATAATTTACGCTCCTTTTGAACAATTTGGTGCATTACAAAGTTATTTTGAAGACAATAATATCGAAATTTTATCATCTGGATTTGAGAGAATTCCAACAACTACAGTAAAACTAAATGACGATCAAAAAGCAGATGTAGAAAAGCTTTTAGAAAAATTAGAGGAAGATGATGATGTAAACTCTGTATATCATTCAATGGAGGAATCTTAGATTTCTTAGTAATTTAGTAACTTGTCAGGAAATTTTTTTAAAATGCCTGATGCTATTACTCGTATTTTCGACTTTGCCTATTATCAACTAGAAAATGAACCTTTAGAAAATTGCCTAAATTTTAAAAATAATGGCAATTGGAATTCTATTTCTACAAAAACATTTACTCAAAAAGCAAACGAAGTAAGTAGTTCTTTACTTTCTCTAGGTATAAAACCTAATGATAAAATTGCTGTAATTACCGAAAACAATAATCCTAATTGGCATATTTTAGACATTGGTATTTTGCAAATAGGTGCCCAAAATGTTCCTTTGTATGCAACACTTTCTGAAAATGATTATGCCTATATTCTTAATCACTCAGACTCAAAATATTGTTTTGTTTCCAGTCAAGAATTATATAAGAAAGTAAAAACAGTCTTAAATAAAACTCAACTTAAAAATGTTTTTTCTTTAGAAGAATTAAATACTGATTACGATTGGAATTCCTTTTTATCCTTAGGTAAAAAAACAGATAATTCCAATAAAATCGAAGCACTAAAAGCTAAAATAAAACCAGAAGATTTAGCAACTATAATTTATACTTCTGGCACCACAGGTACTCCAAAAGGTGTAATGTTAACTCATAAAAATATCGTTTTTACAGTTTTTGCAATTACCAAAAGACTTAATTTACAAAGAGGTAATAATAAAATTATTAGCTACTTACCTATTTGCCATATTTTTGAAAGATCTGCTTTTTACTACAATTTATACATGAGTGTTCAAGTTTATTTTGCAGAAAACATAGAACAAATTGGCGAAACTATAAAAGACGTAAAACCAGATTATTTAGCAGTAGTTCCTAGACTTTTAGAAAAGATTTATGATAAAATTGTTGATAAAGGCAGCAATCTTTCTGGTTTAAAAAAACGATTATTCTTTTGGGCTTTAGAACTAGGTGAAAATTATGAACCTTATAATTTAAATGGCTCTTTTTACAATTTTAAACTATCTATTGCTCGAAAATTAATTTTTAAGAAATGGAAAGAAGCTCTAGGTAATAATTTACAGTTTATGATTTCTGGAAGTGCACCTCTACAACCAAAATTAATTCGAGTTTTTACAGCTGCAGGTATACCTATTTATGAAGGGTATGGAATGACAGAATCATCTCCAGCAGGAACTTTAAACGATGAGCGAAACAATGGATTAAAAATTGGTTCCGTTGGTAAACCTTTAGAGGGCATAGCAATTAAAATTGCGAATGATGGAGAAATTTTAATGAAGGGTGATCATATTATGTTAGGTTACTTTAAAAATAAAGAACTCACAGACAAAACCATTATTAAAAACTATTTACATACAGGAGATATTGGAGAGATTGATAAAAATGGTTTTTTATCTATCACAGGTAGAAAAAAAGAAATGTTTAAAACCTCTGGAGGTAAATATATTGCTCCAGCAGTTTTAGAAAGTGAGTTTAAACAATCTAGATTTATAGAACAGATTATGGTAGTTGGCGAGAATCAAAAAATGCCAGCAGCTATTATTCAACTAAACTTTGAATTTCTTAAAGAATGGGCAAATCGTCATCAGTATAAAATTGATGAATTTCATTCTAATGAAAAAGTGACAGCAAGAATTCAAAAAGAGATCGATTTTTACAATAATAAATTTGGAAAATGGGAAAAAATTAAAAGGTTTGAGTTAACACCTGATGAATGGACAATAGATGATGGATTATTAACACCAACCTTGAAGATTAAAAGGAATAATATTCGCGATAAATACAATAACCTCTATGAAAAAATATACAATTAATAATTTTGAGCCACTAATAAATAACTATTTGTAAAATCAAGGATATTTCATTAGATTTACGTTATACAAAATAGAATATATGCCAACAGAAATTTCGAGGATTTTTGATTTTCCTTATTTTCAGCTAGAAAAGTACAATCTTAAGAAAGCATTAAATACAAAATACGATGGTAAATGGGAGTCTCTTTCCACCCAAGAATATATAAACAAAGCAAATCAATTTAGTAGAGGTTTATTAAAATTAGGGATTAACCCAAATGAAAAAATAGCCATTATTTCTACCACAAACAGAACAGAATGGAATGTTTGTGACATAGGTGTATTACAATTAGGTGCACAAACAGTGCCTATTTATCCTACAATTTCAAAGGAAGATTATGAGTATGTTTTAAATCATTCAGAAGCTACTTATTGTTTTGTTTCTGATGTTACAATTATCGAGAAATTAAATAAAATTAAAGGCAATACTAAACTTAAAGAAGTATATACTTTTGATGATATTAAAGGCGAAAAAAGCTGGAATGAAGTTTTAGAATTGGGTAAAGATCAAGAAAATCAACCTGAAGTAGAAGCCAGAAAAAAAGATGTAAAACCAGGAGATTTAGCAACCTTAATTTACACTTCTGGAACTACAGGAAGACCTAAAGGTGTTATGCTAAGTCATAGCAATATTGTATCTAACGTACTTACTAGTGAAGAAAGAGTACCATTAGAAAAAGGAAAAGACAAAGCATTAAGCTTTTTACCTGTTTGTCATGTTTTCGAAAGAATGATTTTATATTTATACCAACTTTGTGGTACTGAAATTTATTTTGCAGAAAGTTTAGAGAAATTAACTGAAAATGCTCAGGAAATAAAACCTAATGTAATGACTGCAGTTCCAAGATTGTATGAAAAAATTTACGACAAAATTATTCTTAAAGGTGAGGATTTAACTGGTATAAAGAAAAAATTATTTTTCTGGGCTGTTGACTTAGGTTTAAAATATGAACCTTATGGAGCTAATGGCTGGTGGTATGAAAAACAATTAGGACTAGCCAGAAAATTAATATTTTCTAAATGGCAAGCTGCTTTAGGAGGTGAATTAAAATTAATGGTTTCTGGTAGTGCAGCTTTACAACCAAGGCTAACTAGAATATTTGCAGCTGCAGAAATGCCAATTATGGAAGGTTATGGTTTAACTGAAACATCACCTGTAATTTCTGTAAACTTTGTAGAAGAAGCAGGAGAAAGAGGTTTTAAAGTAGGTACTGTTGGTAAAGTTATAAATAGAGTTGAAGTAAAAATTGCAGAGAATGGAGAAATCCTTGTAAAAGGGCCAAATGTTATGCAAGGTTACTACAAACAGCCAGATAAAACTGCAGAAGTTTTAAAAGATGGTTATTTTCATACTGGAGACAAAGGTGAATTAGATAACGAAGGTTATTTAAAAATTACAGGTAGAACAAAAGAGATGTTTAAAACCTCTGGAGGTAAATATGTAATTCCACCATTATTAGAAGGTGAATTAAAACAGTCTATGCTTATAGAACAAGTAATGGTTGTTGGTGAAAATGAAAAAATGCCAGCTGCTATAATTCAACCAAATTTTGAATACCTTTCAGATTGGGCTAAAAATAAAGGAATCGCTTTTAGTAATAATGAAGAACTTGTTGCTAATGAAAAAGTTATAGCCAAATACCAAAGAACAATTGATAAGTGTAATGATCACTTTGGTAAATGGGAACGTATTAAAAGATTTGAACTTACTTCTGATGAATGGTCTATAGATGGAGGACATTTAACTCCAACCATGAAAATGAAAAGAGAAATTATTAAAAATATTTATAAAGATTTGTACGATAAAATATATAATTAATACTTAGTATTAATCATAGGTTTAAAATTAGTAGAAAACCCCCTGAAAAATCAACTAACTTAAAATCAAATGATATGATTCATACAACTGAAATTAGAGATCACAAAGAGTACACAAGTAAAGGATTTCAATATGTATTAGCTTGTATAGCCTCAATTATAAGCATTGGTGTAATGGTCTCCTGGTTTACTGGTAATTTACAAGTGTTAAGTATTTTACCTGGAGGAGCTACCATGAAGTTTAATACTGCTTTGGTTTTTTTCTTAGCGAGTATAAACACAGTAATTATATTTTCTAACAAAAAGGTTTTAAAATATGTATTTATTGTATTTTCAATTTTACATATTTTAATTGGTGCAATTACTTTATTAGAATATTCTGTATTCTCAGACATTGGTATAGATAACCTTTTTGTAGCAGATACAATATCTTTATCAAATAGTGGTATGATGTCGCCTGCAACAGCCATTTGCAGCATATTTATAGGTATAGGTTTTTTGGGCTTTAGAACTGCAAATAAAACTTTTCAATTTGTAGGCAGAGCTAGTAATGTTATTGTTTTCTCCATCTCACTTTTAGCAATAGTATCCTATGTATTAACTATTCCATTAGAAGAAAAGACTACTTTATTTAGTTCTATGGCTGTACACACTGCTGTTTTATTCTTTGTTTTTTCTATTTTCTTAGGAATGTACAATTATGGCTCTTTCTATTTAAAAGTAGTAAAAGCTAGATATGGTCTAACTAAAAGTATAATTGAATTACTACCAAAAACATTATTCTTTACAGCTATTTTAATAAACATGATGTTTATTGGAATTTATATGGATTTAATAGATGCAGATTTTGGTGCATTTACAGCAACCTTAATTTTAATTGCTATGTATGCCTATATTTTAACTTATAACCTAGAGCGCAAAATAAAGAAAACAAAAGACGGTTCTTTTAAGAAATATACTTTTACTATAAATAATTCTGTAATTAAAGCTGAAAAAGAAATAAGGTACACTAATGATTTGTTTAAGTTTAATGATAATATAAAAAACAATGATTTAATGAATAAATTATTTTCTGAATTGAACTTAGAGATTAATCCAGAGCAATTTGACGAAATTTGGGAAACCCTTAATTTAGGAGAAACATGGTCTGGAAATATTTCTAAAAGAACTTTAAAATTAGATGCTCATCAAGTTTACACTACTATAATTCCATATAAAAACGCTAAAGGCTCTTTAACAGAATTCTTTGTAACAAAAAGACGAATTCTATAAACAAAAAAATCCTTGGTAAAATTACCAAGGATTTTTTTTATTAAATGTTTCTATCTTATTATTTAGTTTTAATAGAACAACCAATTGCTTTAGTAGTTGTTTTATCTATTTTTTTACCTACCAATAATGCATCTACTGCATTCTCTACGTACTTTTCATTTACTGCATCAGGATTCCTAGAACTATCATCAATAGCTCCAATATACTCTACCTTCATTTCTGGCTTACTTACAATGTAAACATGTGGAGTTTTAGTAGCTCCGAATTTTGGATATACTTTCTGACCTTTATCTAACAAGTAAGGAAAATTGAACCCTTTCTTAGAAGCTCTCACTTTCATTGCTGCAAAACTATCATCAGGAACAACATCAGGATCATTAGGATTGATAGCAATTACAGGAAAACCTTTACTTGCATATTTATTATTTAAAGCAATAATTCTATCTTCATTAGCCACAGAATATGGGCATGTATTACAAGTAAAAATGATTATAAAACCTTTAGCACTTGTATAATCTGCTAAAGAAACCATTTTATCATCAATATTCATTAATGAGAAATCTTCTATAGAATCGCCTACCTTATATGTAGCTGTAGATTTAGAAGTAAAAGCACTGGCAAATATTGTAATTGCCATTAATGCAAAAATTGTCTTTATTGTTTTCATAATTTATAGATTTATAAATGATTTTAATTCACGCTCCAAGCCTTCGTAATCAAAAGATTGTTCGTAAAACTTTCTGTTCTCTTTATTGTAAATTAATGTAGCTGGTATAGCTCCACTCCAACTTTCATCAATTGCGTTAATCCAAACGTTTTCATTGGTATCATCCAGCAGAATCACTTCAGATTGAAGGTTCTTCTTATTTATAAAAGGAATTAATTTTTTATCAACTTGTTTAGGAAAATCTAAACTCACTAGAATTACTTCTACATTTTTATCCTTATAATCCTCATTAATTTTTTCAAAATAAGGCAATTCTTTTACACAAGGTGCACACCAAGTTGCCCAGAAATTAATAACATAAGTTTTGTTATCATCTTTCTCCAATAAAGGTTTTAACTGATTATAATTATAGGTCTTAACACTAGTTACCTCTTGTACCTTTTCTGATATGTTGACTTTAGCATTTTTCTTTTCTGAAGTGTTATTCTTGCAAGACAACAAACCAAAAAAGACCAGTAAGATTATTAGAATTTTCTTCATAAAGGATAAAATTAAGGTTTTTAAAAGTTAAAATCCTTATCAAATTAATGGATTAACAGATGTTTAACTTCTTAAAATCAAAGAATTAATCAAAAATATCGTTTAATACTTTTGCCAAACGAATTCCCCCTTTTTGTAATTGCTGTCTTACTGTCGCAAAATGATCATAAGAATATCTGTATCTTAAATTCTCACCCACATTTGCAGATTTATAGACATCATCTGTAATTTGATGCACTTCATTTACCCAATCTACAACAGAACCCTGCTCTATAAACTCAATTTGTTTTTTAGACAGTTCTTCTGCATTTTCAGCAAGATCTGTATAGCTCATATCATAATCATCAATCATTTTACTATCCCAAACACTATGCAAATTAGTTCCTCTACCAAACCATTGTACTTGCACATCATTACCACCTTTATCTTCTTTACGACCAATATGTAATGGTTGATGTAAATCGCCTATAAAATGAACTAACATCTTTAAATGAAAGTTTTTATCAGCAACAGAGCTGGTATCATCTTTTAATACAGAAATACATTTTGCAATACCCGTAACTAAATCTCCTTGAGGATTTTTAGAAGATTCTTCATAAGTTTCACTCAAACCCATATTTACATAATGCCAAGGAGAATAAGACCTGTAAGCTCTGTCTGACTTTATTTCATCCGCATACGTAGAAACAAATGCCAAACTCTGTCCTTTTAAAAGTTTATCTATTTTCTTTCTTGCTTTTCTAGTTAAGTGCTTCTCAGCGATTTTACCAGTAACTCTATGCCCATTTTTACCCCAAAAATAAACGTCTTCATTCGAAGTTGGAGCTATAAAAAGCAAGGATATAAAAGCTAATATTTTGAAATTCATTGTATTGTCTTTAAGATTAAGTTTTAGCTAAAATAAAAAATAAATCACGTAATAATTTGGAAAATATAAATATTTTTACATATCTTTATGATATCATTTTAATATCAAAAACAAATCAATCATGACAGCAGAGAAAATAATTAAGCCAGCAAATGGGTATTTAATGTTAATAATAGTACTGACCTTATTAATAGGTAGTATTGTATTAGGTATAAAACAAGAACAACCTTTATACATTATTGTTAGTGTAATTAGTTTTTTTGGATTGTTTGGTTTTATTCTTGTAAACCCAAACACTTCTAAAGTAGTATTACTTTTCGGAAAATATGTGGGTACTATAAAAGCTAATGGCTTATACTGGGCAAACCCTTTTTACTCTAAAAAGAAAATTTCTTTGAGAGCTAGTAACTTTGATAGTGAGCGTTTAAAAGTAAATGACAAGTTAGGTAACCCAATTATGATTTCTACTATTTTAGTTTGGAGAGTTACAGATACTTACAAAGCTGCTTTTGATGTAGATAATTACGAAAACTTTGTACGAGTGCAAACAGATGCAGCTGTTCGTAAATTGGCTAGCATGTATCCTTATGATAATTTTGCAGATGAAGGTCATGATGAAGACATTACCTTAAGATCTAGTGTTAATGAAGTATCAGAAGCTTTAGAAAAAGAAATTGATGAACGTTTGACAATTGCTGGTATAGAAGTTTTAGAAGCTAGAATTGGTTATTTAGCTTATGCAAACGAAATTGCATCTGCTATGTTAAAAAGACAACAAGCTACTGCTATTGTTGCTGCAAGACATAAAATTGTACAAGGTGCAGTAGAAATGGTAGAAATGGCTTTAGATGAGTTAAACAAAAAAGATATAGTAGAGTTAGATGAAGAACGCAAAGCAGCTATGGTTAGTAACTTATTAGTTATTTTATGTGGTGATAAAGAAGCAAGTCCAGTTGTTAATGCAGGTACTTTAAATCAATAAATTTGAATAAAAACAACTACAAAAAAGGAACAGGAATAGCAATTGGTATTGCTATAGGCACTGCTCTAGGTGTTGCACTAGGTAACATTGCTATAGGAATATCTCTTGGGCTAATTTTTGGAATCATGTTTGATTCTAAAAAGGGTAAATCTCAAAATACCAATAATGAATAATAAACAAATTGTTACTGTTGCTATTGGAGTCGCTTTTGGCTCTTCTATAGGAACTACAATTGGCGCGGTTATTGGAGAAGTAACCATGAGCTCAGTTTACGGATCTATGATTGGAGTTATAGTTGGTTTTGTAATTGCATTTACAATTTTCAATGAAAATAAAATAAAAAAGAATGAAAGAATATAGAGTAATACAACCAAAACTTGGTTTTAGAAATCGGTTTCAGAATTTTGAAGACATCTTAAATCAGCATGCTAGAGAAGGTTGGAGAGTTGTAGAAATTTCTCAAGGTTGGACTAGTGTTGTCTTTGAAAGGGATAAAAATAGATAAATGAAAGTTTTTAAAGAAGAACAACGTTTTACGCAAACTTGGTTACTAGTTCTAATGGGTTTTAGTCTTATAGTGCCCTTAGTTTTAACCACTAGGGAGTTTTTAAGTGAAAATTCTGGTTTTTCTGTTGGTGGCTTTTTATCAGTAATCGGAATTTTACTAGTAAGTATTGTTCCAATATTTTTCTTTAAACTCAGCACTAGAATTGATGAAGTTGGTATTCATTATCAATTCTTCCCTTTTCATTTTAAGATGAAAAAAATTACGTGGCAAGAAATAGAAAAAGCCTATGTAAAAACTTACGATCCTATAGGAGACTATGGAGGTTGGGGTTTAAAAGGTGGCTTTCTGTGGAATAAATCTAAAGGTACTGCAATTAATGTTTCTGGAGATATAGGTATTCAATTAGAATTAAAAAAAGGAAAGAAAATTCTAATAGGAACTCAAAAAGAACAAGAAGCAAAAAACGTATTAAAAACTTATATCAATAAAGACATATTATGATTCGAATTTTATCATTTATTATGCTAGTTATTTTCAGTATTTCTTCTGCATTTTCGCAGGTTAAAACAGAAGAAATTACCATTAACAATATGGCTATACAATTACCAGGAACACTTACCTACTCTTTAGAAAATCAACCTCTTATTATTTGGGTTCATGGTTCAGGAGGTGTAAATAGAAATGGTAATACTCCAAACTACATCAAACAATTTCGAGATGAAATCAATAAAAAAGAAATTGCTTTTTTTAGTTATGACAAAAGAACAGCCAACCTAAAAAATGCCAAATTTATTCAGGAAGATGGTATTTATTTTTCTGACTTTGTAAGTGACTTAAAAGAGGTTATCAATAAATTTAAAGATGATAAACGCTTTTCAGAAATAATTTTAGCTGGTCATAGTCAAGGATCATTAATTGCTATGTTAGCTTTAGAAAATGTAGACAAATACATTTCTATAGCAGGTGCAGGTGAAACTATCGATAAAACTTTGGTTAGACAAATTACTGCTCAAAGTCCTGCTTTTGGAAAGTTAACAGAACAATATGTTAAGGAACTAAAAGAAAATGGATCTATTAAATCTGTAGATCCTAATTTAATGTCTCTTTTTGCCCCACAAAATCAACCTTTTTTAAACTCTTGGATTAAACTTGACCCTATAGAAGAAATTAAAAAAGTAACCTTGCCTACTTTAATTATTAATGGAGACAAAGACATTCAAGTACAAGTTTCTGATGCAGAAAAATTAAAAGAGGCAAAACCAGATGCACAGTTGGTTATTATAAAAAATATGAATCATCTTTTAAAACAAATTGAAAAAGACGAAGACAATTTAAAGTCTTACATGAATTCAGATTATGCAATTTCAAATGAATTAGTTGAAACAATTGCAATATTTATTAAGAATTAGTAAAAAATGGCAAAAAAGAAAGCTTTCGCTTTGCGAGTTAATGAAGATATGATAAAGGCCATAGAAAAATGGGCTGCAGATGAATTTCGTTCTACAAATGGGCAAATAGAATGGATGCTAATGCAGGCCTTAAAAGACGCAAAACGTGAACCTAAAAAGAAAGAGGATTAAGCTCTTAAAAATACTTAAGAGCTTAAATTATTTTAGAATTTATAACCTATTCCTAGTCTTACACTATTAATTGCCTTGTCTACTCTAAAACTACTTTTGAGTTGAGAAAATTTATGTACATATCTTGTATCTACAAAAAAATGATTTCCCAAATGATACTCAGCTCCAACATTAAAACCAAAACCAGCTTTATTACTAACGCTATTTTTTCTAACTAACAGAAAATTTGCTTGTAATCCAGAATAAAAGTTCAAATTTTTTAAAGGTTTATATTTAAATATTATAGGAATTTCGAGTGTATTTGATTCTCCTCCACCCATAGCATAAATAATTTCAGTTCTAATTCCAAACTTTTCTGAAAGACTCTTTTCTGCAAAAATATTAACATAACTAGTACTTGGTTCGCTAATCTCTAAACGGTTTTCAATAGTATTTCCAGTAACGATACCTGATAGTGTTGTAAATGTAAACACATCCAACCCCCAGCAATTCCGAATTCAATTTCCTTTTTCAATTCTTTCTCTTGACTTTGCACAACTAAAATGGTGCAAAAACAAAAAGTAATAAGTAATAATTTTTTCATAGCAATTTGTCTTTTTTTAATTAGTAAGCACCAAAACTAAATGATACTTGTGTTAATTTTCTAAAACAAAAATTTAATAATCATTAAATAGCAGGTTAAATAAATTGTAATTTAAGTTAAACTTTCACATTTGTAATTTTCAGCAAAAATAAATTCTCTAACAAATTCAATTGTTAAATTAAACGCTCAATTTTTATTGAGCGTTTTCTATTTTGTATCTTGTTCCAAATTCAATAAATTCAACAAACTATTCCTAATGAAAAAATTACTTACACTTTTACTTTTGAGTGCTACTACTCTACTCTTTTCACAAGAATTCTCTATGGATTTGGTTAAAAATATGAAACCAAGAAATATAGGTCCAGGAGGTATGTCAGGTCGTGTAACATCAATAGATGTCGTAGAATCTAATCCAGAAATTATGTATGTAGGTACAGCATCTGGAGGAATCTGGAAATCTACTTCAGGTGGAATTAAGTGGGAGCCTATTTTTGAAAACGAGTTAACTGCTTCCATTGGTGCAATTGTTATTCAGCAATCTAACCCGAGTGTTATTTGGGCAGGTACAGGAGAAGGAAACCCAAGAAATAGTTTAAATGGTGGTTTTGGAATTTACAAATCCTTAGATGCTGGTAAGACTTGGCAAGCTATGGGATTAGAAAAAACAAGACATATTCATAGAGTAATTATACATCCAACAAATCCAGACATTGTTTATGTTGGTGCAATTGGTTCTCCTTGGGGAGAGCACAAAGAACGTGGAGTGTATAAAACCATAGATGGAGGTAAAACATGGAAACAAATATTATATAATAATGAAAAAACTGGTGCAGCAGATTTAATTATGGATCCTAAAAATCCGAATAAAATTATAGCTGCAATGTGGGAGCACAAACGTGATCCTTGGTTTTTTAAATCTGGAGGAGAAGGCTCTGGATTATATATTACTCATGATGGAGGAGACAATTGGAAAAAGATTACTGAGAAAGAAGGTTTCCCAAAAGGAGAATTGGGTAGAATTGGTGTTGCTGTTGCTCCAAATAATCCAGAAGTAATTTATGCTTTAGTAGAAGCTAAAAAAAATGCACTGTATAAAAGTGAAGATGGTGGTTTTAAATGGAAAAAAATAAATGATAAACCAGGTATAGGAAACAGACCTTTCTATTACTCAGAAATTTATGTAGACCCTCAAAACGAAAATAGAGTTTATAGTGTTTTTACTTATGTAAATGTATCTAATGATGGAGGTAAAAACTTTAAACAATTAATGCCTGCTTATGGTGTAGATAATGGTGTACACCCAGATCATCATGCTTGGTGGATTCATCCAAACAATGGTAAATTCATGATAGATGGTAATGATGGTGGATTAAACATTACCAAAGATGGTGGAAAATCATGGAGATTTATTGGTAATATTCCTGTTGCTCAATTTTATCATATTAATGTAGATAATGAGTTTCCATACAACGTTTATGGAGGTATGCAAGACAATGGTTCTTGGAGAGGGCCAGCCTATGTTTGGAAAGCACAAGGAATTAGAAATTCTTATTGGCAAGAAATTTCTTTTGGTGATGGTTTTGATGTGGTACCAGATAAAGACGATTCTAGATATGGATGGTCTATGAGTCAGCAAGGGTCTGTAGTAAGATATGATCATATTACAGGTAACAATTATTCTGTAAAACCAACACATAAAGACGCGAATATCAAATTACGTTTCAATTGGAATGCAGCTATTAATATGGATCCTTTTGATAACAATACTCTGTACTTTGGTAGTCAGTTTGTGCATAAATCAACTGATAAAGGTTTGACTTGGGAAGTAATTTCTCCTGATTTATCAACCAACAATCCAGAAAAATTAAAGCAATCTGAAAGTGGTGGTTTAACTATGGATGCTACAGGTGCAGAAAATCATTGTACTATTTTAGTTATTGAGCCAACATCGCTTGAAAAAGATGTGCTTTGGGCAGCTACAGATGATGGCCAAGTGCATATAACAAAAGACGGAGGAGCTAATTGGACAAATGTTGCTAAAAACATAAAAGGTTTACCTGAGTTTAGTTGGATTACCCAAATTAAAGCATCAAACAAACATAAAGGTGAAGCATTATTAGTAGCTAATGATTACAGACGTTTTAATTATACACCATATGCATACAGAACTAAAAACTATGGTAAAACTTGGGAAAGAATTGTTGATGAAAATGACGTACAAAGCTATACACTTTGTATTGTAGAAGATCCTGAAAATGAAAATCTTTTATTCTTAGGTACAGATGATGGTTTATATGTATCATTAAATGCAGGTGATAAATGGACAAAATGGACCAATGGATTTCCTACAGTTCCTGTAAAAGATTTAGTAATACATCCAAGAGAGCACGATTTAATAATTGGTACTTTTGGTAGAGCTGCATGGGTTTTAGATGATATAAAACCATTAAGAGCTATGGCTGGTAATAATAAAACTGATAAAGATATTCAGTTATTTTCACCTCCAGTTGCCTATCAAAGTGCTAGTCAACAACCAACAGGAAGCAGATTTGGTGCAGACGCAATGTATCAAGGAGAAAACAGAAATGGTGGTGCTATTATTTCTTATTATGTTAAAGTAGATGAGAAAAAATCTACTACAGATAAAAAAGAAAAAACAAACAACGAAGATAAAGTAAAGAAAGACTCTATTACACTTGAAGTATTTAATGGATTAACAAAAATTAGAACATTAAAATTTAAGGCTCCAAAAAAATCAGGTATACACAAAACAACCTGGTATATGCGTGAAAAAGGTGTTGCAAGAGCTTCTAGAAGAATTCGAAAATCAACAAGAGAACCAGGAGGAGTTACTGTAAAGCCAGGAGTTTATAAATTAAGAATGACTTATGGTAATGAAACTTCTGAGCAAGATATTATTGTAGCTTACGATCCTAGATTAGAAATTTCTAATGAAGCAATTAATCAAAAATACAAGGCAAGTAAAGAGCTAGAAAGTTATCAAGCAAAAATTGCTGCTATTGTAAAACAATTGGTAGAAAGTAAAAATGCAACTTCATCAATAAAATCAAAATTAACTAAAGAAGATAAAACAAAATATAAAGATGAAATAAAAGCTTCTAAAGAAATTGATAAAAAAATTGATGGCTTAATTGCTTTATACTTAGGAACTATAGATAAAAGACAAGGTATTACCAGAAATCCAGAAATTACTGTAAATCAAAGATTTGGGCAAGCAAGTAGATATATAAGATCTAGATTTGGCGAACAAACTTCTACTGAAACTGTGCTTATGAATCAATTTATAGAAGAATTTAAAAAAGCAGTTGCTGAAACGAACACGTTCTTTAATAACGATTGGATTGCATATAAAAAATCTGTAGAAAATATAAATATCTCTCCTTTTAAAGACACCAAAATCTTTTCTGCTCATTAGTATGATAAAAAAAAGTCTATTTTTCTGCGTCTTTGTTTTCTATTTTACAACAACAAAGGCGCAGAATGCTGATCAACAATTAGGTGCTTGGTATATGTATAATGGTTCTCATAAAATAGCAGATAAATTTGCAATTAAAACTATGGCCCATTACAGGTACTATAAGATTTTAAGTGAATTTCAGCAAGAAATATATAGGTTAGGTGTAAACTATACCATTTCTCCTAAAGTAAATTTTACTGTTGGTTATAGCTATGTAAATACAGATACTGAGTTCAAAATACCCTCTACAAATATAGAAGAACATAGGCTGTATGAAGATATTAATATTAGTGGAAAATTGAAAGATTTAAAATTAAGACATCGTTTACGCTTTGAGCATCGCTTCTTTAATGCCACTGCTAGCCATTGGCTTCGTTACGATTTAAATGCCAACTATCCAATTACTAATAACTGGTCTGTATATGCGTTCAATGAAATCTTTTTGAACATAGATAAATCAAAAAGATTTGTGCAAAATTGGACAGGTGCTGGCTTTTTACATCAACTGAATAATAACCTAAAAATTAAATTGGGTTACTTTTATCAAAAGTTTCCTGATAATGGTTTTCACAGATTACAAGTGGGAATTATTTTAAATACAAATCATCTTAAAAATAAAAAATGATAGAACCAATTTTTAAAAATGACGCCATCGTTTTTGGTATTTTATTGCTATCCTTAGGTTTTGTTTTTTACACAGAAAATATTAAAACAGGGTTTTGGCCTAAATTCTATAAAATTGTTCCTGGTTTATTTATGGCCTATTTTATTCCTGCTTTATTTACAACTTTTAGAGTAATAGCTCCTGAATGGGAAACTGAAAATGAAGTTGGTGAAATGGTGAAAAATAAATCTCAATTATATTATGTTGCTAGTAGATTTTTATTACCAGCAGCTCTGGTTTTAATGACTTTAAGTATAGATTTAAAAGCAATATTTAATTTAGGATCTAAAGCATTAATTATGTTCTTTACTGGAACTGTAGGAATTATAATTGGTGGACCTATTGCAATATTATTAATCTCTTTATTTTCCCCAGAAACTGTTGGAGGTGCAGATTTTGATGCAGTTTGGAGGGGTTTATCAACCTTAGCTGGAAGTTGGATTGGTGGTGGAGCAAATCAAACTGCTATGCTAGAAATTTACCAATACAACCCTTCTAAATATGGAGGAATGGTAATTGTTGATATTGTAGTTGCCAATGTTTGGATGGCTATTTTATTGATAGGAATTGGTAAAAAAGATAAAATTGATAAATGGTTAAAAGCAGATACTTCTGCTATTGAAGACCTTAAACAAAAAGTAATTCATTTTTCTGAAAAAGTGAAAAGAAACCCTTCATTAACAGATTTTATGATAATGCTAGCCATTGGTTTTGGTACTGTTGGTTTTGGCCATTTTTGTTCCAAATATTTAGCAGAGTTCTTTGCTAACTTTGTAGCCTCTATCGAATCTCAAACTTGGAGAAATGTATTCTCTTTCTTGGGTTCTAGTTTCTTTTGGTTGATTAGTGTATCTACAATTGTTGCAATTATTTTATCATATACAAAAGCTAAAAACTACGAAGGTGCAGGTGCCAGTAAATTAGGTAGTATTTTTATTTACATTTTGGTAGCAACTATTGGTATGAAAATGGATTTAAATCAGGCTTTAGAAAACCCTGGATTAATGGTTATTGGATTGGTATGGATGACAATACATGCTTTACTATTAATTATAGTTGCAAAAATCATAAGAGCTCCTTATTTCTTTTTAGCTGTAGGTAGCCAAGCAAATGTTGGTGGTGCAGCCTCTGCTCCTATAGTTGCACAAGCATTTCATCCATCTTTAGCAACTGTTGGTGTATTACTGGCTGTATTTGGTTATGCAATTGGTACAATTGGTGCAATTGCCTGTACTATTTTAATGGAATTATCATCAACTTTATAAAAAATTAAGCATATTTGCAATCGTAAATTTAAGATACAAATGAAAAGAATTTTAGCGGTTTTAGTAGTAGCAATCTTATTATACTCATGTTCATCTAAAAAAGATGGAAACATGATTGTACAAGGTCAAATAAAAGGTTTAAAGAAAGGAAAGCTTTATTTACAGAAAATGCAAGACACAGTTTTAGTATCTGTAGATTCTGTTGCTTTAAATGGTTCTGATACCTTTAAATTAACAGATGATGTAAATTCGCCTGTCTTATATTATTTAACTTTTGATGGAAATACTACTGATAAACGAATTCTATTTTTTGGTGAACAAGGAACTATTACAATTAATGATAATGTAGATGAGTTTGGTTTGTATCCAGAAATTTCTGGTTCTAAAAATCAAGAAGTATTAGACCAGTTTAATAAAGTAAGAAGTAGATTTCAAACTGAGCGTTTAGAATTCATTAAAAAAGATTTTGATGCTAAAAGAGCAGATGATAAAGAACTAATTGAAAAATTAGAAAGAGATTATAACAGATTAGTAAAAAGAAGAGTTTTATATACTACTAACTTTGCAATTACTAATTCTGATTTTGAAGTCGCTCCATATATAGCTTTAACAGAAATGTATGATGCTAGTTTAAAGATGTTAGACACTGTAAATGCTTCTCTAACTCCAAGAATTAAAGAATCTGAATATGGAAAACGTTTCCAAGAGTATTTAGATAATATTAAAAAGAACGAAGAGTAATTATTTCTATTCTTTTTCCATAAAAAAAACGAGCCTTTGACTCGTTTTTTTTTATGTTTATTACTTAGTGTTTTTATGCTTCAATCTTAGCTTTTCTAGCCTCTAATTGCGCTCTTATATCATTGGCTTTTTCTTCATCTATACCATAATCTTTCATAATGTACATAGCAACCAAAGTTCCTAATACAGGCAATACACAAAAGAATATATGCAAGCCTTCTACTGCTCCTACTTGATCTGTTGTTGGTAATTCTGAATTAAAACCTACTAGCCAAATTATTAGACCACTAAAAGCACCTGCAATAGCAAACCCTACTTTTACCATCCACCAATAAATAGCTCCAAATATACCTTCTCTTCTTAAACCAGTATTTAATTCATCAACATCTATGATATCAGCTGTCATAGACATCATAATTGTGAATAAACTTCCAATTCCAAAAGAGAAAAAAGGTAGCGCAATTATATATAACCAAGGTTTACCTGGCACAAATAAAAAGTAAAGTAATACATAACCAAATATCGAAATTCCTTGTGCAATTAAAAAAGCTTTTTTCTTACCAAATATTTTAGACATTTTAGTAATTATAGGAATTACTAAAAATGTAGTTCCTAAAGCTCCAAGACAACCGAATAAAGAAACCCAAATACCAGAATCACCTGCATTACCGTTAAATAATTTATAAACAATTACAAAAAAAGTAAGCGATGAAACTGCCATAAATGCATTATATATAAAAAAAGTAGCACCACATAATTTTCTAAATTCTTTAATCTTAAATGCCTCTACAAAACTTTGTAATATTTTCATTAAACTACCTCCTATATTAGAAAAATTTAGAGGTTCATAATCTTTGTCTAAAGTAGATTCACTTTTTATAAAAATAGCAGGTACAATTGCACAAATTGCACAAGGTATAGCAACCCAAACTGCTAATTCTCTAACTGCAACTTCTGCTGATGGAAACCAATCAGGATCATACATGAAAACCCAAAACCAAGGTGCAATTACCCAAGCCCATTGTCCAATCCATTGTGCAATGGCCATTATACTTGTTCTTTCGTGAAAATCATCACTCATTTCATAACCCATAGCCACATAAGGTACACTAAAGAAGGTAAGTCCTAAATAAAATACTACAGACCAAAGAAAAAAGTACCAGAAATTATATTGTACAGTATTTTCTTTGAATAATTGCCACATAAAAATATAGGAAATCCCCATAATAATTCCGCCAATTAAAACATACTGTCTTCTTCTACCCCATTTTGACTTTGTATTATCAGAAATAAAACCCATTATTGGGTCTGTTATAGCATCAAATAATCTTGGGAATAGATAAATCATAGCCCACATTAAACCAGTAAATTTTAAGTCTTCTACCAGTATTACCATAAAAATTCCTAGAATTGCAGGAAACATTTGATTAGCGAACATACCAATTCCAAATGCAATCTTTTGACCCATTGGAACTTTGCTTTTACTTAATTGTGCAGATTGACTAGACATAATTTATATATTTATGGTTTTGAAATAACAATCGTTTGTAACGCTTGCCCTTTGATATCTATAGTAACACTCTTATCATTAAGTGTTAGATTAATTTTTTTCGCAATTTCTTTTTCATTAAAAACAACAACAGCTATTGAGCCATCTATGTTTTCTGCTGCTGTAATCATCAAATCTTTATCTGAATGATTAACATCGAATATTTTAGCTTCTGGTCTAATAAACCTTGAGAAATGAGACATTACATAATAAAGAGGTGTAAAGTAGATTTCATCTGAATTTTCATCAACAATAACTGGTGCAACACACCAATTTTTAAACCAATTAGGACCTCCTTGTTTGTTTAAAACCATGTTCCAATCAATCCAACCATCAACATAATTATTTAAACAACCAATAATATCTCTTGCATATCTATTAACTGGAGCATATTTAGGATGCATAGGTTTGTCTTTTTCAGGAGCCCAATCCCAACCCCAATCTGTAGCTTCTTTTTTCCAATACCAAGCATCGTCTTTCCATTTTGGAATTTCTGAATCTACACAAGCCTCTGATTGTATTAAATATTTATTTGGTGCTTTTTTATGAGCATACTGTAACTCTTCTGGATAAAAGTGATAAGTACTAGCATACCAATGAATGGCTGTTCCATCAAAATAAGAAGAAGTTTCTTCGTTTTTATATTGTGAGTCTACCCATTCATTTAAATGTTCTCTGTTTTGATCATATCCTAGAATTTTTACATCAGGATAATCTTGTCTTAATTTCGGACCTAAATGATGTTGAACGAAATTGGTCATTTCATCTGGAGTGTAATGCATACTTTCCCAATTATTACCATTTCCTAGAGGTTCATTTTCTACTGTAAATCCCCAAATATCTATACCTTCATTTTTATAAGCTGCTACGTATTTTGAGAAAAATAAAGCCCAAGTATCATAATATTCAGGTAACAATTTACCTCCAACATAGTTTTTGTTGTCTTTCATCCAAGGTGATGCTGTCCAAGGAGAAGAAAGTATTTTAAAACCGTCTTTAGATACATTCATGGCATCTTTAATCATTGGAATAATATCATCTAAATCTTCTTGAATACTAAAGCTCTTTAGTTCTTTATCATCTTCTACAGGAGCATACGAATAGTTACTAAGTGAGAAATCTGAAGAATTCATATGTGTTCTAGTTAAAGAGTACTTAGCACCTGATTCTCCAAAATAAGCTTCAATAATAGAATCTCTATTTTTCTTGCTTAACTTGTTTAGTAAGTAGGCTGAAGCCTCTGTAAAAGAACCTCCAAAACCTGTAATTGTTTGCTTAGTTTGTTTTGGTTGTAATACTACCTGAATTCTGTTTTCATTAGTTTCATTAGAAAAATTCTCTAATTGCACTAGATTATTACCAGATGCAGAAGTTTCATAAACTTGTACATTTAATTTATCTGCACCTGTATTGCACCCTAAAGCACCAATTACCAATAATGAGTAAAATATTATTCTATAGATTTTCATATCATTCTATTTTTTATAATCAGTATTAGGCAAATTCACTGCTACTAACAATGAATCTAAATTACCTTCGTATGTCTTTTTTATAGAGTTTCCATCTCTTTTTAAATCAGAAAAAATTCCTTTATCTACTAAATTCCAAATAGGATATTTAGCTTCTCCTTTTAAAGTAAATAAACCAAAATGATTTTCTGAACCACTCTCATTTTTTGCATCTTTCCATTGCTCATCAAAAGCTTCAAAATAGAAACAAGAAATACTATTTGCGTTTGTCCATTCACGCATGCTTTTATAATATAACCCTTGTTTATACTCATCTGTTGCTCTAGAACCATTAAAGCCATAATGTCCGTTAGAAATTGTAGCCCAACCAGTTTCTCCAATATGAATCGATTTCGTAGAATCAATACTTTTTACATAAGCAGAAACATTCTTGTATTGGTTTTTAGCAAAATCTAAGGCACGAATCATAGACTTATCTACTATTTGTTTTTTAGTCAAACCTTTATCTGATTCTGGAACAGTCCAAAAATCTGAATTATAATGTGTATTATGATAAGGATAAGTATGCATAGAAACGTAATCTACAGCTCTTATTAAGCTTTCTAATTCTTTTGTTTTATAGCTTTCAGCTCCTCCCCCCCAAGAAGAAAAATCATCTGAAGACGTAATCCATAAATCTTTAGATAGTTTATTATTTTCTTTTAGCTTTTGTAAATGATTTACCCATTTTAGAATAACCTTGGGTTGAACATAATAACTAGCTGCCCAATTAACCATAGCTTCATTTCCTACAGCAATTACTTTAACAATTTCTGGATATTTATTTGCCAATTGAACTGCTCTTTCTATTTCTCCTTTGTTTTGCTCACTCTCTATATTATGATTTGGAGTTTTATCTGTCCAAGCATTTAAACAATCTATCCAAGCACCTAACATTACATACATCTCAAAAGATTCATCTTCATTTTTTAATTGATGAATAGCTTCTAAAACATTTGCTGCATGTGGTAATTGAGGTTGAACATTGTAGGTTCTTAAAATTCGAATACCCATAGCATGTAGCAATTTAAGATCTTCCTTTAGTTGCTGAATTGTGGGTTGATTAGCTCTATCTTTTGTTCTATAACCACCATAAGAAATTGCCAAATAATCAGGGTTTCCTAAAATATCTTTAGCAGTAACACTTACTCTCTTTTGTTGATATATTTGAGTATCCTTAGTTGCATCAACATCACTTTTACATGATGCTAAAGACAATAATATCAAACAAAAAACCGATATAAAAAACGTATTCTTCATGCAATTACTTTGTTAGAAATACTTCTATATGCTTAACATTATTTGTTCTATTAAATAGCTCATTACTTATTTCTTTGTCTAAGGCCAATTCGTTTAAAACCTTTTCATCACCTGAATTATAAGTAACTACAACTTTTTGTTCTTGAGCAACAGTATAAATTATTGGCACTTGACAATATGTATAACATAATTGATTTTGGTATACAGTAATTGATTCTTTAGTATCTGAAACTGATATATAATCAAAAGTGTTTGCGCTTGTTAAAAATTCTGATTCTTTTAATAATCTTGGTTTAAAAACTATTTTACCATCTGTTACAAAAACACCTAATTCTCCAAATCTGCTTAACAGATCTTCTTTTACTTGACCTGTCATTCCTGGTTGTTGAGCGCCTTTGTTTGCTGGTGTATGAGAATAGGCATCAGTAGGAAATGCTCCATATAAATCTGGAGATTTATGCACACCAATTCCTGCATTAATTTCATAATAATGATCTAATAATCTACCAATAACTTTTTCATCTTCATTAGAGTTGATAGCCAATAAACAATTTTCTTGAACTGCTAATAACAACTTAGAAACCATATGCCAATAAATAGAACCTAAACCTTCATAACCAAAGAAAGTACCTGATCTACCTGTAAAACTTTTATGGTCAAAAATTTCTTCAAATACATCTAAAACGTACTCTTTATCCTTTTCAATTAGAGTTTGATAAGTTTCTGGTAAATCTTCAAAAGCTGCTTTTAAACTATCTGCATTGTTGAAATTACCATTAAAGTGATAATTACCTAAAGCATCTTGTTCTATAATTTCTAAGTTCTTATCCTTTACTAAAGTCTGTAACAATTCAGAATTAGAAACTTTATCATTTGGAATATTATTCTTTTTAGTAAACCTTGGTAAATCTTTATTAGGATAAAGAATGTAGCTGTATTGATCATCTCTAAACAAAGCTGAATTCTTTAAGCCATCTAACAATTCTAAAGCTTGTTTTGGAGTTAAATAACCTGAACTTAACACAGATACTTGACCCTCTAACATTTCTGATAAATAAGAAATAGAAACCTCTTTATTATTCTCTAATGTCATTAAATTATAGGCATGATACATATTATCGCTTCTTTTATTAGCTCTAATACTATGCTCTAAATACTTATTTGTTATTTTTAAGAAATGTGCTAAATCATTTTTAGAAAGCGTTGATTTTGCAGTCGAAAACCCTTCTTTGTACACTTTAGTTCTGTAATCACTTGCTGGATTTCCTAAGCCATCTAAGACTCTTTTTCTATCCATATCAGAAACACTAGATTTTAAGATGCTTTCATTGCTATTTAAAGTCTGAACAACTTCGTTAAATAAAGTAGCTACTTCTTCTGATATTTGAACTTCATTTGTTTCTGCGTTATTTAAAACACCTTCAATGAAATGGATGAATCTTCTTAGGTAATATAAAGTTACCATAGACACTCCATTACCTACTAATGCATTATTGGCATCATTCCATTCTGGTCTTTGAGTATTTAACCAAATACCACCTTCAGGTATAAAGTTAGATACTTTGGCTAAAATTGTAACTAGTAATTTTTCTATTAAGTTTACTTTATAAGGTTGTGCATTCTTATCTCTAATTAAAGAACCATCTGCACCAATCTCTGCTCTTCTCTCTTCTATTTTTTCATTTAATCTATGATCGAAATCAATAGTATCTTTAGGGTTTTTAAGAATATCACTATATGGTTTTATTACATAAGGAACATTTGCATACACAAAAATGTCATCGTCAAAAAGTGATGCCAATTTAGATGGGTAATGTTTTTCTATAAACTCTAAAAACTTTAATAAATAAATGATTTGATGATCTCCCCAATAACCAATGTAAGACCAAGGATCATTCTCTTCAATCACTTCCCAATCAAAACCATCTTTAGTAACTCTGTAAGGATTGTAACCTTCAAAAGTAGTAGCGTTCAAAAATTTATGAATCATACTCTCTATAAATTGAGGATATGAATGTGCTAATGCTTCCCAATTCTGAAAAATATCTCTCCAATTCCCTTCATAATCTAGTACTTTAGAGCCATCAATTTCACTCTTTGTATTGATAGAAAAACGATTCCAAGGTCTACTTGGATCTCCATGTCTTCTACTAAATTTTAATGGTAAATATTCTAAACAAAGTCTTTTAAAGTCTTTATTAGAATCTTTATCTGCTAATTCTTTAATATGATGTAGAGAAAACTTTTCTGGTAAATTAGCCAATAAATCAGCTTTTAATTGGCTTAAAGGCTTATTTGCTTTTGTTAAATAAGTAACAAAATCGTCTTTTTCTATGGTGTAATTATCGTCAAAAATTCCACCTCTCATTATATTAAAAAGCGTGTTCGAAAAGTGTCTTGTATTTACAAGAGCATCATTAGACAATTGTAAACCATCAGAAGCTGCAGCAAGTTTAATAAGGTTTTCTGTACCTGTATTAATACTTTCTTGTAAAATATCTACTACATTTTTATCACTTTTAATAAGTTCAGATATTTTTACTACATCTGAAACAGTTTGATTAACATTTGCTACTAACAACCAAGATTTCTCTGAATTTGCTGCAACTGTTATTGTATCATTTAATAAATAAGCTCCTTTTTCTGCTTTAACATCAACTTCTTCTTTTAATTCAATTCCTCTTCTAAAATTATTTAATTGAAGAGAACATAGTAAATGCTTAGGATTTTCTAAACCTGAAGACCAAATTAAATTTGCTTTTAAAGCTTCACTTGGTTCTGCCTTATCTACAATAATAGCACTTAAACTAAAAATACCTAGACCAGAATCTGCTTCTAGCTCACATTTTTTGTAAGCATCAACTAAATTACTTCTTATGCCTTGAATGTCTGAACCTACTCCATAAGGAATAACATCTTGTACACCATCTAATAACGAAACTTCTAAATCACCTGAAGAATGATTTACAAACGTAGCTTCCCTTACAAAGCCAAACTCATCACTAGAATTCCATTGATATTTAAAAGAAACCTCTAAATCTTCATTTATTTCTTCAAAGATTACTTTATTACCATATATGTTTTTGTAAATATTTCTTTTGATATTGTAAAGACCTGCCTGTCTTTCAGAGAAAGGTTCCCATAAGCTTTTCTTTCCATTTTTAGTGATATGAAAAATACTTTTACAACCTGTTGTTTCTGCTAAATCTGTAATTTTATCATCTGTGTAATAAGGAAAAAGCGCATACTCAGCATTTTTTCTTCCAGCTGTAAGACCACCATTACTTGAAATAAACATCCAATGGTTTGAGTCTGAAACAATGGTCATAAAAAAAGGACGCATTGTATGACTATTAGAAATTTTATAATAAGATTCATTGGCTAAGGTTACTAATTCACCTTTAACTTGAGGGTTTAAATCTGTATTCATATCTGTTTTATAAATATATATTGTAGTAGTTGATTATTGTTTGCTCTCTAAAAGCATTTTATTTTTTAAGCCTTTCTTTAAAGCCTTTTTCTGATTTATTTTACAAATCTTATTTTCTATTTTCTTTGCTGTAATTCCTTTTTCATAAGGATTTATTTGATGTACTCTCTGCAAAACATAGTAAGCTGCTCTTGGGTATAATTGATACAAACCTTCATCATTAGAAAAACCTTTTGCTGCAATTCCAAACCATTCTTCGTTCATGTTTTTGCTATTGTTTTTAGTATCTAAATCATAGCCTTTATTCGTCCAATTTGCCTCTTCATTATGTACATCTAAATTTATGGTTTGCCCTAATTTCCACCATCCATCACTAAATTGAAAGGTAAAGCCTCCAATAGAATTAGCTGTTTTACCTAAACCATAAGCATTTGCATAAATTTCTTTCCAATTTTCTGTTAAATAGAAAGATTGCATTTTTTGGTCTTCTTCTTTATTCAACGCATTAAAAGCATCTACACCAAATTCTGTAAAAAGAATTGGTTTGTTTAATTTGTCTTTCACTTTTTGAAAAGCATCTCCAAACGATTTACCTCTATACATATTTGTGCCATAGATATCTACGTCTTTGCAATCTTCTGCAATGATGTCTATAAATAAAACATCTCCATTACACATGGCAATAGGATGATTAGCATCTATTTTTTTCATTAACAATGCAGCCTCATTAAAGAGTTGATACATAGGTCGTCCTCTTTTTTCACCCATTGCTTTTTTCATTTCTGCATCATCAGGAAAATCTTCTGTTTCTGAACCTGCCCAGAATAAACCATAGTTATTCTCATTTCCTAAAAGGTAGAGTAAAAGCCCTTCAGTATTTTTATATTCTTTTGCCAAACTAGAAACCTCATCTAGTAATAGTTTTTTAGTTGCTTCATCTCTATAATCAGTAACTGGCTTGTATACCTCATTTATGGTAACTCCATATCTGCCAAAAGAATGATTTAACATAGTATAAATACCATAGTTTTTGTAGATATAAGTAATCCATTTTGGCTGAATTCCTGTATACACACGAATTGCATTAACTCCCATATCTTTTAATAAAGACATCTCACTTTCTAATGCTTTTTTAATAAATTCATCTGATTGGCTCCATAAACTATATGAATAATTAGTACCAATTGGAATATAATCCCAATTCATACCATTTATCATAAAATCTGCTCCATTGACTTTAAGTTTCATTCCTAAATCATTAGAAACAATAGAAACTTTAGTTTGATTTTGAGCATTATTGTTAAGAACAAATAAGCAAACAAGAAATAATAAAAAGAATTTAGTAGATGTTTTCATGAAGATAAATAATTACTATAAATTAAAATTTAAAAAATGAAACCAGCAAAAAAAATTCTTTTACTGGTTTCGAACTTTCAATTAATTAATTCAAAATATTATTCTAATGTGATGATAAACCACCAATCGAACTCTGCATTACCATCAGTAGTTCTTAACACTAATTCATTTGGTGTTCCTCTATCAAAAATTTCATAGTTATGACTACCTCCAGTATAATAACCTATAAATCCGTTTCCAGAAATACTAATGGTTTCTGTTCCTCCTGGAGCTGTTAACGCATATGTTTCTGTATAATCTAAAAATGCATAGTTTTCTATATCTGCACCATTTGGAGTACCAGATACATTAGGTCCCAAATCATTTACGATATAAGGATCTCTACCAAAAATAGTTCCATTAGTTACGTATGAAAAAGTACCATCAGAAGAAAAAGTAATTCTATCATCGTACATACCTACACCTGCTTTTTCATCTGGACCTGCTCCATACCATTCTGCAATAGTACTACCTGCTACTGGACCTAAACCAAAATGCTTAGCTTTTGCAGCATGAACTTTCCAAGTTCTTGAAGTTACAGCATTAGGATCTGCAGGATCAAAACCAAATAATTTTGTTTTTAATTCTACTGGTGGTGCATAGGTTGATAAAACTTCTACATCTATAGATTTAGAAGTAGCAATACCTGCTGTACCTGTTGCAACAACAGTAACTGTATAAGTATTTAAACCTAACTCACTAAAACTAATAGAAGTTTCACCAGAAAGTGCTACAACTTCTACACCATCGTAAGCATATTTGTAAGAAACTGCATTATCTGCTGATGCAGAAAAATTTACAACTCCACTTCCATCTCCATTTGGATTAGTAGCATCTGCACCTACAATTTCTGCAGTAATCTGAATATTAGTTGGTGCAATTATCTCACCAAAAGAATATTCATCTTCTTGACATCCTATGAAAGTTACAATCATAGAAAGTAAAAATGTTTTTAAGAATATATGTTTTATGTTTTTCATAATTAAATTATTTAATTAATTCTTTAATTGTAATTCATCATAATAGTAAACAGAATCATCTCCTGCATTTCCAAAATCGAAGAAAATTACTACTCTTACATAATCTCCTGTTGGAGCAGCACTAAAGTCATATGTTAATTCTTCCCAAGAATTTGCAACTGAAGTATTTAAATCTACTTCATGAGTAACTGAAGCGTCTGCATTTTCTAATTTAAGCTTTACTACAGCTCCTGATTTTGGAGACCAAGTTTTTACACTAATTTTACTGTAGTTATTCAAGTCTAAAGCCGAACCAACCTCAAAAAAAGTACCTGCCCAAACTTCTGAACCAGCAGTTTTTGTTAATTGTGCAACGTTTGCAGTTGTATTAATTCCTGATTGGTCTGGGTTTGTAATAACCTGTGTATCTGCTATATTACCAAATACTGTAAATGTTGGTGCAGTACCTTCAAAGTCTTGAAAGGTTAAACCTGCAGAAACACCTGAGTCATCAACTAGATTAATTTCATCATAATAATAAACAGAATCATCACCTGCGTTTCCAAAATCGAAGAAAATTACAACTCTTACATAATCTGCAGCTGGTGCAGCACTAAAGTCGTACAATAATTCTTCCCAAGAATTAGAAACAGTTGTATTCATATCTACTTCATGAGTAACAGATGCATCTGCATTTTCTAATTTTAACTTTACTTGTGCTCCTGTTTTTGGAGACCATGTTTTTACACTTATTTTACTATAATTGTTAAAGTCTAAAGGTGTACTAGTTTCGAAAAATGTACCTGCCCAAACTTCTGAACCAGCAGTTTTTGTAAGTTTAGCAACATTTGCTGAAGTGTTTTCACCAGAAGCATCTGGATTTGCGATAACCTCTGTAGCTGCAATATTACCAAATACAGTAAACGTTGGTGCTGTACCTTCAAAATCTTGAACAGTAGAAGTTACTATGCTTGATGGTGCTTTGTAAAAGTAGAAATTATCTACATATACGTTACCAGCAATTCCATCTGAATCGATTAAGATTTGTGTAATTTTTTCTTTGTTTGCAAGGTTTCCACCATCAAAACCAGTCATATCAATATCAATACTTTGCCATGAACCACCAACTGTAGTTCCTAAAGATTCGATATCCTCTCCTCCATCAACTGTATTTACAATTTTCACAAATAATTCATTTGTAGTTCCTTCTGGAACCCAATAATCAATATGCATCATTTCCATTCCAGAAAGATCTATACCTGTATCATAATTTGTAACGATACCTAAAAAGTCTAAAGTCGTAAGCTTCCATACATTATCTGAATCAACTGAAGTTGCTTCGAAATTTCCTGCAGACCAAGAAGTTGGTAGTTCGTTTAAAGTTACATCTGTGTAAACATCACTAAAAATAGAAACCACATCTGTATCATTTCTAGCAGGAGCAACTGGTGCTGCTTCTGTAGGAGCCAAAATTTCAGTAACTTCAAAATCTACTGCAAAATCAGTTGTTGCAATTGCACCACCTTTTGCTGTTACTACTACAGAATATGTTCCTGGATTAGCATACACATAAGAAATTGTTTCACCAATATTACCAGAAACTACTGGCTGAGAAACTCCTGTTTCACCAGAATTGAATTCGAACATCGCTGCAAAATCTGCAGTTGCTGTAATATTAACTTGTTTTGAAACTGCTACATCATTCTCTAAAACTACTACTAAATTCTGTGGTGCTTGAAATGATACAACTAATTGTTGAACAGTTTCTACAACATCACCAGCTAAGTTTGAAGCTGCAACAATAACTTGATAAGTACCTTCTGCATAAATATGCTCTACACTTTCACCTTGATTTAAAGTTGCTGAGTCTGAATTATCTCCAAAAAAGATTTCAAAACTTACAGCTCCTTGTGCTGTTGGTGTAATGGTTACAGAACCAGTATTGTCTTGAGTTATAGCATAACTTGCAGTAACCTCTGAAGGAGGTGCCATATTATCTGCAAAAGACGTGTCTCTTAAATCTTCTTCACAGGCAACAACTACCAATAGTAAAAAGAAGAATTTATATATATTTTTCATTTTTTTCATTCTTGTAATTTTTTAATAATTAGGATTTTGTGACCAACGATCTCCTGCTAATTGAATTTCAATTGCTGGTATTGGAAAAACTTCATGTTTGCCAGCTACAAATCCGTTTATTGATTGAGCAGCTCTACCCGTTCTTACCAAATCAAAAAATCTATGACCTTCACCTACTAATTCAGTTCTTCTTTCCTCTAAAATATTATTGTACAAATTATCACCTGTTGCTACAATATTTCTAGTACTGTTTCCAAAAGCTCTTTCTCTTACTCTATTTAAGTAAGCCTGTGCTTTAGTATCGTTTGGAGAAGAACTTCTGTTAAAAGCTTCTGCTGCCATTAATAATACATCTGCAAAACGAATTGCTCTATAGTTGTTTGGATTTGTTAAATTTCTGTCTCCTTGTGCATTAGAACTTCTTGTTCTAGGTAAATACTTTCTATTAAAATAACCTGTGTGTTCATAACCTTCTCCAAAAGTTGCACCTGTTGAAGCTGCCCACGCATTAATATCTAAAATTGCTACATCTCTTCTAAGATCTCCTGCTTCAAAAGCATCATACGCTTCTTGAACTGGAACATTAAAGCTAAAACCAGATGAGAATTCTGGACCAGTATAGTTTCTAATTCCACTAAAACCTACTGCAACATTTCCTTCTGAACATTGTAAACAACCAAAACCTGCTCCTTGACCTTCAAAATATTGAACTTCAAAAACTGATTCTATATTATTTTCTCCTGCTTCTTCAAAAATTGAATTGTAATCTGTAACTAAATCATGAGGACCATTTAAAATTAAGTCATCTAATACTGCTGCAGCTTCATCATATTTTTGTTGAAATAAATAAATTTTACCTAATAAAGCTTGTGCAGCTCCTTTTGTAACTCTACCTGGAGTTGTTTGGACATAAGGCAAGTTATTAGCTGCAAAAGTTAAATCTGCTTCTAACTGTGTGTAAATTTCAGATTTTGGAGTTCTATCAATGGTAAATTGTTCTCCGAATTCAATTCTTTTATCTACTGCTAAAGGTACATCTCCAAACCATTTTACCAATTCAAAATAATAGTAAGCTCTTAAAAAAGTAGCTTCTGCTAATACTTGTTCCTTACCTGTAAAATCTGTTTTATCTTTAAACTCTAAGATGTAGTTTGCTCTGTTAACACCTGCATACATCCAGCTCCAAATATCTCTTAACTGAACATTTTGAGGTGTATGAGTCATATCATCTACTTCTTGTATACCTAATACATCTGTAGCACTCTCACCCCCAGCTAAAGTATTGTCTGAGGCGATTTCACCTAACATTACATTTAAGTAACTAGATTGTAACATATCATATGCACCAATTAATGCATTTTGATAGTCTTCTTCTGAATTAAAAAAGTCTTCTGAATTATCTCCTGCAGGTTGTACATCTACGAAATCATCACTACAAGAAATAGTAAACCCTAGAAATAAAACTGCGACTAAATATTTTTTTATGTTTATTGTTTTCATCTTATATCTAATTAAAAGTTAACATTCATTCCGAATAAAAATGTTTTTGGACTTGGGTAAAAACCTTGATCTATACCCCCACCAATTGGTGCTCCATTTGATGTTGTTGGGTCATAACCTTTGTATTTAGTAAGTGTAAATAAATTACTAGCAGACACATAAAATCTTAGTTTATTAAACTTTAACTTTTCTAATGTTGCATCTCCTACACTATAACCTAATTGAACACTTTGTAATCTTAAGAAAGAACCATCCTCTACAAAGAAATCTGAGAATAAGTTATTACCAGTTGCACCAGTTGTTACTCTTGGCACAGTATTACTTGTACCTGGCCCTGTCCATCTGTCTAAGAAATAAGTTGCTCTATTAGTTAATGGTAGAGTTCTTTCGTAATTCCTTACAATTTCATTTCCAATAGAAGCAAAAGCGTAAGCATTAAAATCGAAATTTTTATAATTGAATGATAAGTTTAAACCCATTGTTACATCTGCAATTGGATCTCCAATATAAGTTCTATCATCTGCATCAATAATTCCATCTCCATTTACATCTTTAAATCTTAAATCACCAGGAGCAGCATTAGTTTGAGTTGCATGTGAGTTTACATCTGCTTGAGTTTGGAATAAACCATCTGTTTGGTAACCATAAAAATAACCAATTGGAAAACCAGCTTCCATTCTTGAAGGTGGATCTTGACCTACACCAAATGAACCTCCTTCAATAATTCCTGTAGAATTACCTACGAAAGTTACTTCGTTATTTAAAGTTGTAAAATTGTAGTTTACATTAAAATCAAAATCTTCTGATATTGATTCTCTATAACCAATTGCAAATTCGAATCCTGAATTTACAACTGTACCAGCATTAACAACAGGAACAGATGAACCAGGAGCTGCAACACCAATAATACCTGATGTTTGTGCAGAAACTAATAAATCTTCAGTAGTTTTCTTAAAGTAATCCATAGTAATATTTACCTTATTGAATAACTCTAAATCGACACCAATGTCTAAAGGTTTTTGCTCTTCCCATTTAATTTCTGGGTTTGCAATAGGACCTAACGCAATACCTTGAACTAGTTGATTATCAAAAACATACTCAGCTTCTCCATTTAATACAGATACAAATCTAAATCCTGGTATTCTATCATTACCAATGATACCATAACTTGCTCTAAATTTTAAGAAACTAACAATATTTGAATCTTGTAAAAAATCTTCTTCTGATGCTACCCAACCAACAGAAGCTGTAGGGAAAAAACCAAATTTATTTTTTGGTCCAAAATTAGTAGAACCATCTCTTCTTAAAACAGCTGAGAATAAATATTTGCTATCATAAGCATATTGTAATCTAGTGAAGTAAGATAATAATCTACTATCAAAAACTAAATTATCTCCATTATTATTGTTTCTAAAGATCTCTAAACCATCTCCATTTAAAACAGGAGTACCAATAATAACACTATTTAAATCATCTCCTTCTGCATTACTTGTTAAAATAGTTTGGAATCTACCAATAGTTTTAAATACTGAAGTACCAACCATTGCTTTTACACTATGTACATCATTATATACTCTTTCATAATTGATAAAAGCATCAAATGTATAATCAAAAAAGCTTTGACTAAAATCTGTAAAAGAACCTAAATCTACATTAAAAACATTGTTATTACCAAAATTTGCAATCTTGTTATAGGTGTTAGAAGTAGAAACAGCATAATTTGCTTGATATCTTGTTTCTGCTGTAAAATAGTCTAAGAATTTATAACTTAAACCATAACTTCCAGAAATTTTATTTACCCAATTTCTATTATTAGCATTATCTATTTGAGCTAATGGGTTTGCTACTTCTATACCTGTTCCTATAGCTGGAGGTAAAGAGAAATTACCACTACTATCTCTAACTGGAGTAGTTGGTGGCATATTTAAAGCGTTAAATAAAATAGAACCTAAAGCATTCTCTATTAAATTCTTCTTGTTTGTATTTGTATAAATTGTAGAAGAAGTAAATTTTAAGTTATCTGTAATATCAGTATCAAAATTAAAACGGATATTTCTTCTATTAAAGTTAGCTTTACTACCACCAACAATACCATCTTGACTTGTTACTGAAAGCCCTAAAGAAAACGTAGATTTTTCTGTACCCTTATTTAAAGTATAATCAATACTGTAAATTGGTGCAGTTTCGAAAACTGAATTTTGCCAATTTGTACCTTGACCAAGACCACTTACACTTGCAAAAGGTAAAGCTTCACCATTTGCAGCAAATGCTTCATTGGCTAACAAAGCATACTCTGTTGCATTAAGAAGTGGAATTTCTCTAGTTGTATTTTGAAAACCAGTTGAAATATTTAATATAGATTGAAAATCTGTGTTTTTTCTACCTGACTTTGTTGTTACTAAAATCACACCATTTGCTGCACGAACTCCATAAATACCTGCAGATGCATCTTTAAGAATATTGATAGATTCAATATCTGATGGATTAACAACACTTAAGTCTTCAATAACTCTTCCATCTAATAAAATTAAAGGTCTGCTGTCTCCATTTGTAGAAACACCTCTAATTCTAATATTAGAACCTGCTCCTGGAGAACCTGATGATTGTGTAATATTTACACCTGCAACTTGCCCTTGTAAAGCTTGTTCAATTCTTGTTGGATTTAAGTCTTCTATAGTAGCACTAGAAACTACAGAAACTGCACCTGTAACTTCTTTTTTACTTTGTGTACCATAACCAATAACTACAATTTCATCTAATGACTCAGTTGCCTGAGTTAACAAAACATCTATTGTTTCTTGATTAACTACAACCTCTTTTACTTCATAACCTAAATAGTTATAAACTAAAACTGACCCACTTTTTACATTTGAAAGACTATACATACCATCAAAATCTGTTTGGGTACCTATAGTAGTTCCTTTAATACTTATACTTACTCCTGGTAAAACATCACCATTTAAAGCATCTTTTACAACACCTTTTACATTCATCGTTTGTGATTGCATCAAAAACGGTGTTAAAAAAAGGAGTAACAATATTACTTTTTTACTCATAAAATAAAATTTAGTTATTTATAATTATGTTTTTTGTAAAATTAGGGTTAATAATTTGTTATTTTCTCAAAATAAACCTCAACAAAAAACATACATTACATAAAATAGCAGCTATACTTGAGAAAAAAGATTTTTAATAAAGTAATTTTAACAGTATTAAAATTACTAAATATTAAAATGTTGTGGTAATGTTGTAGCCTTTTAAATCTATATATAGGTGCTATATTTCTAAAATGTAGTTTGTTAAGTTAGCATCATGAGGTAGATTAATTTTTTTACGTAAACGATAACGTTTTACTTCTACACTTCTAGGAGATATATTTAAAAGAGGAGCAATCTCTTTAGATGATAGGTTTAATCGAAGATATGCACAAAGTCTTAAGTCGTTTGGAGTCAACTCTGGATGTTTAGCTTTAATCTTTTTTAGAAACTTTTTATCAGCATTATTAAATGCTTCTTGAAACATCTTCCAATCATCTGTATTGTTCAGGTTTTTATCAATAAACTTAATAACTTTAGGAATACCTGAATTACCATTTGAAGTAAGCTCTTGTTTTATAGTATTTAAGAATTCGTTCTTTTTAATAATACTCATTGTAGACGTAGCCAACTCTCTATTTTTACTTTCTATATTACTTCTTAACTTATCATTATTTAGCTTTATAATTTTCTGTGAAGATTCTAATTCCTTTAACTCTAACTCTATTCTTGATTTTTCTATCAGCTCTTCTCTTTGCTTTTTATAGTATCTTCTAGAGAACAAATGTAAAATGTATAAAAAGACTAAAAACAGAATAATGTAGATAAGTATTAACGTATTAGAAAAATACCATGGCTTTAAAATCTCGAAAGAATAACTGGCTACATTCTCACTCAACTTGCCATCTAAAGATGCTCTTACCTTAAAAGTATAATCACCTGCATCTAAGTTTTTAAATAAGAAGTTATTGCTTAGTGATAAAGAACTCCATTTTGAATTTAATCCTTCTAATTTATACTGATATTTTACTGAGGAACTTTTACTATAGTTAGGTACACTATAAAAAAACTGAAAACTATTTTTTCTTTTATCAAAAACCTGATTATTGTTTAACTTCACATATTCTTGTGAATCATCAATTTCATTATTTAAAACCTTGTCTATATTTATATAGAAATCAGCAGGTTCTTTTACCAAATTTAAATCAATTACTAAATAGCCCTCTGTTGTACCTACCAAATAAATTTCATCTTTAAGGTTTAATAAATTTTCATAACCAGATGCCCCTTTGAACAAAGACCCTTTAATAGAAATAACCTCCAAATCAGGCTGATTACTAAATTTACCAGGAATCAAATATCTAATATCATCTTTTGTAAAAGACCATAGTTTATTATTTGCTTTATCATTGATCAACTTTGCAGATAAGAATTTTTCTTCAGGCATTAATTGACTGTAAACTGAATCCCTTAAAAATGTATCTTTCTTTTCATCATATTTATAAATACCTTTTTTACAAGAATATAATATGTTATTGTTGTAATTAATTAAACTGGAATGAATACCCTTCTCTACAGATTTGTCTTTAACTATTTTAATGATTTTTTCTAATTTACCATCAACATCTAATTTAAAAACACCTTTATATTCATGATTTACAAAGATTTTGTCTTTATTGATAATCTCAAAATACCTACTTGAGTTTGCAAAACCTTCAATTTTATTTTTTAACTGCCAAATACCATTCAAAGATTTAATGACATATAAACCTTCATAATTACCTAATATAAGTGTTGATTTATTTACTTGTTTCAATTGCCAAGAGCCAAAAGTTCCTTCTATAATGTTAGCTCGATTATTAGAAATAGTGAACGTACCTGAATCATGATTACAGAATAAAGTATCATTAAAAACCTGTAAACTCCATACCTGACCTTCAGTATTTTCAATAAGCATAAAAGGATCTACAGAATTATTCCTTTTATAATATAATCCTTGATTAGTGCCTATATACAAGTAATCTTCATAAATAATGGAAGCATAAATTGTACCCCAAAAATTCTCGTTTTTCAAAAATTGTTTGAATGGAGATTTTAAATTGATGGTATTAATTCCATTATCTAAACCCAACCAAATATTATTTTCTAAATCTTCAAAAATAGAGAGTACTGTATTATTACTTAAGCCTACATCTTGTGTAATATGATAAATAACATCTCCTGTTTGATTAATCTTTATAATTCCACTTGAAATTGTACCTAAAATTAAGTTACCATTCTTTAATTGTTTTGCACTATATATTGTTTTTGTAGCTAATAAATCAGTTGAACTTGGAGTCCATTTCTCAAGTAACTTGTTCTCTAAATAGAAAAAGCCATCCTTTTGGGTTACGAAAAATAGGGTTCCATTTTTATTTAAAATTTCAACAACCCTGCTTTCTTTTAGAATCTCATGATCTGAAATTAATTTTGGTTGACCATTTTCGATAACAAAAACACCTTTACCCAATTCTTGAAAGTAAATTCTATTTTCAACTCGAGAAATTTTTAGAATACTATCTGTAGCATTAATTATTTTGAAATCTTTACTTTCTATATTGTATAGGTAAATTCTTTCTAGAGATTTAAAAATTACCCAGCCATCTAACTCACAAATTTCCCAGATTTGCTCATCTTCCAACATAGTAATGTTATTCTGCTTTACAATAGATGAATATTTTAATTGACCAAAATCATCTTTTTGCCAAAAACCAAAATCCATATAGAAACCTGTGTACACCAAGTCTTCATGACACTTTACAGAACGCATAATGGTTTCATTTGGAGTAGCATACAATTGCCAAGAAGCACCATTAAATTCTAATAAGCCCTTATTATTTGCAACGTAAATGTATTTTTTTGAGTTTTGTGAAATAGCCCAGTTTTGATTCTCAGCTCCATAAATCTCAGGTGTGTATTTATTTATTGGTGGAATTTCTTGAGCATAACTATTAGAAAAAGTAAAAAACACAGTAAAGAGGAAAATTTTTAAACTTTTGATCATAATAGTTTTGTTTGGTTACGAATTTACTAAAATATAAATAATGTATAGTCTAAAAAAAAATATGTATAGGGAAAAGTGCAGTAAAATTTTACTTTAATAACGATTTATAATGTTAGCATCAATTTTATTAATCTATAAATTATTATGAAATCTCATTTAATTACTTAATTTTATAGCATATTAATATATTGAATGAATTTTATTAAGAATTTAGGTAAAGCAAACTTATTGATGCTGTTGTTATGCTTGCTAATTATTATAGTTGCAGAGTATCTTTTTTTAACTGGTAATAAATTACATGGAATATTTTTGGGCCTTTGGGCACCAACTTTATTAGGTTTTTTAATTTACCTAAAACTTATAAAGAATGAGCGCAGATGATATAGTGCTATATTTTTCCCTTTTTGTAGGAGTTTGCGTTGTTTTATGGGCATATTTCATGATAAGAGAATTTAATAGAGTAGGAAAAAATTAAAATATTTTAACATAAAATAAAAGCGACTATCTATAAAAATATAGATAGTCGCTTTTTTAGTTAAGGTGTTTTGTTTTATTTTCTTTCTAAAAGAAAAATATCATTTTCTGTGGTTATATTTAGAGTACCATTATTGACTTCAAAAACCTTATTCGAATATGTGTCTCTTATTTCATTGCCATTTTCATACATCTCTGACACATCAATGCTATAATTATTTTCTGTAAGATTTAAACCAATTAGCACTTTGTCTTCATTTCTTGTTCTGGAAAAGATTAGTCCATTAGTATTAGAAATTATTTTGTGCTTACCTGCACCAACAGCCATGTGATTTGCTCTAAACTGACCTAATTTCTGCCAATGATTTAAAATTTTCTTAGTTGCTGTATTTTCAGAAATAACATCCCAGTTCATAAATGAACGCAAAGTTGCATCTCCAACTGTACCTTCTATTGTTAAATCTCTTGCAGATTCATCTCCATAATAAACCTGTGAAGTTCCAGGAGTTAACAACAGCATATTTGCTGTTTTAAAAGGCTTCGTGCGTTCTTTGTCAAAAGGCTGACCATCATCATGAGATGTCATGTAATTCAATACCCCATAACCCCTTAAACTTGTATTTAATAAGGAATCATATTTTTGAAAAACATTGTTGGCATTCATTTGTTTAGCATTCCACTTAATCTCAAAATTGATTAAACTATTAAAAGCATCATCGAAATAATTTACTTTTTTATCACCAAAATCAAAAGCTGTACCATGTGAAATTGCATAATTGTAAACTTCACCTACCAAATAGAAATTATTATCATCTAACACTTTATCTGGATTATTTTTTTTGAATTCGTTAAAAGCAAAATCACATTCTTGTTTAAATTCTTGCCAAACAAATTCTTCAGTATGCTTAACTGTATCTACTCTATAACCATCTATACCAAAATCGGTAATATAATCTGTTAGCCATTTCATAATGTAAAAACGTGGAGCTCTTGGATGACCTGTTCTTTCAAAATATGCATCTAACTCTTTTACTTCTTGCTCATACCTGCCTTCAGCTTTCCATTTTGCAATTAATTGAGGTGGAAGCTCAACACTTTCATTACTTTCTGTTCTAATATCTGGTAGATTTTTAACCAAAGTACAGGTTATAGTGTTTTCATAATTACTGTACTCACATTGAGGCTCTGTTCTTACCCAACTTGAAGGCCAAACAGCATCTTTTTCTGTTACAGGACCTGTATGATTAATAACTGCGTCTAAAAGTATTCTAATTCCGTTTTTATGAGCTAAATCCACCAATTCTTTAAGCTCTTTAGTAGTTCCATAATTAGGGTCTATTTTAGTCCAATCTTTAGCCCAATATCCATGATAACCATAAGACATTCCTGTACCTTCATCTGTACCTCCATGAATTTGCTCAACAACAGGAGTCATCCAAATTGCATTAATACCTAAATCTGTAAAATAACCTTCCTTTATTTTTTGTGTAATTCCTTTTATATCTCCACCTTCAAAACCGCGTAATTTTCCTGTTTCTGCTGTTCTATCAAAATTTACGTCATTAGATGTATCACCATTATTAAAACGATCTGTTAGTAAAAAGTAAACGTTTGCTCCTTCCCAAACAAACTCTTTAGTTTCTGACTTTTCTACATTTTTTGATTCCGATTTTTCTTGACAACTAAATAACAAGAATAAACCAAAAATGAATATGATTTTTTTCATAAAATAATTATTTATTAGAATTTACTTTTAAGATAAATGATTGTAAAGGTTTTACATCTACTCTAACCCTAGCTTCATTCTTAGAAACTTTTAATACAGATGTATACTCGTTATAAAGTTGATCTTGCATATGATAATCGCCTTCAGATAACCCCCATGCATCAACAATATTATTTGGTAGAGCTAACTCAAAACCATAGGTATTATCTGCATTAAAATTGGTGACTATAATTAACTTTTCATCACCTTTGTAACGAACAAAAGAAAGTACTTTATCATTATACCATTCTGTATTCTCTCTATTAAATTGATGTATATCTTGATACTCGCCCATTAAAGCATCACTATTAATGGTAAAGTTTAGCAAGCGTTTGTAGAAATCTCTTAAAGCTAATTCTTCTTTGGTAGATTTACCTCCATCGAACTTTTTATCATTTACCCACCTTTGTAATGTAGGAACTCCAATATAATCGAATATTGAGGTTCTTGATGGAGCTCCAAAACCTGCAGCTTCAGATCCATCTTCTCCAAATTCTTGCCCAAAATAAATCATGGTTGGAGATGTTGAAATTGTTGCAGAAACAACCATGGCTGGTTTTGCTTTTAAAGCATTACCTGCAAACTCTGGACTTGCAATTCTTTGTTCATCATGATTTTCTAGAAAATGCAACATATGATGTTCTATATCTTTTAAATCTTCTTGAATTTGAGGAATATTATCTGTTAATCCATGACCTTGCATAATGTGTTTTATGGTATCATACAACTGCACTTTATCATATAAATAATCCATTTTACCTTTTTGGATATAGTCTCTATATAAATGTGGTTGATATACTTCTGCCAACAAATATGCGTCTGGATTTTTAGCTTTAATTGCAGAATTCATATAACTCCAAAACTCTACAGGTACCATTTCTGCCATATCAAAACGAAAACCATCTACCCCTTTTTCTATCCAATACAAAGCAATATCTCTAAATTTAACCCAAGAATCAGGAACAGTTTTATCTTGCCAAAATTCAAAATGCTTTTGATAATCTTCATTTTCGAAGCCAATTGGTAATTCATCAAACTCCTTCTTACCATCTGGAGTAACACCATAGTTTACCTTTACAGTTTCATACCAGTCATAAAAACCTGGTTTTGGAGTTCTGGCTCCATTACCTGTCCATTTTGCAGGGTTTTCATCAAACTTACCATCAGTTAAGGCATTATTATCACCTCCTAAAGGTTTGTATTCATTTATAAAATCTGGAACTTCAAATGCTTTATTAGGTACGTAGTAAAAGTTATTGTTTAAGCTGTATTCTACAGATGTATCATCATCTGCTCCAAAATCTTTTACACCTTTTGGATTGCTTAAACTTTGGTAATTACGTGCTACGTGATTAGGCACAATATCTATAATTACTTTTAAATTTGCTTTATGAGATCTTTCTATCAAATCTTCAAACTCCTCTAACCTATTCTCTACATTTTCTGCTAAATCTGGATTTACATTGTAGTAATCTTTAACTGCATAAGGAGAACCTGCTCTACCTTTAACAACATCTGGATCATCATTTGAAATTCCATATTTAGAATAATCTGTAATTACTCCATGATGAGGAACACCTGTATACCAAATGTGAGTAACCCCTAAATCTTTAATTTGTGAAAGAGCTTTATCTGTAAAATCATTGAACTTCCCTACCCCATTTTCTTCAATAGTACCCCAAGGTTTGTTGTTTGTATTTGTGTTACCAAACAATCTTGTAAATACCTGATAAACAACTGTCTTTTTTTCAGAAGGCTCTTGCATTACTTTTTTATCTTCTTTTTTGTTGGTGGTACAGCCCACAATTAATGATAATATACTAACTACTAAAATGCTCTGTATTTTGTTCATTGTTAACTTCTATTTTAGTGTAATTTTTATTTCTATTTCTTTTTTAGGATTCCATTTAAATGGAATTCTTAAGGTATTATTTTTTGGTTGATTGCTTACCTTTTTTCCATTAACCTTAATCTTTTTGGGATTATAATTTATATTATGAATCACCAAAACTATGTTCTTATTAGAAGATTCCCAGTTCTTTCCTAATTCAGCTTCAAAATCAATTTCTAAATATTTTTTGCTAAATTCTGCTTCAAAATTTAAAGTTTCATACAATCCTTTTTCAAAGGCATTAGCTGTCAGTCCATCATCATTATAATAACTTCTAGCACTATTTTTTTTGGAATTATGAAAGTAGTAATGTAGCTCTAAATTATCAGTGTTATAATTATCTGTAGATTGCACCAATTTTGACATCAAAACTAAAGCACCTTCTCTAACATAAGTTGGTATTGACTTCTCTTCTACTTTTACATTTTTAGTCTGACCACCTTTAACAACTTCATTTGTATAAAAATTAACCCAATTGGCTGTTTTTGGAAAATACATTTCTTTAGAAACCGCTGAATCTTTTAAAATTGGAGTAATTAAAAAGTCTTTTCCCCATAAATAGGTTGTAGCATTCGTCATTAACTTTTCATCATCTTCCTCAAAAAATATAGGACGCATTAAAGGTGTTCCTTTTTGATTATTCTCGAAAGCCAAGTTGTAGTTGTAAGGCAGCATTTTATAACGTAACTCTATAGCCTGTTTTGCCAGCTGTTTTGTTTCTGCATTTCTATAAACAGGCTCACTAGCCACAGCTTCTTGAGCATGAGGTCTGTAAATTGGCTGAAAAACTCCATATTGCATCCATCTAGTATAAAGATTATCGTCTAAATTATCACCTGCAAAACCTCCTAAATCAGAGTGCATATAACCTAAACCTTGCATACCCATTTGTAATGCTATTTCTGGTTGAGATTGCAAACCTCCCCAACTTCTGCTAACATCTCCAGACCAAGGAATCATTCCAAAACGTTGAGAACCTGAAGAACCTGCTCTCATTAAAATAAATGGTCTTTCATTTGGATATTCTTTCTGATAATTCTCAAATATTAATTTAGCCCAATCATGTCCATAAATATTATGAATTTCATCTGCTTTTTTACTTGTTCCAAAACTAACCCAAGAAGGTAAAACTTCTGGTTCACCTAAATCTCCCCAAATACCTTTTACTCCTAAATTGTAAATGCTCTTATAGATGTTCCAAAACCAATCTCTGCCTTCTTTTTTATATAAATCGATTATACCTGTATTACCAAAGTAAAAATCGTATTTGGCTGAATCACCTATAGTATCTTTAGCTAATACTTGTTTTTGATTCGCCTCTTTCCATTTCTTTGAAGTAGTTAATACAAAGGGTTCTGTAATTAAGACTGTTTTAACTCCTTTTTCTTTAAAACGAGAAATCATCCCTTTTAAATCTGGAAAAGAATCTTTGTAGGCTTCTAAATTACCCATAGTTCCTTGAATGGTTTTTCCAAACCAAAATAAATCTAAGATTACAGCATCTACAGGAATATTATCTTCTTTAAACTTAGCGATTGTTGTTTCTGTTTCTTCTTGAGAATGATAGCCAAATCTACTAGAAAAATTACCCAAAGCCCATCTTGGAGGTAAAGGCTGTTTGCCTGTTAAATTGGTGTAGTTTTCGATGAGATTCTGCCAAGAATCGCCCACAATAACTTGATACGTTTTGCGCCCAGAAATAGTTTCGTAAGTTAAAGTCTTATCTTTTTTACTATCTAAATCTAAATAGCCTACAGGTGCATTATCAAAATGAATCATGTATTTTTTAGATGATATAACTAAGGGCATTGTATAATTCATAAGCTCTGCATAGTCTTGATAACCATATTGAGCTCTGTTATAAAGAGGCAATCTTTTACCTCTTCTATTCATACCTAAAGCTCTTGCTCCTGCTCCATATAAAACCTCATCTTCATTTAAATTGAATTCAATCTTTTCTGTAGTATCATATTTTATATTTCCTTTCACCATTTCTAAAGGAATATGGGTAGAACTGAAGTAGCCTCTTTTTTCTGAAGTAATTACATTATTTCTTTTGTCTTTATAAATAATTTGAAATGGCTTAGTAACTACCTCAATTCTGATAGAATTACTAGAATACGAAATGGTATCACCTTTATATTTATATTTTGTTTTAACGATTTTTGGTGATAAAACTACAGCATGACTTTCTTGAATTTCTTTTTGGTTAATAGGAATAAAAGAGGTTTCTAAAATATCATTTGTGAAAAATTTAAATTTATATTTTCCATCATTGGTAGTTACCGAAAAAATTCCATTTTCTTCATTGTGTGATTTGTAAATCCTATTTGGATTTTGAGAAAATGAGAAAAACGATGTTAAAAAAAGGAAAATAAAAAAATTACATGTTTTCATAATTCTAATCGAATTTTAATAGATAATGATTAATGTGATTGATCTTTATTATTCTATTATTTCTTAAGTAAAAAAGTTAAAGGAATATCTACTCTTTTTTGCCAAGAATTTTCTGAATGGTCTGTTCCTTCAAAAAATAAGTTTTTAAAATTCTCTTTGGTGTAACCAGCCTTTGTAAAAATGCTATCTACCTTAGGTGCATATTGAGGATAAAACTGATCTAATGTTTTATTTCCATAATCAAAATACATTCTGTGATTCTCTGAATCTGGAACATTCTCTTCTAAATAAGCAAAAATTGCTGCAGGTAGAGGATTTGTTTTACTTGGAGAAGCACCCACCCAATGTGTAGATACACAAGCCCCAGCTTGAAAAACATTTGGATATTCTGCAACAGCATACATACTCATTAAACCACCCATGGATGAACCCATTACAAAAGTATTTTGCTTGTCTGTAAACACAGAATAGGTATTGTCTATGTATGGTTTCAATTCCTCTATAATAAATTTAAGGTAACCATCTCCATTTAAATCTACACTAAAATTATTCTTCTTAGCTTCTGCATATAAAGCCTCTTTTTCTGCTTTTGGCACAAAACTCATTGCCTTCTCAGGAAACAAATCTTGCCATCTAATTTTAGGTATATTATGTACACCAACAACTATGAAATCTCTGGTTATTCCTTCTTTCATTAATCTTGTAGCAACTTCATCAATTTGCCACTCTTGCTTATTCCAAGTTGTAGTTTCATCGAATAAATTTTGACCATCATGCATATATAAAACTGCATATTTCTTACTTGTAGCATAATTATTTGGCAACCAAACATCAACAGATCTTGGCACTAAATATTTTGAAGGAAAAGAATCTATTCTCATTAATTTTCCACCAGCCAAAACAGCATCCTCTAATTCTTGAGCAACAATTTTAGAAGTAATTTGCTTTTGTGATTGACAAGAAAAACCAATAAAAAGTACAAGTATCCATAAGACTCTTTTCATAATTTATAATTTTAATGTATTGAATTTATTTTCTAATAGAAGTTTAGATTTTAGTGCTAAATATTAAACTACCTTTTTGAGTTAATTCTAATGTATTATTCCAAATAAAATCTTCACCAGTTACAATATTATTTAGCGTTTTACCATCTAAACCAACCTCTTTAAAACGACCTAAATCTACTGTTATGGGCTGGTTATTTTTATTGATGATATGAACAACTGTTTCATTTTCAGAAATTCTAAAAAGCATATAAACACCATCTAAAGGTGCAAAATGGAGTGTTTTTCCATGAATAATGGCTTCACTGTTTTTTCTATAATTTAATATTGTTTTTACAAAAGATTGCATTTCTTTTTTCTCTGATGATAGTCCTACTCCAGTAAACGCATTAATTTTATCACCTTTCCAGCCTCCAGGAAAATCAGTTCTAATTAATCCATGGTCTCCATGGTTGGAAGTATCATCCATTAAGAATTCTGTACCATAATATATTTGAGGAATTCTTGGTAGCATTAACATATAACTTAATGCCATTTTAGCTTTAGTTGCATCTTCGTTTAATGCAGTAAACATTCTACCTTCATCATGATTATCTAAAAAAATCATAATATCTTCTGGAGTTGCATAGCTAAAATCATTAGCCAAAGCTTCATAAATTTTAACTAATCCTGTTCCCCAAGTTTCATTTTCATTAACACCTTCTATTATAGCTTTCTGCATTGGAAAATCCATAGTAGATTTTAAATTAGACTCGTAACCATCTTTATTTTTTGAGCCTTTTTGCCAATAACCAACTAACAATGGATTGTAACTCCACTCTTCACCTACAATAGAAAAATTTGGATATTCTTTCATTATAGCACCTGCCCAATCACTCATGAAATCTTTATCTGGATATGGATAGGTATCTTGTCTGATACCTCCAAGACCTAAAGTTTCTATCCACCAAATACTATTCTGAATGATGTATTTTGCTAAGAATGGATTTCTTTGATTCAAATCTGGCATACCCTCTACAAACCAGCCTTCATTATTCCCTTTTCTATCAGATTTTGAAGCATATAAATCTTGGTTTGTTGTTCTTCTATGGTTTGAGAATTTTGTAACCTTGTAAGTCCAATTATCAATATAGTCTTCATAATTTTTTTGATCATTAACCCAATCATTAAAAGGTAAATCTTTCATCCACCAATGTTCTAACCCACAATGATTTGCAACTTGATCCATAATCAATTTCATCCCTTTATCTTTGAGTTTTTTTGAAAGATTTTTATAATCTTCTAACGTCCCAAAACGTGGATCTACTTGATAATAATCTGTAATTGCATAACCATGATAAGAACCTTGAGGCATATCATTTGTTAACACTGGAGTTGGCCAAACAGCAGTAAAACCTAAATCTGAAATATAATCTACACCATTTATAATTCCCTGTAGATCTCCTCCATGACGTTTATAACCATCAGTTCTATCTAAAGATTGATCTTTTAAATTTGGTAACCTATCATTAGATTCGTCTGCATTTGTAAAACGATCTGGTGTTATTAAATAGATAGCATCTGAATTGTCAAAACCTTCATAAGATTCTGCCGATTTTTCTCTTAATTTTAATTCGTAAGTGTGTGTTTTTTTTGATCCATCATCATAATTAAATGAAATATCAAACTTTCCAGGTTTCGTAGTCGTTGATATTTCTAAATCAATAAAAAGATAATTTGGACTTTTGGCCTTATTTACTTTTGTTATAGAAACACCATTGTAAGTAATTTTTGGTGTTGCAGCTCCAATATTATCTTCTTTTACCAATAATTGTAAAGAAGTATCTTTAAAGCCAATGAACCAATTTGGTGGTTCTACTCTCTCTAAAGAAATATTTGATATGATACCTTCAGAAACCTTTTGTTCTGTTGTTTCTTTGTTACAAGAAAAAAAACTTAAACAAATAACTACTAATAAGCTGTTTCTGAAGATATTCATATGATTAAATTTATGCTGTTTTTAAACTGTTTGGTGATATTGTTTTTAAATCGCCATTAACCAGAATCTTTATTTCTTGGTTACCTTCTACTTCGAAATAAGTTTCTCCTTGTTGCACATTCACCTTAATTACTTGATTTCTAAAATTAACTTTAAATGAGAAAGATTTCCATTGTTTAGGAATTTTTGGCGCAAAAGAAAGTGTATTTTCAACTACTCTCATTCCTGCAAAACCTTCTACAATACTCATCCAAGTTCCAGCCATAGAAGTAATATGCAAGCCTTCTTCTACTTCGTGATTATAATCATCTAAATCTAAACGAGATGTTCTTAAATAGAAGGTATACGCTTGATCCATTCTGTCTAACTTTGCAGCTTGTATACTGTGTACACAAGGTGATAGTGAACTTTCATGAACAGTAAAAGGTTCGTAAAAATCGAAATGACGTTCTAATTCTTCTGTAGAAAAATGATCTTCGAACATATAAAAACCTTGCAGGGTATCTGCTTGCTTAATATATGGTGAACGTAAAATTCTATCCCAACTCCATTTTTGGTTTATTGGTCTCTGACTTTTATCTAAATCTTCTACTGTAATTAACTCTTTATCTAAGAAACCATCTTGTTGTAAAAACACATTATGCTTTTCTGAATGAGGAAAATACATGTTGTCAGAAACATTTTTCCATGAAGATAATTCTTCATCTGTAAAATTGGTTTTCTCTTTAATTCTAATGTAATCAGAAATGTGATCTATCTTAACAGTTTCTATATTTTCTAAAGCATACTCTATACACCATTTTGCAATGTAATTTGTATACCAATTATTATTTACGTTATTCTCATATTCATTAGGGCCAGTAACACCTAGCATTACAAACTTTCTCTTGTCCATAGAGAAGTTTACTCTTTGATGCCAAAAACGAGCAATACCAATTAAAACTTCTAAACCTTTTTCAGGAATATAAGAGTAATCATTAGTGTACCTAAAGTAGTTATAAATGGCAAAGGCTATTGCTCCATTTCTATGAATTTCTTCAAAAGTAATTTCCCATTCATTATGGCATTCTTCACCATTCATAGTAACCATTGGGTATAATGCAGCTCCATTAGTAAAACCTAATTTCTCTGCATTTTCAATAGCTTTATCTAAATGATTATATCTATACTCCAATAAAGTTCTTGCTACTGACTGATCTTTGGTTGCCATATAAAAAGGAATACAATATGCTTCTGTATCCCAATAGGTACTTCCTCCATATTTTTCTCCTGTAAATCCCTTAGGACCAATATTTAAAGAAGCATCTGTACCTAAATAAGTTTGATTTAGTTGAAAAATATTAAAACGGATTCCTTGTTGTGCCTTAACATCACCTTCTATTGTAATATCTGATGTATGCCATATTTGCGCCCAAGAATTTTTCTGAGTTTCTAACATTGCATCAAAACCAAAACTTACAGCTTTATCTAAAGCTTCTTTTGCAGCAGCTACTAATGCATTTTTATCATGATTTCTATCAACTACATAACCACCAAACTTATGAATAGTGTAAGTTTCGTTTTTCTTTACTTGTTGTTGATAATTACATAATGCTGTTTTTTCTGTTTTCTCATTATCACAATCAATTAAAATTTCTTCTTGGTTGATGAATAATCTGGATTGCATAAAAGTACACGTATGAAATTCAGTTTTCATCGTTTTTGCTTCTATGAAAGATTGTTGATTGTTTTGGGTTACGTTTAAAACATCCCAAAATTGGTCATCCCAGTTGGTATCTTCATTAGTAATACTTGCATCTAAATATGGTGTATACGTTATTTTAGCATCTGAATTTAAAGGTGTTACATTATAATTTATTACACCAACCTCATCTAACTCTAAACTTAGAAAACGTTTTGTATCAACCTTAATTTTTATTCCATTTTGTAATTCAGCTTCAAAACTTCTAGCTAACCAACCTTCTTGCATGTTTAGTTCACGCTTGAATTTTGAAACAGATTTACAAATGTGTAAATCTAATTCTTCATCGTTAATTTTAACATTGATTCCAATCCAATTTGGTGCGTTTAATACTTTAGCAAAATATTCTGGATATCCATTTTTCCACCAACCAACTCTGGTTTTATCTGGATAATAAACTCCTGCAATATAACTTCCTTGAAAAGTTGGACCTGTATACTTTTCTTCGAAATTTGCACGCTGACCCATGGCTCCATTTCCTATACTGAATAAACTTTCTGAAGACTTTACTCTTTCTGCATTAAATCCTTCTTCAAGAATAGACCATGCATTTGGTTGTATATAATCTTGATTCATTTTCTTTATTTTTAGAGGGAAAGAGCTTGTGTTTTTAAAATTATCAAACTCTTAAAACTTTTTATTTTTCTATTAAATCTTTTATAAATTCGATACTGATTTCTGTAAAATCATTGAAATTATGTTGTGCCTCATTTAGCACATTCTTATCTCCTATACCAATACTAGTCATTTTAGCTGCGTTTGCTGCTTGAACACCTGCTACTGCATCTTCGAAAACCACGCAATCTTCCGACTTAACATTTAATTGAGTTGCAGCTAATAAAAACACTTCTGGGTCTGGTTTTGCTTTGGTAACGTTATTACCATCTACAATTGCATCAAAATAAGGTAATAAACCTACTTTTTCTAAAATAGGTCTTGCATTCTTACTAGCAGAACCTAATGCAATTGGTATGTTATTTTGTTTTAAGTATTCTAATACTTTTGGTACATCTGATAAAATTTCAGAGGCATCCATATTTTCTATATACTTTAAATAATCAATATTTTTTTCAATCATCCAAGTATCAAACTCTTCTTGAGTTGCTTCTCTATTACCAATTTCTAATAAAATTTCTAAACAGCGTTTTCTACTTACACCTTTAAAAAGTTCGTTTTGCTCTTTTGTAAATTCAAAACCTAAATCATTGGCTAACTTTTTCCAAGCCAAATAATGGTATTTTGCAGTGTCTACGATTACACCATCTAAATCAAAAATAAATCCTTTCTTCATTTTACTTTTAAACTGTTTGTACTGCATCGTCTACGTCTTTTACTTTGTAGACTAAAGCTGCAGCAATTAAGAAACTAACTCCACTTATCATTAAAGCAAAAATTGCTTCGTTATTATAAGCGTATTTAACTAATGGGCCACCAATTAAAGCATTGATAATTTGTGGTATTACTATAAAGAAATTGAAAATCCCCATATAAACTCCCATTTTTTTGGCAGAAATAGAACCTGCTAAAATTGCATATGGCATTGCTAAAATACTTGCCCAAGCAATACCTACACCTATCATAGAAATAATTAACCAATTTTCATTTGGCATTATATAAATTGATAAAAGCCCTAAACCTCCAATAATTAACGATGTTGCATGTGTTTTCTTTCTACCTATTTTTTTTGCAATGTAAGGTAAAGCAAATGCATAAAAGGCAGATACTAAATTGTATATTCCAAATAATATTCCAACCCAATCACCAGCATTTTGATAGGTTTTACTAGAACTATCTGTAAACTCTAAGCCATATATGTGTTGTGCTATTGCTGGTGTTGCAAAAACCCACATACCAAAAAGGCCAAACCAAGAAAAGAATTGTACCCAACTAAGTTGTTTCATAGTAACAGGCATTTTTTTGAAGTCTTCAAAAATGTCCATTAAACTAGAGTTTACTTTATCTTCTTCAGTTTCTACAGATTCATTATCAAAACTTGCCAATTCTTCTGGTGAGTATTCTTTTGTAGTGGTAACTGTTACTAAAATGGAAAAAATTAAAATTATGGCTCCTATTATAAAAGACCATAATAAGTTTGAAGGCACTAATCCTGAAGATGTTTCATTAGAAACACCAAACCAATTAGTTAAAGCATAAGGAAGCCAAGAGCCAATAACAGCACCAAAACCAATTAAAGCAGTTTGTATACTAAAACCAGCTGTTCTTTGATCTGTTCTTAAATTATCGCCAACTAGTGCCCTAAAAGGTTCCATAGCAATATTAAAAGAAGCATCCATTATCATTAAAAAACCTGCACCAACCCAAAGAGCTGGAAGAAACGCGATAAAGATATCTGCTTGAGGCATTAAGACTAAACCTATAGATGCTAAAATAGCTCCTACTAGAAAGTAAGGTTTTCTTCTACCAAATTTACCCCATGTTTTATCACTATAATAACCTATAATTGGTTGTACAATTAAACCCATTAAAGGTGCTATAATCCAAAACCAAGACAATTCGTGAACATCTGCTCCAAAAATTTGTAGAATTCTACTGGCGTTTGCATTTTGTAGGGCAAAGCCCATTTGTATTCCTAGAAATCCGAAACTCATGTTCCAAATTTGCCAAAAACTTAGTTTACGCTTTTGCATTATCGTAATTATTAATTCGTTACGATAAGTTTTTAGACTTATCAATTATTAAAAGTGTGGAATGAAACTTATTGATAAATCTTAATATGGCAACAAATATATGTTTTTTTTAAATAGTTGATAAAAATAGCACTATAATTTTACGACGACGGTTTCGTAACAAAAAAGTATAAAAAAAGACTACTATAACGTTTTCGTAGATTCTCTGAGTTTCAAATCGCTAGAAATCACTATTTTTTTCGGTTTAAAATCGGCAGTTTCATTTTCTATTCGCTGAATTAATAAATCAACTGCTTGCTGTCCCATTGTAAATCCATGTTGTGCAATAGTAGTAATAGAAGGTGATGAATATTCTGAGATTAATCCATCTGTAAAACCTATTATAGAGATGTCTTTTGGTACAGTATAACCTCTCTCTTTAGCTATTCTCATTGCATTTGCAGCATATATTTCATTTACAGCAAAAACGCCATCTATCTCCTTTTCAAATACTTTTGCTATTTGAGGTTTTAGTGGTTTTTTCTCATCAATCTCTACAATAATATCTCTATCAGTTTTAATGTAATGCTCTATAAGTGCTTTTTCATATCCTTGTCTTCTTAAAGCTCCTACATTTACATGATTTGGTGTAGTGATTAATGCAATATTTTTACGCCCATTTTCTAACAAATGATTAGTGGCTTTATAACCAGCTCCTACATCATCTACCACTACTTTATCACATAAAATTTCGTCTACAACCCTATCAAATAAAACAAATGGAATCTCTTCTGAAACTAAACCTTTAAAATGATTAAAGTCTTTGTTCTCCAATGTTTCACCAGCAACAGAAACTATTATACCATCTACACTTCCATTAGATAATACCTTTAAAGTTTCTACCTCTTTCTTATAAGATTCGTTAGAAAAACAGACCATAATATTATAGCCCTTTTTATTAGCTCCATCCTCTATTCCACTAATAACTGTTGAGAAAAAATGATGTACAATTTTTGGCAATATTACCCCAATAACTTTCGTTTTTTGATTTCTTAATTGTAGTGCTAAATGATTGGGTTTATAGTTGTATAAATTAGCATAAGCCTGAATCTTTTCTTTAGTATCCTTACTAATCTCATGACTATCTTTTAAAGCCTTTGATACAGTTGATGTACTTACCCCTAATTCTTTGGCAATTGTTTTTATGGTAATTTTTTGCTTCATTCTTTATTGATAAAAAATAATTGATCTGTATTTATTGCTAATCTAATGATTTTTACAACAAAAAAGTTGTCAACACGAAACCGTTTTCGTAAGTTAAAGTTTCTTGGAAATACCTCCCTGTAACATATATTTACTATGTGGAATGTAAATTTATTGTTAAGCAAATCAAATTTACAGTTATTATTTAACAAATTATACATGAAAAAATTTAAATTATTGTTAATTGGAATTCTTTTATCCACGTCTTTTGCAACGTTTGCTCAGCAAACTGTAAAAGGTGTAGTAAAAGAAAAATCATCAGGAGAAATTTTACCTGGTGTTAGTGTGGTAGTTAAAGGAACAACAAGAGGTACAGAAACCGATTTTGATGGGAACTTTAGTATTGAAAGAGTAAATACTGGTGACGTACTTGTATTTAGATATTTAGGTTATGCCAATAAAGAGGTTACTCTTGGTACTAACTTTAATTTAACAGTCTTATTAGATGAATCATCTGAACAATTAGAAGAAATTGTAGTTGTTGGTTATGGTACTACTACTGTTAAAGATGCTACAGGATCTGTAGAGGCAATTACTGCAAAAGAGTTTACTAAAGGTAACATTGTTACTCCAGAAAACTTATTAAGTGGTAGGGTTGCAGGTGTAAACATTACTACAAGTGGGGCACCAGGTTCTGGATCTCAAATTAGAATTCGTGGAGGATCTTCTCTTAACGCTTCTAATGATCCATTAATAGTAATTGATGGATTACCATTATCAGGTATTAACCTATCTAGTATTAACCCAAATGATATAGAGTCTTTCTCTGTTTTAAAAGATGCCTCTGCTACAGCTATTTATGGTTCTAGAGGTGCAAATGGGGTTATAATTATAACTACCAAAAAAGGTAGAAGTGAATATTCATTAGATTACGATTTTCAAGTTGCATTTGGAGAAATTAAAGACAGAATAAATGTTTTTAACGCAGATGAATTCAGAAACATCATTGCACAACAAAGACCACAAGATGTTGGTTTATTAGGCGCTGCTAGCACAAACTGGCAAGATGAAGTTTTACAGAAATCTGTTTCTACTCAGCATAACCTAAGTGTAAGAGGTCAGGTTTTTAACAGAATTCCTACAAGATTATCTGTTAACTTTTCTGAAATAGAAGGTAATATATTAACCTCTCAGTTTGATAGAGCGAACGTTTCTTTATCAATGAATCCATCATTTTTTGATGATCATTTAAAAGTTAGCTTAAACTATAATAGAGCATTTGTAAATTCTCGATCTGCAGATGCAGGTCAAATAAATGCAGCTTTAAGATATGACCCAACACAACCTGTATATGATGCATCTTCTCCTTTTGGAGGCTTTTATCAGCACATTAACAGAACTCCTGGAGGTATTTTAATTCAAAATGGAACAAGAAACCCTGTTGCTGCTTTATTACAAAGCAACAATACTTCTAATACATTTAGACAGTTTGGTAACTTTAAAGTAGATTATAAGTTACATTTCTTACCAGAAGTAACTGCAACTTTTTTAGTTGGTTTCGATAAATCTACCCAAGAAGGATCATTCTTTAATCCATTAAATAGCCCTGCCAACTATACAGATTTATTTGTAGGTGCAGAAGGGTCATTCTTAAATGAATTTAATAATGAGAACTTAGATGCTTATTTAAACTACACCAACACGTTTGGTAAAGTTAAATTAGATGCTATGGTTGGTTACAACTACCAATCATTTAATGGTTCTGGAAACAATACAGGAAACCTTAGAAATCCTAATGATGCTGGGTTTACAACGTATACAAACACACCAGTTGTTTTAATTGGTTTTATAGGTAGAACAAACTTTACGTTTAATGAGAAATACTTACTAACATTAAACTACAGAAGAGATGGTACTTCTAGATTCGGACCAGAAAATAGATGGGGAGATTTTGGAGGAGCTGCTTTAGCTTGGAGAATTAGTGATGAAGATTTCATGAAAGACAGCAAAGTTTTCTCTGATTTAAAATTAAGAGCAAGTTATGGTTTAAATGGACAGCAAGAAGGTATTAGTGGAGACTTATACTTAGACAGATATCGTTTTGGAAACCAAGGTTCAGGATATATTTTTGGTGGTAACCCAATTCAATCAACTATTCCTTCTGAAAGAAGTAATTTACGTTGGGAAGATGTTGCTACTATAGAAGTAGGTGTAGACTTTGGTTTATTTGACAACAAATTTACGGGTTCTATCAACGCTTTCCAGAAAAACTCTACAAACTTAATCTCTGATGCACCTGTTGCAGATGGTTCTAACTTTACCAACAGAGTATTACAGAATATTGGAGACTTACAAGTTAATGGTCTTGAATTTTCTTTAAACGCAGATTTAATTAGATCAGAAGATATTAACTGGAATTTTAATTTTAATGCTACTTATTTAGACAGAGAAATTAAAGAATTAGCTTTAGGTCAAGATATCACTGTAGGAGGAATTGCAGGTGGTACAGGAAACTTTATTCAATTATTTAGAGAAGGTTTTGCACCAAATTCATTCTATGTTTTTAAACAATTATATGATACTTCTGGTGCTCCAATAGAAGGTGCTTATGCAGATTTAAATGGAGATGGAATCATCAATACTCAAGATAGATACTTAAAAGGAAACCCTCAAGCAGATTTTACGTTTGGTTTCCAATCTAACTTCAACTATAAAAATTTCGATTTAGCATTTAACTTAAGAGCAAGTGTTGGTAACTATGTTTACAACAACGTTAATTCTAGTTTAGCTCAATACGATTTATTACAAGACAATGCTGTTTTAGGAAACATTCCAACATCAGTATTAGAAACTAACTTTAACAGTACATCAGACGTTATTATATCTGACTATTATTTAGAAAACGCTTCTTTTTTAAGAATGGATAATATAACATTAGGATATACTTTTGATAGACCAATCAAAAAATTTGCATCAAATAGCATTCGTTTATGGGCTGGTATGCAAAATGTGTTTACAATTACAAACTATTCTGGGTTAGATCCTGAATTAGCTGGTAATGGTATAGATAATACAAATTACCCTAGACCAAGAACATTCTTGGTAGGTGCAAATATTAAATTTTAATTAATAAAGAATTAATGATGAAAAGAATTTTTAAAATAGACAAAATTTCAACGTTCCTTTTGGTGTTGGTAATTGCGCTATCTTCTTGTACTAGTGATTTAGATATTACTCCACAAGATGATCAAGATTTGTTAGGTGAAGATTTCTTTGCCAACGAAACTGCTTATAAAGAATTACTTGCAGGTGTTTATGCAAACCTTTCTTTAACAGGTGTAGATGGCCCAGGTTCTTCTAATATTGATGGTTTAGATGCTGGTACAAGTCAGTTTGGTAGAGTTTTATTATACTTACAAACACTTTCTGCAGACCAAATGATTTGGTCTTATGAAAATGACCCTGGAACACGTGAAATTCAGAGAAATATATGGAATGCAGATGATCCTATTATTTTAGGAATGTTTGGTAGAAGTCATGTTACTATTGCTTTTGCTAACAATTTCTTAAGAGAAACAACTGATGCCAAATTAGATGAAAGAAATGTTTCTGCAGCAACAAGAACTGAAATTACAGCTTACAGAGCAGAAGCAAGATTATTAAGAGCAATGTCTTACTACTACATGATGGATCTTTTTGGTCAAGCAAACTTTTTAACGGAAGACGATGCTATCAACCAACAATCTATAGTATATGATAGAGCTCAGTTGTTCGATTTTATAGAACAAGAATTAACAGCAATTGAAGCTGATTTAGCAGATCCAATGGCTGTAGAGCATGGAAGAGCTAGTAAGGGTGTTGCTTGGATGATTTTAGCAAAAATCTATTTAAATGCAGAAGTATATATTGGTCAAGACAAATACACTGAGTGTATAGATTACTGTAACAAAATTATTGGTGGTGGTTACACACTAGCTTCTAATTATTTACATAATTTTATGGCAGATAACAATACAAACTCTGCTGCTAACGAAATTATTTTCCCTTTAATTTCTGATGGAACTTTTACACAAAACTTTGGTCCAACTACAGTTATGATTAATGGTTCTGTAGGAAGCATTGAAGCCAATGGTGCACCATTAGGAGTAAGTGCTGGTGGTTGGGGTGGAGCTCTAAGAGTTAGAAAGCAATTAGCTTTACTTTTTGAGCCAAGCATCTTTAATAACGATACTAGAAATACAATCATTTCTACTGGTAGAGATATTGAAATCACAGATATTTCAGACAGAGATCAAGGATATATTTTAGAGAAATATTCAAATGCAACTTCTACAGGAAGTTTTGGAGTAGATCAAACTTTTGTAGATACAGATTTCCCATTATTTAGATTGGCAGATGTTTACTTAATGTATGCAGAAGCACATTTAAGAGGTGGAGCTGGAGCCAATGATGCAGATGTTGCTGCATATATTAACTCATTAAGAAGTAGAGCTAACAATCCTCAGAATAATTTAACAATTTCTGATATTACTTTAGATTTTATTTTAGATGAAAGATCTAGAGAATTACATTGGGAAGCACATAGAAGACAAGATTTAGTTAGATATGGCTTATTTACAGGAGGTGCTTACAACTGGGTTTGGAAAGGAAATGGTACAAATGGTATTGCTTTACCAAGTAACTTAAACCTATACCCTATTCCTTCTGCAAGTTTAGCTTCTAATCCAAATTTAACTCAGAATTCTGGGTATTAACTATTAAATAAATTACAAATGATGAAAAATATAAAAAGATTTTCAGCAATTACATTTATTGGATTATTTATGTTAATCTTTAATTCATGTGATGATAATTCTGAATTATTCACTATATCAAATCCAACTCCTCCAACATTGGCAGAGCTTGGTTTTACAGACCTAGAATTAGATGCTGTAAATACGAACAATCCAGCTGTAACCTTAAATTGGATGGAAGCAGATTATGGGCAACAAGCTTCTATAAATTATAATATAGAATTTGCTATGGATGAGGCTTTTACTTCACCAGTAGTAGCAGCTACTGTTACAGGTAGATCTTCTGTTACTTTATCTGTAAACGAAGTAAACTCAGCAGCAGGTAATGCTGGCTTAAACCCTTTTGAATGGGCTACTTTATATACTAGAGTAATTGCAACTTTAGGTTCGCAAAACTCAGAAAGCGCTGTTTCAAATACAATTCAGTTTAGAGTGTATCCATATTTCAACTACACATTCAATGATTTTTATTTAGTAGGAGATGCAACAGCTCCAGGTTGGGAAAACAATAACAACAACCCAGCTCTTTTTAGAGATGCTAGTGATAGTAATGTATATTATTATACTGGAAAATTTGCAGGAAATGGACATTTCAAAGTGTTATCAACTAAAGGTTTATGGCAACCACAATATGGTACAGATAGTGCTTCTAAAAATCCTGATGGAACATCATCAGGAGAAGTTGGTGCTAATTTAGGTAGTGGTTCTGATCCAGAACGTTTTCCTTACGCAGGTGGAGATGGAATACCAGAAGGTTTCTATACATTTAAAATTAATTTTGCAAGTAACACATTTAGCTTTGATAGTTTTGATGCTTCAGGAATTACAAGTCCTGCTTCATTAACATTACAAGGATCTAGTACAGCAAACGTAACTATGAATCAATTATCTTTTGATGGTCATTTATGGTATGCAAATAGTGTAAGACTTACTCCTGGAGATGTATCTTTTGTTACAGACAGTGGTGCAAATTGGGGTAGCTCTTCTTCTTTTTCAGGAGTAGCTGCAAATGGAGGTGATGCAATACCAGTTATTGTAGAGGATGATTACGATGTTTGGTTTAATGACCTAACAGGACGTTATATTTTAATTCCTTTAAACTTATAATAAACAAATATTAAAAATTATAAAATGAAAAAATATTTAAAAAGAGTAAGTTTCCTCCTACTTTCATTAACCTTATTATTAGGTTCTTGTGAAGTGGAAGATAGCTTAACATTAACAAGTCCAGATGCTGCATTTACTTTAGATACACCAGGAATTAGTAGTGTATTCTTAAACTTTGCACTTCCTAGCAATCCTGCCTTTACAATTTCTTGGCAAGATGAACTTAATGCTGGTTCAGATTATACTGTAGAAATGGCTACTGATGCAGAATTTGTAAGCCCTATTACTTTAGGAACTACTACCAATAGTAATTTCTCAATGACTGTAAGTGACTTTAATGACGCAATTAACAATGCAGGTGTAACCAACTTTAGAGATGTTGCAGTTTACATGAGAGTTCAATCAGGTGGTAATACTTCTAATTCTATATTATTATTAGTAACAACTTATCCTGTAGACGCTCCTACCTTTGCAAGTATTTCTGATGGAGATTCCTTTGTATTATCTTTAGATAACAACGATCTAGAAGCTGTAAATGTAACTTGGGATGATCCTATTTTAGATTCTACTTTAGCTATTGATATAGACTATACTTTAGAAGCTGCAACACCAAATACATCATTTGTAGATGCAATTGAAGTTGGTGCAGTTAGAAATATGAATGCTATTTCTATAACAAATTCTCAATTAAATGCAGTTGCTATACAATCTGGAATTGCAGTTGATGCTTCTGGAGATTTAGAAATGAGATTAAGATCTGTAATTACAGACGCTGCTTCAGGTACTGTTTTAGAAAGAATAACAGAAACTGTAACCGTAAATGTAACTACATATTTAACAGTTTTAGATTTATCTACTACTTGGGGTATTGTTGGTTCTGCAGCAAATGATTGGGGTGCAACTCCAGATTTACCTTTCTTTAAAACAGATGTTGATGGAGTTTTAGTGGCTTACGTAAACTTAATCGATGGTGAATTTAAATTTAGAGAAAACAACGACTGGAGCAATAACTTAGGTAGTGATAGTGCTACAGGTGGTGATGTAACATCTAATGGAGGTAACATTCCTGTAAGTGCAGGTTCTTATAAAATTGGTTTAGATTTAAATAACAACACATATTCAATAGAAAACTTTTCTTTAGGTATTGTTGGTTCTGCAGCTAATGATTGGGGTGCAACTCCAGATTTAATGTTAGAATACGATCCTTTTTCTGATGTATTTAGAGGATTAGTTACTCTTGTAGATGGTGAAATGAAATTCAGATTAAACAATGACTGGGGTAATAACTGGGGAGATGATGGAGTTGATGGAACTATGGATCCTGGAGGAGCAAACATTGCTGTTTCTGCTGGTACTTACTTTGCTACAGTAAACTTTAAAGACTTAACATATACTTTAGAACCTGTTACAAATGTTTGGGGTCTTGTAGGTGGTGCTTATAATGATTGGGGTGCTTCTCCAGATGCACAGTTTAAAAGAGACTGGTCTAAACCATTTAATGATGTTTGGATTTTAGAAAACGTTACTTTAATAGATGGTGAATACAAATTCAGATCTAATAATGATTGGGGAACTAATTATGGAGATTCTGATGGTGATGGAGTATTAGAATTAAATGGTGGTAATTTAAATACTACTGCTGGTACTTATTCTTTTGTGTTAGATTTCTCTAACCCAGATGCACCAACATATACCAAAAATTAATATTCTTTTTAAAATTTTTAAGAGCTATCTATTCAGATAGCTCTTATTTTTTAATTAAATTCTTATGAAAAAAAACATATACATTCTTTTTCTTTTTATTTCATCAATTGGATTAAGCCAAGTGCAAAATGCAACCTTTGCTGTTTCTCCTAGTACTTTCGATGAAACAGATGAAATAACAATTACTGTATCTAATGTAAACCCTGCAACTTGGGGTGTTTCAGACATTTATTTATGGACCTGGTCTTTCGATTCAAACTTTGAGAATATTGCAGATTCTCCAACCAATGGTAGTTGGACCAATTCTAACGAAGCTCAAAAACTAACAAATAATGGTAATGGAACTTATTCTATAAGCTTTACTCCTACTACTCTTTACAATAGAACTGGTATTGGTAGAATTGGTTTTTTAGTAAAAGCCAAAAATGGAGATGGAGATAAAAAATCTCAAGACCAATTGTATGATGTTGGTAAATTTCAAATTACATTAACAGCTCCAACTGAAACAACTTCAATTATAGAAAGTGGTACTAACTTTCAAATTACTGCTACAACATCTTTAGCAGCTAATTTCAATTTAAAGGCTAATGGAGTTTCTATTGATCAGCAAATGAATTTATCATCTTACAGCTTTTCGTTAATACCAACAGAGAATACATCATTTGTATTAGAAGCAAACAATAATGGAGATATTCAAACCAAAGAATTTAATTTGGTTGTAAAACCAACAGTTACAGAAGCTGCATTACCATTAGACATTAAAGATGGCTTAACAATTAATGCAACTGACAACACTAAAGCTACACTAGTTTTATATGCTCCAAACAAGGAGTTTGTGCATGTAATTGGCGATTTTAATAATTGGGAAATAGATAACAATTATTTGCTAAAAAAAGACAGTAGCAAAGACCGTTTTTGGATTGAACTAACAGGTTTAAACCCAGAAACAAATCACATGTATCAATATTTAGTTGATGCTAAAATTAGAATAGCAGACCCATACTCTACTCAAATTCTAGATCCTACAGAAGATATTTATATAGATAGTACTACCTATCCAGATTTACCTTCATATCCTACAAACGCTACAACAGATGCTGTAAGTTTCTTTAAAACTGGTGAAGCTGAATACGTTTGGCAAACTACCAATTTTACAAAACCAGCAAAAACAGATTTAGTTATTTACGAATTGTTAATTCGTGATTTTGATGAACTTCATAGCTTTGATGCTGTAAAAGCAAGATTGGATTATTTACAAGGATTAGGAATTAATGCTATAGAATTTATGCCAATTAATGAATTTGATGGCAACCTTTCTTGGGGATACAATCCTTCATTTCATATGGCTGTAGATAAATATTATGGCTCTAGAACTGCTTTTAAACAATTAGTAGACGAATGTCATAGAAGAGGAATAGCTGTAATCTTAGATGTAGTTTACAACCATGCAACAGGTCAACATCCTTTTTATAGAATGTATAATACAGACAATGGAGGCACACAAGGCCAAGCAAGTGCAGATAGCCCTTTCTTTAATGTAGTTGCTACACATAGTTATAGCGTTTTTAATGATTTTAATCACCAAAAACAAGGTGTAAAAGATTATGTAAAGAGAACCACTCAATACTTAATTGAAGAATACAAAGTTGATGGTTTCAGATGGGATTTAACAAAAGGGTTTACTCAAAATTGTTTGGGTGATGAAGGTTGTACCAATTCTGAACAAACAGATAGAGTTGAAATACTAAAAGAATATGCAGATTATCAATGGGAAATAGATCCAGAATTCTACATTATTTTCGAACATTTAGGTCCAAATTCTGAAGAAACCAAATGGATTAACTACAGATTAAACGAAGGTAAAGGAATTATGGTTTGGGGAAATCATCATGGAAATTATACTAATGCAACTATTGGTGAGAATACAAGTGGTGCCTCTAATTTTGATTGGATTTCTTATAAAAATAGAGGATGGTCTGTACCTGCAAATGTAAGTTATATGGAAAGTCATGATGAAGAAAGACTAACGTATGCAGCCATTACAAACGGAAAATCGAATGGTGGATACAACATAAAGAATGAAGAAACTGCATTAAGTAGAATGGAGTTATCAGGAGCTTTTTACTTTACGGTTCCTGGTCCTAAAATGATTTGGCAATTTGGTGAACTTGGGTATGATATTAGCATAAACCAAAATGGAAGAACGGGTAATAAACCAATTCTTTGGAACTATTTTGATGATGAAAATCGAAAAGCCATTTACAATACTTGGAGCAAATTAATTCAATTAAAATTAAAGTATGATATTTTTAAAACCTCAGATTTTACCATTGATGCTTCAAATTCAAACGGATTAAAGAAAATTCAATTATCAAATGCTTCTGCTTCAGATATTCAATACATAAATGTGATTGGTAATTTTGGTATAACCACTCAAAATATCAATCCTGTATTTCAACAAACAGGTACTTGGTATGATTTATTGGATGACAACGCTACTTTAAATGTAACAAATACCAATAATTTAATATCATTAGCTCCAGGAGAATTTAAGGTTTATGGTAATAAAGCAGCTGTTTTATCTACAGAAAATATATTTTTAGATGATTCTGTATCACTATATCCAAACCCAGCCAAAGATTCATTTAGCTTATCTATACCAGCAACAAAAGTGATTATTTTTGATGTAAATGGAAAGCAAGTAAAAGAGTTTAAAGGAAATTTTGAACCAAATACCTTATTTTCTACCAATGATTTAGAAAAAGGTTTGTATATTGTAATGTCTCAAAATGCTGAAGGCAAAATTTTAAAGAAATTGATTATCAATTAATTTAAAATTCTTTTTAACCTTAGAAGAGCTGCTTTTAAAGTAGCTCTTCTATTTTTTTTAAGGTAATATCTAACTCTTCTTTAGTAGTATATTTAGAAAAAGAAAAACGCACTGAGGTATTATCTGCTTCCTTACCAGAAAGTATTTCTGCTAACACATGAGAACCTACATTACTTCCACTTTGGCATGCAGAACCTCCAGAAACTGCAATACCAGCCATGTCTAAACTGAACAATAACATATCATTCTGTATAGGAAAACGAACATTTAAAATAGTGTAAGTACTTTCATTAAAATTACCAGAACAACCATTAAACTTGATTTCAGATGATATCTTTTCTAAACCTTCTATAAAGTTCTTTTTAAGTCCTTCTATCTTTTCTTTATCCTTATCTAAATTTTTGTAGGCAATTTCCATGGCTTTCTGCATTCCTAAAATGCTATGCACATTTTCTGTACTAGACCTTGCTCCTCTTTCTTGATCTCCTCCATGAAACATTGGTAAAATACCAGAACCTTTTTTAAAATAGGCAAAACCAACTCCTTTTGGACCATGAAATTTGTGTGCACTTGCTGCTATAAAATCAACCTCAACTTTTAATAAATCTAAATTATAATGACCAATAGTTTGTACAGTATCTGAATGAAAATAAGCGTTATTAGCTACACAAAGAGCACTTACTTGTTCTATGGGTAAAATTGTACCAATTTCATTATTAATGTGCATTAAACTTACCAAAACTTTATCTGAAGATTCAGTTAATAATGCTTCTAAATGATTTAAATCAATAGCGCCTTTTTCATTAACATTTACAAATTGTAAAGAAATGTTTTCTGATTTCTCTAAAAATTCACAAGTATGTAATACAGCATGATGCTCTATTTTAGAAGTGATAATGGTTTGAACTCCTAAATTAAGAACTGCATTTTTTAAAATAAGATTATCTGCTTCTGTGCCACCAGCAGTAAAAACAATTTCGCTAGCAGTTACATTAAAATGTTTCGCAATATTTTTTCTAGCAGTTTCTACTGCAGATTTTGCTTTTCTACCAAATTGATGAGTAGAAGATGGGTTCCCAAAAACGTCTTGCATGCTTTCATGCACTGTTTTTAAAACAACATCGTCTATTTTTGTGGTGGCAGCATTATCTAAATAAATAGCATTCATACTGCAAAAATACAATTAATTCACGTTTTGATAGATATAAACTTCAGTAGCTCCTAAGCCATATTTTTTATAGGAAGCATCGTAATATTTTACAGGATATCTATTCAATAAACTTGTAAGTTCTGCTCTTAAAACGCCTTCTCCTACTCCATGAATAAAAACTATTTTAGAAATGCGTTTTGAGATTGCATACTCAATTTTTCTTTTTGCTGTTGAAATTTGAAGATTCAACATATCATAATTATCTAATCCTCTAGTAGATTTTAGAAGTTGATTAATGTGCAAATCAACTTCTAAAATAACTTCGTTTTTAGTTTTAGTAAATAAACTTTTCTTGGGTTTGTTATCGCTAATTTTTTGGTTTAATAGTGGATTATTAATATCAGAAAATTTAGACAATTCATGCTGATCTTCTTCTATTTTAACCAACTCTCTTTTAGCGAACTTAAATGGCATACCATCTTCTGTTTCAATGGTAATAGCATCTGCATCAATTGCAATTACAATACCTTTTAAAACATCATCTAAAACTGCTACTTTGTTTCCAATTTCTAAACGCATTCTTAACTGTATCTTAATTTAAGGAAATAATGGTAAGTCTTATTTTTGCAGTAAAAATAATTAATGATGTTGAAGACTTCTAATATTTCTGCAAAAAGTTTCTTTATCAGTGCTTTAAAAAGAAATACAATTTTAGAAGACAGAAAAAATCTGTTATTGCAAATAGCTGAAGCTATAGCTAAAGAGTACACCAAGAATGAGGTTGTTAATCTTAATTTTATTTGTACTCATAATTCTAGAAGAAGCCAACTTTCTCAAGTTTGGGCTTTTTTGGCAGCCCATTATTATAAATTAAACATCAACTCTTTTTCTGGAGGAACAGAAGTAACTTCGTTTCATAGAAATACTGTAAAAACCTTGCAAAAAGCTGGTTTTAACTTTCAGTTAGAAGATTTTTCTCATCAGAACCCTAAGTACAATATCTCTTATAGCGATTCTAGAAATACGTTACTTGGCTTTTCTAAATTGTATGATGATGTTGTAAATAAAGAACCATTTATAGCTATAACTACTTGTAATAATGCAGATGAAAATTGTCCGTTTATTGCATCTGCTTCACATCGTTATCACTTGCCCTTTGCAGATCCAAAATCATCTGATGGATCAAGTAATCAAGAAGCAGCTTACCTAGCTGTTAATGAAAAAATTGCAGCTGAAGTTGGTTATATTTTTGCAGCTGTAAAAGAAATTATTTCTTAAAAATAACACTTATTACTTAACAACCACCTTGTGTTTCTTTTCAGATTGATGTCTATGTGAAGAATAAATTCGTGCGTGCTAAAATTGCCTCCAAAAGCTTCAAATCTATGATCATAGGCATAACCAACTCTAAATTTTTCTTTAATAATTAAAGCAAATAAAGCACTTAAAGAGTTTTGATGACGATAAGACAAACCTGCCTCTATTTTATCTTTATAGAAAATATTAGCATTTAAATCTATAGATAATGGTAAATTGGCTGAGTACCTAACCATTGTAGAAGGTTTAAAGATTACACCCTCTCTTAACTCAAATAAATAACCTGCAGTAAGAAAGTAATTCGCATTTTTTGCGAGTCTTGCTTCAGAGAAATTATCTTCTATATAAAATTGTGGTGTTTCTAAAATGTAGGGTATAGATAAACCAGCATAAAATTTTCTATTGTAAAAAAATGCTCCAAAACCTACATTTGGGTATTGACCAGAAATGGATGTGTTTATTTCATTATCAGGAGTAATTGCATTGGCTAAGTTATTATCAAAAAAGGTCAACCCTCCTTTTAATCCAAAAGATAATCTGCTATATTTTGAAGTAATTAAAGTGTAAGATATATCTACATTTACATTATTGGTGGTAGACAAACCTATTTGATCGTTTACAAAAGTTGCTCCTATACCTAAACCTCTTCTTGTTCTACCATTAACTGAAAACGTTCTAGTAGTAGGTGCACCCTCTAAACCTACCCATTGTTCTCTAGACAATGCAGACATGCTTAATTCTGCTCTTGTACCAACATAAGCAGGATTTATAATTTGCATATTATATAAATACTGAGTGTAATTAGGTAATTGTTGAGCATAACTTGAGCTAACTAATAACAACAATAAAACACCAAGAAGTAATTGCTTACTAAATTGAATTTTTAAGATAAAGGATTTAAATTTTCTCATTATCTTATTAATTGTATAAAGTTAGATTTTGGTTTAGTTACACCATCATTATAATCTAAAGTGTAAAAATAAACACCAGTAGATACTGGGTTTCCTTTATAAGTTCCATCCCACCAAGAAGGATTTACATTACCATTATTACTGTAATTAAAAACTTCATTTCCTAGACGATTTACAATAACCAACCTGAAGTTTGGATAATCTTCTACAATACCAGAAATTTTAAAAACGTCACTTACTCCATCTCCATTTGGGGAAAATAAATTAGGATAATCATTGTCTTTAATAGTACCTAGACCTCTTGGCATTGTTGTATTTAATATGTTATCTAAATTGGTTGTAGTTTGTAAAAACAGTTGTTCTGTATCTTCATTTAACCTATCATCTATAGTGATTACATTCTGACTTATTGTGGAAGTAAATGCAGGAATACTTGTTAGAATATTGATAGGTTCGTAATCCTCTGTAGCAAATGTGGTGTCATCTATAGTTTCTAAAATAATATTTATAGGTAAATAATTCTGCATGGGTTCAGAATTAGCATTCAACAATGTAATTGTAAATTCTAAAATGGCACCTTCTTCTACAATAGGATTTGTAATTTCTACAAACGGGTTAGGATCTACATCCACTATAATAGCCACTTTTTGTAAATCTTGAACACCAACATTATTACTGGTAACAACACCTAGAACGTCTAAATTTTCTTCCTCTAATTCGTTTAAATTATCCAAATTAGAGCTTATTGAAAAAGAAATTTGAGTATTGGCATTATTAGGATCTACTGTACCATCAATAACAACAACTTCAGAAATTGCTGTGTAATCATCTGGACTTATAGCCAAATCATCAGTGGTAATAATATTAATTGCAATTGGTGTTGATGATGGGTTACTAAGGGTAATTGTATGCACTAAATCTATACCCTCATCTTCTCTAGAATCATCCATAGTAATTGATGGTGGATCATCATTATCTAGTATAGTACCAATACCTGTTATTGTTATATTATCTGTATTATTTGAAGTTACAGTGCCCACTAATGAGAATAATTCTGATAGTTCTGCAATTATATCTTCTAAAGAATTTACAGAAAATTGAGCTGTATTTGTAAAAGGCGGAATTGTAAAATCTACATTATTAATGGCAGTAAAATCGAAAGGTGCAGTTGCTACTTCAAATTGTGCTGTATTCGTTGTTCCGTTTTCTGTAGAAAAATTTATTTCAATAGGTGTTGCACTTTCAATTAAAATAGAATTATCTCTTTTAGTGACTAAGGTTAATATAAAATCGAAAGTATTGCCTTCTGTTTCAGAAACATCATTAATTAAAATTTCAATAGCGATAATTTCTCTCCAATCTCGTTCTTCTGTATCTACATTATCTGCATTAGGAAAACTTAATGGAGTTTGACTATTTGTTGGGTTAATTACTGTATTATCATTATCAAAAGCGTCATCTAGACCATCATTATCTGCATCTGTATTTGAGGCCACAATTTCTGGATTTCCATCTGCATCTGTATCCCAACCTTCAATAAAATCTTCACGAATATCACCATCAGAATTTGTATCTAAATAATCTACTATTCCATCATTTTCGGTATCAATTGGGTTTAATCCATTCGGATATGCTGTATCAACACCTAAACTATTTACTATACCATTTAAAGTAACGTAATTTGCGGTTAATTGAGCTTCAATATTATCAACAATTCCATCTGCATCTGAATCAATATCTAAAAAATCAAAATTAGTATCTGTATCTGAGTTAAGAATGGTATAAGTTATAGTTGCAGTTATAGCATCATTATTTTCTAAAGTATTATCTAATCCATTTGCACCAACATTATTATTTGTTGTACCATCATTATTAGTGTCTTCATCAAAATTTCCTGCTTCATAAATATCCAATATTCCATCATTATCAGAATCTAAATCTAGATGATTTGGCACTCCATCATTATCGAAATCAAAAAGATCTACAATTCCATCTCCATTTGTATCTACTCCAAAATCTGTGTCTCTATAATTAGGAATAAAATCTGCATCATCATCTTGCAAAGGATCTAAACCATTGTATTCATCTAAATCTGGAATTGTATCATTATCATCATCTAAATCTAATGAGTTGATAACTGAATCTCCATCTGAATCTGTAGAAGCATCTACATCAGCATCTGCACTAGAAGTAACTGCTGTTCCTAAAGGATCTCTTGCAGAAAAAGTAGCAGTATTTATACCAATACATGCTTCAGCATAAACTACAGAAAATTGTACTGTAATTGTTTCATCAGCCATTAAAACCCCATCTGTACCAATAAAAATATTGGTGTCTGTTACTCCATTAAAGTTCGCATTTATGGTAGGATCTGTTGTTGCTGTAGAATTGGAAATTATTGGTCTATTTACAGAAACTATATTACCTCCACAACTGTTAGTTAAATCATCTATTACCTGTAATTCGTTTAATTGAACAGCTTCACTACTGTTCTGAAAAGTGATTTGAAAGGTGACTTCTTCGTGTTCTAAAATACCATTTGGCACAGAATTTACAGAGGTTATAGTTTTTGAAGCATCAGTATCTGTATCAAATAAAAAGCGCATACTACTTGTAACACACTCACATTGATTAGCTGATGAAGGACTTTCTGTTGGAGAACTCACAACATAATATCTATCTAAATGATCTCCCAAATTATCTGACCAAATTACATAAGAATCAGACCTTCTTCTTGCTGTAGTTGTTTCATCATAATTGTCATCTCCTCCTTGTGTGAATGATCTGGCATTTTGATAGAAAAAACTATATCTAGTTGATGCATAAGGCTCTATAAGATAAAACAATTCTAAAACCACAACTTCGCCAGCAGCTAAAGAGTTGTTAGTAGACAGTAAAAAGGTATCATTTTCACCATCATAATTTGGGTTGATGGTAACTGCTGGACCAGAAGCTTGTTGAATTCTTAGTTCTGTAAACGTAATTCCATTATCTATAAAATTACCTAAACCCATGTTATAGTTTATGTTATTTGCTGTTGATGCACCTTCATTGGTAATAATAACAGTATTTGTATAGTCGTAAGTTCCATCTGGATTTATAGTTCCTGGTGGATCTATAGAATCGTTAAATTCTGGGACAAATAAACCAGCAGTAACAATAGCTTCTGTTGTATGAAAATCTGTAAGGGTTAATGTTTCTGAATCATTACCTCTATTTGTAGTAATATTTATATTATTTGTAAAATCGATTCCTGAGCCTGAAGGAGTTGGGTTAGGTCTACCATCACAAAAAGGATCTATACTTACACAATAGCTTATAGTTACATTTTGCCTTGGATACAAAACTAAATTATCTATGGCATTTTGATTAAAAACAGAGGTTGATGTTGAATTTGAAAAACCAGCATTAATGGCTCCATTTGTAAATTCTCTTGGATAAGCACCATCGTTTACAAAGTCTCTTGTAAATTGATTGTTCTCTACACTAAATTCTGAAACATCAATTACGCAGCCAGAACCAAAAGTACTTTGCAAATCTGTTACGATATCTATATTTCGTATTAAACTAGATTCGTTATAATCTCTAGCAGTGCTAGTGTTTTCTAAGACCATAGTATACCTTACTTTATAGTCTCCATCTACTGTAAAACCCTGATTACAGCTATTAAAACTTGCAATATTTAGTAAATCTGTTACTCTTTCTACCGTAAAAAACAATAAGGCCTGACCTTGAAGAGTACCATCTGTAATTCTGTAAGTAATTACAGGAACATCACCAAAATAATTAGGTGTTGGTATAAATTGATAACTTCCATCTGGATTTAGTGTAAAACTACCTTGTGCAAACACAGCTGTTGTTCCTGCAGAATAACCAATTCCGTTAATTACAAATTCAGTTACAGTTAAAACATCATTATTAATGTCTGTATCATTTACTAGAACACCTGGAGCATCAACGTTTAAAGTTGTATTGATTTCTACAGTGTCATAATCATCCATAGGAATTGGTGCTGTTGGAGGAAAAACTACAGCAATTGTTAAGTTGGCTGAACTTACAAATGTACCATCTGTAATTCTATAAATAATTGTTGGCAAGTCTCCTGTAAAATTGAAAGTCGGATTTAAAAACATACTTCCATCTGCATTTATAGTAATGTCTCCTTCTGCAATAGCAGCAGTATCATTTGCAGAAAATGTTGTGCCATTTACTACAAATTCTGTAACAGTTAAAGCATCTCCATTATCATCTGTATCATTTTGTAAAACACCAGGTGCAGAAAGGTTTAAAGTTGTATTAACTTCTGTTTCGTAATTATCATTATTGGCAACTGGTGCATTTTGCCCAAATGTAATTTGTACTATGAATAAGAAAGAAAAAAGTAGTGTAGAATAGTTTTTTTTCATAGAAACTTTACTCAAGGTAAAAAGTATAACTCATTTTTTTAGAAAATAGTATCTGCTATATTTCTAAATTTTTATCATAAGGAATACTTTTTAATACGTGATTAATAACATTAATTCTAGCCTCTGTTTTTCTATTTGCTCTTATAATTTTCCATGGAGAAAGAACAGTATTCGTTTTTTCGAACATTGCATTTTTATACTCTGTGTACTGATCCCAAAGGTCTTGCGCTTTTTCATCTAACTTTGTCATTTTCCATTGTTTTAATGGATCACTCTTAATGTCTGCAAAACGTTTAGCTTGTTCTTTTTTAGAAATAGACATGTAGATTTTCACTAAATGTATACCAGATTCTAAAATCATTCTTTCAAAATCATTTACCTGATTCATAAACGTATTATATTCTTCTAAAGTACAAAAGCCATTTACAGGTTCTACTACTGCTCTATTATACCAACTCCTATCAAAGAAAACCATTTCTCCTGCTTTTGGTAATTGCTCTACATATCTTTGAAAATACCACTGACTTTGTTCGTCTTTAGTAGGTTTAGGTAAAGCTACAATTCGCATAAAACGTGGATTGATTCTTTCTGTAATTCTTCTAATAGCACCACCTTTTCCTGCAGCATCTCTACCTTGAAAAACTACAATAATTCGTTCATCATTATTAATTGCCCAAGTTTGCATTCTAATCAACTCTACCTGAAGCTTTTTTAGCTTCTTTTGGTAATTTACATATCTTAAAGCTTTATCTACACTTAATGGCTGTTTAGATAAAAGTGCAAGTAAACCCTTTTTAGAATTTAATTTTTTTAAATCTGATTCTGATAATTTATCACTCATACCTTTAATCTATTTTATGAATACTAGATCTATAATAACGCATTACAATATTAGGATCTGGATTTACTGCTGTACCTGCTTCTGATTTCCCTTCATAATCGAATTGTGAAAGTACATGTCTCATAGCTTCTAATCTAGCAGACATTTTATCATTTGTTTTTATAATAACCCAAGGACTATAAGAGGTATGGGTTTTAGAAAACATTTCTTCTTTATAATGTGTGTATTTATCCCAAAGAATTTGACCTTGTCTGTCTACAGGACTAAATTTCCATCTTTTTAAAGGATTTTCTTTTCGCCCTTCAAAGCGTTTACCTTGTTCTTCTTTAGTTATAGATAGCCAAAATTTAATGATGATAACTCCATCTTCATACATCATGTGCTCAAATTCAGGAACTTGCACTAAAAATTGCTTATACTGATTTTCTGTACAGAAACCCATAACTGGCTCTACTACAGCTCTATTGTACCAACTTCTATCGAAAAAAACAATTTCGCCAGGGTTTGGAAGTTCTTTAATATATCTTTGAAAATACCACTGCCCTTTTTCTACTTCTGTGGGTTTATTTAAAGCCACTAATCTACTAGATCTAGGATTTAAATGCTCCATAAACCTACGAATATTACCACCTTTACCAGCAGCATCTCTACCCTCAAAAACTATAGCAACTCTTTTGTTATTTAAAGAAATATAGTTTTGTAATTTAACCAGTTCTATTTGAAGTAAACGCAATTCCTCATCATAAGAAAGTGTTTTTTTTACTTTAGAAAAAGAAACATTTTTCTCTTTGATTAGTTTTAACAGATCTTCATTAGTGTTAATACTATCAAAATCCTCTTCTGTTAATCTTCCCATAGATTTTTCTTTAAAATTAAGAACCCTAAAAATAAAACCTTTTTTTTATTATCGTGTTAAATATTTATCATTTTAAATAGTAAAATTTATATTTGCTATCTATGAAAAGTGCTCTTACTATTGCCTTATTTCTACTACCATTTATAATTCTTTCTCAAGAAAAATTTTCTAAGGAGTTTAGTTTTGTAACTGATAATGATTTGTATGTATCCTTTAAAAGAGATCGATATTATACAAATGGAATGTTCTTAAACTATAGATATATTAAAGACAACTCTAATAATAAATTAGTAAAAAAAATATTTGAATGGCAATTAGGGCATGAAATGTTTACACCTTATAAACCTGTTGTAACAAATATTGATGATCATGATAGGCCTTTTGCTGGTTATTTATATGGAGGTTTTTCAGTAAAAAACGTATACAAAAAAAATAGCATTCTAAATTATGGAGTTCAAATTGGTATTGTTGGGCCTAATGCATATGGACAAGAACTACAAGAGTTTATTCATGATATTTATGGTTTTAAAAAAGCTGAAGGTTGGGAATATCAAATTCAAAATGCATTTGGACTAAACCTTAAAGCCTCTTTCATTCAAAGGTTAGCTTTTAATGAGACTAAAACTTTCGATTTAAACTTAGAAACCTTAGCACAAGTTGGTACAATTTATACTGATGTTAGTGCTGGTTTAAATATGAGATTAGGATTTATTCCTTTGCAAGACATCATGAATTCTATTGGATATAATACCAATTTAAATAATGATGATACAGAATATAAGAGAGAAGCTGAATCTTTCTTTTATATAAAACCAATGGTTAGATATGCCTTTTATGATGCCACATTACAAGGAAGCTTTTTAAATACAAGCAGTGAAGTAACTAAAGAGCTAATACCTGTTGTTTTCGATTTAGAAGTTGGTCTAAAATTCACAGCCAATCGTTTTAATTTTGGCTATGCATTTAACTATAATACTAGCAAATCTGAAAATTTAAGATATACCTATGGTAATAAATATGGAACAATTTTAGTTAGCTATCTAATTCGCTAATCCAAAAAGAATTCATCTTTAAAACCAATTAAGTACAATTTTTCTTGAGTTCTGGTAACTGCTGTATACAACCACCTAAAATACTCTTTAGAAACTCCATTTGGTAAATAAGGTTGTTCTATAAAAACAGTTTTCCATTGGCCTCCTTGAGATTTATGGCAAGTCATAGCATAAGAGAATTTAACCTGTAATGCATTAAAATAGATATTTTTCTTAATCGCTAAAAACTGTTTGTATTTCGATTTTTCATCTGCATAATCTTCTTTTACTGCTTGATACAATTTATTTGATTCCTCATAAGTTAATGACGGACTTTCACTAGAAATAGTATCTAACAATAAAACAGTCTCGAAAGCAGGCATGTTTGGGTAATCAATCATTCGTAATTCTACCTCTGCAAACTTAAAACCATACAATTCTTTAATTGATAATATTTTTAAGACCTGACAAATATCTCCATTAGCAATAAAGCCTGCATCAGAAGATTCTTTTAACCAGAAATAATTGTTCTTAACAACCATCACAAAATCACCTGCAGAAATTTCGTTTTCTTGTCCTCTAATATTTAAACGTATTTGTTGGTTATATTGATTTGCTCTTTTATTAGAACGCACAATAAAAGCAGTATCTTCTACACCATCATTTTCATAAGCTAAAACCAAAGCATCTTCTATATCATAACCATCCTCTAACCTTATGATATCAGGAAAATCTAAATCGAATTTAAAGTTTGCACCATCATTCTGAATTAGAAATCGCAATTGAGTTGCATTTGCCAAAATCCCTGAGTTTTCATGTTGACGCATAACTTCATCTAACTCAATCTCTATAACACTTTTTTGATAATCGATAGATAAAGTATCAGCATCTAAAGCTGGACTTAACGTAAGTTTTACTGGTGGTAATTGGGCTGTATCTCCAATAAAAATCAATTTACAATTTTGACCTTTATCAACATAATTAATTAAATCATCTAGCAAAGAACCATTTTCAAACAATTTTTGATTTTGTCTAGAATCTGGAATCATAGAAGATTCATCTACAATAAAAATGGTATTTCTATGTTTGTTTTGTTGCAAAACAAAATCTACACCTCCATTAGCTTGTTTTTTAGGAAAATAGATTTTTTTATGAATGGTGTAAGCTGGTCTTTTAGAATAAACCGAAATAACTTTTGCTGCTCTACCTGTAGGTGCCAATAGAACTGATTTTTTTTGCGCAGACCATAATGAATTTACAAACGTACTTATAGTAGTAGTTTTACCTGTACCTGCATAACCCTTTAATAAAAACAGTGTATTCTTATCTTCATTAAAAATAAAATTACTCAGTAGTTTTAGCAACTCACCTTGTTTATTTGTAGGAGTGTGAGGAAACTTTTGTTGTAATTCCTTGTTGAAATTAGCAGGGTTTTTTATCATATAAATCTTAAAATATCAAAGATACATTTCTTTATAAAGAAAAATTTTTATCATTGAAAAAAAATTGTAGATTTGCGTTAATACTATTAAAAACAAATTTATAATGAATTTAATACTAATGATTTTAGGAGCTGTGTTAGTAGCAGTTCTAATAGCTTATGTAATCGTTAAATTTTTACCTCTAAACTTAAGATGGATTCCTTCTATTTTACTTTTAGCATTGGCAGGATTCTTGGGTTATCAAATTTATGGCGGAATTATGGAGCCAATTAAATTTAACAAAGAAAAAGTAGTGAAGTATGCAGAAGTTGTTAATAGTTTAAAAATTATTAGAGATGCAGAAGTAAAATATTACGAAGTTTATGGTAAATACACTAAAGATAAAGCTGGTTTAATTCAGTTTGTAGATACTGCTCAATTAGCATTAACCGAAACTAAAACTATTGTAGAGCAAGTTAATAAAGGTGGTGGTATTATTGTAGATGAAGAGAAAAGAGTAACAGATACTATTGGTTATGAACCAGTAATTAAATACTTTAAAGATAGAGACTACAAAAACATGTTTAAAGTACCTGGTGTGCCAAATACTGAGTTTGAACTAGAAATAGGTGAAGTAGAAAAAGTACAAGGTTTAATGCAACCAACATTCAGAGCTAGAACTCCTAAAAGAGGAATTTTAGATGGTATGAATGAGTCTTTAGTAAAACAAGAATTAGAAGCAATTGAAACAGACCAAATTAAAGGTGAGTATGTTTCTGTTGGATCTTTAGAAGAAGTAACTACTGGAGGTAATTGGCCACCATCATATGACAGGAAAATTGCAGATAAAGAATAGTACAAAATCTTTACAGAACACAAAACATTTAGCATTATCCATCCAATTTAGTTTGGATGGATTTTCTTTTTGTATCACAAATTCTGACACAAAAGAATCGCTATATTTATCTAATTACGACTTTGAAGAGACACTAAAAACACCTCAAAGTTTATTAGATAACATAAAACGTATTTTTCAAGAGAATAAACATTTGCAGTATGATTTTGATAGTATAGAAGTAATACACGAAAATCATTTATCTACAACTGCACCAACTGAATACTTTGATAAAAACTCATTAGCTTCTTACCTAGATCTTTCTGTAAAAATATTTAAAAATGATTTTATTGCTTTTGATAATATAGAAAAACTTGCAATTCATAATATTTATATTCCTTACGTGAATATTAATAATTATCTGTTTAATAGCTTTGGAGAGTTCGAGTACAAGCATCATCAAACTGTATTACTAGAAAAGTTAATAAAACTGCCTAGTAAGGATGAAAAATTGATGTATGTAAATGTATCTAAACATCATTTTGATGTTGTTGTTTTAGAAGCTAAAAAGCTGATATTTCTAAACTCTTTTAACTACGAAACCAAAGAGGATTTTATATACTACATATTATTTACAGCAGAACAATTAGAACTAAATCCAGAAAAATTTAATTTACTATTTAGTGGAGCTATCTCTGAAGAAAGTGATGTTTATAAAATAACTTATCAATTTATTAGAAACGTAGACTTTCTAAAAAACACCAATGCTATTTTTAAAAGTTTAGATTTAGCACAACATACTAACTATACTTTATTAGGATAATGAGAATAATATCAGGAAAACTCAAAGGAAGGCGTTTAAAGGCACCTAAAAACCTACCTGTTCGTCCTACAACAGATATGGCTAAAGAAGGTTTGTTTAATGTTTTAAACAACACTTATTACTTTGACAGCATAGATGTAATTGATTTATTTTCGGGAACTGGTAATATTAGTTACGAATTTGCCTCTAGAGGAACTAAAAACATTTATGCAATAGATGCCAACCATAATTGTATTAGATATATTTACAATACTGCAAAAGAGTTAGATTTAGACATAAACACCTACAAAAGTGATGTCTATAAATTTTTAGAGAAAACCTCTTTGCAAGCAGATATCATTTTTGCAGATCCACCTTATGACTTTACTACTGAAAAATTCTTAGAAATAGTAGAATTAGTATTTAAAAACAACCTTTTAAAAGAGGAAGGTGTATTAATTGTAGAGCACTCTAAACATACAGATATCTCAGAACATGAAAATCATGCTTTTGATAAAAGATATGGAGGAAATGTATTTAGTTTTTTCGAAAACCCTTCTGTTGAAGAGGACTAAAGCAAAGATTCAATAATAGTCTGTATTGTAATACCTTCTGCTTCTGCTTTATAATTCTTAACAATTCTATGAGATAAAATTGGCACAGCTACTGCTTTCACGTCTTCAATATCTGGAGAATATTTTCCATTAATAGCTGCATGTGCTTTAGCCGCTAAAATTAAATTTTGAGAGGCTCTAGGTCCTGCTCCCCAATCTAGATAGTTTTTCACCAATTCTGTTGCTGCTTTAGACTTAGGCCTTGTTTTACCTACCAAACCAACAGCATATTCAATAACATTATCGGTTACAGGAATTTTACGAACCAAATCTTGTATGGCAATAATTTCATCACTTGATAAAATTGCATTTACAGAAGTCATTAAATTACTTGTTGTTGCTTTAACCACATGAACTTCTTCTTGAAAAGAAGGATATTCTAAATGAATAGAAAACATAAATCTATCTAATTGAGCTTCTGGTAAAGGATAAGTTCCTTCTTGCTCAATAGGGTTTTGTGTTGCCAAAACAAAGAAAGGTAAATCTAGTTTATAATGATTGTTAGAAACAGTTACTGAACGCTCTTGCATTGCTTCTAAGAGCGCTGCTTGTGTTTTAGGTGGTGTTCTGTTAATTTCATCAGCCAAAATAATATTAGAAAATATTGGGCCTTTAATAAATTTAAACTGTCTGCTTTCGTCCAAGATTTCACTACCTAAAATATCTGAAGGCATTAAATCTGGAGTAAACTGAATTCTTTTAAAATTTAAGCCTAAAACATTAGATACTGTATTCACCAAAAGTGTTTTTGCTAAACCAGGAACTCCTATTAACAAAGAGTGTCCTCCACAAAAAATGGATAATAATGTAAAATTTACAGCCTCTTCTTGCCCAACAATTACTTTACCAATTTCAGACTTTAGAGTATTGTATTTTACTACTAAATCATTTACAGCTTTAACGTCAGACATTATTTACCTGTTTCTTTTTTCCAATTTTTTTCGAAAGTACATTTTCTGTGCTCATCAGACATTTTAATATATGTATCTGAGATTTTCTCTTTCGCCCATTTCGTAATTGCTTCTTCCTTTTTCTTAGCTAAAGCCAATTCTTGCACTTTTACATAATCGTTAACTAAATCTGCAGTGTGTGTATTAGTTCTGTCTCTCATCACAATAAACTTATACATCTTTTCACCACTTCTATTTTCGTCAAAGAAAACGTCTGTTAGTTCACCTTTTTGCAACTCTGCAACTCTAGCATATAATGCAGGATCCATTCTTGTTAAATCCCAAGTATTTTCTCCAGTGTATGGATTCATTAATAATCCATCATCATTCTTAGTTTCTTCATCATCAGAATATTTTCTTACAGCTTCTGTAAAAGTGATTTTTCCTGATTTGATGTCATTAGCTATTTCTTCAGCTTTTGCTTTTGTTTCGCTCAATAAAGATTCAGGAACATTAGGTTGCATTAAAATGTGAGATGCAATTCTCATGTTTCCTTTAATTTCATGCAATTGCATTAAGTGATAACCAAAGTCTGATTTAAATGGTTTTGATACTTGACCAACATCTAAAGAAAACGCCATTTCTTTAAACTCTTTAATAAATTGAGATTCTTTAGTAACCTCATATCTACCACCATTGCTTGTAACTCCTGGATCGTCAGAGTTTATAATTGCCTTCATTTTGAAGTTTGCACCATCTTCAATTTGTTGCTTAATCTCATTCAACTTATCTATAATTCGCTGATTTTCTTCTTCAGTTGGTTTTGCTTTTATGACCAATTGCGCCAATTCTATTTCAGCAGAAAATTCTGGCAGCTCACCTGCATTTTTTAAACCCACATAATATAAACGTACTTCTTCTGGGGTAACATCTATCTTATCTGTAATTTTTAATTGTTCTTTTTCGATAAGTACATTTTCTGATTGTACAGAATATAATTCTTTTTTTAAATCATCTAAATCATTAAAACCATAAGCTTTTATAACTTTATCTACAGAACCAAATTGTTCTGTAAAAAAAGCAACACTTCTTTCTACTCTATTAGAAATTTCTTCATCAGAAACTGTTACACTATCAATAACTGCATGATGTGCTAGTAATTTCTGTTGCATTAATTCTTCTAACATTTCACAATCAGAAATTTTAATTTTACCTTCAGATCTTACTTCTACTTCTTGCTTAAATTTTTCTATATCTGAATCTAAAACAATATTTTTACCAATAACAACTGCTACACCATCAATCTTAACTTGGGCTGATGTATAAGTGCTTGCTAGTCCAAAAAAAGCGACTAACATTGCAGTTTTAATAAATTTTAAGATTGTTGTTCTTTGTTGCATCTTGTACTAAAATTTTTTCTATATCTCTTATTAATTCGATTTTACGTCTGTGCAAAATCATTTGTTTTATGGTAGGTTTAATATAGCTTAAAGGTGCTGTATCGTTTCTAACTAAAACATCTTTTATGGTCACCAAATATAAACCTAATGAATCTTGTTTTTCAAGGAATTTAGTTTTATTTAACAGATTTTCTTTAGAAAATGGCAGTTTTAACAAAACCTTATCTAAAGGAGTCCAAACAGAATCGTTAAACTGATAATTCTTAAAACTCAATTGCTGTTTTTCTAAAGCCTCTAAATCTTCTATATCATCAGATTTAAATAACTTTGTCAATTCTTTTTTATTGATGATATTATTATCTAAATGAAGGTATTTGATTTTTAATAACTCTTCATTCAATTTAAAATTCTCTTTGTTTTCTTCATAAAATTTAGCAATTTCTTGCTCTACAATAGCTGTATCTAATTGTTGTTTTATGAGTCTTTCTTTATAATTATTGATGAGTAAACTCTGTTTATAATCTCTTACTAAAGCTTCAATATTTGTTATTTCTTCTAAAGAGCTACTACTCTCAGCATTTTTAAGCAACAACTGTTTTATGGCCCAATCGTTTATGTAACCCTTAACTAATATTGTACTATCCTCTTTACTTATATTCTTAGGTAAAAATTTTCTTAAGTCTTCTCTAAATAGTTTTTCGGTATTTACAATTGCTACAATTTCTGAGGCTGTTGCTTCTTTTTCTTGCACTTCTAGATAGTCGCAAGAACTGAAAAGCGTTAAAAATCCGACAAAAATTAGAAATCTCTTCATTAGTCTTTTCTGTAATATTTAATCAGTTTTTTCAGTTGCTTTTTATTAACCTCAATAGCTGTTTTATTCCTTAAATCTGTAATCCAAAGCTGTTCTAAATGATTTTGATAATCATTCATAACCTCTCCTTTTATTTTGTTCAACTCTTTATTATTGTACTTTTTTAAATTACTAGAATAATAATTTTTGAGTCCTAAAGTATCTTTAGATGCTTTATCCCAAATTTTTCTTTGCATCAACTCAAACAGCAATAAACCATCTTCATATTCTTGCAGAATATGTGCAAAATCAGGCTCTGTTTTTTCTAGATTATTCTTGTAATATTCTAATATTTCTTGATCTTTAAAATCATTAAACAAATCAAAAACTGGCTTATTATTTCTTCTTTTGATATACTTTACAAAATCGGCCTGGGTATAGCTTTTTTCGTTAATTTCTAAAATTTTCATTTGTAAAGAATCAATTGCAATATTCCTTAAATTAACAACATTAAAAATTTCTTTAGCTTCTGAAAATTCTTCTATTTTGTACTCTTTTTTCAATTTATTTACAACTGCCTTTTCTGAAAGTTGCAAGCGATCACTAGACCTAATTTTACCAGTGAGTTCTTTCTTCATTTCATCAAAAGATTGTACAGGATGTTTTTTAATCAATTGAATTATATGCCAACCAAAACGAGTTCTAAAAGGTTTAGAATATTCGCCTTCCTTAGTTAAACTGAATGCAACTTCATCAAAAGGTTGCACCATAACTCCAGAACCAAACCTTCTTAACTTTCCCCCTTTAGATTTAGAACCAGTATCATCTGAATATTTACGAGCTAACATTTTAAATTGCTCGTCTTTTTCTAAACGGTTATACACAGTATTAATTACTTCTTCTCCTTTAGCTGTTTTATCTGTAATTAAAATATGAGCAACCTCTACTTCTCCTCTTGAAGGTCTAAACCCATCAACCTTAAGAATATGATAACCAAACCTAGTTCTAAAAGGCATAGAAACATCATCCTTTTTAGTATTGTAGGCAGCATTCTCAAATGGATATACCATTTTAAAAGCTGAAAAATAACCTAAATTACCTCTGTTACCCACTCTACCAGATTTTGCATCTGCTCTAGCAGACTCATCTTCTGAAACTTCTTCAGCTACTTTTTCGAAATCTTCACCTTTTAAAATTCGGTTCCTAATTTTCATTATTTTCTGATAGGCTTCTAAAGTATCTTTAGGTGTAGCTGCTTTTGGTGTTCTAATTAAAATATGCTTGGCTTTTACCTCATTCTTAGTTCTAAAATAAGCATCTTTTACCAACAAACTTACATAAGCAGAATCTTGCATATAAGGTGCTGCAAGCTGATTTCTATATGTTTTCATCTCTTTTACATAAGATGATAAAGTATCTAACTTTATAGAATAAGCTTCCTTTACTTTTAATTTGTAATTGATAAATAAATCAAGGTTTTTTTCTAAATCTTTAGCTTCTTCATTATCAATTGCATCTAAGTTTTTCTCATATACTCTTTTAAATTCAGAAACCATAATTTGCTCATCATCTATTGTGATTAGCACTTTATCTTTCTTCTGTGCTGTAATTACAGAAGTTAAACCCATTAAAAATAATAAGATTAGTTTTTTCATAAACCTATAATGATATAATACCTTCTACTTCTTCCACTTTCCTATAGTAACTGATGACTTCGTCTGCGCTACTTAATTTTAAAACTATAGAAATACTAATATATTTTCCTGTTTTAGATTTCTTGGTTTTAATTACTGCGCCTTTATTATCAAATACCTCCTGTACTTCTTGTTGCTGACTGCCATCTGCAGGCACAATAAACTTGTACATATAATCTGCTGGAAATTGAGTAGTATCTTTTAACTGCCCTTTTAACTTTATATAGAATGCTTTTTTATCGCTCATAATTGTATATTCTACTTACTATTTGCAAATAGTAGGCCACAAAATTACGTTAAAAATTAGATTTATAATGCGAATGATTTATTTTTGTAAATTAAGCACTATTCTTAAAATCAAAAATAATAATTCTAAGCTAAATTTTTTGAAAAATAATCAACTAAAAATTGTTTTAATAGGTGGTCCAGGCACTGGAAAAACTAGTGTTTTAAATGCTTTAAAGGAAAGAGGTTATTTTTGTTTAGAAGAAGTTTCTAGAGCAGTTACTCTGCAAGCCCAAAAAGATGGTATAGACCAACTTTTTTTAACTGAGCCCTTACTGTTTAGTAAAAAGCTTTTAGAAGGCAGAGAACAACAATTTTTAGAAGCAGAAAACAGTAAGAAAAATTTGGTGTTTTTTGATAGAGGAATACCTGATGTTAAAGCCTATTTAGATTACTTTAAGAGTGATTACCCATCTACTTTTACAGAAAAGAATAAAGAATACAAGTACAACATTATCTTTCACTTTGCTCCCTGGAAAGAAATCCATGTTACAGACAATGAAAGATATGAGTCTTTTGAAGAGTCTATAAAAATTGATCAATATTTAAAAGAAGCTTATTCTTCATTAGGCTATAAATTAATTGATGTTCCATTTGGATCAATTAAAGATCGTACTGATTTTATTATTAATTCGCTTTCTAGTGAATGTTAAACTCATCTAAAGAAATATTAAAAAAGTACTGGAACCATGATAGTTTCAGAGAACCTCAACAACAAATTATTGAAGAAGTTCTTCAAAAAAATGATGTAATTGCATTATTACCAACAGGTGGAGGTAAATCTATTTGTTTTCAAATACCTGCATTACAAATGGAAGGTGTTTGTATTGTAATTTCTCCTTTAATTGCTTTGATGAATGATCAAATAGCAAATTTAAAAAAGAGAAACATTAAAGCCACAACCATAAAAACTGGTGCATCAAATAATGAAATTATTACACTTTTTGATAATGTGAAATTTGGAAATTTCAAGTTTCTCTACCTATCACCAGAAAGATTACAATCTCAATTGGTACAACAAAAAATTAAAGAGTTAAATGTAAACCTAATTGCTATTGATGAAGCTCATTGTATTTCTGAATGGGGCCATGATTTTAGACCCTCCTATAGAAACATTTCTCTTTTAAAAGCTATAACTAAAGATGCTAAATGTATTGTATTAACAGCAACAGCAAATAACAAAATCATAAACGATATTGCAAATACCCTCAATTTAGTTCAACCAAAAGTATTTAGAAAATCTTTTTACAGAGATAATTTAGCTTATCAGGTTTTTGATGTACAAGATAAATTACTGAAGCTTATACAGATTTTTACAAAAACAAAAAGACCTGCTATTGTTTATGTAAATTCTAGAAAGAAAACAAAAGATATAGCAGCATTTCTAAATGCAAACAATTTTAAAAGTAGTTTTTATCATGGAGGACTATCTACAAAAGTTAAAGAAAATGCTTTTCATAATTGGTTAGTAGAAACTACTCCAATTATGGTTGCTACAAATGCATTTGGAATGGGAATTGACAAATCTAATGTAGGTATCGTAATTCATTTCGATTTGCCATTTTCAATCGAAAATTACATTCAAGAATGTGGAAGAGCAGGTAGAGATGAGAAAAAATCATTTGCTGTATTACTAAAAAATGAGAGTGATATTTTAATGTACAAAGAGCAGGTTAAAAAATCGATTCCAAGTTTAAAAGAAATTAAAGAAGTACATCATAAATTATATCAATATTTTAGAATTTCTCTTGGTGAAATTAAAGACGAATTTTATAGATTTAATCTGTTAGAATTTTCTAAATTATATAATTTTTCTGCAATAAAAGTAGATACAATTTTAAAAATTTTGTCAAATAACGGCATTATAACTCTGTCTAACACTTACAGTCAAAAATCTACATTATTCTTTAAAACAACAAGTAAAAACGTGCTTTCCTACACCATAAGGAATATCTATACTAAAAAGTTTATCAATTCATTATTAAGAACTTATTCAGGGTTATTTGAACAAGAAGTTAAAATAGATGAATTTCTAATCGCCAAAAAGAATAATATTACCTCGAGTAAAGTAAAAGAAGAATTATTGCGTTTACAACGAGATGATTTAGTAGAATACAAGCAAGTTGAAACCGATTTAGAAATACAATTTCTAGTTCCTAGAGAAGATGATAAGACTATTAATTTAGTATCAAAAAATGTTGTAAAATTTCTTACACAAAAAGAAAAAAAATCAAATGATTTTTTAGCTTATGTTTCTAATAATTTAGTTTGCAGAAACATTCAATTATTGAATTATTTCGAAGAAAATTCTGCTAAGAAATGTGGTATTTGTGATGTATGTTTATCTGAAAAAAAGAAAGAGAAACTAAATATTTCGAAAGAAATCATTTCATTATTAAAAACAAAAAACAGCTTAAATTCTCAAGAAATTAATCAACATATTAAGGCAAATGAAAAAGACATTTTAATACATTTGCGTCAATTAATCTCAGACAATATTATCGCAATTAATTATCAAAATAAATATCAATTAAAATAGAATTATGAAAGATTTACGAATTGTTTTTATGGGTACTCCAGATTTTGCAGTTACAATTCTAAGACATTTAGTAGAGCATAATTACAATATAGTTGGTGTTATTACTGCTGCAGATAAACCTGCAGGTAGAGGAAGAAAATTAAACGAATCTGCAGTTAAGAAATATGCTGTTTCACAGAATTTAACCGTTTTACAACCAACTAATTTAAAAAGTGAATCTTTTTTGGAAGAATTAAAACTTTTAAATGCTGATTTACAAGTAGTAGTAGCATTTAGAATGTTACCTAAAGCTGTTTGGCAAATGCCAAAATTAGGTACTTTTAATCTCCATGCTTCATTGTTACCAGAATATAGAGGTGCTGCCCCTATTCATTGGGCAATTATTAATGGTGAAGAAAAAACTGGAGTAACCACATTTTTTATTGATGAAAAAATTGATACTGGAGAAATTATTCTTCAATCATCAATTATCATTAAGGATGATGAAACTGTTGGATCTTTACATGATAGGTTAATGTACCTTGGAGCTAACTTAGTATCAGAAACTGTCGATAAGATTGAAGAAGGTGAAATTAAGACTAAAAAGCAGCCAGATTTAGAGGAAAAACAAGCACCTAAATTATTTGCTGAAAATACGCAAATTGATTGGAGCCAACCTTTATCTATAATCTACAATAAAATTAGAGGTTTAAATCCTTTTCCTGCTGCTTGGACAATAATTCAAAATAATGAAGAGCAGTTAAAAGCTAAAATCTACGAAGTAGAAAAAGTTAAAGAAGATCATAATTATAAAATAGGGAAACTAATAACCTCTAAAAGTGAACTTAAGGTAGCAGTCACTGATGGGTTCATCATTATAGATCAAATTAAAATTGCTGGTAAGAAAAAATTAGATTCCAAAAGTCTATTAAATGGTTTTCAATTTTCTGAAAACGCTAAAATGCTTTAACCCCTTTATTGACAAGGTTTATAGAGATTTTCTAATTTCCTAGCTACCTTTATTAACAATTTAAGTGTATTTATTAACAAATACCTACTTTTTAGGGGTCGTAATTTGCGTAGGCCCTTAATACGTATATATTTGTTAAGCTTATTAGCAAAAAATAAACAATTAATTTTTAAAAATCTATTTATTATGAACAAGTCAGATTTAATCGACGCAATGGCTGCAGACGCAGGAATTTCTAAAGTAGCAGCAAAAGCAGCATTAGAATCTTTTACAGATAATGTAACTTCTGCTTTAAAAGGTGGAGATAAAGTTGCTTTAGTAGGTTTTGGAACTTTTTCAGTTTCTCATAGAGCTGCAAGAAGTGGTAGAAACCCTCAAACTGGTAAAACAATCCAAATTGCTGCTAAAAATGTAGCTAAGTTTAAAGCTGGAGCTGGATTAAGTGATGCTGTAAACTAGTTTACAGAATAAATTACAAATTAAACTCTCTTTTTAAGGGAGTTTTTTTTTTGCTTAAATTTAGTTACATTTACTTATGTCGCATTTAGAACCACTTAAAGGTAGATTATTAATTGCAGAACCTTCTATATTAAATGATAGCTCTTTTAACAGGGCTATAATTTTAATTACAGAATATACAGAAAGTAATTCTGTTGGCTTTATACTTAACAGACCTTTAGACTATGTTCTAAAAGACTTAATTCCTGATATTGAATCTGATTTTACAGTTTATCAAGGAGGACCTGTAGAACAAGATAATCTTTACTTTGTGCATAAAGTACCAGATCTTATTCCTGATAGTATTGCAATAAGTGATGGGATATTTTGGGGAGGAAATTTTGATTCTTTAAAACAACTTTTGAATAGTGGTGAATTGTCTGCAACAGATATTCGTTTTTTCTTAGGTTATTCTGGTTGGGGCAAAAACCAACTTAAAGACGAGATTAATATCAATTCTTGGTTCATCTCTGAAAACAACATTAAAAATATTTTTTCAGAAAATGAAGACACTTTTTGGCGCAAGAAATTGTTAGAAAAAGGAGGAGATTACAAATTATGGGCTAATGCACCAAATGACGTTTCTCTAAACTAATTTGAGGTAAATTCTAATACATTTAAACTTTTTGCTATTTTATTTCCAAATTCAGTTTTAAACGACTTCTTTTTATAATTTGTAACGGGCTGAATCCCTATAATAGCATTAGTTATAAACACCTCGTCTGCTTTTTGAATTTCAAAAGGTGAAATAGTTGTTTCTTCTAAAATATAATTATCATTCTTAGAAATAATTTCAATTACTTTCTTTCTTACAATACCTTTAATACAACCTTCATTAAGACTTGGTGTTTTTACAACATTATCTTTTAAAACAAATATATTTCCGTTAGAAACCTCTACAACACCTTTTCTTTCGTTAATTAAAACACAATTATCTAAGTCATTTTCTTTGGCGTAAATGCTAGCTAAAGTATTTACCATTCGATTATTTGTTTTCACTGTAGACAGTAACCCAGAATAGTTATAAAAATCTTTAAAAACATCTATTTTATAATTCTCTTTTGTTATGTAATTAATTGAATTTACTTGTATAGTGTAGTCAATTTCATTAGTAATTGGAGTGTATAAGCCACCATCTTTTCTAAATACATTAAGACGAACTCTACTTAAATCACTATTATTATTTTCTTTAACTGTTTTAAGAATTTCCTGTTCTAAATATTCTAAAGTAAATTTTAAAGGAATTTTCATTCTTAGCATCCTCATAGAAGCCATTAATCTAAAATAATGATCTTCCCAAAAAACAACTTTATTTTTGAAAATTTTTATAGTTTCAAAAATGGAATCACCGTATTTAAATCCTCTATTCTGAATTGAAATATTCAAATCTTCTTCATTAAGTAATTTCCCATTATAATTAACCATCATCTAAATTTTTAAAAATGCAAAATTAAGCTTTTTCAAAAAGAATATATAAAAAAACTCAACCTTTAAAGGTTGAGCTGTATAGGCTATATTCTAAATAAATTTTAAGCTCCAATAGTGTGCTTTAATTCATCAATTTGATTTTCCCAAAGTTGTTTTGCTTCCTCTACCTCATCTTCATCTTCTGCAAAATCAGTTATTATTAAAGAAACATCTTTAGTTAACGGGTCAACTTGAATTTTAATTTCAAAAAAACTTTCATCATCTTCACTCTCCAGCCATTTAAATCTAATTCGTTCTTCAGACTTTTTAGTTATCAATTCTGCTTGCTCTTCTGTACCATCCCAACTAAAGGTATATATTTTTCCCCTAGAATTAACTGTATCTGCAAACCATTCTTGTAAATTAGATGGTGATGAAATATACTGATATAGCATATTTGGAGACGCATGAACAGGTATTTCTATTTCGTATTTTACTTTATCCATTTTATAAAAAGTTAATGCACAAGATAAGTATTAATTTGAAGAAAAAAAATTAAAACCACAACTTGCCAGTATGCAAAAATCGATTATATTTGCATCCTCAAAGTCGATGGCGAGGTAGCTCAGTTGGTTAGAGCGCAGGATTCATAACCCTGAGGTCACGGGTTCAAATCCCGTCTTCGCTACAAGTTTAAACTAGATAAAACAACGAATTGTGTCTCACAATTCGTTTTTTTATGCCCTCATTTTATTTACTTTTACAAAGAGTACACGATATAGTACACGATTCACCTATGAAAATGAAATATTCTGATCCAAAATTCTACACTGGTGGTGTAGATATATCCAATTGGTCTAAACTCTCATCAAAAACTAAGAAGGAAGCACTACTTAAGAATTGGTACGTTTATTATTCTTTTAGAAATCCAGAAACAGGTAAATTGGTAAGACAAACTAATATAAAAGCTGGTGTAAACACCTATAAAAGCAAAAAAGATCGATTATACATTTTAAATAAAATTAAAAAAGGTTTGATCATTCTATTACAAAAAGGATACAACCCGTACCAAGAGAATGAAGAATTAATTGAATTTTTCGAAAAACAACTTTCAATAAAGGAAGAGAAAATAACAGATGTGACGAGCTCCTCTAAAAAAGAAATAAAATCCGATATAAATAACACCCTACCTACTCATACTATTGAAGATGCTTTCAATCTAGGACTTAAAATAAAATCAAAAGTCCAAAGTGCTACTTCCTTTAAAAACTTTAATGGAAGAATTAATAGGTTCAAAAAGTGGTTGGAAGAACAAAGTATAAAACCAAAAGATGATATCTCTAGCATAAATAAAAAAAATGTAATTCTATATTTAAATAGTGTATTGCAAACTTCAAGCGCTAGAAATAGAAACAATACTCGAACTGATATTAGTTCATTATTTCAAACGTTAGAAGACAATGAGATTATAAAAGATAATTTTGTTAAAAAAATAAATATTCTAAAATCTACTCCAGAAAGAAATAAGACTTACACTCCTACTGAGCTTAATGAAATATTTGATTACCTAAAAAACACTAATAAGATTTTACATCTATTTGTTCAATTTGTTTCTTATAATTTTTTGAGACCAATTGAAGTTTGCCGACTAAAAGTAGGAGACATTGATATCATTGATAAGAAAATTTATGTAAGGGCAAAAAATCAACCCGTCAAAATAAAAATAATTCCTACTATAATCATTGATCAGTTGCCAGATCTTAAAAAGCTAAATCAAAATGATTTTTTATTTACACCCAATAAAATTGGTGATCAATGGGCTACTACTGAAAATAATAAGAGAGATTACTTCACAAAACAATTCAAAAAAGTAAAAGATCATTTCGGATTAGGTAAAGAATATGGTCTATATAGTTTTAGACACACTTTTATAACCAAATTATATAATGAAATGTCTAAGTCTTATTCACCCTTTGAAGCTAAAAGCAAACTAATGTTGATAACTGGTCATAAAAGAATGGAAGCTCTCGAATTATACTTAAGAAAAATAGATGCAATACTTCCTGAAGATTATTCAAATTTATTAAAATAATGAAAATACATTTTTACAATACTTTACCATTATCAATTTATGAAACAAATGATTTAGTAAGAATAACTGAATATATAATTAATAAAAACTATGGTAATAAGTATATCTCTCATGAATCCTCAGGAGTATTTGAAGAAACTAATAAATTAGGAGAGTATCGTATTAATAAAAGTAATAAGCAGGTTAAAGAAAAGTTTATTTATAACAATGCTATTTCACAAGAGTTTTATAAATATTTACTTAACCATTACAGTGCAGGACTTGGAAATAATATTTTATTTAATCTTGATTTAGAAGAAGATGTTTTTGGACTTGATAAAAATGAACGTAAAAAGATTGGTTTAAAATATTTTAATTTTTATTACAATAAGGTTCCAAACAAAATAGGCTTGAAATTCAAGTTTGACGAAAATCGTCAAGTTGTACCAAACACAAAATTTGAGTACCTAAAAAGATATCAAGAAACTTTAATTAATAATCTGGATTATGAGCTTGAATTAATAATACCATTTTTAGCTGGAGATAATAATTACTACAATAAAAATTTATTCGATAATAATACTACTATCAAAAATATATTTGAATTTGAAAATAATTTAAAAATCTTAATAGAATTAAATAATCAATTCAAGTTAGAGGAAAACAATGTATTTGCCACCAAACCAATTTCTAAAATAATCTACCAGAAATACGCTGAAAATTTTCATTCTCTAAAACAAGTAGAGTTCATTGAAAATCAAATTTTAAAGACAGAAAAAATTAATAGAGCATTTGCTATATGTTTATATGATTTCTTCAATAATGTTCTATGTATAACAACGCCTTCATCGAAAGTATTTGGAGAAATTATAAACAGTTATTTCAATTTTAACTTTAGTACTCTAAAGTTGAATGGAAATGAATCAAACACCCATAGAAATAGGGTCAAAAAAATCAAAAAAGATTGGGACAATTTCAGAAATTAGAATCCATTTTTTAAAATTTCCCACAAAAAGGAAAATTTCCCACAAATTTCCCACAAATTTCCCATCCTACTTCCCTTTTTTAAACTTTATGTTATTCCAATATTGCACCTAGTTAAATACTGTTAATTAGGTAGTTGCCCATTGGTATGCTTTCATTATTCTTTTTAGCATGTATTTATAAGTATTAATTTATAAAATAAAAGAAGAATGAAAACAACAATTAACATTCGAATTAACTCAAGATTAAAAGATGATCTTGAAATCATCGCAGATGAGAACAACCAAAACATTTCAAAATTATTAAGAGAGATAATATATGAATACACAGATGACTATTTTTCCGAAGAACTAGAAGATATTGTTATTGAATGTAATCCAACATCAACCAATAAATATTTTGACCATGAGTAAAGAAGCAATACAAAATATTAGTCAAGATATATTTCATAATGAAAGTTTATTACAAAAAAATAATAAGGATGTAAATTCTCTAATTATCAATGATGCAAATTCTTGGATAAATAATGCAAAAAGCAGACCTATTCCTAAAATGCTATTTAGTGAACTTTGGTATGAAAATGAATTATGTATACTATTTTCAGACACCAATTTAGGAAAATCCATATTAGCTGTTCAAATAGCCGATAGTTTGAGTTATGGTGTTTCAATTAATGGTTTCAAATTAGAATGTGCACCACAGAAAGTACTTTTTTTAGATTTTGAATTATCTGATAAGCAATTTGAAAATCGATATGCAGAAAATTTTACCAATCATTATCAGTTTCATCATAATTTTCTTCGAGCAGAATTAAATACTGAAGAAACTCTACCAAGTAATTTTAAGAATTACGAAGAGTATTTATGTGCAACCCTTCCTGTTTATATTGAAGAAACACAGGCTACTATCTTAATTGTTGACAACCTCACATTTTTAAGTGCTGAAAACGAAAAAGCAAAAGACGCTTTGGTTTTAATGAAAACTTTAAAACAACTTTCAAAAACTAAAGGAATATCAATTTTAGTTTTAGCACACACACCTAAAAGAGATGATTCTAAACCAATTACAAAAAATGACTTAGCTGGTAGTAAAATGCTAATGAATTTTTGTGATAGTTGCTTTGCTATAGGCAAAAGTTCTCAAGACCCTTCATTTAGGTATATCAAGCAATTGAAACAGCGAAATACAGAGCACATCTATCATGCAGAAAACATTATACTTTGTAGTATAGATAAAGCAACAAACTTTCTAGAATTTTGTTTTGAAGAATTTGATTTAGAAAACAATCACCTCAATACAAATAACACTATAAACAGTAATGAAATAAATGAGCAAATTAAACTGCTTATTTCTGAAGGACTTAGTAATGTGAAAATTGGTGATAGATTAAGTCTAAGTGAAGGTGCAATAAGAAAAAGAAGAAAAAAACTAGGTATTTAATATGTTAGCTTCTGATGTATATGTAATTGCTAAAGCTCTTCAAGAAGAAGAATTTACAAAGCTATTTCATATGCTCAAAAGCGAAATGAATAAGAAAAACATTAACATAAAAGACAAATTGCCAGATTTCGCTGATAATGATGCAATTAGATATTTAATAGAGAATGTAGTAAAAAAAAGTCGTACCAATCGTACTAAATAATTGGTACGATTGGTACGAATAGAAATAATATGAGTAAAAATTACAAATACAGCTTGGATCCATCAAGTAAGAAGTTTTTATGCCCTAATTGCAATAAAAAAACATTTGTCAAATTTATTGACAATGAAACTATGCAATACTTAAATCATATAGATGGTAGATGTGATAGGGAAAGCAAATGTGGTTACTTCAAAAATCCTTCAAAAAATTGTATCGTTAATAATGCAAGTATTAATCATGTTGCAACGCAGCCAACGTTTCACAAAACAACAGTTTTACAACAGTTTTCTAGTATAAATCAACAAGATAACAACAGTAGGCAACAGATTAATATCGTAAATAACGGCATCAACAACATAAAGCAACAAAATAATTTTATTACTTATTTACTTAAACATTATGATCCAACAAAAGTATTACAAGCAATTAATAAATTTCAATTAGGCACCACAAATTACTGGAATGGTGCAACAGTATTCTGGCAAATTGATTCCCAAAACGTAATCCATGGTGGTAAAATTATGTTATATGACAGAAATACAGGCAAAAGAGTTAAGAAACCTTATAATAGGATTAGTTGGATTCATAAACAAATGAAATTAAAAGACTTCGTATTACAACAATGCCTATTTGGATTACAAAACATAAACAACATCGAAAAAGGTAATACAATTTGTTTAGTAGAATCAGAAAAGACTGCTGTAATAATGAGTATTGTAGAGCCAAAAGTCCTTTGGTTAGCAACAGGCAGTAAGTCTAATTTCCAAAAAGAATTACTAAACCCCTTAAAAGAATATAATGTTATAGCATATCCAGACAAAACTGAATTTGATAAATGGAATAAAGTTTCAAAACAATTAAATTTAGAAGGTTTTCACATTCAATGTAGTACTATTCTAGAGACCTCAAATATTGAAGATGGTGGAGATTTGGTTGATTTAATTAATTCGGAACAGTATTAGGTTTTCATTTATAAGCAATAATTCACAATCATTTGCAACTTATGTAATTCTTGTAGTTGATTGTATTTCATACCAAACATTTGCACAATCATTGCATAAGTATTTGTCTATCTTTGTAACAGTGAAAAATGTAACAATTATATTATCATTATTAATACTATTGCTTTCGGCAAAGCCTTGTTCTGATGGTCAAAATTTAGAAGACCAGCATCAAGATGAAATAAGTATGAACCACAATCACCAAGAAGATAGTGATGACACCTGTCCAAGTATATGTATTTGTAATTGTTGTGGTATGTCAATAACTTATGAGCCTTTAGCAACATTTGAGTTATTAACTTTCAATAAAATTTCTACAAAATTAATATCTACTTATCGGTCGATTTATAGATTTGATTTCCAATCTAATATTTGGCAACCGCCAAAAGTAATAAGCTAAATTATTACGTTTATAAAATCAATTATTTAGTTAATATTACAATTTAAATTCAATGAATAAATACTTATTGAGCATAAAGCTCATGCTATTATTTTGCCTTTCAATTAAGGCACAAACAAACGATATACAAATTAAAATTGTCACTGAAGAAAACGAGCCCTTAATGGGTGCTACAGTTTACTTTGAAACATTAGAAAAAGGAGCAGTAACCAATTTTGATGGTATTGCAGAGTTTACAAAAATCCCAGATGGTCAGCACCAAATAATCATTTCATTTTTAGGTTTTGAAACATTTGAGACTTCAATTCAAATTCCAAGTAACACAGCATTAATTTTTAAATTAAAAGAAGGAGCCAGTCAATTAGAAACCATTGTAGTGCAATCCACTAGAAGTACAAGAACAGTAAAAAAAATACCAACACGTATCGAATTTATAGGAGTTGAAGAATTAGGAGAAAAAGCAATAATGAACCCTACTAATATTTCTATGGTGCTTCGTGAAAGTACAGGAATACAAATGCAACAAACTTCATTAAGTAGTGGTAACACCAATATTCGTATTCAAGGATTAGATGGAAGGTACACACAACTTTTAAGAGATGGTATTCCATTGTATGGTGGTTTCTCAAGTGGGTTAAGTATTTTACAAATACCACCTTTAGACCTACAACAATTTGAAATTATTAAAGGAAGTTCATCAACTCTTTATGGTGGAGGTGCTATTGCAGGTTTAATAAATATGGTATCCAAAACGCCAGAATTTGAACCTGCTTTAGACATAATGCTAACACAAACACAAGCATTAGGAAGTACAGCCAATGTATTTTATAGCAAACGGAATGAAAAATTCGGTGTATCACTATATGGCTCTGCTCATTATCAAAAAGCATACGACCCTGAAGGTGATGGCTTTAGTAATTTGCCAAAGACAACTTCAATTTCTTTTAACCCTAAACTGTTTTATTATCCATCAGAGAATACAACAGTTTGGTTTGGTTTAAATGGTACGTATGATGATAGAATTGGTGGTGATATTAATAAAATTGAAAATGGTGAAGAGGGTATTCATCAATACACAGAAGAAAACAATTCAAAACGATTAAGCAGTCAATTGGTATATCAAACGCAATTAGATGCTGTTAGTTCATTAGAGTTTAAAAATAGTGTCTCTTTTTTTGATAGGAATTTAACAGTTCCCGATTTTAATTTTGATGGAAAACAAACAAATACGTTTACTGAAATTACATATAATACAACATCAGAAAAAACGGATTGGATAATTGGCGCTAATCTATATACCTCAAATTTTGATGAAAATGATAACTTACCATTACAAAGAGACCAAAAAGATGTAACCTTTGGTGCATTTGCCAATAATATCTATGACTTATCAGATAATTGGATATTGGAAACAGGATTAAGAGCAGATTACAATACTGATTTCGGTTTCTTTCCACTTCCTAGAATTTCATTACTCTACAAAAATGATAATGGTTTTTCAAGTAGAATTGGTGGAGGTTTAGGGTATAAGATTCCAGATATTTTTACAGAAGAAGCAGAATATATCAACTTTGAAAATGTACTAGGTATAGATAAGTCTACCACCAATGCAGAACGTTCTTATGGCGTTAATTTTGATTTCAATTATCAAACGCGACTATCTGATGAGATTGGTTTTTCTATAAATCAATTATTTTACGTGACTGCTATTAAAGATGGATTGCTTTTAAATTCAACAGATAACGGTTTATTTCAGTTCGAAAATGCAACAGATGAAATCTTGAGTAAAGGAGCAGAAACAAATATTAAATTTACCTACAAAGATTTTAGATGGTTTTTAAACTATGCACTTATTGATACCAAACTAAATTATTTACCTGGTAATCCACAGAAACCATTAACTGCAAAACATAATGCAGGTAGTGTTTTGATGTACGAATCTGAAAAATGGCGAATTGGATATGAAACCTTTTATACTGGCAAACAGTTTTTATCTAATGGTACAGAAACCACAGACTTTGTAACTATGGGTTTATTGGTAATGCGTAACTTTAAATTAGGAAGTGTATTTGTAAATTTTGAAAATTTTACAGATAGAAGACAAAGCAGGTTTTCACCTTTGGTTTTACCACCACACGAAAATCCTGTTTTCCCAGAAATATATGCGCCAACAGATGGTTTTATATTTAGTGTAGGCCTTATTATTAAACCATTTGGTAACAAAGAACAAGATTAATTATGAACACTATAGAACAATTATTAGAGTCAAAACAAATACGTATTACAGCAATGCGTTTATTAATTTATAAGTTTCTTGCTGAAAATAATGTAGCAGTAACCTTAAGTGATATAGAAAATGCTTTTGAAAAAGCAGATAGAACTACCTTGTACAGAACTATTAAAACTTTTGAAGAAAAAGATATAGTACATCAAATAGACGATGGAACTGGAATTACCAAATATGCATTATGTGAACAAGGATGTAATTGTGATATAAAAACCGATTTACACCTACACTTCCATTGTAACAATTGCAATGAAACTATTTGCCTAACAGATCATAAAATACCACAAATTAAAGTGCCTGATGGCTTTGTTTCAGAAAATGTAAATTTTGTGGTAAAAGGTATTTGTGATAAATGTAGTAGATAACAAATGCACTTCCATTGCACTTACTATTGTACTACTTTTATCAAAAATTAGTAGATATGAAGTTTAATACTAAAATACCTAAACACCTTAAACAGGCCTATAACAAAGAATTAAAACAATACAAACTCTGTTTAGAAAATAAGCAGTTTGGTAATGCTTGGTTTCATTTAGAACGTAGTCATGTAATAGGTCAATCTTATCCTATAGAACATACCTATTCACATTGGCTAATGCTAAAGTTTGGCTTTAGACAAAAAGATACTAAAGAAATATTAGGTCAAATTATTAGGCTTATTGTTGGTGGTTGGAAATCATTTATTAATCACGTTCCACTTGGTAATACAGGTGGTGCAAACGTACCACCATTAAAGCGAATGCCTATTCCAAGTGATATTGAAAAATTATTTAAAATATCTTAAAATCAATAAAATGATATTGTTTGCTTACTTTATACTTTATTTTTTACTCGTCTTTGTAGTTAGGTCTTTATTGTTATGGCAGAGAACAGGTGTTAACCCTTTAACATTTAACAAAAAGGATGATGCTCACGGATATAATGGTAAAATATATACCTTCATATCATTTTTAGAACTGATGGTGGTAGGTGTTTATGCTTTTAAAATTGAGTGGTATAAATACTTACTTTCCTTTTGGTACTTGGAAAATGAAGTTTTATTTAAAATAGGTTGGGTCTTTTTAATACTCTCTTTAATTGTAGTTTGGTTTTCACAGACACAAATGGCAAACTCTTGGCGAATTGGAATAGATGAAAAAAATAAAACCGAACTAGTAACTAGTGGTATGTTTTCAATATCACGAAATCCAATTTTTCTTGGAATTATGATAGCAAATATTGGATTGTTTTTGGTAATTCCAGATGCTTTTACACTATTAATAATCTCACTTTCTGTAATAAGTATAAATACACAAATTAGACTGGAAGAAGACTTTTTGAAACAAGAATTTGGAAATGAATATTTGAAATATAGGAAAAAAGTAAGAAGGTGGTTGTAATGTCAGTCTAAAATTATTTAAAATTGAAATATGAAAAAAAAGAAAATTAATTTAAAGGATTTAAAACCCGTTTCTAAAGAAGAACATAATCACGATAATGGTCATAATCACGACCACCAAGAAAGTGGTTCATTTAAAACCTATATACCTGCAATCATAAGTTTTACAATGCTTATCATTGGTATAGGTTTAGATTATTTTGATGTTTCATTCTTTAAGGATTGGATTCGTATTGCTTGGTATGGTATTGCATATCTTCCTGTAGGGCTTCCTGTTGTAAAAGAGGGGTGGATTAGTATTAAAAAAGGTGATGTTTTTACAGAGTTTTTTTTAATGTCTATAGCAACCATTGGTGCATTTGTTATTGGTGAATATCCCGAAGGTGTTGCAGTAATGCTATTTTATGCAGTAGGCGAATTATTTCAAAGTGCTGCTGTAAATCGTGCAAAAGGAAATATAAAAGCATTATTAGATGTTAGACCTAAAGAAGCCAATGTATTTCGTGAGGGAGATTATAAAAGTGTTTCGCCTGAAGTTGTCAATATTGGAGAGAAAATTCAAATTCGTGTAGGTGAAAAAATCCCTTTAGATGGTAAGTTGTTATCCTCAAAAGCATCTTTAAATACAGCAGCTTTAACAGGCGAAAGCAAACCAGATTCCATTCAAAAAGAAGCAAAGGTTTACGCAGGTAGTATTAATTTAGAAAACGTGATTGAAATTGAGGTAACCAATAAGTTTGAAGATAGTTCAATTGCGAGAATATTAGATTTGGTTCAAAATGCTACAGCTCGTAAGTCTAAAACAGAATTATTTATTAGGCAGTTTGCTCGTATCTACACACCAATCGTTGTATTCTTGGCTATTGGCGTGACATTCATTCCTTACTTTTTTGTAGAGGATTATGTGTTTAGAGATTGGTTGTATAGAGCTTTAATTTTCTTGGTAATATCTTGCCCTTGTGCGTTGGTAATTTCCATTCCATTAGGTTATTTTGGTGGATTAGGAGCAGCTTCAAAAAACGGAATATTATTCAAAGGAGCTTCTTTTTTAGATGCAATGACTAAAATAAATACTTTGGTAATGGACAAAACAGGAACAGTTACTAAAGGTGTATTTAAAATCAAAGAGGTGAAAGCATTCGGTTGGAATGAAGCCGAATTTATGCAATACCTAATGGCGATGGAAGAGCTATCAACGCATCCAATTGCCAAAGCTATTTTAGAGTACAAAGCTGAAGGTGAATATTTTGAAGCAAAAGAAGTTTCTGAAATTGCAGGTAAAGGTTTAAAAGGCATTGTTAATGATAAAACAGTTTTAGTAGGTAATAAAGCCTTAATGACTGCGAATAATATTAATGTTCCAACGGAAACGGAATCTATTGTAGAATCGATAGTATTAGTTGCAATCGATAATCAATTTGCAGGTTATGTAGTCATAGCAGATGAATTAAAGGAAGATGCAAAAGAAACTATTACAGCATTACACAAAGTAGGTATCAAAAATATTATGATGCTTTCTGGTGATAAAGATTCCATTACCCAACAAGTTGCAAAAGAATTAAATATTAAAAATGCTAAAGGTGGCTTATTACCAGAAGATAAATTAAGCGAAGTTGAAATTTTAAAGAAAAATCCTGAAAATAAAGTAGCTTTTATAGGTGATGGTATTAATGACGCACCAGTTTTAGCAGCAAGTAACGTTGGTATTGCAATGGGTGGTTTAGGTAGTGATGTAGCTATTGAAACAGCAGATGTCATTATTCAAACAGACCAACCTTCAAAAGTAGTGAGAGCTATTAAGATTAGTCGTTCTACACGAAAAATCGTTTGGCAGAATATCATTTTAGCATTTGGTGTTAAAGTTATTGTCTTGATTTTAGGAGCAGGTGGTTTAGCCACAATGTGGGAAGCTGTTTTTGCAGATGTAGGGGTCGCATTATTAGCAATTTTAAATGCAGTCAGATTACAACGAATGATATGGGATTAAGCAGATTAGTCAATTAAACTTCTGTTAAACAAAATCAATAATTGGTAAAATTTCGTAACTTCGCAATAAATATGAAACAATTTTTCCATAAAATAATGTCTTTAGTAATGACTTTTGTAGTCTTATTCTCTACAATGTCATTTACTCTGAATATGCATTATTGCGGAGATACTTTAGTCGAAACTGCTATTTATCATAAAGCCAAAGGGTGTGGCATGGAAATGGAAAAGCCTTCAACCGAAGGATGTTCTATTAACAAGAAAAATTGTTGTGATGATGCACAATTAGCAATTGAAGGTCAAGAAGAACTACAATTGCAAGTTGACAAAATCACATTTGAGCAACAAGTATTTATAGCTTCATTTGTTTACACTTATAGTAACATTTTTAAAGGTTTAGAAAATAACGTTTTTACTTACGAAGAATATAAACCGCCACTCGTCATAAGGCAACTCTACAAGATTGACGAAACGTACTTAATTTGATTTTTAAACAATAGACTTTTTTATCCTATGACTGCAATGTTGTAAGGATAATTCGCTGTATTCGGTGTTTTCATTACACCAATGTCTAACTGTTTAATAATCAAAGCCAATGCTCAATAAAAGCATCAAATTTTTAATAGAAAACAAACTCGTATCAGTTCTGCTACTCGTTCTTTTTGTAGGATGGGGAACGGTTAATGCACCATTTAATTGGGATACAGGTTTCTTACCAAGTGATCCAGTTGCTGTAGATGCAATACCAGATATAGGTGAAAACCAACAAATTGTATTTACAAAGTGGGATGGTCGTTCACCTCAAGATATAGAAGACCAAATTACCTACCCATTAACTACTTCATTATTGGGTATCCCAGGTGTCAAAACTATACGTAGTTCTTCTATGTTTGGCTTTTCAAGCATCTATATCATTTTTGAAGAAGACATAGAGTTTTACTGGAGTCGAAGTAGAATCCTAGAAAAACTAAATTCATTACCTAGTGGATTACTCCCAAGCGATGTAAATCCTGCATTGGGCCCAGATGCGACAGGCTTAGGTCAAATATACTGGTACACTTTAGAAGGTAGAGATGAAAAAGGAACTGTAACTGGTGGTTGGGATTTACACGAACTAAGAAGTATTCAAGATTACTATGTTAAATATGCCTTATCTTCTGCAAGTGGTGTTTCTGAGGTAGCTTCAATTGGTGGTTATGTTCAAGAATATCAAGTGGACGTAAATCCAGAACTAATGCGTCAGTATAATATTGGATTGCATCACGTTGTAAAAGCTGTTAAGGAAAGTAATAAGGATATTGGTGCACAGACTTTGGAAATTAACCAAGCCGAATATTTAGTTCGTGGTTTGGGTTATGTGAAATCCATTTCAGACATCGAAAATGCAGTAGTCACTTCAGAAGATTATACTTCAATTAGGTTAAAGGATATTGGTAAAGTTTCATTAGGTCCTGCAACAAGACGTGGATTATTAGATAAAGAAGGCGCAGAGGTTGTTGGTGCTGTTGTGGTAGCTCGTTATGGCGCAAACCCAATGGAAGTTATCAATAACGTAAAGGAAAAAATTAATGAATTAAGTGCTGGATTACCTTCAAAAGTATTAGCGGATGGTAGAACCTCACAAGTTACCATAGTGCCTTTTTATGACAGAACAGAACTGATACAAGAAACATTAGGAACACTTAATGAAGCCTTAATTCTTGAAATATTGATTACCATTTTAGTAATAATTATTATGGTGTTTAACCTTCGAGCTTCCGTACTAATTTCTGGACTGTTACCTGTTGCAGTTTTAATGGTATTTATTGCAATGAAACTCTTTGGTGTAGATGCCAACATTGTCGCATTATCTGGTATTGCAATTGCTATCGGAACAATGGTCGATGTTGGAGTGATACTTTCAGAGAACATCATTCGTCATCTAAATGAAGAAAATGGAAAACTATCAATAAATACCGTAGTTTACAATGCAACCGCAGAAGTTTCTGGTGCAATTATTACTGCTGTTATGACAACTATTATTAGTTTTATTCCTGTATTTACAATGATTGGTGCGGAAGGTAAACTATTCAGGCCATTAGCCTTCACAAAAACTTTTGCATTAACAGCATCTATAATAGTAGCGTTGTTTTTAATTCCACCCTTTGCTGCATTTTTATTCAGAAAGAAAAATCTTAAATCACACCTTAAATATGTTTTAAATGGCGTTTTAATAGTATTAGGTATCGTAGCCATAGGCTCTGGGTATTGGTTAGGATTGATATTAATTGCTTTTGGAATTACAGCAGGTCTCAATCTTCAAAATAAGATAACAGACAAGCAAGCAAATCTTATCAATATTATTATTTCAGCATCAGCAATAGTATTCTTGTTAGCAGAATATTGGAGACCATTAGGAGTGGATAAAAGCATTTTCTGGAATCTTATTTTCGTTAGTATTATTTGCTTTGGTTTATTAGGTATTTTCTCATTATTCATAAAATACTACACACGCATTTTAAGGTGGTGTTTAAATAATAAATTGCTCTTTTTGTCTGTCCCAACAGCTATTGTAATTGCAGGTGTTTTCATTATGAAAAATACAGGCAAAGAATTTATGCCATCGTTAAATGAAGGTTCTTTTTTATTAATGCCAACTTCGATGCCACACTCTGGTGTAGAAGAAAACAAGCGTGTTTTACAACAGTTAGATATGGCAGTAGCCAGTATTCCAGAGATTGAAACCGTAGTTGGTAAAGCAGGTAGAACAGAATCAGCTTTAGACCCAGCACCACTATCAATGTATGAAAATATCATTCAGTACAAACCAGAGTATATGCTGAATGAAAACGGACAACGCCAACGCTACAAAGTCAATGATGATGATATGTATGAATTGAAAGATGGACGATTCATCGCAAATCCAAATACTATTGAAAATGTCACCTTGAGCGCAGTCGAAAGGTCTCAACTCATTCCAGACGATGATGGCGAGTTCTACCGTAATTGGCGACCAGAAATAAAATCACCAGACGATATTTGGAATGAAATTGTAAGAGTCACAAAACTCCCTGGTGTTACATCTTCACCAAAACTACAACCTATTGAAACCCGATTAGTGATGCTTCAAACAGGTATGCGAGCACCAATGGGTATTAAAGTAAAAGGTCAAGATTTAAAGCAGATTGAAGCGTTTGGTGTGCAATTAGAAAACATCATCAAACAAGCTGAAGGTGTTAAAAAAGAGGCTGTTTTTGCAGACCGTATTGTTGGTAAACCCTATTTGTTAATTGATATTAATAGAGAGAAAATTGCACGTTATGGCATTTCGATACAAGATGTTCAAGATGTATTAAAAGTAGCAGTTGGCGGTATGGTATTAACCCAAACCGTTGAAGGTAGAGAACGTTATGGTGTACGAGTACGATACCCAAGAGAATTACGAGCAAACCCAACAGACTTACAACAAATTTATGTGCCAGTTGAAAAAGGCAGTCCTGTACCATTAAGCGAATTGGCAACGATAAGATACGAACAAGGTCCACAAGTCATTAAAAGTGAAGATACTTTTTTAGTAGGTTATGTCTTGTTTGATAAATTAGATGGCTTTGCAGAAGTAAGCGTTGTTGAAAATGCACAAGCATTGATTCAAGAAAAGATAGATTCTGGTGAATTTATAGTTCCCAAAGGAATCAACTATGCATTCACAGGAACGTATGAAAATCAGTTACGAGCAGAAAAAACCTTATCGGTTGTTGTACCGTTAGCATTGGCAATCATTTTCTTAATTCTGTATTTTCAGTTTCGTTCGGTTGGAACATCTTTAATGGTATTCACAGGGATTGCAGTAGCCTTTGCAGGTGGTTTTATAATGATATGGCTCTATGGTCAAGGTTGGTTTTTAAACTTCAATGTCGCCGGCGAAAATATGCGAGACTTATTCCAGATGCACCCTATTAATTTAAGTGTAGCAGTTTGGGTTGGGTTTATTGCTCTATTTGGTATTGCAACAGACGATGGTGTAGTGATGGCAACCTATTTAACGCAAACTTTTGATAGAAATACACCAGAGAATAAAAAGGAAATTAGAGCATCCATAGTGGAAGCAGGAGAAAAACGTATCAGACCGTGTTTAATGACTACAGCTACAACCATTTTAGCACTATTACCAGTATTAACCTCTACAGGTCGAGGAAGCGACATAATGATACCCATGGCAATTCCAAGTTTTGGTGGAATGCTTATAGCCTTAATAACATTATTTGTAGTCCCAGTTTTATATTGCTGGAAAGCCGAATTTCAACTTAAAAGAACTGTAAAATGAAACAGATAATATCACACATTAAAACAGTCTCTATTCTTTGTTCGTTATTCTTTGTTCTCAAAGGAAATGCACAACAATTGGAAACACTTATAGATGAAGCCTTAACAAACAATCCTTCAATTCAAAAGTTTGAGTTACAATACAAAAGAACTTATGAAAAAGTAAACGAAGTCAATACCATTCCTAATACTGAATTCGGTGTAGGATATTTTGTGAGTGAACCAGAAACTAGAACAGGAGCACAACGCTTTAAAGTATCTGTTAAACAAATGTTACCGTGGTTTGGTACCATTACTTTTCGAGAAAATTATGTGAATTCTTTGGCGGATGCTAAATACGAAGACATTGTTATCGTCAAGCGAAAACTATTGGCTTCGGTTTCACAATCATATTATAATTTGTATGCTAACCAATCAAAACAAAAGGTATTAACTAAAAACATTAACCTTTTGAATACTTACGAAACACTAGCTTTAACATCAGTTGAAGTTGGTAAGGCATCCGCAGTTGATGTATTACGATTGCAAATGCGCCAAAATGAAATGCAGCAATTAAAAGACGTATTGCGACAACAATTTTTAGCGGAACAAACAAATTTTAATAACCTATTAAATCGAAAAAATGATGTTTCGGTTAGTGTGGTTGATAATCTAATGATACCTTCTGAAGACTTTGATATAACTACTGAAAATCTAGAATTACATCCTGAATTAATAAAATATGATAAACTATATCAATCCATAGAGCAATCAGAATTATTGAATCAAAAAGAAAGCAGTCCAATGATTGGTTTTGGTTTAGATTATATTAATGTTTCTGAAAGACCAAATATGGATTTCAGCGATAACGGAAAGGATATTGTAATGCCAATGGTTTCGGTATCTATCCCAATTTTTAATACAAAATATAAATCCCAGACCAAACAAAATGAGTTACAACAGAAGGAAATTACCGCTCAAAAACATGAACGATTAAATACATTAGAAACGCTTTTAGACAAAGCCATTAATGAACGTATTTCAGCAAGAATAAGTTTTGCTACCCAAACCAAAAATCTAAAGCAAGCCAAGGATGCAGAAGACATTTTAATCAAAAGCTATGAAACAGGAACGATTGATTTTAATGATGTTTTGGATATTCAAGAGTTGCAGTTAAAATTTCAAATCAATCAAATAGAGTCTATTAAGAACTACTATTTGCAGTCAACAATAATTAATTATTTAACACAGCAATAATGAAATGAGCAGATGTATTATTATAAAACTATTCAAGATTTTTATATGCGAATTACATCTGACCATTAAGAAATAGATAACAACAGATGAAACTCACATATCACATACACGGAATGACTTGCAACGGTTGTCGGAGTCACGTTGAAGAAACGCTTTCTAAAGTTAAAGGTGTTTTAAAAGCAACTGTCAATTTAGATAAGGCAGAAGCTAACATAGAAATGGAATCACATATTCCCATAGAAACATTTCAAGAAGCCTTAAAAAAGGATGGTGACAGATATAGTATTCATAATCTTGGTGAACACCATCATCATACCGAAACTAAAAATAAAGAACAACCCAAAGGAAAAGGTACAGGTACGTTTTATTGTCCTATGCATTGCGAAGGTGATAAAACTTATGATGAACCAGGGGATTGTCCTGTTTGTGGAATGGATTTGGTGGAAGAACAAAATCTATCAGCAACTTCAAAGGAACAATGGACCTGTCCTATGCATCCAGAAATTGTCAAAGACGAAGCAGGTTCGTGTCCTATTTGTGGTATGGATTTAGTACCAATGGAAGTAGATAGTTCAGCAGAGGAAAAAACGTATAAGAAGCTATTAAAGAAATTTCGGATAGCATCTGTATTCACATTACCCATTTTCTTAATTGCTATGAGCGAAATGCTGAATAACAATCCATTGTATAATATAATGGAACAGAAAAATTGGAACTGGATTCAATTTGCATTATCCATTCCTGTTGTCTTTTACGCTACGTGGATGTTTTTTGAGCGTGCTTATAGAAGCATAAAAACATGGAATCTCAATATGTTTACACTCATTGGAATCGGTGCAGGTGTGGCTTGGTTATTTAGTGTATTTGGGATGTTGTTTCCAGATTTATTTCCTGAACAATTTAAAACTGAATCAGACGCAGTTCACGTCTATTTTGAAGCAACAACAGTTATTCTAACGTTAGTGCTTTTAGGTCAGTTGTTAGAAGCTCGCGCACATAGTAAAACCAATTCGGCCGTAAAAGAGTTACTAAAGTTAGCACCTAACAAAGCCATTAAAATAGTTGATGGTGAAGAAGTTGAGGTCAGTATTGACGAGATAGAATTAAATGATATTCTCAAAGTGAAACCAGGAGATAAAATTCCTGTGGATGGTGTGATAACCGAAGGCAAAACAACAATTGACGAATCTATGATTACAGGAGAACCCATTCCTATAAACAAATCTCAAGAAGATAAAGTAAGCAGCGGAACAATAAATGGCAATCAATCCTTTCTAATGAAAGCTGAAAAAGTAGGAGGTGACACCCTTTTATCACAAATCATTCATATGGTGAATGATGCCAGTAGAAGTCGTGCACCTATTCAAAATTTAGCAGATAGAGTTTCGGGTTACTTCGTGCCAGTTGTGGTTCTTATTTCTATTATCACATTTATTGTATGGTCTGTTTGGGGGCCAGAACCAGTTTATGTGTATGCTTTTGTGAATGCAATTGCTGTACTAATCATTGCGTGTCCTTGTGCTTTAGGTTTGGCAACACCAATGTCTGTAATGGTTGGTGTAGGTAAAGGTGCTCAAAATGGAGTTTTGATTAAAAATGCTGAAGCGCTTGAAAAAATGGATAAGGTAAATACGCTTATCGTTGACAAGACAGGAACAATTACAGAAGGTAAACCAACAGTTGAAACCGTTGGTGCTTTTAATGATACTTTAAGCGTAAAAGAAGTGTTACAATACATCGTTTCATTAAATACCAATAGCGAACATCCTTTAGCAGAAGCCACAATTGAATATGGTAAAGAACATAACACAGAAATTTTAAAGTCCGAAGATTTTAGTGCAGTCACAGGTAAAGGTGTTGAAGCGAAAATTGATGGTAAACAAGTAGCATTAGGTAACCCTAAAATGATAGAATATGCAAAAGCAAATATTACTTATAAAATGAAAGACGAAGCTAAGTCTTACCAAAAACAGGGTAAAACAGTTTCTTATTTGTCAATAGATGAAACCGTTGTTGGGTATGTAGTTATAGGAGATAAAATAAAAGAAACGAGTGCCAAAGCGATTAAAGCACTTCAAGATAAAGGCATCGATGTTATAATGCTTACAGGCGACAATCAAGATACAGCACAGGCAGTAGCATCAGAACTTAATCTAGCAGATTTTAAAGCCAGTATGCTACCAGAAGATAAACTCAAAGAAGTAGAAAAACTGCAAGAAAAAGGAAAAGTAGTTGCTATGGCAGGTGATGGAATTAATGATGCACCAGCATTGGCTAAAAGCGATATTGGTATTGCTATGGGTACAGGAACAGACGTAGCGATAGAAAGTGCGATGATAACACTCGTAAAAGGTGATTTACATGGTATTGTAAAAGCAAGAAACTTAAGTGTTTCAGTAATGAAAAACATTAAGCAGAACCTGTTTTTTGCACTTATCTATAACACATTAGGTGTGCCTATTGCAGCAGGTGTTTTGTTCCCATTTTTCGGAATATTACTATCGCCAATGATAGCAGCTTTAGCAATGAGTTTTAGTTCTGTTTCGGTAATAGCAAACGCATTACGATTAAGAACAATTAAAGTATAACTATAAATAAAAAACTAATGAAAAATCTAACCCTATTAATTGTCATGATGCTTACAATAGCGAGTTGCAAAAATGAAAAATCAAGTACGGTAAAGCAAAAACATAATCATAACAACGCAACTGAAAAAGTAGAAGAGCAAAAGAAAAAACCGTTAAGTCCACATTCTGAAACGATGGCAATGATAGGTGATGCCCATATTCATATTGATTATTCTTCACCAGGAGTAAGAGGACGAATCATTTTTGGTGGTTTAGTTGGTTATGACCAAGTATGGCAAGCTGGCGCTCATATGGCTACATGGTTAGAAACCAATAAAGATTTAATCATTAATGGAGAAACGCTTCCTAAAGGGAAATATGGTTTTTTTACAATTCCATCAAAAGGAGACTGGACTGTGATGATTAATAAAAACTGGGAGCAACATGGTAAAGATGAGTATAACGAAAAAGATGATGTTATTCGATTTAAAATTACACCAACATTATCAGAGGAAATCACAGAACATTTAGAGTATAAGGTCAACAAAATAAATGATAAAAGTGGAACTATTTCGATGGCTTGGGAAAAAGTTAAACTCGAATTTCCTTTTGCAATTAAAAAATAGAAAATGGTAAAAAGGCATACAGCTTTAAAAATTAGAAAAACCCACAGGTATTTGGGGCTATTTTTAGGAATTCAATTCCTATTTTGGACCATTAGTGGTTTATACTTCAGTTGGACAGACATCGATGAAATACACGGAGATCAATTTAAAAATTTGGAGTATCAACCCAAAGCGTTTAATAATTTAATAAGTCCTTCAAAACTTAGTATAGCTGAAGGTGTAAATACTATAGAATTAAGGGATATTGGCAATTCACCTTACTATTGGATTAATAAAAACAATTTGTATAATGCTTTAGATGGTTTGCCAAAAAATAGTATTACGCAAGATGAGGCACTCTATATTGCCAAAAACCATATGAAAAGTGGTTTAGAGGTAGAATCTGTTGAACAAATAACTAAAACTGGGAAACATCACGAGTATCGAGAAAAACTACTACCTGCTTATGTTATCTCATATAAAACCGATGAAGCTCTAAAAGCCTATGTTTCTGTAAACGATGGTAAATTTCAAACCGTAAGACATCGTTCTTGGCGTTGGTTTGATTTTTTATGGATGACACATACTATGGACTACGAAGGCAGAGACAATTTTAATACCCTTGTTTTGAGAGCCTTTTCACTTTTAGGGTTACTAACCGTATTAAGCGGTTTCTTATTGTGGTTTACCTCTTCACCTTCAATTAGAAAAATATTTAAAAACAGAAAAAGTAAAGTTTAATTATAAAATCAAAAATTATGAAAACAAATAAGCATACAAACAACGATAAAGGAAAGAGCAATTACACAAAATTCTTTCTAATGCTTGGTGCATCTTTTATAGCAATGTATATCACCATGTACCTAAATACTTATGAATTTGACCATGTATATTTTAGCTTAACACGCTTTTATATGGTTTGTCTGGGTATTTCTACTATGGCATTGATTATGTTTTTCTCCATGAAAAACATGTACACCAATAAAAAGAAAAACTTGGGTATTGTTATTGGCAGCATAGTTCTTTTTCTTAGTGCTTTAGGACTAGTTCGCGACCAGAAATCTACAGTTGACGATGTCCTTTGGATGAAAGCAATGATACCACATCATTCTATCGCTATTTTAACAAGTGAAAGAGCAGATATTCAAGACCCAGAAGTTAAAAAATTAGCAGAAGACATAATTAAAGCACAAAAGAAGGAAATTGAAGAAATGAAAGCAATGATAAAACGATTAGAAAATGAAAAATAATAAGGTAGTCATATACATTGGAATATTCATAGTAGGCTTGCTGTTGGGTTGGTTCATTTTTGGAGGTTCATCAAATAAAGCATTAGACCATAAACATGATGCTATTTCAGAAACCAATCAACTCTGGACGTGCTCTATGCATCCTCAAATTATGCAACCAGAACCAGGCGATTGTCCTATTTGCGGTATGGATTTAATTCCTGCGGAAAGTAGTGCAGATGGTTTATTAGCAGACCAATTCAAATTGACTGAAAACGCTATGGCTTTAGCTAATATTCAAACAACTACTGTTGGTAAAGGCAATGTTGAAGGCAATACTATCAAATTATCTGGTAAAATTGCTGAAAACGAAGAAGCCAATGCAGTACAGGTAAGTTATTTCGCTGGAAGAATTGAAAGTTTGAATGTGAGTTTTACAGGCGAAGAAGTTAGTAAAGGTCAATTATTGGCAACCATTTATTCGCCAGAACTCTATGCAGCACAACAAGAATTAATTACAGCAGCTTCTTCAAAAGAATTACAACCTGCTTTATACAAAGCAGTCCGTAATAAACTCAAATTATGGAAGCTCTCTGACAAGCAAATCAATCAGATTGAAGAAACCCAAAAAGTGAAAGAAAACTTTCCTGTGTATGCCACCGTTTCGGGTACCGTTACAGAAAAATTAGTAGAGCAAGGCGATTACATCAAACAAGGTCAACCCTTATTAAAAATTGCTAATCTTAACACCGTTTGGGGAAACTTTGATGTGTATGAAAATCAGATTGACCGCTTTAAAAAAGGACAGGAAGTGATGATAACCACCAATGCGTATCCTAATAAGGAATTTAAAGGTACTGTCGATTTTATTGACCCAGTTTTAAACACCAAAACAAGAACCGTAACCTTACGTGTAGTGCTAAAAAATAAGGACGATGTATTTAAACCAGGAATGTTTGTAACAGCAAATATTGAAGGTAGTACGTCTAAAAATGACGAAGTATTAACAATTCCTGGATCTGCTGTTATGTGGACAGGTGAACGTTCTGTGGTGTACCTTAAAACAAATCCAGACCAACCTATTTTTGAAATGCGTGAAATTAAATTAAGCAATCAAATTGGTAATGAATATGAAGTTTTAGAAGGTTTATTTGTTGGAAATGAAATAGTGACTAACGGTACTTTTACGGTTGATGCAGCAGCTCAATTGCAAGGAAAAAAGTCTATGATGAATAAAGATGGTGGTAAAGTAATGACTGGCCATGAAGGTCATTTAGGTATAGATAACAATGAATCTAACAAAGTAAATGACCACACTAATATGAATGTGCGTTTGGAAGTATCAACTAAATTTCAAGGGCAGTTAAAAGATGTTTTCAATGAGTATATCAATTTAAAAGATGCTTTAGTAAAAGAAGATTCAAAAAGTACTTCAGCAAACGCTACAAGTTTGTTAAATAAATTGAACAAAGTGGATATGAAAATGTTGTCAGATAATAAGGCGCATAACCATTGGATGTCATTAGAAGGTGAAATAAAATCTTTTGCAACTTCAATTTCTGAAACGTCCGATATAAAATCACAAAGAGACCATTTTAAACATTTATCATCACATCTAATCAATGCTGTTCAATTGTTTGGTGTCAATGAAAAGGTCTATGTGGAATTTTGTCCAATGGCAGATAACAACAATGGTGGATATTGGTTGAGTAAAGAAGAAAAAGTAATCAATCCATACTATGGCGAAGCAATGCTAACCTGTGGTGAAGTAAAACAAATAATAGAACAATAACAATTAAATTTTAAACAATGAAGAGAGTAATTTTAAGTATAGCTGTAATAGCAGCATTAGGCTTAACAAGTTGTAAAAACGAAACCAAAAAAGAAACAGAAACCACAACTACTGAAATGTCAAAAGATATAGCAATGACAGACCTGTCTTTTGGTGTAAGAGGAAATTGCGGAATGTGTAAAAGTACCATCGAAAAAGCAGCTAACGGTGTTGAAGGTGTTGCAAGTGCGAATTGGGATGTCGATAAAAAGAAGATTGACGTATCTTTTGATGATACAAAAACCGATGTAATGGCAATTCATAAAGCAATCGCAGCTTCAGGTTATGATACCGAAAAAGTAGCTGGTGATTTAGATGCTTACGACGGTTTACCAGGTTGTTGCAAATACGACCACGAAATGATGATGAATCAATCAACTGAAGACAAAAAAAATGATCACTCAAAACATGATCATTAAATTGGCAATATCATTAAGTTATGAATTCCCCAAACTTTTGATTAAAGGAAATATAAATTAATTTAAAACTGGCAACTAATTAATTTTAATAAAATTATTTCTTTTTATCTTGAATATTATCTTAGATTTGAGTTATAAATTTTATTATAAATCAGAGTACACAATTCAGTACACTATCTAATGTAAATAAACATAAAAAAAGGGTAATTTAAGACTTTTCTTAAAATTCATAACCCTGAGGTCACGGGTTCAAATCCCGTCTTCGCTACAAGTTAAAAGTAATTAAAAACGAATTGTGTTTCACAATTCGTTTTTTTTATGTCTTTTATTTATTAATTTATGAAATAGTTTTATCTAGATAAAATAGTTGGATAGAAATTAAAAGAAACAAAAAATACTATAAGATAGAACTAATAATTATTTAAAAAAGACATCATCTAAGTATTTGATTTCCTACTAATTTGTTTTATATTAAATCAATATTTTCCCAACTTTTATTAATGAAATCTGATCTGCGTAAAAAGCTCTACGAATTCTACTAAAAACAATCATTTAGCTGTCGAAAATTCCTTTAATTTTAGCGAAGGTATTTCTATATCTACATTGGAAACATTTCACCAATCTATATTAAGGTCTAGATTAAAATATCAAAAATCTTTGCATCATTTAGAAGATACTTTTAATATTAAAAGTACTTACAATGATGATTTGATATCTTCTTTAAAATCGGATTTAAAATCAAATAATGACATAATTGATCAATTAGAGGTTAAAAATACATCACATGCTTAGGAGTCTTCTATGTGTTTGCTGGTTCTGCAATGGGTGAAAGAGTCATAAGAAAAATGGCTCTAGAACATGCCCCTCCTATTCAATCACATTATATTACAAAACTCGTTGAGACTTCTAACTCTCAAATGAAAATATTGGGATTGCTTTTAGCAGATAATGAAATTGATTTAATAAATGGAGCAAATGAAACTTTTTCAACTTTAACCAAATACGCAAACATTGAATTCAAAAAATAACATAAAAGCATCTAAAGCACTTGAAGATAAAGCTTTAGAACATTGTAATAATGAACCTATATAATGGATTGAAAGTGTACAAAATTATGGTGCATTATTAGCTTTTGAATTTAAATCATTAACAATTACACATGCATCTAGTAATTTAGATAAAATATTAAAAATTAATGCTGCATTAAATAAGTCAATTAGAGATATTTTATCTCCAGATGACGCTTGATATTTTAAACATAGCTTCTCATAATTCTACTAAGCATCAACGAGAACATGTAAAAGTGATAGAAAATAATGCGAACTCTATTGACATTTCTTTATTTAGAACAGATAATTCTGTTGTTATTGAATTATTACCAACTGGAAAAGATTTTAAATATATAAATATTAATAATAATAATATAAAGTGGGCATTAGCAAGAACTCACGGTCATGAAACCATAGAAGATATTTTAAATAATGCTGTACAATCATTACAAAAGATAACTGGTTTTGATAGGGTTATGGCTTATAAATTTCTACCTGACAATTCTGGAGAAATAATAGCCGAAGCTACTTCAGCACCTTCTATCAATACATTTTTAGGTTTAAGATTTCCTGCTTTTGATATTCCACCAAGAGCAAGAGATCTTTTTTTAAAAAACCCAATACGTTTTATTAAAAATACTAGTTCTGAAGGTTCTAAGATTTTAGTCCATAAAAATTCTGACAATAAACTAAACCTAACTTACAGCATCTTAAGAGCAGCTGCCCCAGTTCATAATCAATACTTAGTGAATATGGAAGTTGTTAGTTCTATGACTATACCTATTATTATAAATGGTAAACTTTGGGGGTTATTTGCACATCATCATAAGTCTTGTAAAAATTTATCTCCACAAGAAATTTATTCCGCAGATATATTGGGGCAAACAATTAATATGGTTCTAGAACATCAAACAAGACAAAAAGCTCAAAAGACAATTAAAGATATTTTAGAAAATGGTAATGATTTAATTGCAATAGAAACAAATTCATTCAAATTAGACGAGTTCTGGAATGCTCAGGCAAAAAATCTATTTGAAATTATTCATTGTGATGGTATTGCCTGCGTTATAGATAAAAATATTAAAACTTACGGTAATTGTCCAGAACTAAATTCCATTCAAACTTTAGTTGATACACTAAATACTAAAAAAGAAGAAATACAAAGTTACACTAACATTTCTAAATTTGTAGATAAGGGGATTAAAGATACCAGAGGTTTAATTTTTATGCAATTAATTTCTGAATTTCCACAGATAAACATGTTTTTTTTCAGAGATAAATTTTCAAAAAATATTCAATGGGCAGGAAGTCCAGAAAAAGAATTAATATTTGAAAAAGAAAATGTTAGATTACACCCAAGAAGTTCTTTTAATGAATTTATAGAAAACAATTCTGAAGATTCAGATATTTGGACTACTCAAGATCTTTTTGTAGCAAAAAACGCTATAGAAACGTTTAAAAAATACATTCAAATAGAAATTGTTAAAGAGAAAAAGGAAGTTTCTGAGTCTGAAAGATCAAAAATTCTTGTAAAAGAATTAAACCATAGAGTCAGAAATATTTTAGCCTTGGTTAAATCTGTTTCTAAACAAACTGCTAGCAAAGAGAAATCTATAGAAAGCTATGTTTTGGCTCTAGAAAAAAGAATTACTGCATTAGCGGATGTGAATAATATGCTAACAGAAAGTAGTTTTGGTAGTATTAACTTAGAAAAGATTTTAGTAAAAGAACTATCTCCTTTTGATCTTAGTGATAAAAACTATGAGATTAAAGGACCATCTATTGAACTAGCATCTAATGTTGCTCCTATAATTGTTTTAGTTTTACATGAACTAACTACAAATTCTGCAAAATATGGATCATTATCTTCAGAAAATGGTAAACTCACAGTTTCTTGGCATATATCAGAAAATGACATATTTATATTTTGGAAAGAAGAAAATGGGCCAAAAGTTACCAAACCAAAGCATAAAGGTTTTGGTCGAACCATTATTGAAAAAGCAATTGGTTATGAATTTGGTGGAAGCTCATCAATGAATTTTAAAGAGTCTGGTTTAGAGGTAACAATTCAAATTCCTTTAAAAACAATTCTGAGAAAAGAAACAGAAATGTTTACAACAGAAAAAATAAAATTTAAGGATAAAGAAGAGTATATAGAAAAAAAGAAATTAAATATTCTTGTTTTAGAAGATGATTTTATAATTGCAAATCAAACAAAAGAACTAATAGAAAATAAAATAACATCTAATGTAGATATCTTTTCTAACCAAAAAACAGCGCTAAATTCTTTAGAGAAAAAAACATATGATTTTGCACTTTTAGATGTTAATTTAAAAAATGAAACTTCTTCAAGAGTTGCCCAAGTGTGTAATTTAAAAGGAATTCCTTTTCATTATATTACAGGTTATGGAGATACATTTTTACAAAATAAATCTTTCCCAGAAGCACCTGTTTTTATAAAACCAATTGCAGATGAACAATTATTTAGTATTTTAGATAAACTAACCAATTAATTTTTACTATTAAATATGTTACGCGTTTTAATTATAGTAGATGATTTTATATTAGCAGAAGAATGGAAACAAGCACTTATAAAACAAAAGATTATTCTGTTAATTTAGTAAAAACTGGTTCTGAAGCTCTAGCTAGTATAGATATAGAAATGCCAGACATTATGGTTGTAGATTTATATCATAAAAATATTTATGGTAGTTTAAATTCTGATAATGGTATTCGTATCATGGGACCATTAAAAAGAAGTAACCCTAAAATAAAAATGATTGCTGTTACTGCATATAATAATAACAAAAGAACTGTTGGCACTGAAACAGTTGTTTTTAATTTGGGAGCAGATTACTTTTTAAGTAAACCATTTGACACTTCTCAACTTTTAGAAAAAGTACAAGAAGCGAAAGCATCAATTGATTTATAATTAAATAGTAAAACTAAAATTATAAAATAAAAAAAGAGGAAAATCAAATGATTTTCCTCTTTTAGTTAGTTGACTTTTAATTTACTTATTTAAAAACTACTTTACTAGTTCCAAAATCTTTTTCTGCACTAATAATTCTCATAAACAACATACCAGCTTTTACATTAAAGTTAAAATCAAATTGATTAACTCCTTCTTCTAAGTCTAATGTAGAACTTGATACCACTTTACCTGTCGCATCAAATAAAATCATAGTTGCTTTTGTAGTTACACTACTCAATAAAGTAGTACTTAAATTCCCTTCTGACGGATTTGGATAACTTAAGAAATTATCAACAAAAACCTCTGTGTTACCAATAGTTACACTATTAGGTGTTTCTCTACTAGCAGTTGTTGTAATAAACACAGTACCTGTAGTTGCATCTCCATTTTCATCTGTAATAGTATACTCAAAACTATCAGAAATTAAACTTCCAGGAGAATATGAAATTGTATTATTACTATTTACACTTATGAACCTACCTCCTGAAGAAACCCCAGTAGATCTTCCATTAGATAATGTAATAGGATGTGTAAGACTTGGACCATCTGAACCAAAATCATCATTTGATAATACATCAATACTATTTGAACTACTGAATCTTACTACAGACACATTATCATCTACTGCTGTTGGCGTACCATTTACAACTACCTCTGCAGTTACTGTTACTGTTACTGTTGCTGTTGCTGTATCTCCATTTCCATCCTCAATAGTATACTCAAAAGTATCTGTTCCTACAAAATTTGCTGCTGGTGTATATTCAATCTCACCTGCAACTACTGCTGTAGTTCCTCCTAAGTCAGAATTAGCACCTACTGTTAATGCATCCACTAAAGCTGCTCCATCATCTCCATAAACATCATTGTCTAAAACATCGATACTTATTGCTGTATCTTCTACTGCTGTTGCTGTATCATCTAATGCTGTTGGAACGTCTGTTGCTGCAGGACCAATAGTTACTGTTACTGTAGCTGTTGATGCATCTCCTGTTGCGTCTGTAATTGTATAACTAAATGTATCTGTACCATCTGTTACTGCTAAAGCTGATGGTGTATAGTTAAATACATCATCTGTTGTATCATTCGTACCTTTATTATCTATGCTTATTGCACTTCCTTTTGTACTTGCACTTGTTAACGTTCCATTTGTCATCGTTAACCCGCCATCTATATATCCTTCTGATCCTGGTGTATCATTAACCAATACATCTATTACATTATCAACACTTCCTGCTGAAACTGTTACTGCATCATTAACTGCTGTTGGAACTGTTACTGCTGGTGCAACTGTTCCTACTGTTACTGTTACTGTAGCTGTAGCTGTATCTGTACCATTATCTTCTAAAGTATAGGTAAAGGTTTCAACTCCATTTTCAAATAATGCTGCTGGTGTATAAGTTACTGTAATGTCTTCTGCATTCGCTGTTCCATTTGCATTGATAGCTAAAGTACCTCCTTCTGAACCTACTGATAAAGTAACGCTTGCTAATCCTTCTGATCCAAACTGATCATTATCTAAAATATCTAAATCATTTGATGATGAACCATTTGCTACACTAAAAGCATCATCTACTGCTGTAGGATCTGCTAAAGCTGCTGCTGGACTTACTAAAATATCTACTGTAGCTGTAGCTGCATCTCCATTTAAATCTGTAATTGTATACGAAAATGAATCTGATCCACTATATCCTGCTGGTGCTGAATATAATACAACATCGTCTGAAGCATCATTTATTAAAAGGTGATCTGAAACACTAATTAAACCACCCTTTGTAGTTGCTGTACTTTGTTTTCCGTTTACTAAAGTTAATGGATGTGTTGTATTTAAACCATCTGACCCATAAGAATCATTGTCTAATACTGCTATAACTGTATTTGAACTCTCAAAATCAACCGTGATTGAATCATCTACTGCTGTTGGTGTACCATTTACAACTACCTCTGCAGTTACTGTTACTGTTACTGTTGCTGTTGCTGTATCTCCATTTCCATCCTCAATAGTATACTCAAAAGTATCTGTTCCTACAAAATTTGCTGCTGGTGTATATTCAATCTCACCTGCAACTACTGCTGTAGTTCCTCCTAAGTCAGAATTAGCACCTACTGTTAATGCATCCACTAAAGCTGCTCCATCATCTCCATAAACATCATTGTCTAAAACATCGATACTTATTGCTGTATCTTCTACTGCTGTTGCTGTATCATCTAATGCTGTTGGAACGTCTGTTGCTGCAGGACCAATAGTTACTGTTACTGTAGCTGTTGATGCATCTCCTGTTGCGTCTGTAATTGTATAACTAAATGTATCTGTACCATCTGTTACTGCTAAAGCTGATGGTGTATAGTTAAATACATCATCTGTTGTATCATTCGTACCTTTATTATCTATGCTTATTGCACTTCCTTTTGTACTTGCACTTGTTAACGTTCCATTTGTCATCGTTAACCCGCCATCTATATATCCTTCTGATCCTGGTGTATCATTAACCAATACATCTATTACATTATCAACACTTCCTGCTGAAACTGTTACTGCATCATTAACTGCTGTTGGAACTGTTACTGCTGGTGCAACTGTTCCTACTGTTACTGTTACTGTAGCTGTAGCTGTATCTGTACCATTATCTTCTAAAGTATAGGTAAAGGTTTCAACTCCATTTTCAAATAATGCTGCTGGTGTATAAGTTACTGTAATGTCTTCTGCATTCGCTGTTCCATTTGCATTGATAGCTAAAGTACCTCCTTCTGAACCTACTGATAAAGTAACGCTTGCTAATCCTTCTGATCCAAACTGATCATTATCTAAAATATCTAAATCATTTGATGATGAACCATTTGCTACACTAAAAGCATCATCTACTGCTGTAGGATCTGCTAAAGCTGCTGCTGGACTTACTAAAATATCTACTGTAGCTGTAGCTGCATCTCCATTTAAATCTGTAATTGTATACGAAAATGAATCTGATCCACTATATCCTGCTGGTGCTGAATATAATACAACATCGTCTGAAGCATCATTTATTAAAAGGTGATCTGAAACACTAATTAAACCACCCTTTGTAGTTGCTGTGCTTTGTTTACCATTTACTAAAGTTAATGGATGTGTTGTGCTTAAACCATCTGACCCATAAGAATCATTGTCTAATACTGCTATAACTGTATTTGAACTCTCAAAATCAACCGTGATTGAATCATCTACTGCTGTTGGTGTTGTAGCTGGTGGAACTACTGTTCCTACAGTAATTGTAACTGTTCCTTGATACTGATTAGAATCTACTGTTAATGTGTAATCAAAAGTATCAACACCATTAAAATTAGTTGGTGGTGAATACAATATCTTATCATCTGCTTCATTAATAGTTCCTGTTCCTCCATTATCCAAAGTTAAAGTACCAGTTCCTTGTGCACTATCACCAGTTAAGTGATCTGGACTATTTATTAATAAAGTACCAGAACCGAAAGTTCCAAAATTATCATTGGCTAAAACATCGATTAAAATAGGTGTATTTGCTGGTGTAGCAACAACATCTTCTACAGCACCTTCTAAAGGAGCAGCTGCCCCAACTGTTATTGAAACTAATGCTGTTGATGCATCTCCTGTTGTATCTGTAATAGTATAACTAAATGTATCTAAACCATCAAAACCTGCAGGTGCAGAATATTTGAATGTATCATCTGAAGTAGTTGCTGTACCATTATTATCCACTGAAATCAACCCTCCATTTGCACTAGCTCCTGAGGTTGTACCATTTGTTAAGGTTAGACCATTATCTATATATAAATCTGAACCTGCTGAATCATTAGCTAAAACATCTATTATTGCTTCTACCTCTTCAAAATCAACTGATGCAGTATCTGCTGTTGCAGTTGGTGTTGTATTACCATTTGAACCTTCAACTACTGTTACTTCAACTGAAGCAGTGGTAGCATCGCCATCAAAATCTGTAATGGTATACATAAAGGTATCAGTACCTATAAAGTCTGCTGCTGGTGTATAATGAATAAAATCGTCAGTTAAAATGTTTGGAGTACCATTATCTTCAATACTAATTAAACCTCCTTCTGGACTTGCACTACTTTTACTTCCGTTAGTAAAAGTTAGTGGGTGTGTAGCATTTGCTTCGTTACCACCAAAATCATCATTAGCCAATACTGCTATAATATTATTTGAACTATTTTTATCTACTGTTGCTACATCATTTACTGGCACAGGAACTATTGGTCTAACTACAATATTAACTGTAGTTGTAACTGTATCTCCATTTTCGTCTTCTAAAGTATATGTAAAACTATCTGGACCATTATATGTTGCTCTAGGTGTATATACTACTAAATCATCTGTTGGATCTGCTGTACCTAAATCTTGCAATATTAAAGTACCATTTTGTGCACTCATTGCTCCAGAAATCGTAAAAGACTCTGCCCCATCATTTCCAAAACTATCTCCATCTAAGACATCAAAAACATGGTTTTCTGTATCTTGATTTACTGTAAAATTTGCTGCATCTGTTGTAGGCACATCATTTACAACTTGTGTTCTTGTAACTGTTGCAGATTCATTACCTGATTTATCTACAACCTTATATACTATTGTATATGTACCCCACTGATTTACATCTAAATCACTAGAAACAATAACAACTTCTTCGAAACAAGCTTCATTATAAGTAAGCCCTTGTTCTACATAAGCCGTTCCTGTTCTATGCACATAAGTAGGATTTACTAAAGCAACGTTTGCTGGTGCTTCGTCATCTATTACATTAACATTTTTTGTTAAACTTGCAGAATTACCAGCTTCATCTGTTACAGTTAACGTAACTGTTACTGCTGTAGAAACTTGACCAGCAACAATATCTGAACAACTAAATGTTGATTGATCTAATGCTAGTGTTAAGTTAGCTGGACTTGTGTTATTGTCTGATGATGCATCATTAACATCTGCTGCAGTTATACTTGTACTTGTATTTAAATTTACATCTATTGTATTTGAGGTAACACCTACTGTTGGTGCTGTTGTATCTATAGTAACAGCTCCTGTACCCGAAGAAACAGAACCAGCATTACCTGTACTATCAGAGAAATTTGAAATTTGGTATGCAGTAGCTCCTTGAAAATCACCTGCTTGAACTGTATATGTAGCAGTGTAATTATTTCCTGTATTTGTTACTGATGCTGTTTGTGTAGCAATAGTAACTGTAGGTGTATTAATTGACTCGCTAGAGGTAAAAGTTAAGGTGATAACATCTCCTGCTTTTGCTAAAGTGTCTGCAGTATTATTTGATACCATAGCAATATTTGAAACAGAAGGATCTACAGTATCAATAGTTACAGCTCCTGAACCTGATGAAGTAGAACCAGTATTCCCAGAAACATCTGAGAAATTTGAAATTGAATAAGCAGCAGCCCCTTGAGTATCTCCTGCTTGCACAAAATATGAGGCTGAGTAATTATTACCTGAATTTGTTACAGTAGCTGATTGACCAGCAATAGTTACTGTAGGTGTACTAATTGTCTCACTTGAAACAAACGTTAAAGTTATTTCAATTCCAGTTCTAGCTGTAGTATTTGGGGTATTATCTGAAACCATTGCAATGCTTGAAACAGATGGGCTTGCTGTATCAATGGTTACAGCTCCAGAACCAGATGAAGTAGAACCTGTATTTCCAGAAGAATCTGAAATATTTGAAATTGAATATGCAGCAGCTCCTTGAGCATCTCCTGCTTGAACCGTATATGTAGCAGTGTAGTTGTTACCTGTATTAGTTACTGTTGCTGATTGACCTGCGATAGTTACAGTAGGCGTATTAATTGTCTCGCTTGAAACAAATGTTAAAGTTATTTCATCACCTGTTGTGGCTAAAGTATTTGTAGTATTATCTGAAACCATTGCAATACTTGAAACAGATGGATCTGCAGTATCAATGGTTACAGCTCCAGAACCACTTACATCTGTTCCAGCTTCAGAAGTTGAAGTTGATGATATGTTTGTAATTGAATACGCAGTTGAACCTTGTACATCTCCTACTTGTACTGTATATGTTGCTGTCCAAGAGGAACCAGAACCACCAACTACAGCTGATTGCCCAGCTATTGTTACTGTAGGTGTATTAATGTCTTCGTCTGACGTAAATGTTATTGTAATTTCATCACCTGTTTTTGCTAAAGTATTTGTAGCATTATCTGAAATCATAGAACCAAAAGTAACTGTTGGAACTCCAAAATCTTCAGAGGAAAGGGAATTGTTGCTAAAAGCTGAAAAGACAGCTAAAAAGCTAAATAGGGCTAAAAACGTAGTTTTTTTAATCATAGTGTGTAATTTATACTGTTAGGGTTACTCAATATTAAAAATGCAATTATTAATTGATTTTAAACTTTGAAGATTAGGGAGCCTTCTAACATAAAAGTGTGGTGGGATTACTTCTACGAATAATAAATTCTATAAAAAATGATAGTATTTTTCAATACTATTGGAAGATCAGGGAGTCTTCATTGTAAAAGAGTAGTAGGGTGTCCTTTACGGTTAACAAATATATATAATAAATCAAGTATTAAAAGTACTACAAATGATACTTTTACATAAAATACAAATTATTAATAATTTAATATCTAAATAATACCAACTTGAGCTACAAATTTAACCAACTCTGCAGTGTTATTGCAATTGGTTTTTTCAAGTATATTTCTTCTATATTTATCTACAGTATGTTTACTTATAAATAAAGTTTCTCCTATAGATTTACTATTTAATCCTTCAGACATTTTTTTAATAATTTGTAATTCTCTTTTATTTAAATCTATTTGATGACTAATTTGATAGCGATGAATACATTGTTGTAATTCTTCTATTGATAAGGGTTTAAGAAGATAATCAAAAGCAGCAACCTTTATAGCACTGATGGCATAATGAGCTTGTTCGGAATAAAAGATAACTTTTGTATCTAAAAATTGCTTTTTTATTTCTTTAGCAATGGCTATTCCAGAAACACCTGTCATTTCTATTTCAGAAATTACTAAATCTGGCTGGGTCTCTTTAATAAACTCTAAAGCTAACTCTGCGTCATTAAATATACCTGTAATTTCTACTTTGTTTGATTTTTTTAATAAATCAGTTGTTCTAATTAGGGAAGAATTAACATGGTCTATTAAGACTATTTTAATTTTTTTCATTGTTTTGGCTAGCAATTATGCTCACGAAAATAACAAAAAAGAATTGAATCGAAAAAAACAACCATTAAATATAGGGATTAACCACCTAATATATAATGATATAAAACACTGATCACTTGATTTAAGCTTTAAAAAAATTAAATCATAATTTTTTAGAAAGATCTTATAGCCCGAACAGAATTTGCAAAGGTTTTAAAAATTGTTGATTCTTGACCATTAGAAAAATCTAAACCATATGCACTATTATCTGAACTTTCTGTAGATGTCCAATATACATCATTCACTAAACTATCTCCGCTATTAGCTGCAGCTGTTGTATTAACTGCAGACCTACTTTGATAAATTAAATTCATTTCTAGTCTGCTTGGTAAATACCAATCTCCATAAGTTACACCATCTTGAATTATTTGTAAATCATTACATAATCTTGCTGCAAAATTATCTCCATCATCACCTATCGCAATTATAGAAGGTATAATAATCGAAGTATTAGATTTACCTGCATACAATCCATTACCCTTTGCATGGGTATTACCAAATGTTCCTGCATGCCATCTCATAGCTGCACTTTGATTTACATTCGCAACTACTAAACCATGTTGTTCAGTCTCATCTACCCAAAAAACAATACCTCCTTGTACAAAATCGCCTATTTGATATGTTTTAACTTCAGTTACTTTAGGCTTATTTGTTAAATCATCGTAATTACCACTAAAAACATTTTTAGCATATAGTGCATATGGTACACTTAAGAATTGGCTTGTTCCTGAAATAGTATAGTTAGATCCACCATCAATATCTGTTTCTGTTTTAATAAAATAAGAATCAGCACCCCAATCTATAGTTGCAAAAGTTCCGTTAACAACATTTCCTGTACCAATTTCGAAAGTAACTAACCCATTAGTATTAGTTGTAGGGTTATGAGTTTCAGAATATACAATTGTACCTGTTGTAGAAGTTTTTATGATACTAATTTTCATACCTACAGACTTCTCACTCACTAAACTACCATCTGCATTTCTAACTACAGCTTGATAACTCATTTTTTCTGGTGATTGACCTAAAGCAGAAAAACTGATACATACTAAAATTACTAAGGTTAAAATTCTTTTCATGTTACTTTTTTATAATTTTGAATGTTTTTAATTCTTTATTTTGTTGATGTACTTTTAAAAGATATACTCCAGCTGAATAATCTTTCATAATAATACTAGTATTCTTTTCTTTGATTACTCCTTTTAGTAAAGTTCTTCCTTTAATATCGAACATTGTAAAACTTAAATTGGTTTGCTCAAGATTTGAAAGTTCTAGAGTAATTTTATCTTTGGTAGGATTTGGGTAGGTAAAAGCATTTAAATTTAGTTCTTTAAAATCTTTATTACTTAATACAAAAATTTCTAAGCTTTGCTGAACACCTTGAGAAACTGAACCATTGGTTCCAATGTTCGTAGTATAAATATTTTGCCCAACTGTGTAGGTTACAGATCCATTACCAGTTGCCTTACCTCCTGCTGATGAATTTGTTGACTGTGAAAAAACAGAAATTGAAATACTTAAAATAAATAGTAGTAAAATCTTTTTCTTCATAGCTAATTTATTAAAGCTGTTTTATTACAACTAATTTTAGATGTGCAAAATAATAAATTGAAATTAAAGTATCTATCTTATTAATAATAGTTTTTAATCTTGAATTGCAACCAATCATGAATTTAATTTTATCAGATAAAAAATATTCTAAAGGTATTAGTTTGATATAAAAACAGATAGCAACTTGCTAAAATTATTTCTACATTAATTATTGGAAAAGTAAAAAATGATACTATATTTGCAGCTCTTTACCATGCGAAAGTAGCTCAGTTGGTAGAGCGTCAGCCTTCCAAGCTGAATGTCGCCAGTTCGAACCTGGTCTTTCGCTCTAAAAGACTTTATTAGCAATAATAAGGTCTTTTTTCGTTTATAGACTTTTTAGTTTATCACTAAATACCAGAAGTAAAATAATAGGAATAGCCAATAGAATAACGAACATTCTATTTGTATTGAATAATACAGGGTTTAATAATAATGTTAATGCAAACCCACCAATTGCTCCTCCTAAATGTGCTGCATGGCCTACATTACCAACTTGTTTTTTCATCCCATAAATAGAATACAACAAGTAACCAACACCAAAAATATAACCAGGAATTGGCACTGGTATAAAAAACAAGTATAAACTCATACCTGGATAAAGTAATATAGACGCATAAACAATCCCAGAAACAGCACCAGAAGCGCCTACTGCACTATAATAGGGTTCGTTTTTATGATATTGTAAAGTATACAAACTACCAGCAATCAAACTACCAAAGTAAATAATTAAAAAAGGCAAGGTGCCTAGAAAAGAAATCACAATATTTCCAAAAGCATACAAAACATACATATTTAGTATTAAATGCATCCAATCTACATGCAAAAAACCAGAAGTAAGCATTCTAATTTTTTCATCACCTTTCACCCTACTCACTTGAAACTTATATTTATCTAAAAAAGCATAATCTTCGAAACCTTTTATAGAAAATATAACATTTGCAATTATAACAATTAAGACTACTGTATTTATTCCTTCTAACATAATACAAAAATAGCAAAAATAGGATTGTAAAAATCGTGAAGATTTTAAATATTATTTATCATATTTGTACACGAAAACAAAAATATGCAGTATTTATTTTTTCTATTTTTATATCCTATCATTTGGTTAATATCTAAAATTCCAATGCGAATTTTACATGTGATTTCTAGCATAATTTTTGTTTTTGTATATTATATTTTTAGCTACAGAAAAAAGTTAGTTTTAGACAACTTAAAACTTGCTTTTCCTGACAAAAAACTAAAGGAAATTCTTAGAATTAGAAAAGAATTTTTTAAACATTTTTCTGACCTTTTTATAGAAACACTTAAGGCTATTTCTATCTCTGAAAAAGAGATTTTAAGACGTTATAAATATTCAAATCCAGAGCTTGTAAACAAATACATAAATCAAGGAAGAAGTATTGCCTTAGTAAGTGCTCATCAAGCCAATTGGGAGTGGTCTGTAAACTCGCCTTTAGTCTTAAAAACTTGTGTTAATGGGGCTTACACAAAAATTGGTAATCGATTTTTCAACAAAACTGTAAAAGCATCAAGAGAACGTTTTGGTTTTAAATGCTATGAATCTACGAAAACTGTAAAAGCAATTTACAGTGATTTTAAGAATAAAATTCAAGGGGCATATTTATTAATTAGCGATCAATCTCCACAAGTTGAACACACGCTTTATTGGAAAGAATTTTTTGGGGTAAAAGTACCTTTTCATGTAGGTGCAGAAACCCTCTCTAAAAAGTTTAATTTAGTGGTCATTAATTGCGCTACAAAAAGAGTAAAAAGAGGGTTTTATGAAACTACTTTTGAGTTAATTGCTGAACACCCAAATGAGTTTGAAAATTATAAAATTACAGATAAATATATTAGCCTAACAGAACAATTAGTTAGAGAACAACCCGAATTTTACTTATGGTCTCACAAACGTTTTAAACATAAAGACAAGTATGAAATTTGGGAGAAAAACAAAAAAGTAAAATTGAAAAATAAAGTTGTAAAATAAACACGATATTTGTGCTAAATTTTTCGATAAATGAATGCAATTGTTTTCTATTTAACCTATCCTCTACTTTGGTTAATTTCAAAATTACCAATGGCAATTTTGTACTTAATTTCAGACTTTTTTTATGTAATTTTATACTACTTAATTGGTTATAGAAAAGATGTTATTTTACAAAATATATCTTACGCTTTTCCTAATAAAACTGATGAGGAAAAAGCTCAAATCGCAAAGAAATTTTACAGACATTTTACAGACATCATTTTAGAAAGTGTAAAGTCTTTTACCATCTCTGAAAAGGAGATAAAAAAAAGGTATACTTATAGAAACCCAGAGTTGGTTAACAAATATGTAGAAGAAGGCAGAAGCATAGCACTAGTTGGGGCTCACTTATCAAATTGGGAGTGGTCATTTAGTCTTCCATTAGTAATTAATACTAACGTTTTTGGAGCCTACAACAAACTAAGAAATGAAACTTTTGAAACCACTTTAAAAGAAAGTAGAGAAAAGTTTGGTGTTAAAGGTGAAACTACAGCAAATTTCATGAAGTTGATGAAAAAGAACTTTGAAGAAAAAGTTAAAGGTGCTTATATATTGCTAAGTGATCAATCTCCTCATGTAGAAAAAACCTTCTATTGGTGTGAGTTTTTTGGAATAAAAGTACCTGTACATACAGGTGCAGAAATGCTAGCTAAAAAATATAATTTGGCAGTTATCAATTATAAATCTAAAAAAATTAAAAGAGGTTATTATGAGACTGAATTTGAGCTAATTGCAGAAAACCCAAATGAGTTTGAAGACTATAAAATAACTGAAAAATTCTTAGAAATTACGGAGAAAAATATACACAAACAGCCAGAAAATTACCTTTGGTCTCATAAAAGATTTAAGCACAAAGATCGATTTGAAGAATGGAAAAAACTACAGGAATCTAGATTGAAAACCAAGAACTAACAAGCTCTTTTTCAATTGGAGCTATAGTGTTGTGCACATAATCATTTTTAGTAGCATCGTACCTATAATCTAAAGCCCACTCTTCTATATTTACTGATAATTCTTTTAAAGAAGTACACACAAAATCTAACTCCTTATTTGTGATTGTTGGATGCAAAGATAAACGAACCCAGCCAGGCTTTTCTGTACTACAACCCTCTAAAATTTGACTTTTAATTTTATTGGAAGTTTCTTGATTAACATTCAATAAGAAATGACCATAAGTTCCTGCACAAGAACAGCCTCCTCTAGTTTGAATTCCAAAACGATCATTTAACAATTTAACCACTAAATTAAAGTGATATTTTTCGAAATAAAATGAAAAAATACTAAGTCTCTTTTTCTGATTTGGAGCTAATATTTTTACACCTTTTAATTGTTCTAAAGTAGTAAATACTATTGCATTAATTTCGTCTTCTCTTTCCTTTATTTTTTGTGTACCCATTTTCTCTTTCAACTGAATTGAAAGTGCTATTCTAATGGTTTGTAAAAAGGCTGGAGTACCTCCATCTTCTCTGGTTTCTACATCATCAAAATAATCATGTTCTCCCCAAGGATTTGTATAGCTAACAGTACCTCCTCCTGGATTATCTGGAATAGTATTTTTATATAATTTCTTATTAAAAATCAATACACCTGCACTTCCTGGACCTCCTAAAAATTTATGAGGTGAAAAGAAGATTGCATCTAAATATTCATCCTCATCTTCTGGATGCATATTAATATCTACATAAGGTGCACAGCAAGCAAAATCAACAAAACATAAACCATTATAACTATGAATTAGTTTAGCTACTTTATGGTAATTTGTTTTAATACCTGTTACATTAGAACAAGAAGTTATGGAAGCAATTTTAATGGCTCTATGCTCATGCTTTTTAATGCATTTTTCAAATTCTTTAAGGCATAATAAACCATGCTCATCACAAGGAACTACTTCTACGTCTGCAATAGTTTCTAACCAAGAAGTTTGATTGGAATGATGCTCCATATGAGAAACAAAAACAACTGGTTTTATTTCTTCAGGAATTGTTGTATGATCTTTTAAATGCTCAGCAACTTTTAAACCCAAAATTCTCTGAAACTTATTTACAACACCTGTCATTCCTGAACCTGTTGTAATTAAAACATCACTAGAATTAGCATTTACATGCTTTTTAATAATCTTTCTAGCTTCATGATAAGCCAATGTCATTGCAGCACCAGAAGTAGATGTTTCTGTATGTGTGTTTGCAACAAATGGCCCAAATTCGTTAGTGAGTTTGTTTTCTATAGGTCTGTATAACCTACCACTTGCAGTCCAATCACAATACACCAAATTTTGCTCTCCATAAGGAGATGTAAAAGTTTGATTTATACCAATAATTTCTTTTCTAAACTGTGAAAAATACTGCTCTAAACTCATATCAAAATCTATTTAAAAGAGGTTAAATTTTGCCCCAAATACTAATGTTTTTTCAAAGAAAGTAAAACTTTGTGATGCTGTATCTGATGGGTCTTGTGTGGTTCTAATATTAGACATATCTATATAGCCATACTTTAAATCTGATTGTATAAAAAAGTGTTTAAAGAAGGTTAAATTTAAACCTGCGCCTATGGAAACTCCCCAACCTGAAACGTTAAATTCATCATTTGCTGTTTGATTAAATAATGCTATATCCGTTCTTGGATACAAGAATCCTGCACCTATACCTTCTGTGATATTTAGTTGTAAATTCTCATCACTTATACCAATTAAATGACCAATTTCATCAAACCTTTTTACCTCTAAGTTTACATAATTTAAACCATCTGTATGTTCCATCAATAAGAACTCATTTATTAGGTCTATATCATTATTATTATAAACTCCATCAAAAGGTGTACCTGCATTTATTTCTCCATTAATTTTTACAGTTTGATAAGATTGCACAACATATTTCATATGATCTACCCCTACTGAAACTGTGTAGTGATCATTTAAAAAATAACCAATTCTAAAGTTTGTTTGCGGAATTGTAATTCTATCTAACTTAAAATAATCATTGTAAGAAAAATCTGTTGGCCTATCATAGGCAACTACATCTTGTAATGTAAAGTCGTAGTTATTTCCTTTAAAAGAAATATCAGAGTTCGAATATGTGGCTCTGTTCCATCCCCAATAAACAAATATCTTACCCTTGTTAGATACTCTAGGAAAGTCTTTTTTCTGTGCTGATATTGTTATCGACACTAAAAAAAAGAATAATAAGCCGAATTTTGTTTTCAAAATATTACGCAATTAATTCTTTAATTTCTGCTATAAATCTTTCTGCTAAAGCGTCTGCTGCTGCTTGTGATTTTGCTTCTGTATAAATTCTGATAATTGGTTCTGTATTAGATTTTCTTAAGTGAATCCACTCTTCAGCAAAATCAATTTTTACACCATCTATTGTGTTTACATCTTCATTGGCATATTTTGCAGCCATTGATTCTAAAATATTATCAACATCTATTGCAGGCGTTAATTGTATTTTATTTTTACTCATAAAGTAACTTGGGTAAGAATCTCTTAACGTTTTACAAGATACTTTTTGATGCGCTAAATGTGATAAAAATAAGGCAACACCAACTAATGAATCACGTCCATAATGAGATTCAGGATAAATAATACCTCCATTTCCTTCTCCACCAATTACAGTATTGGTTTCTTTCATTTTAATCACCACATTTACTTCACCTACTGCAGAGGCTGTATAAGTTCCTCCATGCTTTTCTGTAATATCTCTTAAAGCTCTAGATGAAGATAAATTAGAAACTGTATTACCACCTTTTAATCTACCTAAAACGTAATCTGCACAGGCAACTAATGTATATTCTTCACCAAACATAGAACCATCTTCAGAAACTATTGCAAGTCTATCTACATCTGGATCTACAACAATACCAAAATCAGCTTTTTCTTTAACTACTAATTCAGAAATATCTGTTAAGTGTTCTTTTAAAGGTTCTGGATTGTGAGGAAAATGTCCATTTGGTGTACAATATAATTCTACACACTCTACATTTAATTCTTTTAATAATGCTGGTATAAATAAACCTCCTGTTGAATTAACACCATCTACAACTACTTTAAAATTGGCTTTTCTAATAGCATCTGCATCTACCAATTCTAGATTTAAAACTTCTTGAATATGCTTGTGTAAATAAGTATTATTTTTTGTGTATTCTCCTAAATCATCTACTTCTGCAAATTCAAAATCTTCACTTTCTGCTAAAGCTAAAATCTGCTCTCCATCTTCACCATTTAAAAATTCACCTTTTTCATTCAACAATTTAAGTGCATTCCATTGTTTAGGATTGTGAGATGCTGTTAAAATAATACCTCCATCTGCATTTTCTAAAGGCACAGCAACTTCTACAGTTGGTGTTGTAGATAATCCTAAATCTACGACATTTATACCCAAACCAACTAAAGTGTTAGCCACTAAACTAGAAATCATTTTACCAGAAATACGAGCATCTCTACCCACAACAACTGTTAATTTTTGTTTGTTTGGATTTCTTTTTTTAATGAAAGCTCCATAAGCTGATGCAAATTTTACTGCGTCTATAGGCGTTAAATTATCTGCAGTTTTACCCCCAATTGTTCCTCTTATTCCTGATATTGATTTTATTAGTGTCATTCTCTTTTTTTAGTGAGACAAATATAAATTATTTAAGTAGATTTTTCTGAGATTTTAACTAATGAATATATACCAACTCAAGAATATTCTAACAAATTAAAAACTAATTATTTACATTTACTATCTTGAACAAAAACTAACTAAAACTAATGCTTCATTTATTTAAAAAAATACGACAAAAACTTCTTGTTGAAAAAAGACTTAGTAATTATATTTTTTATGCTATAGGAGAAGTGTTTTTGGTAGTTATAGGTATTTTATTAGCCATACAATTTAGTAATTGGAATGAGAAAAGAAACGAAGTACAAAAAGAAATTTGGTACCTAGACAACATTGCAAATGACATGTTTTATCAAAAAGAAACATTATTAGATCTTAAAAATAGTTTTGAGAAAACTTTATTGTTATCTCAAACAATTTTAAAAGATTATTATAAAAATAATTCATTTGAAAATGTAGACAGTTTATCATTTAAACTTAACCAACTAATGTCTACTTATAAATACCCTAATATTGATAATACCTATGAAGAATTAATATCATCAGGAAAAGTGTCCTTAATAGAAAACTATGATTTACTTACAGATATCATAGATTTTTACCTAAATACAGATGAAGTAGATTTTATGTTTTCAACAAATGAAGAGCAAGTTTTTTACGAAGAAGTTTACAGTGTTCTAATAAAATATTCTGAAGTAGATATATCTAAATTTATAGAATCTAATGACATAAATAAAAGTGATATTGAAATTCAGAACTATATTTTATCTGAATTAAAAAAGCCTCGTGTAAAATTAGAGCTAACAAATGCCATCAAAAATAAAATAATTATAGTGTCTGACTATTTAATTACTGTAGATGAATCTATTGCTGATGTTGATAGAATGATTTCTGCAATTGATACTGAAATAAACACTTTACAATAGGTTTATTTACTTTTTATTAAAATTAATTCTTCTTGAGGTTTAGTTAAATAACGTGCTCCATTTTTAGTTACAACAGCCATTTCTTCTACAGAAATTGTCTTTTCTGTTCCATCAGAGAGTTTCCAGGCATGAAAACCATCAAAAGCAAAGGTCATACCTTCTTTTAGTTCTTTTTGCGAGGCAGGTCTAACATGAGATGCTTGAGAACCTCCTAAATTAGGACCAACATCATGTGCTACATATCCTACTGGATGTCCTGTAGACCACATTACATATTCACTTTTAGCCTGCTCCATTAAAACTCTTTGAGCTCTATCTACATCTACTCCTTTTATCCCAGGCTTCATAGCTGCTAAAGCAGCTCTACTACCTGCTTTTCCACTTTCCCAATAAAACTGAATATCTTTTGGAGCTTCTGTTTCACCTTCTTTTAAAACATAAGCAAAACGTTGTATATCAGAAACCCATCTGTCATACAATTTAATTCCAAAGTCTATTTGAATAACATCTCCAGGCATAATAACTTTATCTGTTGCATGAGAATGACCTCTATCTGGACCTGAATTTACATTAGGATTTTGTGCTGGTGCCCAACCATCCTTAACTCCATATTCTGCCATTTTTTGCTTCAGAAATTTTGCAATTTCTGCATCTGTAGAAACACCTGAAACTACTTGTTGATAAGCCTCTATTTGAAATTGAGCAGTTAATTCTGCTGCTTTTGTTAATATTTCAACTTCTTCAGGTAATTTTATAGATAACCAATTATAAACAACCTCTGTTGAAGAGACTAGCTTTTCTTTATCATTACCTAAAAAGTTTTCTAATTCAGTTCTTTGCGTATATGTTAAACCATCTGCAGTTGAATTAGATTTAGATGAATTTATCGCTATTTTATTAAAATTTTGAGCTTTAATAAATGATACAGCTTGCTCTATTGCAGATTTTCCTCTTTCGACTGGTACAACATTTTCATGAATATCTAATTCATCTAGAGCAGTAGATTCTCCTGAAGGTGAAAATACAATTGAATGAAAACTATCACTCTTATCGTTATAAAAAAGAAATGCAGCTGTACCTCCTGCATTTTCTCCTCCAACATGATCTGCTAAAGGGTCGTTATTATTTTCTCTACAAATTACTAACCAAGCATCTACATTTGCTTCTTTTAAAGCATTTGGCAATAAAGTATTTATACGTTTTTTACGAATTTCTGGCCAAGGATTATCACCCCAATAAGCAGTAGGATCTATTTTTTGCTCTATCTCATCATTAGGTGAACATTGTATTAAAAGAAAAGAAAGTGTTATAAAAAATATAAGTTTGATTTTCATTGTATGTAGGTATATCATCAAATATAACAAATACTAAGTTTTCTTTAAGTTTATTGCAATAAAAAAAACCGTAGCAAAATTGCTACGGTTTTTAGTATTTATAAATTTTAGCTTACTAAAAATTATTTCTTTTTAGCATTAGCTTCCATTTGCGCTTTTAAGTCTGCAAGACCTCCAATATCACCTAAAGTAGTCTTTTCTGCATCTGCAGATTTCTTAGCAGCAGCTTTAATATTCTTACGCTCTTGTTCTTTGAATAAAGAAGTATGAGATACAACTACTCTTCTATATTCTTTAGAGAATTCCATAACAATAAATTGTACAGTATCTCCTTTTTCTAATTTAGAACCATCTTCTTTCTCTAAAAATCTAGTTGGAGCAAAACCTTCAACACCATCAGCAAAAGTTACTGTAGCACCTTTATCGTTTTTCTCTTTTATAGTACCTTCATGAGTAGAACCGATTGCGTATGTAGCTTCATGAGCATCCCAAGGATTATCTTGAGTTTGCTTATGACCTAAGTTTAATTTTCTGTTCTCAACATCCAATTCTAATACTTGAACATCTAATTTTTGACCAACAGTTACAAAGTCTGATGGGTGCTTAATTTTCTTAGTCCAAGATAAATCAGAAATGTATACTAAACCATCAATACCTTCTTCTAATTCAACAAATACACCAAAGTTTGTGTAATTTCTTACAGTACCTGTATGTGTAGAACCTACAGGGAATTTAGTGGTAATATCTGTCCAAGGATCTGGATGTAATTGTTTAATACCTAAAGACATTTTTCGGTCTTCTCTATCTAAAGTTAGAACTTGCGCCTCTACTTTATCTCCAACTTTTACGAAATCTTGTGCAGAACGTAAGTGAGTTGACCAAGACATTTCAGAAACGTGAATTAATCCTTCTACTCCTTGTTCTACTTCTACGAATGCTCCATAATCAGCTAAAACAACAACTTCACCAGTTACTTTATCACCAACTTTTAAAGTATCGTCTAAAGCTTCCCAAGGATGAGCCGTTAATTGTTTTAATCCTAATTGAATTCTAGATTTGTTATCATCAAAGTCTAAAATTACAACGTTTAATTTCTGATCTAATTCCACAACCTCATTTGGATGATTGATTCTAGACCAAGATAAATCTGTAATGTGTACTAAACCATCTACACCACCTAAATCTACGAACACACCATAAGAAGTAATGTTTTTAACAACACCTTCTAATACTTGTCCTTTCTCTAACTGACCAATGATTTCTTTTTTCTGTAATTCAATATCAGCTTCAATAAGTGCTTTATGAGATACAACAACATTTTTAAATTCATGGTTGATTTTAACAACTTTAAATTCCATTGTTTTCTCTACATACTGATCGTAATCTCTAATTGGTTTAACATCAATTTGAGATCCAGGTAAAAATGCTTCGATTCCGAAAACATCTACAATCATACCACCTCTAGTTCTACACTTAACAAAACCATTAACTACTTCACCTGTTTCATGAGCATTGTTTACTCTTTCCCAAGCTTTAATTACTCTCGCTTTTTTGTGAGATAATACTAACTGACCAGAAGAATCTTCTCTTTTGTCAACTAATACTTCTACTGTATCTCCTTCTGCTAAATTTTGGTTGTAACGAAATTCGTTTAACGAAATTACACCTTCAGATTTAGAGTTAATGTCTATAATTGCATCTCTATCTGTAATTCTTACTACAGTTCCTTCAATTACATCACTTTCATTAACAAAACCAATAGTACCTTTTAAAGCTTCTTCGAATTCTTTTAATTTTTCTTCATCAACAGCCTCAATACCTTGTTCGTATTTGTGCCAGTTAAAGTCAGCTAAAAATTGTTTTGGATCTTGTTTTTCCTCTACAGCAGGAGTTGCTGCGTTTTGTACATCAGAAGCTACTTGCTCTTCAGTAATTTTTGTTTCTTCAGACATATGTCTAAAATAATTTGTATCTTATTGTTTTTCAGATTTTTAACGATAAAAACAGCAAGAGCTATTTATAAAAATTGTTTTATCTAATTCCTTTTCTAAATCTGTTCTCGCAAAAAGGAGTGCAAATTTACAAAATTAGTTTGATAATTAGCAGTTTATAAATAAAAAATATCATGTTAAATGTGATTATATTTGTACTGAAAATCAAATCCTTATGAAAATAAAAGCAACCATAACATTTCTAATCAGTTTGATTACAATTTTATCTTGTACAAATAAAGAGGTAAATACAGTTAAACATTATAAATCTCATGAAGAAAGTAGAAAAAATGTACCTTTTTCTGATGCTGTCCAAGTTGGTAATTTATATTTTTTAACAGGACAAATTGGTAAAAATCATGCTACAGGTCAATTGGTTAAAGGAGGTATAGAAGCAGAAACAAAACAAACTTTAGAAAACATTAAAGATGTGTTAAATCATCACAACCTAGAACTAAAAGATGTGGTAAAATGCACAGTTATTCTTGCCGACATTGAAGATTTTTCTCAAATGAATGGAATTTATCGCTCTTTTTTCAAGGAAAATCTACCTGCAAGAACTACATTTGCAGCCAATTTAGTTGCAGGTGCAAAAATTGAAATTGAAGTGGTTGCTGCAAGAAAGTAGATGATGGATAAAAAGACAAAAGATTTAGTAGACAAAGGTATTATGCTTCCTTTGATGGAAGAATTTTACACAATACAAGGTGAAGGTTCTCACACAGGTACTGCTGCTTATTTTATTAGAGTTGGTGGTTGTGATGTGGGTTGTCATTGGTGTGATGTTAAAGAAAGTTGGAATGCAGATTTACACCCACCAACCATGGCAGAATCAATAATAGATAACGTAAAAAAATATACAAATACTGTTGTAATTACTGGTGGTGAACCTTTAATGTGGTCTATGGATTATATTACAGAATTACTTCAAAAAAATAATATTAAAACCCATATTGAAACTTCTGGAGCATATTCTTTTTCTGGAAAATGGGATTGGTTTTGTCTTTCACCAAAGAAAACAAAATTACCTCTAGCAGAAAACTATAGAGAGGCAGATGAATTAAAAATGATAATTCATAACAAATCAGATTTTGATTTTGCTGAAGAACAAGCTGCAAAAGTGGGCAAAAAATGTCAGTTATTTTTACAACCAGAATGGAGTAAAAAAGAAAAAATGACAGCGCTTATTGTAGATTATGTAATGAAAAATCCAAAATGGAAAGTTTCTTTACAAACTCATAAATATCTAAATATTCCTTAGAATACTTAATTGGTCCCATAATTTTTTTTTAGCTAATACCTGCTTTACACTATATCTTTTTTGCGAAAAACAAAAAAGGATGTCGTTTCAACCAGGGCTAATCTAGTCTGATTCTTAACTGCTTTGAGAAAGTTTCTTGTCTACTAAACTGCAAATCCTTTCAAATTGC